>CAVVUS010000001.1:0-79234 GCA_963751345.1 uncultured Chloroflexia bacterium
AGTTGATCGGCACGCGGTCCGGCTCCTGTCGCGCAAACGCGGTCAGCACGCGCTCCCTCGATGTCATCGTCTGCCTTGTCATAGGTCGACCTCCATGCCTCATTGTAGAACAGCGTAGTGGTATCACGGTTTGTCGGGATTGCCAACACCCGCCGAGCCGCCAAGGCCGTGCGGACACCAACACCGTGGGGGCACACGCATACCCGCAGCGGGATCGGCGAGAGCGGTGACAGTCCGGACGGCGGCGGCCATCGTGACAACGCGCCGTCTTGGGATTGCGTCGTCTCGGAATTGTGCGTGGGAGAAGGGACGCTATACTCATCATTAGCGTCGACCCTCCACAATGAACGAGGTGACACGATGCATAACCAGTACCGAAGGATAACGGTGCAGGTGCCGACCGCCCGGCTGATCGGCCTCGGGTTGCTGGTCTTGGTGAGTCTCCTCTTCTCCTGCCGATCAGGGGAACCACCGGACGAAGGGGCCGGCCTGATGGCGCCCGTCGCCACACCTCCCCCTATGGCCACAGCTGCCGACATCGTAGCTACGGACTGCACCTACCACGTCGCCCCGGACGGCAGTGATGATGATCCCGGCTCAGCCGCAGCGCCCTGGGCCACCTTCGAGCACGCCGCCGAGGTCGCGGAAGCCGGCGACACGGTCTGCTTCGCGGGCGGCGACTATACCGGAGACGAGACCCACCTGACCCGGTCTGGCACACCGGACGCCCCCATCCGCTTCGTCGCCTACCCCGGTGAGTCGCCGGTATTGAGGAGATACGCTCTGATCTTCGACCGCGGCATCTCCGACGTGCGGGTCAGCGGCTTCGCGCTGCGGGACTTCTCGGTGTGGGGCATCACCCTCTCGGGCGACAACCGGAACATTCTCTGGACCACCTGGACATCGGTGGCGGCGAGGCGGCGATTCACCTGACGTACGGCGAGGGCTCCGAGTCGCTACCGGCGGAAGGCCCGGTCGATCACGTCACGCTGGAGGACGCGCTCCTCCACGACAGCGAGTACACGGCACTGGACTGCACACCCGGTCCCTGCAACGAGGTGACCATCCGCCGGGTGGAGGTCTTCGGCAGCGGGCTTCGGGGCGACGACTCGTATGGCGCCGATGGCATCGCCATCACGCGCGGGTACCCGATCCTCGTCGAGGACTGCTTCGTCCACGACAACGGCGGCGATGGCATCGACCTAAACTCTCGCGACCGGGAGGGGAACGCGACGGACGTCGTCGTTCGCCGCAACCGCGTGGTCCGGAACCATCAGAACGGGATCAAGCTCTGGGCCGGGGGACGGATCGAGAACAACCTGATCTGGGGCCAGGGCAACACCGCGGTGTGGTCTGGCTCTTTCCCGAGCACGCTGGAGATCGTCAACAACACGATCGCCTACAATATGTGGGAAACCTCTTACGGTGAGCGCAACTACGCGATGGCCATAGGTTACCCCGAGGAGATGGAATCCCCTCCCGTGGCGCTAACGCTGGTGAACAACATCGTCGCCTTCAATGCCGATCCCTCCGATGGCGGACCGACCGGCGTCTATCTCGGCCCCGGCGTGACCCTGATCCGTGAGAGCAGCAACCTCTTCCACAGCCAGGCCGACGCCGAAATCGCAGCCGAGTTCGTCACAGGGCGCGACACGGACATCTCACGGGATGAGATCGCCGACGGCACATGGGCCGGCGCCACCGGTCAGGGGCAGGGCGACCTCGTCGCGGATCCACGCTTCATTGCGGGCTGGCCACAGGCTGACCTGCATCTGCTGCCGGACAGTCCCGCCCTCGGAGCTGCACCCCCTGACGTCGCCCCGCCCGACGACCTCGACGGTCGCCCGCGCAGCGGCCCGGTCGACCTCGGGGCGTACGAAAGCGGGAACTAGACCCTACGCCGAGACCGGCGGCGCCAGCAGCCGCTGCACGTTGCCGCCCAGGATCAGCGTCTTCTCCTCGTCGGGCACAAAGTCGCAGTGCTCGCGGAAAGCGTCTAGCGCCTGCAGGTAGGTCATGTGCAGCCTGGCGACAGGGTAGTCCGATCCCCAACACAGGCGCTGCGCGCCGTAGCGGTCGTAGAGCGCACGGACGAGCCAGTGCGCCGCGGCGAAGGGGTACTCGTCGCTCCCCCCAGTCGCGTAGTAGAAGCCGGACAGCTTGAGATATACGTTCGGGCAGCGCGCCGACACCAGGATCTCGCTTAAGTCCTCGTAGGGGGGGGCTTCGTCAGCCGTGGGATGCCCGAGATGGTGGCATAGCACGGGCACAGTCGGGAACCGCTCTGCGACCGCCCGGATCGCCTTCTGCTGGTGCGGGTAGCAACTCAGGCTCGCAAACAAGCCTAGATCCGCAGCCGCCGTAAAGAGCGCAACCCCATCCTCCGACCCGAGCCAGGCACCATCGTCATCGTGTGCCAGGTAGTGCGTGAAGCCCTTGATCGGCCAGCGCTCGGCCATCTCCCGCAGCCGCGCGCCGGCGCCAGGTGTATGGTAGGTCGTCGACCACGCACTATCGAGATCCGCAACCTGGTGGAGACGTTCGGGATAGGCGGCGACGCGATCGGCGACGTAGGCATTGTTGTCAGGATTATGGTCGATCTGCGCACAGACGACCACCGCCTGATCGATGCCGTGTGCGTCCATCTCGTGGAGCAACTGCTCAACTCGGCCGCGATGCTCCGGATCGGGCACGTCCGGCGCGTACGGCCAGTAGGACCACGCGTGGCAGTGACTATCGATAATCGGCATAATGAGGCTCCTTCGGAAGCAGACAGCTATCAGCTTTCAGCGGGAGTAAGGAGTAGGAAGTAGGCTGCGAAATTTACTCCTTACTCCGTACTCCCTACTTCCGCCTCTCGCTGACCGCTGAAAGCTAACAGCTGACCGCTCAGCTGTACGGCTCGATCCACTCCTCGCGGATCTCCAGCCCGAAGCCGGGTGCGTCATTGGGCACGAGCCAGCCGTCTTTGGCGATGGCCTGCCCGGGCAGGCGCGCGGCCTCCTCCAGCGGCACGCCGGGCGGCGAGGCGACGAAATACTCACCCCACGGCGAGGAAGGCGTGGCAAAGGTGAAGTGCTGGCCGAAGGGCGTGACGGCCCCGCCGTGCAGGATCACGTGGATGCCGCCCGCGTCGGCCGCCGCCGCGATCCGGCGGACGGTCGTCATGCCGCCGCACCAGTTGATGTCGGGCTGCAGGATGTCGACGACGTGGTGGTTGATCGCCCACTGGAAGGGAACGTGGCTGTACCAGTGCTCGCCGGTCGCCAGGGTCTGCCAGGGCAGGCGCTCTCGCAGCGCGACGTGGGCGTCGAAGTCCTCCGGGATCAGGCACTCCTCCATCCACTTGAGCCGGTAGGGGCGCAAGACCTCGGCAAGGCGGACGGTGTACTCGACGTCGAAGGCCATCCAGCAGTCGAGCATCAGCTCGGCCTCGTCGCCGATGATCTCGCGCGCCTTCGCCACGAAGGCCTCGTTGCGCCGAATGCCGTCCCACCCGTCCGCGGGCCCATACGGGCACGCCAGCTTGAATCCCCTGAACCCCAACTCCTTGTACCAGTCCACGTCGTTGCCCGTCGCGTAGCAGAAGATGCGATCCTTCTGCGGGCCGCCGAGCAGGCCGTACACGGGCTGCTCCAGCAGCTTGCCCTTGAGATCCCACAAGGCCAGATCGATGCCGCTGATCGCGTACGAAGCCAGGCCCGTCGTTCCATAGGGCTTGGTCATCCGGAACATCAGGTCCGCGTGGAAGTCGGTCGCCAGGCAGTCCTCGCCCACCATCTGCGACGCGAGGTGCTCGACGACGGGCGTTAACGCCCTGGCATAGGAGAGCGTGCCGAGACCCCAAGTGCCATCCTCGGCCGTCACTTTGACCCAGGCCCCCTCCCAACGAGGTAGCCACAGACTGCGGTGCGCCTTCACCTTCGCATACCGCGACATCGGGTTGGCCACCTCGGCCTCCGTGTTCCACGAAGGGCGCCGGGGCGGCGTCTTGGCCTCGTGGCGAGGGAGATTGACGCGTACGACGCTGATATCGGTGATCTTCATGACGCATCCTCCTTGTAGGTGGATCACCATTCTCGTCCAGAAATGGGAACTTGCGCAACTCCACACTTCCTGGAACCCAGGCGGATCGACGGCTCGTTGCCGCGCCTGGAAAGATCGCGTCAATAGAGGTGCATCGCGTAGCACTTGCCAGGCTCGCATTGCCTCGAAGCTCAAGTCCGCGATTCCAGATGAGCGGGTATACTAAACGTATCGCAATCCGTCGCAACGGGCGAAGAGGAGACACATATGGACGAGAGGATTCGCGTCGTCCTGGCCGATGACCACGTCCTCGTACGCGAGGGCATCCGGCAGTTCCTTGAGGAAACAGATGACATCCAGGTCATCGGCGAGGCGGGCAACGGTGCAGAGGTGCTACAGCTGGTTGAGGAAACCAGCCCGGACGTGGCCGTGCTGGACATCCAGATGCCCGAGGTCACCGGGATCGAGGCGACCCGCCGCATCAAGCAGCACTTTCCCGACGTCCAGGTGTTGATCTTGACGGCCCACGACGATGATCCCTACATCCGTGCGCTTCTGCGTGCCGGGGCAGACGGCTACGTCCTCAAGACAGCCACGTCCGAGGAGTTGGTCAAAGCCGTGCGAGACGTCCACCATGGCCTCACCGCTCTGAGCCCGGCGGTGGCCACGGCGGTGGTGCGGCAGATGAGTCACGAGGCCCCACCGGGCGCCGCAGACCAGGTGGAGACGCTAACCGAGCGTGAGATCGACGTGCTGCGGCTGGCGGCCCAGGGCATGACCAACCGTGAAATCGGCCAGGAGCTGGGAATTAGCCACCGCACGGTCCAGGGCCATCTGGCGAATGTCTACGAGAAGCTGAACGTCAGCAGCCGTACCGAGGCCGTTACCGAGGCGCTCAAGCGCGGCTGGATTACCATCGAGTAGTGCTCGCGATGACGAAGCTCTCACGCTGGGTGCGCTCACTGCAGGCGCAGTTGATCCTTTGGGCGATACTGCCGGTCACGCTCGTGATCATTGGCCTGGCCTTTACGGGTGTCTACTCACACCAGAAGGTGATGCAAGACTTCGTCATCGAGCGCGACATGCTGACGGCAAGGCTGATCGCCCTGCGCCTGGAGGATGCCCTCTCACGCGGCGACCTTTCTCCAGGAGGCGAGGACCTTGCAGCGTGGCTACCGATCACCGCTGATGAGCTGCCGGGGGCCGTATGGATCGTGGATCGCGATGGCCGCCTCATCGCGAACAGCGATGGGCCGTATCGGCAGCTCGGTGGTGGGCACACCCGGCGTGGCGGAGGCCCTCCGGCAGCCGGAGGGTGCTGTCATCGTTCCCAACTCGCCGTCAGGCCCCCTCGTCGTCACGTACGCCGCCGTTCGGGGCGCCGAGTGGCACGTCATCATCCGGGAGCCCGCACAAGACCTTATCGGACCTATCCTCCGATTCTCCAGCCTTGGACCTATCGCAGCCGCTATCGCAGCAGGCCTCTCTGTCCTCATCCTCACCTTCGGCTGGCGGACCATTGTCAGGCCCCTGCAGCGCCTTTCCAAGGCCGCCAGCCAGGTATCGTGGGGAAACCACGCACTCATCGGCGAGGATCCCGGGGGCGTGGCCGAGATCGGGGAACTCCACCGCACGCTGTCGGAGATGGTCCGGCGCCTGGAAGGCTATCAGGCCGGTGTGCTCGACTATCTGGATGCGGTCACGAAGGGGCAGGAAGAGGAACGGGCGCGACTGGCCCGCGACCTCCACGACGGGCCGGTCCAGAGCTTGATCGCGCTCAACCAGCGTATCGAGATGGCGCGCCACCGGATCGAGCGAAACGACGTCATCGGTGCGGAATCGCTACTGGGTACGCTGCGGGAGGCCGAGGTCGGCGTGATTGACGACCTGCGGCGCACCATCAGCGCACTCCGCCCGGCTTACCTAGAGGATCTCGGCTTCGTGCCGGCCCTGGAAATGCTGGTGGAGGCCGCAGATGCACGCAGCGATAGCCAGGTGAGGCTTGAGGTGGGGCCCGAACCTCGCCGACTCCCACCCGAGACAGAGCTCGCGGCCTACAGGATCACCCAGGAAGCCCTAAGCAATGCGCTTCAGCACGCTTCCGCGAGCAGCATTACGGTCAGGGTCACGTGGTCTGAGCAAGGGCTGTCGCTGGTGATCGATGATGACGGCGTTGGCTTTCAGCCCGCCGCACGCCTCGATGCGTACACCCGTGGGGGACACTTCGGTCTTGTCGGGCTGCAAGAACGCGTCAGGCAGCTCGGCGGCACACTCGAGATCCGGTCCGCCCCCGGCGTAGGCACCACCCTCTCGGTACAACTGCCCGACGTCCACTGAACTTTCGCAAGGTTTCGGAAATCTCGCGAACGCTCAAGTGTCATGTCACCCCGCCGAATGGCGGTGCCTTCCCCAGACCGTTCAGCCCTGACCCGGCACCCATACCCCGGATATAGTTGGGACAAAGATCAAATCCCGTTGGCCTGAGGAAACGTTGGGGAGCGTGCTATGAAGTCAGCTATTTGGTTTGGTGTGGGGGTACTGGTGACGATAGCCCTCGTGGGCGCCGTCCTGGTGGGCGGATGGGCGCTGTGGCGCGGACGCGGTTGGGCGATGCCGGTGCTCGGCAGCCAAGGCATGATGGGCACCGCAGGAATCCAGGACACGTGCGGCGGCGGTCCGGCCGGCATGGAACCTGGGGGAACGTGGGGCGAGACACCGGGGACCGCGGCAACAGTGTGCCCCACCGATGGCACCGACGGGGCACCGTCGACGCACAACTTCACCCTCGCGCAGGCCCAGACCGCGTTCGACGACTATCTGGTGGGCATTGGGTACGGCAGCCTCCGCATCGTGGAGGTAATGGAGTTCGATCAGAACTTCTACGCGATCGCCCAAGAGCCGGATACCCATATTGGCGCCATGGAGTTGCTCCTCGATAAATCGAGCGGTGTCGTGAGCCCGGAAATCGGGCCGGACATGATGTGGAACGCCAAGTACGGGATGCACGGTCCCGGCGGCATGATGGGCGTCGCACAACAGGGCGAGAACACGATCTCGGCGGCCGATGCATTGACCATCGCCCAGCAGTGGCTAGACGCGCACCACCCAGGTGAGACCGTCGAGGACGCCGATCCGTTCTACGGCTACTACACGATCCACACCGAGAGCGGCGGCGAGATCGCCGGGATGCTGAGCGTCCATGGCACCACGGGCCAGGTCTGGTACCACACCTGGCACGGCGCCTTCATCCAAATGACGGAAGAGCCGGCGTCGGCGAACTGAGCAGAATCGATGGTGACCGGGGATCCTGTCGTGCAGATGCCTCTACAGGGAAACCCCGGCTCTTCAGACGCATCAGGCCGAACAGACGGGTCCAAGGGTCAGGATGCTCTCCACGAGCTCCTGACGATTGCGCTCGACACACGGCATCCACCGGGTCAGCAGAAGACCTGAACCCCCAGCCCGTTTCACAGCCTCGCGCATCTCTGCGACCAGGGCTGCATCGCGTCCCGGCGCGCCCCAGACCTCGAAGCCTGCCATACGAATCCGTCTGAGGGTCTCCGCCGGTGCTCCGCCGTAGTCCCAGACGACGTGCACAATGTCCTTCGGGACGATGGCTTCAGCCACAAGCGACTTGTCCCGATGAATTGCCCCTCTTGGGTACAGGGACGCAGAATCGTTCCAGATCACGGTGCGCAGGCCGCGCGTCGCCAACCCGGCGTGAAGCCTGTTGATCGCGGATACGTACTGGCCGTTGCTGCGCCAGTGATCCTCATCCATCCCAACGTGGAAGAACCTCGCCGGATGCATGACCCCGATCAACTCGTCGATGACCTCGAACGCCAGCTCCCAGTAGCGGTCGCTGTCGAAAAGATCGTTGTGCGGGCGGAACCAGTCGTTGTGGTGATGCAGCCCACTCTGGGCAAAGTTGAGCTTAGGGACCACCTCCAGCCCGTGGCTGTCGGCCCGGGTTACGAGCTCGACCAGCGCCTCCATCGGCACGCTGTAGGGACGGGCGAGCTCGGGATGCGAAGCATAGCGCACGCCATCAGCGCAGTCAACCACCAGCAGGTTCATCCCGGTCTGCGCCATCGCATCAACCAGATCCAGTCCCAGAGCCAGATCAAACGGTTGTTCGTGCTCCTTCGCCTTCCACCAGCGTGGATCGTAATGCGTGATGTGCAGCAGATAGCCTCGGACCGGCAACACACCGCCAGAGGAACTCTCACGATTCGTCATCTCGTACACCTCCTTATGCCCTTACTCAGTTCTGCACGATCCTCCAGTTATAGGGCGACTTGCCGATTATGTGAAACACACCTTGAGCAGGGACAAGCCCTGCACCTACGCCCGCGCACCGCTGACACTGTAGGAGTAGCTTCCGAGTTGACGGATGGCGGGAACGGTCCTATGGTGAGGTCATCGTTTCCTGAAGCGAGCACATTACCTGGAGGCAATCTCATGAAGATCACCGATCTGAAGTGTGCCATCATCGGCCAAAACCCCGTCGTGCGCATCGTGACCGATGACGGCATCGATGGCTACGGCGAGGCCGAGAACTCCAAGCCCTACCTGAAGCCACACGTGCTGTTCTACAAGCAGTATCTGCTGGATGAGGACCCCACCGACGTCGCGCACGCGGTACAGAAGATTCGGCGGATGGGTAGCTACAAGCCTTGGGGAAGCGCGGTCAGTGCCATCGAGATGGCACTCTGGGATATCGCCGGCAAGGCCGCGGGGCTCCCCGTCTACAAGCTCTTGGGCGGCAAGGTGCGCGACAAGGTCCGCTGCTACAACGGCGGGATCCGGTTCAGAATGGACGGCTACTCGCCCGACGACTACGCCGACAACATGCAGAAGATGAAGGATGCCAAGGAGCACTTCGGCTATATCAAGCAGGGCGTCGGTTTTCACAGCCGAATGCCCTATGAGGTCCCAGACTTCTTCTACGGCACGCTGGAGCACGGCGCGCCGCATGCGAACCGCGGGCTGCTAACCGAGAAGGGGCTCAACCACGTCATCGCCTGCGTCGAGGCGATGAAGGACGTCCTCGGTGACGAGGTCGGTCTGGCGCTGGACTGCGGCCCTGGCTGGACGCTGCCCGACGCGATCCGGCTGGCAAAGGCCCTCGAATCCATGCACATCATGTGGCTGGAAGACACCATCGCCGGCGACTATACACCCTACACGATGGCGGATACGTACCGTGAGCTGACCATGAGCACGTCGACACCGATTCACACGGGCGAGCAGATCTACCTCCGCGAGAACTTCCGCGAGCTGATCGAGACGCACGCCGTCAACGTCATCGGGCCCGATCCCGCTGACATCGGTGGCATCGCGGAGCTCAAGTGGGTCGCGGAGTACGCCGATCTTCACGGAATCCTGATGGCCCCGCACGGCGTCTTCGACGGTCTGATCGGGCTCGCGGCCCACGTGCAGGTCGCAGCGACACTCCCACCCAACTTCGTGGGATTCGAGTACCCCGTGGGCCGACCGGACTGGTGGTACGACATCATCGAGGGACTGCCCGATCCTATCGTCAAGGACAGCTTGATCGACGTGTGGGATACCCCCGGCCTGGGGGTCACCTTCAACGTAGACAAGGCGCTCCAGTACCTGAACGAGGAAGACAAGGGCTTCTTCGACTAAGGGGGGAACCAGATGAAGGTCATACGCGTCGACGTCATCCAACGCAAAGAGCCGGTACCGCTGCCCTCGCCGTGGCGTGCCGCGTGGCGTGAGCCATCCGGATCACCTGCCACAAGCTTCAAGTTCGCCATCTACCGGGTGACTACCGACGAAGGCATCGTCGGCATCGCGCCCTACACCGGGGCAAGCCCCACGCTCGCTCTGGGTGTCGATCCCTTCATGGTCGGTGACTTCTGGGCGCGCCACATGAGCGGGGTTCGCTCCGACACCTCGGGCAAGGGTGCCTCGGGGCTGGAGATCGCCCTATGGGATATCGTCGGCAAGGCCACGGACCAGCCGGTGGCCAGCTACTGGGCGCCCGCACCGACCGGCTGCTGGTCTACGCTGCCACGAGCAGGATCCTCGAGATCGACGAGCACGTGCGCCAGGTCAAGGAGCTTCAGGCTGCAGGCTTCAAAGCTGTCAAGCTGCGCCTTCACCGGCCCGACCCGTGGGAGGATCTTGCCGCGGTGGAGGCAGTACGTGAGGCAGTGGGCGAAGACCTCCTGCTCTTGGTCGACGCCAATCAGAACAACGCGTCGGAGGGCTACCACTACTGGTCGCGCCGGACCGCGCTCCAGATCGCGCGGGAGCTGGATGCCCTCGACGTCTACTACCTGGAGGAGCCCCTCCCCCGCCCCGACATCGAGGGCCTCGCCGAGATCGCAGCGACCGTCGATATGTTCGTCGCAGGCGGCGAGCACACACCCACGGTCTACGACTGGCGCGAGCACCTCGTGAAGGGCGCCTACGACATCATCCAGCCCGACCTGGTGATGGGAGGCAACTGCGGGATCACCGGCGCGCGCAAGGCGGCGGAGTTCGCCGACTTCTTCGGGCGGCTGGTCATCCCCCACGTGCTACTCTCGGGAGCCAACTTCCCGCTCTGTCTGGCGCCGACACTCCACGCGATGGCAACGGTCGACAACTGCCCGATGGTCGAGTTCCCCTACGACCCGCCGATCCTGACTGAGGCAACGACGCAGAGCCTGATCACGTCGCCCTTCCGAATCGACGCAGACGGCTGCATCGCTGTCCCGACCACGCCGGGGCTGGGCGTCGAGCTTGACGAGGCCGCCCTCGGCGAGGTAGAGGTCATCGCGTCGGCGGAGGCGTAGAGGCCCACAAATAGTGCCGGGGAGCCTTGGCGCCGTCCGCGGCGCGAGGTCCCCGGCACTTGATGACGAGGCATGTGCTCTGACGGGTTCCTGACCCCGCATAGAGCACGACCAGGCAGACTCACGGCAGGGACTTCATCCCCGTGCGGGCCTCTCACGTGACCTGCTGACGTCTCACGCAAGTCGCGTCACGTAGACGTAGTACGCGCCGACTCTCGTCCCGTCCTCCTCATAGAAGGCGGTCTGTAGCCGCGTCTCCCCCGCGTTCAGATCGAGATCAAAGACGATCCCGACTTCGGCAGGGCCGATTTCTCTTTCCATGGTCTGCCCGCCCACCTGGACGCTGGCCCGCGTCAGAGGTAGTGCGCGGCCACCGCCCCAACCCGTCTTGATCTCCGCCGTGAACGGCTTCAGCGGCCCCGGGATTCCCGCCACGACGGCGCGGTCCTCCTCGTGCGGCCACCTCCGCAGCTCGAACCGGTACTGCCCCGTTTGCACCACATCGATCTCCCAGTAGCCATTGCACCGCAGGCCCTCACGGATCATCGACTGGTTCCAGGCACACACCACGGGATCATTGCGCCAATCGTGGGACGTCAACCGCGCCGAAACACCGGCTTCAAGTCCCACGGGGATGGGGATCGTGCCATCGAACTGCTCCGAGACGACTTCCCACCACGCATCGTACTCCGATCGTAGCTGCTTTACGACCTCGGGGTGCGCAGCGGCGACATCACGGCACTGGCCCGGATCAGTGCCTATATCGTAAAGCTCGACCCCGTTAACCAGACGCCAGCGCTTCGTCATCACGGCGCTCTTCCGCCACTTGACGGGCGTGGTCAGACGCTGTGAATCGGTCACCAGGGCGCGGTCGGGCCAGCCCGACGCCTCTCCCTTCAGCAGCGGCACCAGGCTCCGCCCGTGGAACGTGTGCACGCCGGGATCGATCTCGCAGAGCTCCAGCAGCGTGGGCACGATATCGACATTGGCGGTCAACTGGGTCACGTCGCGCCCACCCGTGAAGCCTCCTGCCGGCCAACGGATAAAGAATGGCACGCGATGACCGCCGTCATACTCCGATCCCTTGATGCCCCGCATCCCGGCGTTGTATCCCCCGACGACAAACTGCTCCGCGTCCAGCGTCGCCCCGCACGAGCTGCCGTTGTCGGTCATGAAGATGAGGATCGTGTTCTCTGCCAGGCCCCACTCGTCCAGCTTCCTGCGGAGCAGTCCCAGGTTCTCGTCGATCGCCGTGATCATGCCGTAGAAGTTGGCCCGGTCCTGGTGCTCGACCTGACCCACGTAGGGATCGCTGTAGGCGTCATCCACAATGTAGGGAACATGCGGGGCGTTGGTGCTGACGTAGCAGAAGAAAGGTTGGTCGCGGTGGTCGTGGATGAAAGTCAGCGCTTCGTTGAACCACACGTCGGTGCAGTAACCCTCAAACGGTGTCCAGACCCCGTTGACGGCGTAGGTATCACCGTTGTAGTTATTGCCCCAATAGTCGGGCGTCTGGCCAACCCCACCACCTCCGTGAGCCACGACGTGCTGGAACCCGCGATCCTGCGGCCGGTACGGCTCATTATCGCCCAGGTGCCACTTGCCGAAGAGGCCGGTGACATAGCCGCCCTCGGACAGAGCTGTGGCGAGGCTCCACTCATCCCGCCGCAGCAGCGACCGCCCGCCGATGGTGTGCCACACACCGGTGCTGTTGTGGTAGTGGCCCGTCATCAGACCGGCCCGCGTCGGCGCACAGGTTGGGCCGACGTGGTAATCCGCAAGTCGCACGCTGTCGCGGTAGAGCGCGTCCATCTGCGGGGTCTGGATCACGGGGTTGCCGTAGCATCCGAGATCACCGTAGCCCTGGTCGTCCGTCAAAACGAAGACGATGTTGGGTTTCCGTCCCCCACCCGCCGCTGCTTGTGCTGCCATCTACGTGTTCTTGATCTTGCTGAGGTCGCCGTCCCACGCGGCCGCCAAGACCGCGCCCATGTACTCGTCGACCATGTCAGGAGTCAGCGGCACCGGCATATTCTCGAGCTTCATCCTGAGCTGCGGGTTCTTGGCCGCGGTCAGGGCCCGCTCGATGTGCGCCTCGGTGATCGTCTCCACCTGGCTCATCGTCGTGGGCAGCCCGATCTTGGCATCGAAAGCGATCATGGCCTGAGCCACGGCCTCGCCCAGCGCACGCCCGGTCAGCGTGTCGACGTCGCCGTCGAGATAGCCGGCATCCTGGAAGATGCGCCCGACGACGTCGAGCGGACGCTGAATTGCGGGCGCGAAGAAGACCGTATAGTAGGGGTTCATCAGGGCGCAAGCCCTGCCGTGAGGCATCGCGTCGACGAGCGAGAAACTCGTCAAGTGCCCGCCGTTCGTGCCGCCGAGCATGATCGAGTACCCACCCAGGTCTGTCGCCAATCCCAGCGCCTCCCGCCCCTCGGCATCAGCCGGCCGGGCCATCACACGAGGCAGATATTCCACCACCAGACCGATAGCCTCGCGGGCCACCGCCTCGATGTGATCGTATTCGGGTTTGCCGACCGCCCCGTAGAGCACCTCCAACGCGTGCGAGATGCCATCCAGCGCGCCATCGGCTGTGAGCGAAGGCGGCGCTCCAAAGGTGACCGTATAGTCGAAGATCGACCGTGCCGGTACGATCGCATCGTCCACGATCAACTTCTTCTGACCCGTGGCGACGTTGGTGATGTTGGAGTACTTCGTCAGGTGCGCGGACGAGCTGGACGCGGTCTGGATCGCCACGTGGGGCGTCAGCCGCTTGCCTTGGTTCGCCACCGCTGCAGAGACAAGCCCTGTCCCGAAGTAGTCCTCGATATCTCCGCCCAATACGTGGAGCACGATCGCGGCCTTTGCCACATCGATTGTGCTGCCGCCACCGAAGCTCACCACCACCTCAGGATTGAGCGTGTCGAGCTCCGCCGTGACCCGTAGCAGATCCTCGATAGGTGCGTTGGGGGCCGGGCCATCGACTTCTGCCAGGATCTCCACACCCGCCTGTGCCAGAGCCTGCCGAACCGTCCGCATGTAGCCGTCGGAGCCAGGGAACGTCGTCCGGACCACGACGGCCCGGCGTCCGAGCTCCGCCGTCAGCTCGCCTACCCGCCACAACACCCCAAGCCCGTGGGTATACCGATCACCCTTGAACTCCCGGAGCAAATCCCTTGCCTTCTCAAAGCCTGCCACTGTTCACCTCCTTACCTTATCGAGGCCAAGTATAATAGGACAAGGGTTTCCCTCCAAATCCATTATGGCCGCGACCCGCCGGAAGCGGTAGCCCGTCCGCACGATGCCTTCGTCGCGGGCACACCTGGAGAGACACCTACTGCGGCCAGGGCAAAACGATCGCATCGTCAGGCAAGCAAGCACCGTCGCCGCCATAGGCGGCCAGCCGGGCGCCCGTGGCCGGATCATACATCCCGACGACGAACGTCCCCTCTCCTAAATCGGCGTCCAGTGCCAGCGCGTGCCGGTCCGGGACGACGTCGCCGGGCAACCACCACGAGGTTGGATAGGCGCCCCCGGCGGGAGGGCCATCGTGCTGGGCGATCAGCTCGCCGGCTGCATCGAGCCAGTGGACGAAGACGGTGTAGTCGGCGTCCGGCACATCCTCCGCACGCCAGTACAGATCCACATAGAGCAGCTCACCTTCTCGGTGCACCTCATACGCCGCCAACCGAATGGCGGCGTCGAGCGTCGCCCCGACCCGTGCCGCCGTTGCGGGGACATCAACGTCACCGCGGATCCGCCACGGCCCCAGCGACAGAGCGTCACCAAGAGTCTGATCGAAAGTCAGGAGCGCGCCCGTTTCATCCAGGACGCGAACATCAAGCCAGACCAGTGCAGGGGCAGATGCCCAGACGGGGCACTGCAAGGTCGACCGCGTGCATCACAACGTCCCCGGGACGCCACACAGAGCTGGGATAGAGCGTGCCACCCAGCCAGCGCGTGTCATCGGCGATGCGTTCTGTTGCGTCCAGCCCGCGAAGCTGAGCCGAGACCGTCAGCAGCTCATCAGGCGCTGTGTCAGCGTGCCAGTAATAGGTCCACCGGCACCCGGTCGCCCGGCGAGATGATACTCTCACCCATGCTGTAGCCGGTCAAGCTCACGCTCCCTACTTGCCCATCAACTACGACGGTGGCGGCTGCGGGCATGCCCTTCGGCCGGTAAGGAGACCGGAACGCAGGACGCAGAAGAAACCAGGGCAGCAGCACCGCCGCAATACAGCCCACGCCAACTGCGCCAGCCAGGGTCCGTCGATACCAGACCGATCGCCACTGTGACAGCCCCCACGCCAACAGCACGCCCACAGGTGCGGCAGTTGGGAAGAGCAGCCGCCCATACGAGGAGCCGGTCTTCTGTGCCCAAAAGGTGAACGCGACGAAGTTCATCCCAATCGCAATCACCAGAATCGCCAGTGCGCGCCTGGCAAACAGGGATTCCGCCCAGAAGGAGCCGGAACCCTGGCCTAGCGGCACAAAGGCCCTGAGCATGCCGGCAATCGCGGTGCACACCACAGACTGCCACGGCGGCGTAGAGCCACCAGGGCGCCGTTATCAGCGCCCAGCCGAAAGCGACCCAATAGGACTGGAGTCCGGCCAACAACGCCTGCCAGCCGAACCGGTCGAGCGGAACCTGGATCGCCCAGTGCGGGAGTGTGCCCAGCGGATCGCCATAGCGAATCGCGTTGGCGAGGTACCATCCGCCGCCGAGAAGCACAGCCGTCACGCCAAAGGCCATCGCGCGCCCGATGCCCTTGAGCGCTACGCCGGCCTCGAAGCGAACCGGGCGCTGAACCCAGGCCGATACCAGCGCGCCGAGCGCCCCGAGCGGCAGCAGCATCAGAGCACTCTGCTTCGTCAGCAGCCCTGCCCCGACCGGAATGCCCAGAGCCGCCCAATGCGGCCAGGCCGCCCCCGTGCGCAGCATCCGCAGCAGCCCAAGGAACGTCACGGAAAACAGCGCATTCGTCAAGGGATCGTTGCTCACGCCGCTGTGGCTGGCCGCAAACTGAGGGTTCAACGCTACCCACGCCGCAGCGCCCAGCGCGAGCCAAGCACGCTCGGGCCAGATTTCCCGCGCAATTGCATAGGTGCAGAGCACGGTAACGGCGCCCAAAAGGATGGAGAGCCCGCGCAGCAACGCGACGGCTCGGACCGTCCGACTCGCCAGTAACGTCTCGTCGGGAAGATGGACGAAGACATTCTTGTTCCAGGCGTCCGATCCGCGGTGGGGAGAGAAGCCCTGCGCCCAACTGGGGCTGGGGATCAAGCGGTCCACCAAGTCGTCCATCGAGTCCCACGCCGTGACGAGCGCCGCCAGGACGTGATAGAGCGGCGGTGCATAGTAGAGCGGCGGATCATGGTAGCCGATCAGCCAGGCCATGTTCGGCCCGGTATCCGCCCTCCTGTCTGGGATCTGGTAGGGGGGCAGTTGCCGCTCTTTGGCGATATACCGGATAACCTGGAGATGCGAGGATTCGTCCGGCGACTCAAAGAGTGGCGTATTGACGGCATACATACAGCCCAGTGCAATGTAGAGTCCGGTGATACAAATCAGGGCCAATCGGGTGCCGTTGATCCGCCCAATCTTGCGGAGCAACCGTGGCCACAACATCACATATTGAGCCTCTCAAGTCATAGACTGGAATGGCACATTCGCGCTTCCACACACCACGCCGGCCAAAGGGGTGCGGACCCTGTCCCGACACTGAACCGTCAGTTCAGAGGATGGTGCAAGGGCCAGCTCCTCGCACCATCCTCCGGACGAGTACATGGCCGGCTCTACACCTCCGCCAGAATGCGGCGGATCGCTGCTGCGGGGTCCTGACCCAGATGGAACCGGACGACACGACGACCGGCATCGGCGAGTGCCTGATAGTCACCCAGGGCCTGAGCACGCACGAGGACGCCAAAACTCATCGAAGCCTCGGAGTCCCCCGCCCGGTCGGGAATCTCCGCGTCCCGGACGGGATCAGCCGTGAACTGGATGAAGAGGCCGTTGCCGCCATCACCTTTATGGAGCTGGCCGGTGGAGTGAAGGTAACGAGGGCCATAGCCCGACGTCGTCGCAACCTGATAGCGGTCGCGAATCCAGCGGCGCAGGGACTGCAGCGCCTCCGTCGTGGCCTCGGTAGGTTGAACGTAAGCCTGCAAGGCCACGTAGTCGCCCGCGCGGACCTGAGCCAGGAAGCTCACAAGTGCCTGGCCCCCGACCTCGGTCGACGCGCCTTCGGGGAGCGCACCACTCTCGCGATAGGTTGCGATCATCTGACGTGCCAACACTTTGGCCGCCTCTACGTTAGGTTGATTGAAGGGCTGGATGCCCAGGCTATGTCCCGCCACCGCCACAGCCATCTCCCAGAGAAAGATCTGCTCGCCAATGTCATACAGGTCACGCAGGTGAAGCGTGACCACAGGGTGCCCGGTTTCAGCCAGTGCGCCCAACGCCGCGTCGGCAGTGGTATCGCCGTCGAGTCGGAGGTGCACAAAAAGCCGGTCGTTACCGTAGACCTCCGGCGCCCCCAATGGCTCCCCAACCACAGGGAGGATGCCCGTGCCGGCTTTGCCGGTGCTCTCGGCAACGAGTTGCTCCACCCAATCGCCGAAATTGCCGCACGGAGGAGAGACGACCAGCGTCAGTTTGTCCCGTCCGGCCTTGGCCAGTTCGCCCAGGATGACGCCCAGTTCCGCAGCAACCGTGTCGCCGGCGGTCTGCGAAGCCTCCCCTTCCCATCCCCCGCCCGTCGAGGAAGGGGCTGGGTCTTGGCCATCATCCCTTATATCCATAGGGGTAAAGGGGAAGCCCAGGGCGCGCTCGAGCAGAAGCCCGACGTCGACACCCAGCAGCGCTGCAGGGACGAGGCCGAAGTGGGATAGCGCTGAGTACCGCCCGCCAATGGTAGGGATGTTCTCGAAGACGGCACGGAATCCAAGCTCCCTGCCCAGTGCTGCCAGCGATGTGCCGGGATCGGTGATGGCGGCAAAGTGCGCTCCCGCGTCCGCGCGGCCCACCGCATCGCTCGTCGCGTTGTAGAAATACTTGAGGAATGACAGGGTCTCGGCCGTCGTGCCCGACTTGCTGGAGGCGATGAACAAGGTCCTCGCAAGGTCGAGCGCGTCGGCATAGGCCAGCACGGCACCGGGATCGGTGCTGTCGAGGACGTCCAGTCGCGGATAGCCCTCGCGACCGCCGAAGACGGTGCTGAAGACGTCGGGGGCCAGGCTGGAGCCCCCCATACCCAGCAACACCACGCGCGTGTAGCCGGCATCCCTGACAGCGTCGACGAAGTCCGCTATGGGTTCCAGGTGTCTCAGCATCACCGCGGGTGAGGTGAGCCATCCAAGGCGATTGGAAATCTCCGTCGGCTCCGGCTGCCACACGAAGTAGTCAAGTTCCCAGATACGGTCGACGATCTCTTCCTCGACCAACCGATCGAGGGCAGTATCTACCGCTGCCTGTTCCTCGCCAAGGCGGGCCTCGAAACGCGGCAGCCCGAGCCTGCGGCACTTCGTGCGCACGCTTTGCAGAAGTACTTCGAAGGGCTTCGCGAACTTGTCAACGCCCTCGTCCAGGAGCGCGTCGGTCACGCGATCCAAATCGATGCCCAGATCAGCCAGGCGTCTGAGTTGGGCCTGTGCGGTCTCCAGATCGGCCTCAAGGGTGTCAGCCACCGTGCCATGATCGAGCACGGCCTTCAGCGTCTCGGGGGGCAGCGTGTTGACGGTATGGGGGCCGATCAGGGCGTCGGGATAGAGCGTGTCGGGATACGCCGGGTTCTTGGTGCTGGTGCTGGCCCACAGGGGACGCTGAAGGCTGGCCCCCTTGGCGGCAAGATGCTCCCAGCGCTCACCACTGAACGCCTGCTTGAAGCGCTGATAGGCCATCTTGGCGTTGGCGATGCCGATCGTGCCCTTGAGTTCGGCGGCCTCCGGTGTCCCAAATCATCCAACATGCCGTCGACCATCACGTCGACGCGGCTGACAAAGAAGGATGCCACGGATGCTATGCCCGTCAGATCCCCATCCTGTCGCGGCTCGACGCTCCAGACCCGCCATATAGGCCTCCGCGACCGCGTCGTACTGCTCCAGTGAGAACATCAGCGTCACGTTGACGTTGATTCCCTCGCCGATGAGCGTCTCGATGGCAGGAATGCCCTCCGGTGTCGCGGGCACCTTGATCAGAACGTTGGGTCGACCGACAGCTCCCCAAAGATGCCGAGCTTGCGCGATCGTGCCGGCGGTGTCATAGGCCAAATCGGGGCTCACCTCGAGGCTGACGAAACCGTCCTTACCCTCCGTAGCCTCGTACACGATCCGCAGCGTATCGGCTGCCATTTGGATGTCGCGCAGGGCTAGCGCCTCATACGTATCGGCCGCAACCACGCCCAGATCACACGTCTCGGCGAGCTGCTGATCGTAGTCGTCGCTGCCGGCGATCGCCTTCTCGAAGATTGCGGGGTTCGACGTAACACCCCGCACGCCCTGGTTAACCGCGGCAGCCAGGCCACCGCCGAGAATGTATGAGCGCCGGATGTAGTCGAGCCAAATCGACTGGCCGGAATCCGCCAACTGGCCAAGTATTGTACTTTCCACTTTCCCTCCTATAGAAGCGCTAGTACGTCAGAACGTCTCTACGTTCCAACGCGCAGAACGTGTCAACGTTCCTCTGACACGACAAGATTGTCCTTGATGTAGTCGAAGTTGATGTCCCACCCCAAGCCGGGAAGCTGCGAGACGTGCACATAGCCCTCGCTATCCATCGGATCCTCAAGCCGGTTGAGCCACGGGCTCGGGGACTCATAGTCGACAAAGGGATGCAGCAGCCCGCGCTCGTAGAACCGCCCCGGGATGCCCATCGCGCACAGCACGTGCAGGTTCGCAGCGCCGCCGCCGTGCACCTCCATCCGCATCCCGAAGGCCTCCGCCAGATGCGCGATCTTCACCAGCGGCGTGATCCCGCCCACGTCACCCACTCCACCTCGGACAATATCAGCCGCGCCGTACTTGATCCATTCGGCCCGTGCGAACATCTTTCCCTCGGCGGTCTCCGGCCCGCAGATCGGAAGATCGAGCTGCTCTGCCAGCCACACGTAGGACGACATGCTGTGCTCGTCCATCGGCTCCTCCATCCAGAGGAAGCCCAGCTTCTCCAGCTCGCGCCCCAGGATAAGAGATTCCTCACGCCCATAGTAGTGATAGGGATCCAGCATCAGCGGCACGTCGGGGCCCACCGCCTCGCGGACGGCAGCGCAGGCTGCCACGTCGCGCCTGACGTCCGGTGCACCGGGCATAGGTGGCTGCCAGGTATGCAGCTTGAAGGCCGGGTAGCCGCGCGCCATACACTGCGCTGCAAACCGCGCGTAGGCCTCAGGCGAGTCCAGACCTCCCGCAAGATCGTCCCCACACATTGTGCTTGCATAGGCAGGGACCTTGTCACGATAGGCTCCCAGCAGCTTGTATACAGGCTGGTTCAACGCGCGTCCTGCCAGATCCCACAGCGCGCAGTCGATGATGGTCAAGACCCTGTCCACTAGGGTGCTCAGATTCAGGCGCTGCCGCTCTTTGAGCGCCTGCCATATCTGCTCGCGGTAGAAGGGGTCCTTGCCGATCACCAATGGCTTGATCAGGCTCTCCAGGACGCCCTTTGAGATGCCGCCAAACATGTAGCCTTCCGTGCCGTCGTCGGCTACGACGGTCACGAGGCTCTGATGTGCTTCGTGCTGGGGACCCGGATGACCGTGCCCCTCAGAATCGCGTATGACACCGGACGTGCTGCGAAATGTCCTTACGTGAATGTCAGAGATCCGCATTAGTGCCCTCCCATCTAGCCCAGAGAACCTTGCGAAGTTGTGACGTGCCGGCAAGTGTGAGTGTCCGTGAATCCAGAGGTGCCTCGCTGTGGCAGTCCGTTCGTGACCTTCGCAAGGTTAAGATGCTTATTTCAGCCAGCGCTCCAGATTGGAGTTCACGAAAGCGTCGTCGCTGAACTCGGGATACGAAGCGCACACTCGATCAATCTCATCCATCTGACCCTGCGACAGCGTCTCATCAGGATCCAGGCACTCGATACCATTGACCAGGCCCTGACGCCTGAGGACCTCCTGGATGCCCGGGATGCAGCCGGCAAAGCTGTGGGCAGCGTCAAAGATAGCCGAATTGGCGTCCGTGAGCCTGGCACCGCGCGTGAGCAGCTCGGGTGGGATGGAAGTCCCGCTGTGCAGCAGCCTGTGAATCTCATCTAGGAGCCCCACAGCTTGGCGGGTCCAGACCGCCCACTGCCCGAGCAACCCTCCAACCATCCGCGTCGAGCGCGGCCCAAATGGCGTCTCGATGACGTACTCGGTCAGCAGATCACCGACGATGTGGTCGTCATTCCCCGTGTAGAGGGTCACCGTCTTCTCGCGCCCCGCGTCACAGATGGCACGGACAACATCCAGCGTCTGGTACCGGTTGAAGGGCGCAATCTTGACCCCGATCAGTCTCTCGACTCCGGCGAGCTCTCGCCAGAAACTGTATGGGAGCCTCCGCCCGCCAACAGCCGGCTGCAGATAGAACCCGATGATGGGCAAAACCTCCGCGACCGACGTGCAATGCTCGACCATCGACTGGAGGGTGTCGGAATCGGTGAAAGCGCCCAGGCTAACCAGGCCCGCATGGTACCCGCAGTCGCGGGCAAACGACGCCTCGTGCAGCGCCTGTGGCGTGCGCCCGCATATGCCGGCGATCTTGAACATCGTACGACCGGTTTTCGCGTGCCAATCATCAATCACGCCCGATACGAACCGCAGCACCGGTTCGTACAGCCCGACATCCGGATCGCGAATGGCAAACTGGGTCGTGTGCACGCCAACGGCGAGCCCGCCCGCGCCCGCATCGACGTAGTAGCGCGTCAGTGCGGCCTGGTGCCGTTCGTCAAAGCGCCGCTGCGCATCCAGCGCCAACGGCATCGCCGGGATGACGCATCCTTCCCTGAAGCGGCCCAGGAGCGCAACAGGGATGCCATCCCCACTATCAGAACTGCCCATCGGTCACCCCATAGTGGGTCGGCTTCTCCAGGACCGGCCCTCCGCGTCGAATCCAATCGGCCTGCCAGCGGATCATCGTGTCGAGGGGAACTGAAGGATAGCCGAACCGCGCGGCGGCTTCTCCGGCGTTGCTCAGGTACATACCCCTTTCACTTGCCTCACCGACGAAACGGGCCTCGGTGTCGAAAAGCTCTGCGAAGCGTTCGGCAATAGACCGGACCGGCGCCGTCTCCGGACCGGTGACGTTCAGGATGGCAGGAGGTGTGTCGCACAATTCGAGGGCCAACAGCGCCTGGCGGTTCGCGTCGCCCTGCCAGATGAGGTTGACGTGGCTCACCGTCAAATCGACGGGGTCACCTGCGTAGACACGACAGCCTATGTCGTACAACACACCGTAGCGGAGGCCGACGGCGTAATTCAGACGCAGGAAACACATCTGACACCCCGTGGCACGACTCCAGTATTCGAAGATCCGCTCGCGCCCGAGACACGACTGCGCATACTCCCCCACCGGATCGGGCGGCGTAGCCTCGGTACAGCCACCCGTCGCCGGCTTGACCAGGGGATAGACGCACCCTGTGGAAAAGACGACCAGGCGACTGTCCCGGAAATGACTCGCCACGTTGCTCGGCACCAGGACGTTCGTCGCCCACGTGAGGTACTCGCTGCCCCCGGTGCCGAACTTGCGACCGACCATATAAATGACGTTCTCAACCTGCGGGAGCTGCGCGACACCGCTCTGATCGAGCAGATCGCACGGGATGGTCCTTACGCCGTGATCCTCGAGGTAAGCCCTGGCCTCGGGTGCGGAAAACCTCGACACGCCGAACACCCGCTTTGCGCAGCCCGCTTGGCATATGGCACGTGCGGCGGCCACCCCTAGTGTGGTGCCCATCTTTCCGCCAATGCCGAGAACGATGATGTCCCCACGTAGACGCGTCATCAGGGCGGTCAGAGCCTCCGACGGCTCCGCAAGGAGAGCGTCAAGGGCGTCCTCACTTTCAATCATCTGCGGCAGCTCTCGCATAGATACCGACCCCCGCTCAACGTCCTCTCGACCTAATAGCACTTCGGGAAGGATACACCCAACCAGCGTGATAACCAACTCAGCCCCAACGGAGCCAACGCATGCCGCCGGAAGCCCAAACGGCACAATTGGCGCGCTCTGTTATCCTGTGATACGATAGTCAGATGGGTGCACGGGAAGCGGTCACACCCACCGGCCTCAAGTTACACGAAGCAAGCTAGGTGGCCGGCAGGCTACTTGTGGCGGAAGAGGAAGACGCGAAAGTATGGATCACTGCAAACGTATCCTGGTTGTAGATGACGACGATCGCGTCAGATTTGTCCTGACCGATGTATTGCGGAAACTCGGGAGTGACTACGAGATCGTAGCCGCAGGCAGTTGTCGTGAAGCTCTCTCCCTGGCCCAGGAATCGAGATTCGATCTGATGATTACGGATTTGCGGCTGCCGAGATCGGACGGTCTGGCCCTCACCTCAGCTCTTGCGAAGCTGAGCCCGGACACCAAGGTCATCTGGATCACGGCGCACGGCTGCTATCACTATCGGGCGTCAGCCAAACGGCTCGAAGTCGAGCGGTGTTTGGACAAGCCGCTGGAGATCCAGAGCATTCGTCAGGCTGCGCTGGACGCCCTACGTAACGGCCATAATCGATACATGAAGACTTGACGGCATCTCTCTCGCCTCATACATCTAGCCAATGCACCGAACTTCGGGGGTGAGGGGAATATCCTCACCCCCGAGGGGTTTCTGCAGAGCGGTGACGGACATGAAAGACTCCGAGATCGTCGATCGAGAATTCAGGCATAACAAGACAAGATACGTAGTCCAGTGCTTGTTAGCCACCCTGTGTATTCTTGCCATTCTACTGACGTTGGACATCATTAAGCACACCGTCTCAATAGCTTCACTGGGCGCCAGCTCCTTCATCGCCTTCGCTATGCCTCACCGGAGAGCGTCACAGCCGAGGCTGCTCGTTGGCGGTTACCTGATCGGTACTCTATTCGGTTGTCTCTGCTTTGCCGGAGCGACGGGCCTGGCCGGCGTGTGGCCATCCATAAGCCACGTTGCCGTTGAGACATTCTTCGCAGCCCTGGCTGCCGGCCTGACCATCTTCGGAATGGTTGTAACCCAGAGCGAGCATCCACCGGCAGCAGGGCTTGCTTTGGGATTCGTGATCAACGGCTGCGATCTTCGCACAATCGTCGTCGTCATGCTGGGGATCACAAGCCTTACCGCCATCAAGACGCTGGCCAAACCGCTGCTCATTGACCTAACGTAATGACTCGACGTAAATGCGGAGGCAGAAAGCATGGAAAACCAGAAGGAACGCCTGACGCAGGAACTGCAAGCGCTGGATGAGCAAATTGCCACACTGAAGCAGGCCCTTACCGTGAAACCGGAATACGGCATGGGCAAGGGCGATCCGGCGATCACGCAATGGGAGCTTGATCAGGCCATGCTTGAGCGTCTGGAGCGACACTCAGACACACTGAGGCAGGCCCTCGATCGTCTCAAGGCAGGCACCTACGGCATCTGCGAGCGCTGCGGGAAGCCTATCAACCCGGAACGCCTTGCCGTACTGCCTGACACAACCCTATGTATGGCCTGTGCTCAAAAGGGGTAAAGAGGAACCAGCGCCGCTCCGAAGACGTCGACATCCACCACAACACCACCCAGCCATCTTCGGCGTCGCTCGATAGGTAAGATACCACCGTCGAGCAGCGTCTATACGCCAGAAGTTCCTATAGCTCTGAATTTGCGAATGCCGTCGAATGACTGGTATAATAGGTGTTTTGGTAAAGGAGACGTCAGATAGACGAAGCTATGGAAGCGATAGACTTACGCGAAGACCTAGACGGCTTCGATGATACAACTGAAGCATACGATGAGGAAATCGAGGAGGAGGAGGAAGAGCAAGAGAATGACCTCCTTTCTTTGGATGAGATCTTTGGAGTAGACTCCGATGAGGAGGGACTCGAAGGAGATGCACTGGACGACTTTCACCTCTTTTTCCAGGATGAGGAAGCCGAAGAGGAAGATCTCGATGAAGACGAACCCATCGTGGACATCAGTAACATCGCAGCCAATGACTCACTGAGTCTCTATCTCCAGGAAATGGGGCGGGTGCCGTTATTGTCCCGTGATGAGGAGATTGAGTTAGCCATATATATGGAGCAAGGTCGAGAGGCCCAGCAGAAGCTGGCCACTGACCGACACGATCCTGCAAATATCGATGAGTTGGAGGATGAGATTCGGCTCGGGCAGGAAGCCCGACGGCACTTGATCGAGGCCAACACGCGCCTGGTTGTCAGCGTCGCCAAGAGGTATCGTGGCTACGGTCTGCAGTTCCTGGATCTGATCCAGGCCGGCAACGTGGGGCTCATTAAAGCCGTGGACAAGTTCGACTATCATCGCGGCAACCGTTTCAGCACCTATGCGACGTGGTGGATCCGCCAGGCTGTGACGCGGTCGCTGACCCAGCACGGACGCGGTATCCGTATCCCCATCCACATGAGCGATTACCTGCGAAAGCTCGACAAGATCTCGCAGAACATGGAGCAGAAGCTGGGTAGGCGTCCGACGACCGAGGAACTGGCCGAGGAAGTCAACGAGGACCCTATCAAGCTCCGCAAGATGCTGCGCCAGTCACAGACGCCGGTCTCGCTGAACAAGGAAGTGGGCGATGAGGACACGTCAGAACTGGAGCAGTTTATCGAGGACGAGTCGACCCCCACACCGGATGAATCGGCCGAGGAACGGATGTTGCACGAGCAACTGGAGCAGTTGCTGACGACGCTAGAGCCGCGCGAGGCGTGGATCCTGCGGATGCGGTTCGGCCTGCACGGAAGTAGGACACACACCCTGAAGGAACTCGGGCAGAAGCTGGGAATTTCGAAGGAACGTGTTCGCCAGATTCAGGGACAGGCATTGAGGAAACTTCGACACCCCTACCATCGACGGCAGCTTCAGGACTTCCGCTAGACTTACCCATGCCGGGCAGGTTCGCGGGCGAAGAGCAGTGTGTGATCACAGAGCGAGGGCACTCAACGTCTGAGTGCCCCCGTTCATCACGTAATGTGGCTGTGGGCAGCCGGAGCTACCCCTCCAACTTGCAGATCGCGCCCGCGCGCTTGACCCGCAGTGCGACCGTCTCCAGGACGCGGAAGCAGTGGTCAAGTCCGTCGTTGCCTGTCATAGGCTGTCACGAGATCCTGCCCCACCACGAGGTCGAAATTATAGGGTGCCAGTGAGAGGACCATGCCCTGTCCATCGCCCAACAGTTGAGAGCGATAGATGCCGCCCTCGGCAACATCCTTGATAAGGTCTCCGACCAGCCGCCCCATCCCCTGTGAGACACGCTGGGTACTCACGTAGAGATCGGGGCTCAGGATGACCGCATAGGGACCATAGAAATCATCAGAGAAGAGTGCCTCGGTCGCCGCCACGACGCTCGCCAGGGGCCCTTCCGCCTCCCCCCAGTTTCCAAGGGACACGCTCTTGTCGGCTATATCCCACAGACCGCCAAGAACCATCTTGTCCTCAGCCTTGGCGCAGGCCATCGCTGCCTGTGCAGCGGGGCCGAGCTCCAGCGGCAGACCCAACCTGCGGCTCGCCTCGATGTCGCGCCACTTGAGTACGAATTCCTCACTGATTACTTCGATCGAGATCTGATCTCGATTCTCTCCGGACCCGACAGGAATGACCTCCATCCCCGCCCCGAATGGGCCGACAAGGTCGAGCAGCCGCCGCCCGACCAAGAACTGGCGTGCGGCACTCACAACGACCTGGTCGATCGCCTCCCACTCCGAATCCGACAATGGAACAGCACTCCGCATGAGATAGTCAGCCATTGGTATCCTCCTGATTCTACTTCAAACTACCTACGGTTAGTTCATCCTTGGATGACGCGGCCTCGGGTTCCGCCTCTTCAGCCGTCTCCATCAATTCCTTCAGCACCGTGGTCAGCAGCCCGTCCCGCGTGACGATGTTGTCGATCTCTACCTTGAGAGATTCGTGCTTCGCGATCTCCGGGTCCTGGCTGAAGGCAATCAAGCGCTCCTGTGCCTCCTCGGTCAAGGCGAGGTCCGAGGTCAGCGCTGACATGGGCGAACTGCTGAGATCCACACCCGGGTAGTCAAAGGGGAGCTCCTCGCCCGCATCGGCGACCTCCTCGGCGAAATGCGACATATTCTTCATATGCCGCATAGCCGTCAGCTCGAGCTCACTGCCTACAGGACAGACCGGCTCACCCAGCACAAACGCCTGGCGCAGGTGCTGAAGCACGAGTTTGTAGTGAGCATCTACCTCCGTGTGGAACCGGACGATCATGTCGGGTGAGAAACTGGGCTCATCGAAGAGCAACGGCTCCTCGCCTTGGGGCCCCAGCTTCTCCAACCACATCTCGAACCTGCGCTGATGGGTGACGGACTCCCAACCGAGCTGGTTGAGCACACGCTTGAGCTCACGCTCCTCAACCTGATCCGCCTGCTCGGCGTACATCTTCACCAGACCCGCCTCCCACTCGATGTAGGATCGCAGAAGAGAGGCATTTGAGGCCCCGTCATAGGGATAGATGCCCTTCTCCATAAGCGGCTCTTCGCCCTGTTCCCCGATCTCGTCCCCAAGCCAATCCATGTGCCACATCTCTTCGCGGGCCGTAGAGAGCAGCATCTCACCGAACGGCGTGGTCTCGCCCACCTGATAGGCGTGAATCAGGTAGCGAAGAATCGAGGCGTGCTCATCCGCCAGATCCTTGTTAAGCATCTCGATAAACGCTTGTCGATCCATACAATACCCTCCTCAGATTACGTTAGAGCGACCAAGTATGTGTTTCCGCCACGGAATCCGCAGCTATTATATACCCAGCAACCGCCCCGCAAAGCAAGCGCGTCGGGCTGTACATATGGCGGGCCGGATGTACCATTGGGTCCTGAGAACTATGCACACCCGCGTCTTTCCCTTCGACGCCGGCCGTGCTGCTCACGACCAACTGCCCGCAGAAAGGATTCGCCAACAATGATGGAGCAACTCTACCGAGAGCGCCTGACCCGCTATCTGACCGCGATGCGCAACGAAAAACCGGATATGGTCCCCATCCGGCCGTTCGTCGCCGAGTTCACCGCCAAGTACGCCGGCTTTACGTGTCAGGATGTCACCCACGACTACAACAAAGCGTTTATCGCCGCACGCAAGTGCGCCGCCGACTTCGACTGGGATGCGGTCGTCTCGAATATGGTCTACGTGTGGACCGGGCTGACGCAGGCCATCGGTCTGACCTACTATGGCGTCCCCGGCCTTGACGTCCCGCCCGACACCGGATTCCAGTACAGGGAGCCGAGTGAAGAGAATGCCTTCATGAAGGCGGACGAGTATGATGAGTTGATCGACGACCCTACCGCCTTCCTCTACAACACGTGGCTCCCGCGGGTCTCGCAGGACATCCGCCCGATGGGCGCCCCGACATCGTATCGCAACAACCTGGCCCTCGTGAAAGGTGCTACGGCGATGGCGAATTACTTCGCCGCGTACGGCCCGCACGTCGACCTGCTGCGGACCGAGAGCGGCACCGTCTCCGCCATCGCGGGCATCTTCAAGGCGCCCTTTGACATCCTGGCCGACAAGCTCCGCGGCTACATCGGGCTGACGATGGACATGGTCGAGCAGCCGGACAAGGTCCTCAAGGCCTGCGAGGCGTTGATGCCCCACCTCTACAACACGGCCTTGACGTCGTCCGATCCCAACCACCAGGTGCCCATCGGGTACTGGATGCACCGCGGCGGCATCCCGTTCGTCTCGAGAGGACAGTTCGAGTCACACTATTGGCCTACGGTGAGGCCCATCATCGAGGAGCTGTGGCGAAACGGGCACCAAACGCTCTTCTACGCTGAGGGAGACTGGGGTCACCACCTCAACAGCTTCACCGAACTTCCCGACCACAGCATTGTCTATCACGTGGACCGGGGCGATATCTTCAAGACGCAGGAAGTACTGGGGCACAAGTTCTGCCTGAGCGGCGGCATTCCCAACTTTGAGCTCGCCTACGGCACGCCCAAGCAGGTGCGCGACATTGTCAAGAAGGTCATCGACGGCGTAGCACAGGATGGCGGCTACATCATGGATGCCAGCGCGATCATGCAGAACGACACGTCCATCGAGAACCTCAAGGCGATGACGGATGCCACGCGGGAGTACGGCGTCTACTCCGGGGTCGCCTCCCGGCTTGCCGATCTCGACGAGCAGGTCGCGCCACCACAGGACGCCGTCTTCGGCGAGAGCTATGGCATGCCCGATACCTCGGACCTCAAGGTCCCCGCCGGACAGTGCATCCCGTGGGCTGAGAAGCGCAAGGAGATCCCCGAGATCTCCGGGGACGTGGACCTCGCCCAGCGCATCTGGGAGGAGGTCGATGCCCCGGCCAACAGCTTTATCTGGCAGGTCCTGCTCTCGTTCTGATGACGGTAGGGGTGCACCTGTCGTTCCCGTAGGTTCGTAGTAACGGCTTCAGCCGTTCCGGAGAGCGGAAACCGATAAATCGGCCACTACGAACCTACACTGCCAGTCATAAGGAGTGTGAGTCATGCCAGGTCAAGATCGACCGAATATCCTGTTCCTGTTTACCGACGACCAGCGCTTCGACACCATCGGCGCGTTGGGCTACGATGAGGTCATCACGCCGACGATGGACGCGCTGGTGCACAGGGGCACCGCCTTCACCAACGCTTACATTATGGGCGGGTCGTGTGGCGCCGTCTGCATGCCGAGCCGGGCGATGCTGATGACAGGTCGCACGCTCTACCACCTTGAGGCGCAGGGACAGGGCATCCCCGAGGACCACGTGTTGCTCGGCGAGGCGCTCCAGGCCGAGGGTTACCGGACCTTTGGCACGGGTAAGTGGCACAACGGCCCACGCGCCTACGCCCGTAGCTTCACCGACGGCGCGGAGATCTTCTTCGGCGGGATGGACGATCACTGGAACGTCCCGGCGTGCGACTTCGACCCGACCGGCGGCTACGACAACGCGCGGCCCTTCGTTCGCACGCCATTCAGCAACAATGACGCCACACTGCGCCACGTCGATCACATTACGCCGGGCAAACACTCCAGTGAGCTATTTAGCGACGCCGCCATCAAGTTCCTCGAAGGCTACAACGACGACGCGCCCTTCTTCGCCTACGTCTCGTTCATGGCGCCGCACGATCCGCGGACAATGCCCAAGCAGTATCTCGACATGTACGACCCTGCGGCGGTCACGCTGCCGCCGAGCTTTATGCCGCAGCACCCCTTCGACAACGGCGAGCTTTGGGTGCGCGACGAATTGCTGGCGGAGTTCCCGCGCACGCCCGAGGAGATCCGGCGGCACAACGCCGAGTACTACGCGATGATCTCGCACTTGGACGCGCAGATCGGGCGCATCCTGGCGACACTCGACGCTCGTGGGTGGACGGAGAACACGATCGTGGTCCTCGCAGGCGATAACGGGCTCGCGATCGGGCGCCACGGGCTGATGGGCAAGCAGAGTATGTACGACCACAGCCTCCACGTCCCGCTGATCGTGGCGGGCCCCGGGGTTCCGGAAGGGGAGACCCGCGACGCGCTGACCTATCTGCTCGACATCTACCCCACGCTCTGCGACCTCATCGGGGTCGCGCCTCCCGCGACCGTCGAGGGGCATAGCTTTGCCCCCACCCTCGCCGATGCAGCAACCCACGCGCGCCCGGTGCTGCACTACGCCTACCGCGGGGTCCAGCGTGCGGTGCGGGATGAGCGATACAAACTGATCGAGTACGTGGTCAATGGCGAGCGCACAACCCAGTTATTCGACCTACAGGAGGACCCGTGGGAGTTGCGCGATCTGTCGAGGCGGCCCTACTATTACGCCAGACTCGCGGCGCTTCGCGACGAACTGCGGCGCTGGCAGACCGAGATGGACGACGATCAGCCGGGCCAGGGCGCCGACTTCTGGTCCGGGTTCGAAGACTGACCCAAGGGCGAAGCTGGGGATGCGTCTGACCGCCGAACAGAAGGCACTGTTCGAATCGTACCTGGAAGAAGGGACCCAAGCTGCCTTCGAGGGCTGGGACTTCTCCTACATGCGCCGCTACGGCGGCGACCTGGGGGAGCCCAACGAGTGGAGCTACGAGGCCGTGGTCCGCCGCCACATCGGCGACGCCGCCGCGGTACTGGACATGGGCACCGGCGGCGGCGAGTTCTTCGCATCGCTCCAACCGCTTCCCGCCGTGGCCTATGCCACCGAAGCCTATCCGCCCAACATCGGGGTCGCGCGGGGACGGCTGGCACCGCTGGGAGTCGAGGTGATCGACGTCGACCGCACCGAGCAGGAGGACTATCCGCTGCCCTTCGCCGCCGCCACCTTCGATCTGGTCCTCAACCGCCACGAGGCGTTTGAATCCGCCGAGGTGTACCGCGTGCTCAGCGACGGCGGGACCTTCATCACCCAACAGGTCGGCAGCCGCGATCACGAGGACCTCAGGCTGATCCTGGGCACGCTGGAGGACGACACAGTCTGGACGCTGGACGCCTGCCTCGGCCCGCTTCGCGAGGCAGGTTTCACCATCGTCGAGGCCCGCGAACACGTCGGCTATAGCCGCTTCTACGACATTCGTGCGCTCGTCTACCTCGTGAAGGCGCTGCCATGGGTCTATCCGGACTTCGATACTCACAAGTACCGCCGCCAACTGCTCAACCTCCACATCAAGATCCTGACTGATGGCTACTTCGATGCCGTCCAGCACCGTTTCTTCGTGATCGCACGCAAGGAGGTACAATCGCAATGAGACCCACGATGCGCTTGTACCGTGACGACGAGGACTACTGGCGAGTCCGCGCCTTTCTCCGCGAGATCTACCCTCTCAATAACCGGGAGCAGACGAGCTGGACGGTGGCCCGCTGGGACTACTGGCGTTGGCCCGGCGTCGAGAGCTGGGGCGATGGCCCACTGGAGGAGAAGGTCGCCCCCAGAAGCTTGTTCTTGTGGAAGGCCTTTGATCCGGACGAGCCGGAGGAGGCCTACGAGGCGCTGGGATGGAAGTGGTACCTGGACATCCAGCGGTGCCCGCTCTACCGGTGCGACCTCGACTTGGTGACCGTTGCGCCGAACGGCGACCTCGCCTCGTTCTGCACCGTCTGGTTCGACGACGTGGGCCGCAGCGCCTACTTCGAGCCGGTGGTCACTTACGCTCCGTACCAGCGGCGCGGCCTGGCGCGCGCTGTGATGCACGAGGGACTGCGGCGGATGCAGCGCCTTGGCGCCACTGTCGCTTTTGTGGGCGGCTACTCGCCTCAGGCCAGCGCGCTCTACGACCGTGTCATCGGGCCGGCGTACGCGGTGTCGGAGCGGTGGGCGAAGGAGATGTGACGGCCTACGACTGCAGCTCGTCCAGCCGTGCTTGCCGCTCGTCAGTCTCAATCACCACGACCTCGTGATCCGTGATAGACGCAACCTCGAAGCGTGCCCAGTCCCCGTCCACTCGGACGGGCAGCACCTGCTCCGCCACCAGGCAGCGCGCGACGGCGTTCGGCATCGCAGCGGACAGACGCACCGCGACCTCGAACGGCCCGGCGTCCATCAGCTCGTGCAATGGCGCGCGCCAGGCGCCGGGGTGCGAGAGGTTGACCAGGTGCAGGATCAGGCGCGAGGCGCCGGCTTCATCCTGGCGATAGAGGTGGCAGTCAAGAAGCCCGGTGCCGTCGACACGCAGCGGAATGCGATCGTTCGCTGCCCACCGCACCAGGTTCGCCAGGAGCTCGCCCGTGGTCGGGCAGGTTGTGCCTGGCGAACGCGTGGTCGAGGCTCGCGGGCAGGTAGGCGATGCGGCCCCGCCCCGGCACCTCGTTCAGCACCAACGCGGGATCGCGGACCTCAGTGTCCGGCGGCATCCACGCCGTCTCAGGCGGGTAGATCGGGAAGGGCGGAATGAAGGTCAACGGCACTGTGACGTCCGGCACGACCTGCACCTGCTCCAGCCGCCCGCCGAAGGGCAGCAGATCGGTCTCCTCGAAGCCCAACAGGACCGGGTGGCGCTCCCCACGGATCTCGGGCTCGGCCCCAACCTGGGGACCATCCACCTGCGCGCGCAGTTCCGGCCTGACTCGCAGGTAGGTGTGCGCCTCCTGGGCGTCCCAACTGGGGTCGGTCGAGCGATAGGCGCCGAGGCTTCTGCCCGTGGCGTGGGCGCCGAACAGATCGGCTAGGGCGAAGTCGGGGCGCGGGTCGCCGTTCTCGTCGTAGAGGCTGCTCTGTCCGGAGGCGATCAAGCCGCCGCCCGCCTCGACGAACCGGCGGATGGCGCCGCACTGCGCGTCGGAGAGGGCGCCGACGTTGGGTAGGATAAGGAGCGATAGGGAGGGAGGAAGATGGCGCCCAATATCGTCGGCGTGAATCGGGAGATAGGGGATGCGGGCGCGGATCAGCGCCTGCGCCATGCCCCAGTAGGGCGCCATCACGCGATCCTCGGGCGCGTCCTTGCCGAAGAAATCGACGTTGTCCTGCGACCAGATGAGACCGACGGTGGCGACCGGACGGCGGTTCGCCAGGTAGCGCTCGTTGCGCGCGTGCCACTGCATGAGCGGCGCGGCGGTGCGGTATTGGCGGCGGTCGTCGTGGTAGGCACCGATGTGGTGCCACCAGGGCTGGATCGTGCCTGCGAAACCCTCCACCATCCACATGCGCGCCTCGGGTACGGGCCGGCTGGCGACGCGGAAGGTCACCGAGCCGCTCTGATACATCGCCATCGACTCTGGCACCAGTTTGTCCCAGCCCAGGATGCCGTGTATAAGCTTGCCCATGTCGCCGTTGGCCTGGAAACCGGTGGCGTCCCTTCGGGTCTGGTTGTCCAGGAAGACTAGCTCGGAGCGCTCGCAGATCGCGCGGTAGTCCCGCAGACTGCGGCTCTGACCGAGGATGTCGCCCGAGTTCATACCGATCCAGAGACAGTCGGGGCCCCCGGCCTCCTTCGTCGTGCGGTTGTTCAGATCCCAGACCTCCAGCCGCCGCCGGTAGCTCCACCGCACCCATTCCCGATAGGCCGGGTCATCCCAGTCAACTGCTCCCGGCAGCGCCAGCCCCGTCGCCTCGCGGAAGCTCTGGGCGCAGTTCTCACAGTAGCAGATCTGATCGCGGTGCAGTCCGCTCCAACTGTTGTCGGCAAATCCATCGGGATGGTAGCGGTCGATGATCTCGCGCAGCACGTCTGGAAGGTAGGTCTCGTAATAAGGGCTGTGAATGCAGGTGACGTAGAGTGCGCCGGCCCGGTATGGTTCGCCGTTGCGCTTCCGGGCAAACCACTCGGGATGCGCTTCGTAGAATGGTGTATGGGCGCGGTTTGAGTCCATACGCGCGACCACCGCCAGGCCCTCGTCACGTGCAGCAGACAGCACCTCCCCAAAGAGGTCGCGGTCGCCCAAGTATTCGGCGCGGTGTTGCAGCGGGAACCGGCTAGGGTAGTAGGCGACGATGCCGCCCGCATTGACGATGATGCCCTGTATGCGGGTCCTGCGCCACTGCTCGCGCCACCAGTCGATATCGTACCGGACGGGATCCAGCTCCGTGATGTTGGTCTGTCCCCAACGGACTGCGCGGCGATACCAGGGACGGGGGTCGACGTCGGTTGGGTATGGCATGAATCCTCCTCAAGGATTACGCCGGGGCCGGCGGAAAGCCCGCGGTCGATTTTCGGCATCAGGTTGCCATCTCTGCTACGCTCAGAGCAGTCCACCTACGGCCCCAGCGGGTTACCCGTGTAATCTGTGCAATCCGCGGAATCCGTGATTCAGACAAAAGGAGCGCGCGGCGAAGGAGAGCTAGGGTGGTCCAATCTCAGAAGATTGGACCAATCTCCGCCAATCAGTGTTTGAAGCTTCGCTGCCCGGTGAAGACCATAGTCGCGCCGGCCTCGTTCACCGCTTCGATCACCTCAAAATCGCGTATGCGATCCACCCGGCTGAATCACGGCGGTGACGCCGTCACTCAGCCCAACATCCACGCCATCACGGAATGGGAAGAAGGCATCGGAGACCATCACGGCGCCCTTGAGCCCGCCGTGCTCTGCCTGCACCTCCACGTCGATCTCGGCTTGCAGGTCGGGCGCTAGGAAGCGATAGGACGTCTGGTGTTGGGTATAGGCGAGCCGTTCTGCCATGTTGCGGTGCGCCTTCTCGCGGGCGATCTCGGCGACGCCGACGCGATCCTGCTCGCCCGCACCGATGCCCACCGTGACCCCGTCTTTGGCATAGAGCACCGAATTGGAGGTCACGCCTGCCTCGACCATCCACCCAAAGAGCATATCGTCGATCTCCGCGGGTGTCGGCGCCCGGTCCACCTTGTAGGTCTGCCCCCGGTACACCGTCTCGGCCAACTGCAGGTCCTCCGCCGTCCGCGTCCGGGGCACAAACGAGAGCTGCGCGATGACCGCGCCATCGATGAGGCTCTTGAAGTCGACAAAGCGCTCTGAACGATACGACTGCAGCCGCGCGATGTTACCGATGCGCATGATGCGCAGGTTCTTGCGCGCCGAGAGGATGTCGACGGTCCCCTCCTCATACTCGGGCGCCACCACAACCTCAGCGTACCGCTCCGCAATCGCCTCGGCCGTAGCCCTGTCGACCGACCGGTTGACCGCCACGCATCCGCCGAAAGCGGCAATGTGGTCGGCCAGGTCGGCCTTGACGTAGGCGTCGTCGAGCGTCGCACCGAAGGCTACACCGGCAGGGTTGTTGTGCTTCATCACCGCCGCCGTCGGGCGATCGACGGGCAAAAAGCGCAGGATGTTCAGGGCATTGTCGGCATCCGTCAGGTTGATCTTGCCCGGATGCTTGCCGAATTGCAGCAGTTCCGCGTCTGATACCAGGTATCGACCGGGGGAGATCGTCGTTACCTCACCCAGCGTCAGGTTACCGTTGATGAGCTTATAGAGTGCAGCTTCCTGGCCGGGGTTCTCCCCATAGCGGAGCCCCCGACGCTCACCCTCGATCTCCCACGTCACCTTCTCATATACCAGCGTCGATCGGCCCTCATCGAAGACGAAGCTGATCTCCATCCGCTCCGGAAAGTGGTCACCCAGTATCGTACGATAGGCCTTCTTCAGATCTTCTGGCATGAGCTCCTCCTTGGATGTACACAAGCCCTGTGAAAGTTTCGCAAACCTCCGTCAGATTAGTCTTTCAGTGAATACGCGTCCGGTACTTCAGCCGGGTCCTGCGCGTCCAGATAGGCGGCGATGGCGGTATCATATGCCGCCGTGTGGCCAAACGCCTTTCGTGCATAGCGGAAGCGCGTCGGCGAGGTCGAGCGTGCCATTCCCCGCTGCCAGCTCGGTAAGCAGCACGGGGTAGTCCGCCGGGTCGACAACGGGCACAACACGAAGGTAGTTCTTCGCTGCAGCGCGCAGCATGCACGGGCCGCCAATGTCGATATTGGCCCGCGCCTGCTCGACGGTTACACCCTCTCTGGCCACGGTGGCGGCGAAGGGATAGAGATTCACGACGACCATATCGATAGGCAGCGCCCGCGTCCTGGCGAGGTCGGCCTGATGTGCCTCGTTGTAGGTCTCGGTCAGCAGCCCCAAGTAGATCTTGAAGTCCAGCGTCTTCACCAGCCCGCCCTGGGTCTCGGGTTGCCCCGTATAGGCCGAGACAGGCGTCAGATGCGTGGCGGCCCCGTCCGTACCCAGAATCTCGGCCAGGCTGCGATAGGTGCCGCCTGTCGAGTAAAAGTGCATATGGGGGTTGATCTTGAGCAACCCCGGTATCAGTAAGTCGAGGCCCGACTTGTCGGATACGCTCACCAGCGCGCGCTCCACCCGGACCTGCGCGTCCACCTTTTCCACAAAGTTCACCATCGCGCGCCTCCACCCGTAACACAAAGAGGGGGAACGCTCACTCCAATTGCGCGCGCTCCCCCCTGCCAAGTAACCGTTGAGTCCAGAACAACATCCACACCCGCCGGCCGATATCCGGCGGGCGTCACGGCCCCTGGATGATCATGACCGAACAGGGCACGTACTCGATGACGTGCTCAGTCGTGCTACCGATGTAGGTACGTCGGGAGCTATGTCGATTGGATCGACCGAGGACGATCAGGTCTACATCACTATCGCGGACGACGTCGGCAATCTGCCGGTGAGGGACACCCTCGCGGACGATCCGGCTGCACTCGACATTGTGATTCTTGGCAATCCGGGCGACGTGCTCCAGGTACCGCCAACCCTTTGCTTCCAGCTTCCGTCGGACCCTCTCGGTGGTCTCGCCGGAGACTGCCGCTACCTCCGCTACCGTACGATCGTCAATCACGTAGATTGCAACGATCGGGAGGGCGTGAAACGCGGCCATCCTTACCGCCATATGTGCGGCGTCGATAGAAGTGTCTGACCCGTCAATCGGCACCAGTATTCGATGAAAGGGACTTACCTGGCGATCCCCACTTCCAGATGTGATTGGAACCTCCACTTTAGCCTCCCGTGCTGCCGATATGCCGTGCTCGCTATCCGGCCACAGCGTTGTCAGGGCCGTAGTCGGTACCGTGTTTCGATTTGACCCGTTTCAGGCGGAAGAGCTCCTCGCGTTCCCGCTCCTCCAGAACCCCCTCGATATAGTGAACGGTATTCTCGTACTGGGGAATGAAGACGTGCTCCAGGGCGTTGACACGGCGCTGTGTCTTCTGCAGCTCACGGGCGAGCCGCCACGCAGTGGTCAGGGCCTCCACCAAGCCGGGCATCTCACTGAGCACCTTGCGATACCTCTCGGCGGCCTCGTCCAACGCGACCGTGGTGTTGCCCATCGAATAAGAGATCTCCGGCGGGCCACCGCTCCCCTCCACGGTAGGCACCGACACGCCCATCACGCTCCGCGGCGTGACGTCGACCTCGATCGTCTTGTTCACCGACAGGGCGGCCCACTCCAGGTGCTCGCGCCCCATCTCCAACTGGGCGATGCTGAGGGCGCCGTAGGCGTTGGCCAGAAGGTCCCAGACTGTGGTTTGGAGCTCTGCGGCCTCGTGCGCGACCTGCAACAACTCGGTGGTCAACACCTCACGCTTTCTGTCCAGAATGTCGTGGCCCTCACTTGCCAGGGCCAGCGTCTTCCGCGCGCTCAGCAGATTGCTGCGCGTCGGCGCCATGTTCAGTTTCTTCATCCGGGGTCACCCGCGCCATCTGACTCGTCACTCTCAGTGGGCTCCCCGCCGTCACCTGCCGGCGAGGGGCTTGTGGGGCGTCCGCCGGGCCGGGTACTGCTGCCACTCGGGGGCGTGCCCCCGGTCGCTGCCTCCCCGGTGCGGTAATACCGGTCGATCTCTTCGTCCCTGACCCGGGTCAACTCACTTCTCGGGAGCAGCGACAGCGCCTTCCAGCCAAGCTCGAGCGTCTGGGTGATGGAGCGATTTTCCGTCTTACCCTGCCCCACGAAGTTCCTCTCGAAGGCCGCGCCAAAGGTCAGATAGGCCTGATCCATGGCGCTCAACTCGTCCTCACCGATCACGGAGGCGAGCGCACGAACGTTCTGGGACTGGGCATACGCGGCGTAGAGCTGTGACGCCAGGTGAGGATGGTCGGAGCGCGTGGTGTCCCCGCCGATGCGCGTCCTTCATCAGACGCGACAGCGAGGGCAGCACGCTCACGGGCGGGTAGAGCCCCTGCTGGAACATCTCGCGGCTGAGCACGATCTGCCCCTCGGTGATGTACCCCGTCAGGTCGGGCACGGGATGGGTGATATCGTCGTTAGGCATCGTCAGGATGGGTAGCTGCGTGATGCTGCCGCCCCGGTCGTGGAGGCGCCCCGTCCGCTCATAGATCGAGGCCAGGTCACTGTACATATAGCCGGGATACCCCTTGCGGCTGGGGATCTCACCACGGGCGCTGGCAACCTGGCGCAGCGCCTCGCAGTAGTTGGTCATGTCGGTCAGCACGACCAGCACGTCCATCCCCTTGTCAAAGGCCAGGAACTCCGCCAGCGTCAGGGCAACCTTGGGCGTCACCACGCGCTCGATCGCCGGATCGTCCGCGAGGTTGAGGAACATCGCCACGCGGGCCAGCGACCCGGTACTGGCGAACTCGTCCCGGAAGAAGTCGGCCACATCGTGCTTTACCCCAAGGGCCGCGAAGACGATGGCAAACTGGGCCGACCGATCGGTGCCCAGCAGGTCCGCCTGGCGGACGATCTGGGCCGCAATCTCATCGTGGGGGAGCCCGCTGCCCGAGAAGATGGGGAGCTTCTGCCCTAGGACCAGCGTGTTCATCCCGTCAATCGCGGAGATCCCTGTCTGAATCGCATCCTGCGGATACTGCCGTGCCGTGGGGTTCACGGGCTTGCCGTTCACGTCCACCCAATCCTCGGGAAGAGGGTCGGGCTGCCCATCGATAGGGGTGCCCAGCCCATCGAAGACACGACCCAGCATCTCCTCCGCGACGGCAATCCGCATCGGCCTCCCGGAGAAGCTCACTTTCGTGTCTGCGATCGCCAGGCCCGACGTCCCCGAGAAGACCTCGATGATCGCCAGATCCTGCCCTGCCTCCAGGACGCGCCCACGCCGTACGACGCCGTCACTCCCCACAACTTCAACGACCTCGTCGTAACTGACGCCGTTGACGCCCTCCACGACCACGATCGGGCCGTTGATCTCTGCAAGACCGGTGATCTCCTGGCCCGCAGTGGAGCTCATCTCTGTCATAGATATCTCCGATCCAGGTCATCCATCTGGTCCCGCAGGTCGGTGGCAATGGCATCGAACTCCTCGATCTGATCGTTCGAGATCGTCTGCTTCATACGCACGATGCGGTTGACCACGGGAAGATTGCGAATGACCACGACCGGGCATCCCTTCGACACCAAGCGAGACGCACGGCCGTGATACGCAAGGATTAACCCGAGCATCCGCGACTGCTTGGCGATGCCGGCGTACGTATCGATGTCATCCGTCGCGTCCTGCTGCAGGAACCCCTCACGCAGCAGACGCGCCGTCTCCAGGATCAGCCGCTGATCGTCCGGCAGCGCATCCGCGCCGATGAGCTGAACGATCTGCTGCAGATGGTCCTCACGCTGGAGGATCTCCAGCGCGTGAGTACGCTGCTCGGACCAGTCCGGGAGCCCGTGGTCCTCCCACCACCCCTCGACCTCGTCCACGTACTGGCTGTAGCTGTTGAGCCAGTTCACAGAGGGGAAGTGTCGCTCCGAGGCCAGATCCTTGTCCAGTGCCCAGAAGCAGCGCACAAAGCGCCGCGTGTGCTGGGTCACCGGCTCGGAGAAATCACCACCGGGCGGGCTCACCGCGCCGATGAGGCTGACCGATCCCTCCTGACCGGCCAGGTCGTGACCCGGCCGGCGCGCTCATAGAACTCCGCCAGACGCGCCGGAAGATAGGCAGGGAACCCTTCCTCAGCGGGCATCTCCTCCAACCGGCCCGAGATCTCTCGCAGCGCCTCCGCCCAGCGCGAGGTCGAGTCGGCCATCATCGCCACGTCGTAGCCCATGTCGCGGTAATACTCCGCCAACGTGACGCCGGTATAGATGCTGGCCTCGCGCGCGGCCACCGGCATGTTCGACGTGTTGGCGATCAGGATCGTGCGCTCCATCAGCGGATGCCCCGACTTCGGGTCGTGAAGTTCGGGGAACTGCCGGAGGACATCGGCCATCTCGTTGCCGCGCTCGCCACAGCCGACGTAGATGATGACGTCCGCGTTGCTCCACTTGGCCACCTGGTGCTGAAGTACCGTCTTGCCCGCGCCGAATCCGCCGGGGATCGCCGCGGTCCCCCCATGGCGAGCGGGAAAAAGGTGTCCAACACCCGCTGACCGGTGACCAGCACCTGGTTGGGCCGCAGACGCTGCAGGTGAGGCCGGGGGCGTCGCACAGGCCACTGCTGCAACATGGTGATGCTCTGCTCACCCTTCGCCGTCGTAACGATCCTGGCGATTTCGTCATTGAGCGTATACTCCCCTTCCTCGGCAATCCACGACAGATAACCCGAGATACCCGGTGGCACCATCACTTTGTGGGTGACCAACGGCGTTTCGGGGACGGTCCCAAGAATCGCCCCTTCGGAAAGATTTGCGTTTTGCTCCACGGTCGGCGTGAAGTGCCATTCCTGCTTGCGATAGAGGGGCGTGAGCCGGATGCCGCGCCCGATGAAGGGGCCGCTACGCTGCTCCATCACCGTCAGGGGGCGCTGAATACCGTCAAAGACGCCCGACATGAGACCGGGACCGAGCTCAACTGAGAGCGGGGCACCCGTGCCATAGACAGCAGCGCCCGGGCGCAGCCCCGAGGTCTCCTCGTAGACCTGAATGGTGAGATTTGTGTGTTCAAGCCCGATCACCTCACCCACGAGATGCTCCGGCCCAACCTGCACGACCTCGTACATTCCGGTCTTCTCGGATCCCTTAGCCCGAACCACCGGGCCGTTGACCCAAGTGAGATCTCCAATCCGTGGTAGATCTACTTCAGTCCCGATCATGTGCTTCTCCCTCCTTCAGCACATCCTGGAACTCATCCGCAGTCGCGCCATCCAGTAGATCTACCCTAATCCTGAGCATTTGCCTCTCCCATCAAGATGCGATACACAGATGTCCGCAAAGCGGATCGCATCCTATTCAGCCGCGTCTGGAAAGTGTTGTCGTATCGCAGACGTCCATCCGGTGACTCAAGGATAATCCCCGTTCCCTCCAATAAGGGCTCACCTACCTCGACCTGGTAGCCAACGAGCTCACTGAGATGATTGAGGAAGCTCTGGTCTAGCAGGGCCAATGTCTCCTTATCACCGCTGACCTTGACCACATCCAGCCCACCCAGATGCTCAGAAGCTTCCGCTACCAGACCTTCGACGATCGTCCTATAGTCCTCAAGGTCGCTCGGATTGGACAGGTGCTCCAGGGTCTCATCGAAGACATGCTGCAACAAGGACTCGCGGCGGCGCACCTTCAGTGCCCTGGCTTCCAGCCCTGCGGAGCCGACGGCCTCCCTCCGGATGCGCAGGGCTTTTGCCTCAGCCGTCTCCTGTATGCGATCCCGTTCCGCAGTGGATTCGGCTTCAGCCTGCTCATGAAGTTCCTGGGCCTGCGCCAGTGCGGCCGAAATGATGCGTTGACGATCCCGCTTGGCTTCTGTCATAATCGTCTCGCGAAGCCTATCGACGTCATGTTGTCTCATACCCTCACCCCAATCGTATGGCGCAATATCTCACGTATGGAGGGACGGTCCGCCGAGGGTCCTTCGGGGCCGGGGATCTCCACAACCAGCGGAATCTCGCTACGTATTGTCAAAGTATCCATACGCTCTCTGGCTAGCGCTGCAGCATCTTCAGTGACAAGGACAATCCCAACGGAGGCATCCGATAGTGCCTCGTCCAGCGCCTGGTTGAGCGCCTCAGCCGTCTCAACCACGCGTCCCCGGACGCCGGTGAGAGCGAACCCCCACACAGCAGGCGCCGCCCCAATCACGAGCAACTTCATACAAGGTCACCCAAGGATGATGAAGGCAATGATCAGGCCGTAGATCGCGACACCTTCGGCCAGCCCGACAAAGAGCAGGACACGGCCAAAAATCTCGGGCTTCTCAGCTACCGTGCCCACAGCGGCCGAACCGACCGCACCCACCGCATATCCGGCCGCCAGACTTCCAATGGCTACGGACACGGCTGCGCCGATATACTGCATAGGGTCTCGGGTCGTGGCTGCCTGTGAGAGTCCCGCGGCAGCCACGAAGCCGGGCGCGAAGAGCCAGGCGGCGGCCATGCCCATCACGGCCAGCGCCATGATGAAATCGAGGGCGCCCAAACCGAATACGGTCTCCAGCGTCATAGATGCGAACCCGCGACGACGTCTGACCAGCAAGAGTGTCGCTGGCACAACAGGAATCAACACGGCAAACAGCGCTATCACCAATCTCATCTCATCCACCTCCAGAATAGACCATCCATCAATCTTCTTCGGATAGTAGCAGCGTCAGAGGCTGATAGCGCTCGCCACTAGCCGTAAAGAACTTGCTGAACAACTCATAGTACTCCAGACGCAACGTCTGAATCGCCACAATCATTCCCTCGAACCCGATGACCAGCAGGTTTCCAAGGGCCACCACCAACCAATACCCGACACTCTGCCCGGGATCGACCATCTTCGCAAGGATGAAAACTACCATGCTGAGCGCACCATGCGCTACGGCGAAAGCACCCATACGCACGTATGACAGCGTATTGCTCATGACGGTGAGGATATTCTCAAAGAGCTCGAAGAAACCCTCGACCACAGCCATACCGACGTGCCCCTTCGGAGGCGTGCGCCTCTCTACCAGCGATTCCAGGAGGCTCGAAAGAGCGATCACCAGACCGGTGACCACTGCCGACGCTCCAAGCACGGCAGTGCCGACCGGCACGCTGGGAGTCAGGTAGCCCGCGGCCAGCCCAATCAAGGACCAGTAGAAGAGGATCCCTGCGACACCGTTGCGATTGACGAGCGCCTGAAGCCACGCCCCCTTGAGCGCCGTCCCGATCACATTGTAGATCATACCGATTGTGATCACAGCCATACCGAGGGAGATGGTGGCAATCAGTATCGCGCTGGTACTGTCCAGTGGGTGAAGCCATAGCGCGGGCAAGACCTGCTCAAACCCGAAGATACTACCATACAGAAATCCGAAGATCATCGACACGATGCCACTTACGGCGACGATGCCTCCGAAGGCAGAGAAGCTCTCCAGAGCCTGCACTCGGCGACTCAGGATCAGGAACCCGAGCAAGGCCAGCATCAGGCCATGACCAACATCGCCGAACATCACGCCGAAAATCAGTGGAAACGTGATCGCCACGATCGGCGTCGGATCCAGTTCGTCATAGGCAGGATAGCCGTAGATCGTGACCAGGCGCTCAAACATGCGGAGGATCGGCGGATTGTGGAACTCGAAGGGGGCGGTCAGGCGCTCGCTGGACGTAGGCGTCCTGGCCTCCACGAGCGTGTTGTCTGAGACCTCTGCAATCGTTTCTCTGAGCTTCGTGAGCTTCGTCTCAGGGACCCACCCTGTCACGAGATACATATAGTGAAACTGGTTGAACTTCGAGATGGTCTGGACCAGCTTGAGGCTGGCCCGCACGCGCCACAGCAGGTGGCGCAATCGGGTGACGCGCGTGTCGTGTAGCTCGACGAGACGCTTCTCCAAGTCCATCACGTGATCGCGCGTGTTGGCAATGGTATTTTCGAGGGATGCCAGAATCTCGTCCGGCGTGCCCTGGTACTCTTCGGGGAGCTCCGTGGGTGTCAGGTACGCGCTCCGCGCGGCCCGCTGCAAGAGCGGTGCATCGTACTTCCGACCGAAGAGCGCGACCACAGCCATCGCGCCACTCTGCGTCAGGACCAAGAGCACGGACGGGACGTGTTCGAGGCTGCTGTTGAGCCGCTGCACGTTGTCGACCGGCATCGACCCAAGCATGGCGAAGAGGTACGTGGTATGGCGGAAGTGCTGCAGGCCGATGTCTAGCCCCGCGAGCAGGCCAAGCTGCTCGCGAATCTCGCGCAGCCGATCGAGCCTTCCCCGGGCCTCCAAGAGCTCCTGCGCCGGACCCTGGCCTCCGCCTCCGCCAACTCAACGTCCTTTTCGGCCACCTCCGAACTGATAAGGTGCAGCGACTCCTTGGGCGGCGGGCCGGCCTCCACGGCCAGTAGCTCCATCACATCAGCTATCCGCTGCACCAGTGATATATACGCATTGGCACGCTTATCCCAGTTCGCCGTCTGCAGGGCTCCGCCGTCGCCCACCGCACCCAAGTACTCAGACATATGGAACACGCCAGCAGTTGCCAGAGCCTCTGTGACGACAACGATGTCGTGCTCAGGCACTACGAGTTCCACCCGGTACATCTGCAGTGATCGAAACACGTCACACCTCCCAGTACACCCTATCCCACATTACTGTAATACACTGCCAGGCTCTTGCGCTATGAGGATGTTGGCATCAGCAGCATCGGGGCAAACACGTCGGACGACACATCCGATGCCTTCGCCTCGACAATGACCGTCACATCTCGAATCTCATACTCATTCAGCAATACATAAGCCAACGGAAGCCCAATATGGAAAGGGGATCCCAGGAACATACGACGACAGCGGGCGATCAGGAGTCGCAGAAGTGACTGCTCCAGACGCGCCAATCCTTCTCCCGACTCGAACGATACGCCCCGCAGGTCATCGCGGAGATTGGGATATATGCCTAAGACGATTTGCGCAATGTCGGCACCATGGGCGATGGCGTGAATGTCCTCCTCCTTCACCTGATAGCCTATCGCCAGAGTGTAGTTGATGATCTCTGCCTCGGACAGATGATGGTACACGCGATAGCGAATCGCCCAGAGTAGATTATCGTTGTCCAGGACGGTGCCCACCGTCTTCAATGCCATCTCGCGGTCTCGACGGTTGAGATGCAGAATGCTCGCCCATAGATCCCGCCGGTATCCGAGATCGAGGGCAACTTCAAGGGGAAAAAGGCTGTTCTCTTCTTCATAACGCGTCATTGCGTGATCAAGAATTGTGAAGTAGGGGGTGCCCTTCAGAACGTCAACAGCCCTGTGGATGCTGCCGGTATAGACCATTCGCTCAAGCACATCGACGCCGACGGAGACGTACTTATCCATAGGGTAGAGAAGATGCAGAACCTGGTCCCACGAAGCACCGGCCTCCACCCCGCGCAGCGCGACCTTGATGTTATCGACCTCGTAGTGGTGCCAGAGCTCGCTGATCACGGGGCGGGCTTCGTCGGGTGCGATACGGACTAACTTCTCGTATACCTCGGCGAGGTGGCGTCGGATCTGGTAGATCGTCCGCCGAGGTGTCAGTAGCGGCCTGTCGATCTCCAGATGAGGACCATAGATGGTGTCGCTGAGTACACCCAGCGTGGCGTCATAGTCCTGGGCTCGGATGAGTGAGTCCCAGGTTGCAGGTGACAGCAGGTTCGCATACAGCGCACGCACCGTGGCCTGCGTGAGAGAATAAGCCATGACCCCGCCCATCGCGCCGGCCTCGTCTAGTGGCTGCGTCCGGTCACACGGTCGATCACATAGGCAATCGCGCCATCGACCCGCGCCTCAGCCTCTTGTTCAAAGCGATCCGCTTCCTCCTGAGCCTCGGCCATCGCCTGTTCGCGCTCGGATTCGGCCTCCTTCTGCGCCGCCGCTACGATTCGGGCGGCCTGTTGGTTAGCCTCATCCAGCGCTTGCTCTCGCAGCGTGTTCGCTTCCTTCTGAGCCTCTGCGACCAGTTTGTCGGCCTCCGCCTGGGCCTTGGTCTGCTCCTCTGAGGCCTCGTGCTCAATCGCTAGAATTGCCTGCACCATCTCTTGCGTCATGACCCGCATCCCTTTCGATATCGTGAAAGCCGGAGCGCTCCCGGAAATGCTCACGACGTTGTCAATGGTGCATTATTATAGATCACTTTTATGAAAAAGCGACTTCCGCCAGGGTTGATTCGCGTTGGCGGATCTCAAGGGTGGGATCTATAATGGCCTCCATCAGTGAACGGAGAAGGTTGGTTGCCATGAACAACATCGCGATCTTGCTCAACCCTATTGACAACGTTGCGACCGCTCTACGGGACCTTGAGGCCGGTGAGTCGGTCAATGTACAGCTCTACGATGTGACCTATTCGGTCACCCTGCGCGAGGAGGTCGCCTTCGGACACAAGTACGCCCTCCGGGATATTCCGCAGGGGGAGGACGTCCTGAAGTACGGGCTCCCCATCGGCAAAGCTCTCACGGATATCCGGGCCGGCGAGTGGATACACGTTCACAACTGTCGCAGCGAGCACTTCGGATTTCGTCACGAGGAGTACGGGATCCACGCCTAAGTGGGTCTCTCGCTAGGCCAACCGGTGCCGGGCTGCCGCTGAGGTCGTAGCCTCGCATGCCCATACCCGGCGCCTCGCCCAAGCGATTTGGTTCCGCAAGCAGACAGGAGTGTCGTCTATGGAGATCCTAGGCTATGAACGTCCCGATGGTCAAATCGGCATCCGAAACAAGGTCTCGATCATCTTCAGTACCGACTGCTCGCGCTACGTAGCACAGAAGCTCAAGACGCTTGTTTCCCGAAGGGCACCCAGCTCTTCGGCTATCCGGGTGGCTGCGCTCTCGTCGACGGCGCGTTCCACAAGCTGGTGGCGCTGGGCACTCACTCCAGTTCTGCAGCCGCCCTTGTTGTCGGTCTCGGCTGCGAGGGTACCGACGCCTATAGCGTGGCGGACGCCATCGCCGCGACAGGGCGCCCCGTGGAAGCGATCAAGATCAACGAAGAGGGCGGCGACCTTCGCACGGTGGAAAAGGGATCCAGGGCCCTCGCCGGACTGCTCCAGGCAGCCTCAATGGCCAAACGCGTGCCGATGTCGCCCGGTGACCTGATCGTCGGCACTGAATGCGGCGGATCCGATGCGACTTCCGGCCTCGCCTCAAACCCCATCACGGGCGTCGCGGGCGACCGGCTGATTGAGGCTGGGGGCACGTATATGATCAGCGAACTCGATGAGCTGATAGGCTGCAGTGAGATTCTCGCAGACCGTGCGGTGAACCAACATGTGGCTGATGAAGTGCGCGAGGCCATCAAGAAAGCTGAAGAACGAAGCTTCGCGAGCGGCAGGTTCGCCTGGGGCTACGGCAACATCATGGGGGGGCTGACGAGCATCGAGGAGAAGTCGTATGGCGCACTCGCGAAGTCAGGCACGAACCCGCTGCAGGGCATCCTTCGCGAATATGGGCTGCCGCCGTCGAAAGGGTTCTTCCTGCAGGTCGGCGAGCCCGGCTCCGGGTACTTCCACGGGGACCCGGAGGGCATCAACCAGTTCGCAGCCCACGGTGCCCACCTGGCGCTCTTTACCACCGGCTGCGGGTCGACCACGGGCGGATTGGTGCCCGTGATCAAGGTGATCGCCAACCCCAACCGTATGCAGCTCATCCGCGACAACGCGGACTTTGACGCCACCCCGATCATCCTGGGCGAACGGACGATTCAGGAGATGGGCGAGGCACTCTACGACGAGATCGTGGCGGTCGCAGCAGGCAAACTGACGCGATCCGAGATCTTTGGTCACTTCGAGGTCTAATGCACATAGAACTCACGTCGACGTTGACGAACGCACACCCCTACGGCGCATCTGGCGATACGTAGGGTACGACGAACCCAACTACACATACACTGCAGAGCGGAAAGGCCCTGCTCGCCAAACTCGGCCAGACTGCCCGATGCACCCGTACTACATCCGCTGTCATTTCATCCTCTGCTCCGGCGAACGGCGTGGGCGCGCCTAAATGGGGCTCCAGCAACGTCTACACCGAGGACGACCGAGGGCGCCCGGTCTACGACTGGACGATCATCGACCGAATCCTGGACACGATCGTCGAGGCGGGCTGTGTGCCATTTGTCGAGCTGGGTTTCATGCCCGAGGCGCTCAGTTCGGCTCCGGACGACGTGCCCTATACCGGCGCAACTGCAGAGGGCTGGGGTTACCCACCCCGTGACTACTCACGCTGGATGGACCTGATCCGCGCCGTGGGCCGGCACTGCCTCGAACGGTATGGGCTCCGTGACGTCAGCCGCTGGTACTGGGAGTTGTGGAACGAACCGGATATCTTCTACTGGCGGGGGACGCCCGAGGAGTATTTCCGGCTCTACGACTACACGGTTGCGGGGCTCGTGTCCGCTTTTCCCCAGGCCAAGATCGGCGGCCCGGGCACGACGAGCCCTGCTAACCCAAAGGCAGGTGCCTTTCTCCATGCGTTCCTGAAGCACTGCACAGAGGGCGAGAATGCGGTCACGGGCGAACGTGGCACGCGGCTCGACTACGTCAGCTTCCACACCAAGGGCGGCGGCTATGGTCGCGAGCCCAACGCGCCCAAGAAAACACCCACGATCCACGAACTGCTGCGCCATGTCGATGCGGGGCTGGGGATCATCGCCGGATTCCCTGAGCTACGCCGCCACGAGGTGATCCTCTCGGAATGCGATCCGGACGGCTGGGCTGCCGGGAGCATCCGCGATAATCCCAACCTCTTCTACCGCAACAGCGAGTATTACGCGAGTTACGTTGCGAGCGCAGCCTGCAAGCTGCTGGCCGCGCGCCATCCCCAGGGCCCGCGCGTCGACGGGATGCTGACGTGGGCCTTTGAGTTCGAGGACCGAGAGCTCTTCGCTGGGCTGCGGACGCTGAGCACGAACGGCATCGACAAGCCTGTCCTCAACGTCTTCCGGCTTCTCGGCGAGCTGGGCGGGACACCAGCTCGCCGTAGCTACTCGACGGCCTCCCTGAGGCAGGATGCCGCTCCCCAGGTCTCTCCGCCCTGGCGTCAATCGACGGCAACGGCACCGTCTCGCTCCTGCGTGGTGAGCCACCACGACGACTGGGACGTCCACACGGCGGTCGGACGGCCGGGGTGCATCTAGCCGGGCTGGAGGCAGGTCGGAGCCTATACCGTGACGCGAACCACGATCGACAGCAGATCACGCCAACAGCTACACGGCGTGGCGGGCGATGGGCAGCCCGCGCCCGCCAAGCGCGATCGCAGCGACGTGACCTGGAGGAGGCCGCGCGCCTCGCGCCGGCGCCGCTCGACTCGGTGACGGCGACCGGCGGCGACGTGTACCTTCTCGCTGACAGTTCCGCCGCACAGCGTCTCGCTGCTGCGGCTGGAGCCTATGGTCGAGGGTGGATCGAATCGAAAAGGAGGATAATCAATGCAACCGACAGTGGATGGCCCTGTATCCCCACACTTCCATCCCCTTCCCTTCTCCGGCAATGCTGCACTTGCGTCTCTCGGCGACACGGGCATCTCACGCGCGATGGCCGACGCGCTGCCCTACGCGCCCCAGGGGCAATGCGCATGCTGGGGCATCCCGTTTGACGTTCGAGATCCCGCGCTCATCATTGATGAGCCGGTCACGGTTGAGGTGCCGCACGCGGTCAGCCCCTGGCTGGTCTTTATGCACACGTCGGACCTGCGCCCGCTCCAGACCGATCGAGGGGGCCTCATCTCCCCCATGCGCGGCCAGGGGCATCTCAACGAGCTCGCAGCAATCTACACGCTGATCTACGAGGATGACACGACGGCCGTGACCGAGATCCGGCGCAGGCACCATCTCGGTGCCTTCCAGCGAATGTGGGGCGAGAACTGCTTCCAGGCCGTCGCGATGCACAAGCCTTACCCCTCGCGGGCGGCCCACGAGCAGCTCCGCGGTGGGTGGGGACAGAGCCAGACGCGCGTCGAGCAGCCCGACGGTGGCCGTTGGGTGAACTGGCTCTGGGCGTGGGAAAACCCCCATCCGGGCAAGGCGATCACGCAGATCCACTTCGAGCCCGTCTCCGGCGCCGTGTTGGTCTTTGGCATCGCGGCTGGTGCCGCCTCAGAGCAGCCGCTGCGCTGGCGTCGCCGCCGTAAGGCGGTCGTGTCTTTGCCTGAGGGGACAGTCTTTCGCCCCGAGCTCGATGAAGATGGCTTGCTCGCCCACATCCAGATCGACATGGGCCAGATCATCTCCGCACAGCCCCGGCTACACTATCCGAACGACGCGTGGGAGACGAGCTACAACAATCAACTGCCCAGGATGTCCCGCCCTGAGGTCCTGATCGAGTATACCTCCCACCCGGATGCACACTTTCACGTGACGGGGGCCTCCTCCGCAGATGGAGCGCCGCCCCGAGCGCAGATCGTGCCCGTGGCAGCGGTGGAGGATGGGCAGGGCGAGTCGGAGGTCGCGTCCGTTCCACCGGCCAGAGCAGCGGGTCAAGCTGCGCGTTGTGGAGCAGGGCACCGAGCGCCCCGTAATCGTTAAGCTGCACGTCCACGGCCAGTTCGACGAATACCTCGCGCCGGTGGACCGCCATCGGATCATCAACGCGGCCTGGTACGAAGACTACAGCGTCGACTTCGCCCACCAGGGGCTGCACTCGTGCACCTACATCCCCGGCGAGACGACGATCGACCTGCCTCTTGGCAAGGTCTACGTCGAGGTCTCCAAGGGCTTCGAGATCCGTCCCGTCCGCAAGGTCATTGAGGTGAGCGCCGAGACGAAGGAGGTCGTCATCGAAGTCGAGCGCGTGCTGCCCTGGCGCGAGCGGGGATGGATCACCGCCGATACCCACGTGCACTTCCTCTCACCGATGTCAGCGAACCTCGAGGGCGCCGGCGAAGGGCGTGAACGTCGTCAACCTTCTGGCCAGCCAGTGGGGTGAGTTGATGACGAATGTGGGAGATTTCGATGGCAAGAACACGTGGGGCTCCAGAGAGACAGGGGGCGACGGAGAGTACCTCGTCCGCGTCGGCACCGAGAATCGCCAGCACGTGATGGGACATATCTCGCTGCTCGGCTACCGTGGCCCGATCATCGCGCCGATGACGACAGGGGGACCGGATGAATCCGCGCTTGGCGACCCCATCGAGATCTTGCTGACCGAGTGGGCGCGGCAGTGTCACAAACAGGGCGGCCTCGTCGTGCTCCCACACTTCCCTAACCCGCGAGCCGAGCACGCCGCCAGCATCATCAGCGGCGACATCGATGCCCTGGAGATGACATCTTGGGGCGACCTCTACAGTGGGATCAGCCCCTATTCGCTCTCCGACTGGTACCGCTACCTTAACTGCGGATATAGGGTAGCCGCCGTGGGAGGCACGGACAAGATGCAGGCATCGACCGCCGTGGGGACCGTGCGTACCTACGCTCACCTTGCTGATAACGAGCCCTTCACATACGATGGCTGGATGGACGCTGTACGTCGGGCCGAGACTTTTGTCACGTATGGGCCGCTCCTGGAATTCAGCGTTGACGGTCAGGCAATGGGCAGCCGTATCGCGATGTCTGCAACGGGAGGGGCGGTGGACGTCATCTGGCAAGCTGCCAGTGTGACAGTGCCGATGTCGCGGGTTGAGTTGGTCGTCAACGGCGAGATCCGCGAAAGCGTCGCCGTCGATCCGTGGAGTGCCAGTGGGTCGTGGCGAGTCAGGGTCGATCGCAGCTCCTGGCTCGCACTGCTGGTTCGCGGACACTACGGGGACCGCCCGGAGATCATCGCCGCCCACAGCTCACCCGTGATGGTCGGCGTGGAGGGCTCGGAGATGATGGCCGCAGCCGATGCCGTGACGATCTTGGAGCAGATTGAGGGCGCCCTTGCCTATCTGGATACGGTCGGCACGCGTGCCGAGGATCGCGCCTACAAGCGCATGCGGCTTGTGCTGGAATCCGCCCATCGCACCCTGCACAACCGTATGCACCGCCTGGGCTACTTTCACGACCACACGCCGGTAAGTGACCATCCTGAGCATCATATCCGCTAACTCCTTCCCCTTTATGGATAACACCAACGACATCAAAGAAATCATCACATCCGCCGGCAAGCTGGCTATGACGCACTTCCTGGAGGTGACGCCGGCGTGGAAAGACGATAAGACGTACGTGACCCAGGCAGACTTTGCCGTGCAGGAGTATCTGCACGGGGCTATGGAGTCAGCGTTCCCCGACGACGGCATCGTCGCCGAGGAGAACGATCTGCGCAAACCGCCCAGGGGCAGCAAGCGATACTGGGTCATCGACCCCATCGACGGTACGGCCTCCTTTTCCGCAGGGCTGCCGATATGGGGGGTCTCGATCGCGCTCGTCGATGATGGCCACCCCCTCGCGGGCTTCTTCTACATCCCGGTGACGCGAGATCTCTTCCACACCGGTGCGGATGGCCGCGTCTACAGGAATGACCGTCCGATGACGATCCGCGAACCGGGGGCATTCCACCGCGAGACCTCCCTCTTCATCGCGTCTCGGCTCCACCGCTACTACACGGTCTCGCGCGGCTATCCGGGAAAACTGAGAAATCTCGGCTCCTCCGTAGCACACCTGGCCTACGTTGCGACGGGTAGCGCGGACGCGGCACTCGTGGAGCGGGTCTACGTCTGGGACATCGCGGCCGGTATGGCGATGCTGCAGCACAACGGCGGCGTGCTGCGCTACGTCGACGGCTCTCCCATCGACCTGACCGTGCTGCTCGACGGGAGGCGGATGCCGCTTCCGGCTTTGGGTGGGCATCCGCGGACGGTCAACGCCTTCCTCTCGCTCATTTCGTATCGCGGCGAAGGCGACGCATGATAGGGGAAAAACGCTGGCACGTTGGCACGTTTGAACGTCCAGCGTGCTGATGACGTTGTAACGCACCGGGAGGATACACGATGCCATCATTGGACGTCGTCGACCAATTGATCGATCAGTTGGGCAGGACCTGGCAGGAGCTCCGGGACGCGATAGTCAAGACACCGGCGGAGGAGTGGCGCCAGGGCGCGACGGATTACTTGATCCCCGCACGGCTTGCCTACCACGTTCTCTTCGTCGCCGACATGTACGCCACGCCCATGGGCTACGAGGAGTACAAGCCCCACCGCCGATACAAGATCGACTGGGAGGGGCCCGCAGAGGCGCTGCCGAACCGCGAGGACCTTTTCACGATGATCAACGAGACTGAGGTGAACGTCAAGCAGTGGCTGCTCGACCTCGGCGACGAAGGGCTCCTGGAGGAGGAGACACAGTACCCATGGACGGGGGAGCGCAAACTGGGCCGCGTGCTCTATTTGCTGCGCCACAACCAGTGGCACATCGGCGAACTCAACGCCATTCTGCGCGCGCGAGGGATCGAGCAAGTCGAGTGGTGAGAGAAACGCGTTGCCAGGTTCGAGCGTTCAACCGTGTCAGCGTTCAGACGTTTCAACGCATAAGGAGAGACTATGACGAACAGATATCAAGACGACCGCGCTGGATTGGATCAACGACAACGCATCGCTGATCGTCGACATGCACCAACAGGCGTGGGACCTGGCGGAGGTCGGCCTGCTGGAGACAAAGACAAGCCAGCTTCTCGTCGACATCCTCGAGGCCAACGGATTCACCGTTGAACGAGGTGTCGCCGGGATGCCCACGGCCTTCGTGGCGACCTATGGATCGGGTAGTCCCGTGATCGGCCTGATGGCCGAGCTCGATGCTCTGCCGGAGCTCTCCCAGGAGGCCGTCCCGTATCGCAAACCCCGGAAGGAGGGCGCTGCGGGACACGGCTGCGGTCACTGCGGCTATGCCGCGACGGCAGTGGGCGCCGCGATCGCGGTCAAGAAAGCCATTGAGGCGCACGGCCTCGGCGGGACCGTCAAGTGCTTCGGATGCCCGGCGGAGGAGACACTTGTCGGCAAGGTCTTCATGGTGCGCGATGGCGTCTTCGACGGCCTTGACGCGTGTCTGGGCCACCACCCGAGCGGCACAAATACCGTCTCGATGGGAAGCAGCAACGCGATGAACTCGGTGAAGTTCGAGTTCTTCGGCAAAGCCAGCCACGCCGCCGGCTCGCCCGACAAGGGCATCAGCGCGCTGGACGCGGTCGAGCTGATGAACGTTGGCGTCAACTACATGCGCGAGCACGTCATCCAGGAGACGCGGATGCACTACGTCATTGAGGAGGGCGGCCACGAGCCCAACGTCGTCCCGGCCTACGCCCGGAGCTGGTACTACGTCCGCGCCCCGGAGCGCGACCTGGTCGACAAGTACTACGAGTGGGTGCTGCGGATCGCCGACGGCGCCGACCTCATGGCCGGGACGACGCACAAGGTGCGCTTCCTGACCGGTGCGCACCAGACAATCCCGAATCGCCCGCTGGCGGAGTTGGTCGTCGCTAACATGCGCGAGGTCGGCGCGCCGAGCTATACCGAGGAGGAACTGGCCTTCGCCGCGGAATTGGGCAAGAGCGTGGACAGCCAGGAGAAGCTCGCCGGGCTGCGGCAGAGCATCCTGCCGGATGCCTTGGAGCTTCTCGATGTCGACATCAACACCCGCATCTACGACCCCTTCGGCGAGGAGCGCAAGGGGGGCGGGGGGTCGACCGACGTCGCCGAGGTCTCTTGGATCACGCCGACGGTCGAGTTCGGGACCGCCTGCTTCGTCGTCGGCACGCCGGGACACTCGTGGCAGAACACCGCCGTCTCCGGCACGTCGATCGGCCACAAGTCGACACTCTTCGCAGCCAAGACGATGGCCACGACCACGCTTGATCTTCTGACGCAGCCGGAGACACTTGAAAGCGTCCGTAAGGATTGGGAGCAGCGAATGGAAGGCCGCACCTATCAGAATCCGCTGCCACCCGACCTCAAGCCGCCGCTGGATCAGTTCGAGTCCTAGCATAGAGGAGTCAGCAGGATAATGCCAGACGACAAGCCGCAAACGCTGCCACAGATCGCTTTTGGCGAGGTTGAGCTTTCCCGACTCATCCTCGGCGCCAACCCGATCAACGGAGGGTCGCACCTCTCTCGCTTCGTGAACCACCAGATGCGGCGGTACTTCACGCCGGAGCGCATTCAGGCTACGCTCGCGCAATGCCAGGCCCAGGGCATCAATACGTGGCAGTCCGGGCCCGGTGGCAATCTGGAGGCGTACAATACGTATCGCCAAGCAGGGGGTGAGATGCACTACATCGCTCTGGCATCCGAATCACCGGAGTACCCGGAGGTGCTCAGGGATCTCGTGGACGGGGGCACCCTCGGCATCGCCCATCACGGTGAGGTCACCGACGTCTTCTGGCGCCAAGGGGAGATGGCAAGGGTACGCGAGTTCTGTCTGAAGATCAGGGACTCCGGCGCGATGGTTGGCATCTCGACGCACATACCTGACGTGGTCGATTACGTCGAATCCGAGGGGTGGGATGTTGATTTCTTCATGTGTTGCGTCTACGAACGCCACCGTACCCGCGAGCAACTACTGGAACTGCTCGGGCACGTTCCGCTGCCGCTCAAGGAGGTCTACCTGGAGAGTGATCCGCCCCGGATGTACAAGGCAATGCGCGGCACGGACAAGCCCTGCCTTGCTTTCAAGATCCTCGCTGCCGGACGGCTATGTGATCAGCAGGAACTTGTCGAGGCTGCTTTTGAGCAGGCCTTCAGAGAGATGAAACCCAACGATGCTGTCATCGTGGGGATGTACCCGGAATACGAGGACCAAGTCGCGATCAACGCGGAATACGTGCGACGTTTCAGCGCGCTCAGCGGCGCGTAATATTGACCCTCCGGGTTGCTCACAAGCTGCCCGGAAGGTAGGATCTCTCACTTAGAAAGGAAACCACACGATGCATATTCTCATCGGACCTAATAACTTCGGCCTTCAGAATATCGCTGCGACACTTGTAGCGGGCTATCCGGACGTGACCGTCGCCACCTGCGACAGTCGTGAGGAGATCAGTGAGGCCATCGCCAACGCTGACGTCTACTTCGGGTGGTTGAGTCGAGAGAACTTCCTGGCAGCGAAGAAACTGCGCTGGATCCAGTCGATGAGTACCGGCGTAGATGGCTTTGTGCGCATCCCGGAGCTTCGGGACAGCGACGTCATCCTGACCAATGCCAGGGGCGTACACGCAGCCTGCCTGGCCGAGCAGACATTCGCCATGATCTTCGGCTTCACGCGAGGGATGAAGGCATTCCTCGAGCACCAGCAGCGTCACCAGTGGGCAGGGAGGGACGTACGCAACGGCCTCGTCGAGTTGACGGGCAGCACGATGGGCATCGTCGGCTATGGGACCGTGGGCCATGCCATCGCCGATCGCGCGCGCGCGTTTGGCATGCGCGTCGCGGCCGTGGATATCTTGCCCGAGGTGAAGCTCGACCACGGGATCCCGGTCGGCGGGCTGAGCGAGCTACCCGATCTGCTGAGCCAGTCTGACTACGTGGTCATTACCGTGCCGTACACAGAGGAGACGCGGATGATGATCGGCGCAGAGCAACTTGCCCTGATGAAGCCCTCAGCGATCCTCGTTGTGATCTCGCGCGGTGGCCTCATCGATGAAGCTGCATTGGCCGACGCTCTCACGACAGGGCGGCTCAAAGCCGCAGCGCTGGACGTCTTCGAAACGGAGCCGTTACCCGAGGACAGTCCACTGTGGGACATCGACAACCTGATCATCACACCGCACGCGGCAGGGGGCAGCCAGTTCGAGGCATCAGCCATCCGCGCGATCTTCCTGGAGAACGTGGACCGCTTTGTCCGAGGCGATTTCCCACTGCGCAACGAGGTCGGCAAGCACCGCGGCTACTAGCGCATCCCCCTCTGTAGTGCCTGGCACTTCCGCCCCATCTGCAGGGCGAGTGCCAGGCACTCGGGGACGCATCACCGGCGGCCGCAGTTGTTGTGGTTTCAGGTGCCAGCCACCGCCCGGTTGGCGTCTGTGTCAAACCAACTGATAATGCTACTGAAGGTCCAAAATGTGTGGCAGAGCCCGGAACGAGAGGTGAGCGATGAGCGATGATACGTTCCTATCCCACGCACCCGAGCGCTTCCGGCAGGTCGTGAAGCCGCCCGACGTGGTCGTACACCGCCTGGAGGCAAACGGTGATATCCCCAACAACCCGCGCCTGCCGCTGATCGTCCTCAGGCAGGCCCTGTCGTTGCCGCCCGCCGACCCGGCGGCGACGATTGAGGCCCTCTTCGAACGCAACCATTGGCCGCCGGCGTGGCGCGACAGCGTCTACACCTTTCACCACTACCACAGCACGAGCCACGAGGCCCTCGGCGTCTACAGCGGGGAGGCGACCGTCCGATTCGGCGGCGATCCGGGCGTCGACGTGACCATACATGCCGGTGACGTCGTCATCATCCCGGCGGGCGTCTCGCACAAACGGCTCTCCTCGAGCCCTGACTTCGCCGTGGTCGGCGCCTATCCCCAGGGGCTGACCTGGGACATGAACTACGGCAAGCCAGAGGAGCATCCGCGGGTCGATGAGAACATCGCCGCCGTTCCGGATCCGGCGCGCGATCCTGTCTACGGTACGGGGGGCCCGCTGGTGTCCGCTGGGGGGCTGACGCTTCGTGAACCGATCGATCCTACACACTGAGACCTCTTGCAAGGAGATTTCACTATGCCCTACCCTGAACTGACCGATGCCTGGCGACTCCAGCGGCTGGTTCCGCCGATGGGACCGCTCGACCTCGTGCTGGATACCGATACCTACAATGAGGTCGACGACCAGTTCGCCGTCGTCTATGCCCTGCTCTCACCCGAGAAGATCCGGCTCCAAGCACTCTACGCCGCCCCCTTCTTCAACAACCGGTCCACAGGGCCCGCAGACGGGATGGAGAGAAGCTACAAGGAGATCCTCCGCCTGCTGGACCGTCTCGACGTCCCTGCCGACGGGCTGGTCCATCGCGGTTCGACACGGTACCTTGGCGGGCCCGACGATCCGCTGGCGCTCTCGGGCCAAGCTGCGAACTGGAGCTTGCGTGGCTCGGCTCAATCGCTCGGCAATCCCGAGCGTGCGTGCGAGAGCGAGGCTGCGCTTGACCTGATCGAGCGAGCGATGGCCCGGTCGCCAGACGACGCGCCGCTCTACGTCGCCGCGATCGGCGCGATCACCAACGTCGCCTCGGCGATCCTGATGGAGCCCGAGATCATCCGGCGCATCGCGGTCGTCTGGCTGGGCGGGCACGCCTATCATTGGCCCGACACCAGGGAGTTCAACCTGTGGCAGGACCCCGACGCAGCGCGTGTGATCTTCGACTGCGGCGTTCCGGTCGTCCAGATCCCGGTGATGGGCGTCTGTTCGCACCTTCACACCACCATGCCGGAGATCGATGCCTATGTCGCCGGACGGGGCGCGATCGGCGACTATCTTGCCGAGACGGTCCGCAGCTACCACGAGGACCACGCGCGTACGGCCGGACCGTACGCGTCTGCCTGGTCGAAGGTGATATGGGACATCTCCGCGATCGCCTATCTGCTCGACGCGTCGTGGACGCCGAGTGTGCTCGTGCACAGCCCAATCGTCACGGACCAGGGCACCTACAGCTTCGACAACCGGCGCCATCTCATCCGAAGTGCCTATCACGTGGAGCGGGACCCTATCTTCAGAGACCTCTTTCAGAAGCTGGAGAGACGGAGCCAAGGGTAGCCCCGGCACCCTGCCCCGGAGGATTTCTATGACACACTACGCACCATCGCAACCGCACGACCACCGTCCAGCGCCCGGCGAACAGGAGGCAGCAGGACGTATCGCAGCAGATCTCCAGCGCCTCGGCGTTCGACCGGGGGGTGTTCTACTGGTACACAGCTCGCTGAGCTCGCTCGGATACGTCCTCGGCGGCCCCGAGACCGTGATCCGGGGGCTCCTCCAGGCGCTCGGCCCGGAGGGCACGCTCTTGATACCCGCTCTGAGCTATGAGCACGTCACGTCGAAGGCCCCATTCTTCGATGTGCGGCGAACACCGTCGAACGTAGGCGCCATCCCCGAGGCCTTCCGCAAGCGCGCCGGTACGGGGCGCAGCATTCACCCCACACACTCCGTGTGCAGCGTCGGGCCTCGCACCGGGGAACTGCTCGGGGACCACGACCTGGACTCCACGCCCTGCGGCGAACACTCTCCCTTCAGGAAGCTGCGGGATGTCGGGGGCCAGATTCTTATGCTCGGCTGTGGCCTACGCCCCAACACGTCGATGCACGGCATCGAGGAGCTTTCGGCGCCGCCCTACCTCTTCGGGCCACAGCTGACTTACGTCCTGACCTATGCCGACGGCCACTCTATCGAGAAGGAATACACGACCCATGGCTTCGACGGCTGGGCGCAGCGCTATGACCGCGTCGCCGAGGTACTGGAGACGCCGGCGCTGAAGCACGGCCCTGTGCTCAAGGCGCAAGCTCATCTGATCTACGCGCCGGCGCTCTGGGAGGCTGTTCACGCGGCGCTGAAGCGCGATCCGCTGAGATTCGTCGAACGGTATGATGATTGACAGATTCTGCCCACTCAGGAGGGACTCACGATGAGCGAACGAGTTCAAATGGCTATCATCGGCTGTGGCGGTATGGGCCGGAACCACCTGCGCGACATCCTGAAGCAGAGGGACACCACCGAGATCGCGGCAATATGCGACATCTCCCCGGATTCGGTGTCGGAAGCCGAGAAGATCTTCGTCCAGGCCGGCGTACCGATGCCTCCCGTCGAGCCGGACCTGGATGTCCTCCTGGCAACTTACGATCTGGATGCGGCCTTCGTTGTGACCCCTCACGCCGTGCACTTCGGCCAGGCGAAAGCTTGCCTGGAAGCTGGTCTCGACGTCTTGCTCGAAAAGCCGATGGTGATGAACGCCGTGGAGGCTCGCAGCCTCATCGACGTTCGAGACCGGACCGGGAAACTCCTGGTGGTCTCCTTCAACGGTAGCCTTTCTCCCGAGATCCGTGAGTCGGTGCGGCTGCTCCGCTCCGGGGAACTGGGCAAGATCCTGAGCATCAGCGCCACTGTCTGGCAGAGTTGGGGCCCCGGCACCACCGGCCAGTGGCGACAGGTCCCGGAGATCTCGGGCGGCGGCTTCATGTTTGACACCGGCGCCCACCTTCTGAACACGGTGGCGGACCTCGCGGGGGAAGAGTTCGTCGAGGTCGCTGCCTGGACTGATAACTACGGTCGGCCCGTGGAGACGCTGGCGGCCGTGATGGCCCGGCTGGCGTCAGGCGCGTTGGTCACCTTCCACGGATGCGGCGAGACGGTGAGGAGCTGCCGGTCTGATATCCGTGTGTTCTGTACCGACGCAATTCTCAGGACGGGCGCTTGGGGCCGCTGGCTGGAGATTCAGCGGCAGGGCGAGCCCGACTTCACGCCCGTCGTGCTCCCCCCTTCGCTAGGCGCGTGGGAGCAGTTCGTGGCAGTGCGCAAGGGGAGCTTCCCTAACCCGTGTCCGCCTGAAGTGGGGCTGCGAACCGTACGTTTGTATGATGCCATCAAAGCATCGGCGGTGCGCCACGGCGCGCCGGTTCTGTGCAACTAACCAAACTCGAATCACCCAAGGAGAACGCAATGTCGAATGCAAACAAGAAAGCGCTGATGGTCTGGGGCGGTTGGATGGGGCACGAGCCCGATCTATGTGTCGACGTATTCGCCCCCTATCTGAGATCCCAGGGCTACGATGTGACGATCTCGGACACACTGGATGCCTACCTCGATACGGACATGCTGATGGCGCTCGACCTGATCGTGCCGGTCTGGACGATGGGAACGATCACCAACGAGCAGGAGAACGGCCTGCTGCAGGCCGTGAAGAGCGGCGTGGGGATCGCAGGGTGGCACGGCGGGATGGGCGACTGCGTTCCGCAACAACACTGAATACCAGTTCATGGTCGGCGGGCAATGGGTGGCGCACCCCGGCGGCGTGATCGACTACGAGGTGAATATCACCAAACCCGACGATCCTATCGTCGCCGGACTCGGCGACTTCGCGATGCATTCTGAGCAGTACTACATGCACGTGGACCCGTCGAACGAGGTATTGGCGACGACGACCTTCCACGGCGACTATGCCCCTTGGATCGAGGGCACGGTGATGCCGGTGGCCTGGAAGCGGATGTACGGCAAGGGCCGCGTCTTCTACACCTCACTGGGACACGTCGCCAAGGACTTCGAGGCCAAGGAGCCGCTGACGATTATGCAGCGTGGACTGCTCTGGGCCAGCAAGTAGGGAGGCCACATATGGAGAAGACCAAAGTTGGGATCATCGGCTGCGGGAACATCAGCGGCATCTATCTGAAGAACTGCCAGCAGACTTTCGAGATTCTGGAGATCGCGGCGTGTGCGGACCTGATCCCCGAACGCGCTCAGGCGCAGGCGGAGGCCTATGGCGTTGCTCGTGCTTGCTCGGTGGCGGAACTGCTGGCCGATCCCGAGATCGAGATCGTCATCAACCTCACGACACCGCAATCCCACTTTTCCGTAGCGATGCAGGCCGTGCAGGCCGGCAAGTCGGTGCACAACGAGAAACCTCTGGCGTTGACCCGTGACGAGGGCCAGCGACTGCTCAAAGCCGCAGCCGAGAGGGGCGTCCGCGTGGGCGGTGCCCCGGATACGTTCTTGGGTGGCGGACACCAGACCTGCCGCAAGCTGATCGACGACGGCTGGATCGGCGAGCCGATCGGCATGACGGCTTTCATGCTCTGTCACGGGCACGAGAGCTGGCACCCGAGCCCCGCCTTCTATTACCAGATCGGCGGTGGCCCGATGTTCGATATGGGCCCCTACTACCTCACGGCGCTCGTGAACATGATGGGACCTATCCACCGCGTGTCGGGCGAGGCTGCCGTGACCTTCCCCCAGCGCACCATCACCAGCAAGCCTCTCTACGGCACCGTCGTCGACGTCGAGACGCCCACACATATCGCCAGCACGCTGCAGTTCGAGAGTGGCGCGGTGGGCACGATCATCACCAGCTTCGACGTCTGGTCGAGCCAGTTGCCGCCCATCGAGATCTACGGCACCGAGGGCTCACTCGCCGTCCCCGACCCGAACGGCTTCGGCGGCCCTGTGAGGGTGCGCCGGGCCGGTGACGCGGAATGGCGCGAGGTTCCCCTGAGCCACGGCTACGCGGAGAACAGCCGCGGCATCGGCGTCGCGGACATGGCCTATGCCCTGCGGTCAGGGCGGCCCCACCGCGCCAGCGGGTCGCTGGCCTATCACGTCCTGGACGTGATGCACGCCACCCTGGATTCGCCGAGGGAGGGCCGTCATATCGAGGTCGAGAGCACCTGCGAGCGACCGGCTGCGCTCCCGATGGGGCTGCGCCACGGCTTGCTCGACGACTGAAGCTCGGGTGCGCCGCGCCGGTTCCTCCCCAGGTGGGAGGACTCGGACGCGGCAAAGACCCCTTCTTGCTGTTCCCCTCTATGAACGTGGAGGGAAAAGCCACCGGAAGGGGCGAGGCAGAAACGACACAGAAGCCCTTCCCTGCGGGGAAGGGCTTCTGCTATGTGATGTCTGCATCGAACAGATGATGCTGCGTATCACCCGTGGCGTACCGCCGTATATGCTGATTCCAGGTTGTCGATATACGCATCCATCGAGAGCGGCGGCGTGACGCCTGTCTTGAGTCGGGCGCGCAGCTCGGGAGAGGCCACAAATCGAGCCATCGCGCTACGCCACGCGGACTACGTCTCCCGGCGACACCAAGAGACCGTCGACCCCATCGGTGACCGCATCGGCCATGACACCGTGATCCGATGCCAGCACCGGAACGCCCATGGCAAAGGCCTCGTGCGTGAGCATCGAGAACGTCTCGTACCACAGCGATGGTACAACCACGGCATCGGCTGCCGCCATCGTCTCCCAGACGGCCGGACGATCCAAGCGTCCGGCGAATCGGATCCCCGGGTGACGGGCTAACGTCCGCAGCTCAGCGACGTAGTCAGGGTACTGCGATTCGTCCCCGGCGATGATGAGCTCAGCCTCGGCGGGCAGGGCGTTGAAGGCTTCAATCACGACGTGTACACCCTTCTGCCAGGCAAGGCCGCCGAGGTAGACGAACCGGACGTGTCCGTCATCTGCGCGGCGACCGACAGGCGGAGATTCGGGGCGCGGGATGCCGCGGGGCACGTAGTGCAGCCTGTCGGCAGGGGCACCGTGTTGGGAGAACCAACGGCGGACGAACTCCGTGTAGGTCAGGAGCGCGTCCGCACGCGCCATCACGCCGCGCAGGATGCGGTTGCGTGCAGCCATGAGTGGGGCCAGCACAGGAGCTCCGGCAAGGGCGGACCTCATCCCCGCACGCACGAGCGCGCAGCGGGCGCAATGAAGCGGGGCCCCTGGCGTCGTGCACAGATTACCGGTGGTATAGTCGATCAACTGAGCGTTAGGACAGACGAACCAGAAATCGCGTAACGAGATCAGAGCCGGGCGCCCCTGCGCCCGCACCCAACCGACCAGATCGGCGGGAAGTCCGCGAAGATGCTGGAAGTGCACCAGATCGGGCTCGATCTCGGCGAAGATCTGACGAAAGCTACGCGTGATCTGCCGGTGGCCGAACGTCGCAGCGAACAAGGACATAGGCGTCATCGCCCCGGCCTGGATCCGGTAGACGGGAACACCCTCACGCATCACACGATGAACGCCCGGTGCCCCCACTGCACGATGAACGATCGTCACCTCGTGTCCGCGGGCGCGCATGCGCGAGCCCACTTCCCAGGTATCGAGCTCGGTGCCGCCGACAAAGTCGGGCATGAACTGGTGGACGACATACAGGATCTTCACGCTTGCCGCTCCCCCAGCGCCAGATAGAGGTCGCGGATCGCAGGGTATTTGCGCGCCCAAGTGTGCTGACTCAGCGCCTTAACCCTGCCGGCCTCGCCCATCCTGCGCGCATCCCGGGGATCATCTAGCAGATGGTCGATGGCCTGGCTCAACGCGGGTACGTCTCCAAATGGGACGAGCAGACCATCCTTGCCGTCATCGATCACGTCCATGACGCCCCAGGTCTTCGCGCCAACCACCGGCTTGCCACACGCCCAGGCCTCCAGGTAGACGATGCCGAAAGAATCGGTCCGCGATGGCATGGCGAGCAGGTCACACGCTGCTAACAGGTCGCGTTTCTCCTCGTCGCTGACGGTACCCAGAAGGACAATACGCTCCCGCGTTGGCGCGGGGAGCCCGTCGTAGTAGGCACTGAAAGTGTCGAGCACGTCTCCGGCGAGCACGAGGTGGGCGTCGGATCCCTGCGCCCAGAGGTGCTGCATGGCCTCGATCGTATGCGTGACGCCCTTGTCATACGACATCTTGGTCAACATACAGACAATAGCGTGGTCGAGGTGATGCCGCGCGCGGAAGCGCACGGGGTCGCCGCCCGCCACGTCCTCGGGGCTGAATCCCGGCCCGACGACGTGCAGCCGGGAGCGCTCAACACCTTGGCCGGCGTAGAAGGAGGCCTCCGCCGGCGTCTGCGCCACAACCGCGTCGCTCCTGCGTACCAGATCGACCTGGTGGCGCATCGTATAGAATCGGCTCAGGGCATCCTGGGCCGGGGCCGGGCCGGCCCCCAGGTGGGTGAGCGGATAGACCACGTAGGGCACACCCCGGCGCCGTGCGAAGCGGAGCCCGGCCTCCAGCAGCGGCTCGAACGTGATCGTCATCCCCGCCACCAGATCGAAGGGCTCGTCCGTCTCGCGAAGCCAGCGCCATAGGCCGGGAATCCACGGCGTCCACCGGGAGATTCGTGAGAGCACGGCGACAGGCACAGGCTTGACATAGGAGAGCAGCCACAAGAGACGACGAAGACCTGGATAGGCCAGAGATGAGATCGGGCAGGTGACGGACCGGGAATCGCAGGATCCGCACGCCGTCGTGGACGTCCTCGCGATCGCTGAACCGGCGCGCACCGGGATGCCAGAAGAGCTCGAAATCCTGCGCATCCGACGTCGCGACGGTCACCTCGTGGCCATCGGCGGCGAGACGGGCTGAGATCTCACCGAGGAGGATCTCGGCCCCCCCCATCACGGGCCAGTAGCGTTGAATGATGTGAAGGATGCGCACTACGGGCTCCCCACCACCTCAAAGAAGTCGACATCCATCGTCTGCTCCCACACCTCCTGGGGCTTGTGCTCGTAGGAGACTTCAAGCACCGGGTAAGTGGCGCGGAAGTCGGCAAGCGGCTCTTGGGGCAGGTCTGCGAACAGATCCGGCACGGCATCCGGTCCCTCTGCCAATAGCACACGCCTGCCCCCTGCACGCCATCTGTCCACCTGCGTGGCCAACGTCGCAGGATCCGCATACTCCTCCTGCAAATCGAACACAGAGAAGCCGTACAGGTAGTTAAGCGGAGTCCCTAGGAGGGCGCCGGTACTGACAGGCAAGTCGTCGTTGAAAAGGATGATGGCCGGCGCCGATCCGAGGTCCGCAGCCAGGGCATCGGTCTGGGCGATCAGGCCATCGTACTCGACATGCACGATCTCCAGCCAAGCGGTCCAGAAGAGCCATCCTGCCAGGAGCACTGTAACCACGGCACTCGCTAAGCGCTGCCGGGACCCGCGCCGCGAGAGTTGATCCAGAGCATACGCAGCCATGGTCACAAGAAAGGGTATCACCATCGGAACATACCGCCGCATCACGTAGATCTGGTGGGGGTTGTTGCGACTGTTGGCGATGAAGAGCACAGAGAAGAAGATTCCCACCCCCATCAGCAACCCGATGCTCGGCGTCACGCGATGGCGCAGCACAAGCCACGTGCCCGCCGTCGCGAGTATGAGACCGAGCGGGGTCAAGTACCACCCCAGTCGGATCATATTGTAGGGCTCAACGTTGGGAACCTGGCTGTCACCGAACCAGTAGTACCAACTTGCACCTACATCCGCGAGCCTCGGTCGGATGAAATACGCGTAGAGCGCAGCAAGAACTAGCACCACGGCGAGCACACGCATGCCGGTATGCCAGACCAGCGCCACCCGCTGCTGCACTTCAGGCGTCCGCCCGCCGCCACGACGGAAATACCGAACCAGCGGCACAGCGATCACGAGGGAAACAAACGTGCCGATGATCAGGAGCGCGGGCCGGCTGAGCAACTGCGAGAGCACGCGTCCATAGACGGCGCTGAAATAAGGCCACGACTGTGTGCGCGCGAACACCAACGACTGCCCCATCAGACCGTCAGAACGGTACGACGAAACTCAGATCCCGCCACGAAAGCTTTCTCACTATCAGACGTTGAAGGCCATACGCAAGTGGAATGGCGGCCAGAAAGTACAGATCGAGCCGGGCAAGCATCGACTCGCCCAAAGCAAGACCGGCCAGAATCCCATACCACGGTTGATCGTCATCGAGATAGCGGATGAGGGCCCATATTCCGCCGAAGAGCAGGAACTGGGTTAGCACTTCCGACGTAGGATACCGCGAGAACCAGATCTGCGTGGCAGTCAGGGTAAGCAACCCGATAGTAAGCAGCCCGGAGCGCTTGCCGAACAAGGCTGCCGGCCACCATCCCCACCGCCCATACACCCAGTACGCCCCAGACCGGGGTCGCATAGAGGCTCATGCGGAGCCCGCCTACGGCGTTAAACACCGCCAACCAGAGTGGATGCAGCGGATAGAACTGCGGCGTGATCTCACCCGTGCCGGGGTCTGTCAGATAGAAGCCGGGAAACTGGATGTAGGGAGGCTCGGCAGATGGTTGCTGACGGAAAAACGCCGGATCCAGGGCCGCGGGCACCTCGGCGACAGCGTCGTCGGTCATCACCCAGTGGCCCGTGCGCGCGATACTGGCACCAAGGTTGACATAGACGCCTGCATCCGCGCCGCCCAAGATGAACTCGTGTGGGTGGAAGAACAGGGCTGCCGCGCTAGCAATCAAGAGGCCGAAGACAGCGAGATCTGTGCCCGAACGCCGAAGGTCGGGGACCCACCTTCGCTCTTGTACCAAGTTCACAGCCACAAGTGCAGTGACAAGCATGGCCGTGCCGATCGCGAGATTGGTGAGGGAGAATATGCCAAACTGGAGCAACAAGACACCTAATCCACCCGTCCAGAGCGCGCTTCCCAGGATAATGGTGAAGGCAAATGCAGGCCTGGAGACTGCCCGACGCGGCAAGGCTGCCCGACCGAAGGCCACCCATCCTAGGTAGCCCGGCAGGACGAAGAACAGATTTGCGGCTGCTGCGGCCCAGAGGGCGTTGCCAATGACCATACAGGCCATCGATTATAGCGCAGATAGGGCTGCGGTCGACCGCAGCCCCGGTATGACCCTACCTCAACACCCGTTCCATCACCTTCAGGTTGTCGCAAGATCAAGTCCGGGCAGATCAGGGATAGGATCGAGTGCCAAGACAGCAGCGCGCCTGATTCGCGCGGCACGCAGGCCTTCGCTCACTCGGTTCCAGCTTGTGTTGGCGAAGTCGGGGAAGGTCGTGAACTGCACGAAAGGAAGGATGCCCGCATTCTAGGGCTCTGGAAAAGCCACCTAGAAAGCAGGCATCGTGAACATTGTAGAGCGCGGGAGGGCATTTGCCAAGCGGTTGCGGGAGTTAGCCGTACGCAGCGCCTGGGATTGGAAGCGGTGCCCGCATTGTGGAAGTTGGGTAACGATCAAGAACGGATCGTACACGCGTCACCCGTGGGGCTTCGAGGGGCGGGAGACGGTACGGGTGCAACGGCACCTGTGTCGTGAATGTGAGCACACCTATGCGGAGGAATCCCCGTTGCTGGTGGCGCGGAGCTGGTACACACGTGGGGTGCATCGCGCGGCCATCGATCATTGGCAGCATGTAGGGACTTCGCTGCGGCGCACGGCGGAAGTGCTGCGTTCGTGGTTAGGACATCAGGAACGCTGGTTGCTGTGGCGGCCCCTGGACCCTGAGCCGCAGGCACGCTGTCATCTGGCAGCCAGCACCGTGCATCGCTGGGTAGATGGTGCGGGGGCACACGCGGTGGAGAGCATCCCGGATCAGCTAGCGGGGATTGAGGAAGCCGCAGAATTGGGCACAGATGGCCTGTGGGCCAAGCTCAAGGACCAGGTGGTGTGTGTGGTGCTGATGACGGTCAACAGTGTGACGGGCGTGATCTATCCTCCCGTCGTGGCCCAGGACGAAGCCCCGGCGACGGCTTGGGAGAAGCTATTCGCACGGGCCGCGGAAGCGGGGCTGGATCTGCAGCAGCTCCGCGGGGTGACCTCAGACGGGGCGCAGGGACTGCTGGCGTATCTGCGCGACCAGCTGGAGTGGGTGGAGCAGCAACGCTGCGTTTGGCACGTCTGGCGGCAACTGGGGCGGACTCTCACCCAGGTCGTGAGTCAGGCCACCGCCGGTTTGGGCGGTGCGACGGCTACGGCAGCCGGCCAACGGCTCCGCCGCGAGTTGGGAGACCTGCTCCATCGGGTGGTGGATGCCACGTCAGCCAATGTCGCTGAAGTCACCCTCCGGAAGCTGCGTGCACATCCCCACGGGGAAGCCTTGGGCCGGCAACTGACTCACATCCTGGATCGTTTGCTGGTCTACCGCATGGCCTATTGTCGCGGGCTACAGCGCGTCTCGCCGGAGTGGTACTGGCGTGACTTTCGCTTGCGGCTAAGTCACGGACGCAATCATCGCTCAGAGAAACGCCTGGAGCGGGCGGCGGTACTCTGGGCTCTGTATCACAACTTCGAGCCCGCCCAATGGCGCTCCGAACGCAAACGGCATTACCGTCATCCCGGGCAAAGTGCCCTCCAAGTAGCAGGCGTCCCGCCCGGCCAAGTCAGTTATCTGGATGCTGTGGGCATTTGAGTGCCCTCGGACCCTCAGCCCTGGGTTAGGCATCCATCCAGGGTCGTCCAGAGGGTGACGCACTGCGAGTGGACGCCATGGTGCAGACCAACACACCTTCCGAATCGCCAACACACTATGGAACCGAGTCCCTTCGCTGGAAAAACATCGATTCTGTGTTAGTATCCTGGGGTGTGTCTTCGAGATGTCTTCACAGCAAATAGCGGACCCGCTCAGGGACAGTGCGAGGGTGCCTGCACAGGCAGGTTAGACCATCAACGCCGCCAGGAACCACTCCTATGGGTGTCATAGAGTTCGACAGAGTCTCAAAGAAGCTGTCGCTACAGCACAACCAATCCAACTCCTTTCGAGAGGCGCTCATCCGTCTTGCCCACTTCCGGCGCCGGGAACCGGTGAAGGAGGAGTTCTGGGCACTTCGGGATATCAGCTTCGAGATTGAGCCCGGCCAGACGGTAGGCTTCATCGGACCAAACGGTGCGGGGAAGAGCAGCCTGCTCAAACTCATCGCAGGGATCTATGAGCCCACGTCGGGGCGCCTCAACGTCGAAGGTCGCGTGGCCGCCCTCCTGGAGTTAGGCACTGGCTTCCACCCCGAGCTGAGTGGCCGGGAGAACATCTATCTCTCCGGGGCGATTATGGGCCTCGATCGTGCGAAAATCGACCAGAGCTTGGATGCCATCGTCGCGTTTTCGGGGCTCGAGCGCTTCATTGATGCGCCAGTGAAGCATTACTCATCCGGAATGTATGTCCGATTGGGTTTCTCCGTCGCGATCCACGTACAGCCGACTATCCTGCTCATCGACGAAGTGCTCTCTGTGGGTGACCAGAGCTTTCAGGCGCGCTGTCTTGAGCGGATCACGTCGCTCCAGCAGCAAGGCGTCACCATCGTTCTCGTGTCGCACGACCTGGGATCGGTCCGGAGGATCTGTCGCCGCTGCATCTGGCTGGAGAAGGGGATCCTCAAATACGATGGTGAGACGGAGACCACACTTAACAACTACCTCTCGAGCGTGTGGTCCAGGGAACAGGCATTCGGATGAGCCCATGGCGCAGCTCGGCAGGCGCTGGGGATCGGGCGAGGCGGTCATGGAAAGGGTGGAGTTTCTTCGGCTCCAACGGGAATGCCTCTGCCACGTTCCGTACGGGAGGCCTTTTATGGCGCGAATGTGGTACCGGGCAGACCGTCGGATTGAGCTCCCCAACCTTTGGAACGGCCATATACCGAGATGACGGAACTCACGTAACGGGCCCCAACACGGCAATTACCAGCTACGAAATGGCGCACATCGAGGGCAGCGGATACGTGGACTATATGATTGACCGACTCCCACTGGTTCCCGGCGACTATGAGTTCACTGCCGCTATCTACGACTACCACTCCGTTCATCCCTATGACCACCGACATCGGCAGTTCGCTTTCAGGGTGGTCGCCTGGCGAGAACCGTGAGATGGAGGGAGTAGTATCGATCCCTTGTCGCTGGTCACATGTCGCTCATTAGAAATGCAGCTGCTCAGGAGAGCATCTTTGAGGGCACATGTATGAAGACTCGGACTCGCGGTCCAGTTGCTGACCACTCACAGAGTGTCTCGCTAATCGTCCTGAACTGGAACGGCAAGCGGCATCTGCTCGCATGTCTGGCATCACTCGCCAGAATGGACTACCAGGATTACGAGATCCTCTTGGTTGATAACGGTTCCACAGATGGCAGTCTAGAGCTGGTGCCCTTCGAATTTCCCAGCGTAAAGATCATCAAGAGTGGGCGCAATCTGGGCTATGCAGCGGGGATGAACGTCGGTATTGCGAGCGCTGAAGGTGAGATCGTTGTGCTTCTCAACAACGACATTATCGTCGAGCCAACGTTGCTCACTGAGCTGATGATCATATTCACCTCGGATAGACACGTTGGCATCGCAGGCTGCAAGATTCTGTACCCGAACGGCACGCTGATCCAGCATGCTGGTGGATTCGTTTCCTTCCCCCTCGGATACGCCGATCACTACGGATATCGTGAGGAGGATGATGGCTCGTACGATACACAGACCGATGTGGGATTCGTCACCGGCGCTGCTATGGCGGTTCGCCGAGCCGTGTTCAACGACATCGGGTGCTTGGACACCGGGTTCCGCCCGGCGTACTACGAGGATGTGGATCTATGCTATCGCGCCCGCCAGGCAGATTGGCGCGTGGTCTATGTCCCCCGTGCCCGCCTGGTCCACTTCGAGTCTGCCACGTCCGTCCGGGACAGCGAGCCCTATTTCACGTGGTTTCATCAAGGACGGCTTCGGTTTGTGCTAAAGTATCTCAGCGAACAGAGGTTCTTGCGGGAGTTCGTCCCCGCAGAAAGGGAGCGCTTCTCTCAGCTGACGCTTGCCGGTGAGCGCCGGGCCGTCAAGCGAGCCTACAAGTCCTCCCTACGTATGCTGCCGACCATCTTCACGGAGCGGCTGGGCACCAGCGACTCTGCCTTTTCCAGCCTACAATGGGTGGCTGAGGCTCTCGGCAACCTGCATGCGCAGGCGGTCTGACAGCTGCAGGCAGCGTTGTGGCAGCTTTGCCGAAGTCCCGTGTATGGGCTGTGTTTTGCGCAACGAGGACCGCGTTTACGAGTGCCATAGCAAGCCCGTAATGAGGTGACGTATGCTGACCGACGCAGATCTATTCAAGGAATTGCGAGACCGACAGGAAGTTCGCGAACAGAGCTTCGTGTCCGCTCTACCCGTCCTCGGCTCCCTCATTGTATGGTTCCGTACGCAGTGGAACAATGTAGCTACACGTTGGTATGTTCTGCCTCTCATACGGCAGCAGAACGAATTCAACCGTCAGCTCGTTAGCACGCTCGAGACGACGCTCCAGGACCTGCACGAACAGCTCACTGTCCTGGAACAGAATATGGCGAACCTGGATACAGATCAGGTGACCCTGGCAAGGGACCTGGCCGAGACGCGGTATCAGTTGATACGGACACGTCGGAAAGTCGACACGCTTCATCCGCCGATGTCGGCGGCCTCCGACGACCCCACTACAGAGTGATGCTTCGACTGGCGTACTTCAGCCCTATGCCCCCGCAACAGACGGGAATTGCGGATTATAGCGCGGATCTTCTGCCTCATCTGGCATCTCTTGCCGAGGTCACGCTGTTCGTCGACAGCTCAATCTTGCACTTAGCCACCAAACCCGCGAATGCCGTGGTCTCGAATATGGAGGACTATCAGTCGCATAGATGGAACTATGATATGGCCATCTACCAGATCGGCAATAGCCTCTACCATGAGGCAATCTACTCAGCTGCTGTGAGCGCCCCTGGGATTACCGTTCTGCACGATTACACACTACATCACTTCGTAGCTTCCATGACGGCTGGCAGAGGTGACTTCCCCGCGTACCTTCGAGAGATGAGCTATGAGCAAGGCATACAAGGAGCGTCAGAGGCTTGGGAGATCAAGGAAGGCGCGCCCACGCGCCTATACGAAGTACCGCTGACCGCACGGCTGATCGACGGAAGCCTGGGAACGATTACGCATAGCAGCTATGCCAAGCACCTGATGGAGATCCGGCATCCAAGCAGCAGAATCACAAAGATTCATCAGCCGATCCCCCTGCCCCCCTTCCGCCAGAAGTCGGACTTGAGATTTGAGTTGGGGATCCCTCAGGATGCATTTGTTGTGATCACATGTGGGGCAGACACACCTGAGAGACGACTGGATCTCGTGCTGAGTGCACTGGACGCGTATAGGGAGACCCATACCAACGTGATTTGGCTGAAGACAGGTCTGCCTAGCGCATTGAAAGGCCAGCCACCGACAGTAACCATACCACAGGCATGGATTCGTGAGATCGGGTACGTAAGCGAACTGCGCAAGCTCAACGATCTGCATGATGGCGAGTGACGTGTGCATCAACTTACGACATCCTACGGCAGGAGAAACATCCGCGAGTTGCTTGAGAGCCCTGGCCACAGGCATACCTGTGATTGTGTCCGACGAAGGCTGGTATCGTGAGCTGCCGCCCGAGTGTTGTCCCCGGATCATACATGACGGGTCCGAGGTGCAGCAACTCCACACCATCCTGGAAGCATGGACTGCAACTGAACCTGCCCGAATCGCTGCAGGTGAGTCGGCTCGACAATACATCGCCGGCAGCTACGCACCGCAGACCGCCGCTCTTGCATATGTGGACTTTGTTCAGAGTGTCTTGACAACAGAGGTGCCGTGATGAATGATCGGATAGAACTGGATGATCAGGCCGAGATCAACGTAGAAGAGATCATGAGACGTATACAGGAGTACATCGCCGAACGCAGAACACAGGAGGACCTGCAGACCGTTCTGGCACTCGATCTCAACCTTGTAGGCAACCTCTCACCCGACCTCTATGAGCATATGACGCAAGCGATACGAGCGAACGCGAGTCTTGGTGTAGAGTCCGACGCTCGGCGCACACGTGTCCCGGTGGTGGGCTCAGTTCTTGACGTGGTGAGGCGCAATATTCACCAACTGGTGCTTTTCTACGTGAACAAGGCCATTGTCAAGCAGATAGCCGTCAATTCGGAGATTCTCAAGGCCTTCGGATATCTGGTCGCTGAATTGGAACAGCTAAGAGCAACGCAAGCGAAGACGGATCCAGAAGCCCAATGAAAGTCGCTTTCGTCCCGCCATGGTATGGTACCAACATACCCGGAGGTGCGGAATCCGAGGTGCGGCGAACCGCGGAGCATCTCCACGCAGCTGGCGTTTCTGTGGAGGTACTCACAACCTGTGTAAGAGACTTCCATTCCGACTGGAGCCACAACTATCATCGACCGGGGACGACTGTGGAGAACAGCGTGCCTGTACGTAGGTTCCCGGTGCAGCGCCGCAATCGCGCGGCTTTTGACAAGGTCAACTGGCGGCTAATGAACGGTCAGATGGTGACGCAGGCAGAAGAACGAACCTACTTGGAGGAGAATGTTCGGAGCTTGGCTCTAGAACAGTACATAGCAGACCACATCGATGAGTACATCTATGTGTTCATCCCCTACTTGTTTGGCACGACTTACTGGGGATTGCAGGCCTGTCACGGCAGAGCGCTACTGATTCCCTGCCTGCATAACGAATCCTACGCCCGAATGGGTAGGCTCAAGGATATGTTCCAGCAGGTACAGCTACTAATCCTAAACGCTGAGGCAGAAAGGCGGTTCGCGAGGGCGCTATACCGGCTCCCCTCTGAGAAGATGGTCCTGATGGGCTTGGGTGTAGACACTGACTGGACCTCGAACGCCGAGAAGTTCCGCAATGACTATCACCGGCACAGTCCATTCATCCTCTACGCGGGACGAAAGGGAAAAGGGAAAAACGTCGAGACTTTGGTCAGCAACTTCTCTCGGTATCGCCGGACTCACAACAGGGATGTCGATCTTGTGACCATCGGGAGCGGTACCCTTGAGCTTGCCGAGACGGAGAACAGCCACGTGTATGACTTGGGGTTCGTCTCTTCGGCCGACAAACACAACGCCTATGCCGCCGCAAGCCTCCTATGCCAGCCATCTCTACACGAGAGCTTCTCGATTGTGATCATGGAGGCCTGGCTGGCAGGGACGCCGGTTCTCGTCCATGGGAAGTGCGAAGTAACCAAGGAGCACTGCATACGCAGCAACGGCGGCCTGTTCTTCACCAACTACGACGAGTTCGAAGCCTGTGTGGACCTTATGCTCGATAGCGACAAACTGCGCACTGCACTCGCAACCAACGGCCAACGCTACGTGATGGATAACTATCACTGGGACGTCATTACCGCACGCTATCGCCGGCTGTTTGAGGATCTGGGGGTGTAGTAGTGGGTATTCCGCAGCCGGTAAGCATCATGACGGCTTCGCTCACGCCCGGAGACGCCATTGGAAACTATGTCCTGACGCTCAAGCGACTCCTTGAGAAAAGCGGCGTTGAGGTGCAGCTCTACGCGGATCACATCGAGCCGCACTTTGGGACCATTGCTCGTCCGGCTACGGATTACCGACCCGGTCCAGGGACCCTATGGTACCATTACTCCATATATGCCGACAGCATCGCGCAGATAGACAAGCCCGCAGAGGCCAAGATCATCGACTATCACGGCGTAAGCCCTCCAAGGCTATTCGGGGACTACGACTCTCGCCTCAGCGAATTGTGCAGACGCGGGGAGGCCGAGCTGCTGCATTACAGCAAGGCATTCAACCTCAGCATCGTCCATTCGGACTATACCAGGCAGGAGTTGCTCAGATTGGGGTTCGACAACGTCAGAAGACTCCCTCTGGTGGTAGACACAAGCCGGTTCTCAGGGTCTGAGGATGTCGCCCTATCGGGGTGGCTGAGTAGACTCTCCTACCTCCTGTTCGTCGGTCGCATCGTGCCACAGAAAGACATTCTATCTATGCTCAAGGTGTTTCGGTTCTTCCATCAGGCACAGCCCGAAGCGGTACTCGTCCTTGCAGGAGGACGCCATCTAGCTCCTCGCTATCAGAGGGAGATTGACCGGGAAGTTAGGTGCCACCGGCTAGAGGACCGCGTGCTCTTCACAGGGCAAATCAACAGGCCTACGATGCTCACCAGTCTCTATAGACATGCCCAGTTCACCCTGATAACGTCAGAGTGGGAGAGTTTCTGTGTCCCTATCGTCGAGTCTATGGCGTTCGGAACACCTCTCGTCGTGCACGACATACCCCCCTTGCCGGAGGTGATGGGCAGAGCGGGCATTGTTATCGACAAGGGGAGACCCGCAGCAGCAGCAACAGCAATCAACGAACTATGGCATGGTCAAGCCAACTACCCGGATCTTGTGCAGTCATGCATCCAACGCGCCGGAGCCTTCACCGAGGTGGCCCTCGCGTCCCAACTCCAGGCACTACTTGAGGACGTCTTCAGAGATGTCTGATGGCGAATTGCGCGTCGCGTTCGTGGTGCAACGCTATGGGCTTGAGGTCAACGGTGGCGCAGAACTCAGCTGTCGATGGGTCGCCGAGCACTTAGTCCGCTATGCCAAAGTCCATGTCCTCACCACCTGCGCTCAGGACTACACGCTTTGGGACAACACGTATCCGGTTGGCGCCGAGACTCTGAATGGTGTCGAGGTACATCGCTTTCCAGTCGACTTCCCCCGCAAGCCACAGTCGTTCGCTCGTACCACGGAGATGGTGCTTACTCAACCGCACAGCTATCCTGACGAACTGAGATGGATGGCTGAGCAAGGACCGGTCTCGAGTGCTCTTCTTTCAGAGATTGAGCGCAGGCGAGACGACTTCGACGTATTCTTCTTCTTTACATACCTGTATGCGACGACATTCTACGGCATACAGCTGGTGCCTGAGAAAGCCATACTGGTACCCACAGCTCACGACGAGCCAACACTATATCTCTCAATCTTCCGCTCGGTGTTCCAGCTGCCCCGCTTCATCGTCTACCTCACTCAGGCCGAGCGACGGCAGGTTCACAACGTATTCCACAACGAAGCAGTTCCTTCCGTAGTCGTTGGTTCAGGCATTGACGTGCCCGCAGAAGTTGATCCGGCTCGCTTTCGAAGGAAGTACGGTGTCGATGGAAACTTCATCCTCTATGTCGGTCGCTTGGATGAATCAAAGAACCTCGGAGAGCTAATCGCATCCTTCCACCGGTACAAAGCGTCCTCGGGCAATAGTGTAAAGCTGGTGCTGCTGGGCAAGGGGCCATACGTCGTTCCCAGACAGGATGACATCCGACCTCTGGGTTTCGTATCCGAAAACGACAAGTTCGATGCTCTGTCGGCGAGTTCCGTGTTGGTCTTGCCGTCGCGGTACGAAAGCCTCTCGATGGTTCTGCTCGAGGCATGGCTGATGAGCAAGCCGGTACTTGTGAACGGCTCGTGTGAGGTTCTGCGAGAACAATGCCTGAAGAGCAACGGCGGCCTCTACTACCAGGACAATCAGGAATTCACGATAGCGCTGGATCTGATACTTCATAACCCGAGGCTTCAGAGGGAGATGGGCCGCAGGGGCAACCAGTTCGTACTACGGGAGTACAACTGGCAGACAGTGGAGTCGAAATATCTTTACGCGATATCGCGGTGCTTGGGCGTCTGATGGAGGAGTCTTGGTAAGCATCGGCGCGCTTCCCTTCGTGATGGCAGTCCTGTGTGGCATCTGGCTGACCGGACGTCTTATCCAGGTTCTGGATACCAACAACGAGCATCACCTCCCCTTGCTCAATAGTGTGGAGCGAGCCTTCGCTGCGTTCCTCGCCCTTATCCTAGCAACGTCTTGGTTCGGCTTGGTCCTGGCGGAGCTCGGGCAGTTCTCTCCTGCTACTCTTACGCTAATGCTACTCGTAGTTGATCTGAGTATGGCGGCAGGCTTGCGTCTTGCTGGGGTCCATCTCTGGCGGCGACCCGAGTCACGCGTCGACCACTACGGGCCGGCGGCATTCGTACTCGTCATATTACTGTGTTTTTGCTAATCTAAAAGGGGCTCTTCCGCAATTTCCGTGAAAAGCTCATACGACCGGGCGAGCCAGCACTCGGGCGCGCAGGAGATCGAACTTCGCCCGACCGTACATTTGGCGTTTGATCAGCTTCAGGCGGTTGATCTGCCCCTCTGTTTGACCATTGCTCCAGGGGAGCACCAGTGCAGCGTGCACGGCGGCCTTGTCTTGAGTCAAACTGCGGGCCAAACCGCGGAGCTCCGGGATCTGATAGGTTTGAACTGCCTCCAGCCAAGGGCCGAGCGCTTTCGAAATACGTTCGCGAATGATGCGTATCAGGGCTTGCCCGAAGTTGTAAGCCCGGCGCACAACTGGACTGACCTCCAACATACGCGCTAGCGCCGTTTGCTGATCCGCACTGAGCGTCTCCGGTGCTTTGACCAGCAGCCACACGGCATAGCGTGACGACCAGGGGCGCACCTTCGCCGGCTGTGGAGCTACATCAGATACTCCGACTACTGTATCCGTAGACGTCGGCGTGGCGCGGCGCTTCTGGGCTACCCATATCGCCAAGCGAGAGCGTGAGCCCTGATATCCCTGCGGCTGAATCTCCCGGTATAGTTGCATTCCATTGTGCTCCCCCGCAGCCCACCGCTGTTCCAGGTACAGTAGATAGGGATCCAGAATGCTGCGGAGCTTGTGCCGTTGGGCCATCTCGGGAAACCCTTCACTCTCAATGTAGCGGCGAATCGTCTTCCGATCCAGGCCCGCTTCTCGCGCAATGGTAAGCACTCCCTGCGCCTTGACGATGCAACTCCATCACACGCTGGTAGCGCTCTACGCGGCGTTCGCGGGTAGCCTGCCGGCGTTGCTCTTGTCGAGTCTGACGGATATCCTTACTCCCCTCCGATGCATCTGTGCGGTTCGTGTCGGGCATTGGAGTTGGTGGTTCTGGGCCGGCTGTCTCGCGGAGCGTGGCAGCGGCATATAGACACTCCCGATGTTGCTCCAAGAGCCGTTCCAGAGCCTCGCGCAAGTTCTGCAACAGGTGCCAACGATCTGCCACTTGGGTAGCATTGGGTGCGCCGCGAGTCGCCCCATCAATGTACTCCGCACCGCGGTCCCGGCTGATGATCTCTACACTGGGGTGCGCCTGCAGCCACACGACCAGGCTGTCGGCACGGCGATCCGCAAGCAGGTCAATGGGGCAGCGCCGCTCCAAGTCCACAACCAATGTCCCGTACCGTTGGCCCTTGCGCCAAGCCCAGTCATCGACTCCAATGACGCGCGGCGGCGGTGGCGCGTCTCCGGGCAGACGACGGACTAGCCGCAGGAGCGTGTCGGGACTGACCGGCATCCCGAGGCCATACAAGACAACGGCACCGGCTTCACCCCCTGTCATCAGAGCTACTTGGCGTTGCTTTGAGGCCAGGCGGTTGGTACGCCTGGCAAAGGGCTCCAGAAAGCCGGAGAAGCGCTCGGCGAAGGTCTTCCGTGGACACGCAGGGTTATCACAGAAGAAGCGCCGCACCTCAATGTTCAGCCGTATCCGAAATCCCACGCATGAGAGATCCGCCGGTCGACGCCAGTACTGACTGTGCACCCGCTGTGACAGATGCTGACATTCCGGGCAGACCGCACCAGGTGCATCCGACGCAACCACGACCACGAGCACATCTTCCTCAAGCTCAATGTCCTCAACCATCAGACCGTCTGTCTCAGCCAACAGCAGTTGGTCCAGCATCTTCGAGCTCTCCCCGCAACCGGATAAATGCTCATTCTATCCCGTTGCTCACGCGCCTTTCACGCAAAGTGCGGGAGAGCCCCTTTTGGGTTGACAAGAACATTACTGGGCATTCTCTATGCTCGCCCGGGGGAATGGATAACCGGCGGATCTGATCCTGGCTCGT
>CAVVUS010000002.1:0-32140 GCA_963751345.1 uncultured Chloroflexia bacterium
GGCCAATGCATGATGAGGGCCGCGATGAACATCAGCGACAGTCCGGGGATCTCGCGGACACCGGCTAACCAGAGGACCTGCTTTCCGCTCAGACCCAGGATATCGACGAAGAAGTTGGTGGCGGCGCCGTTGATCAGGCCCTGCCCTATACCGACGAAGAAGACAGTGGTGGCGAGCATGAGGACGTAGCTGCTCCAGTAAGAGGTGAAGGCCTTAAGGCGATTGAGTAGTGTGACTTGCATATCTGTTTATCTTGCCTCGGGTACAGGATAGCGGTTGGGAGAGTGTAGCACGTATGGCGTGCAACGCAAAGCTCGTGAGGCGGCCCAAGTCTTCACGTCAACCTACCTTGGCGGCCTGGTGAAGCGGACGGTATAGGCCCAGAGGTTTCCCAGCACCGCCGCGACCTCGAAGCCTGCGTCGATGCCGGCCTGGACGGTGGTGCTGCTCAGCACGTAGTCGGGGTCGGTGATCCACTCGGTCACCGCCAGGACGCCACCGGGGCGTAGGACGCGCCGGATCTCGGCCAGTGCGCGGGCGCGGTCGGGGATCTCCTGGAGCACCGTGATCATGTAGACCAGGTCAAGCTCTCCGTCGTCAAAGGGCAGGGCATAGGCGCCGGCTTCGTGGAGGTGGACGTTCGTGAGATCCTGGTTCTCGAGTCGTTGGAGCTTTCGCCTCAGTTGGGCCAGCATCGCGGGCTGGATGTCGAGAGCGTGGACCCTGCCGCTCGCGCCGACCGCTCGGGCGACAAAGGTCGTGTAGGCCCCGCTGCCGCAGCCGACCTCCAGCACCGTCATGCCCGCAGCGATCCCGCTGCGCGAGATAATCTGCCCCGGCGGCTGTAGCCAACGACGGAGGTCGCTGTCTAGAAGGCGCCCGATGAATGCCGGAGCGGGCACGTGCCATACCTTGCGCACAACCCGCAGGACGACTTGCCCCGCCAGCGCGATGCCCACGACGGTCAGCATCGTGCGCGCGATCGACTCAGATTTCCTCATACGTTCACCTCCTGGTGCCCGCGACATTATGCGCCTTGGAGCCTTGCGCGGCAAGGGGAATACGGTCGGTGCCGTGGACGTCCCCGTACGGCGGTCAAGTCATGTCCTTGCGGCGCCGTCACATTCGGTGTAGAAATGGCGAAGCGGCTCGCCCTCTGAAGGAGGTGTTCCCTGTTCCAGACAGTGCTGCGGCGCAGACCCCTGACGGCTCACGTCGGCATCCTCGGCGTTGGTCTCGACGTCTATTGGAGACAGTTTCCCGATCTGCTGACATGCCCTACTCGGCTATCTCAGCACCTTCGAGCACCAGGTGCAGGCGCGGGCCGTCGAGACGACCAACTTCGGGATGATCGACAACGCGCAGGCCGCCTACGCCGTGCTCCCCCAACTCAAGGCTGCCTCGTTGGACCTCGTGTTTGTCGATATGCTGACCTACGCTACGTCGTCTACCTTCGGGATCCTGATCCGCGAGCTGGACGTCCCGGTGGTGCTGGTTGCGCTGCAGCCCCTGGCCCGCCTGGACTATGCCCACGCTACCATCGAGATGCAGCTCAAGAACGACAACATCTGCTCGCTACCCGAGTTCGCGGGCGTGGCCGTGCGGATGGGCAAGCCGGTGCCGCCGATGATCATAGGGACGCTGATGGACGATGCCCGCGCTCAGGCTGAGGTCACGCGATGGTGTGCCATCGCACGGGTGCTCCACGACCTCAAGGGCGCGCGGATCGGCCACTTCGGCCATCCCATCGAGGCGATGCTCGATATGCACACCGACCAGACGGCGATGACCGCGGCGTTTGGGCTACACGTGGTCCAGACCGAGCTCGACGACCTCGTGGGGCTCGCGCGCACCGTGACCGAGGACGAGGTCGCGGCAAAGCAGGCCGAAATCCTGGCGATGTTCGATACCCCGGATCCCGGATCGGACCCGCTGACGCGCAAGCTAACCGACGAAGACCTGGCGAACGCCGCGCGAATGGCGGCGGCGCTCGATCGCTTTGTGACGGCGTACGATCTCGACGGCTTGGCCTACTACTATCGAGGCGAGCCGGGGAGCGAGCGCGAGCGGGTCGCTGCCAACCTGATCGTGGGCAACTCGCTGCTTTGCGCCGCCGGCTTTCCGATGTGCGGCGAGTCGGATCTGAAAACGTGCGTGGCGATGCTGATCATGGACCGGCTGGAGATCGGGGGCAGCTTCGCCGAGTTCCATCCCGTCGATTTCGCGGAGGGCTTCGTCCTCGTGGGGCACGACGGCCCGCACCACGTCAATATCGCGGAGGGGAGGCCGGTGCTGCGCAGCCTGACGACCTACCACGGCAAGCCAGGGTCCGGCGCCTCCGTCGAGTTCAAGATCAAGGAGGGGCCGATCACGATGCTGGGCATCACGTCGACGGCGTGCGGGACGTTCAAGTTCGTGATCGCCGAAGGGCAGTCGGTCGCCGGCCCGATCCCCGCGACGGGCAACACCAACACCCGCGGCTTCTTTGAGCCCGATGTCGTCACGTTCCTTCAGCGGTGGCTCTCCGAGGGACCGACGCACCACTTTGCCCTCGGAATCGGCCATCACGCGGAGACACTCAAGCTGATCGGTGAGGCGCTGGGCATCGAGAGCGTGGTGGTGACGGGGTGAGCGAGGGGGCGAATGAGCGATAGGACCAGCAAAGCTTTGGGAGTGTGGGGCGGCGCGCCGAAGGTCGAGCTGCACCTGCACTTGGAGGGCGCGATCCCGCTTCCCGCGCTTTGGGCGCTGATGGACAAGTACGGGGGAGACCCCGAGGTGCCCGATGAGGTCACGCTGGCCCAGCGGTTTGCTTACCGGGATTTTCCCCATTTCCTCGAGATCTGGAATTGGAAGAATACCTACCTTCGCGAGGCAGAGGATTTCGCTTTCATCGCCGAGGCCGTGGCTCGCGATCTGGTAGCGCAGAACGTGCGCTACGTTGAGGCCTTCTACTCGCCCTCCGACTTCGCCATCCACGGGTTGACCACGCAGGAGATCACCGTCGCGATCCGCCGGGGGCTGGACCGCGTGCCCGAGGTGGAGGTTGCGTTGATCGCCGATCTCGTCCGCAACCGCGGACCTGAACATGGCCTCCGGAATCTCCTGGAGGTCGACGAGGTCAAAGGGTACGGCGTGATCGGCATCGGCATCGGGGGAGCGGAGCACGCCTATCCGCCTGAGCCCTTTGCGCCGGTCTATGAGCGTGCCCGCGCCCTGGGTTTCCACACGACCGCGCACGCGGGTGAGGCCGCCGGGGCGGAGAGCGTCTGGGGTGCGATTCGGGCGCTGCACGTCGAGCGCATCGGCCACGGGACGCGAGCGTACGAGGATCCGGCGCTGCTGGATTATCTGCTGGAGATGCAGATACCGCTGGAGATGTGCCCGCTCTCCAACGTGCGCACCGGCGTGGTGCCTTCGATCGAAGCGCATCCCATCCGCCGCTATTTTGACCTCGGCCTGATGGTGACGGTGAACAGCGATGACCCCAAGATGTTCGGCAACAGCCTTGCTGAGGAGTACGCGACGCTGGAGCGCGCGCTCGGTTTCACGCCCTATGAGGTGCAGACGCTGGTCCTGAACGGCGTCCGGGCTTCGTGGCTGCCCGAGGCACGCAAGGCGGTCATGGTCGGGGAGTTCGAGCGGGACATCGCCGCGGTGCTCGAAGCGTCGTAGGTGATCTTCCCGCATCCGCTTGCCTCTTCACAAAGGAGAACCACGTCTATATGAAACTGATCGACATTGTCAACCGCACACCCGCACCCGAGCCCTGGGCCGAGGGCGAGAAGATCCCCTGGAATGAGCCGGGCTTCAGCGCCCGGATGCTCAGAGAGCACCTCTCGCAGGCGCACGACGCCGCTAGCCGGCGCTTTGCCATCATCGACCGCCACGTCGCCTGGATCCACGAGTACGTGCTGGGCGGACACCCCACCCATGTGCTGGATCTGGGGTGCGGGCCGGGACTCTACGCCAGCCGGCTAGCGCGCCTGGGACACACCTGCACCGGCATCGACTTCGGACCGGCATCCATCGCCTATGCGCGCGAGGAGGCTGAACGCGAAAGCCTGAACTGCACCTACCAGCTCGCCGATCTTCGTGAGGCCGACTTCGGGGAGGGCTACGGCCTGGCGATGCTCATCTTTGGGGAGATGAACACCTTCCCGCCGGGAGACATCCGCAAGATCCTGGGCAAGGTACACGCCGCGCTGGCGCCGGGCGGCGTACTGCTCCTCGAGCCACATACGTTCGCCGAGGTCGAGCGAGAAGGCAAGCGGGCGCGCTCGTGGTATTCGTCGGCTTCGGGCCTATTCTCCGCTGACCCGCACGTGGTGCTCACCGAGAGTATCTGGGATGCCGACCGTGCTGTTACGACGAATCGCAACATCGTCATCGATGCGGCCTCGGGCGAGGTGTCGTGGTACCCGGAGAGTATGCAGGCCTACACCGACGACGGCTACCGAGGGCTGCTCAGTGAGTGCGGTTTTGGAGACGTCACGTTCTACCCGTCATTGACCGGCGAGCCGAACGAGGGCGATTACGGGCTTTTCGCGATCGTCGCGACGCGGGGATGAAGGGAGTCGTTCGAGCGTGCGTGTACAGGTCGTGACCTTCCTGCCGAACAGCACTGACGAATGAACGAGCCGAGCGTTGCGGCCGCTTTGGGCGATCGCGTTCGCATACAAGCAGCTCGCGCATCCGCCGCGCGTCGCCTATTGCACAAGTCGCCACGTGGTAGTGAAAGAAGGTCATGGTTCCAAAGGTCTAGCTTACCCATCGTGCCCTGCTGTGGTGGACGTTGCTCCAGGTTTCTGTACACTTTGCCTATGACGGATGCGTACCGTTGTCTCTGTCCGGTAACACGCTTGACTGGCGCTGGGATATAGGGCAACCCGGCAGGCGTTCCCACAGCTATGCTGACTGGCTGGTACGCAACGCAGGAAGTCGCTAAGTCCCGTTAAGCTATGGCGACCACGTTCTGAGACGGTGCCTGTTCCGTCCAGAAGGTGCAGTGGAAAGGATCGCGGGCCGGTGCCCACACTGCAAGCGTCAGATACTTGGAGAGCAAATATGCTAAAGACCAAAGATATGCCCCACCGGTCGCCCTCATACACTGGCCATGTGCATGAAGGCGGAATCGTCCGCATAGACACCCTTCGGCAGAGCTGCGACCCCGATGCTACCGGAACGCTGACCATCTCGGCCATTCAGAGTAATATCGTCAAAGTGGAGTTTGTCGAGGGAGGCGTCGTTGCGCCTGAGAAGTCCCTCGTCGTTCTTCGTGATGACGTTGAAGGCACCTTCACGGTAACCGAAACCGAGGCGGAGCTGCACCTTCTTACATCCAGGATCCAGGTCACGGTGGACAAGCGAACCTGCGCGCTCAGCTACCGGGATGTGAATGGCACCCCGCGGGACAATCTGTGGTTGCGGGAGTCTCCAGATGGTGGAAAGCGACTGACGCCCATCGATATCGAGCGGGTCATCTACGATGAGGATGCGGAATCGACCGTCGAAGACAGCGTCGATGGGTTGAAGGTGCGCACCGCCGCAATTGGAACCGTCAAAGACAGAGACGGTTTCCGGGCTGCTCATTCGTTTCTGCTTCAGGAGGACGAAGCTGTCTATGGATTGGGACAGCACGAAGAAGGGTTCCTGAATTACCGCCATCGGCAGCAGTTTCTCTACCAGCAGAACATGAAGGTGGCGATGCCTGTGATGGTCTCGACCAAGGGATATGGCATCTACTGGGACACACTGGCCCTGATGACGTTCAATGATCTTCGCGAGGAGACAGAAGTCACGATAGATGCTGCTTCTTCGCTAAGATACTACTTCATCGCCGGTCCTGCATTTGACCAGATCATTGCTGGGATTCGCCACCTTTCGGGTGAAGTGCCTATGCTGCCCAGGTGGGCGTATGGGTACCTTCAGTCAAAGGAACGCTACGAGACTGCCCAGGAGCTGATTGATGTCGTGGGCGAATACCGGGAGCGAGACATCCCGCTGGATTGCATCATTCTGGACTGGCACAGCTGGTCTGGTGATCTGTGGGGGCAGAAGACCCTTGACCCCGACCGGTTTCCGGATCCCCAGGCAATGACCGCAGCACTCCACCGGCACGATGTCAAGCTCATGGTGTCTATCTGGCCTCACATGCGCGGAAACGGGCCCAACCAAGTGGAAATGGCAGAGGCCGGCCACCTTCTCGGGAACAAGTCGACTTACGATGCCTATTCCCCCGAAGCTCGCCAAATGTATTGGAAACACGCGAATGAGGGACTCTTCAGCAATGGCGTCGATGCTTGGTGGTGTGACTGTACCGAGCCCTTCGAAGCAGATTGGAGCGGTTCTCATCGACCAGACTCCTATACCCGTATGCGCATCAACTGCACGGAAGCAAAGAGGTATCTCGACCCCATGTACATCAATGGTTACTCTCTCGCTCACAGCAAGGGGCTTTTTGAGGGACAGCGGTCAACAGGTAGCAATAAGCGAGTGGTCAATCTCACGAGGTCTGGGTCGGTAGGTCAGCATAGGTACAATACCATCACCTGGAGTGGTGATATTGAAGCCCGGTGGAGCAGGTTACGCAAGCAGATTGCCGATGGCCTGAATTTCACCATCACCGGCAGCCCGCGTTGGACCTGGGATATCGGTGCCTTCTTTGTGAAGCCCGGGACCCAGTGGTTCTGGGATGGCCAATACCCCGAGGGAAATCAGGATCCGGGCTACCGGGAACTCTACTTGCGATGGTTGCAGGCATCGGTCTTCCTCCCAATCTTCCGTTCTCATGGGACTGACACTGCACGCGAAGTCTGGCGCTTTGGCAAACCCGGGGAGCCCTACTATGATGCGATCAAGGCCAGCATCGAATTGCGCTACCGCCTTCTCCCCTATCTATATTCCCTGGCCGGGTGGGAGTGCCAACGTGGCTATACGACCTTTCGCAATCTGGCCTTTGACTTCCGAGAGGATCCTGAGACGCATGATATTGCCGATCAGTTCATGTGTGGTCCATCGCTCATGGTGTGCCCCGTTCTGGCACCTCAGGAATATGGGCCGGACAGCGCGCCCATCACGGATGCTCCAAAGCAGCGCAAGGTGTATTTGCCCACATGCCATGGCAAAGGCGCTTTCTGGTATGATTTCCATACTCACAAGCGATATGAAGGGGGAGAGTGGATCGACGTCGACACGCCCATCAATCGTATCCCGGTTTTCGCTCCGGCGGGAAGCATTGTCCCTCTGGGTCCCGTAGTCCGGCATGCGTCTGAGAGCTGCGATGTCCCCTGGGTTTTGCACGTCTTCCCCGGCGCAGACGGGAGTTTCGACATCTACGAAGATGCCGGTGACGGCTATGGATATGAGCAGGGCGAGTATACCTGGCAGCATCTTACTTGGGATGATGCGAAAGCTGATCTTACCGTCCATCCAGTTCAGGGATCCTACCCCTCAATGGTCGAACGCAAGTTCGAAACGGTGGTCGTCACATCCGAAGGATGGGAGTAGCTCGGAGCTTCCGCACCTAGCAGAGTTCCTGGCCCAGCTAAGCGAGCGCTGGCAACGAATCCGCCCACGCTTTGCTGGTGCGGATGGTTTTGAACACTTTCGAGAAGGAGATGACCGTATGATGAAGAAGTTTCTGAACAGACCTGAGGCGTTCGTTGATGAGATGTTGCAGGGCGTCCTGTCTGCACACCCTGACCAGCTGAAGAACGTTGCCAACGACCTGCGCTGCATCGTTCGGGCTGACGCACCAAAGTCCGGCAAGGTCGGTCTTTCGACCGGTGGTGGATCCGGTCACCTGCCGCTCTTTCTAGGCTATGTGGGGAAAGGGTTGCTCGACGGGTGCGCCGTGGGGGGTGTGTTCCAGAGCCCCGGCGCAGATCAGATGCTTGAGGTAACCAGATCGATCGACAGTGGCAAGGGCGTACTCTACATCTACGGCAACTATAGCGGAGATAGAATGAACTTCGACATGGCCGCCGAAATGGCGGACATGGAGGACATCCGGGTGGAGTCCTACATCGCCGGCGAAGACGTGGCCAGCGCGCCCAAGGGAGAAGAGCATAAGCGCCGAGGCGTTGCCGGCATCTTCTATGTCTACAAGTGCGCCGGAGCGAAGGCGGACGAGGGTGCCGACTTGGATGAGGTGAAGCGCATCGCAGAGAAGGCGGGCGCGAACGTGCGGACCATGGGTGTGGCGCTGTCTCCAGTGATCGTTCCAGAAGTTGGCAGGCCTTCGTTTACGATCGGCGACGGCGAGATGGAAATCGGCATGGGAATCCACGGCGAACCGGGTATTCGGCGCGGCAAACTGATGACAGCGGACGAAGTCGTGCAGGAGATGATGAACCAGATTCTGCCCGACCTTCCCTATCAGAGCGGCGACGAAGTCTCTGTCCTGATGAACGGTCTCGGTGCGACCCCGAAAGAGGAGCTCTACATTGCGTACCGCAAGGTGGCGGAGATTCTCAGTGAGAAGGGCATCTCGGTGTTCAAGGTCTACGTGGGCGAGTTTGCCACCTCGCTGGAGATGACGGGATTCTCCATTTCGGTATTCAAGCTCGATGATGAACTGAAGGGATTGCTTGCGAAGCCGGCATGCACGCCGTTCTTCGAGCAGACACAACTCTGAACGGGAGGAGCCATGTTGGATGTCTCGCAGGCGAAGGCCGCGTTGCACGCCGTCCGTCTCACCATGGAAAAGAACCGCGACCGACTCATCGAGTTGGACAGCGCGGTTGGCGATGGAGACCTTGGTCTCACGATGTGTAAGGCGTTCGTGACTGCCGATCAGGAGCTGGCGGGATCCTCTGAGACCGATGTGGGGAAATTCCTGATGCAGGCCGGCATGACGATGGCGAGGGCAGCGCCTTCCACTATGGGAACCTTGATGGCTACAGGTTTCATGCGCGGGGGTAAGGCGCTCAAGGACAAGACCGAGTGTGCTCCGTCGGATATCGCCGCCTTCTTCCGAGCCTTCTCCGACGGGGTGATGGAGCGCGGCAAGGCCAAACCGGGAAACAAGACCGTCGTCGACGTGCTGGAACCGGCCGCGGTGGCTGCAGAGAAAGCGGCAAGCAGCGGGGATATGGCCACCGTTGCGGCAGCGATCCTCGACGCGGCACGAGAGGGCGAGGAAGCCGCGCGGGGCATGATGTCCGAGCATGGAAGGGCCGCGATCTACCGGGAGCAGACGATCGGCAAACCTGATCCAGGTGCAGTTGCCGGGCGTCTGATGATCGAGGCCTTTGTTTCGGTGCTATAGTCCGGGAAGTTGTACTCTAGCGGGAGCCGGTGACATGCCGAAATCCGGCGGATACTGAAGCTCTGCCGGCGGCCGGACGAGGCGTTCGCCTTCCGCGGATCGACGGAACTCATCCCCGGCGCCGAGCAACCGGTGGTCAGCCCCGCGGCTGAGGATCTCATCAAGAAGGCTCTGCAGCCCCGAGACAAGCCGCTGTACGTGCTGACCATCGGGGCCCCGACCAATGTGTCGTCGGCCATCCTGACAGAAGCGCGATTTTCGGGGATCTATTCGCGAAGCGTCTCCGCTGGGAGGAGCACTCCGAAGCCTACTGGGAAGTAGTCGAACACGCAGCCCGCGCTTACCGCGAGCACGGATTCTGGGGCGCTGTGGGACGCACGAATTCCGGACCGGGAGACCCAGTTTGGCAAGAGTACCCCAAGCGCCTCCGGCAAGTCAACGCCGTGTTCCTGAGCGAAGCGCCGTGACGTCAACCGAACAGGCGGTGAGCAACCGGGGACGGGGCGATTCGCCTTGCGTGCGTCTACAGGAGGTACTCCATCTCCGGCCGCAACTCCCAACGCGCGGTCTCCGGTGGGCTGATCTGCCTCGTCCAGGCTTTGAGCAGCTCCGTAGCTTTGCGCTTCTCTCCCATCCTGTGCACCACGTGGTCGGGATCCCAATCCGCGAGGAGTTCCGCCATCAGCTCCTCACGAATCGGCTTGCATGCGGGGTCGTCTGCACGATCATGCATCTCTTCCGGATCGTCCCCGAGGTTGAAGAGCTGCGGACGATCGCCGTGGTAGTAGATGAGTTTCCACGCATCCCGCCGTATCATCCGCTGGTAGCAGCCTCCCGGCGGACCGAAGAGATCGTCACAGTACTCGGAGAAGGCCAGGTCGTCCCAGGCCGCCGCATCCCCTTCGGTCAGCAGCTCGAGCATACTCCGGCCCTGGCACCCCGGCAGCGCCGGTGCGTCGAGCGCGTCGAGAATCGTGGCGGTACCATCGAGGGCGCTCACCACCCGATCGGACCGCATCCCCGCAGGAATCCGGCCGGGCCAGCGGAAGATCAGCGGCACTTTCACCGACTCCTCGTAGAAGGTGTGTTTCCAGAAGAGCCCGTGCTCTCCGATACTGTCGCCGTGGTCGGAGGAGTAGACCACGAGCGTTTCCTGGGATAGCCCGGCGGCATCGAGCGCATCGAGCAGCCGGCCGATCATACCATCCAGGGCGTCGACCAGTCCGTAGTAAGCGGCGCGCGCGCGTGCGATCTCTTCCGGAGAAGCTTCGAACAGCTCGCCGTTCTCCATGCGCCATTTCAGGTGCGGGTGGATACGTTCGACCGGCGCACGCGGTTTCGCCGGCGAAGGGACGACATCGCGATACCGCTCGTAGAGCTCCTTGCCGGCAACGTACGGCGGGTGGGGAAGCATATAGCCTACGGTGAGGCAGAGCGGCTCTGGCGTGCCGCCGGTTGCCCTCTGCCGACCTGCAGCTTCGATGAAACGCACGGCAGCCTCGGTGACGTCCTCGTCGTGGACCTGGTAGCCGCTGGATCCGGGGCCGCTCGCCTGCAGGCTGATCCTGTGCGGCCCTGCCGTCCCCTGAGGGAGACCCCGTCGGGGCCCTTTGCCGCCGGGGTAGTTCGGGCTGTGGTCGCCGATTGGCCGCGCTGCGTAGCCGTGGAGCTGATCGGGACCGATGGCGTGCATTCTCCCGATGAGCGTCGGGCGGTATCCCGCGGCACCAAGTGAATGCGCGAGGGTAGGGATCCCGCTGTCGAGGATATGGTCGTTCGCCCATACCTCGTTCTGGTAGGGATGCCGGCAGGTGAGCGTCGACATCCGCGACGGGACGCAGATCGGCGACGGGCAGTAGGCGTTCGAGAAGAGCGCACCTTCGGCGGCGAGACGGTCGAGAGCGGCCGTTCGGATGACCGGGTCTCCGGCGCAGCCCATCACGTAGGGATTGTGCTGGTCGGAATGGATGTAGAGCAGGCCTGTCTTCATACGTTCTCCTTCAGCAGGAACACTCCTATGGTGCCAACGTCGGCAGCCCGAAGCGGGCATAGGGACCGTCCCAGCCCGTGGCAGTGAGCGGTGTCTCGCCACCGCGCTTGTCGGTTATGGTGGCGGCCTCGCAGAGGTACGCAGCATCAGGGCGGCGTCCTCGCCACGGTTGACCGACGCGTTCAACAGATATCATAGCCGAGGTCCGGCACGAGTCACTCCGGAGGATGATATGGTGACCTCGTTAGCGGGTATGGTCTACATCAAGCAGTGCCGCGGGTTCGCCGGCATCTGCGCCGCAGCCGACCGTACGGATGTAAGTCAAGGTCGACAGCGAGACCTGATGAAACTCATCGTGCAGCGCATGACTATCGATGGCGCGGGCGTCGTCGCGATGACACTGCGGCCGAATTACCAGCTCGTCTTGGGGCACAACACAAACGGGCCAACCGAATTCTCAGTTGACCCGTTCGTTTACAGGAGCGGGAGCGACGGGGATCGTTCCGCTACGGCGATCCCCGATATCAGGCCCAACACGAAGATCACGATCAGATCTACTCGTAGATGCAGGTGTCGTCCGGCGCGACGGAAGGATCCGCCAGGAACGCAAGGAACATCTCCTGTGGGCATCCTTTGACGGCCGTGGCGCCGTGGCCCACGCCGGGGTACTCGAAGGCGTAGGCGTGCGTGAGCGTCTCCGCGACATGGCGGCCCCAAGCCGGCGGCGTGATGGGGTCGAATTCACCGGTCAAGATCAGGGTAGGGATGTCGCTGACGACCGGTTCGTTGGCTGAGGGCGCCGCTCTGCCCGCGTCCCAGCGCTCGCACACGCGGTAAGCCATCTCGCCGAGGAGGCCGTGAGCGAAGGTGCCGCTGAGCTCGGGATAGCGCACTTCGACGTCGCGCACGGCATCCGGTGAGCTGAACGCGATCTCTTCGTTACACTGCACCGAGAACATCATGCCCCGACTGGCAAAGGATTGCTGCGCCAGGAGGCCGCTGCGGAAGTTCTCCAACATGGCGAAGTCGCCGACGCTTGCATCGTAGATCAGGTCTGGGAGCAGGAGCTTCACCTCGGTGCTATAGAGGAACTGGAAGACCATGCCGGTTAGCAGGTCGCCGTCGATTATGTCCGGTATCTCATCACCTGTTCTGAGATCGGTCATCGTCGAGGGGACGGGGTCGCGGTTGAGCCGGTCGACCGTCTCGAAGAAGGTGGCGCCAAGATCGGGATAGTTGGCGTTGCAGACCGGATTGGCGGCGCAGCTCTCAAAGAGCCGGTCCAACGCCCGCTCGAAGTTGGCCGGCGTCTCGGCATAGAGGTCGACGTCGGGTGGATAGACGGCATCGAGCACGACGCTGCGCAGCCGGCCTCCGTCTTCCGTCTCCGCCGTCTGGCGCATGACCTCCAGCGCCAGGCGCGTCCCATAGGAACCTCCCCACAGGCTGACCTGATCGTAGCCGAGGCCGCGGACCAGGTCCAAGATGTCGCGTGCGCTCTCGGCGCTGTTGTACGCGCTCAGATCGGCGCTCTGACCCAGTCGCTGCCCACAGGCGACAAAGGCCTCGACCAGGGCGGTTTGGGCTTCATCTTTACTTACCGTGCGACCTTCGATCCGGCGGTCGACGAGTTCCAGCGCCATCTCATCGGCCTCGGGGCAGTCCAGGGCGGGGCGTGAACGGCCCACGCCGCGCTGGTCGAAGACGACGAGATCGTGCCCCTGTGCCAACACGGCTTCGAAGGCCTGCGGCATCTCGTAGCGCAGGGCCTCGAGCGCACTCGCGCCCGGCCCGCCGGACAGGTAGATCACCGGGTCGCGTGGCTCGCTCGCCTCAGCGCCACGGAACACCGCGACGGCGAGGCGGATCACCCGCCGGTCGGCCCGTAACGTGTCATCTCGACGCTCGGGTACCGTGAGTGTAGCGCATTCGACGTCCTCTCCTTGTTCGATGCCACTGGGGAGCGCGAAGGCGCACGGGCCTGGGACCAGTGACCCGACCTCGGCGGGGAAGGTCGACGGCGCTGCCGCCGCCGTGCTTGGTGGTGTAGGTGGTGCTGCCGGGCTGCAGCTCATAACCAGAAATGCGACAAGGATGAGTGCGCGCCACGAAGACGACCGTGACGCGACGGTAAGGACGTCACACATTTGCATAGCTCATCTCTGGACGCGGCGCACCCGCCATGCGATCAGTCCTGCTGCGACCACAAGGCCGCCCGCGAGGCGGGCAACCGGGCCAAGCCAATCCTGGGGACGCACAGTGCGTAGCGTGGTCAAGGTCAAGGCCTCCCCGAAAGCCGCGCTGGGGAGCCAATCCATCAGAAGGCTGAGCGCCCTGGGGGCCTCGATCGTCGATCAGGCCACCCAAGAGCGCCGGCACCAACAGGATCATCAACAGCAACCCGACCCCGAGATTCACAGATGACGGGTTATCGATGAAGGTGCCCATCAGCAGGCCGATGGCGACAGCAAAGCCGGCGCCAAGGGCAAAGACCAGGAGCAGCAGCCACCCGTGGACGAACCACCTGGCGCCAAAGGCATAGACGACCACCGCGGCACAGGTGCAGTAGAAGAGGCCGGTGAGGGCCTTTCCAAGGACCACCTGTCCATAGCCCGCGGGTGAGACGAGGAGCGCGTCCAGCGTGTGGCTCTCCTTCTCCTCTACCAACAGCATCGGCACAAGTGTTAGCCCTATGGTCAGGATGACCATCGATGCCGAACTGGTGACCATCGTGTGCTGGCCAAAGGTACCGGGCACGGGATAGGCCCTCCGGTCATCGATCACGATCGTGATCTCCTGCCACGTGGCCTGCGCCAGCTGTTCCTCGAAAAACGAGGCCAATTCGCTTGCCTGCCGGGCGGTGGCCCAGTGGGGGACGATCCCCTCCAGAGTCACCGGCGCTTCGCCGGCACCCTCCGAGGCCCCCGCGAACCCTGCCGGGAGGATCAGCCCAAGTCGTAGCTCGGACGAACTCCCAACGGCTTCCTCGAGCTCCTCGACCGAATCCACGATTCCCACGGAGAACTCCTCGCGCGCGGTCAACGCCCGGATCAGCGCAGATCGCCCCGGATCGTAGATGATGGCGGTCGGTTTCGATCTGAGCCGGATCAGAAGGGGCAGTGCCATCGAGGAGAGCATCAGTACCGCCGCTCCGAGTATGATGGAGATCGTGGCGCGGTTCCGAATAGCGTCCCCGATGTCTTTGCCCGCGATCGATATCACAATGCTAAGCTTGGTTGGTACGTCGTGTCCCGTCATGCGTCTCCTCCTCCGCGTCAGGCCCGATCCATTCGGCGAACGGCCCAGATGACCAGACCAAGTGCCCCGGCGGCATAGGCCGCCAGTACCAGCAGCGGTCCCAGCCAATCTGCGGCGACGATAGCGCCCGCGAAAGACGTCCGAATGAGCCTGAACATCACGGTGATGGGGGTCCACGAGAGAACGCTCACCAGCGCGGTGGGAATCAGCTCCTCGAGCAGGTAGAGCATCATCGACAGCAGCAGGGGGGCGGTCAGGACCCAGCCCCAGAGCATCAGCTGCTGTCGCGACTCGAGGAGCGTCCCAAGCAGCAGCCCCAGCGATACCGCGAAGAGTGCGCCGGTGACGGCAGTCGCGATGGCCACATCCCAATGCACCATCACCGACCCATTGGCGATGAAGCTGATGAGGCCCCCCAGTGTCGCGTAGAACAGCCCGGCGATGGCTTTGCCCTCGACGACCTGGGCAGCGGAGGCCGGGGAGACCAGAACGGCGTTTAGCGTTCCCGCCTTCTTCTCGTCCAGCATCAGGCTAGGCGGCAGCATCAGCGCCAGGAGCAGCAGGACGTAGACCGTCGATATACCCAGCGACACGCTGCGCCCACCGGCGTCGGGCCTTGGGTAGACCCGCTCTTCCGCCATTCGCACCGGGATTACGGTCCCCAGCGCGGCGGAGATTTCGCCCTCGGCCAGCTGCTGTAGCCGCCGGACGTCGTCCGGCTTGACCCAGTGAAGCGTGTAGCCCACCAGATTGGGCATCCCTCCCGCGCCGAGGACAGCGTCGAAGTCCGCCGGAATCACCAACCCGAGGGCCGGTGCCTCTTCGTGTGAGAGGCGATAGCGCATGGCCTCCCCGTCCTGGGAAACGGTTCGTACATCGAACACCGAGCTGTTCTCCAGCATCGGCGTGAGCGCCGCGTCGCCGGCGTCGTAGATGACCAACGTGGGCGGATCGAGGCGGTCGATCAGTGGCAAGGCGCGGTATAGGGCGACGACGAAGATCGCCGAAAACAGCAATCCCACGACGACCTTGTTCCGGACGGCCTCGATAATGTCCTTCCATGCAATGGCCGAGACGATACGCACGTGGGTGCGTAGCCGTGATTCACGCATTAGTACTCTCCCTATCTTATATACCGTGTCCGTCACCGGTCTGTGGACCGGCGGACCGACCCTACCACCGCGACTATCGCTGCGGCACCGGAAGCCACTAGCGCGACCAGGTACGGCAGCCAATCTGAGAGTGTAATCGTTCCAGCACACGCCGTTCGTGTAAGGTTGAGCATCAGTGTGGTGGGTACCCAGCGGAAGACGCTGACCACGACCGGAGGCATCAGCTCAGCCAAGAGGGTCACCATCATAGACAAGAGCAGAGGTCCCATGACGACCCAGGCCCAGAGCATCATCTGCTGCCGCGACTCAAGCACGGTACCGAGTAATAGGCCCAGGCTGACGCTGAAAATGCCTCCGACAACGGCAGTGACCACGGCAAGTCCCCAATGGACGACGACGACCGAGTTGATCGCAAAGGCGATGGCGGCGCCGACGAGGGTATAGAAGAGACCGCATGCCCCCTTGGACAGCGTGACGTGCGTGGCCGTGGCCGGCGAGACGAGTAGAGCGTCGAGGGTCCGGTTCTGTTTCTCCTCCACCATGAGATTCTGGGGGAGCGTCAACCCGATCACGGTGGTGACGTACGCCAGGGTAAGGCCAACCGTGGTCGACCAACCATGCGACGTGGGTAACGCGTAGATGCGATGGTCGGATAACCTGACATCGACGGTGAGGCCCAGCAGGGCTGCCAGCTCGCCCTCCATACGCGTCTGGAGCCTGCCGGCGTCACGTCGGCTCACCCAGTACTGGGTGTAGGCTGTCAGCGGCGGCGGCGTGCCCGCCTCGAGCAGCCCGTCGAAGTTCTCAGGGATGACCAGACCCAACTCGGCGACGTCATCATCTACGACGCGTTCCAGCATCGCCTCAACAGAGGGATAGCCGCTGTACGCGTCCAGGTTGGCGCTGTTCTCGACCAAGGCCACGAGGGCTGAGTCGCCCGCGTCGTAGATGCGCACCGGCATCTCCGTAAGGTCCGTGCGAAGCATAGGCAGCGCCCAGTAGAACACCACCAAGAGCAGCGAGGTCACGACAACGGTTAGGGCGTTCTTGTTGCGTACCGCCTCCCAGATGTCCTTGGTTGTGATGGCCCAGATGATCCGGGCATCGGTCGTCAGTCTGCACTGTGACATAGACATCTACCCCCGTGATGATCGAGTGTCCGGTGACCGGGACTCATCTCTATTCCTCAAACTGCCCGCGCAACGGGTTGCCGGTCAGGGCGACGAAAACATCCTCCAGCGTCTCCCCGTGCTGAGCCTTCAGCGCGGTAGGAGTGTCCAGCGCCACGATGCCGCCCTGGTGCAGGATGGCGACGCGGTCCGAGAGACGGTCGGCCTCCTCCATATAATGCGTGGTCAGGAAGACCGTGACGCCCTGATCGGTCAGTCCGGCCACGAAGGTGCGGATATCACGTGCCACGTTGGGATCCAGGCCGCGCGTGGGCTCGTCCAGGAAAAGCACGCTGGGCTCGTGAAGTAGGGCTCGCGCAATCAGAAGGCGCTGCTTCATCCCATTTGAGTAGGTCTTCACCTTCTTTCGGGCGTGAGGTGCCAGGCCCAAGAGATCCAGGACTTGGTCAACGCGGCGCCCATTTACACCATACAGCCTGGCCGAGAAGACGAGGTTGTCGCGGCCCGTCATACGCTCGTAGATGTTCTGGTGTTCGAAGACCACGCCGATGTGGGCCTGGAGGCGCGGTCGCTCGTTGACGACGTCATAGCCCAGCACCTGGGCTGTGCCACCCGTGGGGCGCAGTTGGCCTGTGAGTACCTTGATCGTCGTCGTCTTGCCGGCGCCATTGGGTCCAAGGAACCCGAACACTTCGCCTCGGTTGACCTCGAAGCTGATCCCGCGGAGCGCGTGTACGGCGCCGTAGTCGCGTGTCAAGCCCCGGACGGATATGGCTGGTTGAGTTGTCATAGCGTTCTCCTCTGCTTTTCCTCCAGTATAGAGAACCGCGCAGACCGCCGCAACATATCTGCCGCGAATGGCGTCGTGGGTGGGGTGAATGGCGCCGGGAGACGCTGAATGGAGTAACTGACCGTCGAGTGGCGGCAACCAACGCCCGAGCAGGAAGCTCAGACCACGTGGACACGCAATCGTGCGGCGCCTAGGATCGCCCCCACGGCCCTCTTACCCATATTCCCGAGCTGCGCCCGATTTCCGGTCGCCACGGGCGAAGGACTGAAAGCCAACGCCTGTCCACTGCTGCTAGTACCCAGCAACTCACGGAGTTCCGCCGCCGAGCTCTTGCTCAGCGGGATCTCGGTCTCGTCGGCATCGTCGAGGATCAGGCTGAAGGCGTTGCGCGTGTAGGGGATCACCGACTTCACGTGTTGAAGATTGACGAGATAGCTGCGGTGCGCACGGAAGAACCCGCGGTTGGACAGACGCTCCTCGAGTTCGCCGAGCGTGAACTGTGTCGGCAGCTCGCCCGTGGTGGTCCGCAGAAGGCTGCGGCCCTCGGCAGCGGCTGCGAAGAGGATGTCTGAGGGGGTGATCAGGGCGACCTCTCCCTCCAGGCGCACCGGGATCTTCAGCGGGGGCGCCGCCGCAGCATCGCCGCCAGGCTCGCGCGCCGCCACGATCCGCCCACGCTCCATGGCGTAGATCACATCACACAATCGGGTCAGGTTGGTGGCATCGTGCGCGAGGATCAGCACGGGCTGGCAGTCGGGCGTCCCCGTCGGCCAGGGCGCGGATGCGACGGGCCATCAGCTCCACAGTCGCATCATCGCAACCCGCGAACGGCTCGACGAGCACAAGGACCCGGGGCGCGTGCAGGATGGCGCGCCCGAAGGCGAGCCGCCGTTGTAGACCCGGCGCGAGGTCCTGTGCTATGACGTCCGCCTGGTCTGCCAGTCCCACATCGAGGAGCGTGGCGTCCGCGCGGGTCTTGGGGAGCCCGCGCAAGCGGCAGTCAAACCGGAGGTGCCCCCGGGCCGACCTCCGCGGATAGAGGGCGTTTTCGGCGAAGAGCACGCCCAGGGCGGCGCTCAGTTGGGTGTGTGAGGTCGCCGGGTCGATGCCGTCCACGCGAATCGTCCCTGCGGTTGGGCGCGTTCGCCCGAGCAGAAGGTCGAGCAGCAGGTCAGTGCCGCTGCCCGGCAAACCGACAACAGCCGCGATCTCGCCTGCGCCGACATGCAGGCGATCGATCTCGAGTTCCGGTCTGCCATCCACTACCTTCTGTACCTGGTCGAGGTCGATCATCGCACTGCCTTCCACTTCTGAGAGGAGGGTACGGCCTCACCATAGCGCAGGCTTCCGAGGTGTCAAACCCTCGCGGGAACCGCTTCCGCTGTTCGTCGCCCTCAGCCGCATCTGCGAAATCCGGACATCCGCTCGACAAACCGGCTAGCCTGTCCGCACCGGCCTCACGATCCGCGCCCTCCCAAGTGTATGCCCGCTGCGTAAGTGTGAAAACGTCTTGACAGGCCTCTGGCTTGGGCATAGGATTGGTTTGTCACACAGGCACCCTTTCTTTAGCTGCGCAAGGAGGATGGTTGCATGAAGAAGCTACTGATTTCCGTTGCTCTGATGCTCATCGTTGCTGTTGCGTTGGCCGGATGTGGGGGCGGTGCTGCATTGGGCACCGAGAACAACCCCATCGTCTGGGCATTCGTGCCTTCCGGGGAGACCGCGACGGTCACCACAGGGGCAGAGGACATCGCGAATCTGTTGCAGGACGAGACCGGCTATGTCTTCAAGATCCTCGTGACCACGGAGTACGCCGGTGCGGTTGAGGCAATGTGTAGCGATCCGCCTGAGGCACAGATGGCATCGCTCAACACTTTCTCCTACGTGCTGGCCAACGAGCGCTGCGGTGTGGAGGCCAAACTCGTCGCGACGCGCTTTGGCACTGCATCGTACAACGGACAGATCATCGTGAAGGCTGACAGCGGTATCATGGGACTCGCCGATCTCGCCGGCAAGACGTTCTGCCGGCCTGACCCGCTCTCGACCAGCGGTTGGATCATCCCCTCGCTCTACCTTCGCGCAGCCGGGGTCAACCCGGACACGGACCTGGCCGAAGTGGTGGATGCGGGCTCCCACGATGCCGTGGTTGCGGCTGTCTACAATGGCGACTGCGACGCCGGTGCGACCTATGTGGATGCTCGCACGACGCTGGAGGCCGATCATCCTGACGTGATGGACGTGCTCACCGTGATCTGGATCTCCGACGATATCCCGAACGATGGTGTTCAGTTCGTCAAGGGCATGGATCCTGCGATGGAGGACAAGGTCATCCAGGGGCTGCTCTCGCTGACCCAGTCGGACGCGGGGCTAGCCGCGCTGGACACCGCGTATAGCTGGGGCGGCCTGGAGGAGCACGGCGACTCGTTCTACGACCCCTTCCGCCAAGTGCTGCAGGCCTCAGGAATGAGCATCGAGCAGTTGACACAGTAGACGTGACCTGACCCCTCATCGGGGTCGAAGTCTGCAAAGGGGGGACTCTGTCCCCCCTTTGCGCAACTCGGGGAGGAACGTCGAGATGCTTGAGGTCAAACATCTGACCAAAGTCTACGAGGACGGGACTGTCGCACTCAGGGACGTCAGTTTCACCGTCAAGGACGGCGAGTTCCTGATTGTCATCGGCCTGAGCGGCTCGGGTAAGTCGACCCTGCTTCGCTGTATCAACCGGCTGGTCGAGCCGACGGAGGGCCAGATCATCTGGGATGGCGAGGACATCACGGCGGCCGACCAGGCGCAGCTTCGCCTGATCCGGCGGCAGATCGGCATGGTCTTCCAGCAATTCAACCTCGTGAAGCGGTCGAAAGTGATCGCCAACGTCCTGAACGGACGGCTGGGCTACGTGAATCAGTGGCGGAGCCTCATCCGGGGGATGTCCAGGAAGGATGTCGAGATGGCGTGGGCGGCCCTCGAGCGGATGGGGATCACCGATCAGGCTCAGAAGCGGGCCGATGAGCTGAGCGGAGGCCAGCAGCAGAGGGTCGGCATCGCGCGGGTGCTGGTCCAGGAGCCGAAGATCATCCTGGCTGACGAGCCTGTCGCGAGCCTCGACCCGGTACTGGCACACTCGATTCTCCAGCACCTGGAGGATCTGAACCAGGAGGAGGGCATCACCGTTGTCTGCAGCCTCCACTACCTCGACCTCGTCCAGCGGTATGCCACGAGTGTGATCGGTCTGCGCGATGGTGAGATCGTCTACAAGGGAACACGCGCCGACATCCGGGCCATGACCGACCAGCAGTTCAGGGACATCTACGGTGAGCAGGCGGAGCGTGTGGGCGGCGGCCTTGAGGGTACGGTCGGAGGTGCAATATGACGACGGTCAGGCGTACTCCGGATGACAGGTCGGATTCCTCTCGTGTCCCGTCCGGGCCGCCGAGCCTGGTGTCTGCACCTCTCGCCGCGATCGCAAGTCTTATCATCCCGGGTCTTGGCCAGATCCTCGGGCGCCACCTGCGCCGGGGTCTGATTCTCCTGGGATCGGTCGTCACGATCATCCCGCTTCTCGCATGGCGGATCGACCTGATCACGACCAGGCAGATCGGGGTTGCGGCGAAATACGGCCATGCGCTCGCCCGCGAACCGTTCTTCATCGGGTTGCTGACGGTCGGGATTGTGCTCCTGTGGCTATGGAATGTGTGGGACGCCTACAATCTGGCTCGGCCCGCGGGGCGGGGAGGGGCTGCGATCTTCCTGTTGATCACGCTGCTCTTCTTCGCGCTCGGATGGCAGATCAGCGAGATCAACCCCTACAAGGCTGTGACGGAGCTGTCGGATACGTGGCCGCTGCTCTCCAGGGTCCTGTGGCCGTGGCAGGCCGCGGTAACGCGAGAGACCGCGACGGTCTCAGCGTCGGCGGACATACAGGTGCCGTGCACAGACACTCCGCCGCCCCCGTCGGTTGAGACGCCCGGCAAGCCCTATCTGGTGGCCGAGCCAACCTGCGGCAATCTGTCCGAGTTGGACGAGAACAACAATATCATCCCGGGCACCAAGCTCCATCTGACCGGTGGCAATTTCGAGCCACGTACGGAGACCCAGATCTGGTGGAAGGACCCCATCAGCAATGAGTTTCAGGTGCGCGAGGGCGGGGAGTACGTGTCCCTGCTGACGGATGACGCGGGTAGCTTCGAGGTCGACATCATCATGCCCTACCGGCTGCTTCCGCCCAGCGCCACGGGGCCACAGATCAATCAGGTGCAGGCGCGGCAGGTCTCCGACGTCGGGCCCCTGGTCCCCAGCGAGCCGCTCAAGTTGAGCGTCGAGCGGATGGTGGAGACTATCTTCCTGGGCATGATGGCCACCGCCTTTGGAATCGTGCTGGCTGTGCCGGTCAGCTTCCTGGCGGCCCGAAACCTCATGTCACACTCGCCGATCACGCTGGTGATCTACTACATCACCCGTACGATCCTGAACATCGTGCGCTCCATCGAGCCCTTGATCTGGGTCATCATCGCGACGCAGTGGGTGGGGCTCGGGCCCTTCGCGGGCATCATCGCGCTGACGATCCACACGATGGCGGCGCTGGGCAAGCTCTACTCGGAGGCCATCGAGGGCATCGACCCGGGCCCCATCGAGGCGGTGCAGGCCACGGGGGCGACGCGGCTGCAGACCATCAGGTACGGCGTGATCCCGCAGATGATCCCGCCCTTCGTCTCCTTCTCCATCTACCGCTGGGACGTCAACGTCCGGATGTCCACGGTGATCGGTATGGTCGGCGGTGGTGGCATCGGCTTCATCCTGATCCAGTACATCCGGCTGCTGAACTTCCGCGCTGCCGGAATCGCGGTCTGGTTTATCGCCATCACGGTTGCGATCCTGGACAACGTGAGTGCCGAGATTCGGGAGAAGTACACGTAGGCCGAGACCGTTGGGACGTTTTCACGTTTGAACGTTCAAACGTGAAAACGTCCTCTTGGGTCAAACTGTAACGAAAACGCAATGGATTTATAACCAATAACAAACCTTTCTGCGATATAATGGGGTTGTAAATCCACATGCCGCGAACGGCACGAGGCTCGGGGATGCGCCGGCCCAACACCTCGCGCGGTGTGGCTGCAACGTTATAGGAGGACGATTGTGACCGTGCAGATGAATAGGGTCATCTGGTTTCTCATATCCATTGGCTTGGTGGCAGCACTTCTCGTCGCCAGCGCCCTCGTTGCGGGCGCCGCGTTTCCCTAACCTACAGCAGACCCCAAAGCCGATCACAGCGCGCGCCGCACGACGAGCCCGTGCGTGCGGCGCGTGTAGTGAGATGGTTGTGCGCTAGACCTGCTCCCAGGAACCGAGTACCTGGACGTCACCCGCGCTCTGGTTGGCGATGCGCAGGGGACCGCCGCCGGCCGTTGTCCCCACGATTGAGGCATAGGCGACATCTGCTCCCAGCGTGATGTGCGGCCCGGTGGGCGTAGCGTCCATGAAGTCCACCCCGTTGACGATGAGCTTCCCCGCCCGCACCTCGACACACGGCACGCCGTGGTGCTCCTGGTCCCACGCGCTGAAGTGCGTCGCAGCCAGGAAGACCGTGCCGCTGCCCTTCAGGATCATCTGCGAGCCGGCGCCCGCGCGTCCCCAGAAGCCGCAGTTGCTCAGCTTCACGGGGCCCCGGTTCTGAGGCGCGATCTCGAAGCCCGACATGAACTGGCAGTTCTCGAACGCGATTCCGGCGTGAGCCTGGACCGCTTCGACCAACACCGCCAGAGGCCCGAGATCCGACCCGCTCTGGGTGATGACAGCATTGCCGGTGCCGCCGCTGGGCGTGTCAGAATCGATGAAGCGGAAGCCGACCTTGGCCCAGATGACGAACGAGTTGCTGATGTACTCCCAGTCCGTCCTGCCGATGATGTAGCCCTCCAGGTTTGCCAGCGTGTAGGCATTGACCTGGGCGACCTCCTCGCGCGTCAACGACCGCTCGGGATAGTGGATGCGCCACCAGTAGACGCTGTGTATGTGGACGTTCTCCAGCCTGCCGATGTCGGTGGTCTGGTCGATCAGGACCCCGCGCCGCAGACAGCACATCAGAACGTTCCGCAGGAAGTGGCCCTCGTTGTGGAAGGAGCCGCAGTCGACACCGTTGTAGGCGTTGGCAATCGTCACGTCGATGACGTTGTAGTGCTGCCCGCGACCCTGGATGGTCCAGGGGTAGGGGTGGATGTCGTCCGGCAACTGTTCCGGGTAATAGATCGTCACGCCCTTCAGGGTGCTGTTGTGTGTCAGGCTGATGAAGGGCGTACTCTCCTCGTCATCACGCCCGGCATAGGCCAACAGCACCGTCCCGCGCTCCACCATCGAGGTGTGGGGTCCGGGCCAGCTGCCCTCCAGCGTCACGCCCGCGGGAATCGAGAGCGTCCCGTCCAGCCGGTACTGCCCGACGGGCACGACGACGCACTTGCCCTCGCCCGCCGCCTCATCCAGTGCGACCTGGAACGCGCCCGTGTCGTCGTTGAGACCGTCCCCGTATGCGCCAAAGTCCAGTACATTGAGTGTTGATGTCTCTGCCATGTCAGTTTTCCTTTCGAACTATGTGTCTGAATCACAGATGCATGTATTACTCATTTTTTCAGACGCTCTTTCGTAGCAGATACTTTCCGATGACCAGGGCATCGAGCCCCGAATTGTAGAAGCAGGCCACCGCTTCCTTGGGCGTGCAGACAATCGGCTCGCCGCGCACGTTGAACGAGGTGTTGAGCACGACAGGCATCCCCGTTCGCTCGCCCAGGTGTTCCAGCAGCCTGTAGTAGAGCGGATTGCTCTCACGGGTGACGGTGTGCAGACGCGCCGTCCCGTTCACGTGGGTGATCGCCGGGAGCCGCTCGCCCACACCGGCGCGCACCGGCGCGACGCGCAGCATGTAGGGCGAGCGGCCCACGTCCTCGAAGTAGGTGTCGCTGGCCTCCTCGAGCACCGAGGGTGCGAAGGGCCGGAAGGGCTCGCGGAACTTGACCGCAGCGTTGATGCGCTCTTTCATGTCGGCCCGGCGCGGGTCGGCCAGGATGCTGCGGTTGCCCAGGGCACGCGGGCCCGAACTCCAGACGTCCCTGGAACCAGCCAACGATCTGGCCCTGCGTCACAAGGTCGGCAGCGGTCGCAGCGGGATCGTCGAGCCGCTCGTAGTCGAGCTTGCCCAGGCGAAGGTGTTCCTCGATCTCCTCGCGAGCTGTATTCCGGCCCAAGGTAGACGTGGGCGAGCGGCTCGCGGGCGGCGTTCCCCAGGGCCGTGTGGTAGGCGTAGAGCGCCGCACCCAGCGCGCAGCCCGCGTCGTTGGCCGCCGGCTGGATGAAGATCCGGTCGAAGGGACCCTGTTGTGCGAGCTTGCCGTTGGCGGCGCTGTTGAGCGCGACCCCACCGGCCATGCAGAGGTTCGATAGCCCGGTGCGCTCGTGGAGGTGATCGACCAGGTGGAAGAGCGCCTCCTCCAGCCGCTGCTGGACGCTGGCGGCCAGATCCGCGTAGGGCTGCGGCGGCATGTCGGTCGTGGTCGACGGCGGGCCGAAGACCTCTTCCATGTAGGGGCTGTACCAGGTGGATCGACCATAGTCGTGGTGGAAGTTGAAGTACCGCAGGTCGAGCCGGTGCTGCGCCCCGTCGGCCAGGAGCAGGACCTCGCGCAGGCGTTCGTCGAAGCGCGGCTCGCCGAAGGCGGCCAGGCCCATCACTTTGTACTCGCCATCGAAGGGATTGAAGCCCAGGTACTCGGTGAAGGCCGAGTAGTAGAAGCCAAGGGAGTGGGGGAAGCTGACCGATTCGAGTGCCTCCAGGCGGTTGCCCGCGCCCCGGTAGAGCGAGGTCACCGGCCATTCGCCCATCGCGTCCACGACGAGCACGGCGGCCTCGTCGAACGGTGAGACATAGAAGGCGCTGGCAGCGTGAGCGAGGTGGTGCGGCACGAAGACGACGCGCGTGCGGGCCGGGAGCTTCAGCTCGTATCGGGCATAGGCGGGCGGCGCGAGATACCACACGCGTCGCGCGAGCTCGGCCAGTGCGATGAAGTTGGCCCTAGGGAAATGGCGGAGAGCGTGCCAGATGCCGCGTCCGAGTCCCACCGTCGGCGAGAACGAGAACGCGACCACGTCCACGTCGTCCGGGGTCACGCCGCCCGCCTCCAGGCAGTAGCGTGCCGCGCGTGCGGGGAAGGCGAACGGGGCGTGCTTGATGCGGCTGAGCCGTTCCTCCTCGACCGCCGCGACCAGCCGCCCGTCCTGCAGCAGGCTCGCGGCGCTGTCGTGCTCGCCCCAGTTGATGCCCAGGATGTTCATGATGCAGACCTCCCCCCGATCGGTCCGGGTCGTGACGTGGTGACTCTGGGTCCCTGAGGTAAGGTTGTACTTCGGAGCGCCGCTTCCGTCAACCGGGAAGGGGCTGCTGGGGTAGGGCATGCAGCAGCCCGGCGGTTGACCGCCCAGGCGCCGTATGTATCATCGTAACCGACCTCATCCAACTGACATTACCGGAACGGAGCGTAATCCATGGGCGACCTACCTAGATCACCCAACCCCCTATCCTGACGTCAATGCCCTGCTCGCCGTGCTGCTGCCGAACGTGCGCGCGATCCTGGGTGATCGCCTCATTGGGCTGTATCTTGATGGCTCGCTGGCGACCGGTGGTTTCGACCAGGATAGCGACATCGACTTCGTCGCGGTCACCCGTTCTCCGGTCGACGACAATGACTTCCTCGCTTTGAGCGAGATGCACGATCGCATCACCACGCTCGACTCCCCGTTTGCCTTTGAGCTCGAAGGTTTCTACGTCCCTGCGTCGGCGCTGCGACGAGACGACCCCAGGGCCATCCGGTGCCCGAACCTCGAGCGGGGCAAGGGGGAGCGGCTCAAGTGGGTGCAGCTCGACACGTGGTGGGCCGTGCACCGTCACGTGCTCTATGAGCACGGGGTCGTGGTGTCCGGCCCGGCCCCACGGAAGCTGGTGGATCGCGTGACGCCGGACGAACTCCGCGACGCTATGGCGCCACTCCTGGCGGAGTGGCTGCCGGAGATCCGCCAGGACTCCACCGGAAATGGCGTCCCGCGGCTATCAGTGCTACATCGTCCTCACGCTCTGCCGGATCCTCTACACCCTGGCGCAGGGTGACGTGACGTCGAAGGCCGCCGCGGCTCGTTGGGCCCGTGATGCGGTCCCGTCGCGCTGGGTGCCGCTGATCGAGGACGCGTGGCGAGGGCAGGCATCATTCGGACGGCGACCTTCCGGCCGAGGCCGTACAGGAGACACTGGCGTTCATCCGCTTCACGCTGGAACACGGCAAGCTGGGCTAGTGGATAGTTGAGTTGGTTCGTAGTAACGACTTCAGTCGTTCTGGTGCCTCAGAAGTCGGTAACAGAACCGATGAATCGGTTACTACGAACCTACCTAACTGACCCTAGGCGTCGGATCAGTCCTCCGTGTAGAAGGCGATGCCCAGCGTGCCCGGTCCACCGTGGGTGCCCACGGCGGGCGTCAGGATGCGCGTGGTCATATGCTCGGGCTTGAGACGGTCGGTGACCATTTCCGTGAAAGCCGGTAGGTCCGCCTGCGCCTCGGCATGGATGATGGATAGCTCTGCCGGACGGCGACCGGCAAGGCGGTCCTCGGCGATCTCGATGACGCGGCGCAACGACTTGTTGCGGCTGCGGACCTTCTCCAACGGCTCGACACGCCCCTGGTCGATCATCAACACCGGCTTCAGGTTCAGCGCTGATCCCAGCAGGCGTGCCGCTCCGCCGATGCGCCCGCCGCGATGCAGGAACTCGAGTGTGTCCACGGCGAAGATGACGTGGCAGGCATTCTGGCACCGATGCACCGCTGCCATGCCCTCCTCGATCGACAGCCCCTTGTTTGCTGCCCGCTGCGCCACCAACACCTGCAGGCCCAGGCCCATAGAGACCGAGTATGAGTTAATGAACTCAATGCGCAGATCGGGGTCCGATTCAGCCAGATATGCCCTGGCCTGCATGGCGGAGGCAATGGTGCCGCTCAACTCGGCTGAGACGAACACGCCCAGGACTGCATCGACGCCCTGCGCCTCTGCAGCTGCCTTGATGAACTCGATGAAGGCGCCCGCGGAGGGCTGGGATGTCTTCGGGAGCTCCTTGCGCTCCTTGAGCCAGCGGTAGAACGTATCGGCGGGGAGCGTCACGCCGTCGAGGTAGGTGTCGCTGCCCCAGTGCACGTTCAGAGGAATCACGGGGATCCCGAGCTCCTCAGCTGGTCCTGGCGATAGGTTCGAGGTGCTGTCGGTAACTACTGCGAAGTGTTTCATAGCCGGCCCTTTCTGCGAATCGCGTTGGCTCGAGCCCTTTGAAGGAGCTTCTGTGCACGCAGTCGTGGACGGGGTACGTGGTTGGATGACGGTCGTGCTCTAGTCACAACACGCGTAGTGGATGAAGGATACGTTCACACGGTGTGGTGCAGCGCGGATGCCAGGGCCTGGCCCAGCTCCATGAGATCCGGCGGCTTGCGCAGCCATGTGTGAATGCCCTCCTGGCGCAGGGCGGCGAGATCCTGGCCCTGCGCGTGTCCGCTCATCAATATCACCGGCACCGTGGAGCCCTGGGCCCGCAGCGCGCGCGCCAGCGCGACGCCGCCCATCTGGGGCATGACGACGTCACTGAGCACGAGGTCGACCCTCACGTCCTCGCGGTTGAGGAGCGCCAGCGCTTCCGCGCCGTTCGCCGCGGTCTTCACGGCATAGTGCCAACTGGTCAGCATTTCCTGGAACGCTTGTTGCAGCGGGGCGTTATCCTCCACGACCAGCACCAGCTCGCCATGTCCCATAGGAATCTCGTTTGATGTCACCGGCGGCTGCTCGGGGACCGCGAGGGAGAGTGCGGGGAGATAAATCGTGAAGGTCGTTCCGGCTCCGGCCCGGGACTCCACGTAGATGTGGCCCTGGTGCTGCACAACGATGCCATAGACCTGCGCGAGCCCCAGGCCACTGCCCTCGCCGGGCGGCTTGGTGGTGTAGAAGGGCTCGAAGATGTGCTCCATCACGTCGTCAGGGATGCCGGTGCCTGTGTCACTCACGGTCAGCTTGACCCAGTCGCCCGCCTCGATCCCCGATGGGGAGAGCTCGGTGCCCTCGGGCAGGGTGAGCCGCGCGAGCGTCAACCGCAGTTCCCCGCCCTCAGGCATGGCGTCACGCGCATTGATCGCCAAATTCACGATCATCTGCTGGACACGCGTGGGATCGGCGTCCACTGTGCACTGCTCGTCGTCATAGGTCAACTCGACGCGGATGTGCTCCGGCAGCGTGCGCTGCAGGAGCATGACTTGCTCTTTGAGCTGGGGAACGAGGTTCAGTGGATGGCGGGAGAGCATCGAGCGCCGGCTGAAGTCCAGAATCTGCTCGATCAGGCGGGTGGCAAACTGCGCCTGCTGGTTGACGGTTGCCAAACGCTCGCGATCATGAACGGTGAGGCCTCCGCTCCGCGCAACCAACTCGGCCTGCAGAACGATCACCGCCATGATATTGTTGAAGTCGTGCGCGATCCCGGCTGCGAGCTGCCCCACGGCAGCGAGGCGTGCCTGTTGGTGTAGATGGTCCTGCACCTCGCGCCGTTGCGTCACGTCGTTGATCACCACGACCCAGCGATCGGCGTCGATGCTGTGCAGCACAGGGCGCGACGTGATCTCGTAGGTGTGATGACCGGCCTGAACCTCGTACCACGACCCACGGGGCGCGGAGGTGAGCAGCTCGCCGAGAGGCCGGCTGCCCAGATGGGTGACTTCGCCGTCAATGTCCGGCGCGAGGATGGCGAGGGCGTGTTGCGCGGCCGGATTGGCGAGGACGATGGCCCCCCCGCCCTGCAGCACGAGCACACCTTCGGGCACTGTCTCGAGGATGTCCTGTAGCTGGTGGGCCTGGGCCTCGATCTGCGCCACGAGGCGGCGCCGCTCGACGTCCGCCTGGTGCCGTTCGGTGATGTCACGTCCCGTGCCAACAAGGCCCACGATCTCTCCGGCCTGGTCGCGTAGGGGGAACTTGGAGGTCAGCAACCACCGTTTCCTGCCGGTTCCGTCGGTCACGATCTCCTCACGATCCCGGACCGGCTCTCCGGTCTCAAGGACGTGACGGTCATCGACCAATAACGGTTCGGCGACCTCAGTTGGGTATGTCTCGAGATCCGTCTTGCCGAGGACGCTTGCCTCCGTGTCCGCGCCCATGAAATCCAGATCGACCCGGTTCGCCAGCATCTTGCGTGCCCGCACATCCTTCACGTAGACCGAGTCCGGCAGGTTATCGATGACGGTGCGCAGCAGACGGCGTTCTTGCGCGCGCGCCTCCTCGGCACGCCTGCGATTGGTGATGTCATCGAGGGCCAGCACCGCGGAAGGGCGACCATAGAGCGTGACCGGGTTGACCCGATAGCGCATCCAGACGGGTTCCGGGGAGGTCCTAAGGGTAAACGCCGCCTCTCCGGACAGGTCCGCAGACCCGACGCCGGACAGCGCCCGCCGGAGAGCCCCGGTGAGGGGACAGACGGTGCAGTCGCCAGAGTAGCCGCACCCGCGCGGATCCTGCTGACGATGGACGCATGCGATAAGGTCGCCGCACCTCAGGTGGAGCAATTCACTTCCCTGCTTTCCGAACGCTTGTGCTGCCGCAGGGTTGGCCATCAGCACCTCCTCGTGTTCGTCGAAGACGAGCATCGCGATAGGCGCCGCTGCCAGCACCGCTGCCAGGTTTTCCTTCTCTTGCTGGAGTGCCGCGTCCGCGTCTCTGTGGAGTAGCGTCCGCCAGACTACGTCCATCAGCAGGCTGAGCTGCAAGCCATCGACCTCGGTGTAGTCCGTCGTCTTGTTAGCGACGGCCACAACTGCTACGATCTTGCCCTCATAGTTGAAGGGGACACTCAGGAAGCGCCTCAGCGGCGCGTGGCCTTCCGGAAGCCCTCTACGGAGGGGGTTTGGCGTTCTGAAGTCGTTGAGCATGATGGGCTTGCGTTGCCGAACGGCCTCTCCCCACAAACCGGTCTGGTCGAGATCGGCGACCTGTCGCAAGCTCGAAAGCCTGCGGTCGGCCGTGGCCGAGCCGGACAAGGCGATCAGTCGGAATTGGCGGAGGTCCTCATCGTAGGTGTTCAGGAAGCCCATCTCGCTATCCGTCAATCTAACCGCTTCATCAAGTGCGAAGTCCAACACATCCTGGGCCGTCTCCGCAGGGTGCTGCAGGACGTTGACCACGCTGCGTAGCCGGGCCTCGCTGCGGCGGATCTCCTGCTGAGCCCAGATCTGGTCGGTGATGTCGCGGACAAAGCCGCCGACGCCCAACGTCTCGCCCAACGGTACGGCGAACTTGTGCGTCTCGTAGATCCGGTCACCGACCTGCTCTCTGTTGATGACGATGGCGCCTGCGGACAGAGCCTCTTCGTCCGAGAGACGGCAGGTCTGTGCCATCCCTTCGGGCATGAGATCGGCGTCGTCCTTGCCCAGGATTTCGAGTTCGGATCGCCCATGTAAGCCCGGTACTTCGTATTGACCATGACGTAGCGGAGCGAGGCGTCTTTGAGGAAGGCCATGTCGGTGGAAGCGTCGAGGAAGGCGCGATAGCGCCCGTCGCCTTCACGCATGGCCGCCTGTAGCTCAGCGTCGCCTCCTGAGTGGCCGGCTTTTTCGGTGGTAGTCGCATCCTCGGTGGCCGGACGGTGGTTTCCCGGCATACCTTGTCGCTCGGCGTCCAGGGCTGCTTTCAGGGCACGGATGTCCAGAAAGGCCCTGATCTGCGCCAAGAGCGCGGCGGCGCTGAGCGGCAAGTAGAGGTGACCGTCCGCTCCGTCCCCCAACGCGTCCGCGGACGCAGTGTGCGGACCAGCGGCAGCGTCGGACACCAACGCGACGAAGGGATTGGGCGGTCCCGCGGCAGCTCTCAGCGCCTGGAGGGCATCGGCATCATCGCCCGGCGAGGCGGGGTAGAGGATGAGTGCAGGGCGGCATTCACGGGCCTGCGCGCATGCGACTTCGCCGGGGGGCGTGTGCAGGACGCGATAGCCGGCAGCGCCGAGCGTTTGCGAATCTATGGAGCAGACGCCGCGACCGTCTTCGATCGCGAGAATGGTCTCCATCATCTTGGACTCCTTGTGTCCGGCGGCGACTATGTCCACGGTTCGGTCGACCGTCGACTGCGTGCGTGTAGGTTCGGCACTGCGGTGATGGCAGCGCGCTTCTGGGCCGTTGCTCGTGGCGGGATCCATCAGGGCATTACGAGGCGCGAGTGGGCATTCCCGCAGCTCGCGCACTGCACTACATTATATACCAATATACCAATTACATCGGGTAGGGGCTACCAATGCAGCGACAACGGCGATGACGCCACGCTACGATGCTTGCGTCCGGGCCCCCATTCCTTATAATTAGATTGTTGCACGACAATCCTCCACCCTATTGAGGTGCTCTCACCTCACATCTACCGTAGGTCTCTTCGCCGACGGCATCTCTGACGTGATGCATCCAATCTGTGAATTGGGCGGCAAAATGTGACATATCAGCGCGTGGCCTCGACCCATTACTGTGGATTCTCGCCGCACTGACGCTTCTTTTGACGT
>CAVVUS010000003.1:0-26801 GCA_963751345.1 uncultured Chloroflexia bacterium
CGCTTGCCTGAAGCGCTCGTCGTCGGACAATATGAACCAGGCAGATCTGCCCGTCGGGTGTCATCCGCGTGTAGTCGCCGCCAAGCGAGTGGCCAGATTCTCGTTGTGATGCCCGATGGTCGCCAGGACGTTGATCCCCGCGCGGTAGTCATGGCGCGCGCCTCGTCCATCCGTTGCCCAGAACTCTGCCCGCTCTCGGATGGTGGTCAGGGGCAAAGGCGCGTGCGTCTCGGAGGTGAAGAACGCGAGTTCGTCGGTCACGCCCGGATGACGGCCAAACAGGTCCAGCAGCTCGAGGAAACGCGCCTCGGGCAGCCATAGCGGCGTCCCGATGCGGAACGAGACAGCGGCTTTGTCGATCGACCGGCTCATGGTTGTCAATGAAAAGCGCGCAGCGCATCGACACCGTGCCGAAGACGATGTCGGTGGAGAAGAAAGTAAGGCGATCCTCGGGCAGGCGTGCGCCGATCACATACATCAGGGGTAGATAATGATTGGTCGGCACCGACATCCGCGCCATCTCCCCAAGCCCTTCGTAGTCGATCAGGTGTTCGTCGTCACCTGCCTCGAGTAGTTCGGCGACTTTTGCGTCGAAGGCCGTGGCCCACGGTGCGGCGCCGCTTGCGGCCGGGTCAGCCCGTCCAAGGTTGTGAACAATGTTGCCGCTGCCTATGACCAGCCACCGTCGCGCCGGAGAACGGCAAGTTCACCGCCCAGGGTCTAGTGAAACGAGGCGGGCGCGTCTGATCGATGCTCAACTGGAGGCCGGGGATATGGGCCGCAGGATACATATTCGCCAACACCAACCAAGTGCCCGTCGTTACAGCCCCCAGTGGTCATCCGGGATCACGGGCACCATGGTAATAGCATCGGCAATCGTCCGCGCAAGGGCCGGATCGCCCGGGGCGGGATAGTGAAGCTCGTGGAGCCGACACGGGAAGCCCCAGAAATCGTGAATCGTGGTCGGCACGTCCCTTCCTATGATACCCGTACCGCGCGTCGGCCAGTGCGCTGAGACCGACAGAATCGCGCGTGGTCTGCGGAGACGTTCGCGGCGCCCGCCACGCTTGCTGAAGGCATTGTCCTCAATGGCATTCATCGGTGAGCCATGGCCTCGAACCAGCACCGGCATCACGTCGCCGGCAAACTCCGATGAATCAAACGTCTTATCCGCTCTTCCTTCCATTCCCTGCCCTCCTTATCGTAGTCCCAACCGCCATCCGGGTTACCGGACCGGCCTACGTCGGATTCCGCGCGCCCGCCGCTATCCCTCAGCCGGCGACGCCCACAGAGTCCGCAGCCGGCGCAGGCGCAAGCATCGCCGCTGTCCTCGCAACCGGATCGATGAACGAGCACGGCACCATGCTCACGCACTTGCCACAGACGTCCGCGACGCCCACATCCTCGAACCGTGCCGCGTTATCCAGACAGACGCCATAGCACGCCCGGCGATCGAACTCCTCGGTGCTCAGGGCACCTGCCGGACAGCGCTCAACGCAGACCTTGCAGGAACCGTCCGTCTTGGCCGGGCATGCCTCGGTGGACTTGCGCGGGGTCGGTGTGATGCGAGCGTTGGTCACGAGGCTGCCAAGGCGCCCACAGCACCCCTGCTCGGTGATGAGCATATGATGGAGCCCGAAGGTGCCCAGCCCGGCGACATAGGCCACGTGCTTATGGCTCCAGTCGCTGATGAGCCGCTGCTCATCGAAGTTGTGGGTTGGCGGGAGCACGGTAGCTCCATAGCCCACCAGCTCCAAGGCCCTCGCCACCCGCTGGTTGATTGCCTCCAGGAGCCGGTTGGTCTCCACGTAGGCCACCGCCCACGTGTGAGCGGCCCCGGCTCCGGGGCGATTGCTGCGCGCGATGCGCTCGGCAAAGGGCACGAAGTAGACGATGACCGTCTCGGCCCCCGGCAGCAGCTCGCGCGGCGTCAGGTGGCTTGGGGAGATGACCGTTTTCAGTTCCCGGAAGATGGGGTCGTGTGCGCTGGCGTAGGCCACCAGCGGCGTGCGCCACGACGTGCGGATATCAACGTCGGCCTCAAAGCACCGGACGGCATCCTCGATCTGCTCCTCTACCCAGTTCTTCAGATCATCCACGTGGCTCTCTCCTGTAGGCTAATGATGGTCGATGGCGTCGTAGGCCCGCTCGACGGCCTCCTGCAGCGGGCCCATCTTCGCCCGGTAGTCGTCAGACCAACGTGCTGCCAGCCGGTCGAAGATCGTGCCGCCGGCGCGTATCAGTTCAAGGATTCCCTCGGCGGTGGGCGGCTGTGCCGTGCCGGCGAAGGAGGCGACGATCTCGTTGCTCATGCCGCCGGTCCGGTGCACGTTGGTTCCCTCCGCCCGGTCCCGCAGCATCATCGTCAGCACACAGCCGTCCTGCAGCAGCCCCAGCGCCAGATGCAGGGCAATGACGAGGTCGTCGCGTGCCACCTTGGCGACGGCAACCATCGCCCTGAACCAGAAGCCGTCGACCATCTCCGCAAAGACCCGGTCGGTGGGCGGCGTGAACGGTGTGGATGGAAACTGGCCGTCCAAGCGCTCCGAGACCTCGGTCGACCGCGAGAAGAGCACCCGCAGCCCGTGGGCAAATGCCACGTGTGGCCATTGGTCGATCATCCGGAGGTCGGATTCGGTCGTGATGGTGAGATCCAGCTTGCGCAGATCCTCAAAGCAGACGCGGGTGGTGCTGGCATACTCCCCGGCGAAGCGTTCCTTCGCGAAGACCTCGCCCAGGGGCTGAAGCCAGTCGGTCGTGGGGAAGAAGCGCGCGGTCTCGCCGTCGCGCAGCACGATCAGTACGTCGATGTCGCTCCATTCGTCGAGGTCCGGCGGTCGCAGCACGGAGCCGTAGACTGCCAGCGCCACGACGTCGGGATCGCCCGCCAGGAGATGGGTCAGGCGATTGAGCGTCGATGCGTGCCAGGTTTCGGCCCGGGAAGCGGCATTCATGCGATAGCATTCCTTCGTGCGGACCCGGTTCGTGGTAACCGATTCATCGGTTCCGCATGGGCACCGGAACGACTGAAGTCGTTACTACAAACCTGACTTGTATATCTCATGCAGGCTCGCGGACAAAGGCGTAGTGTCCCGACCCGACGTCAAACGTCACTACATCTCCATCGTCCCACACGTCGTGGATGCCGGCATTCTGCCCTACCTGTTTGTCTCGATTCCAGATCAGGCTGTCGCTCTCCGCGATCCGGCAGGGCACGCCTTTGCCGAGCTTGGGCACGCTCACCGCAGCCCGGCTTCCGGGGGGCACGACCACACGCATCGTGAGGCGATCGCCATCGAGCTCCCACTCCGACGCCACGAGACCGCGGACGGTCTGCAGCGATGCCCGTGCCTGAGTGAGGTCACCCACCACGTGGGGCCGCACGCTGAATCGTGCAAAGCCGGGGCCCGCCGGGTCCACCGTGATCCCTGCAAGCGCCCTGTAGAACCACGCACCGACCGACCCGAGCATCGGGTGGTTGTGCGAGTTCATCCCACCGCCGGTCTCCAGCTCCCAGCGCTCCCACAACGTCGTCGCACCGTTGGCGAGCATGTAGCCCCAGCCGGGGTAGCTCTCCTGGGTCACGATCCGGTAGGCGACGTCGGCGCGCCCTGCATCGGTGAGGACCTCCAGCAGATACTTGGTGCAGAGATTGCCCGTGGTCAGGTGCCCATCGTGCAGGTCGACCACGTCGTGAACCAGATTCTCGACCACCTTTGCCTTGCACTCCTCGGGCACGATGCCGAGGTAGAGCGAGAAGGCATTGCATGCCTGGTTGTTGGAGCCGTAGCCGCCGGTGGCGGGATCGTAGAAACGGGTGTTGTAGGCGCTCGCGATGTGCTCGGCCAGGCGCCATAGGATGCCGCGTCCGGCGACATGGCCCAGGACCATGGCCATCTGCGAGAGGAGTCGCGCGGCGTAGAAATACATCCCGGTGGACATCAGCGCGCCGGGCGTGTGGGCGGAGACGGGCGACGGGCCGGAGGGCGTCCGGATCCCCTCGGCAATCGGCGGCGCCCAATCTCCCCAGTAGCTGTAGCTCACGACGTGGTCCTCAGCCCGCGTCGTCAGAAAGTCGACCCAGGCGCGCATACCCTCGAAGTGCTCGGCCATCGTGCGCGTGTCGCCGTAGTGCTGGTAGAGCAGCCAGGGAATCAGCAGGTAGCAGATGCTCACAGGGTCGGCGGGGCGGTGGCCCCACCGGTAGGGCGCTGTGTCGGTGATGGCGCCTGAGACCGGGTCCTGTGCGTCGTGGATGTCGCCGACCCACTTGGCGAGAAAGCGCGCGACATCGAAATTGTAGACGATCTGTTCGGAGCGCGCGGCCATATCGTTGAGCCATCCCATGCGTTCGTCGCGCTGGGGGCAGTCGGTGGGGATGCCGGGCTCGTTGCTGACCTCGGTCCACCACACCAGCCGCTGGATATCGTTGATCAGGTGCCGGCTGCAGGAGAAGTCGCCGGTTGGCGCCGTGTCGGTCCGCACCACGCATCCGAGCAGCGATCCCAGGTCGGGAATCCCCGGGTAGCCCTCGACCTGGACGTAGCGAAAGCCGTGGTAGGTGAAACGGGGCTCCCACGCCTCCGGGCCCTCGCCTTTCAGGATGTAGATGTCCCTCGCGGCGGCGTGGCGCAGGTTCTCCTGGTTGACGGTCCCGTCGGGGTAGAGCGACTCCGCGAACCGCAGCGTCACCGTGGTACCGCGGGGGCCGCGGACGTAGAGACGAGCCCAACCCGCGAAGTTCTGGCCCATGTCGTAGACGAAGATGCCGCGCTTGTGGCTCTGTCAGGCCGACCGCCGTGATGATCTGGGTCACCCGAATGGGGGGCATCGAGCAGGCCACGAGGCGCCCGCCGGGGCCTTCCGTGGCCATCGCCGTGGACCACTGGCCCCCGGGCTGTACGTTCGGCATGTCCCAGCCGGCGATCTCGTGGCGTGCGTCATAGACCTCGCCGTCGTAGATCGAGTTCTCCAGGATGGGGCCGGTCGCCACGCGCCACCCTTCGGGGGTGGTGACGAGGATCGACGTGCCGTCGGTGTAGTCGATCCTGAGCTGGAGCAGCAGCTTGGGCGCCCCGTACCAGCCGTTGCCCAGGATGGCGCCGACCACGTTCTCGCCCTGGCGCAGATAGGGGGTGACGTCGTGCGTCGTCGTGAGCACACGATGGTCGTACGCCGTTGGGGCGGGATCCAGCACGTGATCGCCCACGATGTCGCCGTTGAGGTGGAGTTCGTAGTACCCCAGGCCTGCGACGTAGGCGCGAGCCCGTGCGACGGGCTTGTCGATCAGGAAACTGCGTCGGGCATAGAGCGCCCGACCACTCGACCCGCCGGGATAGCCCAGCCACTCGGCCTTCCAGTCTTCGGGCGCCATCAGGCCCATCTCGAACCAAGTCGGCTCGCTCATCGGGCCCGCCGCGCCTGATCCGTCCCACGCCTGTACCTGCCAATAGACGCGGTCGCCGCTGCGGAGTGGGGGGCCGCCGTAGGGGACGATTTGGGCATCGGACGCCACCTTGCCGCTATCCCAGAGGTCAGGCGTTGCCTTCTGCAGTAATTCGGGCGTCGTGGCGGCGGAGATCCGGTAGGCGGTCTGGACCTGGTCCGCGCCGCTTGGATTCCAGCTGCCAGGACAACCGCGGGCGGGGCACGTCGAGGCCAAGGGGTGTTGAGGTGGTCTCGCACTTCAGATTCGTGGCTACGATTCCGTCTTTTCCCCCGTGTTGGCCACGTTCCGTGGTCGGCGGTCCACGGTAGCAACCGGTCGAGTTCGCGGATGGGCGTGGATTGGTCCATGTCGGTGAAGAGCACCCACTCGCCCCGTGCACGCCGGATGCCCTCGGCGATGGCCGCCGGCTTGGTGCCGTGAGAGATGGGGTAGACGTCGAAGCCGGGCGTCGCGTCGGCAAAGGCTCGGGCCAACGCCAGGCTGTCATCGGTTGAACCGTCGTCGACGATGAGAACCTCCCAGGGGTCGCTCAAGGAGACGACGTAATCCGAACCTCGGCGAGCGCGCCGTGTTCGAGGTTTTTCTGTTCGTTATAGCAGGGGATGATGATCGAGAGCCAAGGGGCGTGTGGCTCAGACCATAGCCCAAGCAGCGTCTCCCGCAGGAATCGCGACGTGCGCACGGCGTCATCGGCGACGACGAGTGCATCGATCTCGGCCCGGTGCTGATCGAGGATCTCGTCGAAACGCCGCAGCCAGAGGATCGACTCGCCAATGGCGCCCGCGGCATCCTCGCGGTAGGGGTATTGGTCCATCGACAGCCACCCTTCATAGCACGTGCGGTCCAGCCAATAGAGGATCTCGAGATAGCGGATCGTGTGGACCGATCCGGCGATCATATCGTCGTCCCAGCTCCCGTGGTTGTCGTTGAAATGCATGTGGAAGAGCCGCCCGCCTGCGCGCTTGGCCAGCACAATGGACTCGCCCACCGTCTCGCCTCCGACGAAGGCGTGGCCCGTGTCGATGCAGACGCCGACGTTGTCGCATCCGGTCTCCTGCGCCATCAGCAGCGTATCGGCCATACGGGCCAGGGTGGAGTGGGTGCGTGGCTCCTTGGCCTTGTACTCCAGCGCGAAACGCAGCCCCGGGTAAGCGGACGCGAGTTCGCCGATCGCCTCGCACATCCACTCGCGCTGCGCATCATAGTCCGCGGTCAGGTTGTAGTCGTATCCGTCCTGTCCGGGCCAGATGTTGATCGTGGTGCAGGCCAACTGCCCCGCGATATCGCACATCTCCTTCGTGTAGTCGATGGCGTGGCGACGCACTGCGGGGTCCGTGCTGGTGTAGCTGCCCTTCCAGTAGAGCGCATTGCCGAAGAGATCGGGGATGATCGAGACACAAGTGAGACCCAGGTCGGTCAGGGCTCGACCCATCTCCGCTGCGTTCTCGGGGCTGATGTCCCACGTGCCCACCAGTTCGATCCCGCTGACGTGGGGGATGGCGGCGGCCTGGCGGAGCATCTCCGCCGTCGGCGGCGCCTCTTTGTAACTGCCGCAGAAGCGGTCCTTGGTGTTGCCCAGATTGCCGAGAATGACGGCGTAGCGACGTTCCATCGTGCAGCCTCCTCTCGTGTTGTGGCTACAAGTGCGAGTATAGCCCTGTCCTATTGTCCTGCCAATCCAAGGAAGAGCGGGATCACATGACCTGCAGGGTTCTCACTCGATCGTCACCGCCATCAAATGGAGAATGCCCAGATCCTCCGGCGGGCTCCCCTCGAAGGGGACCACCTTCTGCGAATAGGTGTCATAGAGGACGAGGTCGAGGCCGGCAGGGCCCGCGGCAGCGTCCGCGGGCAGATCCAGGTAATAGACGTCGCGGAAGCGCCATCCCGTCTCCCACCAACTGGTGGGTTTGCTTCCGGCGCCGGGCAAGCTGTCGTGCTGGGCCAGAAGCGCCCCGCCGGCGCCGGCGATACGCACCGAGACGGTGCGTTCGGCGCCCGGAGCTGCGAGGGCCTCCCAATAGAGCGTGACGCGCACACTTTGGCCGGGCTGGAGCATTGCGGGTGCCGCGGTCACGGTCCGGTAGATCCCGCGGTCGTCGGCGACCGCGACCTCGAGGCGGTCGAGATGAATCGCACCCTCAGCCGTGCGGTTCACAGCGAAGGACGGCAGTTGGGGGACCCGCCTGTCGATCACGTAGATGCCATCGGCCTCCGCCGCCACGACGACCGCCGGATCGGCCACCAGGCGGTCGATCGCCTCGTTGATGCCCATCGGATCGAAGGGGTAGGCCTCGGCGTTGCGGTCCAGAACGAAGGTGTCGACGGCGTCCTCGCCGATCCGTATCCACGGATAGAGGTAGATGTCGGGTCGTAGCGCGAGGTGTGGCACGTAGGGTACCTGCGCCGCGACCTTGGCATCGGGCGGCACGGCCTCGAGCAGGGCCAGTGCCAGCCGGTCGTGCTCCGTGACGGCGTAGGTCGTGGCGTCAAAATGGCCCCCGAGCGGCGCCGGGCTGAAGAGCGCGTAGCCCGTCGCCGTCGTGGCGAGCAGCGCCACCATTGCGGGGACCTCCCACCGCCGGGGCAGGCGCTCCCATCCGACGGCGATAGCGGCAAAGAGCACGGGCAGGATCGTGGCGGGATACCACTTGCCGAGCTCGATCATGTCGGCGTCGGAGCTGAGAAACATCGTGGCGACGTAGGGCACGCAGAGCAGGGCCAGGCGTGGCTCAAGGAAGGGCAGGAAGAGGCCAAGCGGCAGCAGGATCCGCCCAATCGCCAGTAGCTGGGTCGGGCCGAGCATCTGGCGGATCAGTTGGAAGGGCGTTCGCACGATCGTTGTCAGGATGCTCAGGTAGTCGTCGCCCAGTTGGTTGAAGTAGTAGAGCTGTGGGTAGACGAGCATGTTGCCCTCTGCGGCGCTGAACCTGGGGATGACCCAGAGGCTTATGCCGACGAGCCAGAGCGCGCCAAACGCCATCAGACCCGCGCCCCACCATCTGTCTCTCCGGAAGACGAGCAGGTAGAGGCCGATCATGAGGACGTAGAGGCCGACGCTCTCCTTTGCCAGCAGGGCGACGCCGAGGCCGAGCAGCATCAGCCCGCGCTTGCGTGTCACCAAGCCGTAGAGCCCGAGGGCCAGGAAGGGCATGCCGAAGACGACCCGGCGCACCTCGAAGAGCGTCACGTCGTGGAGCGCGGGGTTGAGGTAGAACGCCAGCAGGAACCATGGGGCGAGCTTCGGGCGCTTCTCGCGCATCAGGGCGTAGAGGATCAGGCCCGTCGCGGCGGCGTTGACGGCCTGGACGAGGAAGAGCACGCGCTCACTTCCCGCGATCCAGAGCAGGGGCGAGGCCAGCGCCAGTAGCGGTGAGAAATGGTTGCCCAGGATCGAGCCATACGTGATCGTGGTGAAGAGAAAGCGGCCGTGGAGCGTGTTCCAGATGGCCTGGGTGAAGCGGGCGAAGTCGTAGACGCGGGTGTTGAAGGCGTCGTGCTTCAGGTTCATCAGGGTGAAGCTGCCCGCCACAAAGGCGAGGGCCATCGCCCAGGGCCCCCAGCGCAGCCACAGGCGGGAGAGGGTGGGGGCGTCACGCTTCTGCATTACTGTTCACCGCCCCGGCCAGAGGCTGAGTTCGCAAGCCGTTGTAGAGACGGGGCGGTGCCCCGTCTTCTGCGGGCGGGCATAGGGTAAGCGATGGTACGCCTGCGTCCGCAGACGCCCCACCGGGGCGTCTCTACAGGTACGGCCCAGATCGCTCTGGCGATCTGCTCATGGGTCGCCCTCCGTCGGGAATGGCACCACGATGAAGGGTTCGCCGTCGGGAAGCGTCAGCGGGATTCCCGTCTCGCTGTCGTAGAGCCCGATGCGCAGCGAGATCCGATCGAGCGGCACCGGCGCGGTCCACGTGAGCGTGTGGGTATCGCGGATCGTCGTGCCGGGCGAGAGCACGCTCGTCGGGCGGCTGGTGTCGGCGGGCCAACTATCGTGCTGCGCCAGCAGTTGCCCGCTCGCCGTCCAACACGTGGACGAAGGCCGTGTAGTTGAGCGTCATTGTCCTGCTCTGCCTGCCAGATCAGCGCGACACGCGCCGTGGTCGTCTCCCGGCGCCGCGGTAGTGAGCTGAAAGGGGCCATCGGGGGTGGCCGCGAGGGCGGTGTAGCCGGTCAGGGTGAGCATGTCGCTCCACGTGTCGTGCCTTGGCACCTCCGGTACCAAGGCGTCGGTCCGCCGCATCAGATAGAACTCGTCGACCTGGGCCACGATCTCGTAGTTCGTGGACGCAAAGACATCGTAGAAGTAAGACCAGTATTGGCCGTACGGCAGCGGATAGGTACCCATACTCCGGTCGAGCGCTACGTAGTCGGCGGTCTCGCCCTCGGGGACCCACGGATAGAGATAGATCCGCTCGCGGTGGGAGAGATGCGGGACGAGGGCGTCCTGTGCCGACACGGCGGCGGCTACGGGCACGGTCTTGAGCACCTGCCTGACCGCCCGATCGTGCGGCACGATCTCGTAGTTGCTGGGCCGGAATGCCGCACCGGGCCACATCGGGCTCCACAGCAGCCAGGCGGCAGCCCCTGCCGCCACGAGCAATCCCCCGGCGGGACGCTGCCAGCGCTTCGGCAGCCGCCGAGCGCCCACTGCGACGGCCCAGAAGAGCACGATCAGGGGGATCGACGGATACCAATCCTCCAGGTGCCCCATGCGGTCGGCGGTGCTGGCGAGCAGGAAGCCGAGGTAGGGAAGCATGAAGGCTGCCACGGCGGGCGCAAGCAGGAAGAGGAAGAGGCTGGGGGCCAGAAAGACCAGCAGCGCGACCAGGCGGTCAGTCTTGAGCATCTGGCCCAGCAGGAGCCCAGGCTGGCGGAGCAGGTTCGGCACAATCTGGTCGAGCGACGTGCCCAGGTAGCCGAAGCTATCGCCGGCGTGACGGTAGCCGGTCGTCCCGTTGAGCGCGGGCAGAAGGACAAAGGGGACGAGGACAAGGTAAGCCGCGCCGACCAGCGTCAGCACGGTGCCGAGCTTGCGCTGTCGCTGCACCAGCGCCACGTAGAGGCCGACTGCGATGGCCGTGAAGGCCATGTCCTCCTTGCAGAGGAGCGTGATCGCGAGCGCGACCCCCATCGCCCAATATCTGCGCTTGAGCATCCAGTAGAGCGTGAGTGACGTCGTGAAGACCGCCAGCGTCACGCGACGGAACTCCACCAACGTCATCTGGTGGAGCGTGGGGTTCATCAGGAAGGCAGCGAGGACCGCCAGCCCCAGCCAGGGGGCGTCGTCACGCAGAAAAAGGTAGATCAGGAGCCCCGACGCGGCCATCAGCACCGATTGGGCGATGAAGAGCACGCGGACGTTGGACCACAGCCAGAAGAGCGGCGCATAGAGGGCCAATGCGGGCGAGAAGTGGCTCTGCAGCACCGAGTCCTCGCTCATGGTGGTCGCGAAGGGGCGGCCCTGGGACGTGTTCCAGATCCCCTGATCGAACTTGGCGAGGTCGAGCGCGCGCGTTCCGAAGCTGTCGTGCTTGCGGATCGTCGCATAGGAGAAGGCGAGGCTGAAGAGCACCAACAGGACGATGGCGATTCGGTCCGTCCGCTGCAGACCGGCCGCCCACGCCTTGAGGGTGGCGGTAGCCCGCATCAGGGTGGTGCGCACGGTCGTAGGAATGGGTTCACGTCTCACGGTTTTCGATTGGCGAGCGCCGGGTGGGGTATCGCCCGGCGCTACGCAGCAATCGTACCGCGTGGCGCATCGATGTCAACCCAGAGCCGGACGACGTGGCCTCGGCGCCCGACATCTACTCGGCTGCAAACCTTGCCGAAGGCTGCGGACTTGACCTTCGCAAGGTCCAGATACCAGATCAGCATGACCTCGTGGGCGACGTGGGGATGGCCGGCGTAGGCGTAGCGGTCGATCTCGCCAAGCTCGCAGCCCTGGCTGTGATAGAACCGGCACGCGGGGACGTTGACGTTCTGGGTCTCGATCTTCATCCGGCGGCAGCCCCGCGCCCGACACCAGCCGGCTGCACGCTGGAAGAGCGCGCGGCCGATGCCGTGCCCGCGGTGCGCGGGATCGACGCGGATATCCCAGAGCACGCCGAGATCGCTCCGCCCCGCAAGCATGTTCACGCCGGGCGTGTCGTAGGCGATGGCGGCGGCGCCGACGGGCACGTCTTCGTCGAGGGCAAGCAGGAAGCCCCAGTTCGTCACGTCGAACTCAGAGGGCCAGTCCTGCGGACGGCCCTCGCCGTAGGCGTCGTAGTCCTTCAGGTAGGGTGTCGGCAGTACCTCCTCGCGGAGCGTAGATCCCGCCGAGGCCGCCCTCGATCAGGGTGGGGCGCAGGACCGAGCGGACCTCGAACGCGATGGAGACCGTCGCGTACCGGTCGAGCGCGTCAGGGCCGACCTCGCGGATCTCAATGGGCATTCATCCCTCCTGCTCTTGCCCGCGAGACACCTTCCGGAACCGATAAATCGGTTACTACGAACCTGCGCTTCGCGACGAGTGCCTCGACCGCGTCGATCGTGTCCATCAGCCGCTCGTACTGCGCCTCGACCGCGCCGTCGCCTTGCCCCGGGTAGAGGATGGCGTTCACGGCCTCGATGAAGCCCTCCGGCACCTGCTCGAAGTGCTCGATGAAGACCAGGCTGTTGCCGTCGCCCGCGTAGTAGGTCTCGTTGAGCGCGAAGAGGATCTGGATCAGGTCATGGACGAGCTTCGATGTCAGCCCGGCGAGGAAGACGACGTCCCGGCGCGCAACCTTGTGCTGGTAGTGGTAGTCGTGGCGCCAATAGCGAATCGACGCGAGATGCTTATCGAGGAGCGCCTGTCTTCAGCTTGGGTGGGTAGACCGAGAGCCGGGCGTGCCATCCCGCGAGGATGCCATCGGGATCCTCGATCACCATCTGGTTGTAGACGTCGGTCAGGATGTGATACCCCCAGATCGTCCAGACGAGGTCCGGCGTCGTACCCTTGCCCTCCTCCCACGCGTCGATCTGGGCCTCGATCTCGCCGACGGTGCGGACCCAGCACCCGTCGATGGTGACGCCCTGCGCGGCCCAGCGGTCTATCGCCTCCTGGAGCACGGCGTATGCCGCGGCCCTGGCTTCCGGCGTGGGCAGCCGCCGCTCGCAGAAGAGGCGAAAGTCGAGGTCGGATGTGCGGTCGAAGGTGCCCTTGCCGTACGAGCCGCCGATCGAGACGGCATAGGCGCCCTCACCGAGCGCACGGCAGAGCGGGAGCAGGTCGTCGATGACGGGCTGTGCTTCAGGTGGAATCGCCATATCGGTAGTACTCTCCTAATCGTGACATGAATGGATCAAACGTCTGAAACTGCATCCGCATCGGCGGCAATGCGGAATCCATAGAACCGGATCCCGGAGTCAGCCAGGTCCCAGTCGTGGAATGCACATCGCGCCTGCAGCCGGTCGCCGACGAAAGAGCCACCACGGATGACCCAGCGTGTACCGTTTGCGGTTCTGGCCCACTCCCAGACGCTGCCCGCCATATCGGTGCATCCGTACGGGCTGTCACCCCGTGGGGAATAGTATCCCACCGGCGTGGTCGTCAGAACTCCCGATTCAGCCGTGTTGCATCGGTCCTGGTCCCAGGCGCCCCAGGGGTAGCGACGGCCGTCCGTCCCACGGGCGGCCTTCTCCCACTCGGCCTCGAAAGGCTGACGTCCCCCGGCCCACTCGGCGTAGTCCAGGGCGTCGTACCAGGCGATGAGCGCGACGGGATGGTGCTCCTTGCCGGTCGGATAGCACCGCCGCTCGCGATCCCAGTTGTAGGGCGCGGCCCAATCGCTTGCCTCAAAGGGCACCGGATGCTCGGGGTTTTCGTCGATGAAACGCTGGTAGGCAGCGTTGGTCACCGGCGTCCGATCGATCCAAAAGCCGGACACCGTGCGTTCCTCCTTGCCGGGTCCGTAGAGAAACGGGCCGGCAGGAATCCACACCATATCGCGTTGACGTCCGCCAAGCTGAATCATCTCGAGGGGGTCCTTGAGAGAGGCCCGGACCACGCCTCCCAGAACCAGGAGACATAGTCCGGGCCGATCACTTGTAGGGAACTGCTATCGCTACGCCAGCTTCTCCAGATCTCGGGCGACGCGGATAGCCTCGGTGTCCTCGGCGGGGATGTTCGACATGCCCTGCGCGATGGCGCCGATGCGCGTGCACTCGGAGATGGCCAGGCCGAGGTCCAGCGGCTTGGGCTCCGGGCTCGCGAACTTGGTGAAGTTGCCGTGGTAGATCTTCGCCAGCACGTCATCGGGCAGCCCTAGACCGCGGACGATGCCGTCCTCGGGCTCTCCCAGCAGGAAGTCCACGCCATCCGGCACCCGGAAGGTGTCCTCCGACTCGAGCCACCGGTAGACGATGCCGGCGCGATAGATCGACTCGTCGATCGTGTTGCGGCTCGAGATGTCGGTGCCGAAGACGATCTGGTCGGCGTACTTCATGAAGAAGTCGCGGGTCGTGTCGGGATCGCGGGACATGTTGTAGAGCATCTCGATGCCGGGTGTCAGGTCGAAGTGGACGTAAGGGTGCGCATCGAAGAAGCGCGAGGCGCGATCCAGATCCGCCGACAGGAAGTAGAAGTGGGCGAAGACGATGTGGAGGTCCGGGTGCTTGGCCAGCACCTCATCGACCTCACTGTAGAGCTGCTCCTTCTTCACGTCGTTGGGCCCGTAGCCCCATCCCTGCTTCTGTGCCCAGGCGGGCAGCAGTTCGGGCTGCCAGAACTCCTCGGGGTCGTTGACGTGCCACACGATCGGCGTGCCAAGCTCCTCGACGCGCGACCAATAGTCGGCGAAATAGGGATCCGTCACCGGGATATCCATCATCTGGCGCGAGGTCGGCTTCCCCTCGATCATCTTGATGCCGTCACAGCCCATCGCCTTGAAGCCCTCGGCCTGCGCAACGAGGCTCTGAGTGTTCACGCGGCCCTCGGAGAGCTTCGCGCCGTGGTTGAGACCGGCGAAGACAAAGAACTTCTGGGGGTGATGCGCTTTCATATAGAGCGACTGCGGAAGCCCCGCCCCATCGGCCGGGTTCTGGATGGAGACCAGGTTCGACTTCTCGGCGCCGATTGCGTTCTGGATGTCGAGAATCAGGTTCTCTGTCGAGATGGAACCCATATGGACGTGACCGTCCACAATGCCTGTCATCCTTGACTGCCACTCGTTCATGTTCTACCTCCTGGGATGGATCGATTGTGGTTGCTCTTTCAGTCTACAATGGATCATCGAGACGATCAACCTACCGCACTTCCGCCATCAACGCCATGGTGTTGCCCTCGGAGTCCAAGAAGAACGCCATCCAGAGGTCGTGGTCGGGCATCTTGGCGATCATGTGCGGCTCGCCGGTGATCTCGGCGCCGCGCGCCCTGATGGCCTCGGTAGTGCGCTCGATGTCGTCCACCTTGAAGTAGAGGATCGAGCTCTCGTGCCCGGCAGCTTCCTCAACCCCGTCCAGCAGCAGTCGCGTGCCGTCGCACTCGAAGAAGGCGAGGTTCCCCGCCTGGAAGAGGAAGGGCAATCCCAATACGTCCCGGTAGAAAGCCACGGCCCGCGTAATGTCCTGCACGGGCACCCCGATCTGCCCGATGGTCGAAAGCCCCTTGAATGCGTTATCCACTCCCCACCTCCTGTCGTTGAAAGGTATCCTGAACCTGCCACAGATAGCTCACCAGTGCGATGGCTACGATCACTGCCAGCACTTGAGGCATGATGATCTCCATCGCGTAGGGTGGGCCATCCTGGAACACTTGCACGAAGATCTCAACCGACGCGTAGATGTAGAATCCGGCGACGAACTGGGCGGCGACGTAGCCATACCGCCTGAGCTGCCACAACCCGACCGCAGCAACGATCGAGGCAGGGGCGTTCACAAGGATGTCGGTGATCGGATACGCCAGGTCCACGCCCTGGGGAAAGGCCAGCAGAAAGCCCTGCCCCCAGAGGAAGAGGGACCCAAAGAAAGCCAAGAGGCCGAAGAGGAACAGCACGACTGCCAGGGCTCTGATGCGTCGTTTATCGGCTGGTCAACGCCTTCGACCAAGTCGCCTGACCTCTCTATCAACGGCGGAGGAGCCCAAGGAAGCGGGAGCAAGAGACCGATCGCGACGAAGCTCAAGGACATCCACATCGCCAGTTTCTGGGGGCGGCATCTGGATCATGCTCGACTGTTGATCGCTATCGACATAGGCGTTGACCTCGCGGGCGATCTCGTCCTTGGCGCTCGCGCCGGACGAGAAGGATGAGGTCAGCGGGACGTTACCGCGGTCCGCCTGGAGCACGACCCGGTAGGTGCAGTCGTCGTCGCAGTGTTCTTCGACCCACGCGCCCTCCAGCCGCTAATCGTCCTTGGCTTGCCAGCGGAACGCCCATGAACGTGCTTCGCCGCTCACAGACGATGTAGGCGGGCTCCTGGCGCGTGCAGTCCAGGGTGACGGTCTGCCCAAAGACGACGGTCAGGACCGAACCCAGCACTACGAACACCAGGCTATGATCACCAACGAACAACTGCGACGAAGTCGCGCCAGCAGAAACATCATCAGGCTCCTCGCACTTCCGGTAACATCGATCCTCTCCTTGACCTGCTTCCAGGAGGCGGTGACCAGGAAGCTCTCGTCCATGTTACCGACCATCTGCTCGAAGCCGCGCGAGCGGCACCGTGAAGGTCAGCACGTCGTCCGCCACACACGGCCTTGCCGAGACGTCGAACATCCCCAGGACGCAGCGCGGGTTGTCCGACCGGGCCTCGGCGTAGGGGTAGGCGACGATCGAGGAACAGCCCGACCCCATCGGGGCGACGACGCCATAGGGATCCGCCACATCGTAGTTCGCCAGCGTATAGAGCCCCGAGAGTACGTCGGGCGGTCGCGAAGAAGATCGCGGCCAACGGAGTGTCATCGTCGGTCGAGCTTGTCCCAGCGCTTGAAGACGAGCGTGCGGCCCGGCGCCTCAAAGGGTGGCTGCTGCGTCATCCATTGCTGGACCAGTTCCGGCGACTGCTTATATCGCTCGCCCTCCATCTTGCCGGGGATGCCACAGGAGAGGAAGACCTCGAAGTTTGGCCGCACCCTATTTGCGAATCCGGTGTAGCGCTTGCCGCCCGGGCAGCCGGGGGTCTTCGCGTCGTAGACGAGCGTGGTCCCATCAAGGACCCCCGCGACATTGCAGATCAAGCAGCGCTCGCCCGGCACGCTCCCGGGTCGTTCTTCGTCGGTATAGTAGAAGGCGACCGGCAGATCGGCTTGCCCGAAGTAGCGCTGCCAACGGTCAAGGAAGAGATCTCGAAACTGTGGTTCCATTGCGCCTCCTATGTTGTTTCGTTCGGGCCCTCGCTGACAAGCCGGGGCGTCTTGCCTCTGAGGGTGCTCCTGTGCCGTGACAGACGCCATGATCGACGCGCGGCCATGCAGCGCTCGCACCTGCGGCTTTCGGCGTCAGTCGTAGCTGTCGCGCGTCTCCTTGTCTGTCATTGTGGGCTCGAGACGTGGCGCCCACCCAGCATCGTCCCAGGTGCCGAGCCGTGTGTGCATCTCAAGATACTTCGTCGGTATCGGGTGCGTGCCGACCACCACCTTCAGCCCATACCGCTCGCGCAGGTACGCTCTCGAATGTGTCGATGTAAGGGCACGGTGGGTAGCCTACAACCATGCCTGTCGCCAGATGGACGACTTCGGCACCGTTCTTGACCATCTCGTCGGCGGCATACTCGACGTTGCCGCCCGGGCAACCGTCACATGTTGTGTAGCCTACCAACTCCACGTCCGTATCAGCGTAGGCCTCGAACGCGCCCTGCCGATTTCTGAGGGCGCGAAGGCACTTTCCTCCGGCACAGCGCCGATAGCGATCGCAGATGATGATGCCAACTTTGGTTGTCACTTGTTTCCTCCTGATGACGATGCAGGCCGCTCCAAGCGGCACGATTGCCGGATTTCATGGATGGCAGGATGCCCTGCCTGCAGGTTGAACGGCAGAGGTCTTGCCCACTCCGGCACATGCACACCCGTGCGCGGTCAGGACTTTACCACTCTGCTCGCATCAACCTTGCGAAGGCGGCCCGAGCAGACTCGGGCTTGACCCTTCGCAAGGTTCCGGATGCCGGCATCTACTCGTTGAGGTATTCCTCGCGCACGGGTGAAAAGAGCTCGACGATGACCGAGTCCTCCAGGACGCGCACGCCGTGACGCTCGTCGCCCAGGAAGCACCAGTTGTCGCCGGGCGTGGTGTCGACCTCGCTCTCCTCAGTCACGAAAATAACGTGACCGCTGATGAGGTAGCCCGTCTGCTCGTGGGGATGGCTGTGCATCGGGATCTCGCTGCCCTCCGCCAGTTGGAACTTGACCATCAGCGTCTTCTCGCCGTGGCACAGGGTCTGCATCCGGATCCCCGGCAGCATCTCCCGGTAGCCTTCCATCGTCGATTTCTCTAGCATATGTATGAGACTCCCTGTCTATGTGGTCTACGCTGCGCTTGGGCGCTTACGGCGGGTTACAGCGCGTCATCCAGCCAGACGACCTTGGCCTCGGTCAGGTTCTTCGCGCGCCACGCCGCGCATTGCTCGGCGAGCTTGCTTGCGTGCTCGTAGAAGTAGGGCTCGTGGCGGCGCTCCCGCTCGTAGAGGACGTAGGGTTCCAGCTTGGCCCAGAGCTTGGTGACCATCGGGTGCATCCACGGCAGGACGACGTCGTAGGGTATCCAGCCCGCCTGCGTCAGGAACGCCACGCGGTCCAGCGAGTTCAGCGCGGACTTGAGCGACCGTTGGCCCAATGGGGGGATGGTCCGCACGCCCACAGCAGGATCCTCAGGCAGATGCTGGTAGATCCAGCGCCGCGCCTCGATCGCCTCGGGTGAGTTGAGCTCCTGGAAGAGCCGGTCCGCCACCTCGACGTAGCGGCTGTCGGCGGCCTCGGAGAGCTCCCGATAGGCGATGAAGCCCGCGCTGAGCACGGCGGCTGCCGCGACGGCCGTGGAAAGGGCCTCCATCATCGCCCACAGATCAGTTGAAACACCCAGTGCCCGCAACAGAAACCACAGCCCGATGAGGTCCGCGACCCACAGAGCAGAACCCAGGACCACGATGGCGATGAAGAGCCCAAGTGTCATCCAACCCGACCAGTTGACCCTCACGTCTTGATCCTCTCCTTCTTCCGGTGCGAGCGATGCCGGGTCCAGTATAGGTCGGTTTGTGGGTGGTGCCAGCTCTCGTATAATCTTAGGTGAACTCGGGCATGGTGCAGGTCAATCGAGACTCAAGCTTAGCGCTTCGTCGATCTATGAGGCTACGTCACCTTGGGGACCTGCACTCATTCTGTGATGAGGAGGCGGGATATGGTCCGTAGGGCACGTGGAAGATGGATGATAGCAGCTTCGGTGATTCTTGCAGGGCTTCTGTGGCTAACCATGAGCCAGGTGGTCGCTGCAACGGGACCGTCCCAGACGGACGGCGACGTCGTGCCGCTTGCAGGGAATGATACGTGTGTCAACGGCACGCAGACGAGCGGTGCGGTCTACCGGATTTGTATGCCGACCGCGGTCCCCTGGAATGGGAAGCTCGTCGTCTACGCCCACGGCTATATGGCGATCTATCGCCCGGTGGAGATCCCGGAGGACCAGATGTCGCTGGCGGGTTCTCCGTTCACGGTCGATCAGATTGTGACGACGCTCGGCTACGGCTTTGCGACGACGAGCTATTACACCAACGGCCTTGCCGTGGAGGCCGGGATGACGGACCTTACCGACCTCGTCTCGGTCTTTAGTCAGCAGGAGACCACGCCCACCCAGGTCATCCTCGCCGGCGTCTCCGAGGGTGGGCTCAACACCGCACTGGCGATCGAGCGCTATCCCGACGTCTTCGACGCCGGATTGGCGATGTGCGGGCCCTACGGGAGCTTCCAGCGGCAGATCGACTATATCGGCGACTTCAGGGTGCTCTTCGACTACTTCTTCCCGGGCTTGATGCCGGGTAGCCCCATCACCATTCCTGACACGCTCTTCAATACCTGGGAGACCAGCTTCTACTCCACCACCATCCTGCCGGTTATCTCGGACACTGCCAACGCGCTGACGGTGACGCAGTTGCTGACGATCGCCAACGTCTCTCCTTGGGCGTTACGACCCGCCGACGAGCTCGCGAGGCGATCGAGAAGCTGCTCTGGTACAATGTCTATGGGACCGAGGACGCCAAGCGGAAGCTCGGCGGGCAGCCCTATGACAACATCGGGCGAGTCTATCCCGGTTCACAGGACTTGAACGACAACGTCGCGCGGTTCGCCGCCGATCCCGCGGCGACTCAGGAGGTCAGCCAACACTACGAGACGACGGGGGTGTTGAGCGTCCCTCTCGTCACGCTGCACACGACGGGGGACCCGCTCGTGCCCTATTGGCACGCGCTCCTCTACGGCGACAAGGTCGATGCGCGAGGGCAGCGAGCCGTATTACCGCCACTTCCCGGTAGACGCTACGGCCATTGTAGCTTCACGGCTGCCGAGGTGTTGAACGCTTTCTACGCGCTCGGAGACCTTCCGAATTTCCGCGTCTTCGTCCCCCTCGTCTTGCGGCAGTGATCCTCACGATTCAACGGGAGTACCAACGACTGTGCCTTGCCAAGGGCATTCGCCGGGTGATTCCGAGTCACCCGGCGAATGCGACGGGGGCTGAAATCTGAATGTCTTTCTACACGCAGTTTGCGGAGACGTACGAGTCGATCTTTCCGTTCAGCGAAGCGGTCTATGGGTTCCTGCGCCGCTATCTGCCCGCGCCGCCCGCAAGCGTGCTGGACGTCGGCTGCGGCACCGGGCACTACACCGGGGCGCTGGCGGCGGACGGCTACGACGCCGTGGGGATCGATCTCGATGCGGCGATGATCGCCCACGCGCGGGCACACTACGGTGCGGCCCGGTTCCACGTGATGGACATGCTCGACATCGCCCACCTTGACCATCCCTTCGGCGGCCTCGCATGTATCGGCAATACTGCCGCTCATCTGACGCAAGCACAGTTCGCGCGCTTTGTCGACGCCGTGGCGGAGGTCAGGGCACCCGGCGGCCCATGGATCCTGCAGGTGATGAACTGGGACTACGTCCTGACCCAGGCCAGCGTTACCTTGCCCGTGATTGAGGGGGAGGGGCACGCCGTCTTTACGCGTGAATACCGCGACATCACCGCGACGCAGGTGACCTTTGCGACACGGCTGACGGTGCAAGGAGAGGTCGTCTTCGAGGATGCTGTGCCGCTCTACCCCATGGCCTCGGCCGAGATCGTCGACTGCCATCGCGCGCGTGGGTTCGAGTTGGTCGAGCACCTGGGCAGCTACAGTGGCGCGCCCTACGATCCGAGCGTCTTCTCGGCGAATCTCTTCGTCTTCAGATAGCTCAGCTACAGCGGTGGAGCCTGCGCGATGCATCTCCTGGCGACAATCGAGAGGCTGAGCTTCGTTCCCCCATTGTGATGTGAGATGTGGCCAGGGGTGAGGGCGCGAGCTATTCAATGCCGTCTGGACCTCGACTCTGCACCACCGGCCCGGGCCTTGGTCCGAATCGCCAGCGCGAAGGGCACCGAGAGCATAATCACGGTGGCGGCGCCGTAGCAGAGCGCCTCGTACCCCACCAAGCTCAGCAGCGTCCCCGCCACCAGCGACATCGACACCGAGGTAATGTGGTTGACGCTCACGCCGGCGGAGAGTGTGGGTGCCAACTCCTCCTCCGGCGCGATCCGGTGAACGTAGGTCGACAGCCCGATGCTCAGCGTCACCAGTAGGTTGATGCAGATCAGCGTCCCGGCCAGGAAGTAGACATTATGCACGATGGCATAGCCGATGAAGCAGAGCGCGAGGCTGATGTAGCTGCCGGTGAGGGTCACGCCGTTCGCCGACCTTGTCGATCAGGTGTCCGAGCCTCGGCGCCAGCACGAAGTTGACGATTCCGCTCAGCACCAGGATCAGGCTGATGCTGCGTGCGCTGAGCCCATAGTTCTGCACCAGGACGAGCGTGCCGAAGGTGCCAAAGACCTGCATCCTCGATCCCTCGAAGAAGGTGAGCACGTAGTAGAGCCAGTAACGGCCCTTGAGGATCATGCGCGGTTGGGCCGTCTGTGTCACCCCCACATTTGCCGGAATCCGCGAGACGAGCAACCCGCCGATGGCGATGACGATCCCGCCGCCGATATAGAGGGCGCGCAACGGTACGCTCGTGGCCACCAGGGCCGTGAACGCCATCCCGACGATCGAGGCGAGCGCGGCCATGGACGAAAGAAACCCGAGGACGCGGCCGGAGTTGGCCTTGTCGGTCAACGTGAGGCCCAGCGTGCTCTGCAGCGGCATCCAGACGTGGAAGCCGAGACTGGCGACGACTGCCGTTGCGAGCAGTGCCGTGTAAGAGTGGATCAGCGAGTAGAGGACATAGCCCGTCCCCATGAGCAGGAGCGAGACAGCCGCCCGGCGTGAGAGCGGCCAATGCATGATGAGGGCCGCGATGAACATCAGCGACAGGCCGGGGATCTCGCGGACGCCGGCCAGCCAGAGCACCTGCTTGCCGCTCAGGCCCAGGACGTCGACGAAGAAGTTCGTGGCGGCGCCGTTGATGACGCCCTGACCGAGACCGACGCAGAAGACGGTCGTGGCAAGCATGAGGACATAGCTACTCCATACGGAGGTGACGGCCTTCAGGCGGTCGCGAAGCGTGAGTTGCATAGTCTTTTATCTTACCTCGGGATCGGATAGCGGCTCGGCAGAGTCTAGCACACTTGGCGTGCAGCGCAAAAGTTCGGGCGGCTCGAGTCTCACGTCGGGTTACCCCGCCGGCCTTGTGAACCGAACCGTGTAGGCCCACAGATTGCCGAGCACCGCTGCGACCTCGGAAACCGGCATCGATGCCGGCCCGCACGGTCGTGCTGCTCAGCACATAGTCGGGGTCGGTGATCCACTCGGTCACCGCCAGGATGCCACCGGGTCGCAGGACGCGCCGGATCTCGGCCAGTGCGCGGGCGCGGTCGGGGATCTCCTGGAGCACCGTGATCATGTAGACCAGGTCGAGCTCTCCGTCCTCAAAGGGCAGGGCATAGGCGCCGGCTTCGTGGAGATGGACGTTCGCGAGATCCTGGTTCTCGGGCCGCTGCAGCTTTCGTTCCAGCTGGGCCAGCATCGCCGGCTGGATGTCGAGGGCGTGGACCCTGCCGCTCGCGCCGACCGCCCGCGCGACAAAGGTCGTGTAGGCCCCGCTGCCGCAGCCGACCTCCAGCACCGTCATCCCTGCAGCGATACCGCTGCGCGAGATAATCTGCTCGGGCGGCTGTAGCCATCGGCGGAGGTCGCTGTCGAGAAAGCGCCCGATGAATGCCGGAGCGGGCACGTGCCATACCTTGCGCACGACCCGCAGCACGACTTGCCCCGCCAGCGCGATGCCCACGACGGTCAGCATCGTGCGCGCAATCGACTCAGATTTCTTCATACCTTCACCTCCGGATACCCGCGACATTATGCGCCTTGAGGCCTCGCGCGGCAAGGGGAATTCGGTCAGCGCCGTGGACGTCCCCGGTGCCGCGGCCGGGTCATGCGCTTGCGGCACAGTCACATTCGGTGTAGAAATGGCGAAGCGGCTCGACCTTTCACGGAGGTGTTCCCTGTCCCAACCAGTCCTGCGACGCAAACCCCTGACGGCGCACGTCGGCATCCTCGGCGTTGGTCTCGACGTCTATTGGAGGCAGTTTCCCGGGCCTCCTGAAATGCGCTGCTCGGGTACCTCCGCACCTTCGAGCGGCAGGTGCAGGCGCGGGGTGTCGCGACGACCAATTTCGGCATGATCGACAACGCGCAGGCCGCCTACGCCGTGCTTCCCCAACTCAAGGCTGCCGCGCTGGACCTCCTCTTCGTCGACATGCTGACCTACGCCACGTCGTCTACCTTCGGGATCCTGATCCGCGAGCTGGACATCCCCGTGGTGCTGGTGGCGCTGCAGCCCCTGGCCCGCCTGGACTATGCCCACGCTACCATCGAGATGCAGCTCAAGAACGACAACATCTGCTCGCTGCCCGAGTTCGCGGGCGTGGCCGTCCGGATGGGCAAGCCGGTGCCGCCGATGATCATCGGCACGCTGGAGGACGACCCGCGGCGCAGGCCGAGGTCGACCGATGGTGCGCCATCGCCCGGGTGCTCCACGACCTCAAGGGCGCGCGGATCGGCCACTTCGGCCATGCCATCGAGGCGATGCTCGACATGCACACCGACCCGACGGCGATGACCGCGGCGTTCGGGCTGCACGTCGTCCAGACCGAGGCCGACGACCTCGTGCGGCTCGCGCGCACCGTGACCGAGGCCGAGGTCGCGGCAAAGAAGGCCGAGATCCTGGCGATGTTCGACACGCCCGACCCCGGCTCCGACCCGATCACGCGCAAGCTCACCGACGAGGACCTGGCGAACGCCGCGCGAATGGCGGTGGCGCTGGACGCTTCGTGACGGCGTACGAGCTCGACGGGCTGGCCTACTACTACGAGGGCGAGCCGGGGAGCGAGCGCGAGCGGGTCGCTGCCAACCTGATCGTGGGCAACTCGCTGCTCTGCGCCGCCGGCTTCCCGATGTGCGGCGAGTCGGACCTGAAGACGTGCGTGGCGATGCTGATCATGGACCGGCTGGACATCGGCGGCAGCTTCGCCGAGTTCCATCCCGTCGATTTCGCGGAGGGCTTCGTCCTGGTCGGCCACGACGGCCCGCACCACCTCAACATCGCCGAGGGCAGGCCGGTGCTGCGCAGCCTGACGAACTACCACGGCAAGCCGGGCTCCGGCGCGAGCGTCGAGTTCAAGATCAAGGAGGGGCCGATCACGATGCTGGGCATCACGTCGACGGCGCGCGGGGCGTTCAAGTTCGTGATCGCCGAGGGGCAGTCGGTCGCCGGCCCGATCCCCGCGACGGGCAACACCAACACCCGCGGCTTCTTTAAGCCCGATGTCGTCACGTTCCTCAAGCGGTGGGTCGCCGAGGGACCGACGCACCACTTCGCCCTGGGCGTCGGCCATCACGCGGAGACGCTCAAGCTGATCGGTGAGGCGCTGGGCATCGAGAGCGTGGTGGTGACGGGGTGAGCGAGGAGGCGAATGAACGATAGGACCAGCAAAGCTTTGGGAGTGTGGGGCGGCGCGCCGAAGGTCGAGCTGCACCTGCACCTGGAGGGCGCGATCCCGCTGCCGGCGCTGTGGACGCTGATGGAGAAGTATGGGGGCGATCCCGAGGTGCCCGATGAGGCCGCGCTTGCCCGGCGGTTCGCTTACCGGGATTTTCCCCATTTCCTCGAGATCTGGAACTGGAAGAACACCTATCTCCGCGAGGCGGAGGATTTCGCTTTCATCGCCGAGGCCGTGGCACGCGACCTGGCGGCGCAGAACGTGCGCTACGTCGAGGCCTTCTACTCGCCCTCCGACTTCGCCATCCACGGGTTGACCACGCAGGAGATCACCGTCGCGATCCGCCGGGGGCTGGACCGTGTGCCCGAGGTGGAGGTGGCGTTGATCGCCGATCTCGTGCGCAACCGTGGCCCTGAGCACGGCCTCCGGAATCTCCTGGAGGTCGACGAGGTCAAAGGGTACGGCGTGATCGGCATCGGCATCGGGGGGGCGGAACACGACTATCCGCCCGAGCCCTTTGCGCCGGTCTATGAGCGTGCCCGCGTCCTGGGTTTCCACACGACGGCTCACGCGGGTGAGGCGGCAGGCGCGGAGAGCATCTGGGGCGCGATCCGCGCACTGCACGTCGAGCGGATCGGCCACGGCACGCGAGCGTACGAGGACCCGGCGCTGCTGGACTATCTGCGGAGACGCAGATGCCGCTGGAGATGTGCCCGCTCTCCAACGTGCGCACCGGCGTGGTGCCCTCGATCGAGGCGCATCCCATCCGCCGCTACTTCGACCTCGGCCTGATGGTCACGGTCAACACCGACGACCCCAAGATGTTCGGCAACAGCCTCGCCGAGGAGTACGCTGTGTTGGAGCGCGTGCTCGGCTTTCACGCCCGACGAGGTGCGGACGCTGATCCTGAACGGTGTCCGGGCTTCCTGGTTGCCCGAGGCGCGCAAGGCGGAAATGGTCGGGGAGCTCGAGCGGGACATCGCCGCGGTGCTCGAGGCGTCGTAGGTGATCTTCTCGCATCCGCTTGCCACTTCACAAAGGAGAACCACGTCTATATGAAACTGATCGATATCGTCAACCGCACAGCCGCCCCCGAGCCCTGGGCCGAGGGCGAGAAGATCCCCTGGAACGAGCCGGGTTTCAGCGCCCGGATGCTCAGGGAGCACCTCTCGCAGGCGCACGACGCCGCGAGCCGGCGCTTTGCCATCATCGACCGCCACGTCGCCTGGATCCACGAGCACGTGCTGGGCGGTCAGCCCACCCGTGTGCTGGATCTGGGATGCGGGCCGGGACTCTACGCCAGCCGGCTGGCGCGCTTGGGCCACACCTGCACCGGCATCGACTTCGGCCCGGCCTCCATCGCCTATGCCCGCGAGGAGGCCGAACGGGAAGGCCTGGACTGCACCTACCAGCTCGCCGATCTTCGTGAGGCCGACTTCGGGGAGGGCTACGGCCTGGCGATGCTCATCTTTGGGGAGATGAACGTCTTCCGGCCGGGAGACATCCGCAAGATCCTGCGCAAGGCGCACGCCGCGCTGGCGCCGGATGGCGTGCTGCTACTGGAGCCGCATACGTTCGCCGAGGTCGAGCGAGAGGGCAAGCGGGCGCCCTCGTGGTATTCGTCGGCCTCGGGCCTATTCTCCGACGACCCGCACGTCGTCCTCACCGAGAGTATCTGGGATGCCGATCGCGCTGTTGCTACGAATCGGAACATCGTCATCGATGCGGCCTCGGGCGAGGTGTCGTGGTATCCGGAGAGTATGCAGGCCTACACCGACGACGGCTACCGAGGGCTGCTCAGTGAGTGCGGTTTTGGAGACGTTACCTTCTACCCGTCATTGACCGGCGAGCCGAACGAGGGGGATTACGGGCTTTTCGCGATCGTCGCGATGCGGGGATGAAGTGAGTCGTTCGAGCGTGCGTATACAGGTCGTGACCTTCTTGCCGAACAGCACCAATGAATGAACGAGCCGAGCGTTGCGGCCGCTTTGGGCGATCGCGTTCGCATACAAGCAGCTCGCGTATCCGCCGCACGTCGCCTATTGCACAAGTCGCCACGTGGTAGTGAAAGAAGGTCATGGTTCCAAAGGTCTAGCTTACCCATCGTACCCTGCTGTGGTGGACGTTGCTCCAGATTTCTGTACACTTTGCCTATGACGGATGCGTACCGTTGTCTCTGTCCGGTAACACGCTTGACTGGCGCTGGGATATAGGGCAAC
>CAVVUS010000004.1:0-52665 GCA_963751345.1 uncultured Chloroflexia bacterium
GCGCTGCAGCGCCCAATCTGATTGACAAGCCGCGAGTCCATGCTTTGATATCCCCAGCGAGCCACCAACAAAGTCGTACTGACGTTCTCCACGCCGCTTCCTCCGGTTGGCTGGCCTGTTTCCCAGAGGCTCTACACAGTACAAAAGGAGAGCAACCGATGTCAACGAGAGTTAGGCTACTGAGCGTCGCCCTGCTGATCCTGATGATCCTCATCACCGGTGGGAGCGCGGTCGCACAAGGACCGGACGATCCCGCGCCGCTGGCTGCCCTAGGCGGGTCGGCCACTTATAGCTTCACCTATCAAGGCTATCTTGAGGATGGCGGCGCGCCCGCCAACGGCAGCTACGATTTCCTCTTCCGCGTCTTCGACAGCAGCGCCCCCGCCGCCAACCTGGTAGACACGCTCAACAGCTTCGTGCCCTTGACTGCCGTGGCGGTGGAGGATGGCCTCTTCAGCTTCAACCTCAAGCCGCAGAACAAGTCGATGAGTCAGGTCTTCGACGGCGGCGAGCGCTGGATCGATGTGCGAGTCAGACCTGCGGGCGTGGGCAGCTATACGACGTTGCCCCGCCAGCCCATTGCCCCAGCACCCTACGCATGGAGCCTCGAGCCGGGCGCCGTCATCACCGGCACGATTCCTAACGGATCTGTGCTGACCGTCGGAAACGCCTACGACGCCGGGACCATCGGCTCGGCTATCTACGCTGAGAATCACGCGGACACTTCGCCGACGATCGCGGGGCGTCACTTCGGCGACGGCCCTGCCATCTACGGCTACGCCGAGGGTGTCTACCCTGCGGTGGAGGGGCTGCGCAACGACGACGGCGTCGCCGTGGCGGGCTACGCGACGTCGGGGCAGGGAATCTTGGGTAGTGCGAGCACTACTGATGGCATCGGCGTCGTCGGTGTGCAGAGCGGCTCTTCACCCTCCGACGTGGGCATATGGCGCCCGGGAGGGTACTTCGGCGGTCGCAATGGCGTGATCGGCGTCTCCAAGACAACGGCGGCTACGGCGTCTATGGATCGAGTCAGTCAACGACCGGGGATTTGCTCCATTGGTGTTTATGGCGAGACGAGTTCGTCGACCGGATGGGCCGGGTCCTTCCGCAGCCCGGCTGGGAATGGCGTCTACATCAGTGTCCCTGTAGGTAAAGCCGGCCTGAATGTCGCTAACGGCACAAAGAACGCCGTGGTGCGCACCGAGGACGGTGCGCGCCTGCTCTACACCGAGGAATCGACCGAAGTCTGGTTCACCGACTACGGTTTCGGCACGCTGGAGTCTGGGACAACGACCATATCCATCGATCCCATCTTCGCGCAGACGGTCAACCTCGACGAACCCTACCACGTCTTCGTAGAGCCCTACGGACCGGCGTCGCTCTACGTCACCGATCGCACCGCGACGAGCTTCACCGTCCGGTCACGCGAATGAAGTGACCCCGACGTGGAGTTCTCCTACCGCATCGTCGCTAAGCGCCTGGGCTTCGAAGGCGACCGCCTTGAACGTGCCCCGTGGGCCGAGGGCGATCCCAACCTCTATCCTGAGAAGGCTGGGCTGGCACAGCCAGGTCAGCAGCAGAACGGCGGCACGCCGTGACCAGGCGGGCAATCCTCCTTGCGATTCTGGTCATCCTGATCGCTGTCGGGGGCGTAGCGGCGGCACTGCCGCCCGAGATTCCTCGCTACGTCATCGGCGCGGGAGGAGGCCTGAGCGAGGCCGGCGCCTTCCGCCTTTACGCCACCGTGGGCCAAGGCGTGGTTGGACCTACGAGCGGTGGGGCGACGGATCTCTGCGCCGGGTTCTGGTGCGGGCTGGCACGCTACAATGTCTATCTCCCTATAGTGCTTCATTAGCAGGCATGCCGTAGGGACAGATTCACCGACGATCGCGGTCAACGAGCGACGGTCGCTGAATCCGGAGATGCGGGTAGAAACACTTCCGGTTCCTTGCGGACGCCGTAGTCGGCCGCCAGCCACCGCGCCGTGCGCAGGATGCCCTCGTCCTCCATCACCCGCGCTCCATTGGGGCAGGCCTTGATACACGCGCAGCAGAGGGTGCACGCTCGGCGATCTGTGACAACCGTGTCGCCCACCGTGATGGCGCCCACGGGACAGACATCGGTGCAGATGCCGCAGCGCGTACAGAGATCGGGCAGCGTCGATGGGAGCTACGTCGCTCTGCTGATGTCCGACGCGATAGGGGCGATGGCCGGGCACGGCTAGGGGTGGCAGCGACTCGCGGGACCCGAGACTACGGAGTTTCGAACCGATGGTCTGCCCGAAGGCAGTGGCCCGCGCCAGATCCTGGGCATCGGGACGCCCGAGCGCGATAGGAAAGGCATCCGTAGCATAGGAGTGCTCGCCGATGAAGGCAGCCGCCGCAACAGGCAGAAACCCAGTCGACGGCGGCCAGATCGGACAGCTCCAGCAGCGCGTCCTCAAAAGCCCGATTGCCATAGACCACGACGAGCACCGCCGGCGTCCCCCACCCCCGAACGCGCCGAAGCCGATCGAGTCGCCGTCGCGGCGATCCGTCCGGCGTAGACCGGCGCACCGAGGAGCACAAGGTCGTCCTGCGATTGCGGCACCGAGCGTGTCTTCGCGTCCGGGAGCGTGAGATCCACATCGGTCAGCGTTCGGGCACCCACGCCCTCTGCGATGGCTGCCAATACGCGCTGCGTGGTGCGCGTGGGCGAGTAGTAGGCCAGACTCACGGAGTGCAGGTCCATACCGGCTCCTTTCCCGCATAGGTACCTGCGGTGGCACCGAGGTTCTTCGCGTCAGGTGAGCTTCCGCAGGTGCGCTGCCCGCTGACGTTCACTCATACTTCAGAGCTTCGATCGGGCTCAAGCGGGCGGCCCGGCTCGCGGGGTAGGCCCCCGAGAGGATGCCAACGATCGCCGCGAAGACGATGGCAAAGAGGGGAAGCCAGAGCGGCGTATACGCGATCGAGAGTGAGGCGCCCGGACCGAAGATCTCACCCTGTTGCTGGAGGACACTCCTACTGATAAGGTTGACGATCCCGTTCAGCGCCATACCTACGGCCACACCGCCGATGCCGCCCAACAAACCAATTCCGCTGGCCTCGGCTAGGAAGACCACCATGACGTCCCGGTTCGATGCCCCAATAGCCTTCATCAGCCCGATCTCGCGCGTGCGCTCGAGAATCGCCATCAGCATCGTATTGGCGATACCAAAGGCCGCCACCAACAGCGCAATGGCGCCAATGCCACCCAGGATGGCCTGGAGCACACGAAAGAAGGAATTCGCCTGCTCCACCTGCTGCCGCTGCGATTGCACCATGAACCCCATCGCACCGATCTCCTGCTCCGCCGCCAGGGTCTCACGCCGGCTCGTCGTCTGGACCACCACCTCGTCATAGCCATCGCGCTCGGGGTCGAGGCGCTGCCCCAGCGCCCAACTGTTGTAGGCAATCACGTCACGCAGTGGCGCATATACGACGTAATCGTGCTGCCAACCGACGGGTGCCAAGATCCCGACAACCTGGAAGCGCACGGACTTCTCAGCCATCGTGCCATCCTCCTGGCTGAAGCGCTGAAGCTGCATCTGGATCATCTGGAGATAGAGGTCCGGTATCTGAACGTCGCCCGGGTTAGCGACGACGACGACCCCAGCCCGGGTGCCCCCCTTCATCTCCTCGAAGTCACGGAAGTTCTCGGGTACCTTGGCGCCGATGACGACCTGCCCACTGTGAATCTCCGTGGTTCCCTCCGACACCACGAGATCCGCCAGCATGGCCGGATCAACCCCGATGATCTGGGCGTAGGCACTCAGCTGCCCGAAACTCATTTGGGCACCCATCTGGAGGTTCTGCATCGGGTAGACCGCCTCGACACTCGGAAGCGCCCGAATCTCGTCCAGCATCTCGGCGTCAAGCCGCGGCGCATCGCTGCGCTGCTGCGTCGCCACGCTGACGCCCCCACCGGGCACAGCCACGGCCATGGCCGGGCCCTCCTGAACGGTGCTGACCCGCAGCTCCGTGAGCCCACCACCTGAACCCAGGCTCTGCGTTGCCTCCCGCTGCAAGCCGGCCCCCAGTGAGACGAGGACGACGACAGCCGCCGTGCCGATCACGACGCCCAACGCCGTCATGATCACGCGGCCCTTCATGCGCCTGAGGTTGCTGATGACAAGCCCCGCCAGGTCACGCAGGGTCATGGTTGCCTCAACCGCCTAACTTCCCAAGCCGAAGAAACCCCTGATCGCCCTGCCGATCTTCTGCAGCAGCGTCTCCGGAGCCGCTTCCCCGACGTCGCCGGAGCCGGGCATCTGGCTGCCGGGAACCTGATCTTCGACACCCCCAGTCACCTCGACGGACAGGGTCTGGCTGACGACCCGCGTCTGGTTAAAGTCGTCACGATAGCTGACCGCAACCACGAGCTCCGCCGTCCCCGCCTCCCGCGACGTCACCGAGAGATCAATCGGAACCGAGCCGCCCGGGTCCAACGGCCCCACGAAGGGCAGCCCCTCCGACTGCACGTCCATCTGTGGACTGGCTGAGGTGATCTCCGTGATGTCGACGGCACTACGGCCGACGTTCACCAGCTCCAGGGAGAGCTGGCCCGGCATCCCCACCATCAACAGATCGGGCGGCCTATAGAAGCTGGTCTGTAACTCGGGGCGCTCCCGCACAATCAGGCTGAGACGCTGGATCTCCTGGTGGCGCGACGCCCGGGGATCGTCGTAGGCGAGCTCGATCGGCAGGCTGTAAGCCTTCGTCTCGGCTGAGCCGTCCACCAGCAATTGGTGCGAGATCTCCACGACTTCGCCCATCGGGATGAGATCGACGAAGATCACGTTACCCGAGTTAAGCGGCACGAACGGCGCCAGGCTCGCGCCTCCCTCACCGCCGAGGGAAAGGGTTACACGCTCGGCATTGCCGCCGCCGACGTTCGCCACACGCACGGTCAACGTCATCGTATCGCCCGGCGCGATAAAGTCCGGCGAGGTGCTGTAGGCCTCGATGATCAGCTGCGGCTGCTTGACCAGGCTCGTATTCACATCCACGCCGATCGCCCCCTGGTCGCTGTACCCGCCACCGTTATAGTCGCTATAGGCCAGCGCGATGGGCATGCTCTGCCGCCCTCCGGTCTCCAGGGCGCCAAGCACCAGCGGCAGCGTGACGGTGACCGCCTCGTCGATGCGGATGACCTCGGCGTAGACCGTGTCACTGCCACTCGCCGGGATCGCCATGTCGCTCGATGCGACGGTGGCAAAGACGTTGACCGCCGTGCGGCTGCCACGGTTGGCCAATCGAAGGGTAAGCGAGAACGGCTCGCCAGGAACCAGGACCGCCGGCACAGTATCAGCGTGCTCGATCACGACTTTGGGCTTGCCGGTGAACTCCCCGGTGCTCGCGCCGACCACCTCCACCGGGATCGTGGTCGGGAACTTGTAGTTGTTACCCTCCCAATCGTTCGCCTCCAGCTGGACGTTGAGCTGATGGACGCCGTTGCCGATGGAGGCCGGCGCACGCATCTTCTGGGTGACGACGACTGTCGCATTGATCGGCAGTTGCCAGAGCTGGTGTCCCTTGTCGTCCAGGGGCAGGAAGGTGCCGCCGGGAAAGATGACCAACGTGTTCTCCCCTGCACGGCTGCCGTTGTTGTAGAGCTCGATGGAGACCGTGAACTCCTGCCCAGGCTTCACCTGCGCGGGCTCGACGGTATAGTTGCGGATCGTCAGGATCGGCTGTCCGGGTCGCGGCGGGGCCGAAGTCGCGGGCGGCGACGTGGGCTTCGGCGTAGGCGTTGCCGCGATGACCGCCAGCGCCTGGCTCAAGAGGTCGATAGCAGCCCCGTCGCTGACGCTCACATCATACGTAGCCACGGGGACCGATGCCGGCACTTGCGCTGTGAGCGCCGTCTCGTTGACGTACGAGGTCGCCAGCAGGCCATATCCGATCAAGCGCACCACGGTCGCGGATGTAAAGCCGGTGCCGTAAACGCTGAGGGTTCCCCCGATCCCCGACACGAGCGTGCCCGGCTCCACCCCGACAATGTCAAGCGGGGCAGCGGGCGACGTCGTCGCTGTGGGCGTGCTCCCCGCTTGCGACCAGCACGGTCGTGAGGCGCCGCCAGGAGAAGGAGTAGACAGCCAAAGAGTGCCGCAACCGCAATTCTTCTCATAACCTGCCCTTCAAGGTTGAGGTTCGTAGTAACGACTTCAGTCGTTCCGGTGTCTTACAAGTCGGTGGCAGAACCGATGAACCGGTTACTACGAACCTACTTGACTGACGACTAAGCAGCGTCCAGCAGCCTTCCGTCCAGCAGATGCAACGCGCGAGTAGCGTAGGACGAGACTGCAGGGTCGTGCGAGACGGTGATGATGGTACGGCCCTCCTCCTGATTGAGGCGCGCCAGCAACTGCATGATCACCCCGCCCGACTCGGTGTCAAGATTGCCGGTCGGCTCGTCGGCTAGAATGATCTTGGGATCGTTGACCAAAGCGCGGGCGATGGCAACGCGCTGCTGCTGCCCGCCGGATAGCTCCGTCGGCTTGTGCCCCACGCGATCTCCCAATCCCACCAGGTCCAGCAGTCGCATTGCCCGCGGTTCTCGCTCGGATGAAGGGACCTGGGCGAAGATCATAGGAAAGAGGACGTTCTGCAGCGCCGTCATCGTCGGAATCAGAAAGAAAGACTGGAAGACGAAACCGATCTCACGACGGCGGTATTCGGCCAGCGCGTTTTCGTCCAGTTCCACGATCTCCCGACCATCCACCCAGATCTCACCGGCGGTGGGCCGGTCGAGACCGCCGAGCAAGTAAAGCAGCGTCGATTTTCCCGAGCCCGAGGGCCCCATCACCGCCAGGAACTCGCCGGCATCCACCGAGGCCGTGACGCCGGCCACGGCACGGACGGTCTGGTCTCCCATCTGGAAATCGCGGTGCAGGTCCTCAATGCGGATCAACGGATCAACCAACGCCCGGCCTCCTGTCTCGGCCACGTCCCACGAAAGCCATCGCCTCCGACCGGCAGCGGCACCTAAAAGAGGCTCAGCCCCTGATTCAGTCCGATCAGCGCAGGCAGAAGGCCCAACAATGCGAAAAGAACCCAGATGACCAACGTGCCAATCGTCGCCTTCGCGCGGGAGAGACGGGCGAGCGCGGTGACGCCCAACACAAGCAGCGCCAGGTTCCAGACCGTGTAGACGTCAACGCGGGCCAGCAGGGCACTGAGCACCTGCGCACCGCGCGCCGGCGGCACATAGGACCGAAAGCCTACGGCAGGTGGTAACGGCGCGTGATCGAGCACCAGCCCCGAGAGCCCCTGGTTGTAGATGGGGTCGTGGGTCACAGCGGTATAGACGGCCTGGATCACATTGCGAACGACGAACGGCATCCACGACCACGCGACCATGGCAAAGAACCCGCCGAAGTGTGCACCGTTCTGACCCAGAAACGTAGTCGCCAGATAGAGCAATCCGGCCCACGCCAGCCAGGCAATAAGCGTGCCCACGACCCGACCCGCGACGGCCAAGCCGGTCGTGAGCATTGAGGGCGCCGATGGCGCCGGCGAAGCGGGCACCGGCCCTTGTACCACCACCCCGCCCTTCACGACCGTACTGCTCTGCACGGAGGTCTGCTGGCCGAAAAGGTATCCGACGTTTGCAGATGCGTAGGCGAAACCGCGAACGGTCAGCGCGGCGACCATCAACAGCGCAGCAACGCTCCACCATCGTCGTCGGGCCCTGCCCAGATATGCCATCGTCGCTTGGGGCCGCAGTAGCACCCCCACGAGCACGTGCAGGGGACCTCTTCGCTCTTCTGCCACAGCCGTCGTCTGGGCCATATCACCTCGCTGGATTGCCGATCGGAATCTAAGCATAGCCCAGGCACGCCGAAAAGTCCACCTCGCACATTCACCCGCATGCCAGGACAGGTCGCGAGGCTCACGGGCCTTGCCTGTGGTATAATCGCTGCCGGCCTCCAAGAGACCACTACAATCCCGACCACTAGGAGGATCCGATGGACGGCAGCAAAACACTCGCAGCAAGCGAAACAACAGGCCTCATCGACACCGCGTTCGACTTCGACACGGTCGTCGACCGTAGAGTCACCGATAGTGTGAAGTGGGGCATCTATGGCGAAGACGTCCTGCCGATGTGGGTCGCCGATATGGATTTTCTGTCCCCTCCGGCCGTGATTCGCGCTCTGCGTGAGCGTGCCGAACATGGCATCTTCGGCTACGAACTCAGTCCGGGGCACCTGCCCGAACTGATCACCGAACGCCTCGCGAGACTCTATGACTGGTACGTCGAACCTGACGCCATCGTCTTTCTGCCCGGAATCGTCTCAGGCTTCAACGTGGCCACGCGCGCCTTCGTCAAGAAGGACGAGAGCGTGCTCATCCAGACCCCGGTCTACATGCACATCCTCCACGCAGCGAGAGACGCCGGTACCCAAGGCCGGGCCATGGAGCTGAGCCGCCAGCACGATGGCCGTTATGTCATCGACTTTGACAGATTCGAGCAGGCTTTCACGGATCAGACTCGCCTCTTCCTGCTCTGCAACCCGCACAATCCCGTGGGACGGGTCTTCTCCCAGGGTGAACTCGAACAGATGGCGGACCACTGCCTGCAGCACGAGGCCATCATCTGCTCCGACGAGATTCACGCCGACATCATCTTCAACGGGCACCGGCATATCCCAGTTGCCAGCCTCGATCCCGAGATCGAGGCCCGAACCATCACGTTGATGGCTCCCAGCAAGACCTTCAACGTCGCCGGTCTCCATTGTGGCTTCGCCGTCATCCCGAACCCCGACCTCCGACGCCAATACGAACGGGGGCGAGGAGGGTTGGTAGGGGCACCCAATCTTATGGGATATGTCGCTGCCGAGGCAGCCTACGCTGAAGGTCAACCGTGGCTGTCGGCGCTGCTTCGTTATCTCGAAACCAACCGCAACGTGATGGCGACCTATCTAACGGACCATATGCCACAATTGAGGATGGCCTCACCCGAAGGCACATACCTTGCCTGGATCGACTGCCGTGAGGCAGACCTGGGGCCGTCGCCGGAGTCCTTCTTCCTCGAGAAGGGTGGCGTAGCGCTCAATGGCGGCGCTGCCTTCGGCCCAGGCGGAGACGGATTTGTACGCCTGAACTTTGGCTGCCCGCGGAGCCTCCTACTGGAGGGCCTTGCCCGGATGAAAATGGCGCTGGCAACCGGCTAGCAGTTGACGGCGGCGGCGGCCGGTGTATGGTAGTACAAACTGAGCCTCACGTTCGTTTGCACACACAGTGCACGGATGGAGACGCACTCACTGTACATTCGCAGAGGCTTCGTGGCAATGGTAAGTTTGGTGGAGTAGCATATGAGGAACGCGGTACCCTCTGCTGCTCGCCGGGCCCTGGAGGTATCGGTTGATCTCGCTCAGCTCGCGACCTCGCCGCCGCCAATAGGAGTGCTGCTCGAGCGGCTTGCCGAAACGATTCGCACCGGCTACCGGTGCGAATACGTTGCTGTCCTTCTGCGCGACGATGGTCTCACACCCGAACTCTGTGCTTATTCGGGCAACCCATCGCCATTTCTCGGCGACACCTCATCGCCGTTGTTCCGGACCACCGACGACCTCGTCCGACAGGCAACTCAGCAGCGACGTGCTGTCGTGCGCGAGGTGACGCACCGACCTGACGGCTCGCCGGAAACGGCCCCCGGCGGCGCTCCTGTGTGGCGTGCCGTCCTCCCGCTCACTGTGGAAGGCCTAGTCATAGGGGCACTGGACATCGTGACGCTCCAGGCCGGAGCAGTCGAGGACGCTGCTCTCCTCGGGGCGTTGGCGAGCCATGCAGCGATGGCGATCGAGCGCGCTCGCCATCACGAAGGTGAGCGAAAACAGCGCAGCTTGGTTGGGAAACTCAACGCCATCGGACGGACGCTCACACAGACCCTCGACCCCCAACGCGTTCTGGACATGACACTTGAGCAACTCGCGACGATTGTGCCGCATGACCGTGGTGCGATCATGCTCGAGGAGCAAAACGAGCTGGCGATGCGCGCGGCAAGGGGCTTTCCTGCCCAAGCGAGGCCGCTTCGAATCCGGGTGCCCATTCACGAGGACGACGTCTATCGCACCATCAGGGACACAGGGCGACCTCTGCTGATCCCCGACGTGTCGCAGCGGCCCGACTGGCAATACTTGAACGACATCCCGCGCGCGGGGTCCTGGTTGGGCGTTCCGCTGACCGTGGGGAATGCCGTCATCGGGATGTTGTCGCTCACGCGAGAGCAATCGGAAGTATACACCGAGTCGGAAGTCGAGCTTGCCGCAACCTTCGCACACCAGGTGTCGGCGGCCCTCAACGATGCGCGTCTCTACGAGGATCTCTCGAACGCGAATATGGCTCTGGAAGAGAGCCTCGCCCAACTCCGGCAACGCACCCACGATCTTCAGGTTACCTACGAGCAGTTGAGGCGACTAGATCAGACAAAGGGCGATTTCATCGCCGTAGCGTCACACGAGCTTCGTACGCCCCTCACCGTGCTCAGCGGCTACAGTCAGATGCTGGCAAGCGACCCGGTCCTGATGGCAGATGCATACCGTGAACAGGTCATCAAGGGTCTCCTGGCAGGTTCGGAACGCCTGAATGTGATCGTAGAGGATATGCTCGATATGGCCCGGATCGACAACCAGGTGCTGGAGATCAGGCCGGAGCCGCTATTTCCCGCGGTCCTCATCAAGGCCATTCGCCCCGCGTTGAGACAGATCCTACGTGACCGCAATGTGACGCTGGAACTCGATAGGAGCCTGGAAGCACTGCCGCTCATCGAAGCCGACACCGCGGGCATCCGCAAGGTCTTCCACCACCTTATGGTGAATGCGGTGAAATACACACCTGATGGGGGCTCCATACGGATCTGGGCGCAGAAGCTGTCTCCCAGAGACACACCATCTGACAAAGAAGCAGTCGAGATCGTCGTCAGCGACACGGGCATCGGAATCGATCCCGTCGTCCAGGAGCTGATTTTCGCCAAGTTCTACCAGACAGGCACGATCGCAAGCCACTCATCAGGAGCCGAGAGGTTCAAAGGGGGCGGGCCTGGCCTGGGCCTGGCGATTGCCAGAGGGATCGTCGAGGCTCACGGGGGAAGGATATGGGTCGAGAGCCCCGGCTACGATGAGGAACGCTGCCCGGGAAGCGACTTCCACGTTCAACTCCCCATCCGGCCGGATGTGGCCCTTGCACTGGATCCATGACCAGGGAGAACCGTGGAGAGATCTATTGATCACAGTGCAGCTGCACTTGACGAACTCCTGCAGCGGGCCATCGCTACAGCCAAGGATGGACAATTTCCACAGGCACAGTCCCTGTTGCAGCAGGTTCTGACACGCGATCCCGACAACCTGACAGCATGGCTCTGGCTGAGCGGCGTGGTCTCCAACCCCCTCAAACGAGAGGCCTGCCTGCGTAAAGCTCTGAAACTGGCCCCAGGGCACGAGGCCGCTCGCCGCGGCCTGATGGTCGCCCAGCGAGAAGCCGCCGCATATATCATGCCACAAGCCATCGCCGCAGCCCAAGCCGGCGAAACCGACCGTGCACGCAAACTACTGACAGATGTCGTCGTTCGCGACGAAACCAACGTAGCGGCATGGCTGTGGCTCAGCCGCGTCGTTGAAATACCAGAAGAGCGGGAAATCTGCTTCCAAAACATCCTGATGCTCGATTCCGAGAACCAGGAGGCGCGCGCCGGCCTCGACTTGTTGGAGAGAGCCGGCGACGAATCCGAGCAGGATCATGGAGCGTCGACGACGAGGAACGAGGAGAGCGTGCCCGTTGCTTCGACGCTGGCCGGCGACATCCTCGGCGATGCGTATCGCGAGAAACACACTCACGCGATCCCAAGGGCCGAACCACCGTCCGAGCCGGCCTCGGTCGCAATCTGGGCGAAGTACGACGATCCTTATCTGTGTCCGGTCTGCGCCGGTCCGGCCCGCGCCGAGGATCAGCGATGTCCCAAGTGCCGGGCCAAGCTGTGGACACGCGCCCGGGCACGAGACCAGCGCTCGCAGCTTCTCTGGATCCTCATCCTGCTGCAGGTGTGGAACACCCTGATCGTTTCCGGGGCACCCTTCCTGGCGCTGTTTGTGGTCAGCATGCGCATACATACGAACGACACACTGCAACTGCTGGCCGCATATCTCGGCCGGCCGTCCAGCCTCAGCGCAGCTACCGTAAACACGGCCATGGGAATGCTCTCGCGTACCGAGTTCTATCTGCTGGGGCTGCCCTTTGTCCTCAGCGTCGCCGGCACGATTGCGCTCTATCTGCGCTGGCCGCCTGTCTTTTACCTGCTGCTGGCAAGCAGTGTACTGGGACTCGCCGGATCGATTGGGGGGATCGCTTTCCTGGGACAGCAGCCGCTTGCTTTGGCAGCCGGAGCCCTTGGCATCGTGGTCGCCGTAGGTACCTTTATACTGGCCATCAGGCTCGAGGATGACTTTCGCATCCAACGCAGGCGGCGGCTGCTGGCCCTCGATCCGGGGCTTCGGTCCGGAGTGGACTACCTCGTGCGCGGACGTCACTACGCACGCGCGGGGATATGGGGCCTGGCTGCTCTGCACTTTCGCCGCGCTGCTGCCCTGATGCCTAACGTGATCGACGGACTCCTGGGCGTCGCCCAGGCCGGCGGGCATCTGAACGACCTGGAACTCTCCCGCTGGGCCTTGGAGTCGGCACTGGAACGCCAGCCCGGCGACAAACGGATCAAGGAAGCTGTTGAGTTCCTGAAAAGTGAGAGGAGACCCGCCGCCTGATATTCTTCGCCGCCGCAATCAGCCAGCCACGGGCGTCGATCGCCTCTGCCCGGCACCTCGCCGACACTGCGTTCCGACCCAACAAAAAAGCCCCCGCCGTAGCGGGGGCTTGCACTTTGTGTGTCGGTCCTATGTCCCAGGCTAGAAGACATGGAACGATGCGATGATGGGCGCGAAGAGCGAAGAAACAAGGGACATCACGGTGATCAACGTGTTGAGCGAGGGGCCGGCGGTGTCCTTGAACGGATCGCCTACCGTATCACCCACCACGCCGGCCTTGTGTGCCTCAGAGCCCTTGCCGCCGAAGTGACCACTCTCGATGTACTTCTTGGCGTTGTCCCACAGACCACCGGCGTTGGCCATCAGCAGCGCGAAGAGGATACCGGTGAAGATCGCGCCACCGAGGAAGCCGCCCAGTGCCTCGGGGCCCATGATGAAGCCCACGATTAGTGGGAGGGCCACGGCCAGGAAAGCGGGCAGGACCAGGGATGACAGCGCATTCTCCGAGGCCAGAGAGACACAGGTCACATAATCAGGCTCCTCGGTCCCCAGGAGAATGCCAGGGCGCTCGCGGAACTGCCTGCGGATCTCCTCGATCATATCGAAGGCATTGTGGGTCACGGACAGCATCGTCAGCGCGCTGAAGAGCGGCGGCGTTACTGCCCCCAGGAAGACGCCTGCGATTACCACCGGGTTCAGAAGGCTGATGACTAGAGGTTGCGCCGCAGCAGACATCCCCTCCATCGCCTTGAAGATCTCACTGGCGTAGGCAGAGAACAGCGCGAGCACGGTCAGCGCAGCGGCGCTGATAGCGAAGCCCTTTGTGATGGCCTTGGCCGTGTTGCCGGCGGCATCCAGGATATCGGTGACTTCGACGACCTCCTCGGACATACCGGCCATCTCGGCGATACCACGTGCGTTGTCAACGATGGGCCCGTATGCGTCAGACGAGACGATCATGCCGCTGATGGCAAGCATCCCGACGGCACTGATGCCGACGCCATAGACGCCAGTAATCACGCCGGAGGCATCCGCGACGAAGTACGCGATCAGGGTCGCTGCCACGATCCCGATAACGGAAGGGACCGTGCTGATCAAACCGTAGCTAAAACCGGTGATGATGGTGATCGCCGCGCCGGAGCCGGAGACCTTGGCAGTCTCCACCACAGGCGGCCGATCGTCGCCGGTGAAGAAGTCGGACGTGAAACCGATGATCACGCCGGTGATCAGACCGGCCAGCGTCGCCCACAGTGCAGCAAGAGTGATATGGCCCACGAGGACCACGACGGCGACCATCGCAGCGAAAATAATGGTTGTGTAGATTGTGCCGCCGTTGAGGGCCGCTCCGGGCTTACCGCCCTCACCCACCTTCACAAACTGCAGGCCGATGAGGGAAGCGAACGAGCCCAACATACAAAGAATCAGCGGGAAGATCGTGTAGAGCGTAAGCTGATCTCCCGAAAGATTCGGCATCGCCGCACCCAGTAGCATTGCCGCAACAGAACTTGCGACGTAACTGTCGAAGATGTCGGCGCCCATACCTGCGACATCGCCGACATTATCACCCACATTGTCGGCCACGACGGCCGGGTTGCGGGGATCGTCCTCAGGAATCCCGACCTCGACTTTGCCGACCAGGTCGGCAGCGATGTCGGCGGTCTTTGTGTAGATACCGCCCCCGGCCTTGGCCAACAGCGCCAACGTCGAGGCGCCGAAGCTGAAGCCCAACACCAGCTCAGGTGTCTTGGTGATCAGGTAGATAGTGCTCATGCCCATCAGAGCCAGGCCCACCATCGCCAGACCCATCACCGAACCGGCGTTAAAGCTCACGGTAAACGCTGGGTTCAAGCCGTGCTCAGCCGCCACTGCGGTTCGCACGTTGCCCTTTACCGCAACGCTCATTCCCATGTAGCCGGCGGCCGCTGAACAGAGACCCCCGAAGATAAAAGTGACCGCGACCCCTAGACCGTAGGCGGGGGTACGTTGAATCCCAAATACGATAGCCAGTACGATAGCCAGCACCACTGCCAGCATCGTCAGGGCAGTGTACAGCTTCTTGAGGTACGACTCTGCGCCGTCCTCAATCCAACCGGCAACGCGCTGTGCGCGCTCGCTGCCGGCATCCTGCCGCACGACCCATCGATAATACACGAAGGCCACGCCAACAGAAAGAAGCCCTGCAAAGAAACTGATGAGTACCCAGATGTTCATGTCTCCTCCAAATCCTCCTACAAGATCGGTATGCGAATTTCCACACAAATAGGCTGCAGCTCCCTCCCCGGACGTTGGCGAAGGGCATAACTTTCTACTCCCCCCGCGTATTTCACCGGAGAAGAAGCTGCGAGCCTTTGGTGGTCGAACTGATGGTGACCCAGATGCCCGATGTGGCCGAACATCAGATGGGTACCGCTGCTGGAAAACTTCGAACAACTACATATTCGCTGAACGCCACCAGCGATAGTACTTACTTCGTAGCACATCTTGAGAAGGTAAAGGGAAACACCGCATCTGGTCCGCATTCCCCACAAAGAGCCCGGTCTTCAACAGGCGATAGGGGAAGGTCGCGGGGCTGACCCGATCGACCATCTTGGTATTCACAAGCTTCGTCCGAAGATCGACCAGGCACTGCCGGAGATGATCGATGTTCGCGTATGGGAGGTCCCCAACGCTGCCGTATTCCGGATTATCTCCCAACTCTCCGAGCCGCAGCTCCGCAAAACAGACCGACGGCAATGTATATCAGCGTTGAAGGACTCCGAACGATCAGATTGTAGAACTCGCGCGGTCCGAAGGTGCTGACGACCAAAGGATGGACCGGTGCGATCTCCTGATAGAGATGCAGGCCATCAGTATCGGCCGGACACGTTTCCGCCGCATCGAGGCCCAACACCCTGCCATCCTGAGTCACAAGATAGAGTCTCAGAATCGCGTCCAGCGGAACTCTTTCCAGCGCACGATAGACCGTGATATAGAGCGATCGCTTCGGCGTTCCGTCCTCGTGAGGCACACACCGTTGAAGCCCCTCTTCAATGGGAAGGCCTTCGACCCGAAAGTCGGGAGCCAACTCGAAGAAAATGGCTTGGCCCCGCGATTTCTTCTCCGTCCCGAGAGCGTAATAGACGCCAAACTCCTCGGGCGACAACTGTGAAGCGATCAGGGCCTCCGGGATCATCGACAGGTACAGGTGTTTGGTATAGTCAGCCATGGTCTAACCCTCCTAAGGTTGGATGCTAGAAAACGGCTAGATTATCGCTCACCACAGTGCCGAACCCTGTAGTAGGGCCAGGCTGCAACTTCGTCCCTCAAAACCATTATACCACAGTTAGATTCGGGCTAGTGCTGCCCTACGATATCTGGGAATGTGCAGTCCTCTGCAAGCACCCTGGCACAAGCCAGGGAACCCTTTATAATGCAGCGTTGGTCCTAATGACGCCTCGGGGCCAGTATATCACGGTTCCATAAGGACACGAATGACAGACGCATCCGCGGGCGAAATGCCACGCACAAGCGCCGTTTCGGAAGGACGGAGACCGACCGTCCCTCCGGCGTTGGGGTTGGTGGTGGGAGTGTTGGCAGTCTCCACAGCCTCGACCTTTATCCGGCTGGCGCAGACTTCCGTGTCTTCCCTGGCATTGGCTGCCTGGCGGCTCACCTTTGCGTCGGCCCTGCTTGCCCCCTTTGCCTTTGCCACCGCCCGATCTGAGTGGCGGAAGCTCAGCGGCGCCGACTGGGCGCTCCTGGCAGCCTCGGGGGCTGCGCTCGCCGTCCATTTCTATACGTGGATCTCGTCGCTGGCGATGACCTCCGTCGCGGCCTCCGTCGTTTTGGTCAGCACGAATCCCCTGTTCGTCGCGTTGATCTCACACTTCCTTCTTGGGCAACGCGTGCGATCACGCGTGTTCGTAGGGATCCTTGTCGCCGTCCTGGGATCGGCGATTATCGGGCTTGGGGACATCACAGGGGGAACGCACCAGTTGCTCGGCGACCTTCTCGCGGTCCTCGGAGCCGCTGCCGTGGCGATCTATATGCTGATCGGTCGGCAGCAGCGGTCGCACTTGTCCCTCCTGGGTTACATCTTCCCGGTCTATGGCTTCGCAGCGGTCGTTCTGATGGCCTTTGCGCTCGTGACGCGAGCTCCACTCGTCGGGTACCCGCCTCAAGCGTGGGTTTGGCTGCTGCTCATAGCCCTGATCCCACAGATCATCGGCCACTCCTCCTTTAATTGGGCGCTGGGTCACTTGCCGCCGACCTATGTGTCGTTGGTCGTGCTTGCTGAGCCTATCGGCTCGACCATTCTCGCCTGGTTAGTGCTCCGTGAGCCGCCAACGCTATCGACTATCCTCGGTGGCGGCGTGATCCTTGGCGGCATTGTGTTGGCGACGGTGAGAGTCAAGAATGGGGAATGAAAGAATGGGCACATGAACCTACTCCTGTTGCTGGTCCTCGGTTCCATCTGGGGCACATCGTATCTCTTCATCAAGATCATCGTCAACGAGATCGGACCGCTGACGCTGGTCGCGGGTCGGCTCGGCCTGGCAGCCCTACTGATCTGGATCATCTTCCTATCTCGAAAGGCGCAGGCGCCCCGTCCCCGCAGGATATGGGCTGCCTTTGCCGTGATGGGCTTGCTCAACGGCGCGCTACCCTTCGCTATGATCTCCTGGGGGGAGCAGTACATTCCGAGCGGCTGGGCTGCGTTGCTGCAGTCGACGACACCGATTTTCACCATCCTGCTCGCGCATCTACTCACGCACGACGATCGCATCACCTGGCGAAAAGCGCTGGGAGTTGCCATAGGCTTCACGGGGGTAGGATTGCTCATCCTGCCCGAACTCCAAGAGGGCCTAAGTGCATCGGTATGGGGTATGCTGGCGATCGTGGGTTCATCCGTATCCTATGCGTTTGCCGCCATCTTCGCACACAGAAGCCTCAGCGGACAGCAGCCGATGGCCTCCGCAGCCGGCCAGTTCACGACAGGGTTCCTCTTCATCCTTCCCTTCGCCTTTGTCGTCGAACAGCCGCTTGCGATCACTCTCTCCTGGCAGGCTATGGCAAGTTGGGCCGCCCTGGCGGTCTTGGGGACGGTCATCGCCTACGTGATCTATTACACGCTGCTGGCCCGGACCAACGCCACGTTCGCTACGATGGTCACCTACATCGTGCCAATCAACGGTCTCATCCTGGGCACGCTCGTTCTCCACGAACCCCTGAACCCAATCGTGATTCTCAGCCTTGGGTTGGTACTTGGGGGGGTGCTGTTGGTCCGCCAATGATCGTTCACCGATGGCAGAAGCCGGCTGTTGGTGGTACAATTCTCCCTGGTTTTTCGCCAGAACTGTGAAGAGGCAAAGGGAATGCGATTCAATAATGTCTGCATAGAAGGACTGGGGTACGTCATCCCAGAACGCGTCGTCAGCACCGCATGGTTCGAGGAGCAACTGCAACCCGTCTATGAGGCACTGGGCGCTCCAAGCGGTTTCATCGAACGCCTTACGGGGATCAAGGAGCACCGTTGGTGGGACGACGGGGTGAAGGTCTCGGATGGGTCCGCAATGGCAGGGGAAAACGCGCTAGTGGCCGCGCAGGTGGACCGCAGCGAGATCCAGTGTTTGATCAACACATCGGTATGCCGGGACTACATTGAGCCGGCGACCGCTTCGATTGTCCACAACAAGCTTGGCCTGTCGCAATCTGCGATCAGCTTTGACGTCGTCAACGCTTGCCTGGGTTTTCTGAATGGCATGCTACTCGTCGCGAACATGATCGAATTGGGACAGATCGATACCGGGATGGTCGTCGCCGCTGAGGATCCACGCGAGGGCCAGCTCTGGACTATCGACCATATGCTGACCAATCCACCGGACAAGGAGACGCTGCGCGACAATCTGGCGTCCTTCACGCTCGGTGCGGCGTCCGTCGGGATGGTGTTGCGGCACGCGTCAAAATCGCGGACGGGTAGGCGGCTGCTGGGGGGCGAGGCTTATAGCAATACCAGCCACTGCGAGCTATGCGTCGCGCAGCGCACGTGGATGAAGACCAAGTCGTCCGCGCTGCTATCGGAGGGCACGAAGGTGGTGACCCAGGTGTGGGATCGCTTCAAGCACAACATGGCGTGGACGAACGATATGGTCGACAGACTGTTCACCCACCAGGTGAGCGAGCCCCAGCGGCAGGTGGCGCTGCAGGCGCTTCAGCTTTCGCCCGAGATCGATTACCCGACCCTCCAGTACCTGGGAAATACAGCGTCCGTCGCCGCCCCGATCTCGCTCGCTATCGGTGTCGACAATGGCTTTGTCCATGATGGTGACCGGGTGCTGTTGTTCGGTGTCGGCAGCGGGATCAACAGCATCGCACTGGGTATTCAGTGGTAGGTAGGGCTTCAGTCGGGCATCTGAACGCCGAAAAGCTGTATCCCTTCGAGTCGCACTGGTTCGAGGTGGGCGGGCAACGGATGCACTACCTCGACGAAGGGCCGCGCGATGGCATACCCGTGGTTATGTGCCACGGGAACCCCACGTGGTCTTTCTATTACCGCACATTGGTTCCCTCTCTCAGCGACACCTACCGCGTGGTGGTGCCGGACCACATTGGATGTGGGCTCTCCAGCAAGCCGCAGGACTACACTTACACCCTCGAACGGCACATCGGGAATCTGGAAGCACTCATCGAGCACCTCGGATTGCAGCGAATGGTCCTGGTCGTCCACGACTGGGGCGGCGCCATCGGAATGGGGTTCGCCACCCGACACCCCGAGACCGTCGACCGATTCGTCATTTTCAACACTTCGGCGTTCTACATGCCGGCAGTGCCCTGGATCCTGAAAGTGGCACGCAGTCCGGTGCTGGGTGCATTGATGCTCCGCGGGCTGAACGCCTTCGCGGGGCTTGCCGTATGGCTAGCCGATGGAAGACCGCAAGCGTATGACGCGCGACGTGCGGTCGGGCTACCTGGCCCCCTACCGCAACTGGCACGACCGAATCGCCATCTATCGCTTCGTCCAGGACATTCCCGTCACAGCGGATCACCCCACGCGAGCAACGGTGGATGCCATCGATGCGAAACTTCCGATGTTTCGCGGGCGCCCGATGCTTATCGTCTGGGGTGCTAAGGACTGGGTCTTCACCGTGAAGGACTTTCTGGCGGGATGGCGTGAGCGCTTCCCCGAGGCCGAAGTGCACGTCCTATCGGACGCCGGTCACTACGTCGTCGAGGATGCGCACGAGCGGATTGTGCCGTTGATGCTGAATTTCCTGGAGAGGACGGGAGAAAGCGATCAGCGGTCAGCATCAGGACAAGAAATAAGGAGTAGGGAGTAAGAAGTATGCTACGAAGTCGAGTCTTACTCCCTACTTCGTACTCCTTGTCTGATCGCTGATAGCTGACCGCCAAAAGCCAATAGCTCATGACCCAACCGTATAACATCGCCAGTGCGCTCGCCGACATGGCCGAACGCGCGCCCTACCAACCGGGCGTGATCTTTCCTGCCGGGCGCGACACCGGGGGCCGGGCAAAGGTGGTCCAGTTCAGCTTTCGGCAGTTGAATGAGGAGTGTGATCGCTACGCGCACGGCCTGAGCAACATGGGCATCCGCCGTGGCGACCGAGTCCTGCTGCTCGTGCACCCCGGGGTCGAATTGATCGCCGTTGTCTTCGCGTTGGTGAAAATGGGAGCCGTGCCTGTGTTGATCGACCCCGGCATGGGGCGGCGAGCGTTCCTCCAGTGCGTCGCCGAGACCGAACCCAAGGCTATGATCGGGCTCCCGGTGGCCCACGTGCTGCGCAAGCTCGTGCCCAAGCCCTTTGCCACCATCGAGCACTCGGTCGTGGTGGGCGGGCCGGCGATCTTTGCGGGGCTCCTGGCCGATGCAAGCCTGGAACACCTGCGGGTGCAAGGATGTCCTCCCTTCCCCGTCGCGGAGACAACGACGGAAAGTGAGGCCGCCGTCGCTTTCACATCGGGCAGTACTGGCATCCCCAAGGGGGTCGTTTACCACCACGGGATGTTCAAGGCACAGATCGAGCTGCTTCGCACTACGATCGGCATCGAGCCCGGCGAGGTCGATCTGGCGCTGCTCTACGTCTTCGCCCTCTTCAATCCGGCCCTGGGCGTCACGACCGTGATCCCGGATATGGATCCGACGAAGTCTGCCGAGGTCGATCCGGCTAAAGTGGTCGAAGCCATCCAGACGTACGGCGTCACCAATGCCTTCGGTTCGCCCACCATCTGGAAGCGAGTGGTACCCTATTGCCAGGAGCGCGGCATCCGGCTTCCCTCGATTAGGCGCGTGCTGATGGCCGGTGCACCTGTGCCTCCGGATCTCATCGACGCGCTCCAGACCGATGTGCTGAGCGACCGGGCCAAGGTATTGACACCCTTTGGGGCCACCGAGGCGATGCCCCTCACCTCCATCAACGGGCACGAGATTGCGGACGAGACCGCGACAATGACAGAGGCGGGGCACGGGATGTGCGTGGGCACGCCCCTTCCGGGGATCACGATGAGGATCATCAAGATCACGGATGACCCGATTGCCGAGTGGGACGAGCATCTGGCTGTGCCCCAGGGCGAGATCGGCGAGATCGCAGTCAAGGGTCCCGTGGTCACGCGCAGCTATCTCAACCGGCCCGAGCAGACGGCCCGCGCCAAGATCCGGGAGGGAGATGAGGTATGGCACCGCATGGGGGATCTGGGGTATTTCGACGCACAGGGGCGCCTGTGGGTCTGCGGGCGAAAGTCTCACCGGGTACGAACTGCCGGTGGCACGCTCTTCCCCGTGATGTGCGAGACGATCTTCAACCGGCACCCCAAAGTGGCCCGAACTGCGCTGGTCGGCGTGGGTCCGGGCGATGGCCAAGCGCCCGTGCTCGTGGTCGAGCCGTCACCCGGCGCATTCCCTGCGACGCTCTTGGAGCGTCAGCGCTTGACGATGGAACTCCTGTCCCTCGGCGCAGCGCACGAACATACCCGCGCCATTCAGCAGGTGCTCTTCTATCCCGACACATTTCCTACGGACGTGCGGCACAACGCGAAGATCCAGCGCGAGAAACTGGCCATCTGGGCGACAGGGCAACAGCGAAAGCACGGCCATCGCCTGCTTCGACGACTTAGCGCGGACGTCACCTACAGGGGAAAGCCGGGATCGCGAAAGCATGTGGGGGACCTCCTCGGCCTTCTAGGCCTAGTCGCGGGGCTGGGCGCCTCCCTGTGGCTGTTGCTGGGACGCCACCGGAAGGACTGAAGTCGCACCTACGACCCGCTATGGACACGAAAGAACGGCAACCGAACCACGCCCTCGTGACGGGCGGAGGCGGCTTCCTCGGCCGCTACATTGTCGAACAGCTCCTGACACGCGGCGATCGGGTCACCGTCTTTGCGAGAGGTAACTACCCCGAACTTGTGGCCGCCGGCGCGCGACTGATCCGGGGCGATCTGCAGGATCGCGAGGCGATCGCTGCAGCGTGCGCGGGTGTGGAGGTCGTCTACCACGTGGCGGCCAGGGCGGGACTGTGGGGACCGTGGGATGACTTCTACGGCGTGAACGTTACCGGCACGGAAAACGTGATCGCCGCCTGCCGCGCCAAGGGTGTCCGAAGCCTGGTCTACACCAGCTCTCCCAGCGTCATCTTCGACGGTACCGACCAGACGGGGGTGGATGAAAGCGTCCCCTACCCCAACCACTACGAGAGCCCCTATCCCGAGACCAAGGCTCTCGGCGAGCAGCGAGTCATCGACGCCAATGGTAGCGATCTGTGGACGGTCTCGCTGCGCCCCCATCTCATCTTCGGCCCCCGCGACAACCACCTGCTCCCTGCACTGGTCGATCGCGCCCAGCACGGGCGCTTACCCCAGGTGGGCGACGGCACCAATCGCGTCGACCTGACTTACGTGGAGGACGCGGCACGGGCCCACCTGCTGGCTGCGGATGCCCTCGGCCCCAACAGCCCGGTATGCGGCCATGTCTATTTCATCACCCAGGATGAGCCGGTCGTGCTCTGGACGTGGATTGGCGAGTTCCTTGCCAGGCTCGGACTGCCGCCCATCAGGCTCAAGGTCCCGCTGGGCCTGGCGCGAGGTGCCGGGGGCGTGATGGCGAGAGTCTTCCAAGCCCTCAGTCTCAAAGGTGAGCCACCGCTGACCCCCTTCCTGGCCAGCGAGCTGGCCCAAAGCCACTTCTACGACATCAGTCGGGCCAAGGATGACTTCGGGTACCGTCCCCTCCACTCGATGGCCGAGGCCACCGATCGCACGATCCGGTGGTTGAAAGCCAACCTCTAGAGCGCTTGCGCCAGGATCCGTGCCAACTCCTGATCTGTGAGCTTGATGGGGTTGCCCTTCATACTGCTGGAGCGCTGGGTCTTGTCGATGATCTCGGGGAAATCAGTCTCAGCAACGCCGTAGGTCGCCAGACCCGGCACGCCGAGCGTTGCACACAGAGCGCCGACCCACGCGACCCCGTCTGCGGCTGTAGTGTCGAAGTCGCCGGTGAGGATCGCGGCAATCTCGTCAAAGCGAGAGAGGGCAGGGTTTTCGGGCTCGCGTGATCCGAGAGCTTCGACATTGGCCTCCATCACATAGGGCAGCAAGCGACCGCAGATGGCACCGTGCGGGGCATGACTGTACATCCCACCCAGGACACCCGCAAAGCCATGGACTGCACCGAGCTTGGCATTGGCGAGCGCAAGACCGCCCAGCAGGCTGACCAAGGACATGTCCTCTCGCGCCTCGGGATCACTGCCATCCTCAAAGGCGCGCAGCAGTGACTCTGCCGCCCGCCACAACCCCTCACGACAGAATGTGTCCGTAATGGGGTTGGAGAGTTGCGAGACGTAAGGCTCCAACACCTGCGTGAAAGCGTCCAGCCCGGTACTCGCCGTCACCTCGGGCGGCATGGAGTGTGTCAACTCGGGGTCGACGAGGGCCACACGCGGCAGGATGAGGGCTCCGCGCAAGCTCACTTTGACGCGATGCTCGGGCGACGCCAGCACGGCGTTCGCCGTCACCTCCGCCCCCGTGCCCGCCGTGGTGGGGATGGCGATGTAGGGCGCCGAGCGCTTGGTGATCGGCTGACCGCGGCCAATCACCTCGAGGTAATCGAGGGGCACCCCGCCGTTGGTCAACAGGGCGGCGATCGCCTTGCCGGTATCGATCACGCTGCCGCCGCCGATGCCGATGACCATATCGCAGCCCGCCTCTCGCGCCCGTTCGACCCCCTCGCGGACGAGCTCCGTCGTGGGTTCGTGGGTCACCTCGAACGGCACACTGGAGATACCCGCTGTCTCCAGAGACTCAAGGACGGACGCCACACGTGTGCGATCCCGGTCGGCGATCGTCAGCGCCCTCGTGCCGAAGGGCTTCGCCAGTTCTCCCACCTCACGCGCTCTGCCTGGCCCGAAGATAATCCGATCTGGTGCAGCAAACGCGAACCTCATACTCCCCTCCTTAGCGGTTAGGCAACGATCTCAGGATAGGACTTGAAGATGTCCTCGTACTCCTGAGTGATCTCATCCCAACCGCGCGTACCGGAATCGACAGCGATGTCCAGAAACCTTAGGCGGCCTAGAGCTTGATGGGCAGTCGCCAGTTTCCCCAGGGTGTTGAGCCTTCTGTCCAGCCCGACACACATGGTCGATCCAAATGCGAAGATTGCGCCCACAATACAGGCCAGCCGCCAGCCCGACGTGCCCTGACCTACGACAGGACCCATGGCAGCGGTCAGCGCCGTCACCAAGGTAGCAACAGATGAACTGACGACGCTCGACACTAGCAGCCACGTATTCTGCTTCCGCAGACGCTGCACCTGCCCTTCAACGTGCTGCAGGCTCTCTCTGATTCTCTTCGTCACAGGTCCGTGGTTCTCTTCCATCGCTCTCCCCCCTCCTGTGTAGCCGACCAATGCCCCGCTTGAGATAGCGCCAACCGATGCTATAGTAGTCGACATTCAGGCATCCAGCAAACTCCATCGGTTAGCCCTCAAGGAGACAAGCCTGTGAAACACAACCCGGATCCGGACCTGCTTGCGGCGATTCAGGAAATCAGGGCTGTCGATAATCACTCACACGCCCAGCCGGCGCAGAAACCGGACCCCTCCCAGCGGGAACGGCCCGATCCTCTCGGCAAGGCCCCGTTTCCCTACCCCGTCCGTCTTCGTGTCACCAACCCCGAGTACATCGAGGCGTGGCGCGCTCTCTACGGGTACCGGTACGAGGATATGGCTGAGGAGCACGTGCGCGAAGCGCTAAACGCCAAGCTCGATCTGATGGCGCAAAAAGGGACCGCGTATCCATCGTGGGTGCTGGATCAAGCCGGAATCGAGATCCAGCTCGTCAACACCTGGAGCTTAGGGCCAGGGCAAGAGAGACCTCGTTTCCGCTGGGCGACCTTCGCGGACGCGTTGCTCCAGCCGTTCTCCCCGGACAAAGAGTCCAATGGGTCGCCGCCCACCATAGACGCATACCTCGACACGATCGTCAGACCGCAGATCGAGGAATGGAAGGCGGCGGGTGCCCTCGCAATCAAGTTCGGCATCGCTTATAGGCGCTCGCTCGATGTCGCCGATGTCTCAGCCGCAGAAGCCGGGGCAATCTACGAGCGTCGCCTCAGTAAAGACGAGCTGTCGGCACAGAGATGATAGGGTGCTGGAGGACTTCCTCTTCCGGGCGGTATCCCGCGAGGCCGGTGCACACGGACTGACCGTGCATATCCACACCGGTGTCGGCGCGCAGCCATTCTTTGGCATCAGTGGTGCCAATCCGATGCTCCTGGAGTCAACATTCAACGACGAAGCGCTGCGCGAGACGCGCTTTGTGATGCTGCACGGGGGGTGGCCTTTTGAACGAGAGACCGGCGTGATGCTGATGAAGCCGAATGTGTGGCTCGATTTCTCGGCACAGCCGTTCCTACGGTCGACGCACGCCCTCAGCAAAACGCTGCAGGGCTGGCTCGAGTGGTATCCGGAGAAAGTCCTCTTCGGCACGGATGCCTATCCGGACGACACGCCACTTGCCAACTGGGAAGAGAAAACGTGGCTCGTCGCCAGAACTGCGCGACGAGCACTCGCGCTTGCCCTCACGGGAATGTTGGCAGCCAGACAGATCACGCGTTCGCAGGCCGAGCACTTGGCACACATGGTGCTGCGCGGCAACGCGATGGACCTCTACGGCCTACGCGGCCAAGGTACGTGAATGGCTGCTATGTCAGTGTCGGGCCGTCTCGCCACCTCCGAGCTGTGAGCCTGAGCCGTTCTGGGAGGAGATGCGGGGCCGCGCCCCTGACCGCCCTCAAGGTACACCAAGCACGCGCTGTGCGTACTCTTGCACGGTACCAAGTGTGATGGGGAACACCTTGAGGAGTTCCTCCATATCGATCACATCACCCCTAGCAAGACACCGCAAAATCGCCGGAAACGACTGCTCCAATGGGTCCGTTGCCCCTGCTTGCTGTGCCGCAAGGGCCCCTTCAGGGACGAACTGCAGGTCGAATGGGCGCCCCCCCGTCTGCTCAAAGATGTGAACGACCTCCAGAGGGCTCAAGGCCTCGGGGCCCCCAATCATCAGCTTGGCATTCTGCGCCGCTGGGTTTTCGAGACTGGCCACGGCGAACTGCGCGACGTCGCCCGCCGAGATCCAGCTGATCGCGTTCTTACCGCTGCCGTAGATCTGAGCCTTGGCATTGGCGGCATCGAACCCTATCACTGGGCTTATCCAGCGCTCCATTGTGAGGGTCGGCTGCAAGATAGTGTAGGTCAGACCACTCGCCTCAAGATAGGCTTCGACACCACGCTTGGCATCAGCGAGAGGAGAGGAGAGATCCAGATGCCTGGAAAACGACAGGTAGACGAAATGCTGCACACCCGCTGCCTTGGCGGCGTCAATGAGGCTGATGTGTCCCTCATAATCGACAGCCTGAATGTCGTTACCGCCAGGCTGATAGGCAAACGGTGCCGCTGACAGGGCAGCGAACACCGACTTGGCGCCGTGGCACGCAGCGTCCAGGGAGGCACGTTCCCGCACGTCGCCCACCCGGATCTCCGCCCCATACCCAGACAACGCGTCCACTTTCGCCTGGTCCGATGTCGCCCTCACCAGCGCCCTGACAGGTTTCCCGGCAGCAGTGAGATGACGACAGATCTCACGACCCATCAATCCTGTGGATCCGACTACGAGATTCATGGCTACAACTCCTTATCTGTTGTGATTCGCTTCAATACCCATGTTTTCACAGTAACAGGCCACCGTCACGAGACCGTTACGAAACGTGTGCCGGGTCCTTCCCGGAAAGGCGGATATCCGCTTGAGATCACATTAGCCGGTGCTATAGTAGTCGACATTCAGGCATCGATCGAGCTCCGTCGGCTAGCCCTCCAGGAGAGAGGCCTGTGAATCCGATACTTCCTGTGCAGTACTTCATTCCCGACGTAGAGGCGCGTCAGTGGAAGGATGGGCGCGTCTACCTGTACGGTTCCTTTGACATCAGCGGCGACACGACTTACTGCAGCCACGAGTACCACGTCTTCTCCTCGGACGATCTGCAGACTTGGGTCGACCACGGCGTGAGCTTCCGCTCGGCCGACATCCACTCGGACCCGACGAGCCAACTCTACGCGCCGGACTGCATTTGCAGGGACGGCACCTACCACCTAGCCTACTGCGCCTCGGACGGCCACGAGGGCCTTGCCATCAGCGAATACCCGTATGGTCCCTTTGGAGACGCCTACGGGGTGCAGGGCGCGGACGGCGATGGGATCGACCCGGCGATGCTGGTGGACGACGATGGCGCCGTCTACTACTTCTGGGGGCAGTTCGAACTGCGTGGCGCGCGGATGAAGCCGGATCTCAGCGGGATCGATCCTGCGACGCGCGTGAGACCGGTCATCTCTGAAGCTGATCACGGCTTCCACGAGGGTGCCTCGATCCGCAAACACAACGGCCTCTACTACCTGGTCTATACGGACATCAGCCGCGGACGTGCCACCTCGATGGCCTACGCCACAAGTCATTCGCCTCTCGGCCCATACGAGAAGGGCGGCATCCTCATCGACAACACCGGCTGTGACCCTGAGACGTGGAACAACCACGGCTCGATCGCCGAGTTCAACGGTCGATGGTACCTTTTCTACCATCGTTCCTCGCAAGCCAGCCGTTTCAACCGCAGGGTCTGTATCGAGCCGATCAGCTTCAACGCGGACGGCAGTATCGATGAAGTCGAAATGACGACGCAGGGCGTCTCGGGTCCGCTCGATGCGACCAGGCGATGGACGCCTACCGGGCATGCCTGCTCTCGGGCCAGGTCAGAACACAATCGATGCCTCCCTCTGACGACGCGCCACGGCTGGAGCGAACACCTCACCATGATCCAAAACGGCGATTGGGCCGCCTACAAGTATCTTGACTTCGGTGATGGCGTTAGTCGCTTCCACGCACGTGCCGCCAGCCTGGCCTACGGAGGCACGATCGAGGTCCACCTCGATGACGCCGACGGTCCGCTGGTCAGCGTCTGCGACGCGCCACACACGGGCGGTTGGCAGAGGTGGGCTGCGTCTCAGTCGCCGGTGACGACACCCATCTCGGGATCCACGCGGTCTGTCTTGTCTTCCAGGGTGGCGCGCATCGCCTCTTCGACCTTGAGGGCTTCCGGTTTGAGTGAGCAACTAGGGAACGGCTGATGGTACCGATGAGGTACTCACCCCGAGTTGGGTGTCCGAAATAGAACATTCGTGCTATACTAGAGACATCTGGCGGTTCAAGGGATCCGCTCCCGCACCACCGACGAATCGGAACGAACGTTGTTGGGTTGTTGACACGCGCTGCCCTACACCTATGGCACAGCGGCAGCAAACGCCCGTTGCCACAGAGTTGCCTTCCGAAGCCGGTTGCATAGGCGGCAAAACAAGACGGCAAGCAGAAGGAGAGTAGTATGGGTGCAAACGGATACACAGTCAGACCAATCTACGCCGAAGATCTGGACGCCGTTGCCAGCATGTGTTGGGAAAACCGTGAGACACAACTCAGGATCCTGGAGAAACAGGAGATTCTGGGCATAGGCGCGTGGGATGGCGAGGACACGTGTGTGGGCTCTCTGCACTGCTACTGCGTTACCCTCCCCGAATGGGACGATAGGGACTTCCCCGGCTATGGTCGCGCACGGTTGGAGGACTGGCCCCTAGGATGGCCGCTGCTTGCTGCCCGGGAAAAGGGGCTCCGGTTCTCGGGCCCGGTCTGGGGCCAGGCGTGCGTTCACGTGGGTATCCTTCCCAGCACGTGGCAGGCGGATCCCGGCTACTTCCACAAGGGCATCGGCACGGCCTTACTGGAGGCGTCGGTCGCGTGGGCTCGCGAACACGACTACGCGGGCATCATCGCGCACGGGGGTCCCAAGATCATCCCGGCCTACAACCTGATGATGGGATGCCTTCCGTGGACCTCCTATGGGAAGCTGGGGTTTGAGACGATGGCCTACGAGGAGGACGCCCTGCGCCTTCCGTGGTGGGTCGAGACCAAGGGTGAGGCCATCAAGGCTCAGGTGGATCAGGCACTCTCAGAAGGTCGAGACATAAAAGATATCGCAGCTCGGCTGATGGTCCTTCGACTTGACTGACGGGACGGGGGGGTGAAGATGAGGGACCCACGGGTCGCAGATGTGAAGCGGCAGTGTCTATCCATGGTGGGTGGGATACGTTGGGCGCTGAGATCGACGCCCGGCAGGGATAGAGATCACCGATGGGGGGACACCCGATGGGTGACGATGCTTCACTGACGAGTTGGTTGCTCGAGCACGGCGGTCCGGCAATCCGGTATCGCACGGCAAGGGAGTTGGTGGATGCGCCAACGGGGCCGGACCTCACGCAGTTGATCGCTGACTTGCTCGCCAGCCCGATGACGCAGCTGTGGCTGGATCGCGTGGGACAGCTGGATGAAGGCCTTTCCGGCTTCCATCATTCCCGGCCCCAGGCATTCGAGAACGCAGCTTCGAAGCTATGCGACCTAGGTCTGCAGGCGGGGATGGCGCCGCTCGACGCCAAGATGCGGTCCTATCGGCGTTGGCTGGAGGGCCAAGCTGAGGCGATCAACGATATCGCTGAGGTCAGCTACACAGGAGTTGACACTCGGGAGGCTACCCAGACGGCGCTGGATCAAGGGATCCGTTGGTTCGAGGCCATTCTGGTCGCTGCGCGCCTGGCGTGGCTGGGCTACCCCGACGGCGCCATCGGCGTCTGCCTGGCCCGGCGTCTCGAGACGCTCTACGCCCTGGCCCAGACCGGGAATCACGCCATCTACATCGACCAGGATACCTTCGGCGACTATCCCAACAACCCCTTCCGCAAGCGGCAGTTCGTCAACCCGCAGTTCAACGGCATTCTGCCCTCGATTCACGATATCTATGCCCTGGCGCACTACCCGCCGACACTGCTCGATGAGGTGACACAGCACAAGATCGACACAGTGGTCGCCTACATCCTGCACCCCGACTACCAGGCCCTGGAGGACGGCTACGGCGTGATGCGCGCTGGTCCTCGGCGCTACTTCTCGATGGGCTGGAGCGTTCACTTGCCGGGCTACGACAGCTTCGACTTCGACGATGGGCGAGCGGGGATGTTCGTCCAGCGCCTTGAACTGATGGCACACTTCCCGACGGTGCCCTCGCATCGCTGGTTCCGGGAGAGCGTGGCACACCTGGAAAGCTTCCGCCAGGACGACGGGACCTATCGCTTCCCGTCTCGCTACCTCAAAGAATCGTCAGGTGGTTACTGGGTCAGCGGGTACTATATGCGTCTCGAGGAGAACCGACGACGGCGCGAAGCACTCACGTTGGACTCCACGTTCAGGATGTGCGAGATCAGGGATCTTGTGGCCGAGCGGCGGCGAACGGCGCCCGACTGACTGTGTGGCTGGTTCCGCTATCAAGGACCGGTGATCTTTGTGAAGGATATGAACCTCTCACGCAGCTTCTATGAGGGGCTCTTGGGCCAGGAAGTCAACATCGACAGCGAGCCAGAGATCATCCAACACAAACCGTGGCTATTACTCGAGTCGGTTCAGCTCTGCCGGATCCAGCAGAGCAAGGGCATATCAGGAGTCGCGCTGACGTCAGGGATGGTGCAAGAAGCGCTTCGAAGATAAGCGCAGTAGAAGGAGAAGCCCCACAATGAAGTTTCGGCCAAGCTTGGAGCTATCCAGAATGTTGTACGAGGACGAGATCAAGCCCATCATGGATCTGGGCTTCCCGGACGTGCCTTACGCCGCAGCGTCCCTTGGCATGTGTTCCGAAATCCTGGGGCTGGACGACAAGGTTTCGATGGATCATATGTGGGGGCCCAGGGTGACACTCTTCCTCTCAGAGGAGGATCAAGCCCGCTACGGCAAGGAGCTGGTGGAGGGCTTCAAACAGCGGTTCCCTAAGACCTTCAAGGGATTGAAGGCCACGTGGCACAAGCCCGGGGTCGACATCCAGGATACCTCCGAAGAGATGATGTACAGCGTCTGGACGACGACGGTCGATAACTTGCTACGCTTCTGTGGCGGTGTGGACGCTCTGCCGTTGCAGCCTACTGAGTGGCTGAGAGTCAGCGAGCAACACTTGCTCGAGGCCACGAATGGCGTCGTCTACCACGACGATACCGGTGAGCTCACAGAGGCGCGGGAGGCCCTCACCTACTACCCGGACGATGTCCTGCGCTTCCTGCTGATGGGCGATTGGAACAGTGTCGGTGGCGACTGGTTCCCCATCGGTCGGATCGGTTCGAGGGGCGACCAGCTGGGCGTCCATACCCAGGCCGCCAGAATCGCCCGCCACATGATGCGCATCGCCTTCAGGGTCAGCCGTCAGTACTTCACCTACAAGAAGTGGTTCGGCATGCTTTTCAAGCGGCTGCCGGTCGCCGAAGAGCTGGAACCGATGCTGCTGAACCTGGTCCGCGAGGACGACTGGAGGCGGGTTGAGGAGCTGATCCGCGATGCTGCCTTGATTCTGCTGGACGCGCAGAATGCGCTGGATATCTCCCCCAAGATCACCTTGTCAGCGGCGCAGGTTGACGATGGACGCCACCATATCAACATCGACTTCTGGCGAATCGGTCAACGACTTGGCGAGGGGATCCCGGCCCAACTGAAGGCCATCGACAGAAACCAGGTCTTCTGGCTGCACGAGCGGCAGCTCATCCTCTGGAACGAGGAGGTGGGCAAGTGGCCTATCTTCCTGCAAAAGGAGTAGTCTGGTGGGGCGATCTGGATTCGCTCGCGAGCAATGAGGAGGCTGTGAGGCATGAAGACTCGGCTAACGCACGTGAGAGCTAATGTCCGGAACTTGCTTCGTGCAATTGGCTGGTATGCGGAGATGCTTGGCTTTGAGGTCGTGAGCACTTGGCCTCCGGAGGAGCCCAACTACGCCCACTTCGCCCTCCAGGAGGGCGCCACGTTTGCCATCATGGAGGCCGAACCGGTGCCTACCGGCGCCAGGTTCAACTTCGACGTCGAGGACGTGGACGCGCTTTGGGAGAGTCTCAAAGATAAGGTGGAGGTCATCGAGCCGCTGTTCGACACCCCCTATGGGACCAGGAAGTTCACCATCCTCGACCTGGACGGCAACGAACTCGGCTTCGTGAGAGGTTAGGCGAGTGTCCCGTGTGACGCGACTCCCAGAGGCTCCCCACCTGGCGCAGAAGTCTCTGTGGTATCTACGGGCCCGATCCGCGCCCACAGTTCAATGGAGGAGCATCGTGATGAGTGAGAGAATGATTGCCGTCTGTGGCCTTGACTGCAGTGGCTGTCCCCTGCTGAAGGCCTCGCTGGGTGATCTCAAGGCCGCCGAGCACCTGGCCGAATGGTGGCACGCCGCAGGGTGGCTGGACGACGACAAGGGGCCAGCGGACGTCGTTGCCGGCGGCCCGCACTGCCTGGGCTGCCGCGGCGACCGCGCCAAGCATTGGTCTGCGAAATGCTGGATCCTCCAGTGCGCCGTTGACGAGCGAGGGTTGGACTCGTGCCACGAGTGCGACGATTTCCCGTGCGAGCGGCTCGTGGAGTGGGCTGCCCTGAACGAGGGATACACCGAGGCCCTGAGCCGCCTCCGCACTATGTCGAGGGAAAGGTCGTGAGGGAACTTGCAGGTCTGCGCATCCGCCAACGCTCCGTCGAGCGTCTCGGCTGCATCCAGGGGTGTCTAGAGTATCTCGGGAGCGAGATCTCCTTCCCCTGGCTCTACGGGGGCGCAGGCCACGCCTTCATCATCCGCCAGGCAGCCGAGGCAGATGCAGAAGGGCTGGCGCTGCTTCGCCGAATTGCCGAATCGCTGTAGGTACGACAACGTGGTCCGACGGGATATCCAGGAGAAGGGATTGATGAGGGGTATAGGAACACGGCTATTCGACGAGGCCCGCGAACGAGCCCGAGCGCTCGGCGTGCAGAACGTGTTGGTCGCCACCAACACCGGCAGGTCGGTCGAGGTGGCGCAGGACATCATGGGCACAGAGTTCCACTTCTTTGCGGTGGGCAACCCATCGAGCTCGTATGCCCAGGGCCTGGTTTTGCACTGCGGCATTAGCCACGAGGTCCAAGCTCGGCTGGAGACACGCGGCATCACTGTGATCACCCGTGAGACCTGTGCATTCCAGGACCTCCCCGGCAACTCCACCTTTCACAAGGCGAACCAAGCCTACGTGGAGCGGTTTGGGCGCATCTATGGACCGGAGGAAGTCGTGCCGGCCAACATCTGCAAGGTCATGACCCATGTGCTCTCCGAATTCTTTGGCGATGGGCCAAGGGTGTGCATTGAGATTACCCTGATGGCCGCCGACTCGGGAGAGCTTCCGCTGTCTGAAGACTGTATGGCCATTGTCACGCCCCAAGGGTATGCACATACGGCCATGATCGTACATCCTGTGACCTCCGAACATCTCTTTGGGACACACTTTCGCGTGAAGGACCTGCTGCTGGTCCCAGGCGATGACGACATCTGGTTCAGCGATGGGCCGATACCCTAGGTCGTCCAGGAGATGGCTATGAGAATCAGCATCGTCGTGTACTCGCACACCGGTCACACGCTGAGTGTGGCGAGGGAACTGGAAAGGAGACTGGCCGCGGACGGGCACACGGTCGATCTGGAGATGCTGGAAACCATTCGGCCCCTGCGGATGGGCGATACCACAGCCGAACTGAGCTCATTCCCGACAGTTGACGACTACGATCTGGTCCTCTTTGCCTGTCCGGTTCGCGGAGGGACGCCGGCGCCGCCGATGCGCGTGTATCTCGAGCGGATGGCCAGCCTGGAGGACAAAGGTGTCATCTGTCTTGTGACCGGTGCGATGCCCTTCAATTGGGGCCGCAAGCAGGCTCTTGCCCAGATGCGCGAGCTCTGTGAGGCCAAGGGCGCGAGGGTATTGAATACGGACAGCGTCTGGTGGCCTGGTCCAAACCGTAAGCGCCGGATCTCTCAGGTCATCGAGCGTATACGCCATGACCTCTAGCGAAAGGACCGCATATGGCTCACGATGAGAGCGAGCGTCCCACGATCCCTTCCCGGGACCGTACGGAGATCAACGCACTGCTGGCCCGACTGCACGCCGCTCAGCAGATGACGACGCAGCGCATTCAGGCTGCGGCCGATTTCGAGGCGCTTGACCACGCCACGCCCGACGGCTTCACCGTCAACGACACACTGAGAATGTGGGTCTGGCACTTCTGGAGCCATCACCGCGACCTGGTCCGAGCCCGCGGGCCCACTGACCGATGACGATCCCCACTTCCACGTCCCGCACTACATCCGTCAGGCGCACGAGGAGTTCGGCAAGTTCGTCGGGGAACTCGCCTGTCTCAGCGATGAATACCTCGACGTCCAACTCCCGGAGGGCGGGCGCACGGTGCGCGAGATTGTCGAGCACGTGCTCGCCACGCTGGAAGGCTACATCCCGGAACAGGTCGAGCAATCGATTCCGCAGGACGAATCCGGAACGTGAGCACCCGCACCGGTCGGCCTATAGCAGGCGCTCCGCCCAAACCCATGGGAGGCATGAGCGAAGCGCGAGAGGAGAAACGGCGATGCTGACAATCGAGACCGAGAGACTTGTCATCCGCAACTTCCGACCCGACGACTGGCAGCAACTGCAGGCGCTGGCCATCGCCTACCAGGCCTCCGAGGCGGCCAAGTATGAGGACCCGTGGCCTACCACCGAGGCCGAGGTCAGGGGGATGGCGTCCTGGTTTGCAGGCGAAGACAGCTATCTTGCCGCGTGCCTCAAGGAATCGAGGACAATCATCGGACTGATCCACATTGGGCGCCGCAAGGTGGATGAAGGGCGCGTCCACAACCTCGGCTATGTCTTCCATCCTGCCCACTATGGTCAGGGGTATGCCACCGAAGGGTGTCGCGCCGCGATGGCCTATCTCTTCGAGACGCTATTGGCGGATAGCATCCTCACGGGCACACATCCGGACAACGCCGCGTCCGTCAGGTTGCTGACTCGGCTTGGCCTGCGTGAGATTGGCCGAGGCGAGTACACCGTCTCGCGGGAAGAGTGGTTGGCGCAGAGGGAAACCTATGTAGGGGAGCCCGTTGGGATGCAAGATGGGTGATGTCGTTGCTTCGCTGCTGGCGGGCTGAGGGCAAGCAGTACCACGTCGTAGAAGAACCCACAAACGAGGGTTCGATGGCGGACTGGGGCTTTGTCTCGCGCAAGAAGGTGATGAACCACTTCGTGACCCTGGACGCGCTCTACGTTCTGCGGGAAGCCGGACGGTTGTCTGCTACGTGCGACCAAGGCCGACTGTCGGAATAGGCTTGCTGGCTGTCACAACACGAACCGGAGATTCCCATACAGTGAACTAGGGAGGGAACGATGAGTGAAGCAACTCAAGAACACCTTCGGGTTGATACGCGACACCATCGCGGGCGTCGACTTCTACTTCAGGGACCTTGAGACGCCATTTTCGTGGGGCTACCGGTTCGGAAGATCGTATTGGGAGACGCCCAACGACGAGCAGCCATCGCAAGCCGACCTTCTCGCATACCTGGATGAACTGGAAGGGCGCGTTGCAGCGTGCTTCGGCGCGATGCAGGACGAGGAGCTGGACGAGATCTATGACGCGGCCGCAGAGACACCTATACAAGGCTTCGCACTACATCTACGCCTTGCGCCATACAGCTCACCACCAGGGGACGTTGGCGGCCCTGGCGGACATCCTGGGGGTGCAGTCCGCGGACTGGGATAAGTATGCGGACTATGACTAGCTTTCGGGCAGCAGATACGGGCAAGCCGGAGTCAGGAGGAGGACAGGGATGAAAGTGCTGAAGGGCCTTCAATGGCACCTACGCTATAACGAGCATATGGGGTGCACGAAGGGCTGCCTGGACTACCTGGGCATCGACATCTCCTTCCCCTGGCTCTACGGGGGGACCGGCAGCGCGTTCGTGCTCAATATGAACGACACGGCCTTCGTCGATGCTGCGCAGGCATGGGACACGTCGATGCTCTTTGACCTGGCACCAAACCTCGGCTACACCGTCGAGCGGTTCGAGGTCCCGCATGAGGTCGCTGTCGAGATGCCCGACGATGTCTTCCGCCGGAAGCAACGGGAGGCTTTCGATCTGGTTCGCGCCAGGATTGATGAGGGCTTGCCTTGCTACGCGTGGGAACTCACGTTTATCCCCGCTTACTACGTCATCACCGGCTATGATGAGACCGGGTACACCTACTCCGGCTGGGACTCCAGCACGAGAGGCACATGCCCTTGGGAGAAGTTGGGTACCTTCGACGTCAAGCAGCTTACCGTCAACTGCGTACACCCGGCGGAAAGCGCTCCGGACGCCAGGACAGTCAAGGATGCACTAAGAGCCGTGTTGAGCCGCATCGAACGGGCCGACGGGTGGGCAATCGGCGCCCGGTACCGTACCGGCTTGCCCGCATATGACATGTGGGCGGAGGCGCTGGAGACGGGACGCGCCAATCTCGACGGCGAGGCTTACCTCAATGTCGTCTGGCGGGAAGCCCGGGAAATGGCGGTGGCGTTCCTCCAAGAGGCCAAGGCACGCCTGCCCGGGATCGCCGACGTGGCGTTCGACGACGCTATTGGGCACTATGCGGTCGTGTATGACAAGCTGCGCACCCTCTCCGATATGCATCCCGAGCGACCCGAGACGTGGGACTGGGTGACGACCTTCGCGAGCCCCGAGGGCGCGGCCCTGGTTCGCGAAGCGTCGGCAGCCGAGCGTCAGGGCATCGCTTGCTTGCACCGCATCGCAGAGGTGCTTTAGCGCACGCGGGGAGGCGAATTTGATCATCCACAAAAAGATACCCACATAGTTAATTGACACCGCCCAATTGAGGTGCTATTCTCTAGGTGCTCCGAGAATCCTATGGCGATCGGCCACACCTGTAACCTTTCGGATGAAAGGAGGTGCATGATCGAGAATGCGGTGTAGGTTAGCTGAACCAAACTGCGTTAATTATCTCAATCATGGAGGATGACGTGACTACAGCATCTGGATCCGAACTGACCGCGAAGGAGATCTGGACCGTTCAGGAGGGCGAAAAGCGCTCCGTGGGCGTGATTCACATCGTGATCCTCGCCCTCCTCATCGGCATCGGTTTCGTCGTTGGCGCCTTTGGCAGCATCAGCTTTCCATTGGGATTCGGCGTTAATTTCTTCTGGACCGGCATCGCGGTTCAGCAGGTTGGCCCGATCTGGTTCGGCGCGTGGGGCGTGATAGCGGGCACGATCTTTCCATTCTTCTCCAATGCTATTGCCGGCACGCCTTTCTACGTATCTCTTGCCTATATTCCCGCCAACGCTGTGCAGGCGTTCCTGCCGGCCTGGGTCTTCCGGCGCTTCAAGCTGGACCCGCGACTGAAGTCCACGCGTGACTGGCTATGGCTACTAGCCGCCATGGTGGTCTCGAGCGCTTTTGGGGCCCTATGGTCGCCTCTGGTTGTACTTAGGGGCTTTGGCCTGTTGACCACGGATTCGGTACCTCTATTCATCTGGGGGTGGTTCGGCGGCAATGTCGTGGCAGGCATCGTATTCAACTTCATCCTGTTGAAGGTGTTGTCGCCCGTTGTCATCCGCACGACGGCCTTCGTGAAGAAGTGGTGGGCGTAGCCCCACGCCGGTGATCGACCACCGTCTGCTATAAGCAACGGCTCCGTGAGGGAAGACTGCCCTCACGGAGCCCGCTTCGAGGAAGCTCTATGCATAAGACACTCCTGGGCTACATCCCCGATGAGTCTCCCATATATGCTATCCATCCATTCGTCAAGCTCTTCTTCCTGCTGGTCGTCAGCCTGTTCCCTATGTTCGTCTCTGCCCCGGAGTGGAATGCGGCGCTGATGGCCGTCATCGTGGTGCTGATGTGGATTGCGCGCGTCGACATGAGCACACTAAAGATCTACGTCCCGGTGGCTGTGTCTATGGGCTCCATCATCCTGATCTCCTATACGGTGTTGGGGGGCACCCATCCGGAGTTCCAGTTGATCACTCGAATCTGGAAAGTAAATATCTACTGGGAGCGCATTCGGGACGCCATCGTCGTCTACTTCCGCATCCTGCCTATGATCTTCACGATGGTTTTCTTCCTTAGCACGTCTCGCGAGCGAGACATCATCGTCGCGATGCGCAGCATCAAGATCCCCTTCGTCGTGACCTACGTTTTCGCTATGGCGTTGAGGGCCGCCGGCATGGTACTGGAGGACTTCCAGATTGTTCGACAAGCGGAACAAGCGCGCGGGTACGACCCAGCCGGAAAGTCACTGCCCTATAAGATGCGCCAGTACGTGATGTACATGATTCCGCTTTTCGCGCTGTCTCTCAGGCGTTCTGAGGAGTTCACCAATGCCCTGGTTGCCCGCGGTTACGCCTTTACCGGCGAAGCCAGTAAAGTGAAACGGGCCGACTACATTCTCACCCATTACTCATTCAAGTGGTTTGATTACGCGTTCACAGCCATCATAACCGTCTCATTCATCATGTTGTTGGTGATGCGCTACGGCTTCAATGCCTTCAGCGTTGAGCAATCGTGGTTCATCGCCTGGCTCAAGAGCGTTGTCACCTAGCCGGAGAAGACCGTGCCAAACATCATAGAGATTGCCGACTATACCTGGAAATACCTCAATACAAGGACCCCGGCACTTGCCGGTATCAACCTCACCGTTGAGGAGGGAGCCTTTGTGGGCATCATCGGTCCCAACGGATCCGGCAAGACCACGCTGGCCTACTCAATGGACGGACTGATTCCGGGGCAGTACAACGGCATCAAACATGGGACCGTGGAGGTCTTCGGGAAAGAGGTAGAGGACTATGGCCAGGGCGAGCTTCAGCGGCTGATAGGTGTCGTGTTCTCCGATCCTGAAGCACAGTTCACGGCGATGACGGTGGAGGATGAACTCGTCTTCGGTATGGAGAACATCGGGCTCACCGTCCCCGAGATCCACGAGCGGCTCGAGTGGGTCACGGGACTGACGGAGCTGGGACACCTGCTAGAAAAGCCCCCCTACGAGATCTCCGGCGGGCAAAAGCAGCGCGTCGCGCTGGCTGCTGTGCTTGCGATGATGCCGAAGGTGCTCATCCTCGACGAGCCGACTTCGATGCTGGACCCCGTAAGCCGCGTCCGAATCTTCGACGTCCTAGCCAAGCTCAAGGCAGAGCAGAACAACACGATCATCGTCATTGAGCACAGCCTCGAAAACCTCGTGCCGTTGGCGGATCGTATGGTCCTGTTAGTGGATGGTGAAGTCCTTCTGGCAGATGAAACCCAGACGTTCTTCCAACAGACCGAGTTGCTGCTGGAGCACAGCGTCTATCCTCCCGGCGCGCTGCGGTTTTTCTACGAACTCAGCCGGAGAGCGGAATATCAGGGGCGCTACCCATTTACGGTTGAGGAAGCAAGCGCCCTCCTGCATGGCTTGGTCAAGGCCTGAATCGGAAGGATTTACGATGGCAGACGGTACAACCTATATTATGGTCGATAACCTGAGTTACACGTATCCCGACGGGACCCAGGCACTATCGAACATCAGCTTGGAGATCTCCGTCGGTGAGTTTATCGCCCTCATTGGCCAGAACGGGTCGGGCAAGACAACGCTCTCCAAGTGCCTCAATGGGCTATATAAGCCCACCTCCGGCGACGTGATCGTCGACGGTCTCAACTCGAAGCAAAGCTCGATCGTCCAGATGGTGCGACGCGTGGGGTACGTCTTTCAAAATCCCGATCACCAGCTCTTCAACAACAACTGCTGGGACGAGATTGCCTACGGGCCACGGAATATCCAGCTTCCCGAGGACGAGGTCAAGGAACGCGTCGAGGAGGCTATCGCCGTCGTAGGGCTACCTGAGATTTACTACCGGGAACATCCCTTCTTCCTGTCCAAGGGGCTCCGTCAACGCGTGGCGATCGCTTCGATCCTGGCTCTCAGACCTCAGGTGATCATCGTGGATGAGCCGACGACGGGCCAGGATACCCGGCAGTCGCTGGAAATCATGGACTTTCTAAAGACCCTGAACGACGAACGCGGGCACACAGTCATCATCATCACCCACGATATGCCGATCGTGGGCCAGTACGCTCGCAGGGTGATTGCGATGGGACGAGCCCGAGTGGTGGCGGATGGTCCGACAAGAGAAGTCTTCGCCATGTCCAAGATCCTGCAAGAGACCCACCTGGCACCTCCCCAGATCACGCAACTCGCACAGAGCTGCCGGGACTTGGGCTTCGACGCCGGCACTATGACCGTGCACGAGATGCTCGAGCAGTACGAAACATTGGTGCATCGAGGGTAACCGGCGCCCGGCAGTAACTCACGCTCTGCATCGCCCACCGAAGTGGTATACTATCACTTAGGTGATAAGTGAGGAACCTTCACGAAGGCGCGAGCAGACATATCGGGGGCGCAGCGTGAGTAACCAGGCGCACGATACCCGCGGATGGTATCGCCTGGACAATGCAGCGAATGTTTACCCCGCGATTAGAAACCGGAGACGCCCCGGCCTGTTTCGAGTATCGGCGACGCTCAAGGAGCCCATCCGGCCCGACCTACTTCAGCAAGCAGTCAATACCACACTAAAACGCATCCCAAGCTTCTCCGTACGGATGCGGTCGGGGCTCTTCTGGCACTACTTCAGCCACTCCAGTGATACGCTCCACATCCAGGAAGATGTGATCAACCCCTGCATGGCCCTATCGTCCAGAAAAGACAACGGGTTCCAGATCCGCGTCCGCTATCACGATCGTCGTATCGCTCTGGAGGTGTTCCACTCGGTCTCGGATGGCTCAGGGGCAATGGTCTTCTTGAAGACATTGCTGGCGCAATACTTGATACTTCGCGGCATCAGTGTTTCTGCCACGCATGGCGTGCTCGACTGCGACGTGTCACCGAGGCCAGGGGAAACGACGGATGATTTCGCTGCATTTGCCGGTCACAGCGCTCCTCGGAGCCGTCGTGAGAGGCGCGCATACCACGTGTCCGGTACCCGGCTACCCCGCCATCAGATCGAGATTATCACCGGAACGCTCCCGATAGATGCAGTGAAAGAGGAGGGCCGGCGGCACGGTGTATCGATCACCGAGTACCTGACCGGCGTGTATCTTTACGTTCTGCATGGCATCCAGATATCTGAACATCGGCTCCGGTCACTCCCCGTCAAGGTGCAGGTGCCGGTCAACCTACGGCGATTCCACCCGAGCGAAACTCTACGCAACTTCTCATCCTACGTCAACGTGGGCATCGATCCGACTCACGGCGACTACACCTTGGAGGAGGTGCTGTCACTGGTGCACCACTTCATGCGATATGAGGTGACCGACAAGCACCTGCGATCACGCGTAGCGGTCAATATCCGCACCGAACGGAATCCCCTCGTGAGGATCATGCCGCTGCTCCTCAAGAATCGCGTGATCAGTCTTGGGTACAAGCTCTCGGGCCCAGCGATCTTCACCAGCGTCCTGACCAATCTGGGTGTTGTCGACGTGCCACCGGAGATGGCGGCTCACGTCGAAATGTTCGACTTCAACCTCGGCCCCTCAGAGATCACCAATACCAACTGCGCGGTCCTGGGCTACAATGGACAGTTACGGATCAACTTCGCGCGCGTCATCGAGGAGCCAACGGTGGAACACGCCTTTTTCACGCACTTCGTACGTCAAGGCATTCCGGTCAAGGTCGAGAGCAACACAGGGTAGTCGCTATGCCTTACTGCGTGAATTGCGGGGTGGAGTTGAGCGACAGCGCCAAGCGCTGTCCCCTGTGTGGCGTGGAAGTCGTGCTGCCTGAGTCCATTCGCAGCACCATGGCGAATGGCAGCCTACCACAGCAGCGAGACGCTGTGGTGAGCGACTTCGACAAGAGCCTCTGGATCCAGGTAGTTTCTGTCCTGATGTTCATCCCCGCTTTGGTCTCCCTGGTGATCGACGGTGTCTTTGGCCAGGGCTTCACGTGGTCGCTTTACGTTGCCGCAACCCTGGCAACGGTATGGGTATGGTGCGTGAGCCCGTTTCTCTACCGTCGCAACATCGTACCGCTTTGGATCGCCACTGATATGGTGGCAATGCTGGGCCTCCTCTACGTAGTTGACGCCATCTCACATACCGGCAACTGGTTCCTGCCGCTTGCGGCGCCAATTACACTCAGTTTGAGCCTGCTGACCCTCATGATCGTCGAACTCACACGTCGGAGAGTCCTCCGCGAATTGCACGTGGTGGCTGCGATCTTGATCGCTCTCGGCGTCTTCTGCATCGTCGTGGAGAGCACGGTCGATCTCTACGTGACGCATACCCTCAAGCTGCAATGGTCCCTGTTGGTCCTTGCTTCGTGCGTCCCGTTGGCTGTCATCGCCATCCTGTTGCAGCGGCGCAGGCCGATCGTCGAAGGCATGAAGATGTGGTTCAGGATGTAGTGCGGCGGATCCATCACGGGACTGTGGATCTATTTGAGAACCAGGGGCAGATAGAGCGAGAACAGCGGCTCATACTCCACTGCTCCGATGTCGCAGATCGCTACGCCGTCGCCGTCGCCGTCAACAGGACGTGCGATGCCACGCTGATCATAGAGAGGACACATGGCGTTGTCGCCAGCGTCGATGGCAGGGCTTGTGCTGGCAAGGGCGTGGTAGAGACTGGCGCCACCCACACCCCCAAGCGGTTCCAGCAACGGCTGAGTGTTGGGTTGGTCCGTGGACTGCCCGAACCCGCACGTGCTGGTGTCCTCGACATTGTAGCCCGTGCTGAAGAGCCCAAACTCGCAGTTGCTGTCGCCATTGCCCGCGACGATGCTGTTCCGGATGGTGACGGCGTCGAGGTTAGCAATGCCGTCACCCAATGCCGCGGCGTTGTCGGCAACGGTGGCGTTCGTCACCGTGATGATGCCGCTGTACGGCGAGGCGGCCAGATTCAGGACGCCTCCGCCCTCGTTACCGGCGGTGTTTCCGCTGACCGTCGTACTGCTGATCGTCGTGTTGCCCCCCACCTGGTACAGGCCTCCACCATCCATCGCGCTGTTGTTACTTAGCGTGCTGTACGCGATGAAGACCTGACCGCCGCCGGCGTTCAAAATCCCGCCACCATCGCTGCCAGCAGTGTTGCTGATGACAGCGACCGCGTTCAGTACGACCTGCCCGTCGCTGGAAACACCACCGCCGTCAAAGACGGCACTGTTGCTGATGACGGTGGTCTGGTATAGCGAAAGGGCACTGTGGGAGTTGTATATCCCGCCACCGTTGGCGGTGAGATTCCCGCCGATCACCGTATTACTGATGTTGACCGAGCTGTCCAGGGCATAGACCCCACCCCCTTGACCTGGGATACTGCGGCTTGCGCGGTTGGACCGGAGCACTGCGGCATCCACCGACAATGTACCGCTGATAACATAGATGCCGCCGCCGTAGTCCACAAGGTTGCCCGCGATATGGTCGCCATAAAGGTACGCCGCAGCGCTGTGCACTGCGATTCCTCCCCCATACCCGATCCCGAGGGCGTCGTTGTGGGATATGAAGTTGCTCGCGAACAACGCTATGCCCCCGATCACATCAACGCCGGCCCCAAAGCCCGAAGTGCCGTCGATCGTGTTCGAGATGACGATGTTGCGGGTGAGCGTAGCCTGAGCGTTCTCCAGCTGCACGCCACCACCGTACCCTTCCTGTCCGAGACCCAGGGTCGAATTGCCCTCGATCCGGTTGTCTTCCAACGTCGGAGCACCACGCTGCACCCAGATGCCCCCGCCCAGGTAGAACGCGCTGTTGCTGATCACGACGTTGTTGCGGATGATGGCGTTGCTGTCAACCAGGCGCATCCCACCACCGTGGTTGCTGCCCAGCTCGGCGCGCCCGCCCGTGACAACAAAGCCATCCACGGTGGGATCGGCACCAAGGACACTGACCACCGACTGAGTCTGGTCAAGCGGTCGAATGGTAACCGAGAATGCGTCCGTATCTCGAAGGGAGAACGCCGGGTTCCAGCCACCCTCCAGAGTCACCGTCTTGCTGATCACGACGTTCTCGGTATACACACCCGCCGCTACACGAATCGTGTCACCCGGGTTCGCCATCGCCAGAGCGGCGCCGATGGTGCTCTGACATTCTCCAGCCCCACCGGGAGCGACACACCACACGCTGGGTACCTGGCTCTCACGGTTTGCGAGGACGCTCGACACACCGGTCAGGAAGGCCCATATCAAGAGGATCGCAGACAGGATCGAGATAGCCAGGCCGAATCTGCGGCGGGCGTGGGTCCAGCGGCTCAACTGCGGTCCGAGTTCGACCATCGCTATCTCCCAAATAGAGTAAAATACCTAATATATATTATAATAATATGGTATATAGATGTCAAGCAGAGCTTCCAGAATCACAGAACGCCTCCGGCCCTATGATTGACACGGCTCTTCTGAAGAGTATCCTAGCCACAACCCACCACCGCTGAGTCTCTACCGCCAAATCTTGAGACATGCGTGATGAGGCAGTGAAGGAGGAAAGTCATGGAGCATCGGTTACTGGGTCAAACAGGTATCACCGTATCGGCGCTTGGTTTTGGCTGTGGGGCCGTTGGGGGGCTGTTGGTCCGGGGGGACTCTGGGGATATCGTGCGCGTGGTCGCCCGCGCAATCGAGTCCGGCATCACCTACTTCGATACCGCCCGCGCCTACGGCAACGGCCAATCGGAGGCCAGCCTAGGTCGCGTCCTCGAGGAGTTACGGGCCGATGTCGTGGTCGGAACAAAGGTCAACTTGCTGGCTGAGGAGATGGCCGATATTGAGCAGTCCATCATCGACTCGGCGGAGGGTAGCTTACGGCGCCTAAGACGCGACCGGATCGACCTGATCCAACTGCACAATGTCGTCCGACACCAGCGGCAGGCAGATCGCGGCTGGGTGAGCCTCGCCGACGTCGAGGCCGCGCTGGCTGCGTTCGAGAAACTCAAACAGCAGGGCAAAGTGAGCCATTACGGCATCAATGGACTCGGAGATACCGATGTGCTCCACCAAGCCATCGATCTGGACCTCGCGGAGACTGTGCAGTCCTGTTTCAACCTGATCAACCCCACTGCGGGTCTGCCAACGCCGGCGGCGTTCCCTTTCCAGGACTACCGGCAACTGATCGATGGAGCTGCCGCACATCACATGGGTGTCATTGCCATCCGCGTTCTGGCCGCCGGCGCGCTCAGCGGATCTCCCGACCGAGCCCCCAACGCCGCGCCCAGCGTCGCGCCGATAGGCACGGGGACAAGCTATCTCGAGGATGTCGCGCTGGCCAGACGTTTCAACTTTCTGGTCGAGGATGGGTATGTCGAAAGCCAGGTCGAAGCTGCTATCCGGTTTGTGATCGGTAAGCAAGAGGTCTCAACCGTGCTGGTCGGCATCTCCAATATGGAGCAACTGGAGGAAGCTGTCCTCTACGCCAACCGCGGGCCACTACCCGGCGAAGCGCTCGACCGTCTGCCCGCCGTCTGGGCATCCTATCCAACCGAAGCGTAAGGAGGAGCCACGATGAAGCAGTTCTGCATCACGACCGCCATGGGAAAGCGCCTGATTGGCAAGGGCGTCGCGCACTTGCCCCGGATTCAGGACGTTCTGGGCAAAGGCACACTCGTCATCATCGCAGGCACGACCAACGGCTACGTCGCCGAGGAGATTCTCGGCATGTTGGGGCAAGCTGAGGGCTTTACCCGCACCGGCTTCCGGCGGGGCGTCACGGTTGCGCCGGGCGCCACGTTACCGGACGCACCGCTCGCGGGGGACGTGGTCATCGTCGACGGGACGTGGCTGCGAGGCAAGACGATCTATGACGCGGTCGACAGCCTCAAGGCAGGCGACATCGTGCTGAAGGGGGCCAACGCTTTCGATCCCTACGGACATGCAGCGGTACAGATCGGTGATGCGCAAGGCGGGACTATCCACGCGACCCTGGCTGCGGTCTTCGGTCGCCGCGTGCAGCTCATCGTGCCGGTGGGCGTGGAAAAGCGCGTCTTCGAAGACGTCGGCGAGCTGGCAAGCCACGTGAACGCGCCGGGCGCTTCGGGGCCGCGGCTCTATCCGATTCCCGGCACCATTTTCACCGAGCTGGATGCCATTGGACTGCTGACCGGCGCGGAGGCCATGCTCGTGGCCGCGGGCGGCGTCTACGGCGCCGAAGGGGCGGCGTGGGTCGGGGTCGACGGTACACCGGAGCAACAAGCAGCCGCCGCGGGTTTGATCCGCTCCGTGCGTGACGAGCCGCCCTGCGAAGTGTAGGAACCTGGACAACACTCCCACCACTATCTCGGGATAGAAGGAAGCGATGGCTGAGTCCAACAACGTGAGAATTGCGTTCGTCGGCTGTGGAGGTATCGCCCAAGCCCATTGGCGAGGCATCCAAAGCCATGCTCCGCAGCTGCAGGTCGTGGCTGCTGTTGATGAGAACTCTTCCCGGGCAGCCGAGATGGCCGGTCAGACAGGTGGACGGGCGTTTACCTCGTTGGACGATGCCCTTGCCTGGGGCAACTTCGATGCGGTAGACATTATGTTGCCGCATAACGTGCACGAAGAGGCCGCTATCCTGGCCTTTGCGGCAGGGAAGCACGTTGTGCTGGAGAAGCCTATGGCGACGACCATAGACGCTTGCGACCGTATCCTTGCGGCTGCGAGAGAGGCCGGGACGGTGTTCATGATCGCCGAGCAGTCGCAGTACTGGCCCGACGTGGTCAAGGTGCAACAACTGATCCGGGAGGGGGCCATCGGCGAGATCATCACGGCCCGCGCAGCCTCCGTGGAGCCGCCGGTGAGCGCCGAGGGGCCGACGCGGCCCTGGCGGTTGATCAAGGCCGAGGCCGGCGGTGGCATCTGCATCGACGGAGGCCTGCACTGGGTACGCCCGCTGCGGATGTGGCTGGGTGACGTCGACGAGGTCGTCGCCGCGCTGGATTATCCTCACAAGGAAATGGAGGGCGAGTCGCTGGCCTATGCCATCTTTCGTTTCACGTCGGGCAGGTTCGCCGCCTATGAGGCGCTTCGCGCGGGCGCCGCGCAGGCGCCAAACAACGAGGATTTCCGCGTCACCGGCACCGAGGGCATTCTCGTCATCGAGAATGGCCGCACGAGGCGCACACTTCTCTACGACCCACACCACCCCGAGGGACGCGACGTACCGTTGCCGGCCGGTGCGACGCATAGCTCGGCCTATGGCCTCGAACTCGCCGACTTTGCCCAAGCCGTTTTGGAAGGCACGCCCTTGACGGCGACGCCCGAGGACTCGCTGGGCGACCTGCGGACCGTGTTGGCGATGTACCGGTCGGCAGAGAGCCGCCGGTGGGAGAAAGTGGCGGACTGACGCCGGGAAGGAGCAGCAGTGTCTCCAACCATTGTGATCTGGGGAGCGGGACGGATCGGCCGTGGTTTCGTGGGAGATCTGTTCGCCGATGCCGGGTACCGCATCGTCTTTGTGGATCAGGCTGAAGCTCTGGTCGCCGATCTCCGCCGGCGAGGGCAGTACACGGTCGTGCACACAGACGGTCACGAGCGACGAGACCGAACCATCCGGGGGTTCGATACCCTTTCCACCGCGCAGACCTCCGAGGTCGCCGCTGCCGTCTCAACCGCGGACCTGATGGCCGTGGCCGTATTCCCCAAGGACTTCCCCGCCGTGGCGCAGCAGATGGCGTCCGGCCTGGCGCTCCGGCACGCGGAACGGCCTGGGGCACCACTGGACATCATTCTCTGCGCTAACCTTGCTCACGCCGGCCCGGCCTTTCGCGAGCCGCTGTTGGCAGCGATGCCGCCGGACCTACGCCCGTGGGCAGAGGCATATGTTGGCATCGTCGAGAGCATGGTCATCCGGATGGTGGCCGAGGCTCCGGCGGAGGAACTGGCCCGCGATCCGCTGCTTGTGTGGACCAATGGCTTTGCCGAGTTTCCGGTTGAACGCGAGGCGTTCAGGGGCGCCCTTCCCCCCATACCCGGCCTGCGTCCGGTAGACAACATGCGCGCCGAGGAGCTGCGCAAGCTCTACACCTACAACACGTTCCACGCCGCACTGGCTTACTTTGGCGCACTTCATGGGTACGAGACGGTCGTAGATTGTCTAGCCGATCCCGCCGTCCTTGCCGATGCCAGGGGCGCCCTCGACGAGTCCTGCGAGGCATTGCAGGCAGAATGCGGCTGGCGCGACGACGAGATGTCGCGGTGGACCGCGGGGGTGATCGCTCAGACCAACAACCCCGCGTTGCGTGATACCGTCGGCCGGTATGGCGCCGACACGCGCCGCAAGCTGAGGCGCAGCGACCGCATCGTCGGACCCTTGCTCCTGGCACGCAGCCACGGCGTCGCCGCCCCGCATCTAACGCGCGCGATGGCGGCTGCTCTGCTTTATCGGAACCCGGGCGACACAGGGGCAATGGCGGTGCAGGCTCAAGTCAAGGATCTGGGCTTGCTCGGCGCCGTGCAGGTATTGTGTGAACTAGGCGAAGATGAGGCTGACCTCGTCGGCGCCGTCAAGCAGGCCTACACGCAATTGAAGCGTGAGCACATCTGGGCCGAACGGGTGAAGGAGGCAGCAGCATTAGCCTTCCAATACGAGCAGACCTATCACGGATGTGGCCAATGCACGCTGGCCGCGATCCTCGACACATTGGGCGAGTCCAGCACTTGCGCTGCCGATGCTGTCTTCGAAGCTGCGACGGGCTTTGCGGGCGGGTTGGGCCTAGAGGGCGATGGCCCCTGCGGCGCGCTCGTCGGTGCGGCGCTGGCCTTCGGGACGCTCTACCCGCGGCACCGCCAGGCCTTCGACGGCGACCGGGAAAACAAATACCGCACGTATGCGATGGTGCAGCAGTTGCGCGAGCGTACGTGGCCGCCTATGGTGGCATCACATGCCACGACGTTCATCGCGCCATCTTCGGCCGCCCCTACGACCTGCGTAATCTTGAAGAACGCGAGGCCTTTGAGGCAGCAGGCGCGCATGACGACAAGTGCACGGGCGTCGTGCGGCGGACGACGGCGTGGGCTATGGAGATCATCGGGGAGGAGCGGCTCACCGCGGAGGATGGGCCGCAATCAGATCAGATCGCCAGATAGCCGCCGTCGACCGGCACCGCTGCGCCGGTCATGAAGGATGCCTCGTCGGAGGCCAGGAAGGCGACCACGTTGGCGACCTCCATGGGATCTGCGGGCCTGCGGATGGGCGCCTCCAATTGGTAGGTGCGTGCCTGGGTGCTGCTCTGCGATACCCAGGTCGGTTTCTCTTCCTCCATATGCGCCACCATCGGGGTGTCGATCCATCCCGGCAGCACGCAGTTGGCGCGGATCCCGTAATCCGCGTACTCGGCGGCGATGCACCGCGTCAGCATCAGAATGCCTCCTTTGGAGGCTTTGTAACTCACCGCACCGGTCCCCGACATCACCAGCGATTGCACCGAACCGATCGTGATGATGCTGCCCCCTCGCCCTGGGTGAGCGTCGCCCTGGGCCAGCATTTGGCCCAACGCCGCGCGCGCACAGAGGAACGTGCCGGTGAGATTGACGCGTATCACCCGATCCCAGTCTGCCAACGCCAACTCGTGCACGGGCGCGCGGGTGCTGATCCCGGCGCAGGCGGCGAGCACGTCCACACCGCCATAGGCCTCGACCGCCTTGGCGGTCATCGCGGCTACTTGATTCTCGTCGCCGATATCACAATGGACGGCAAGTGCCTCGCCACCCTCGGCCCGCACCAACTTGACCGTCTCAGCGGCGCCTTCGTCACGAACGTCCCCGATCACCACATGGGCACCGGCGCGCGCGAGGCGTATCGCGCATGCACGACCAATGCCCGACGCACCGCCGGTGACGATTGCTGCACGACCTTCCAAGTTGCCCATAGGAGTAACCTCTGTCACACCGAGTTAGGGAATTGCCGGTTGAAGTGCAACCGGCAGGCATCTTAGCATGTCATCGAAGAACGCACAATCTTCCGACTGCACTGCCCTGACCATGTCCATAGTTGACACCTCCCTAGTTCAGGTATGATTGGCGGGAGAGGTTGGCCGGCCCTGGACTCAAGGTTGGAGTATATCGTGGGTAAAACTGATACTGAAGACAACCGCGTAGCCTTCGTGCCACTCACCGTGGAACGCGTGCGTGAGCTCTGGTCGAGGACCTACAACCGCGAGGGGAAGCCGGACTGGTCACATATCCTGCCCTATTATCACGAGGATATCGTCTTCCAGGATAGCATCCAACGCATCGAAGGCATCGACGCGTTCACCGCACTGTGTAACCGCCTGACGCGAAGATGCAAACAACTCCATATGGATATCAGATCCATCGTCGCGGCGCCGGACGGGTTCTTCCTGGAATGGACTATGACGATGATGTTCAGGCGATGGCCCAGCTCCCCCATCCACGGATCCTCCAAGCTTACACTGGGCGCTGACGGCAGGATCATCCATCAGCGTGACTACTACGACCTCTGGGGAGATATATTCGACGGAATACCCGGATTCCGTCGCCTCTACCGGCGGTTTATGCGCCGCTACTTCGGATAGCGAGTTAGCATCAATGAAACTACCCGATGAATTGATCTTTCTGACAAACGCGCACCTGCCGCAGAAAACGACAGATGCGCGCATGGATGGGCGCCTCTGTATCATCGCCGGCGCAACTTCAGGCGTGGGCTACCAGGCGGCGAAACGCCTGGCGCAGGGAGGCGCGACCATCGTCATGGTCTGTCGGAACGCCGAAAAAGCGGCACGGCTAGGGCAAGAGCTGAAGCAGGAGTATGGCGCAAGCACCGATGTGGTGATCGCAGACTTCACAAAGCTCACAGAGGTGCGTGAGGCCGCCAAAGCCATCCTGGGCAGATACGAGCGCATCGATGTCCTGATCAACAGCGCAGGAATCCACAGGACGCGGCGTACCTTTACCGATAACGGCATCGAGACCGTGTTCTGCGTGAATCATCTGGCATCGTTTCTATTGACTCGATTGCTTCTCGATAGACTCAAGGAGAGCGCTCCTTCTCGAATAATCCAGGTGAATTCCGAAGGGCATCGCTTTGGTGGCCTCAATGTCAACGATCTGAACTGGAAGCGCAGGCCTTATCACGGACTCTGGAGCTATGGCGCATCCAAAGTGGCGCAACTTCTCACGGTCTGGGAGCTGGCGGAGCGGCTGGAGGGGAGTGGCGTCACCATCAACGCGATGCACCCCGGTGCCGTAAAGACCAATATCGGGATGGACAATGGCCCCCTCTACCGGTGGTACCGGCGCAACGTGGTGAACCGATTCCTCAAGGATCCGCGCATCTCCGGAGAAGCCATCTACTACCTTGCCGCTGCGCCGGAACTGGCCAACGTAAGCGGCAAGTACTTCAACCTGACGATCGATGAACCGCCCGCCTCCTATGTCATGAACCGCAACACTGGGAAGCGGGTATGGCAGATAAGCGAAGCGCTTACGGGTCTTGCCGAACGAGATTGAGCCTCAGCATTGGGGAGGGCACGTATGGACTACGATGTGATTGTTGTCGGAGGCGGCCTCGCCGGACTGACGGCGTCAGCCTATCTCGCGAAGGCGGGACACTCGACACTCCTCCTTGAGAAAGAGGCTGCCTGCGGCGGCCTCGTGCACACATTCGAGCGCGACGGCTTCGTCTTCGATGGCGGCATTCGGGCTATGGAGAATTCAGGCATCTTGTTCCCGATGTTGAGACACCTTGGCCTGGAGGTCATCTTTCGTAAAGAACCACGTATCCCTCGGCATCGAAGACCGTGTCATACGCGTCGAATCCGTGGACAGCGTCGCAGACTATCGGACATTGCTCACAGAGCTGTACCCCGGAGACGCTGACGAAATAGCATCGATCATCGAGCAGATCTACAGGATCATGCATTACATGGACATCCAATATGGGATCGACAATCCCCTATTCCTCGATCCGAAGAAGGACCGCCAGTACTTCCTCACGGCGATCCTCCCATGGATGTTCAAGTACGCCCTGACCATCGGCAAGGTCAACGCTCTCAAAGAGCCGGTCGTCGACTACCTGCGACACTTCACGCAGAACCAGAGCATGCTCGACATCATCACGCAACACTTCTTCCGGGACACACCCGCGTTTTTCGCGCTCAGCTACTTCAGCCTGTACCTTGACTACTATTATCCGCAAGGGGGAACCGGCACATTGCCAAAGACTCTCGCCGAGTTCTTCCAGGTACACCAAGGCACGATCAAGACTGATACGGAGATTGTGTCGATTGATCCGGGGCACAGACGCGTTGCGGACAGAGAAGGCACCGCCTACACCTACGATACTCTGATCTGGGCGGCGGATCTGAAGTCACTCTATTCAATGGTGAATCCCGACGCCTTCGACGACGATCAAATCAGACATGCCGTGCACGAACGCCGGTCCGAAGTGCTCGACAAAAAGGGGGGAGACTCCGTCTTCACGGTCTACCTGGCCCTGAACCTC
>CAVVUS010000005.1:0-11855 GCA_963751345.1 uncultured Chloroflexia bacterium
CAGGCTCTGCATAGAGGAAGAAAGAGGACGTGGCAGAGATTCGCCTGGAAGATGTCAGCAAGGTGTTCAAGTCCGGCACAGGTGGGCCAACATGGTCGGCGGAAAGCGGACAACAGGGGATTTCGGCGCCGGCGACGGATCTCCCTGATTCCGGGGCGTCGGAGGATGTCCGTGCGCTCGACCACCTGAGCCTCGTGGTGCCAGACGGCACCACGACCGTCGTCGTCGGCCCGTCAGGTTGCGGCAAGAGCACGCTGCTCAGAGTCGTCGCCGGCCTCACGGACTATGAGGGAACCGTCGCCTACGATGGTCGCGACGTGTGCGGGGTCTCCCCCGGCGACCGCACCATCGGCATGGTCTTCCAAAGCTACGCCCTATACCCACATTTCCGCGGACGTGGGAATCTCAGCTTCTTCTTCCAGGTGCATCACGCGCCGGATGCGGAGGCGGAGGAGCGCATTCGGGTGACCTCCGAGATGATGGGCATTGGATTCCAGGCGCTCCTCAAGCGGAAGCCCGGCACCCTCTCCGGTGGACAGCAACAGCGGCTTGCCATAGCCCGTGCTTTGGTGCGACAACCTGAGCTTTTTCTCTTCGATGAGCCCCTTTCGAACCTGGATGCCAAGCTGCGCGTCCGGACGCGCACGGAGATCAAGTGGTTGCTGCACAGATTTGGCATCACGGCGCTGTACGTCACGCACGACCAGACGGAAGCGATGGCCCTGGCTGACAGCATCGCGGTTATGCGAGCGGGCCGCATCGAGCAGGAGGGCAACTTCTGGCAGATACTGCAGGACCCGACGAATCTCTTCGTCGCCGGTTTTCTCGGCCAACCTCCGATGAACCTGATTGGCGCAGAGGTGTCCGGCGGCAGGTTCGTCATCGATCAGAGCCACGGCTTTCCGATCCCGGCCGAGCTGGCTTCATCGGTGCACAACGGCCAGAGGATCACGATCGGCATCCGACCCGAGGCGGCTTCGGTCGTGCCGACCAACGATGGAGCCCCCGCTGCCGGGCCGACGTTCGTCGGCACCATAGACGTGGTGGAGCCCGATTTCGGCCGCCGGCAGCAGACGGCCTACGTCAGCGCCGGCGGCCTCGCGGTGAGCGTCCTAGCACCCCTGGACATGCGCCTCACTCAGGGCTATGACGTACGCGTGGTCCTCCCTGTGGAGGCGCTCTATTACTTCGATACAGATAGCGAACGGCGAATCGGACCCTCAGGTTAGCGTGCGGAGCAGCAGCCGAGTTGTACTACGCCATCCTGCATGACGTCGAGACGCACGGGATGGACATCTCCCATATGTACGCACGCCAGTCTCCCTCGCACGCGTCTCCCCAAACCAAGCGATCGTTTGCACCTTCTCCAATCGCACATCGCCCCCGCCAGACTACACCACGGGCCACAGGCTGGTAGAATACGTAATCTCGTGGCAGGCGCGGTCAGTCAGCCGCTGTTTCATCTTTTCGGCCCAACAGCGGAACTAAGGCGGCAGTTCGGTGTTATGGAGGAGGTGAATGTGAGCGACGTCCATAGCGACATTTGGCAGGCCCAAGCCACTCTAGCTCGGCAGCTCCTGCAATGGGGCCGCGTGAGCATGGGTGCAGGCGCACTCATCCGCAGACTGCCCGACCGGTTCTATGCCGGCTTTGGGACGCAGGCCATCGGCTGGGGTGCCATCAACGCGACCATCGGCCGGCTTGGATTATCTCAGGCACGACGCCGATCCGGCGTCCCAGAAGTGCACACCCTACTCGAACAAAAGAGAGTCAGGTTGGCCCTGCGCCGGCTGCTGTGGATCAACGTCGGTCTGGACGCCGGGTACGTTGCCGGCGGCCTCTCACTTGCCGCCAGAAAAGGACGCGGCAGTCGCTTCTCGAAGGGAACCGGATGGGGCATCGCCGTTCAGGGCGCCTTCCTCCTGCTCTTTGATCTGGCCCACGCTCTGCTTATCGGTTCCGATCCGGAGGAGGCGTGATGCTGCCGATCATCGCCAGCCAGATGTACCCCGAGGGCTACCACGGGCGCGGCCAGCGTCGGGCTTACTTCGAGGGTTGGTACTTCAAATTGGTGAATGCCGGCGGTCAGCACCGGTACGCGATCATACCCGGCATCTCATTGGGCGAACGTGGCGGCGGCCCACACAGCTTTGTCCAGGTACTGGACGGGGTCTCAGGCCAGACGGTCTACCGGCGATACCCGGTGTCGGCGTTCTCCGCCCGGGAGCGGACACTCGACGTGCGTGTGGGCCCAAACCGGTTCTCCTGGCGAGGAATGGAACTTGACCTGCAGGAGACCGAAATTCCGCTCAAGGGTAACATTCGTTTCGACCGCCCCAAGCCATGGCCGGTGACCCTCGCATCGCCGGGCATTATGGGATGGTATGCCTGGGTCCCGCGTATGGAGTGCTACCACGGCGTCCTTAGCCTGGACCACGGTTTGAGTGGAAGCCTGAGCGCAGGATCGGCCACCTACGACTTCGGAAACGGACAGGGCTACATCGAGAAGGATTGGGGACAATCGTTCCCCTCCGGCTGGGTATGGACACAGTCCAACCACTTCAGCACGCCGGGCGTCTGTCTCACAGCCTCGATCGCGATGATACCGTGGATCGGGCGAGCCTTCCCGGGGTTCATCATTGGCCTTTACCGCCGTGGCACACTGTACCGCTTCGCGACGTACACGGGAGCCAGGACAACCCATCTGACCGTCGCCGACAACGCGATGCACTGGACTGTGGAGGACGCCCTCTATCGTCTCGAGATCGCGGGCCGCCGTGCGACGGTGGGCAGGCTGCGCGGGCCAAGCAAGGTCGACATGGGACGCCCTGTCCCCGAAACCCTCAGTGCCACCGTGGACGTGCGCATGGTCGCACGTCACACCGGGGCCACACTTTTCGAGGATACAGGCCGCTATGCGGGGATGGAGATCGGGGGGGATGTCGCCCCGCTGTTGACCACGCCGGCCCGGATGTCGGAATCCTCTGCATGGTAAGCTGGCTCGCGGCCTTGCCCCAGCAGTTGACCCTGCCGGCCATCTATCTGATGATTGCCTGGCTTGCGGTGATGATCAGCCTCCCCACCCTCCAGGTACGTTGGGGAGAGAGAGCGCAGGTATGGTGCATCAACGCCGGCGTGCTACTTCAGGCCGCCACGGTAGTTGCCATCCTGATCCCCGCATGGGGTGTCGGGCCCTCGCTGCTCCTGCTTGTTTCCGTCGTGGTCCTGGCCTGGTCGGCGGAGTTCGTAGGCTTACACACGGGCTTCCCGTTCGGTAGGTATGCCTATACCGACCGGCTGCAGCCGCAGCTAGGCAAAGTGCCCGTGCAGATCCCGCTGGCGTGGCTGATGATGCTGCCTCCTGCGTGGGCGGTTGGCGGCGCGATCTCCGGCAGCCATCAAGGAGTGCTCTTCATCCTGGCGAGCGCGCTGGCGTTCACGGCCTGGGACCTGTTTCTGGACCCTCAGATGGTCGCATGGCACCTATGGACGTGGTCCGGGCCCGACGGTGAGCCGAAGCAAGGTGCAGGATTCTTCGGCGTTCCCTGGACCAACTACGCGGGATGGTTCGCCGTGTCCGCGCTTATGACGTGGGCGGTGGTCCAGATCATTCCATCCGCGGATACCCCGTGGGCAGCACTCAGCCTGATCTACGCACTCACCTGGCTGATGGAGAGTGTCGGACAAATCGTCATTTGGCCGCTCTACGGCCCTGCCATAGCCGGAGCCGTTGGGATGGGTCTCTGTCTTGTGGGGGCCATTATCATATGAAAGGGAGTCAGCATTGCATCGCATCGAATTCGCCGATCTAACGCTGCGAGACGGGCAACAGAGCCTCGCAGCCACGAGGATGACCACGGCGCAGGCCACGGGCGTCCTCGACATCATCCGCCGCGTGGGCTACCAGGCTATTGAGCTTTGGGGCGGCGCGACATTGGACAGTTGTGTTCGCTTTCTCGACGAGGATCCCTGGGATCGCCTAGACGCGTTCCAGCGCGTGCTCCAGGAGCCCAAGAAACTACGGACGCTACTCAGGGGACAGAATCTCTTTGCCTACCAGCCCTTTCCCGACGATCTCGTGATCGCGTTCGTGCGAGAAGCGGTTCGTTCGGGCACAGGCCTCATACGCATCTTCGATGCGCTCAACGATTGGCGCAACCTCCAGATCGCGATGTTGGCCGTCAAAGCCTACGGGGGCGAGGTTGAGGCCGCCATGAGCTACACCGTCAGCCCCGTTCACACGACCGATTATTACGTGGCCCTTGGGCAGCGGCTGGAGGATGAGGGGGCGGATCGGGTCGTGGTGAAGGATATGGCGGGACTGCTGCGCCCTGCCGACGCCCTGGAGCTCTTTCATAGGCTCAAAGCTGCCCTCAAGGTACCGGTGGGCTTCCACGGGCACACGACGACCGGACTTGCCACTCTGAATGCCGTGATTGCCATGCGGGAGGGGATCGACGTAATCGATACAGCGATCACACCCTTTGCCGGTGGCACCTCGCACCCGCCGGTAGAAGTCCTGATCGTTTTTGCAGAGGCCATGGGTATCGAGCACGGCCTCGACAAAGCGATGATCCTCAAGGCCCAGGCAGAGCTCTTCGATGCCTTCGAGCAGCTGGCACCTTTCATCTCAGATGACAACCGGACCCATCGCCCCATCTCGTATGCCGACGTCGACCGGCGGCGCGTCGACGAGATCCTGGCTTTGGTCGAAAAAGCTGAGGCGCAGGACTTGCGGCGCGCACGGGCGCTGATGCGTGACTTGCTTGGATCCCTGGGATACCCCGCTCACGATGACGAGATCCTCGACGCCCAGATCCCCGGCGGCATGCTGTCGAATCTCCACAACCAGCTGCAACAGATGGGGCAAGGGGCGCGGCTTGGCGAGATCCTAGAGGAGGTACCGCGGGTCCGCGCCGACGTCGGCTACGTTCCTCTCGTGACGCCCACCAGCCAAATCGTCGGCGCGCAGGCCACGTTCAACGTGATGATGGGGCGGTACCAGATGGTCTCCAATGAGTTCAGGATGTTGTTGCGCGGTGAGTTTGGGCGAACGCCGGTGCCGGCAAATCCGGAGGTCGTACGCGAAGTTCTGGGCAGCGGCGAGGAGCCTATGCGCTACCGGCCCGCCTCCTACTTACACCCGGTGCTTGAGGACATCGCCATCGGCGATCTGCCGTTCATCAGGACCCAGCGGGATTTGCTGCTCCACCTGATGCTAAAGCAGCCTGCCGACGAGTTTCTGTCGCGCAAATATGGGCTCTCGTAGAGACGCACCGGTGGCGCGTCTTCCTGGACGCCACGTGACCTGCGCACACAGTGATCCGGCCTGCGGTGTAGAACGCCGATCGGCGGTGGCTACGCTGCGTCCGCAAGACGGGGCGCCACCCCGTCTCTGCGACGGCCAGGGGCCGCGAGCTCAGTTGTTGGGCGTACCGAAGTCAGCGATGAAGTAATATCCAAAGCCGTTGCCCGGCACGACTCCCACCCCGACCTCTGTGAGGTAATCGCTCAGAATCGTCCGGCGATGGGGATCATTGGGAGGCGCCTCGTCCATCCACATGGCGACCGCGCGCTCCGCAGAACCGTACCAGGCCCAGCACTCCGACCATCGCACCGGGTCATACCCCTCGCGGATGATGCGGTCCCTATAACTTGAGCCATCCGAGCCGGTGTGTCCGCACCAACCCTGCGCCTCGCAATCATCGGCGTGCCGCTGTGCTGCGGAGGCAAGCGTGTCGTTCCACAGGAGCGCCGGAAGCCCGTAGGCGGCGCGCTGCTCGTTAAGCAGGCGGAAGATCTCACCGGGTAGCGCGGCAAGATCCGGAGGCGGAGCAGGGGCACCCAGTTCGGGCGGCTCCGGTGCTTCCGTCGGGAGTGGATCGGGCGGAGCCTCGGGCACTGCTGTCTCCTCGACGGCGGGCGGGTCGGCCTCCGCGTCCCCCTCAGTCACCGCGACAGAATTGGCCGCCAACAGGGATTCGGGCTCCGCCTGCGCGACGGCTGCGAGCGTTGCTGTTGGTTCCGGAGCCGGTGCGACATCATCGGATGTGACGACGGACTTCGCGAGCAGATCAGCCGGAGAGCCGAGGGGGAGCACGAGTTCCTGGCCCACCGAGATGAGATCTCCATCCAACGACGCGTTGGCGGCCTGCAGGTCACCCAAAGCCAGCCCATAGGCTGCAGCAATCTCACCCAGCGTCTCCCCGGATGTGACCTCATGCAGGATCCAGAACGGGGAGGCGTCGGGCCACGCCTGTGAGGGGGGGATCTCCAGCACCTGGTCCAGGCGCACCGTGGTGGCCTCTCCCAGATCGTTCTGCAATTGGACAGCGGCCATGGGCACATCGAACTGCATCGCGATGCCCAACAACGTGTCCCCCGGCTGCACCGTGTAGGATGCTGCAGTCGCGATCTCGGCCGTGGGCTCTGCGGGCACCGCCGCCTCTGCCGGCGTCTCGACCGCGGTTGCGGCAGATGCACTCGCGGGATACGTCGGCGCCATCATTGGCTCGACCGCGACCGTGGGCGCCGCAGCCTGAAGCGCCCGCTCTTGCGGCACGGCATTCAGAGCGAGGCCAACCGGTTCAGTCGGCGTGGGAATTGGTGTTGAGGTCGTGGTCGCGCAAGCAGAGGCCGTAAGCATCACAAGCGCCAGGATGCACGCAGGGAGCTTCACGCGGTGACCCTGCACCGGCGCACTCGGCGTCGTACGCTCTGCCCCACCCGACCGTTGCTCATCGTTGCGCAGGACATAGGCCCACTATACCCAGACAGCGGAGGAAGGCAACTCACGGGTTGTTGTCTTTCCTGACGCGTTCCTTACAATACGCCTATGAACAGAAAACACGTGATCGCCTACACCGATGGCAGCGCGCTCGGGAACCCCGGACCGGGCGGCTACGGTGTCATCCTCCAGCACGGGGACTACGAAAGAGAACTATCCGGCGGGTTCCGGCACACAACCAACAATCGGATGGAGATTCTGGCAGCCATCGAGGCGCTGAAAGCCCTAAAGGAACCCTGTCAGGTGACCCTGCACACGGACTCGCAGTATCTGGTGAACGCGATGACCAAGGGCTGGGCGGAACGGTGGCGCGCCAACGGCTGGATGCGCAACAAGAAAGAGCCCGCGCTCAACCCCGATCTCTGGGAGGAACTGCTCCGTCTATGCAAAGTGCACCAGGTGGCCTTTGTCTGGGTTCGTGGCCACGCGGGGAATCACCGGAACGAACGATGTGACGTCCTGGCGAAGGAGGCCGCTCAACAGCCGGATCTCCCGCCGGATGTCGGATACAAGCAAGGGTGATGGCCTTCCGGGAAGCTGTGCGTGCCGCACAGCTTCCCGGAAGGCTCCGATTGGTTTTCCAGAAGATCATCAAGGAGAGGAACCCCATATGCCAGATAACAAGAGCGATCGTGAGTCTCTGAAAAGCAAGCTATGGTCAGAGTTCGGGAGGATGGGCACCGACCAGCAGAAGCGCCTCCCCCATCCCCCGTTGGAGCAGCCGTTCGCTGCCGACCTGCCGCAGGTTGAGCTCGTGCCGCCGGACAAGTTCTCGGTCGGAACATTGTCGGTTCGCGAGGCCATCGCGCGCCGGCAAAGCCACCGCGCATATGCCGAGGAATCGCTGACGTTGGAGGAGCTCTCCTATCTCGTCTGGGCCACCCAGGGCGTCCACGGGACGTGGCGCGGCGGCGGTGCGCTACGCCGCACCGTCCCCTCAGCCGGCGCGCGCCACCCGTTTGAGACCTATCTGGTCGTCAACCGCGTCGAAGGATTGGAGACCGGTCTCTACCGCTATCTCTCGGTAGAGCACCGGCTGCTGCAGCTCGAGTTGGACCCGGAACTGCCGATGATGGCAGCGGCAGCCTGCAACGGTCAGACATTCATTGCGGCGACCGCCGTCACCTTCATCTGGACGGCGGTGCCCTACCGGACGGAGTGGCGTTACGGGGCGATGGCACCGAAGTTCGTCAGCATCGACGCCGGACACGTCTGCCAGAACCTCTATCTGGCTGCCGAGTCCATCGGCGCGGGTGTCTGCGCCATCGCCGCATACAACCAGAGCGAGTTGGACGCGCTGCTCGGCGTGGACGGGGAGGATGAGTTCGCCATCTACGTCGCGCCCGTGGGGAAGGTGTAGTCAGAAAAGACTGGACCAATCTCGGAAGATTGGTCCAGTCGCTTAGCCATGCAGGGATCGCTAGGCGATCGTTACCTCATCACAGAGATAGACATCCTGGATGGCGTTGAGCACCTCTACCCCCTGATCCATCGGCTTCTGGAAGGCCTTCCGCCCGCTGATCAGGCCTGTGCCTCCAGCGCGCTTATTGATGACCGCGGTGCGCACGGCCTGGACCAGGTCATTATCGCCCGAGGCGCCGCCTGAGTTGATGAGGCCGGAGCGCCCCATGTAGCAGTTGGCGAGCTGATAACGACAGAGATCGATGGGATGATCGGTCGTGAGCTCGGTATAGACCCGCTTGTCGATCTTGCCGTAGCTCGACTCACCCATGTTGAGCGCGGTGTAACCGCCGTTGAGTTCGGGCTGCTTCTGCTTGATGATGTCGGCCTCAATAGTCACGCCCAGGTGATTAGCCTGACCCGTCAGATCGGCGCTGACCGCGTAGTCTTTGCCGTCGCGCTTGAACGCGGAGTTCCGCAGATAGCACCAGAGCACCGTCGCCATACCCAGCTCGTGCGCTTTGTGGAAGGCCTTGCTCACATCCACGATCTGGCGTGCGGACTCTTCCGAACCGAAGTAGATCGTCGCGCCCACGGCGACGGCGCCCATATCGAAGGCCTGGTCAATCTGAGCGAAGAAGATCTGGTCGAAGTGATTGGGATAGGTGAGCAGTTCGTTATGGTTGAACTTGACGATGAAGGGGATCTTGTGGGCGTACTTCCGGGCGCATGCGCCCAGGACCCCGAGCGTCGATGCGACCGCGTTGCAGCCCCCCGCCATCGCGAGTTCGACGATGTACGCGGGATCGAAGTAGATAGGGTTCGGCGCGAACGAGGCGCCGGCCGAGTGCTCGATGCCCTGATCAACGGGCAGGATGGACAGATAGCCGGTCCCGCCCAGGCGACCATGGTCGAAAAGGCTTTGGAGATTGCGCAGTACGGGTGTGGGCCGGTCGCTCAGCGCCACCACCCGGTCAACAAAATCGGGTCCCGGCAGATGCAGTTGCTCCTTGAGAATCGTCTCACACTTGTGCCCCAACAGCGAATCGGCCTCACTGCCCAACAGGTCCTGAATACCGGCGAATGTCATTGCCATTTTGTGCCTCCCGGCAGATAAGTGTGCCCTACAGCTTGTATGTCTGCTATCTTAGTCCCCAATGATGGACTCAGCAACCGATCTCACCCGATGCGATGGTCCTCGATATAGTCCCAATCGATGTCGTATCCCATCCCCGGACCCTGGGGCACACTCACATAGCCCTGGTCGTCCATCGGATCGCATAACGTCTTGAGGTAGGGAGGGGGCGTGTTGCAGTCGACGCCGGGAGCGAGGAGCCCGCGCTCGTAATACTCGCACGTGTCCTCGCTCGTGGCCCCCAGGATCTGAAGGTTGCCGAAGCCACTCATGTGGATCTCGCACCTGATACCGTACGCCTCGGCAACCGAGACCATCTTCTTGACGCCGGTGATCCCGCCGCGCAGGACGTCGATGCGCGTCATGTCCGAGGCGTCCCGCATGATCCAGTCGGCCCGTGTGTAGAGGCTGCCCTCCGCGATTTCCGGGGAGAGAATCGGGATGTCGAGCTCGCGCGCCAGTTTCTCATAGGCGTGGACGCGATATTCGGGCATCGGATGCTCGTACCAGGCGAAATCCAGCTTCTCCAGCTCACGCCCTACCCACAGGGCCTCCTCATAGGTGCAGTAAGTGCCCCACGGATCGAACATCAGTACCATGTCGTCACCGACGGCCTCCCTCACGGCGACACACGCCTCGACGTCGGCCTTGACGTGAGAGGGTCGCCCAGGGGTCGGCTCAAACGTCTTGGGGTCAGCGAAGTAATAGGGATGGATCTTGTACGCGTGATAGCCTTGTTTCCGGCAGGCGAGCGCGTGTGCGGCGTACTCCTCGGGAGTGCCCATATTGGGATAGGTGCTCGCGTAAGCCTTGACCTTGTCTCGACAACCGCCCAGGAGTTTGTAGATCGGGACACCAAAGTGCCGCGCCTGAAGATCCCAGAGCGCCATATCAAGGGTGCTGAGGATATTCTCGGGGGTCTTGGAGACCCACATCCAGTGCCAGAACTTCTCGCGATCGAAGGGATCCTCTCCGATCAACATCGAGCGAGCCTTCCCGAGGAGCGCAGCACGTTGATCCGGCAGCAGGCCGTCGCGGTCGCCGTGCCCGGACCCGCCGAAGTAGTAGCCCTCAGCGCCCTCATCGGTCGCGATCTTGGTCAGCGTCTGGAGCGTCGTGCCCTCCGTGATGAGCTCTCGGTTACGGAAAGCCTCACGCGGCACCTCAAAGGCAATGACAGACACATCGGTGATTCTCATCCCACACCTCCTGCGGTACTACGCGGTCGTTAGGGAACCAACAGCACCTTCGCGACCTTACCCGGGTCGCCGACGAGGCGTTCGAACCAGGCCCGCCCATCGCCCAGCGGTGCCTCTGTCGCCCATGGCCCGATGGCTATCACGCCCTCATCCAGAAGTGAGATCGCCTGGCTGACGTCCGACGGTGTGTAGCAGAAGCTGCCCTGGACGGTGATCTCGCCGCGGATGATGTCCGCCGCCGGCATGGCGCTCGTCTCCTCATGGAGGCCGCTCAACAGGACGAGGCCCGCTCGCTCGGTCGCCGAAACGCACTGCCTGCGCGTGACGGCCTTGCCGACCGCATCCAGGGCGCGACTCACGCCTTGGCCGCCCGTCTGGTCACGGACGTATGCGACGACATCCATCCGGGTGGGATCCATCGCGTTCGCGCCGAGGTCGCCCGCCATCGCCAGTCGCGCTGGGTTCGTATCTGAGACAAAGACACGCCCTGCACCCCGGTGCAGAAGGACCTGCAGCGTCAGCAGGCCGATCGTACCGGCGCCGACGATGAGGACGTCCCGGCCTTCGACCTCACCCATCAACGCTGCGATGCGCACCGCGCAGGCCGTCGGCTCGGTCAGTGCCCCCGTTCGGAGGTCCATGGCGTCTGGTAGGGCGAAGACCATATGGGCCGGGGCGGCGACAAACTCGGCGAAAGCGCCGGGCCGGTGGGCACCGATCAGACTCCGGTGCAGGCACAGATGCTGGCGTCCTTCCCGGCAATACCGGCAGGTCCCATCGTAGACCATTGGATCCACCGTCACCTTAGCGCCTACGGCCAGGTTGGGGTAGCCCGTCCGCACTTCGTCGCCGACTGCAGCAATACGGCCCGAGAACTCGTGACCCATAATCAGCGGGGGCACGCGCAGCGCATTGTGGCCCAGGTAGCCGCTCAGTTCGGACCCGCAGATGCCACAGTACGCGACCTCGACCAGCACCTCGTCGGGAGCCGCCGATGGCACCGGCTCATCGTGCAGGCTCATCTCGCGAGGCCCTTCCCAGACCAAGGCCTTCATCGTCTCTCGACGGAGCACATCAGACATCGCGGCCTCCTTATCTTCGGTAGCTGTGTAGCGCCGATTATGGAGAGGGGCGGGTACTTTGTCAAGATTCGCGTAGGTGGACGACGCAGGCGGTAGAGCGGGCGAGATCCTGAGGCCGCGCTCAGGACAGGCTGCACGCGGTCCGAAATCGTACGCGTTCCCCCGGACCTCTGGAGTGACCGTTCAGGGTACCCTCCGTGGGACGTGGGCTACAACCCGGCACAACAGAAGCGCCCAAGACCTACGACACG
>CAVVUS010000006.1:0-25359 GCA_963751345.1 uncultured Chloroflexia bacterium
GCTGCCGCTGTACGCGTCTGGCGATCCGGACCGCATGCAGATGGCGCTGGCAAACTTGCTGGACAATGCGCTGAAGTTCACGCCGCGGGGTGGGATCGTGACGATTGGGGCCGAGGTCATCGGCGATGAGGCCGCGTATGGGTTCGAGACTCGGGCCCGGGCATCGCTCCTGAGGATCTGCCCCATATCTTCGAGCGCTTCTACCGGGGCAGGGACGTCGACACCGCAGGAAGCGGGCTTGGCCTCGCTATCGTGCAGCAGATCGCTGTGGCCAATGGAGGGCACGTCTACGTAACCAGCAGCCTCGGCGAGGGTAGCACCTTCACGCTGGCGGTGCCGATAGTACCAGGAGCGTCGGCTTCCGGCCATACAGGCTGATCTCGATCTCTCGGTGACACGTCAGCCCCCAGGCTCTGACGTAGTCGGGCGCCCAGGTGAGCACGACCGCCCGGCCCTTGGGTTTGAGTACGCGCCGGACTTCGTCCCCTATACGATCGTAGAAGATCCGGGGATCCGCTCCAATCTCAACCTTCCGGCCCCAGGGCGGATTCGTGACGACGGAGTCAACTGAGGCATCGGGCAAAGGAAGAGAGAGCGCATCCCATTGGTGACAGTGCACCCGGATACCGGCGCGTGCAGCGTTGGAGACGGTTGCCGCGACTGCTTGGCGATCGATGTCCCCCCCCGTCACTTCCGCCCCCATAGAGGCGGCTTCGATCAGCACCGTTCCTGCGCCACAACACGGATCCAGCACCTTGCCCTCGCCTGTCGCGCCTGCCAACCATGCCATCGCTGCAGCCACCGGGGGCTTGAGCGAACCCGGCACGTGATCCAGCTTGTAGGGCCGGTTCTGGAGTGGGGCCTGGCTCAGTCGGACGCCGATGTAGGCGGTTTCGTGCTCGATGAAGAGCCGTACGTTGAGGTCCGCGTTGCGGTCGTCGGCGGTGTAGGACCACCCGTAATGGCCTTGCTCGATACCTGCCGCGCATACGAGCTTGATCTCATCGGTTGTGTAGTTGCGCTGCCCGACGAAGTTGACGGTCACGGAGAAGGTGGGGGGCCGGCGGATCGGTCGCAGCTCCTCGCAGATACCGGCTGCCCGATGCAGATCCAACCGGGTGGCCATCTCCCTGATCGAGGTAAGTGCCGTGCGGTCGGCGACGATCCCGAGCCACATGCCCTCATCAAGGAAGACGTCATCCACTGTTCGAAGGGCAAGGAGGGGAGCGAGGGACCCGCGGCAACCGACCACAATCCGCCGGTAGCCCGTGGCCTCGATATGGGCCTGGGGCACCGTCACGATCTCCGCCGCACTGACGGACTCGAGACCGCGGGTCGTGACGACAAAGAGCCGAATCATCTCTCAGTCGGGGCATGCGGATTTGAACCGCAGACCTCACGGACCCGAACCGTGCGCGCTACCAAACTGCGCTATGCCCCGAACACCCGTCATTATACACGGCATCACGTTTTGCGCAAGCAATAGCGCTACCCGACTTGCCATGCCGGGACATCAGAGTAAGATGGCGGTACGCGTTTCATTTTGCAGACCACTGGTCTATACTGTTATAGCGTCGTGTGTTGTGGCGGGGCGCCGGTCCCATCTTGTCGTGTGGGCCAATTCAGGGGCGCCGCGTTTTGCTGTCATAGCTAGGGATGAAGTCGAAGACCTACAAGAATCCTCATCGGACGCCCGCACGCGGTTCCGCGCTGATGCGCGGTCGTGTGGCTACTCACCCTAGATGGAGGCGTATGTGACACCTTGGCACGCAGTTCTCCTCGGCATCCTGCAGGGCATCACCGAATTCCTTCCTATCAGCAGCTCGGGTCACCTCGTGATTGTGCCTTATCTCCTCGGTTGGCCCGACCCGGGACTTGCCCTGGACGCGATGTTGCACATCGGCACTCTCCTGGCCATTGTCATCTACTTCTGGACCGATCTGTGGCGACTTTTCGGTGCTGCAGTTCAGAGCCTGAGACGACGTTCGCTGGCAGATCCGCAAGCGCGGGTGGCGTGGGCGATCGTGATTGGTACGATTCCGGGTGCCGTGATCGGCTTTCTGCTGGAGAGTACCTTTGAGCGCCTTTTCGGCATCCCTCGAGCCGCAGCGGCGTTCTTGCTGGTTACCGCGTTGATCCTGGTTGTATCGGAGGTCGTGGGCTCGCGGCAGCGACCCATCACGTCCATCTCATGGGTCGATGCGCTGCTGATCGGTTTGGCTCAGGCGCTGGCCATCGCGCCAGGTTTGAGCCGGTCGGGGACGACCATTGCAGCCGGCCTGCTGATGGGTTTCCGGCGAGAAGATGCTGCCAGGTTTAGCTTCCTTCTGGCCGTGCCGATCACGCTAGGATCAGGCCTATACCAGGTGCTCAAGTCGGTCCTCGCCGGGTGGGCAGGGGTGTCCGTGGGGACGGTCGTACTGGGCATGCTGGCTGCGGCGATTGCAGGGTTCCTCGCCATCGCCGGGCTGCTGGCCATGGTCCGGCGGCGTCCGCTCTACATCTTCGCCGTCTACTGTGCCGTCGTCGGCGGTCTGGTGTTGAGCGGCGTGGTGGCCTAGCCTATGCTGAAGCGCCTGCGCACTTCGGCAGGCTTCGTGCTCCTGGGCCTGATGTCTGTCCTGTCCGCAGCATGCACGCCGCAGGTGGCACGCATTCCGACACCTACACCGGCCCCGATGGCTGTGGAGGTGGTGCCCTTGTCGGTCACCTGCCCTGAAAGCCTGACACCCGCAATTCGAGCTGCGGCCTCTGCCTTCCAACGCGAGCGCCCCGAGTTCGAGGTCACCGTGCTTACCCGTGCGGATAGCCTCGCGATGCAAGCGCTGCGGCAGAGCGATGCCGGCGTGGCGGTGTTGAGTTGGCTTCCGGAGGCCCTGCCTGAGGGGGCGTGGGCCAAGACCGTTGCGCGAGACGGGATAGCGGTGGTCGTCAATCCGCAGAACGGGGTGCCGGGCATGACGATGACGCAGTTACAGGATCTCTACCGCGGTCGTCTGGAGGACTGGGAGACCTGGGGCGGGTTGCCGGGGCCGCCACAGCTTGTCAGCCGCGAGACGGCGTCAGGAGACGCCTCCTTCTTCCAGGCATGGGTCATGCGGGACGCACGTGTCTCGCTCAACGCGCTACTGGCCCCCAGCTCGGGGGCTGTGCTCCAATTCGTCGCAGACGATACTCTCGCCGTCGGATATGTCTCCACAACCCAGGTCGATGGGCGGGTTCGAGCTCTGGTCGTCAACGGTGTACCGCCAACGATGGAGACGATCGCTGCAGGGCTCTACCCGCTTACCCGTACGCTCTTCGTGGTCACGATGACCGAGCCCGAGGGTGCAGCTCGCGAGTTCGTGCAGTGGCTGTTGGCTGCACCCGGACAGGACATCCTCAAGACCTACGGATTCGTGTCTGCGCCAGAGTAGTGCCTGGCTGCGGTGACTCCATCACGAAAGCACGTCCGGGATCACCGTCTCGCCTTAGGGTGTCGACCCGCTCGCCAGGGAGGCCATCGGCTCGCCATCGAAGAACCGGTAGGTGAGTTGGCCGATCGCCGTGAAGGCCGGAACACTGTCCTCCCATTCCAGCCATTCAGGCTGGTAGAGGAATGCCACAAGTACGAAATCCGTCCTGGGGCCGTACACGATAGCTACGTCTGCATGGGTGTCTCCACGGAAACCGTACTTGTGCGCGATCCGGCTGCCGGCTGGCATGCCGCCGCCAAGCAGCGATCTCTGCTGGTCTTGCTCCATCCAGAAGACGATTTCCTGGCACTTGGCCGGGGTGACGGCTCGGGGATAGAGGGCCCGCAAACACCCGCCTCCCTGGGAACACTGGTAGAGGCTTTCGAGGAGGATGCCCATCTCCAGTGGCGTCGTCTGGATGAAGGGGTCGGGGTCCGTCGTAACATCGGTCCGGGCATTTGCCTCCGTCACGATCCCGGGTGGAGGTTGGTCGCCCGTAAGGTCGTAGGGGGCGGCAAGGAAGGTATTCTCCAACCCGAGGCTCCCAAAGAAATCGGTCACTTGCTGTGCACCGGTGTAGGGATCACCTGCCCCGATCTCGCCCAGTAGTTCGTTCGCTGCGCCGTTGTCACTCCCGACGAGCATCTCATTCACCAGCGATGCCGTCTCCGTGCTCAGGGGAGCTTCCTGCTTCCTGTAGTACTCCAGTGCGATGCCAATCTTCACGTGCCGAGCCCGGCGAAAGCCACATCGCAGTTGATGCACAGTTCCTGCCCTGTTGAGAGATCCTTCGCGAAGATACCTGCGACACCGTTGAGGCCGCCAAGCGTTGTGGTCAGCGCCTGCTCCAGGATATCGATAGATGCATCGGGCGCGGGTGTCGTGTCGACGACCAGATCGACGTACCGGTCAGCGGGGTCGGCGGCCAGAATGGCAGAGATGAGCAAAGGGAGCGACGCATCCGTGTTGAGTGTCGTACCCTCCATCGCCGGGACGGAAAGTGCCGGACTCGGGCAGGGCTACCGGCGCCATCGGGCCGTGGTCATACTTCTGGGCGGTGCGCTCCAAGAACGCGTTGACGCGGTCGCGCGAGTAGAGGACCACGGCGCTAACGTCGGTGGTCTCGGGTGGCTCCTGTCGCAGGATCGCTATGACGTATCGAACGAAGGCCATGCTGTCCTGGTCGACTGACAGTGCCTCGTCGAGGTTCTCGGCTGTCGCGTCTGCATCCGCCCTCAACTCGATGATCTCGGGGAGGAGTGGGGGAAGCACTTCACCTGCATAGGTCACCGTGACCGGCAGGGTGTAGGCCTGCTCAATGGCCGATAGGGCCTGATCGCGAGTCATGCCTCCCATTGGGATGCCGTTGATCGAGAGGGTCGGCGGCAGCACGTCCTGGCCCGAACTCCACGTTGTGTAGAACCAGGTGCCCCCGAGTATCAGGACGCTGACGAGGAGTAGCAGGACCAAGCCACAGCCGGGTTTCTTCTGACGTCTCACAACCTTTCATTATAGCGGACCCTGCCGTGATGTCCACGGTCGGAAGCCCGTCCGAGGGCTTTTTCGACAACCTTCGGCACTTGGCTATAATCAGGGCGCCACACAAGATATGGAAATGGAGAATGTCATGGAGTCACCAGAGGACCTGAGCTACGAGAAGGCGCTGCAAGAGCTCGAGGAGATCGTGTCGAAGCTGGAAGGGGAGGGACTGTCTCTGGATGAGACGGTGGTCCTGTACCAGCGCGGTCGCGAACTCGCGGGTCACTGTCAGCACCTGTTGGACACCGTCGAACTGCGTGTCCAGCAAGTAAGCGAGGCTGAAGACGGGACGACACGGGTCGAGCCGTTCCCCCTGGAGGGCGACAGCCCATGAGGCGCGCGCGGGTCTGGCCTGTGGCGAAGGCCCCACTGTTGGTGCTGATGACGATGGCACTCGCCGTCGTCCTGTCCGGCTGCATGATCCCGATCCCCACTGTCCAACCTCTCACGACCATCGAGCCGGTCGACGAGGTCGAGACCGTCGACGCGGGTGGCGCGCAGCGCGCTGTGGTACGGCTACGATTGCTCTCGAGGACGCTCACGATTCGCGGCGCAGATGATGTCGGCCTCCTTCGCGGTCGCTTCAGGTACAACGTGAAGGAATGGACGCCGAACATCAAGCAGGAGATCAATGACGGGACAGCCCAGGTTACGATCAACCAGGGGATGGGCTCACAGATCCCGCTCGGCAAGCACGACGAGTATCAGAATGTATGGGACATCGACCTCGCGAGGGGGCTGCCACTTGATCTCAATGTCGATATGGGAGCCGGGGAAGCTACGCTTGACCTGACCGGTCTCTCGCTGCAGAACCTGTCAGTTACTTCTGGGAGTACAGATCTATCACTGATCTTCGGTGCGCCAAACCCGCAGCCCCTCGGCAGTCTCCGGGTGACCGCAGGCGCGGGAAAGATCGCGGCAAGCGGCCTGGGTAACGCCAACTTCGATCAGCTCTCAGTCCTGGGAGGCGCAGGAACCGTCGATCTCGACTTCGGCGGCGCTTTCCAGCGCTCGGCCCTCGCCGACATCAAAGCCGGCGCCGGCAAGATCACGATCCGCGTCCCGGCCACCGTCGGTGTGAGGGTCACCTTGGCGGGCACGCCCCTGAGCGGCATCGATACGTTGGGATTTACCGAGCAGGGCGAGAAGGTCTATGTGAACGATGCCTATGGCGTGGCGCCGCTCACGCTGACGGTCAAGATCACGACCGGCGTTGGTTCGGTCTCGCTGATCTCGCAATAGAAGGATGGGCGACAAGACCTTGTGCCGGGAGCCTATGTGAGGCCGCGCGACCGATTCGTCAAGCTGGTGGATGGGCAGGGCGATGCCCTGCCGCTGCGGGTGCGTTGGTGCGGTTCGTTTGCCTGTCGCCTCCGGGGCCTCACCTTTCGCCGCCATCTCGACGACGATGAGGGGCTTCTGTTCGTTGAGGACAGGGAGAGCCGGCTGGGCACCGCCATCCATATGGCGTTTGTCTTCTTTTCCATCGGCGTGGTGTGGTTGGACGGCAATTTCGTCGTCGTCGACAAGGTCCTGGCGCGCCCCTTTCGCCCCTTCTATGCGCCCAGCGCGCCCGCGCAATACTTCCTGGAGGGCCCTCCGGCCCTCCTGACCTGGATGAGGGTGGGGGAGCGCTATCGGATCGTGGAGCAAGAGGATGGTCACGACGCGCCAGGCTAAGCCCGTGAGATTCTGGTCGGCCGTGGCCCGGCTGGTATTGCTGGGCTTCTTGCTGGCCCTCGCGAAGCCTGTTGCCGCGGCTGCAGTGGCCGATGGCGGTCCCGGCTCCTACGAGGTGCGCCCTGGAGACTCGTTGGCGGCCATCGCCGAGCGATTCGGCGTCTCCGTGCGCGCTCTGATGCGCGCCAATGATCTCCAGGATCCCCGGCAGCTACACCCGGGGCAGATGCTCTCACTTGCCCCGGCCCTGGGCTTGCCGGGTACGGAGGTCGCGTTGGCGCCCAACACCGAGATCCTCAGCCTGAGCCGCGCATCGGGCGTCAGCCCGGAGGTGGTCGCCCATGCCAACGGCCTGCTGCTTCCCACGGCACTACCCACGGGGCTGAGTCTTTGGCTGCCTGCAGCCGTGCCCGCCGGAGAGGCGGTTGCTCCGATCCCGGCATCCCCGCGGGTGGCAACCGCCGTGCGCTACGACCTGCACCTTGCGGACGTGATGTGGCTCAACCCTGTGCCCGGCACCCTCGGCCAGCGGCTGCTGCTGCCGTCCGGTGCCCTTCCTCAGGGCGCGAGGGCCGAGGACGAGAGCGAGCTTGCCCTATCCCGTTGAGACTCTGACACTCTCACCGCAGCCTGTTGCACGGGGGGAGACCGCTGTCGTGGCGCTTCAGACGCAGGCGCCCGTGGATTGCTCGTTCAGCTATCTCAGCGTCGCGGACGCGTGCCTTCCTGGGGACGCCGGTGGCAGTTCGTGGTTCGCCATCATCGGATTGCCGGCGCTGCTCGATCCCGGGAGCCTAGTCGTGACGCTGCATCTGACAACCGCGGATGCTGCCGACGTTGACGTGCCGGTCTCACTGATGGTGGCTCCCGGCCGCTATGACTACGAGCGCCTGGACCTACCTTCGGACCGGCAGGCGCTGCTGGATCCTCAGCTTAGCCAGCTAGAGACTGCGAAGATCGCGGCGCTTCAGACGCTGCGGACGCCGACGCGTTATTGGACCTATCCCTTTCGCCGTCCACTGGAGTCGGCGGTGACTTCCTACTATGGATCGCGCCGCTCCTACGGGTACGGATTCGGCAGCTACCACGCCGGGACCGATTTCGACGGCGAGGTGGGGATGCCGGCCATCGCACCGTCGGACGGCGTTGTGGTCCTGGCCGAGCCTCTCGTGGTGCGCGGCAACGCGATTGTCATCGATCACGGCTGGGGCATCCTCACGGGGTACTGGCACCTCTCGCGGATTGATGTCGAGGTCGGCCAGCACGTCACCACAGGGCAGCGCATGGGTCTTGTCGGTAACACCGGGCTCTCTACCGGGGCGCACCTACATTGGGAGCTCTGGGTCAACGGGGTCGCGGTCGACGTGCTCTCGTGGCTGAAGGCTGATGGCCCGGCTGCCGCGTTGGGAGCTGTCCCGTGACCTCGTGTCTGGCATCCTATCGTCGGCCGGGCGGGTGGCTAGGCCGAAACCTGCGTTACTATCCCGAGGTAGCGTCGACGAATGATCTGGCTGTCGAGGCCGGACGGGCCGGTGCCGAGGCGGGATTGGTCATCGTTGCCGACCTCCAAACTGCGGGTAAGGGACGACTCGGGCGCCGTTGGCAAGCGCCGGCGGGCACGTGTCTGCTCGTGTCGATGCTCTTTCGCCCCCGCGAGCCCTATGCCTACCACGCGTCACGCACGACGATGGTGTGTGGACTCGCGCTGGCTGAGGCCGTCCACGAGGTCGCGGCGTGCCCGGCGCAGCTCAAGTGGCCCAATGATCTCATCGTCACGTATGACGCGCTTTCCGCTTCCGGCGCCAACGGACTGCCGACGCCCCCCCCTGGAGGGAGGTGGGCGAAGCTCGGCGGCATGCTCTCGGAGATCGGCCTGGACGGGGATGGAAACCCGACCTTTCTCGTTGTGGGCATCGGGCTCAACGTCAACGTCCCGACAGAGGCGCTTGCCGGGCTGGCACCTAATGCGACGAGCCTCCTTGGGCTGGGTGGGCGGGGCATCTCCCGAGCTCGACTCCTGGAGCACATGCTCGCGGGGATCGAGCGACGTCACGCCCAGTTCCTGGAGGGGGAGGATCCACTTCCGGCATGGCAGGCGTCCCTTGCCTGGATGGGCCGGCCTGTTGAGGTCCGGGCGCCGAATGAGGATGTGATGGGCATCGCCATAGGCGTCGATGGCGAGGGCAGCCTGTTGCTGCGCCTGGCCGATGGCCGGACACGCCGTTTTGCTGCAGGCGACGTTACGCTGCGCCTGCCCTGAGTGCCACGCCAATCAGCGCCTTATTGAAGTCTTTGCGAACTCGGTTATCATCGGGTGCAACGCCATCCGAGCCGCCAACGTTGAGGAGTCTGCCACCATGCGCTATGTCGTCATCTCCGATATCCATAGCAACGCCCCAGCGCTCGAGGCCGTGCTGCAGGATGCCCCTCCCTTCGACGCCGTGCTCTGTTTGGGCGATATCGTCGGGTATGGTCCCAATCCCAATGAATGTGTCGCACGGGTGCAGGACTTCGACCTCGTTTGTCTTGTCGGCAACCATGACTGGGGTGCCGTTGGCCTCGCCGACATAACGGTCTTCAATCGCGAGGCGCGGCACGCCCTGGCCTGGACCCAGGGCGAGTTGATCGATGCCCATCAGGCCTTTCTAAAAGCGCTGACGCCTAAGCGCTGGCTAACGCACAGCATCCTGCTCAGCCATGGAAGTCCCAGGGATCCGGTATGGGAATATCTCGTCGATGCGAAGTCGGCGGCGGCGAACTTCGCTGCATTCGATTTTGAGATCGCGATGGTAGGGCACTCGCATCTGCCCCTCGTGTTGGAGTGGCGCCCGGATGAGGGGCGCGTCCAGTCGCACAGGGCCGAGGTCAATACGTGGCTGCAGTTGGATGGACGCCGCTTGATTCTGAATCCCGGAAGCGTCGGGCAGCCGCGGGATGGCAATCCCCGTGCTAGCTATGCAATGCTCGATACAGAGGCGATGATCTGGCAGTTTCGCCGCGTTGACTATCCCATTGAGATCACTCAGGAGCGCATGCGGGCGCAGTTGCTGCCGCAGCGGCTCATTGACCGCCTCGAGATTGGCCGCTAGCTCACGCAGATGAGAGGGAGGACATCCACGATGCGAGGAAACCTGTTGCGATGCCTGGTGCTACTTGTCATAGCAGGGTTGGCCGTTGGTTGTGGCGCGATGCAGGCACAGAGCACGCCGCCGCCACCGATGGCGGAATCGGATATGGGTGCGCCTGCAGGGGTCGCTCCCCCGGCGCAGCCTGAGACGGCCTCTCGCGCCCTGACCGAGGCGGAAGTGGCCTCGATAGCGGCTCAATCTGACGATCAGGGCCGCATGATCGTCTATTCGGGGAACCTTTCGCTGGTCGTGGCCGACTCGGAGAACGCCTATGATCAGGTCCTGGCGATCACCGAGGGCGCCGGCGGCTACGTTGCGGATGCCAGCAGCTACGCGTATAGCGGCGGGCTGCGCCGGATGAGCCTGACCTTGCGCGTGCCTGCCGAGGCCTTCAACGCGACGATGGATGCTTTCAGAGGCCTGGCCCTGGAGATCCCGCAGGATTCCATCAACAGCGAGGATGTGACACAGGAATACGTCGATCTGGGCTCGCGGTTGACCGCGCTGGAGGCGAAGGCAGCGCGGCTCGAGATACTGATGGATCAGGCCGAGGACACCGAGTCCGTGCTGGCGGTCTATCAGGAACTGAGCCAGACCCAGATTGATATCGAACAGACCAAGGGTCGGATGCGCTACCTGGAGCGCAGCTCGGCTATGGCGACCATCACGGTTGAACTGGTACCCGATGAGCTCTCGCAGCCGGTTGAGGTCGCCGGCTGGCGTCCCCAGGGCACGGTGAAGCGCGCCGTGGAGGCGCTGATAACGGCGTTCCAGTTCTTGGTTAACGCACTGATATGGATCGTCCTGCTCGTGATTCCGGTTCTGGCCTTCATTGGGCTCGTGATCTATGGCATCATCCGGCTGCTCGGCCTGATCTTCGGGCGGGGGCGGCGACGGAAGGCCCGCGAGCAGGCCGAAGCTGCTAAGGCTTCTGAAGGTCCTGTGGCACCTGAGCCTCCGCAGGCCGGTTAATCGGTAGCAAGGAGCGCGGGCCGGACACATCGTCCGGCCCGCGCTCCTCTATGGAGGCAGTCCGATCTGCGCCGGTCAACTGCGGCGCCAAAGCAAGTGATTCTCGCTCATCACAATCTCGGCCTCGCCGGCGCGCTGCAACGACGTGAGCGCGGCCAGCACTGTGGTCAAGGAGAGCAGAAAGAACTGCGGTGCGGCGAAGGTCTCGCCAAAGTGGGCCGCCACGGCGCGCAGCACTTCATAGGGTTCCTTTGGTTCGGAGAGAGAGGCCAGTGTGACTTCCCTGATCTCGTGCAGTCGCGCGGCGGTGGCGGCAGCCGCGGGTTCTATGTCCTCTACCGGCGCGCCGTGACCGGGCACGAAGTGCGCATAGTCCATCTCCGGCAGACGTGCAAGCGTTTCCAGCCAGTCATCCAGGTTGGCGCAGAAGAGGATCGGGTGCCGCTGCAGCGTTGCCTCGGGAAAGACGACGTCGCCGCAGAAGAGGGTTCCCCCTGCGCCCGGGTAAGCGATCCCTACCTGCTCTGGGGCGTGCCCCGGAAGCGCCACGACGTCACACGGAATGCCGCCGATCTCGGCGACTCCCGGCGCGAGCGGTCGGAATGACTCCACGCCCTGCTCCGCCAGCGTGAACTTCTCACGAAGTTCTGCGATGGGATCGGCCCCGCCGTAGAGAAAGAGCGGCTCCAGCAGCGGGTGCTCCGCGAGTGCTCCTTCCAGGGGCGGCGCGTACACCGGTACCCCCGCCCGTTTGGCTGCCCAGCCTGCCCCACCAAAGTGGTCAGCGTGGCCGTGGGTCACGATCACGCCTCGGAGTGAGATCCCCTCGGCGTCCAGGTACCTGAACACCTTGCGAACACTGTCCGCGTCCAGTCCCGCATCCACGAGCAGCCCACCGCCCCCGTGCGCGATGACGCCGATGTTAGAGCCGCCGGTCAACGCATAGGTGCCGTTCCCGAAGTCGAGCCAATTCGTCTTTGGCATCGAGCCTCCTTCTCACCTCGTCTATCGGTGTCCGCCCAGCGCTCAAGTGTATCAGATGCGCCGGGATACTCCACAGGAGCCGTATCGACGCTAACGAAATGCCAACCCCGCCAACCCATGCCGGAAACTATACTAACCAAGCTCGTAGGTCGATTGCATCACTGCGTGGTAACGTAGGCATCGAAAGGGGAGAGCTTCCTCAGCGCCGGCGCACCTTCTGGACCAGTGCCGAGGAGTGGGTAGAGCGTTTGACCATATCTGAGATGGCGTGACCGCAAGTTGCCTCGCCGGCATGGTTGTGTCGGGGTCGGGCCTCCGACAGAGACACCAGTCTGGCATTCGCATCGTATTCTGAGGAGGGTTTCTATGTTGAGGAGCATCTGCGTTCTGATCGTGGGGGCCATCGTCCTGCTTTATCCAGGGGCAGCGTTGGCCCAGGCGCCGGGTGGATCCGACTCGGTGTGGAATGTGTCGTACTGGGCAAACCAGACGTTGTCCGGCGCGCCGGTGCTGGTGCGTAGTGAGTCGACTCTACGCTACGACTGGGGGACGGGCTCACCGGACCCCACCGTGCCGGCGGATCACTTCTCGGCTCGCTGGACTCGGGGTATTGATGTCAGTGCGGGAACGTATCGGTTCACCGCGACCACCGATGACGGCATGCGTATCTGGGTCGATGACACGCCGGTGCTTGATGCCTGGTACGACCAGGCGGCGACGACCTACTATCGGGACCAGTATCTCGCGGCGGGTCAACATGTCATCACCGTCGAATATTACGAAGATACCGGGTTGGCCGTGGCTGAAGTCTCATGGCAACTCGCCAGTCAGTCTGCGGGTGGATGGGAAGCCGAGTACTACAACAATATGACGCTGTCCGGCACGCCGGTGCTGACCCGTAACGACCCACAGATCGATTTCACGTGGCTGGGAGGTTCGCCCGATCCCGGCGTCGTGCAAGCGGACCACTTCTCCGCGCGTTGGACTCAAACGTCATACTTTCCGCCGGGCAACTACCGCTTCGATCTGACAGTGGATGACGGGGCGCGCCTCTTTGTGAATGGCGAGCTGCTGATCGATGTCTGGTACGATCAGGTGGCCACGCTCTACACCGATGGCATCTACCTGCCCGGAGGGGATGTGACGCTGGAACTCCAGTATTACGAGGATACGGGACTGGCTCAAGTGCAACTCTCGTGGTCGCCACAGACCGGAGGTGGACCGCCCGCGGGCCAGCCCGGCACCGTTATCGTCGACGATCTGGGTCCCGGCTTCGTCGAAGGGGGAACGGCAGCCTACTGGCACACTGCTCCGGACGGGTTCGACGGCGGGTTCTTGTGGACGTACAACAACGAGCGAGTCGTGCCCAACTACAACTGGGTGGAGTGGCATCCCGTCCTCACGGCCGGAACGTACGAGGTGTTTGCCTATATACCACTTACCGACGCGACCACGACCCAGGCGCGCTATTGGGTCATCTATGGCGGTGGCGCGGCTCTACGTGTCGTCGATCAGTCCACAAATGGTGGTGCCTGGGTGTCGTTGGGGACCTATAGCTTCCGTGGTGACGGTACTGAGTATGTGTCACTCGCTGACGTGACCTTCGAACCCGGCCTCTCCACGATGGTTGCGTTCGACGCTATCAGGTGGGAGCCTCGATAGCGTCGAGTGCGTCGGAGGGGGACGGCGTACCTCCTACGAATCCCGCACCGGGAGCGATGGAAGCCTGTCCTCCCGGTGCGGGACACAATAGAGCATAGCCGTAGTTCGATACCTTATGCCAGATCAGTCGGCCTACGCGCCGACGAAGGCCTTTGTCAAGAACTCTAGCCTCCGCCTGCGAGAGGAACTGCGGAAATCGACGGTCAGCGTGAGCGTTATTAGTCCTGGTGGGATTCCGACGACAGGTGCTTTGCTGGCAGAGAGACGGGGGACCGGGCTGCCCCGAGGATGAGACGATCCGAACTGTGCGGTCATTCCCGTCCGGGCGGTCGTCGGCTCAGGCGATTGTGGCAGCCGGAAGGTCGAAGCTGAAGGTGCTTCCCTCGCCCGGCACCGCAGAGCTTTCGACACTGACGTGCCCGTCCAGCTTATCGATGATGCGCTTGACGATCGACAGTCCCAACCCGTGCCCGTGGGGCACTTCCTGCTGGACGAAGCTTCCGAAGAGGCGTTTCTGGACCTCGGGAGTAATGCCATCCCCATTGTCACGCACCCAGAAGCGGACGTATCCCCTTGGCAGCAGGTTGGCGCCCAGCTCGATCCTGGGAGGCGATCCACCGTACGAGATCGCATTGCTGATGTAGTTTGCCCACACTTCCTCCAGCCACGGCCCATAACCCAGTGCCAGCGGCCAGTGAGAGGGCACAACCAACTCGGCTCGATTCGCTGCGATGGTGTCGCCGAGCCGATGGAGGACCTCGTCGACGAGAGGGCCCATGTCGACGGGCTCGAGTTTGATGGCAGTCTTGCGGATGCGGGCAAAGAGCAGCAGGGCCTCGATAATCGAATCCATCTTGCGCCCCATCCTGGCGATCGTGTTGACAGCCTGGCGTATCTCTGCGGCTGTCAACCTGTCCTGGTCTTCCTGCAGCGTTTCGGCAAAGCCGACGATCGCGCCCAGCGGGCTGCGGAGATCGTGAGCCACCGAATCGGCGAAGGCGTCCAGCTCTGCGTTACGGACCTCAAGCTCGGCCGCATAGTCGCGGAGCACCTGCTCGGCCTTGGTTCGCTCAGTGACATCCAGGATCTGGGCCACTGTCCTCGTCGAGTCCGATGAGTTGCGGTAAGTTGTCGCGCTAAGGACCAGGTGGCGGACCTCGCCATCGGGGCGCAGGACCCGGGTCTCGTATCTTGGCGGCACGACTTCCCCGGCCTGTCTTCGGAAGTAGCGGTCCCGCATCAACTCGATGTCGTCTTGATGAACGAACTCGGGAAACTCGTGTCCCAGAACCTCAGTGTGGGTACGCCCAAGGATGTAACACGTCTCGTCGTTGGCGTAGACGATGTGCAGGTGGTCGTCAATCAGCAGAATGCCGGCAGGCGACTGCTCCACAACGGACCGGTAGCGCTCCTCGCTGGCGCGCAGGGCCGCTTCCGCCTCGCGGCGCTGAGTGACGTCCTCAAGCGTGCATTCATAATAGAGCGGTAGACCGTCTGCGCCACGTACGACTCGCGCGTTTTCCCTAATGTACCGAGACCCACCATTGGGACTGCCAACTGCATCTTCAAAGCCCCACACCTCGCCATCACGTTCGAGCGTCTCTCGGAATGCTTCGCGAGCGCAGCCGATCTGGTGAATTTGCATCGCGCGTTCGAGAGAGTTCGTGTCGCCGTCAACGGGAGCGCCCAGTAGCTGAACCACCGTCTCGTTGGCAAGCAGTATCCGGCCTTCGGGTGTCGTGCGGTAGATACCCAGAGGCAAACTGTTGAAGAGTGCCCTGAACTGCTCGAGCTCGCGACGTAGCGTTGCGTTCTCGCCGAGCAACCGATGCGCCACGTCTTCAGCGTCGGTCGACTCCTGCAGACTGTCAGTCTCGACAGGTTGATGGCCGGTATTGTGTGTCATAGCGCTTGTAGACCCATTACCGTAAGTATAGCCTCGCCATAAGCGAGAGCAACCCAAAATCGCCTAGACGACACGCTCCATCACGAGAACCCAGTCACTCATCGTTGGCTGAATCGGGATGGGCCACGAACCGTCCTCCTTGGCTTCGACAACACCCAGCTCGTGGCGATTGCCATCCCGCGGATTCCAATAGAAGGCGTGGTACGTCGTGTCCGGCTCGATATGACATACCTGAAAGATGATGTGCGTCCAGGGCATCGTGGGTTGGTAGGAATAGATAATGCGGACCTCACCAGGAATGCCCGCGGCGAACAGCCCCTCCACATTCTCGGCCGAGCCGCTCGGGTCCACCCACTCGGGGTGCGGCTCAAAGCGCCACGCCTCATAGGACGTAAGCAGCCGGCCCGCTAACCCCAGCTGGGCGCCGCCCGGCAGACGGTAGGCGTCTTCCCACGGGGTGTCGCCCCAATTGGCGCCGTGAGGTGAGGGACCGTAGGGTCTCTCTCGGGTATTCAGCTGCCACAGCCCGTTGGCCCCATAGGTGAAACCCGCTGCCCCGGACAGCATCGCTGCCCAGTACGTGAGCCTTTGTGTCTCGGCCTGCGTGCCGTGCAGGATGCCCTCGTAACTGACCTCGCCAACGACGACGGGCATCGTGGGTGTGCGCTCGCGTTCTGCCACAACCGTGTCGACGGTGTTGGCCACGCTGTCGTAGCCACCGTGACCCGTCTGCAACATATCGAAGTCGAGTACGCTGTCGTCGGACACCTGGTCGCGTCCAATCTGGGTCGGGTGTATGGTGACCAGACGGTTGTAGGGATCCGTGGCACGGACATAACGCCCCATCTCAGTCCAGCCCTCGATCTGGTCGTGACGATCACGGTCGGGGTCATCTGACAGGTAGTAGGGCATCGCCCCTTCGCCGGCAAGGCACCACACCACGGGATAGCTGGCCCAACGTGCGATCAGGTAGCGCCAGTGGGCCTTCATCCGCTCGACGCCAAGCAGTGGCAGATAGTAACCCCAGCATCCCACGATGCACGGCACGAGGCCGTTCCGCACGAGCCAGCGGATGCGCAGATCGGCCATATCGAAGTACGCGGGGTTGATGCGGGAAAAGCCTAGCTCCCATGGTAGACCGGCCTCATTCACGCCACGTTCGTCAAGTGCGGGCATATCCGGATAGAGGCCCGCCACGATCTGGATCGCGGTGAAGCCCTTTGCCACCCGATCCGCTGCAAGCATCTGAAAGTCATCGGGCCACGATAGGCGTGCACAGAGCCCCATCCACCAGGTATCGCCCAGCCAGAGGAAAGGTGTGTCGTCGGCGAAGGCAAACGACCGCCGGTCGGGAGCGACACGAAGGGGGCCATGGCGCAATAGATCGGACGTGCCCCGGTAATCCTCCGCATCAAACGTCGCCACCTGATCGTGGAGCGAGGCAGCCCCGGGGTCTGAGCAAATGGTACGCACATCGAAGTGGCCAGGCATCGGCGGGGCAAACCTCACGCTCCAAGTCTGACCCCCGGCCCAGAACGCGGGCACGCGGTACCGTAAGCCACTGCTGTGAGTCAGGATGACGTCCACTTCAACGTCGTTGAACGGGTCGTCGTAGGCGACACCGGAAACGTACGACCATTCGGATGTTACATACTGTGTGCCCCGGATGTGCAGCGACATAGGAACCTCCCGATAGCTAGCCGATGACGGCGGCAGAACGTTGGATGCTCGACAGGTGCTATGGTCCGCGGATCCTGGTTGTCGATCCGCCTGCAACATCACGGCTGGATGATAACCTTGTTGCGATCCGGCTTTGACATCACGTCGAGAGCGGCATGGATCTCGCTCAGTGGGAAGCGATGTGTGATGATCCGCTCCGCATCGATCACGCCGCGCTCCATCAACCGGATGGCCTTTGCCATGGCCAGCGGCGTGGTGCCGAAACTGGCATCCATCCTGGCCTCAAGGAAGTGGGTTCTGCCGCCGTCCAACTCGAAGGTCTCGTGGGTTGTGATGCCAAAGACGTTCCAGCGCGTCCCTCGGCGCCGCAGGTCTACCATGAGCTCTACGGCCTCGATTGGGCCTGCAGCCTCGACCACCAGATCGGGGCCGTCCGGCAGGATCTCGTAGACACGGCGCTGAGCGTCCTCGGTCACCGGATCAATCGCGTGAGTGGCGCCTAGTTCGAGCGCATGTTGCCGGGCGTGCGAACTTGGGTCCACGGCAATCAACCGCCCGGCTCCCGCAGCGCGCGCTACCATCAGACAGAGGAGCCCGATGCTGCCCACACCGATCACAACCACGTCGTCGCCAACCTGCATCTGGCTATACTGGATCACGCCTTTCCAGGCCCCCGAAAGCGGCTCCGTCAGTGCCGCAGCATCGAAGCTGAGGGTCTCCGGCTTGTCGAAAAGGGTGTTGGCGCGGGTGCGCATGTACTCGGCAAATGCGCCCGGCCACACGTCATCAGGCCCATCGCCACCGGTGGTGAATGCATGTTCGCAGTAGTGCGTGTTTCCCTCGCGGCAGTGACGGCATACACCACAATAGCCTGAGGGCTGAACGATCACGGGATCGCCCTCTTTGAAGTGCGTCACGCCCGGCCCCACGCGGGCAACGATGCCCGACGGCTCGTGGCCGGGGATGAAGGGGAACGTCACGTTGCGCCGGATTCCCTTGATGGCCTTGACGTCGGTCGCACAGATCCCGCACGCCTTGATGCGCACGACGACCTCGCCGGTCCCTGGCACCGGGATCGGCACATCTTCCAGTTCGAGACTGATTGAAGTCCTTGAGCACGGCAGCCAGCATAGGTACCTCCTGACTCAGCCTAAATCAGATAGGATGTCGATGTCGTAGGCGCTAGGTGCGCAGTTCCACGATGTCACCCTCGTGAAGGACGTGATCGCGTGCGACCGGCTGGCCATCGTAGACGCCCACGCCCCACACGCGGGCCGATCTTAGCTGGGACACAAAGTCCCGGTGCACCTTGGCTGCGAACTGCTCCACCGTGCCGCCTTCCGGCATCACAAAGGGCGAACTCAGGTCGGCCTCGCGGCCGGGCGGCTTGGCGTAGATCCGGATGATGCCCAGGCGCTGGTATATCGCACGTTTGAACAGATCCGCGTGGCGCCCGGTTGTCTGCCGAGATCGGCACCATCGGCCAGGTATCCCCAATGAGCTCCTGAAGCACTTCGTAGTCTTCATCCTGTTCGTCAGCATCGGTCTTGTTCACCGCGACCAGCGCCGGCACGAAGGCAAGATCGAGGTCGGACTGAGGCGGCTGACCGTCACCGGTAATCCCGTCCCTCAGGCACGCTGGGACGATGCGCTGGTCTGCCAAGATCGTGGTGCTCTCATCGAGCTGCTCAAGGGGAAAGCCCTGAAGGTCGACCACAATCAGCATCAGGTCCGCGCGGCGAATGAGATCGATCATCTCCGGTTGGATGTAATCGGGGTTGAGCGGCGGGGTATCGATCAATTGGACCTGGATGTTCTCGATGGGCATCATGCCCGGCGTGGGGACCCACGTGGTGTAGGGTTGGGGAGCAACCTCGGGAGTGGCATGGGTTAGTCTCTTGACCAGGGCCGACTTGCCGACGTTGGGCATGCCCACAAGCACAATCTGACCGGCGCCCTCACGATCGATGTGAAACGGTGAGCCCTGGTGGCTGCCCTTGCCTTTGGCACCCGACTCCCCGGACTTGAGCTGTGACATGCGCCGCCGAAGATCGGCGCGGAGATGATCCGTACCCTTGTGCTTGGGCACGATACTGATCATCTCCTCCAGATAAGCGATCTTCTCCTCGACCGATCTGGCCGCGCGGAACTTTTCCTCGGCGGCGAAGTAATCGGGTGGGAGATTGGTGGGCATCAGGTGCCAATCCCTTCTGGAGACCCGACTCGCGAGCGGAGCATGTGAGTATGGTGAGTCGTTCTCCGAACGCGGTGCCGCCTAGGCTAGACAGATAGAGTCGGCACTAGCGCAGCACCTCAAGCACGATGTCATCCCAGTATACATCGTTGTGCTTGAACCGCCACAGCGTGCGAGATCTCAGGAACACGGTGATTGTGGTTCCTTCTGCCTTCGCCGTCACGGCAGGCACCTCGTGGTAGTCGTTGTAGATGTGAGAGCCCGCACCCCAGACCACCGTCTCCGCGTATGGGTTCGTGCCGCCCAAGGGGTCGATGCCAAGCCAGAAGGTCACGTTTCGGTCACCATTATCCAGCCCGTCGGTTCCTTCCAGAGCGAAGAAGGGGTTGTAGCCTACGTGGCTCCCTTCACTCCACTCGGGATCTTCGGGATTCGCCGGGGGACCGCCGTTGTTCGACCATGCATGGGCCCAACCACTCAGACGCACGTACTGTCCAGGGGTGGCGTCAACCTGTTGCAGGAAACCGGCGTCGTGGATCCTCCAGAATGTGAAGAGAAGCTGCCCTTTGGCACCGCTGTGCATCCGGTCGGGATCCGTATTCCGCGCATCGCGGATTTCCGGCTGAGACCAGCTCTGGCCCTCAGGGTTATAGGCTTCGTCCCCGAGGGGCATGCCATGCTTGAACCACACGAGCCATCCAGGAGGGGTGAAGATGTTACCGACCTCACATTGCTGCACTGTCCCCTCGGTCTCGAAGACGAGAGCATCATGCGATTCCTGATCACTCCAATCCTCCTCAAATCCGCCGTTCAGGAGGGGGACGACGACCCAGCCGTGCCTCTCGACCATCGGCAGATAGACCGTGTAGGTGGTTGCGGTCGAGCTGGTTAGAATCTTATCTGCGTACTGATAGGCAGCGGCCCGCTGGTGTGGTGTGGCCTGTACGACGCTCACGCCGGGCACGCTAAGGGCCAGCCCAAGCAAGGCTGCCGTGGTGCACAATGCCGGTGAGAGCAGCTCTGTGTGGGTTCATCGTCGGCTCCTCAGGATAGAGTTCGGGTACGCTCGCAGGCACGCAGCCCGAGACACGTTTAACTATAATCTTACCTAGATTAGCTCTCCGTCAAGGCAGGACGCGATACGGGCGCGTTTCGGTTCCGTAACAGACGCGACGTGCTGACCAGCGTTTGCCGTCGACCTTTGGCAGGGTATACTTCTGCTGGACAGAATCAGACGTGTTGCGTGACAGAGGTGCTGCGTTGGCTTGGCATGTCTACACATTGCGGTGTGGCGATGGTTCGCTCTACACAGGCGTGACGAACAACGTTGCTCGGCGGCTTTCCGAGCACGAAGCCGGACGCGGCGGGCGCTATACCAGGGCGCACCTTCCCGTCAAGCTCGTCGCGGTGTGGCACTTCTCCAGCCGGCAGGAAGCATACTCCGCCGAGGCGGCTTTCAAACGCCTTGCTCGTGCTCGAAAACTTCGCTTGATTCTCAATCGTGAGGCGTTCCGGGAGGCCCCGTTTGCCCACGACATTCTCCAGGAGGTTGTGACGTGAGACGCATGGTCCAGGGTGAGTCCGCAGTCGAGGCGGGCATCTACTTGCACGTGCCGTTCTGCCTTCAGCGCTGCAACTACTGCGACTTCAACACGTACACGGGACTTCTCGGGCTGGAGGATGCTTACGTCGCAGCGCTGATGCGCGAGATAGAGCTCCGGGCCGAGCGCGCGGCCAGCGTGCGAGCCCATACGCTCTATTTCGGTGGCGGCACACCCTCGCTGCTGCACCTCGACAACGTGGGCGCCCTGGTGAGCGCGGTCCGCCGCGCTTTGCACCTGCCCTGGAAAGCTGAGGTGACGCTGGAGGCGAATCCGGGTACGTTGACCGCCGACTATCTCGATGGGCTGCGCGATATTGGGGTTACCCGCCTGAGCCTTGGCGTGCAGTCGTCGCACAGCCGCGAGTTACTCTTGCTAGGGCGCATCCACACCTGGCAGGAGGCAGTCGAGACCTACGAACTGGCTCGGTCGGCCGGCTTCGACAATATCAGCCTGGATCTGATGTTCGGATTGCCGGGCCAGTCGTTGGAAGACTGGGTTGAAACGGTAGAGCGATGCCTCGACCTGGCTCCCGACCACCTTTCCCTTTACGCGCTGACGCTGGAGCCGGGCACGCCACTGGCGGAGACGTTGGCGCTTAATGACGTTCCACAGCCGGACGCCGGACCTTGCCGCGGATATGTACGAGGCGGCCTCGGATCTGCTCCACGCGGCGGGATTCTGGCAGTATGAAATCTCGAACTGGGCGCGGGGGACAGAGGCTCCCCCGGAAGTCTGGGGCATGCCACCGGATGGGTTCACCGAGGAGATCGGGCCGCACATATCGGCCCACAATCTCATCTACTGGCGCAACGAGCCGTGGATCGGGCTGGGGGCCGGCGCCCATTCGTGGTTTCACGGTCGCCGCTGGAGCAACTTCCCCCATCCTCAAGCCTACATCAATGCTATGCGAAGTGCGAGGCTGAGGGGATATGGCGACGACGTGTTGTCACCGGCCACGGTATACGGTGAGACGATGATGATGGGGCTGCGTCTGGCCGAGGGGGTCTCCGATGCTCGCTTCCACGCGGCCTTCGGGCTCCATCTTCCGGATCTCTATGGTGACGTGATCAGCCGCTGGGTCGGCTATGGCCTTCTCTCGTGGGACGAGGAGCGACTGCGGCTCACGCCCCGCGGGCGTCTGCTGGGGAACCAGGTATTCCAGGAGTTCCTGCTACCGGAGGATGGTTCGCGAATCTGCAGCGACTTAGGCTCGACGAAGCGTATCCGACCCCCGCTGATAAACGTTTCGCGTTGAAGCGTTGACTTTGAGGCGAATTCCTTTACAATACGGTTCCGTACATCCATCGTACATTGACGGCCCTGCGGCCGTTTTTCCATGTCTAGTCAGCGTGCGACGGCTCCGGTCCGGTCGATTACGCGTTAGCGGAATACGAGCAACACATCCTGGAGGAAGAGTAGATGAAAGCTTATACCACGGAGAGCATCCGGAATATCGCCCTCATTGGCCACGGATCATCTGGGAAGACCACTTTGGTGGAGGCGATGCTCTTCTTGAGCAAGGCCGTCAGCCGTCGTGGGAAGGTGGAGGAGGGGACAGCGACCACCGACTTCGACGAAGAGGAGATCCGCCGCCAGATCTCGTTAAGTATGGCGATGGCCCCGGTGGAGTGGAAGGGGACCAAATTCAACTTCATCGATACGCCAGGATACACGGACTTTATCGGCGAGGTGCGGAGCGGGCTGCGTGTTGCAGAGATTGCATTGGTCGTCATCGACGCGGCTGCAGGAGTCGAGGTAGGCACGGAGCTGACGTGGGGATATGCGGACGACGAGGCACTGCCGCGTGCGGTGCTGGTCAACAAGATGGATCGCGAGAATGCGAGCTTTGACAAGGCGCTGGCCTCGCTGAATGAGACTTTCGATGCGCAGTTTTTGCCGCTGATGCTCCCGATCGGGGACCAGGACCAATTCCAGGGCGTCGTCAACGTGCTTGAGCGCAAGGCCTATATGGGGTCTGACAGCCAACCTATGGAGATCCCGGCCGACATGGTCGGACGCGTCGAGGAGCTCTACAAGCAGATCGTCGAGGCCGCTGTCGAGGCCGACGAAGATCTGATGATGAAGTACTTTGAAGATGAGGAGATCACGGCCGACGAGATCGCGAATGGCCTCCGTACAGTCATCGCGGGTGGCGACTGGGTCCCGGTACTGGCGGGCGCCGGCGGCAGCGAGATGGTCGGCCTCGGTGCGCTGCTGGATCTGTTGGCCAGTATCGCACCTTCACCTGTGGGCAAGACTTTCCAAGCCCAAGGCGCCCAGAGCGAGACGACGCTGGAGATCAGCGATGCTTCCCCCCTGGCGCTGCTTATCTTCAAGACTACAGCCGACGCCTACGTCGGCAAGATCAGCTACTTCAAGGTCTATGGTGGCCAATTGAACGCCGGGGACATCGTGTGGAACCCGAGGACGGAGGAATCCGAGCGACTGAGCCAGCTCTACGTCATGCGCGGCAATCAGCAAGAGTCCGTTGACAGCGTGCACGCCGGTGATATCGGTGCGGTGACGAAGCTGGCCGAAGCGCTGACGGGCGATACGCTCTGCGGCAAGGGGCACACACTCGTTCTACGCGGCCCGATTTTCCCCGATCCCTTGTACAGCGTGGCTATCTCCCCGGTCACCAAGGCCGACACGGCGAAAATGGGCCAGACGCTCAGCCGCATCTGTGAGGAAGATCCCACGCTGCAGTGGCGCCAGGATCCCTCGACCAATGAAACGATCCTCTCCGGGATGGGCGACGCTCACGTCGAGACCGCGGTGCGCCGCATGAAGTCCCGCTTCAATGTCGCGCTCGAAGCTCACACGCCGCGCGTGCCCTATAGGGAGACCGTGACGGTGCCGGGGACTTCCCAGTATCGTCACAAGAAGCAGTCCGGTGGTGCCGGGCAATTCGCCGAGGTTCATATGCGTGTAGAGCCGACGCCGCGCGATGAGGGGTTCGAGTACGTCTGGGAGGTCTACGGAGGGCACATCTCCACGTCCTTCCAGCCCTCGATCGAGAAGGGTGTTAAGCAAGTGATGACGCAGGGCATCCTGGCCGGTTATCCGATTGTGGACGTCCGGGCTGCGGTCACAGATGGCAAGGAACACCCCGTGGACTCGAAGGATATCGCCTTCCAGATCGCCGGGCGAGAGGCCTTCAAGGAAGCTTTCCGTTCTGCACGTCCCGTTCTCCTTGAGCCCATCTACCTATATACGATTACCGTACCCGAGGAATACGCGGGTGCCGTGATGTCCGATCTGAACACCCGCCGTGGGCGGGTTCAGGGTATGGGCCAGGAAGGGAACAGGGCCATCATTACGGCCGAGGCGCCCCTGTCCGAGATGCAGCAGTACGCGACCAACTTGCGCGCGATTACGCAGGCGCGTGGCCTCTATTCGATGACGTTCGTGCGCTACGACGTCGTGCCGTCGCATTTGGCGGAGCAACTTGTCGCCCATGCCAAGACGGAGGAAGAATAGACCCCACCGGGGTGGGGAATGTTTCATCTGATGTGCAAGAGAAAACGGGCCGGAGCTAATCAGCTCCGGCCCGTTTCTGGTGGTGCGGATTCGATGTGGAACGGTTGGGCCTCCGCGTGGCCGACCGCTTCTGGGCGCCTCATGTGTACCAAGGTGTTGTGACGTTAACTGCCTTCAGTCCCCGCTGACTATCCTGGATGTGGAACTCAACAACCTCACCTTCGTGGAGCACCCGGACGCTCCGCCCGCGGATGTCAGATTCGTGGACAAACAAGTCCGTGCCCTCATGGCGCTGTATGAAACCATATCCCTTCTCGACGCTGTACCACTTACGGTACCTCGGTGCTGCCGCGTCATCGACCAAGCTCTCCTTCCTGCGATGGATCGCGGGCGAAGCCAAGCGATCACGCCCGCTGCCCGGGCCTTGGAACTAGACCCGTCGGCCGATCTGTCGCTTGTAGCGGTAGACGATGCGGCCACGGTCTAAATCGTAAGGGGACAGCTCGACCTTGACCGAGTCTCCAAGTAGAATGCGAATGTAGTAACGCCGCATCTTGCCGCTCAGATACCCCATCACCTCGTGGCCGTTCTCCAGTTCCACGCGGAACTTCGTGCCCTTGAGGGCTTCGGTCACGGTACCCATCATCTCAATCTTCTCTTGTTTCGTCATTCAGTCTTCACCTCCACTGCGCTATTGCGCTAGATGACCGTTGTTGTCTCCGGGAGCTCGGTCTGCTGCCTCAGGGCTCCGTTGATCTGCGCTTCTGCCTCCGCCAAGGTCACGCCCTGGGCGACGGCCAACTCTCCTGCGAGCAGTCTTATTGCCTTCTTGAAGATACGACGTCCAGGCACATTGAGGGTGTCGTGCTGAACCCGTCGCCAAGCCAGATCGCGCACGACCTCCGCTGTCAGCATAATGTCGGCGGCGTCGACCTTCTCCTGGCACACCTTGTAGCGCAGCGCGTGCTTTTGGGGGAGGTCGATGGGGCTCGACGAGAGTCGTCCCATCACATCAACCACCTGGTCTTCGGTCGCCGCGGGGCGAAGCCCGAGTTCATCGGCTTTCCCTACTGGG
>CAVVUS010000007.1:0-34820 GCA_963751345.1 uncultured Chloroflexia bacterium
CCTGGGACCCGACAAAGTGCGCGCTTCGTTCTATCACACGATCCGCCAGATCACGATCAACTGCCTGTGCCTCTGTCTTTTCGTGCCGTGGAGTCCCGAGGAGCAGGTCAAGATCGTGCAGGCAGCGACGGGTTGGAATGTCTCGTCCTACGAGCTCTTCCGGGCGGGGGAGCGGGCGTTGGCGCTGGCGCGGGTTTTCAACGCGCGCGAGGGCTTTGGGCCGGAGGACGATCATCTGGCTGAGCGCAGCTACGGTCCCACGACCGGAGGGGCGTTGGCCGATGGTGGCATCGATCGCGAGGCGCTGCGTTCCGCGATGCATACCTACTACGCGATGGCAGGGTGGGACGCCGAAACGGGCGTGCCGACCGAGGCAAAGCTCAACGAGCTCGATGTGGGGTGGGCGGCGGCGTATCTGCCGTAGCGTCCCGAATACAAAGACCGCACAGCTTAGTAGCTGTGCGGTCTTTGAACTCACGGCTCACACCGTGACTCTCATTGAGAGTGGACTAGAGCGCCTTCACGTTGGCCGCTTTTAGGCCCCGATCGGACTGCTCCACTGTGAACTCAACGCGCTGACCTTCCTGAAGCTCACGGTAGCCGCCTACGCTGGTCTCCTGAATCGCTGAGAAGTGGACGAAGACATCCTCTCCACTATCGCGCGAAATGAAGCCAAAGCCTTTTCCGGCGTTAAACCACTTGACGGTTCCGGTCTGCACTGCATTTTCTGTCTGTGACAAAGTACTACGCTCCTTACATCTAAAGTGGACGAAGTTCGGCCGAACAAAAAAGGCCGCCCAGCTCAGCAAGAGTGGGCGGCCTTGGGGTTCACGACCTACACTTACTTCGTCCTACATTCAGCAGTATACCACAGAACGACACAATGTCGAGTTACTCCAGACCCAGGGGTGCATTCTAGGACGGGGGCAAGTTGTCGTAGGCCTTTGACCACAGGTCGTTGAAGCGCGCCCTACCGGACATCACGGCCATACGCACCGGCAATAGGTTCTCGGCCCCCTGGCGACTCCAGCGCATTCCCGGTCCGGTGAAGCGGGCCTTGAACTGCTTGGCCGCACTCTCCACCGCCCCGCTGCCAATCGGCCAGCCCGCGTCACGCAGGTCCTGGTAGTGCATGCGGTCGCGATTGTTACGGAAGTAGCCTCCGGCCGTGCGCAGCGCCTTGGCGCGCTCTTCATCCGCTTCATGCTCCGCACTGGCCAAGAGATTCCGGGCGATCTGTTCGGCGTGCCCTTGGAAGAGCGCCTTGCGGCTGCGGTTATACCACTGGGTGCCGGCGAGTCCTCCTTCAGGGTACAGCAGCCCCTGGGCCGCGCTCAGATGATCCAGGGCATGCCACCAATCCACCCCCGCCACACTCGTATGAAAGTGTTCCTGATGCAGCCCCCAGATCCACGGAGCACCATCACCCAGCATCTGCGTGTCACACGCTTTGACCCACCCCCGCCGTTGCGCCTCCGCCCACACCTCCTTCCCGAAGGGTTCCGGCCCCCCGAGATGCGCCACGTAGCTCATGCCCACGGCGTGACCAAACTCGCCTTCATCCCCCGTGACCTCATCCACCCGGTGCTCCAACTCGACCCGGTAGACGGTCCCGATCTTGCACTCCTTCCACCCTTCGTCCCGGATATGCACCATCGCCCCATCTACGGCCACGCCCATCCGCTGCTGAGCGTCGGGGCGACCGCCGGGGGTGCTCCACTCCCGTGTGGCGGCCTTCTGCTGTTCTACTTCGCGTGCCAGTTCCTCTCCGATGCGCGTGCCCCACGCCTGACCGATGTACCAGCTACTACTGGGCGCCAGCCGGATCTGGCCGATATCCGCCAACATCCTGGCTCGCTTCGGCATACGGCAGACGCGCCACGACGCCCGTCACCAGCCTTTGCAGATGTGGACTCCACGGCGTACGCCGCAAGAGCCCCAGCGCCTCATCCAGGGGGAAAAACGCCCCGTTGACACTCGGGGCAGTAGTAGTGACCGCGTTCTAGATCGGTCTCTCCGATACTACTCACCACCCGTCGCTGTTTCTGCCCTTTGTAGCGCATCTCCGCCCCGCACTCCGCACAGCGGGGGCCCGGCACCGGTCGCACCTCTTCCCGCTGCCCGATCAGGGCTTGCATCAAGGCCTCGCCATACTTCTTCCGGGCCTCCAGCACCACCTCCTCAAGTTCTGCAAACGTCGCGTGCGGGTGGGCTGCCTGCCACGCGCTCACTTCCGTGTCAATGGTCGCCACGACTTCCTTCATGGCCGCTTGCAGTTCGGCTGCCTTCCGCTCTTCATACGTCTTGTTGTCTGCCACGCTTCACCTCCTGGGCTTTGCCAGACCATTGTCTCTCTTTTGCCCCAGAGGTGAAATGCACCCCAGAGCTCAGCAAGAGTGGGTGGCCTTGGGGTTCACGACCTACACTTACTTCGTCCTACATTCAGCAGTATACCACAGAACGACACAATGTCGAGTTACTCCAGACCCAGGGCGAATCTATGTTAGGCGGAGATCCCGACCTCGGCCCGCTCCCAACGCGCCATCAGGCGGGCCAGTTCGGCTTCGACCTCTCTGTACTCGCGGTCGAGCGACTGCACTTGGTCCCACTCTTTCCCCTCGGTAGCGACGACCATCTGCCGGGCGAGGGCGTCCAGCCGCGCTTCCAGCTCGTGAATGGCTACGATGAGCGCGTCGATGTCAACCGGCGGCTTGGCGGTCGCGCCCTCCGTTCCATGTCGTCGAGTCTCTTTGCTTGTGGCTTCTGCCTCTGCAGCGGCCTTTCTCGCAGCGAGGGCTGCCTTCTCCGCATCACGGGCTGCGAGGTAGGCGGTGTAGTTCCCCGGATAGACGTGTAGGCGCCCGTCGCGCAGTTCCCACACCTGCGTGGCAAGCCGGTCGATCAGATAGCGGTCGTGCGAAACCATCAACACGGTGCCCTGAAAGTTGCTGAGCGCGTCTTCCAGCATCTCCTGCGCCTCGATGTCCAGATGGTTGGTCGGCTCGTCCAGCAGCAGGAAGTTCACCGGCTGGAGGGCGAGAACCAGCAGCGCGAATCGCCCGCGCTCGCCGCCACTCAGCGCGCTCATTGGCTTGAAGACGTCGTCGCCACGGAAGAGATAATGCGCCAGGACGTTGCGCGCTTCGCCAAGTCCCATGCGCTGGTATGCCTGGAGTTCGTCGAGCACAGTCTGGTCCGGGTCCAGGATCTCGTACGCTTGGGCGAAGTAGCGGATGTCGAGATTGGCGCCCAAGGTCAGCCGGCCCTTCACCAGCGGCAATTCGTCCAGGAGCGTGCGTAGAAACGTAGATTTCCCGGTGCCGTTTGCACCGATCAGAGCGGCGCATTCACCGCGGTGGAGCAGGAGCTCGTCGATCTCGAAGAGCGGTGTGCCCGGATAGCCGATCGCCACGTCACGCGCGCGGAGTACCTCGTTGCCGCCCCGCTGACTCATACGGAGACGGAGCCTGAACCGGTCGGTCGACGGGTCCGGAGCGCGTAGCGCTTTGACGGCGTGTTCGATCTCCGGAACGTCCCAGGTCCGCTTGGAGATCGCGGGGCCATCCTCCATGAACTCGCTCCACTTCTGGCTGAGCGCCTCGGTGCCCCCCAACGCCACCGCCTGGACCGCACGCGCCAGGCGCTTGAGTCGGCCTTTTGCCTGGTCGGAGCCGCTCGGCATAAAGCGTTTGATGTACTCCAGCTCCTTGAGGAAGCGCTCCTCGACCGCAGCAAACTCCTTGATGCGCCACGCCCAGCGTTCCTCACGTTGCATCACATAGGCCGTATAGTTCCCGCGATAGGTCTCCAGTCCCAGCCCCCGCATCTCCCAGATGACGTTAACCACTTGGTCGAGAAAGTAGCGGTCATGGCTGACTACCAGGACGGCGCCGTCCCAGCGCTGTAGCGCCGACTCCAACCATCCGACGGCCTCAATGTCCAGATGGTTGGTGGGCTCGTCGAGGACGAGGAGATCCGGCTGCTCCAAGAGCAGGCGTGCCAGGAGCGCCCGCGTCTTCTGACCTCCGCTGCAATGGGCCAACGGCATGTGCTGCTGCTCGTCCTGGAAACCCAGGCCGGTGAGTACCTGCTGGATGCGGAGCTCGTACTCGTAGCCGCCATCCCTGGCGAAGGCCTCCTGGGCCACGCCATACCGCTCCAACAGCGCCTCGGTGTCGCCGCCGTCAGCCATCGCGGCTTCCATCCTGTGCAGCGCTGTCTCCCGGGCGCGCAGCTCAGTGAAGACGGTGAGCATTTCCTCGAAGACCGTGTGCTGGGGTGCGAGGAAGGCGTCGGCAGCTTCCTGCTCCAGGATGCCAATTCGAGTGCCCTTGGCGAGGGTCACGGTGCCGGCGGTTGCCGGCTCCCGTCCGACGAGGACTCGCATCAGTGTGGTCTTGCCCACACCGTTAGGGCCCACCAGGCCGATGCGCGCACCGCGCGGCACGTCGCCCGAGAGGCCTGCGAAGATGTCCAGGTCACCGAATGCTTTGCCGAGATCGCGGAAACTCACTACCGACATGCTTCACCTCACCGATTGCATACAAACAGCCGCGGGCTGGGTGCGCCCGCGGCTGGGTTTCTGCTTGGATCAACAAAAAAAGCGTGGGCGGTTGTGCGCCCACGCTTTTGGCTGTGATTGATCGTCACGCAGGCGCACTACGACAAGGAATCCTCCCCGTCGTCTCTGACTGCCAGATAAACCCGTGCCTTGTCGAGCATGCTTTGTGTGCCTGTATCCCTGCTATCATCAGGCGTGCATCTCACGCCATCAAGAACATTATAGCCGATCCTCGGGATTGCACAAGTCCGGACCCCGTCGCAGGATATCTTTCGCCTTGGGGCAAGCCTGCAGCCCCGAAAATGGGTTCGTTTCGCAAAATGGGGGGGCGGCGAACCCCTCAGATGTGTAGTCGACCATTTGTTCTATTGTACAACAAGATGGTCGCGCGGTCTAGAGGCCAAGAGGGATTTCGTCGCGAGAGCAAGACGACCGGTAATGCCAGACCGCGGGCAGGGTGGATCCTGAAAGATCGTAGTGCAGTAAGGAGAATCCCGATAGTGTCAAGACATCGTGCGACGACTGGCAGTTAGGTGCCAACAAGCTAGAATACGGCAGGAGTTGGATCTGATACAGTGGAGAGAAGGACGGCTAACACTGTGACAACGGAAGATCGAATGAGTGAGTTTGAGGTGGCAGACTCCCACCTGACGGACGAGGAGGCCGAACGGGGTCGCGTGGAGGAAGATGGCCACGAGCGCCGGCGCTACCTCGAGGCTATCTTGGCGGCCGCTCCGGATGCGGTCATCGCACTGGACCTTGACCACCGCGTGCTGGAATGGAACCCCGGTGCCGAGCGCCTCTTCGGCTATTCGGCCAAGGAGGCCGTAGGTAAGCTGCTGAACACCTTGATCGCTGGGCCGAAGACGCCTGTGGCCGAGGAGGCTATCGCATACACGCAGGCAGTGAGCGATGGGCTGCCCATCGCTGGTGTCGAGACCATCCGTTATGGCAAGGACGGCACCGCGATTCCGGTTGTTCTTTCGGCTGCGCCCACGCTGATCGAGGATCGTGTGGTTGGGGCAGTCGGCATCTACACCGACATTTCCCAGCAGAGGGCGGCGGAGGAAGCGCTACGCACCAGCGCCCAGCTTCGCGAGGCACGAGACCTCTTGGAAGTTCGGGTGAAGGCCCGCACGGCTGAGCTGACACAGGCCAATGAGGAGATCCGGCAGTTTGCCTACATTGTCTCGCACGACCTTCGGGCGCCGTTGGTCAATCTTAAGGGTTTTTCCACTGAGCTGAGGTATGCGCTGGATGAGGTGCGGGAGGTACTACCGACGGCTGAGCCCTATCTCGACCCACCACAGCGAGAGCGGCTGCGCCGCGCGCTCGACGAAGATGCGACGGAGGCACTCGACTTCATCGAGAGCTCCGTCAGCCGAATGGATCACTTTATCAGCGCCGTGCTGACGCTTTCGCGGCTCGGGCACCGCGAGCTCCGGCCCGAGGATCTGGACGTCGAAGCGCTGGTTCACGAGGCGTTGATTCCCCTGACCCATCAAATCGAGCAGTATCGGGTGACCGTCACGGTTGGCGATCTGCCGCGGATCACGGCCGATCGCACGTCGATGGAGCAGATCATGGGCAACATCCTTGGAAATGCCTTGAAGTACTTGGTGCCGGATCGGCCCGGCGAACTGTGTATTACCGCCGATGAGTCGCCGGAGTGGGTCGCGTTCCATATTCGGGACAATGGTCGCGGGATCGCCGAGGATGACATGCCCAAAGTCTTCGCACCGTTCCGTCGTGCCGGACGCCAGGATGTACCCGGCGACGGCATGGGTCTGGCCTACGTGCAGGCCCTGATACGTCGGTCATGGCGGCCACATTTGGTGTGAATCCGAGCTGGGAGTGGGTACGACCTTCCATTTCACGATCGCAAAGCAAGAGGTGGTCTGTGCAAGTTGATCAGGTGGTTATTCTGTTGGTTGAGGACAACCCCGGACACGCCCGTCTCATCGTCAAGAACCTCCGGCGTGCCGGCATCAACAACGAGATCGTGATTGCGGACGATGGCCAGAAGGCGTTGGATTTCCTCTTTGGCGAGGGCGACTACGCCGGACAGGAACCCGCCGCGCCACTGATGGTGCTGCTTGACCTCAACCTCCCGGTACTGGATGGCTATCAGGTGTTGCAGCGGATGAAGGCGGACAAGCGGACACGGCGTATTCCGGTGATTATCCTCACCACCACAGACGACACACGCGAGGTCTCACGGTGCTATGAACTCGGCTGCAGTGTTTACATCACCAAACCGGTGGATTACACTAAGTTCAGTGAAGCCATCCAGCGCATAGGGCTCTTCCTCACCGTCGTAACGGTGCCTACAGAGGTCGCCGTGACCGGCGAACCCAAGATCCGTATTCTATTGATGGAGGATGACCCTGGCCTGGTGCGGCTCTTCGAGCGACGTCTGGCTCGGGCCGGCTACGAGGTCACGGCGGCTACGAACGGCGAGGAGGGGCTGGCGATGTATGCGGCGCATGACTACGACGTGGTCGTTCTCGACCACGTGATGCCGACGATGACGGGGCTCGACGTGCTTCGCACTTTGAAGGAACGGGGCCGCTTCCTCCCTGCATCATGGTCACCGGAACCGGCAGCGAGCAGATCGCGGTGCAAGCGCTCAAGTTAGGTGCCAGTGACTATGTCGTCAAAGATGTCGACGGCGGATACCTGGAATTGTTGCCCGCCGTGATCGAGCAGGCAGTACAGCAGGCGCGTTTGCAGCGTGAGCGGATCGCCGTGGAAACTGCGCTGCGTGAAAATCAGCGGATGCTTTCTACGCTTATGGACAATCTTCCCGGCATGGCCTATCGATGTCAAAATGATGCAGAGTGGACGATGGAATTCGTGAGTAGCGGATGTAAGTCACTCACCGGTTATCCGGCCGCCGACTTATCGGCAGCCACGGCATGAGTTATGCCGGGATCATCCATCCCATAGACCGGGCCTACGTCCGTCGAGCTATTAAGGAGGGTCTGCAGGAGAGACGGCCATTCCAGTGTGAATATCGGATCGTGACTGCTTCCGGCGAGGAACGCTGGGTCTGGGAGCGTGGTGTGGGGATCGAGGAGGATGGAGGCATCGGCGCGTTTGAGGGGTTTGTTACTGACGTGACGGATCGCCGGGTCGCCGAGTTGAGACTACGTGACTACGCCGAACACCTTGAGGAGATGGTGGTGGCGCGAACACGTGCGCTGCAGAAGGCACAGACACAACTGGTCCGGCGCGAGAAGCTGGCCGTCCTGGGGCAGATGGCCGGCACCCTTGGACACGAGTTGCGAACCCCGCTGGCGGTGATCAAGAATGCTATCTATCTCCTTCGCATCGAGATGCCTGAACTCCGGGCTGTGTCGCCGACGCGCTGGACATGATCGATACGGAGGCCGGGACGGCCAATCGTATCGTGAGTAACCTGCTGGACTTCGCGAGGACGGGCACGATGCATCCGCTCTCGATAGAACCTGGAACGTTGGTCTCAAGCGCTATCACACGGGTTTCGGTTCCCGACGGTGTACAGGTCGTTGTTGACGTACCCGCTGAGGTGTCGAGTCTATTGGCTGACCCGGTCCAGATGGAACAGGTGCTGGTCAATCTCATCACTAATGCGTATCAGGCAATGCCCGATGGTGGGACGCTCACGCTTCGTGCGCGCGACCACTCGGATGGCGGATGTCCTGCTATCGGTCGCCGACACAGGCTGTGGCATGACCACAGAAACGATGGATCAGCTCTTCGAGCCGCTCTTCACCACCAAGCCGAAGGGCATCGGGTTGGGCCTGGCGCTCTGCAAACTCCACGTTGAGGCCAACGGCGGCACGATCAAGGCCGCGAGTACCGAGGGGGTCGGGACCACGTTCACGATCACGCTTCCGGTGGCGGACGTTCCGTAGTGCTTTCTATCGCCAGACACCTCACACGGCAGGCGTAAGCGCCTGCCGTGTGGTCCGGCCCAACTAGCTCTCCGGCAGTTCTTGCGCGTATACCTTCATCGCCGCTGCCAGAAAGTCCGCCAGTCCCTCTGCGTATTCATCGTAATGGGCGCGGAACTCGGGATTTTCGGTATAGAGAGAGGCCAGGCCGACATAATAGTCGGCAGTCACCGGATGGAAGTGCTCGAGCCATGCGCGGTGGCGTGCCATTAAGGCTTGTACTTCCGGCGCATCGGGCGTGGTGTGACCCATAAGGTCGGCCAGCTCGCTGCTGATCGCATCACTCTCGGCCTTGATAGCAGTCCATTCGGCTTTGGAAAGCTTCCGCAGCTTCTGTTCGCTTGCGTCCACTGCTTTGTCTCCGTATCGCTCCCGCGCCTCGCGTGGATAGCGTTCTCGCTGCTCCGGAGTGAACCCTTCGTAGAGTTCTTCGTCGGTCATCGTCATAGTATCCTCCGTTAATCGACGTATTGTTTTGTCCACGGTTTCCAGGAGGCGTGACAGGCGGGCCGCGCGCTGCTGCAGCAGGGCGTGATGCCGGCGAAGCGCCGTGACCAGATCGAACCCTGGGTCATCGAGGATATCGCGAATCTCCTCCAGGCTCAGGTCCAGCTCTTTGAAGAAGAGGATCTGCTGCAGCCGCAGCAACTCCTGTTCTCCGTAGCGCCGGTACCCCGTTTCGCTTCGTGAGGCGGGGTGCAGTAACCCGATCCGGTCGTAGTGATGGAGCGTCCGAATGCTCACCCCCGCCATCTTTGCCAGCTTCCCCACGGTATAGGTCCCTGATGTCATCTTGCCTCCAAGGGCTTACTGTACACTATGACGCTACGTCAGGGTCAAGGGGCAAAGGGATGGAAAAAAGCGCGGCCTAACGTTGCCACGCCCCAACGTTAGGCCGCGCAAATGCCGTACTTACCAGCCGGGGATGTAGAGGACCTGTCCGGTGTAGATACAGTTCAGGTTGTAAATACCGTTGGCTTGCGCGAGGCTCCAGACATCGACGCCGTGCCGCCAGGCGATGCTGGTGAGTGTATCTCCGCAGCGAACCACGTAGCGATAGCCGACATTGTACATGGGCCAACCGCCACAGCAGCCATAGCCGGTAGGGATGACCAGTCGCTGCCCACACCAGATGTAGTTGGGGTTAACGAGGCCGTTTGCTCGGGCGATGGCCCACGGGTCCACCCCGTACCAGCGCCCGATGCTGAAGAGGGTCTCACCCCGCTGAACGATGTGGACGTTGCCGCCACCCCAGGCCATGACCGGTGTTGCGAAGCTCAGCGCCAACACAAGAAGCACGATGACCACCAGTGCTCGTTTCATAACGCCTCCTCCTGCTCTAAGGGGACCTACAACCGCACAACCTGACCAAACAGGACTGCGGTGAGGGGCGTGGTGGGTTGTGCTAGTTTGTCATACTCATCATACGATGAAATGCCAACGAGGTCAAGTGCATGTGCGCTGATCGTGCCTGGCCCGCCCGCCCTACACCTTCTTCCCAACCGCGCAGTCTTGCTGCACATGCTCAGTTCGCCGTAAAGTCAGAATTGAACATTATCGATTAGGGGCCTTGCGCCACTGCGGATCTGTGGCATTATAGCTTTCGCTCAATCGCGGACGTGGAAGGTGGCCACACTTTCCGGCGGTTCGGCGACCTCGATTCGCATTCTTCCCATACACTGCTATGGAGATCAACCCTACGGGAGTCACGTCAATGTACTTTCCTGGTAGTCTAGCCCTGGCACTAATCCCGCTCATTCTCACTCCCCCAAATATCCTGGAAGTTCCTGGCATCGGCCTGCAGGTGCCGACTATTCTAGCCGAACGCGTCGATCTCGATAACAACAGGCACACGTGGACGGTGCCTTGTACAATGTCTGCAAGCAGCATCACCGAGGGTGGCAATATCACGCTCTTCGGACACCGAGATATCTGCGGCGGTGTTTTCGATGGTTTGCCCCAACTCACACCCGGTGATGAGGTGTTCTACGATGGCCATCGGTACATCGTCAGCGAAACAGACGTTGTGGGTCCGACCGAGGTGTGGCCTCTTCAGGATTTTGGCGACGTACGACTCACGCTCATCTCGTGCTGGCCGCCGGGCAGCACGACACAGCGATACGTGGTTGTGGCCTTGCAGGCATCAGGTGAAACCTCTGGACCGGCTGTGGCGCAGCCCCCGGCCCCCTTGCGCACCGGAACGTCCCGGCTCGGCGCGGGATCAAGATCCTATCGTCAGCGCTGTATGTTCGTCTGACCCCCCTCCACGCCGTCGCAGCACCCGGGCGAACTGAGGGGTTTCCACAGCGCGCCTGCCAACTCAAAGCCAACACAATGACAACCGAAGCCAGCCCGACGCCGATCAGTCCCGCCTTTTATTCTAAATAGATCACTCTATTATGATAAATGTGGTTTCTGTCGTGCTGAGTCGGGGTCTTAGGCCCACTCTGGCTGATCCAAGCACACTAGTGATTCAGGGCCTAAAATGAAAAAGGATGGCAACAAGATGGTTAGGCTACGAAGGGTTGGCGCTGTGTTCGTGATGCTGGCAATGCTGGCATTTGCTGCTGGCTTGGTCAGTGCCCAGGCCATGACACCGAGTGTCACTGTCGAAGGTCAAGCTCTCACGGTCACGGTTCAATCGGTGCTCAGCGATGGGCCGGGATGGCTTGTCATTCACGCCGACAACAAGGGCGCGCCGGGAGCAGTGCTCGGCTGGGCGCCACTGTCCGACGGTGAGAACAGCAACGTCGTTGTCCCCATTGATCCGGCCGGGCTTACGCCCACGGTGTGGGCTATGCTGCACATAGATGCTGGAGTGGTGGGGACGTATGAGAACCCGGGTCCCGATGCTCCGGTCATGGTCGATGGGGCGATCGTGGAAGAGCCCTTGTCGCTAGATCCCACGGGGACGATGTCAACACTCATGCCTTCTGCGACCACAAGTATGACGTCGAGCGTCACCGTACAGGACCAGGTACTCACGGTAGATGTCGCATCCGTCGTCAGTGACGGGCCCGGCTGGGTCGTGATCCATGCCGACAATAATGGTGCGCCGGGGACGGTACTCGGCCACGCGGCTGTCTCCGACGGCGAGAACACCAACATCTCCGTTCCCATTGTCCCCAGTGGCGTTACGCCCACAATCTGGGCTATGCTGCACACGGATGCCGGTACGGTCGGCACCTACGAGTTCCCGGGTGTCGATTCTCCTGTCGCGCTGAACGGACAGATTGTCATGCAGTCTGCACCGCTGGTCACCAGCTCGATGGCGCCATCCGAAGGTACCGCAGCGGTTAAAGCTACGGCGACGCCCGAGGCTACGGCGACGCCTGAGCCTACGGCGACCGCTCAGCCCGCTGCCACGGCCACACCGATGCCTTCGGCAACGGCGACGCCTTCCGGCGGTGCAGTTCTGCCTCAGACGGGTGCTGCTTCGTTGGTCCCGTTGGTGTTGGTCGTCGCTATCGGCATACTCTTGGTGGGTGGCGGCCTTGCGCTGTCTTTCCGCAAGGTTAGGAAATAGGCAGAGCTCACAAGACGCGTTAACTGGTCGAGGGGATGGCGCAGCAGGGACGCGACGCACGATCTCATCGTTTATCTGCGACCGCCATCCATATCAAACCGGGCGCCGAAACTGCAGTTTTGGCGCCCGGTTCGTGGTGTCGGGCCAGTCTCCCGGTGGTTAGCTATCGGATGCGGCCAGCCCGGCCCGAATGAAGATCCAGGGGGCACCGACGCTGGCCCACAGGCCAATCAGGACGTAGCGTATGAAGCGGAAAATCAGGGCAGGTTCCAGCGCGGCGAACGCTACCTTGAGCCCGGCGTAGAGGATCAATACCCCGACCATTCCAAGCGGATAGCGCAATGCTCTCTGCCACCACTCACCGGCAGATGCGTAGTGCAGCCAACGCCGCTCCGCGGCGAATCCGATCCCCAATCCCATAAATGCTGAACCGGCGGTGACGATGATCTCCCGGGGAAACAGCACCATTGCCAGCGCCGGGACAACTGTGGCGAGGGTCAATTGCCAGCCAAGCTCCACGCCTGCCAGCCGCCGGCTGGCTCCGGGCTCGAGCCAGAGATAGAGGAATAGCAGTGCCGCGCCGATGACATAGCCGCCGACTACATCGTGCGGAAAGTGAACCGCCAGGTAGATCCTGGATAAGGGTACCAGCACGATCAGCAGGATTGCCAGAGCAAGAAACACCGAACGCACAGCCGCGTAGCGAGTGCCGCGCAGGCGATGTGCGTGCATCGTGAGGTAACCCCAGATCGCGGTCGCGTTCTCGGTGTGCCCGCTCGGAAAGCCATAGCCCGTGGCTTCGTAGCGCTGCCGGGCGATCCCAATCGGCACGCGAAAGAGGGTGGCCAGCCGGTCCGGGGCATAGTCGATCGGCCGTGGCAGTCTGAAGAGCTCCTTTATCCCCTCGTTGGAGGCAGCTGAGATGATGAGAATGACGATCACGCGTACCCCCGTCCAGCGGTCGATGCACCAATAGACGAAGGGGAGGAAGAGCAAGAAGAAGAGTTCGTTGCCCAAGTAGGTCAGGACCTCAAACGGGCCGACGAGACCCGGGATGGTCTGGCGCAGCCACAGGATCCAGCTGATTTCCAGGTCAAATAGGTGCGTCAACAGCGACCTCCTCTCGAAGTATCTTGCGGTGTCTGAGCGTTCTAGGGCGGAAACGTGTTAACTTCCTGTGGCCATCATGCTCCGGATTCGTCTCGCCAACGGAGCGCCCATCGCGCTGCCGGTGTTGGTGAAGAGATAGCAGAAGACCCGGTCACGGGGGCGCCAGATGATGGCGGCGTCGAGGCAGGCCAGCTTGTTTGTGATCAGATCATTCGGGACACCCTCCTCATGCTGACTCTCTCATCGACCGTGACACCCGGTGCGAGATCGCAGCCATCAGCACAGTTCCGGCGGCAGCCAGTCCAATGCCAAGCCCAAATAGCTTCTGATAGCCATGGGCGTCGATGAAGTAGCCTCCGAAGAGGCTCATGGAGCCGAATCCCGAGCCCATGGCCATCGTGACGGCCCCATAGGAGAGCCCACGCCATCCCTCCGATACCAACTCCATCTGGAAGACCTGGAGCGATGGCAACCAGAGCGAGGCGGCGACCTGTATACCCAACATCCCAAACCCGACGGTGCTCCAATGCGATGCCGTCGCCAGGATGCCGAGACTTACCGAGAGGATCCCGGTAGACGCGGTTACAATCCACCCATAATCCCAGCGCTCGGATAGGCGTGGGATGAGGAAGGCAACACCGATGGCCGCGACCTGACCTACTCCGTTGATCAGGCCGATGGTCGATGTGGGGATCCGCAGCTCGGTATCCAAATATGGTGTACAGAAGGACTGGCACGTGGTCCAGCCAGTGTGTCGCAGAAAGACGTAGACGATCATCGCAGCGACCGGCAGCAGCGGGAAAGGGCCACGCTGCCGCACAATCCTGGTCATCTGTTGCGGGTCGGCCGCCTCCCCGAATCTTCAGTAGCGGGCCAATGGAGAGCAACCCCAGGAATGCTCCCGCCAGAAGTGCATAGCCGTAAGGTGCCGCATCCTGGACGTCCGTACCCGCGATTGCCGCAAGAAGGCCCGGCAAGACGCCGCCCACCACGGTCCCGCCGAAGGTACCGATGCCGCGCAGCGCGCTGGTCATCGCGTAGGCACTGCTGCGGTCCGGAGCGCGGGTCACGGCCATCAGCGCGGGCACCGTGTTCACATTGATCAAAGACCAACCGATGGTCATCACGAGTTGCGAAGCGAAGGGCCACGTAGCGGCATGGGCCGGCACGAGCATCTCGAGGAGGGGCAGTATCGACATGCCGCCGACCGTCAGCCAGCTCCCGACAATCATCATTCTGCGGGTGCCGAAGCGCTGCCCCAGGAGCCCACTCGGCACGCCCATCGCCATAAACGTGAAGGCGCCGGTGGCATAGTAGGCGCCGACGTAGGGTGCCCCGAAGCCCAGCCGCAGAAGATAGAGGCTGCGGAGCAATGAGAAAACGCCAAAGAAGCTGACGGCGATCAACCCGGACGCGAGAATCAACTGCCTTGCATCGTGGCTGAAGGCCCGCAGTGAGGGAAGGCGCAAAGGTATTCGTGTGTTCATACGTTGTTCTGCGGGGATTGTACGCGAGGTGCAAGAAAGCGACAAGATCAGCAGTCGACAGGCGGCTGTTCTTACTTGCATAGCCATTGTAGAATGGGGGCAGGAGGCATTGATGAACCTGGACATTCCCTTTGGGACGCAGTCTTTTTCGATAGCGGTCGATGAAGCCCGGGCAGACGTGCTGGTCGCCAGCGCGAAGGATCCCGCGGGCACAAAGTCGTGGGAGGAGGTCGTGGCGCAGGCGATGGCTTCCCCGGTTGGGGCTAGCCCTATCGAGTCGCAGGATCTGGGCGGCAAGCGAGTTGCGATCATCACAGATGATTGGGGACGCCCCACACCCGCACATCGGGTCGTTCCGTTGATCCTGGAGCGGCTCGCGGCGACAGGGGTCGCCGATGATGGCATTACCTTCGTCACGGCCAGCGGGATGCACGACCCAATGTCTGCGGATGATCTGGCGCGCAAGTTGGGGGCTGACGTAGTCGCCCGCTATCGGTGCATCAGTCACGACGGTGGTGACTGGGGGATGCTGCGCTTTGTGGGCATCAGTGCGATGGGCACCCCGGTATGGGTCAACCGCCACATCGTCGAAGCAGATTACGTCATAGGGCTGGGGAGGGTGGCGCCGCACGTCACCCACGGCTATGAGGGAGGCTACAAGCTGATCTTGCCGGGCGTCTCCGGATTCGACACGATCCTGCGCGATCACAGCTTCAACTACTCGCTTGACTCGATTCCCGGGCAGCACGACAATCCGAGTCGTGCCGAGACAGACGCGGTCGGCAGGATGGTCGGAATCGACTTCCTAATCAACGTCGTGGTCAACCGTCAGGACGAGCCAATCGTGGCCTTCGCCGGACGTGTGGAGCCTGTGCACCAGCGAGCGATGGCTTTCGGTGATGCGTCGGTGTGGGGGGCCGAGGTGGGCGAGCCGGCTGACGTCACGTTGGCCTCGCACGGGACCGGGCCGGTGCCGCATCAGGGATTCGATCCCGAGACGGTGCGAAGGGCCTGCGAAGTAACGCGACCGGGAGGAACCGTGATCGTCGTGGGTACAGCCGCTCCGGGTCTGGGCGTACGTGATTGGCGTGCTGGAGCCCTTGCGGACGATGGGATGTTGGAGACGCTGTCGCGCGAAGCCTTTGGACCTCATCTGCGCGATCTGGCATTCAGCGAATTGATGCGGCTCCACGAACGGCGAGACTGGCCGCTCCCTCCGCGCGAGATTCAATGGCGGGCCAAGTCGATCCGCGGCGAGTTCTACCGTCGGCGCTGGCTGATGGCAGCGGAGTCCCTCAACGTCATCTTTAGCGAGGATCCGCAGGCTGCTTTGACTGAGGTGCTGGCCCGGGCTGACAAGCGCATCCGACTGCTCGTTCTGCCGGATGGTCGCTCCACTTTGCCCAAGGTGGCACTCCACAAGGCGACGGAATAGCCTGTCGTGAATTCTCTCGCTTGACAATTCTCTAACCGTTGTTAAACTTATGGTGATGGTTGGTGCGCTGAGGGATTCGCGGTGCATCGACCGGACTGCGATGGTCTATGGTACGTTCACTGGTAGTTTACACGGGAGCCCTGGTCGCCGCAGCCGCGGTCTTGACGTGGCTCGCGATCTACACGTGGCGCCGTGCGAGCGTAGCCGGTGCCCGCTTTTTCTCCGTGTCTATGGCCGCCGTGGCCGGGTGGTCGTTGGCCAGTGTGGCGACCCATCTGAGTAGCTCGCTGGGGGCCAAGCTCTTCTGGACCAATCTCCAGTACGTGGGCATTGCTCTGGTGCCTGCTACCTGGCTGCTGTTTGCGCTGGCGTACACCGGTCGAGGGGGCTTGCGTGACGCCGCGGCTCCTGGCACTGTTAGCGGTACACCCTGTGTTGTTGCAGGTCTTCGTCTGGGCCAATCCGTATCACCTGTTTCGGACGCGCGTCTGGCTCGATACTACCGGTGCGATTCCGACGATGGGCAACGATCTCGGCCCAGCATTCTGGGTGCACACGGTCTACTCCTACTGTATCCTGGGCTTGGTGGCCTATCTGCTTATCCGAGCTCATTGGTCTACGGCACGGATCTACCGAAGACAAGGGTTAGCTTTGATGATCGCTATCTCGGCACCATGGATGGCCAACGTTGCGACGATCGCCGGCGCGACTTCCCTGTCGCACCTTGATCTGACGCCCTTTGCCTTTGCTATCAGCGGGGTTGTCGTGACATGGGGGCTACTGCGCCACGGATCTGCTCGATCTCGTGCCGGTCGCTCGCAGCATCGTCATCCGAAGCCTCTCAAGTGGCATCGTGGTCCTGGATCACCGTGATCGTGTCGTGGATCTGAACCCGGCGGCGGAGGAGATCCTCGGGGTGAAGCGGGAGAAAGTGGCCGGCAAGGTGTTTGGCGAGGTCCTGCCGCACTATTCCTACTTGATGACGAGGCATCGGGATATCCACGAGACACGCGATGAATTGGTCGTGGGCGAGGGAGATAACCGCAAGGTCTACGACCTGCGGATTTCGGCACTCCACGATATCCGCAAGCGCGTGGTTGGTCATCTCCTCAGCCTCCAGGATATCTCCGAGCGCAAGGAGTCCCAGACCACGCTCAGCCGCTATGCAGAGCGGCTGCGCATCCTCCACGAGATCGACCAAGCCATTCTGGCAGCCCAATCCCCACAGAAGATCGCGGCGGCGGCCCTGGAGCAGATCCATCATTTGCTGCCGGTTCAGCGAATGTCGGTCGTCGCGTTTAGCGGGACAAACCAGGTGCGACTACTGGCTATCCGGGCACCGGGTAGACTCAGTCGCGGTCGAACGCCGTGGGAAGAGGCCGTAGCTTCAGGTCACTTCGCGTTGCGTGAGGTCGTCTGCGTGAATCAGGTCACCGATGGAGAGAGCGGTGACTGGCTCTCTCGACGGCTCTATCACGAGGGGGTGCGTGCCTATCTCGTCGTGCCTTTGGTCGTGCAGCAGACAATGGTCGGGACGCTCAATCTTGAGTCCGCCACATCAAACGCCTTTACCGCCGAGCACATTGACGTTGCGTCTCAGATCGCGACATCATTGGCGGTGGCGTTGGAGAATGCCCGCCTCTATGCAGCGGCGCAACAGGAGATCTCCGAGCGCAAACTTGCAGAGACGGCGCTGCGGGCGAGTGAGGCCTCATTGCGTCAGAAGGCTGAGGATCTGGCGGCCCGCAACGCCGAACTGGATGCGTTCGCCCATACTGTGGCCCACGACTTGAAGACGCCGCTCTCGTTGCTGACCGGTTATACCAGCTTTATCGCCGCCGGTGAGGTCGCGGACAGCCCGGACCAACTGGATTGGTGTATCCGCGCCATCGGCCAGAGCGCGCGAAAGATGCACAATATCATCGATGAGCTGCTGCTACTGTCGAGCGTCCGCAAGATGGATGAGGTGGCCCTGCAGCCCCTCGATATGGGTGAGATCGTCTCCGATGTGCTGATTCGTCTCACGGATATGACCGATCAGGAGCACGCCAAGATCGATGTGCCCAAGGTATGGCCTATTGCCTGGGGCTACGCGCCGTGGATTGAGGAAGTGTGGGCCAACTACATCAGCAACGCGCTCAAGTATGGCGGTGTCCCGCCGCAGATCGAGCTCGGCGCGACGATCCTCGACGGCGGGCGAGCCGGGTGACGTAACGTTCCGCCACAGGGTCTCTTGGTGCTGGAGATCATGTAGAGCGGATCACAGTTCTGGGTCAAGGACAACGGAGGCGGCCTCACCGAAGACCAGCAGGCGCGTCTCTTCATTCCCTTCGAGCGGCTCGATCAGGCCCGGGCCAAGGGTTACGGTCTGGGGCTGTCCATCGTCCAGCGGATCATGGAGAAGTTGAGCGGCTCGGCAGGCGTGGCGAGTTCCGGCATAGACGGAGAGGGCAGCACTTTCTACTTCATCCTGCCCCGCGCCGAGTTGCCGTAGCTCACTCTCTTGTGTTGCTCCTCTCCCCGCATGTAGCATAGGCGCCCGACGGGGCACAGCAGAAGCTGCATAGTCGCGTCCCCCCGGGATTTGCGTGGCTCCTCGCTCTCCCTATACTTGGACATACATAGCTGGAGGCTGGAAGGGCAGACAAGATGGGCTTTCAACCGATCGACAAACGCGGCAGGCCTCGCCGGTATGCGATGCAGATCCCCAGCGGCTTTGCCGACAGCGGGGTCGCGATCGCGGCTGCGGCACTGGACGAGCTTCGAGCTCGCGTGATCGACCAGATCTCCGACCTACCGCCGGATGCGCTACGCTTCGTGCCGGAGGGGAGCACGCTTTCCATCGCGGCCTTGGTGGAGCATCTTGTGTGGGCTGAGGAGGGCTGGATCCGGCGCATCTCGGACGTCAAGGTCGCCGGCTGATTTGCAGGCGGCGGTCCTTGAGGCCGGACGAGCCGTCCCCGCCGGGGAATCCGTCGTTCCCAATGTGGACGCCGGCGACCTGATGGTGCTCTGCGATCGCGTCCGCGACGAGCTGACGCTGCCGGCGCTGGTGTCGCTGACCAGCATCGACACCGAGTTCAGGGCCGGCACTGTCAGCCCACTACGCCGCGGGGCGTCCTGATGCACCTCATCTGGCACTGGACCTACCACTCGGGCCAGATTGGGCTCCTGCGCGAGCTCTGGGGCTCGGGGTACACGTGGACGTTCGAAGGGGATGGGAAACCGAGGTAGTGAATGAGCGAGAAAGCGAATGGGGGTACTTGCATGATCGACCTTACGCACTACGAAGTATGGTTTGTCACAGGGAGCCAGCACCTTTACGGTGAGGAGACGTTGCGGCAGGTCGCGGACGATGCACGTCGGATCGCCGAGGCGCTCGCGGCGTCCTCAAGACTCGCGGTCAACGTGGTCTTCAAGCCGGTGGTCAAGACTCCTGAGGAGATTGCCTCGGTCTGCGCTGCGGCGAACAACGCCGATGCGTGCATTGGGCTGATCACGTGGATGCACACATTCTCGCCTGCCAAGATGTGGATCGCAGGTCTGAGCGCGCTGAGGAAACCTTTTGTTCATCTCCACACCCAGGCAAACCGCGATATCCCCTGGGCTGACATCGATATGGACTTCATGAACCTCAATCAATCTGCCCACGGTGGACGTGAGTTCGGGTTCATCGGCACGCGTATGCGTCGGGCCCGCAAGGTAGTTGTGGGTCACTGGCAGGACGAAGAGGTCCTGGCCGAGTTGGACACGTGGATGCGCGCTGCGGCGGCCTGGCGGGATATGCAGGGCGCCAGGTTCGCCCGCTTTGGCGACAACATGCGCGAGGTCGCTGTCACCGAAGGCGACAAGGTGTCAGCGCAGATCCAGTTCGGCTACAGTGTCAACGGCTACGGTCTGGGTGACTTAGTGGCGTACGTCGATGCTGTGACCGACACCGACGTCGAGGGGCTCATCTCCAAGTACGAGGCACAGTATACGGTAGCTCCGAGTCTCCAGGCCGGCGGCGTTCAACATGCCTCGCTGCGGGACGCTGCGCGCATCGAGCTGGGCATGCGCGCTTTCCTAGAGGACGGTGGCTTCAAGGGATTCACCACCACGTTCGAGGATCTCTACGGGCTCTCGCAACTGCCGGGTCTGGCGGTCCAGCGGTTGATGGCCGATGGCTACGGATTCGGTGCTGAGGGCGACTGGAAGACCGCGGCCCTCGTGCGAGCCATGAAGGTGATGAGTGCGGGGCTGGTGGGTGGCACGTCCTTTATGGAGGATTACACCTATCATCTTGAACCGGGCAACATGAAGGTGCTGGGCGCCCATATGCTCGAGGTCTGCCCGTCAATTGCCGATGGAAAGGCCTCGTTGGAGATGCATCCGCTTTCGATCGGGGGCAAGGCTGATCCGGCGCGCCTGGTTTTCAATGTTGCTGACGGCCCGGCTGTGAACGCGTCGATCGTCGATCTGGGGGACCGCTTCCGGTTGATCGTGAATCCGGTGGATGTCGTGTCTCCCGATGCGCCGCTGCCGAAGCTGCCGGTCGCACGTGTCGTCTGGGTGCCCAGGCCCAATCTGAAGGTTGGGGCGGGGGCCTGGATTCTTGCCGGCGGCGCACATCACACCAGCTTCAGCCAGGTGCTGACGAGCGAGCACCTCGAGGATTTCGCCGAGATGGCCGGGATCGAGTGTCTGGTCATCGATGAGACGACCGACCTGCGCGCGTTCAAGAATGAGCTGCGGTGGAACGCGGCGTATTACCGGCTGGCAGGAATCTGAGAATGGGAGAAAACAGAATGAGAGAATCAAGAATGGAAGAATCGGGCGTGAGCCGGCCGGTTCTGAATGCTTCGAATCTCTCATTCTGCATCTGAGACTATGAAAGCTATCATCCTCAAAGAACCACGCAATCTACAGCTTATTGAGGTGCCGCGCCCCATCCTGACGGCGCCGGAGCACGTCCTGATCGAGGTCAAGGCTTGTGGTATCTGCGGGAGCGACCTGCGTTATTGGGCGGGTGAGAATCCCTGGGCACTCCATACTCTCGGCAAGCACGTCGACAACCCCGCGAATATGACGCTGGGGCACGAGTTCTCGGGGATCGTAGTGGAGGTCAATGACGCCCGGTACGAGTCTCTCCTGGGCCAACGGGTGGGCGCGCAGGCCTTTCGCACTTGCGGTGTCTGCGAACTCTGCCGCAGCGGCCACGAGAACCTCTGCAGGCAGACGCTGCACATCGGACACGCCCAGGGGTGGGGAGAACGGTCCTTCTATCCGGGCGCCTACGCTGACTACTGCCTGGCCTGGGCAGACCTGCTGCACCCCATGGCGGATCACGTGAGCTTCGAGGAAGAGGCGATGCGCGACTTCCTGGGCGTCGCCGTGCACGCGGTGGGTCGCACCGACTTCACGTCGGGCGCGACGGTCCTCTGTATCGGCGGCGGCCCGGTGGGGTTGAGCATCGCCCAGGTCGCCAGGGCGATGGGAGCCGGAAGGATTGTCATCTCCGAGCCTGCGCCGGTGGCTCAAGCCGTGATCACCCGCTATGAGGGGTTCACGTGCCTCGATCCGGATCAAGTCGACCTCGTCGAGGCGCTTGGGCCCGCCACGTGTGCTGCGGTCTTCGACACCGTAGGCACGCCGGAGACTATGGCAACCGGGCTGGCCCTGCTCTCGGAGGCCGGGACCTACGTCAACCTGGCGGTGCACGACACCGCACTGACTTTGAACGCGATGGACCTGGGCTCCGAGCGGCGGATGACCACGTCATCGAACGCTCTCTATCGCGACGAGCGAGAGGCGCACGAGCTGATCGCCTCGCGGTGCCGTCAACATGGCCGAGATGATCACCCACCGCTTCCCCCTAGAGGACTTCGCCGATGCCTACGCGCTGCTCCTGGCGGAGCCCAAGCAGGCATACAAAGTCGTCTTCACGACGGAATAGGAGACTTACGCTATGATTCGTGTGTCCGTTTGGTATCGCGATCTTTCCGACAGCTATCTGCGCATGGTCTCCCAGCTGGGTGCCGATTGTCTCGACTTCGGGGCCGGGGACGCCTTTCCAGGCGTCAAGGAGCAGGGATACGCCGATCTCGATGGCGTCCTTGCCATGAAGAAGACGATCGGGTCGTGGGGACTCGGGATCAACCGGGTGACCCTTCCCGACATTCCCGAGGCGTATATGGCGGGCGATATCGATGATGAGACCGCTATCGAGAACGCCTGCAGGGCGCTCGAAGTTTTCGGCGAGGCAGGCATCCCCATTGCGCGCCAGCGGTTCGGCGGGGACGCGATGCCCCACTTGACCAAGACCTATGCCGCGGTGCATCGGGGCGGATACCGTTCGCGTGGCGAGTACGCCCACTGGGCGGACCCGGTGCTGCGCTCGCCGGAAGCCGTGGATGCCTGGTGGGCACGGTTCCGCCGGGTCTTTGAGCGGCTTGTGCCCGCAGCGGAAGCCGCAGGTGTGAAGCTGGCGGTCCACCCGTCCGATACGCCCTACGCCGGCACAGCATTCGACAGCCTGGGCTTCCACCGCATCATCGACGCTTTCCCAAGCCGGGCGGTCGGCTATCTCTACTGCATTGGCACCCGCGCCGAGGCAGGGGGCTCCGCTCTCGTCCTCGACGAGATCAACCACTATGGCCGCAAGGGTCGCATCTTCACCGCACATTTCCGCAACGTCCGCGGGAGCCTGGCGACGGCAGGCGGCTTCGAAGAGGTGCTGCTTGACGATGGGGATATGAATATGGCTACGATCCTGGCAGCCCTGCACAAGGTAGGCTTTGACGGCTGCGTCAATCCCGATCACATCCCCGAACTTGAGGGAGATCATGGCAACGTCAGCCTCGGTCTTGCCTACTCGGTCGGCTACATCAAGGCGCTGTTGGCGGCGCTGGCAGCTTTCTGATCAATCGTCACTTGTTACTCGTCGTTAAGAACAGGACACACGTATGAACATCGACACTTCTCCCCTTTTCGAGCCGCTGCAGATCCGCGACCGCGTACTCCGCAATCGTATCGTGGTGCCGCCGATGGTGGTGAACCGCGATCTTGGCGGGCCGTCCGGCGCTGCGTGGTATGGGCGACGCGCACAAGGCGGCGCGTCCCTGGTCACGGTGGAATCCACCGACATCGGTCGCTTCGGCCGCGAGCTCACTGCCGACAACCTGGCGCCCCTGGTCGATGCAGTTCACGCCGCGGGCGCGCTGGTCTCGATTCAGCTCTTTCCTACCGTCCGTCTGCGGCGGGTGACGCCTGAAGAGCTCACCTCGGAGGAGATCACGGCTATACACGCGGCGTATCGCAAAGCCGTGGACATCTGCGTCCGTGCGGGCTTCGACGGCGTGGAGCCACATGGGGCCCACGGATACGTCCTCAACCAGTTTTTCTCTCCCGTGCAGAACCTGCGGACCGACCGCTATGGCGGCGACCTGGAGAGCCGTATGCGTATGGCCATCGAGATCGTGGAGACGATCAAAGCCGTCGCAGGCGACGCGCTGTTGCTCTTCTACCGGCACACGCCGGTGGGGCAGGGCTATGGCATTGAGGAGAGCCTGGTGCTGGCCGAGGCGCTGGTGGACGCGGGCGTCGACGTCCTCGATCTCTCGCCTTCCAGCGTGGACGCGCCGGGCGATCGCGCGGCGCCCTTCATGTCTCTTGGCGTCCCCATCATCGCAGTCAATGAGCTGGACGAGGTCGACCGGGCACTGACGGTGCTCAATGAGGGGCGTGCCGACTTGGTGGCCGTCGGGCGCGCCATGATCGCCGATCCCGACTGGCCGATCAAGGTCAAGCAGGGGCGCTTCGACGATATTGTGCGCTGCACCCGCTGTGACGGCTGCCACGCGGATCTGCGCAGGGGTGTTGAGGTGGGATGTGCGCAGTGGGACGAGTGACATCGCAGCCCTCGTTGTTCTATCCCAGCCGCTTCCGAAACGTGACCGCCGCCAGCACCATCACGACCGTGCTGTAGATCGCCAATGCGATCACGTCGCTCCATAGGAAGGTGATCCCAATGCCCTTGGTGATGATGCCGCGCACGATGCGGATGTAGTACGTCAGGGGGATCAGGTTGCCGATCGCCTTGATCACGGGAGGCATCGGCCCGCGGGGGTAGATGAAGCCGGTCAGCAACTGGCTTAACATCATCAGCAACGACGTGAGCTGTTGCGTCTCCTTCTGGTTGCGAGCCGCGGTGGAGATCAACAGTCCCAACCCCAGGCCCGACACGAGGAATACCAACGACAGCCAGGCGTAGAGCCATACATTCCCTCGGAAGGGGACGCCGAACCACGTAACGCCCAGCACGGTCACCACGATCTGGTCGAACACTACCAGCGCGATATTGGGGATGAGCTTGCCGACGACAAGCTCAATCGGTCGGACCGGAGTGACCAGGATCTGCTCCAACGTACCTAGCTCGTACTCGCGCACGACCGACTGCGCGGTCGTGTTTACGGCAAGCACCTGGAGCAGCATAGCGATAAGGCCGGGCATCACAAAGATCATGTCGTTGAGGTTTGGGTTGTAGAGCACGCGGGAGGAGGATCGGATTGGGATCGTCTCCAGGTGCTGCCCCACCTGTTCGAGTCTGGTCGTCAGCAGGTCCAGCGACCGCGCATTAGCAATGGCGACCGCGGCACTGTAACCGGCTTGCACCGAGAAGGAATCGGAGCCATCCAGGATCACCAGCGCCTGGGCAGTGCCTGCCCCGATCTGTGCTTCGAAATCCGGCGGGATCACCACGCCCGCCCGGGCCTCGCCGCGGTCAATTGCAGCCAAGACCTCACGCTCATCCTTGACATACTCAAGGATGTCGAAGTAACCGGAGACCTCGAGGGCATCGACGAAGGCATAGCTCTGGTTGTCGAGGCTCAGGTCCGCAACGACCGTGGGGAGGTGGTCTGCGGTGAGTCTCACAGCATATGCGAAAAGCACGAGCTGGATCACCGGCATCATGAGGATCAGCGCCAATGTGCGCTTGTCGCGCACGCGCTCAATCAACTCCTTCTGCATGATCGCCAGCAGACGTTGTGCGCTCCGCCGTGCCCGCTCCCGAATCCCGTGGCCCATCGCGGCTAGTCCAACTTCGTCCTGAATGCCCGAATCGCCACACCCATCACGATGATGACATAGATCGCCAGCGCCACGACCTGCTCCCACAGCACTTCAAACCCGACGCCCTTGGTGATAATACCTCGTGCGATTGGGATGAAGTATGTGAGGGGGAATAGGTCGCCGATGACGCGCACCACGGGCGGCATCAAGTAGCGGGGAAACATGAAGCCGCCCAGGACGAGTCCGATGAGCATGATGAGCATCGCCTGCTGCTGGGACTGTTTCTGGTTCTCCGAGATCGTGGACACGAGCAGTCCCATCCCCAGTCCTGAGAAGACGTACAGGAAAGCAAGCCACGCGAAGAGCCCAAAGTTCCCCTTGAACGGCACGCCGAACCAGAAGATCCCAATCGCCAGGATGGTCAGCATGTTGACCATTGCGATGACGACCTGGGGGAGTATTTTCCCAAACATTAGCTCACCGGCCCTGATAGGGGTGACCAGGAGCTGCTCCAGAGGTCCCTGCCTCACGCTCCCGCACGATCGCAGCCGCCGTTAACGTGATCGTCTGGGTCTGCAGGATCGTGGCGATCATCCCGGGAATCAGGAAGATCAGGTCCTTGAGGTCGGGGTTATAGAGGATGCGAACCCTAAGATCGAGGGGCATCAACTCCGCAGCATTCGTGACGGCGCCCGAGCGCTCCAGGCGTGTCCAGACGATCTCCGTAGCGTGTGCCTGGGCAATGGCGTTGATGTTGTTGTAGGCTGTCTGCGAGGTGAAGACATCCGACCCGTCCACCAGAAGGAGCGCCTGGGCATCACCTTGTACCACATGCGCAGCGAATCCAGGCGGGATCACAATGCCCGCCTGAGCGGCACCCTCGTCAATCGCGCGGACTACGTCTCTTTCGGTGGCAACATAGTACACCACGTCGAAGTAGCCGGACGACGTCATCGCTGCGACGTACGAGTGGCTCTCGCGATCCAGGCTCTGGTCGGCGACGACCGTCGGGATATGCTCCACGTTCATCCGGATGGCGTAGGCGAAGATGATCAACTGCGCGATGGGCAGGCCGATCTGGATCGCCAAGCTCCGGCGATCTCGCAGGGTCTGGATGAACTCTTTCTGAATGACGGCCCAAATACGAAGCCACATGGAGAATCAGCGAATGAAAGAATCACAGAATGGAGAATGGAAGTGCGAGAGAGTGCGGGAACAAGAGAGATCGGCAGGTGGGTCGGTAAGAGCCGGCAACGGTGTGGTTCAGCATGTCGGAAGATGGTAGTGCAGCGAAGGGGATTGTCAACACAGCTTTGACAGCCGGTGGCGTCCCTCTATACTCCAGCGCGATGGTTCGATTCGATGCGATCGTTTCCGGCCCAAAGAGCCGGCGCACACGGGCCCGGAGTCCCAAGGAGGCGTGATGAACCAACGACCCAGGATTGCTGTCGTGGGCAGCTTCAACACCGACCTGCTGGTGAGAACGCCGCGCATCCCCGTGCGTGGTGAGACGATCCTCGGACGGGACTACCGTACCGGCCCAGGGGGCAAGGGCGCCAACCAGGCGGTAGCGGCGGCCCGGCTGGGTGCCGATGTCACGATGGTGGTGAAACTCGGGACGGATGACCTGGGCGATCGAGCCGAGCGGAATCTGCGGGCGGAAGGCGTCCGGGGCGACTACATCCTGCGCACCGGCGCCACACACACCGGGGTTGCCTTCATCATCGTCGACGACGGGGGCGAGAACGTGATTGTGGTCGCTCCAGGGGCCAATGAGGCGCTGTCACCCGAGGACGTGGAGGCGGCCCAGGAGGCGATCGCTTCGGCGAATGTCGTATTGGTCCAGTTGGAGGTGCCGCTGGCAACAGTCGAATCGTGCCCTGCGGATCGCCCACGAAGCCGGTGTGCGAACCGTCCTCAATCCCGCACCGGGTCGTCCGCTGGACCGAGATCTCCTGGGGATGGTCGACGTGCTCACGCCCAATGAGACCGAAGCCACAATTATCGCCGGGCTGCCGACCGGAACACTCGGCGAGGCGGAAGCGGCAGGTCGCCACCTGCTGCAGATGGGTGTGCGCACCGTCGTGATGACGCTGGGTGCGAATGGTGCGCTCATTGTCTCCGGAGGGGGGCGCGACGACGTGGCGGGCGTGCTGCACGTGCCCGGACGGCGCGTGGGGGTTGTGGACACCACGGGTGCCGGCGATGCCTTTAGCGGGGCACTTGCGGTTGCCCTCGCGGAGGGCTTGCCGGTGTCTGAGGCCGTGGTCTTCGCCAATGCTGCGGCTGCCCTTCAGGTGACCAAGATCGGCACGGCTCCGGCGATGCCTTACCGGGGTGAGGTCGAGGCGTTTCTACGATCCAGCTGAGATTCCCTATAGATTCCTTGCGCATAGCCCGAAACACCTACGGAGGCCGATGATGCCAGACCGTCCGAATATCATCGTGATCATGTGCGACCAGATGAAGGCCACGGCGAGCCATCTGTACGGCAATACCTTCTGCGAGACGCCGTCGTTAGCGCGCCTGGCCGATGCGGGGGTGCTCTATGAGAACGCATTTACGCCGCACCCCCTGTGTATGCCCGCACGCGTGTCACTGTGGACTTCCCAGTACCCACACAGCACCGGATCGCGTCGCAACGAGACCCCTATGCCCGCCGATGCCGTCCACGCTTTCGAGCTGTGGACGGAAGCGGGCTACCATACAGGCTTGATCGGTAAGAACCACTGCTTCCAGGCGCCTGAGGATTTGGATCGCTTCGACGTCCGCTGTGAGGAGCCGGAAAGCGGTGTCACGAAGGGTCTCGCGTGGTGGCGACCGATCGAGGGGGTCCGGGCTGCCGGCGAAGCTCGACGGACGATGCCCCAGCAGAGTCCTCGCTTTGGTTATGCTACGACCGATGCTCCGCTGGAAGATCTGAACTCTGGACTGCTGGCGGGCCAGGTCGTGCGTTACCTGGAGACCTATGGCGATCGTCCCTTCGCGCTGTGGGTGTCGTTCTCCGATCCACACGAGCCGTGGGTCGCACCGAAGGCGTACGCGGAGCGTTTCCCGCCCGAGGTCATCGAACTGCCCCCGTGGCGGGAGGGAGAGTTCTCCGGGCCCGAAGTGCCCGAGCGCAACCGCGTGCTGCACGAGATCCTCGGGATGGAGGAAGACAGCCTCGACGACGTCTACGGTGTGATGGGCTGCTACTACGGGATGGTGCGTTTCCTCGATGACAGCGTCGGTCGGATCCTGGAAGCCCTGGACCGGCTGAGGCTGCGCGAGAGGACCATCGTCGTCTTCTGCTCCGACCACGGCGACTTCATGGGCGAGCACCGGATGCAGTGCAAGGGTGGGGTCTTCTACGACTGCCTGACTCACGTGCCATTGATTGTCTCATGGCCCGGCGGGATCCCGGCGGGGAGGCGAGATGACAGTATGGTCAGCCTGATCGATATCGTGCCGACGCTGTTGCAGCTGCAGGGGATCGACATCCCGCGCTCGATGCATGGCCACGGGCTTCCGTTGGCCACGGACGCCTCACCCCGAGATGTCGTCTTCTCGGAGTACGGCGCCGGCGGACCGCCTTTTACGATGGCGGATCTAGAGAAACTCCCGAAGCCCTACGGACGCAGAGCGCTGATGGCATCGCTGCGCTGGCGAGAGGCCGAAGGGCGCCGCAAGATGGTGCGCACGCGAGAATGGAAGTACGTCCACGACGCGATGGGCGATGCCGACGAGCTTTACGACCTGGTTAACGATCCCTGGGAGCTGACCAACGTGGCCGGTGACCCGGCAAACTCCGCGGTCGTTGCGGACATGATGCGACGGCTTGCCGACTGGTCGATCCGCACGGAGGATGCGCGACCCGTGCCGCTGCCGTGATCTTCGGCACCCTGTGTCCCGTGGGACAATAGCGCTAACCGTCCCTAAGGCTGCGTTCGCGAGGCTGAGTTGGCGGGCGCGACAATCAGGAGGATCCCGACCGCCACGATGCTGAGCGCGACCTGGATGACGTTGTACGCGACCGGTATGGGGAAGACCAGGCCAAGGGTGAAGTTGAAGAAGAAGTGGAGCATCACGGCTGAGAGAAGGCTGCGACGGTTGGCATTATAAACTCTGGTGATCAGGAACGTCAGCGGGAAGATGTTGATGAGGAACAGCCAGAACGGCAGTGTCCCCACGCCGAACTTGTGCTGGGTGGTGCCCCTGATGAAGAAGAGGGGGAGGTGCCAGGCCCACCAGAGGGCACCCAGGAGGAGGTTGGCCTTCCACGTCGTCCACCGTGCCTGAAGGCGATCGAGGGCGAACCCCCGCCACCCCAGTTCCTCCGAGAGCGGTCCCGCGACGATACCGCTGATCACGAGCGATATGAGGACCAACGGCTGCACAGCTACCTGCTTCAGTGCATCCATTCCGGGTGTTGTCCCGCCGACCAGTGCATTGATGCCATAGGTGAGCGCAAAGATCACCGGGAAGAAGGCGATGATGACGATATACCATCCGGGACCGATCCGTCTGGCGTCGGACAACCGCCGCCATAGATCGCGGCGCTCACTGTGATCCGCCTGCCGGTAGGTGAGCCAGATACCCGCTATGGACGGCCCGAATCCGCCCAGCAGGAAGAGCAGGATGGTCGGGAACTCGGTTGAGGTCTGGCCCAACAGGGCAGCCGGGACCCAAGATCCCCAAGATAGTAGAAAGGTGAGGATGAAGTAGCGCCAGAGGCCGGATGCTCTTGTCATGGACAATCACCTCCTGGATTTGGCAGTCGAACAGGCAACAGGACCTAAACGGCCACATTTTACATCAAGCGTGGCCATTCGCGAGGTTGGCGGCCCGGGGAGTACTGGCTCTGACGCTGTTGGGGCGAACCAGGGCCAGATCGGCGATTGTCCCTAGCCTAACTGCGGCGGCTTCTGGGCCACGATCCCGATCCATTCTGATGCGTCGGTGTAGGCGTCGCCTCTGAGATTGCCGCCCACGACCTCGACCAGGAATCCACTTGCCTCAAGTTCTCCGATGATTGTCGTTGGGCTGTAGGTCTGGAACCAGTTACGGTAGATCGTAGCCGTTCCGTCCTCCTCGATGATGGTATACTGGTTGACGAACGCCTCCTCGCGCGGATAGCCAAATCCCTCCTCCAGGACGAGGTGCCTCTCCGCCCGCCAGAACCCGTGCTCCGCAACGTACCAGCGGTTCTCGATCTGATGCGTCTCCTGGAATCGCGGCGTGATCACGTCCAGCGCGAATCGCCCGCCGGGCTTTAGGGCACGGTAGATATTGCCCAGCAGCTTGCGCCGATGCTCCGGCGAGAGGGCACAGAAGTCCCCGTTGGCGAGCAACGCCGCATCGAAGCGGCTCTCGACAGCGAGCGTGAGGTAGTCCTGGTAGACGTAGGTGACGTCCAGTTCATGTGCCCTCGCGTAGTCACGGGCATAGGCCAGCGCCAGGTGCGAGTAGTCAACGCCCGTGACCCTTACACGGCGTTGGGCCAACCCAGAGGCATAGAGCCCCGGCCCACAGCCGAGGTCGATCGCGCTCATGCCTTCCCCCAGATGAAGTGCCACGATGAGCCAGGCAACTTCGAGGTCGATGATCTGGTGCCGGCGGCTCGCCGCGTCCGCCTGTGGCGTAAGGTGAGCAGCAAGCATCTGTTGAGATATATGCGGATCATCCCAGAAGAGTGGTTCGCCCGGCGCAAAGGGCTTGGGGCGTCGCTGAATCTCGGCAAGCACCGCCAGGTCCAGCTTTATCCCATCGATGATCAGGTTGGTCATCTTTGCCATTGCGAACTCCTCCTTTGTCACAACCCTATCCGATTGTACCGCGGCAGGCGACTCGGGCAACGGGTATTGCGTCCCCTCCGAAGGTCAGTACACTAGGCGCACAACTCACACGACAAGGAGCATCTGCTATGACCAAGATCGTGATCATCGGGGCGGGCAGTGGCTTCGGCAGCCGTCTTTCGGTGGATATTATGTCCCGCGAGCCCCTCCAGGACGCGACCATTGCGCTCTGCGACATTCACCCGGGGCGGTTGGCACAAGTGACCGGCTACGTGCAACGCACGGCGGAGAAGTACAAACTACCCACGCGCGTGGTCTCGTCTACCGATCGTCAGGAGCTCTTGCCGGGCGCCGACTTTGTCATTACCTCTGTCGCCGTTGGCGGGGGTGCCTACTGGGGTGAGCCGTACAAATCCGAGATCGAGATCCCGCAGAAGTACGGTATCTACCAGACCGTTGCCGATACCGTGGGGGTGGGGGGCATCTTCCGGTTCCTAAGGACCGGCCCGGTACAGCACCAGTTCTTCCGCGATATGGAGGAGCTCTGCCCCAATGCCTACGTGCTCAATCACACCAATCCTATGGCGATGCTCACCTGGCTGCACTCGGTGGACTCCGACGTTCGCAACGTGGGCCTCTGCCATAGCGTTCAGGGCACGACGCAGCAGTTGGCCACGATTGCCGGCGTGCCTTGGGAGGAGGTCTCGCACTTCGTCGCGGGCATCAACCATCAGGCATGGGTGCTGGAACTCAATCACGGCAAGGAGGGCCTCTACCCCAAGATCTGGGAGGCGATGGAGGACCCGGAGGTCGTCGCCAAGGACCCCGTCCGGTTTGAGATGATGCGGTACTTCGACTATTTCGTCACCGAGAGCAGTCGCCACAATGCCGAGTACCTGCCCTACTTTATGCAGACGCCGGAGCTGCTAGAGCGCTTCGACCTCACCCCGCGCGAGGTCCCCACAGAGCCACGACGGGTCCGCGAATGGCAGGCCGATGGGATGGGTGGCGATGCCCCGGTCGGTGAACTGCACCGCTCGCAGGAATACACGACGGGCATCATCGAGGCGATGCTGACCAACGTGCCCTTCCGGTTCAACGGAAACGTGATGAACACCGGCCTGATCACCAACCTGCCGGATGGCTGCTGCGTCGAGGTGCCATGCATGGTCGATGCCAACGGTGTGAATCCCTGCTATGTGGGCGCTCTGCCCGCGCAGTTGGCGGCGCTCAACCAGTCGAACGTCGCCGTGCAGGAGTTGGCCGTCCAGGCCGTGTTGGAGCGGGACCGTGAGGCAGCGTTCTGGGCCTGTGCCGTCGATCCGCTGACCTCGGCCGTGTTGCCACTTCACAAGATCCATGAGATGTTCGACGAGCTCTGGGATGCGGTGTCGGATCATCTACTGTGGTTTGATCCGGACTTCACGGGGTCTCTACCGGAGATTTGCGCGCCGTAGGGATAGGAGCAGGGGACAGAATTCAACCACACAAGGAGCAGATTATGATTCACCTTGGGACACAGTACTACCGCCCGCCATTTCCCAACACGCGCTATTGGGAGGACGACATCATGCAGATGGCCGATGCGGGGCTCAACACGATCCAGCTCTGGGTAGTGTGGGCGTGGGTCGAGGCGAAGCCCGACGAGTTCCGCTTCGACGACTACGACCGGTTGGTCGAGCTGGCCGACAAACATGGGCTGGAGGTGGTGTTGAGCACCATCGCTGCGATCCATCCCTACTGGATCCATCGGGTCGTGCCGGGGAGCCAGATGGTGGATAACTTTGGCCACAAGGTGATCTCATCCAACCGCGGCGAGGTGCACTTCGGCCTGACGCCCGGCGGCTGTTTCGACCATCCCGGTGTCTGGGAGCGGATGGAGCAGTTCCTCACGGCTACTGCGACCCACTATCGCGCGGCGAGTAACCTCTTCGGCTGGGATGCCTGGAACGAACTGCGGTGGAACGTACAGTCCGACGGCCTCGTGTGCTACTGTGACTACACGATCAACCGCTTCCGCTCGTGGCTCGATGCCAAGTATGGCTGGCTGGACGGGCTCAACTCGGCTTGGCAGCGGCGGTACACCTCGTGGGAGGACGTGCGTCCGGGCAAGATGCCCGACCGGCCCTACACTGAGATGATGGCGTTTCGAGGATTTCATCACCTGGCGTTCGGTACAGCACGCCTACGACCGCTACGACGTGCTCAAGGGTATCGATGCTCAACACCCTGTGTCCATCCATGGTGCGCAGCCGACCGTGCTGCACGGGACTGACGCTTATCCGACGGCGACCGCGCTCCACCGCGGCAACGATTGGGGATTCTCGGATAGGGTTGACGGTATCGGTACCTCCAGCTTTCCCAAGTGGGGCGGGCTGGAGATGGATCCCGCACAGTTCATCAACCGCATCGACTTCTCAGCTTCGGCCCGGCAGGGGAAACGGCTCTGGCTGAGCGAACTCCAGGGGGGGCGTTCCAACATTGGCTTCAGTGTAGCCCAGAGCGTCGACGCGGCATCACAACAGGGCTGGCTCTGGACGGGGCTCGCAGCGGGCGCCGACGCGGTTCTCTTCTGGTGCTGGCGCGACGAGGTCTTCGGTCGCGAGAGTACTGGGTTCGGCCTGGCAGGGAATGATGGCTTGGCGCCGGAGCGTATCGCGGCGATGCGAAAGACGGGCGAGGTGCTCAGAGACGCACGGCGAGCTGCTGGAAGCTTACGAGCCTGCGCCGGCGCAGGTGGGCATCCTATTCAGTCCGCAGTCGTACTGGCCGGAATGCGGCCTGGCCTTGTTCTGCACTTCGTTCGTCGTCTTGTCCGCCGGCCTCGACCCCGCCAGCCTGGAGAGCTTCCACCGCCTTCGCGCGCGCCTTCGCGGCCGGGCTCGTCGAGGTCGAACACAACCGCTACGCGGTCCACGCCCGCCTCTCGCAGCTCGCGCGCAAGGTCGGCGGTCGGTGGCGTCCCCTCGCCGGCGCACGTGCAGACTGCCGGCACGCCAGACTGTGCGCACGCCCAGACGCTCGGCTCGCCGTTCACGAGGTAGAGGCGCTCGCGCCCGCCGTGGTCGAGCGCAAGGGGTAGGCCATACCAGTCGGCCTTGCCGCCTTCTCCTTCCCCAGGTCATCTTCGGCAAGCTGCCGTCGAGGAACTTCACGCGGTCGATGCCTTGCCGGGTGGGGAAGCGGAGCGCCGGCCGGCCGTTGTGCGTGGTCTCGCTCACGCGCCAGACGGTCGCGAGCTTCTGTTGATCGAGCTTGCGGCGGCGGCAGAACTCCGCCAGCGTGCGCTCAGGCGCCGGCGCGGGTCTTGAGGGTGGCGGGCTCGAGTGAGATTGCCGGGGGTCGAGGTCGAGCAGGCGCGCAGGTCAGCCATCGAGCCGTGCTCGCCGGTGGCGTGGTCTTTCCAGCCTCCCGGGTCGGTCTCGCTGTCCGGCTTCACGCTGAATGACGGGTGCGCGTCCTCTCGCAGCGGCGAATGAATCGGGCCGATCCAACCGTCAGCGTTTGGCCGCCGCGGCCAGCGCGAGCGCTCGGGCTGATTGCTCTCGGATGAGAGGCTCGAGCCGCGGCCACAGCGGCTCCCAGCGAGCGGCCGGCATGGCGGTCATCGCCTCAACCATCGCGCGGCGGTTCGCAGCGGTTCGGTCAGGACGTCGTCAGGCCAGTTGGTGGCGCCCATGTGGCGCTCGCTATGCCGCGTCGCCGCTGGCCACCGGCTCCCGACGCCAGCCGCCCGGGAGGCGCCTGCCCGCCGGCCGCGATCCACGTCTCGACGGCTTCGAGGTCGAAGTAACCCGCCGCCCGACGCGAACACAAGGGACACGCCGTCAACGGCTAGCGCGTACACGCGCCGCGTGTCCGGGAACAGGGTCGGCCACCTTTCAGTGAGAGTCTCTGCGGTCACGAATCGGTCTGCGCTCATGTCTGTCTCCCTT
>CAVVUS010000008.1:0-72719 GCA_963751345.1 uncultured Chloroflexia bacterium
ACGAAGAAGCAGCGAGGCAAAGGTAGCCAACTGAGGAGCGGTGGAGGGTGGGGAGAGGAAGAAGGCGTGCATCAGGCAAAGGGGCATGGTCCAAGCGCAGGAGGGCGGTTGGGCGTAGGTCTAGGCGGAGTATACTAGGAGGAGGATACGCACAGGAACGGCAGCATGCTCATGGGGGCGTGAAACGAATCTGGATGCGGGCATCCAGCAGCGACTGCACTGCGGAAGAAGGCAGACGCAAGTTGCGCCAAGCTTCAAGCAACCGAAAGGCGATGTTCTTGGCAGAACCGACGCCTTTGGGAAAGGCGCGGCGAAAGAGACTGCCGCGTTGGATGAGTTGGGCGAGCAGATGCGCGATCTGCAGCAGCAGATAGAAGATCTTGCTGGCGACAGGATCTTCACTGTAGCGGTGTTCGAGTGCGTATCCTCCGTTTTTCTGCACGTTGAAGCCCTCATTTTCGATTTTCCAGCGTAGGCGTCCTCCTTGATTGGCCAGTTCGACGACGTTGTGGGCCGTCACCGCGAAGTTGGTCACCCATTTGAAGCGGGTGGTCAGGCGTGGTTGCTGCGCTGAGGGTTTGGTTTCCAAGCATTGGATCACGGACAGCATATGTTCGATGTTCTCAGAGTCGACGTACGCAATGTCCTTCACCCAGCGCAAGTCCTGCTGGATCTCATGCTGCACCCCGGTCTCAAACCGCAGGTGCTGACCGGGTTCCAGCGGGCTGAGTGCCGCGAACTCCGTGTTGATATAGGGGATGTCGGCGTCTTGCAGGACGACGATGTACTTCCAATGATAGGCTTCGCACAGAGAAAAGATGGGGCCTCCGGCATACAAGCCATCCAAGGTCAAGCAGATGGGCAACCGCGGGAAGCGCATCTTCAAGCGGCGCAGCAAACGATAACCGGCTTTGAGTTCACAATCCTGCTTCGTAGGGTTTTCACCGGGGTTCTCGATGAATTCGGTCATCAAGGAGAAGACCCAGCCCGAGGGAGTGATCAACTTGGCCTCCAGCACGGGGTGGTAGTAGGTGGTGTGGCCATGCTGCGTGCGGGTCAGGCAATACGGACAATGACGTTCCGGATAGGTGAGAAAGCCAGTGCCGTCGATGGCGACCAGATAGTGGTGGCCCAGGAGTCGCTCCGCATCGAGGCACTTGCGGCGGATCAGCGTGGCGACCATGGAGGAGACCACGTCCTGGACTTCGGCGACCTCACTGCGGGCAAACGCGTAGTTGAGGGTGTCACCGTGGGGACATTGGGGCACCTGTAACCAGGCTTGATACTTGGCCGTGGCCGGACCGTTGTCGCGGAGCAACTCCGCGATCTGGCGGCGCGCCCCCAGGCGGAACAGAAACATCAAGACGCCCGTGGCCATCAGCGTGGGCAAAGGATACGTCAGGCGGGTAGGGTCACGGTGGTCAGTCAGGGAGCGGAACAGCGGCGCCCAGCCGCCAAAGAAGTGCTCTACGGTCAGCACCAAAGCCTTGAAGAGCGCCCATTGCGCGGCAACGTCAGGGTCTGCGGTGTCGGTGGCTGGTTGCAGCAGCGCATCAGATTTCGGGACACTACGGGTTGACATCGACGCACCTCCCAGGGAGTACCTGGATGATGGTAGAACAGGAGGGTCGCGGGGCAAGGAACGCGAAAAACCAAAAAGGAGGCCAATCCTTGGGGAGCTGCACGCCAGCGAGGGTGCCGGACTTCCGTATGCGTGCGCTTGGCCGTAGTTGGGCGCCCCCCCCTCACTTATGGCGTTCTCTATCCTATTCTACGCCACAAATGGGGAAGACATGTGAGTAGATCCCCCATTTCTGACTATGAGTGGGGAATCATCCGTCGGCGTCATCAACACTGACGCGACGTAGTCTCGTCCCTGCGCCAGTGCGAAGATCTCAGATTCTTCGTCGCTGGACAATGTATGAGTCTGTTGGCAGACAATACGCGCGTCACCTTGTCGCTGTGCCTGTCTACGCTCTTGCCACTCGATCCTGATCATCTTCGAAGAGCCGCCACTCATCGACCGAGGTGACCAGGTCGGCGTGCACGTTCCGGTCGTAGGTGTACAGGATGACGCGTTTGCCGCACCGCTTTCTGGCAACCTCAACCGCGGGGATCAGATCCTGATCCCCCGTCGTAAGCACCAACGTCGCCACGTCGTCGAGACTGGCCTGCCATACCAGGTGCGCGCCAAGGTCGACGTCGACCCTTCGCTGGCGGTTCTCGCCGGGAATGGCCGACTGCATCGGCTGCAGCCGGACCTCCATACCGTATTGCTTCATCGCCGCATAGAATCGCTGCAGCCCCTCTGAGATGCCGTAGGCTGAATCGTATCCGTTGAACAGAAATGCCCGGGTTCGCCCGTACCGCTCCTCCAGCAGCCGGTGGGTCGCCACATAGTCTAGCCTGAATTTGTCCTCGCTGGCCTTCACTACGTAGCCTACGTCAACCAACCAACTGGCAGTATCCATACGTTCTTCCTCTTTCCTGAGGCGTTCTCTTTACGGGTATTGTACACTGGGCAGTCACGATTGCGGAACGTAGATCTCGGGCTACAGCCACCATACCTTCGGCGGACGAGTGCGCGCCGGGTGCGGTAGTGACCGATGCGGCGGGATGAGTGAGACTCTATTGCCACAGAGGCTGCTGCGCGTCTGCACCAGGGCATCGTCCCCTGCGTAGGCCAAGAGCAGATCCTCAGGCCTGTTCTCCGCCGTGGGCCCGCGGATCACAGATCCGCGGGGAACGGACGGATCGCTGCGGTGTGCGGCGCCTGCGCGATGATCTTCCTTACCCGCCCGTGACCCACTTGGTGTAGAGATCCATATGCCGGTCGCCGGTGACCTGCTGGATCGCGTCGAGCAGCCGCTCGGGGGTGGCGATGCCGAAGCGGTTCTCGGCATAGTAGGTCTTGAGGATCTGGAAGAAGGCGTCGTCACCGACTGCGGTGCGCAGCGCGTCGTAATAGAGGGGGCCCTCCCGGTAGATGACGTCCCAGTAGGTGCTGCCGGTGTAGTCCTTGGCGGGCAGCCCGATCGGCATCGCACGTCCGCGCAGCCTGAAGCTTCCGGTAGGTGGCGCGGAACTCACCGTTGACGATGCCGATGCCGCGCTGTTTGCCGTAGCGGTGTTCGTAGTAGAGCATGGTGCTGTAGGAGGTGAGTGTCTCGTCAAGCCACGGTTGGTTCACCTGGTCGCTGCCCACGACGCCGTACCACCATTGGTGCCCCACCTCGTGGGCCACGATCCACTCCAGAACCGGGTTGCCGTAGTAGTAGGCGTCCTTGACCACTACGAGGCCCGGATACTCCATGCCGCCCAGGAGGTTGGGCGTCATCACGACGTCGAGCTCCGTATAGGGGTAGTCGCCGAAGTAGTCGGTGTAGGCTGTGACGGCATCGACGGCAACGTCGAGCGCCAGTTGGCCGCTCTGCTGGACGCCCTCGTAGTAATAGCTGTTGATCACCACGTCGCCGGCGGTGTGGGCTACCCGTACGAACTTATCACTGAGCACCAGCATGAAGTCGCGCATCGGGCTGGCGTCGCACCGCCACATACCCGGTCCGATAGAGGTGCAGGTCCCGGAGGCCACGAGCGCCATCGTCGGTGGGGCGGAGATGCGCACCGAATAGGCGGCGATGTCGGTGAAAGGGTCGTCGGAGAAGTTGGGCGCGACCTCGGTGTGCCAGCCGGTCTCGTTGTAGACCGGGATCACGGGATAGACGTTGGGCAGGGCCATGACCCCGTTGACGTAGGAGAAGAGGCCGAAGCCGGCTGCCCGGGTCGTGGGCACGCTGACGCCGAAGTCCATGCTCATGATGATCCGTCCACCTGCGGCCAACGGGGTCTCCAGCGGGAGGCGAAGCACGGTGTTCTGCATCTCCAGCGTGGGCGACACCGGGCGACCATTGACCAGAGTGTTGGTCACGGTGATCGTCCCGCCGAAGTGCCGCGCATTCGGGAAGAGCCGCAGGAGGATGGACTCCAGGGGGACTTGCTCGGTGTTGGTGTAATCGATGACCTCAGAGCCCTTGACGTGGGCATTGTCAGGGTCGATTTCCAGCACGATGTTGTACGAGGTGCAGCCGGGCAGCTGGTCCAGGATGCTCGCGAATGACGGAAGGAGACAGAGACGGGGAAGGGGGATCTCGTCCTCCGCCGGGATCAGGGTCGGCAGGCCCAAGGGACCCTGGGGCGTGAGGCGCGGCGGGGGCGGCTGAAGCGTGGGCGTGGCGCGCGGCGGCATCGTGATCCGCGGCTCAAAGGACAGTTGAGTTGGAAAGGGTGTCGGTTCCGCCGTCGGTGATGTGCAGCCCCACAGTGCTCCCACTGTTGACAGGATTGCGGCGGCTGCCGCCCACATGCCGATTCGGATGCGAGCACGCTTCTTCCAACGCATGGTGACCCTCCCTTTGCAGCTACCTCCTATCCCACCACGGGTTTCGCGCCCGCGCCCGCTGTTCCTTGAGCTTGCGCTTCCCCGCCAGCCGCAGGGGCCCGCCGCCCCCAGCTGACGCCAAGTGCCAGTGCCCACCACAGTGTCACGTAGACCGATTCCGCCCGCAGCGTGAGCGCGTAGAGCTCACCCACGAGGTTGACCGTGAAGTGGACGATCACGGCGGAGAGGGTGCTGCGGTGCGTGTTGTTGTAGATCCAGGTCATAATGACCGATTGAGGAATCTTGTCCAGCATGAAGAGCCAGAAGAGCGGCGTGCCTATCCCCAGGCTGTGCTGGTAGGAGCCCTTGATGAAGAAGAGTGGCAGGTGCCAGATGGTCCACACGGCGCCGAGGATCACGCTGGAGCTGAGCGCGCCCCGTTCCGCCTGCAGCCTATCGAGGGCGAAGCCACGCCAGCCGAGCTCCTCGGGCAGCGGGCCGAAGAGGAAGGTGAAGGCCGCGAAGGCCAGCCACCCGCCGAGGCCGCCTGTAACGCGCGCTATCTCCTCCGGTACGGCACCCAGCCCGCCCATCATTCTGTCAGTCGTCACGGCCATAAGGGTGATTGCGGGTACGATCAGGAGCGCCACCAGAGCCCAGACAGGGCCCATCCGGCGGATCTCGACAAGGCGTTGCCAAAAGTTCCGAGCCGCCGATGCGGGCTCGCGCACGTAGAGCAGCCCGGCGGCGACGATGAAGGGCATCAGTCCGCCGAGGTAGTGCAGGGCGAGCACGGTGGGATCGGGCTCCGCCGCGGGCAGAAGGGCCGCCGGGATCCAGAAGAGCCAAGTGAGCCCGACGACGAGGCTCAGGTAGAGCCATGCCCGGTGTTTCGGCCCAGCGCGGGCGTGGTCGAGATACGGCCTTTATGTCACCTGTCATCCACTGCTCCACTCATCGAGGAGGGTCTCTACCCCTGATGCGAGCCCGGGAATCTCATTAGCTACAACATCCAAGACAATATCGTAGTCAACCCCAAAGTATCTGTGTATGAGTCGATCTCGCATGCCAGCCATACTGCGCCAAGGGATCGTGGGGTGTCGTCGCCGGGTGACTTCCGATACCTGCTTTGCAGCCTCTCCAATGATCTCCAGGCTTCTTGCGAAGGCGCGCTTCAGGGTTTCGTCCTGTCGGAACGCTTCAGCACTCAAGTCCTTAGATTGCGCTTGGAGGTAGCGTGCTTCAGTCAGGATGTGCTGTAGGTATTCACGATCCGAGTGGGGCATACAACACTTCTTGAAGGATATGGGGTCCGATATATGGGCTGAGCGATTCAGCCGTCACAAGATCAACGGGCCGGCCAAGCAGTTCTTCAAGGTAATCGGCCAGCCCCATGAAGTTACGGAACGTCTTCTTGTTGGGTTCGAACTCGACCAGGATGTCAACATCGCTAGCGTCGCGGGTTTCGTCGCGCGCAACCGAGCCAAAGATCCCGCATCGCTTCACGCCGTACGCTCTGATCGCCTCACTATGTTGGCTGATCAGCGCCAAGGCCTCGCGTTTGGTCTCGACCGCCATCGTGCTCCTTTCGACGCCCGCCGGCGTGGGATCCTGCGAACGCAATTCCAGTGTAGCATAGATGTCGCACAAAGCCATACACTCCTGCATCGGCGACGATCTATGCCGATCCGGTGGCTCGCGCGTGCCCCCGCGGCGTTACGGCGTATACTGAGCTCACGATGACACGCTTTGTTTTTATCACCGACACGCACCTTGGCGCGGCCAACGATGTGGGGTACCGCCAACAGCCGCGGCGCGCCGATCAACTGCCCGCGCTGCTCGCGCTTCTCGACGGGTGGATCCGGCGCGAGGCCGAGGGCGGTGCGCCTATCTCGTTTGTCCTCCACGGCGGGGATATGGTTGACGCCGCCGGCCCCGAGATCCTGCGCGCTGCGACGGAGACCTTCCGCCTCAGCGTGCCGGTCTACCTCTCGCTGGGCAACCACGACGTGACGCGGCGCGACGCCGCCGATCTCTGGCTCTCTGAGGCACCGGCGTTCTTCCCAGGGGGCGAGTTCGCCTATGCCCTCCAGTGGCGAAGGATGGATGCTCCACGTCGTGCCCACGCAGTGGTGCGAGGTACCCTACTACTGGGCAGGAGGTACAGCGCCCACACCTGCTACCCAAGCACATCGACGCGCTGGCGTCGGAGTTGGATGCCCATCCTGGCGTGACGCACGTGCTGTGCACGCACGGTGAGGTACTGGGGGTGCCGCCCGAGCAGACGGGCCGGGCCGAGACCTATCATCCACCGGAGGCATCTTACACGGAGACGATCATGGCGCTCCTGCGGCGGTTTCCGCAGCTCAAGGCGGTATTCGGCGGGCATAACCACATCAACACCCACGCCGTCCGCGAAGAGGCGCACCTCATGACCGGGAGCGCGTTCCCCGAGACCCCGTTCGAGTTCAAGGTGGTAGATGTCGCGGCGGACCACCTGAGGGTCCGCACGATCCCGCTGCTAGCCGAGGTCGGCTTCCGTGCCGGCTACGACTGGGACAAGACTTTCGTTCAGGGCAGGCGCTGTGACCGCGAGTTCGCGGTCGATTTCACCGAGGCCGAATAAGGTCCGACAGAGCGAGCACGTCCGCTTGCCAACCTGCCACGATAGCAAGCTCGGCTTCCCGCTGTGCCGGGTCCTTCACGTAGCCCTTGGCCAGTTCATAGAGGTGAGCATAGTGGCCCGCCAGGGCATCGAGTGGCGCCTCGACTGCCACGAGGTCGGCGGCGTTTTGTGCTGCAGCTGCCGATCTCATCGCGTCAAGTGCTCCTAGCCATGCCTCTGCAGACATGCGAGCGTCGGATCTGAAGGTGCGGATGATCCATTGCCTCTCGAAGACGTTCCGCTCGTGCCAGCTCGCTGACTGATCGGATAGTGTTGCTCTGACACGCTCGGTGAACGCAAGGATCTGCTCAAACCGATCGGCCGGTATCTGCGGCATCGCCGACCCTGTGCCTGCCTCGGGTACGTCGATCCCGGCGTCGACCAGGGCCTGCACTGAGGAGATCTCCTGCCCTCGATAGCGTTCTGCCATGGCAATTGCTGCGGCAAACCCGGCTCCTGCCGCTTCGACCGAGATCGTATGGGCGGTCAGAGTGGCCTGAAGCTCTTCCAGGGACGTACCCATCAGGGCGGCAAGCGCCGGAATCGCGTTCTTCGCCGTCTCGGTCGGTACGAAACCCGGCCCGATTGTAAATGCCGAGACACCAGTGCCCACTAGCTCAGCATCGAGGGTATTCGCCAGATGCACCTGAGCCGCTTTGATAGCCTCATAGGGGCCCATGAAAGCTTGCCCGACCGACGAGACGCAGGCGAAGACGCCCGAACGCCGCTCAATCATCGCCGGCAAGAATGTCGTAGCCAAGAGAACGGGTCCGCGAAGATTGACGCGATACGAAGTGTCCCACGCCTTGATCGGTACCTCATGTGCAGCCCCGAGCGAGGCGACGGTGGCATTGTTGAGCACGATGTCAATCTTGTCGTAGGCGCGAACGGCGCGCCGGGCCAATTGATGGACGCTGTCCTCGTCACCGACATCGGTGTGGACAAAGAGTGCGGCTTCAGCACCGGACTCGGCGCATATGCGACTGGCGGCCGATTTACCTGCGGCCTTGTCGATCTCAGCGATGACCACCCGTGCACCCAGACCTGTGAGTGCGCGGGCCGCCTCGAAACCAATGCCGCGGCCCCCACCAGTGACGATCGCGATGCGTCCGGCGAGTGCATCTGAGCGAAGTTCGCCCGTCGTGATCAGTCGACGATCCATCATAGCTCCTCTTCTGAGCAAATCCTGGCCGCCACAATTCCATAGTCCGGCGCTACCTCACCCGAGCCATCAGGGAAGTAGCGCGCCGCGAGACCGGCAGAGCCTACGTTTACCACGTCGCAGAACCCGCGCTGCTGAAGGAAGGCCTCGATCGCATCGGCAGGGATGCCAAATGTGAGCGCCTCGCCGCTCATCCACTGGTGGTCGCGCATCCCCTTGACCTCGCCGTGGCCCGCGGTGTCCGCCAGTGCTCGGGGTTCGATGTAGTCGAAGACGATCGAGCTCCCCGGACCCGAGTGGTGCGCCACGAAGCTGAGGGTTGCGTCGACCGCTTCCGGCGTCAGATAGTGGGTCACGCCCTGCCAGATGAAAAGCGTCCTGAGCGTCGGGTCGTATCCCTCTGCCGGGAGCCGCTCCTCCAAAGACTGCGTGTTGAAGTCGATGGCGACAAAGGTGACGTGATCGGGCACGCATCCCAGGATTCGGCGGAGCCTGCGCAGCTTCACCCCCTGGCTGGCGGGATGATCCACCTCAAAGACATGCACGTCCCGGCTCAGCGCGTCGAACCGGTAGGCTCGCGCGTCGAACCCGGCGCCCAGGATGACGAGTTGGTCGATGCCCTCGGCCAGCCGGGCCTCGAGCACGTCGTCGATGTAGCGGTCGCGTGTGACCAGGAAGCCCACAACCCCGGGGCCCTTTCGTTCGCTCCATCCCAGCCTGTCGAAGACCCTGACGACGGCGTAGAGCCAACCCGGCACGAACTGCCGCGCGTAGGGATCGTAGAGCAGGCGCTCGCCCTCCGGTTTCTCGGACTCCAGCGCCCGGATCGCAGCGATGCCAAGCGCGCTCAGGCTCGATTGACGTTTGCGCATAGGGGATAGCCTTCAGCCAACAGCTGTCAGTTGACCGGTCCGTATTCCTTGTCCTGGATTCTAGCCCCGCGTTGTTGCCTTCTTCCACCGCACGAAGTGCTGCTGCGCCACCGGGTTGAGCGAGACGTAGAAGCGGTTGGCGGGGGACGGCTCCGGCGCGGAGGCGATGTATGCCCAGCGGGCGCCGCGTTCGTGCAGGCCGTTGAAGCAGGCGGTGACGACGGCTCTGGCCAGGCCGAGACGACGGTAGGCAGGATGGGTACCCACGGGCTCGACCTCCGCCAGCCCATTCACCCGGTTGATCGAACCGGTGGCAAAGGCCACGCGCTGCCCGTCCGGCGCGACCACCACCAGGTCGAGCGCCGGGTCGTATGACCACATCTCCTGCATGACGGGCTCCGGCGTCAGGTCCGGGTCGCGGTCGGGATGGAAGACGAGCGAGGTCAGCCGCGAGCGCGCCACCCGGTCGGGGTCGGCCACCGCATCGCGGATGGTGTAGTCCTCCGGGAGGGTGACCGTGCCGGACACCTGCAGGAGATCATAGGCGTGCATGGTCTCGGCCGCGCCTTCCGCGCGGTAGCCCAGATGGGTCAGCGCCGTCTCCCGGCCTGTGTCTCCCATCTCAGCATACGTGATCCACATGCCGCCGGCAGAGGGCCAGTGTCCCTCGACCCAGGTGAGGATGTCCGGCTCGATCTCGCGGTGGTCGGGGTGGGTGATGACATGGAAGTCACGCCCGGACCCCTCTACAATCGCCAGACCCACAAGGTTGCCCGCGTCGTCTCTCCACAGGTGGAGCTTGCGATTGAGCGCGGCGCGGTTGAACCAGTCGGGGGCGCTATAGACGACCCAGCCCTCAAAGCGGTTGGCGGACCACGTGTTGACAGCCGGCGGCTCGCCCTCTGTCCGTGGTCGGTGAGTCTCGGCGAGCATGCGCCAGACCTCGCGGAACTCACGATTCCGGTCGGTGACGAAAGCGTCGGTGATGTGCACCGGCCTGTCCCTACTTTCCACGCCGTACTGCGTGGTCCGATTTGGCCGCCGACCGTCGTGCGCCGGCAGCCCTTTGCCGGAGCACCACTGCCGCCACAATCACGGTCACCAAAGGTAGCACGGCGCCGAACTCTCCCGCGAAGTAGGCCGTCCGCCCCGTGTCTTCGGTCAGGCCGCCGAAGATGGTCTGCACGAAGAGGTTGTGGCTGGCGTGAAGCAGGGCGGCGGGCCAGAGGCTGTTGGAGTCGAGACGGAGCCAGGCGGCGATGACGCTGATGGCCAGCACAAGGATGAGGAACCATACCAGGCCGTACGCCAGTGGGGTGCCGTTGTTGTATCCCAGCAGGATGCCCGGTACGTGCCAGACCGCCCAGATGGCGCCGCTGATCAGGGCCGTGTTGAGGAAGGTGGTGTGCTTGGCGAGCTCGGGCACGAGCAGGCCGCGCCACCCGATCTCCTCACCAAGTGCGGAGACCAGGCTGCCGACGATGCCCACGGTCGCCATCACGATGAGATAGACAATCGCGAAGGTAGTAGGGTTATCGGGCGTCATGCCGGTCGTGGCTGCTGCCGCCGCGATGGCACCAGTCAACGATGGCTTGCCCCATCCTGCCAGCCAGATGATCGCGTAGGCGACTGCAGCATAGGCCAACGGGATGACATAGCCCGCCACAATGAAGCGTCCCTTGGGCAGGTGCCAGCCGAGCCCGGAGATGCGCTGCTCGAAGATGAGCTGTGTCGCCAGGGCTGCGGCGCCGGGACACCACATCAGCAGCAGCGTGTAGGCGCCGCCCGCGGCGTTGTAAGCCCCGGCGGCTGCCATCATGGCATAGACGATGCCGCTGAGCACGGCAGTGATGACCACGAAGACGATGATCTTGGCATAACCTGATGTGTTGCTGGTTTTCATTTCCATATCCCTCAACCGAACATCCAGTACCCGGCCACAGCCGAGATATCCATAAGGCCGTGGACGACCATGTAGTAGGGCAGCAGCGTGGGCCGCCACTTCAGCACTAACCCTACGAAAAGCGCGAAGGGTAGAAACATTCCAAGGCGCCACACAATGAACCGCCAATCGAAGACCAAAGGCAGGGCGATATGCTGGGCGCCCAGGAAGAGGCTTGTCAGCAGGTAGGCAGCCCACGGTCGCTTCCAGATCACCTGGAGCCTCGGCATAGCGTAGCCGAAATACGTGGGCAGTTCGCTGAGCGCCTGGGCCAGCGGAAAGGTCAGCAGGAACAGGACCAGTACGGCCGTCGGCTGGGGGCGGTAGAGCAGGGTACCCCCCGCGGCACTGTTGCCAAAGAGCCACCGGCTGAGCAGCAGGTTAGGGAAGAACCCAATCGGCCCACCGATGAGCATCGTCCCCAGGGCCACCGGCAGGTCGCGCCGCCAGCGGCTCCAGTCCACATTGTAGAAGTCGCTGACCCGCAGTCCTTCGCGCCGCGCCAACCGCCGTAGGATGAGCAGGGTCGCCACGCTTCCCAGGAAAGCCGTGCCTGGCCACCAAGCCGCGGACGCCTCCCAGGGCGCCGCGTGTCCGACAAGGGCGTAGATCGCGGCGATGGCGAGTTGGATTGCCGCAAAGAGCAGCGTGCGTGCAAACACCATCGCAAGCGGCCATCCGCGCCCAATACGTCCGGCGGCCACGCGTCGTGGGATCGCCTCGAGGCTATTCGCCAACTTCGTCGCTGTCATCAGGTTCCTTCCTCAGGTGAGTCGCAAGTCCGGTCCGAGAGTGCGTGATGGTGGGAGGCTTGGCTAAGGGGCTGCAGAGTCTGCCAGGCTCGCGATGCAGGTGGCCATAGCTTGGACACGCTCCTCAGGATAGGCGAGTCCGAGTCCCGCGGTGACCTCGGCGGCAAGGCGGCGCGCCAGATTGAGCAGGGCCAACAACCCGCGCCAACCAGCCTCGCGCTCGAGCGGGACGTACGTCGCCGCGAGTGCCTCGATCACCCACGGCTCGGCCCACTCGGCGATGAACTTGGCGTTATGCCACGTGTCGTGGCTCCAGCCGTGGAGCGTGCGGGCGTGCCACTCGATGAGGGGCAGGAGTTGTCCGCGGAGGCTGCACAGCGCGCCCTGCAGCGCGAAGAGATCACCGCGTGCGAGCTGGCGCGCGGCGTGATTCGCGCCGAACCAGAACCCGTCAAGCCAGCCGTTGAGCGCGCCCTGGTCCGGAGGCCTCTGGGGGAGGAGAGGCATCGGTCCTGGGGCAGCCGGCAGAGCATTGTCCTTGTCGAGGAGGATGCGGATGCCGCGGCGCACTGTGTCGGGCACGTTTCCCGACGCCAGCATCTCGCGCGTGGCCGGCAGCATCGCTACGTCGTGGAGCACAAAGTCGACCTGGAAGCCACCCTGAAACAACACCAGGCGCTCGATGTCGTTTGCCACGGTGCGGCCGGATAGCGCGATCCATACCGGCGCCATCTGTTCGATCCAGCCGGACGTGGTCTGGTAATGCGTCACGTCGGTGACGAAGACCACGATGTCCAGGTCTGACCACGGATCGGCGGGATGATCGACCCGCGCCTGCGAGCCCATGACGAAGGCCGCGCGCACGTCGTCCTGGGCGGTCGCCCACGCGACGAAGCGGGCCTCGGCATCCTTCACAGAGTTCAGCGGTTCAGTCGGCATCTCGTCCTCCTATCCTCCGGGTGTGATCGAGCCCGCTGCCATGAATGAGAAAATCAGGATATCCTGGATGACGTGGATGAACCACGCCCAGCCCAGGCCGCGCGTCTCGAGCATCGCCTTGCCGAGGATCCATCCCAGGAAACTCGACATGAGAACGCCGACGATGCCGTAGGGCACGCCGAAATAGTGGCCGATGCCAAAGAAGAGCGCGGCATTCCACAGCGCCTGCTGCGATCCGACGGCGGGCTCGAGCGTGGCGAGCATTGAGGCCCGGTAGGTCATCTCCTCGCTGAAGGCATTCATCACCGCGAAGAGCACGACCGCGGGCAGCATCGGCGCTGCGCGCACGAATGAGCCCCACGTCGGGCGCCCACCCACGATCAAGAAGACCAAGCAGGCCCAGCCCGATGTAGATGCTGAACTGCCCACCGAACCGCGTCCACGGATCGGGTTTGGGAAAGCCCAGCAGAGGCACCGGTCGAATCGGTGCGTCCAACTTGCCCTTCGCAAGGAAAAAGCTCCTTCGCCGGTAGCCTAACGCAAGGAGGACGCCGATCATCATCAGCGTCACGATCAGGCGGCCCAGCTGTTCGCCCAGCATCGAGCGTGTGAAGGGTGCCCCCGCGCCCCCGAACCATCCCACCCACAGCGCAGATGAGGTGAGGCGCGAGACGAGCTGCTCTGCCAAGGACATAGCCAGGAGGACCAGGATGTAGGGCCGCAGAGGACGCAGCGCGGCCCAGACAAGCGTCGCTGCACTGAGCGCGATCAGCAGTCCTGCCTTGGCCCAGATCAGCCACGAGGGCCTCCCGGCGCCCAGTTCGTACAGCAGCGCATTGGGCAGGACGCTGACGCACAGCATCGTAGTCCAGGCCGTCGCGACGACGAAACTACGACTGCGATCGAGCTGCTCAGGTATGCGTTGTTGCGCTCAGCATAGCTTTCCTTTCGATCTCAGGCAACCCATCTTCCGGGATGCTCCGATGTAAGCTGCAGGAGCAGGTGCGTGCTTTCAGCGTCACGGAAGGTTACAGACGCCGACGTCATTGCAGCTTCGCGATGAGGGCCGGTGTCCGGCCGCGCGGCACGAAGCCCATATGTTCCGCGAGGCTGCGCGAGGCGGCGTTGACGTGCCAGTTCGACCAGGCAGGCTGCAGCCCCAGCGCCAGAGCGTGGTCGACGAAGGCACAGGTGAGCCAGCGTTGCCAGTCCCCGGCGCCGGTAGGCTTCCTCGGTGTGAATGCTGATCTCGGCCTTGCCCGCGCCTACCAGGACGGTATGGCAGCGACTCACGGGCTCGCCGTCCTTCATGGCCGCGAATCCGAAGCCACGGGCCAGGAAGGCGTCGAGGCTGCCCCAGAACTCGGGAAAGCCCTGGCCTTCGGCCAGCGCTCGATCGTAGGCCCGGACCTCGATCCCCGTCGGAATCGTCTCGCGCCAGTTGCCGTGCGCCGCCAGGAACCGGTCGTGGTCAAAGACATACTCGTCGCGGGCCGCGTTGTGGCGCTCCAGGGCATCGGAAAACATCGTACCGACAGCATCGGCCCAGGCCTCCGACGTCGGAAAGACGAAAACGTAGCCGTGGTGGGGCACCAACTGCCCGCGGATGAGGTCCTCCATGGCCCGGATGGCGCCCGCATCACCGACAGCTCCCAGCGGGTAGAGGAACTCGCAGGCCAGCGAGACCAGGGCGGTCGCCGGTGCATCGCGATCGTCGACGAAGACGCGCCCGGCGTGGTTACCCTCCAGCAGGGCCGCGACGAAACTTCCGCCTACACCGCCGGTCTCGACCAGCGGGCGGATCCTGGCGACGTCGGACGCGGCAAGCTCGATCATCTGCATCTCCAGCAGAAGGTTCGCAGTCATCGATTCAGCGGCGGCGCCTGAGGAATGCGCCGGAACGACTGAAGTCGTTACCACGAACCTGTGTGTGCGCTGCTACGGGACTACTTGGCCTGGACCAAGCCCTCGACGTAGCCGAGGTCGTGAGCGAGCCCGAGGCGCAGCTCGTCGTCTGTGATTCCGTCATACTCGCGGTGTTCGATCGAGAGCATGCGGTCGAAGCCCTGGCGCTTCAGCTCTTTGTAGACACCGGGCAGGTCGACCGTCCCGCCGCCCAGAGGCAGGCGCTGATCCGAGTCCTTGAAGTGGACGTGGTAGATGCGTCCCTCCAGCTTCTCGACCTGCTCCAGCGGATCGACGCCCGCCGCCGCAAAGTGCCCCGTATCCGGGTTGGCCCCGATGTACATGGAATGGCCTTTCAGCGCCTCGAGGATCGTGTCCGCGGCCTCGAAGACGTTGCCCCGGTGGTTCTCGATTGCATAGTAGAGCTTGTACTCCTCGCAGAGCTCGTCCAGATCCGGCAGCAAGGCCGGGTCGAGAACGCCCGTGATGATGGGCACCCCAAGGCCCTTGGCAAACTCGAAGACGTTGCGGAGATACGCGGCGTCCCGGTCCTTGGACAATCCACCGACGCAGTAGGCCGTCGGCGTGATGCCGTGGGCCAGGCAGAGCTTGCGGGCCTCGGCGGCGCCCTTCGCATCCACGGTGTGGAAGTCGCTCAGGCCGTCGGCGTGGCGGTAATCCAGCTCGGTGTTCTCAAAGCCGATGCCACTCAGGAAGTCCATGGCGTCGGCGACGCCGTGGTGTCGCAGCAGGTATGAAATGACCCCGATTTCCATCTGGTTGACTCCTTTTCGTTAGTGAGAGCGATGAACCTGACGAACGCTACCTATGAGCCGTCATCGTAGTCGACGATCACGCCGTCGATGAGCAGCCTACCATACTCGCGAATCCGGGCGCCGCCAGCCGGCACAATGGCGATGACCCGAGCGCTGTCCGCGTCCAGATCGATGGGTACGCGGCCCCGGACCTCCTCGGCGACCATACTGGTGAAGCGTCAGATCGTAGAGGTCGACGGGCCGGTTCCCGACGTCGAGATGCACCGTGCGCGACGTTTCCCACGGGTTGCCGTAGAGGAAGGTCGGGTACGTCTTCTCCGCCAGGAAATCGGAGCCGGCTACGTCGAGCTGCAGAATGAACGGATCGCCGGTGGGCTTTGACCAGAGCACCCCACAGGAGGACGTACCCGCCCCCGTAGATCGACTTGTGGCCCATGGCGTCGCCCGCGGCATAGGGGGCGTGTCCCTCGTACTCGGCGTAGAGCCGCTCGTACGCGACGGTGGAGACTCAGGTCGCCACGGCTTTCCGCAGCCGCGCAGAAGTCGGAGTAGAAGAGCCGCGCGTTCGCGGCTACGTGGAGAGCGTACTTGGCGATCTGCCGCGCGAACCGCACGTCATAGCGCGCAATCGGGAGGATGTAGGGCAGCGGCATCAGGGACTCCATGCTGTAGGCCGACTCAGGTTCACTGTAGCGCCACCCGCGGAAGAGCCCGTTCACTTCCCGGTCGCCCCAGGTCCCCACGACCATGCCGGCTGCGGGGTCGAAGACGTAGGCCAGGGCGCGGCGAACGTCGACGTCGTATCCCCGGGCGTGCAGGCGCGCGGCGGCGACGGCTGCCATCGCCCCGGAGGGTACCTCATACCACGGGTTCCGCTCGAAGGCCAGGTAGTGCTGCAGCGCCCGCAGCGCTTCCTCCAGATAGCCGGGGTCCGCCCACGTCTCATACGCCAACAGCATCAGATAGCCGTAACCGCCCACCGCGTCTGGCTGTCGATAGATGTCCTTTCGGGTCCATGAGCGGCGGGCCGTGAAATCGTACCCCTGGGCGTCAAAGTCGTAGTCGATGCTTTGAGCCATCGTCCTTAGCGCGTCGACGCTCCGCCGCCACCGCTGCATCGCAGCCGCGTCGTGGCTCAGGGCACATCGCGTGATGTGCGCAGCCAGGGAGTTGGCGTACATCAGGTACCACATCTCGGTGCGGTCTTGTCCGGCGCCGTTCATATAGACGCCGGTGGTTTCGTTGAAGTACCCGGAAAGTGACGGAAGCAGCGCGGTCACGTCGTCGCCAAGGATCTGCTTTCCCAGGGTGATGGGTCCATAGGAGACCAGTTCGTGCTTGGCTTCCGGTCCCGTCTGACCCTCCAGGAAGGCAGTGAAAGCCTGGCGCCCGTGTTCGTCCGCGAAGGTGACGCCGTTGGCAGGGTCCATCACGAAGCGGTCAAAGTCCCGAGCCATCCGGCCCCAATCGAGCGGTTGCTCTTGGGGGCGCGCGGGCACGTCCATAAGTCCGGCCAGATCAGTTTCCATGGTACCTCACTCGGCAGGGATCCGCCGCGCCGTCACGAACCAGTTGTGGGGAATGTTGGGCATGGTCGGCGGGATGACGGGCAGCGTCCATCGCCCGTGATTGGCTTCCGGTGCGCCCGCCTGGCTCAGCGACGCGGCCCACCCGCGGTCCGCGAGGAAGGTCACCGGGTCGTCCATCGTTCCGAGCCACGGCGCGCCGGCCTTGGCCTGCATCTCGACCCATGGGCGCGTCAGCGGATGGGTCAGGGTGATGCCGTTCATGATATCGAACCCGAGCCAGCTTCCCGGTGCCGCAAGGCCACCGACCGTGTCGAGGATTTGCGTGACGGCGTTGTTGGGAAGGTAGAAGAGGAATCCCTCCAGCAACCAGCCCGAGGGCTCTGCAGGGTTGAAGCCCGCGCCAACGAGAGCGTCACCCCACGGCTCCGTAAGGTCGGCGGCGATGGCGTGCCGGGTACACGCAGGTGAGGCGCCCGCGGCCTCGAGTACGGCGGCCTTATGCGCCAGGACGTCCGGCTGATCCAGCTCGAAGACCTCGGTGCCCTCCGGCCACGTGAGCCGGAATGCGCGGGTGTCCAAGCCGGCGGCCATGAGCACGATCTGTTTGAGGGCGTACTCGCCAACGATGCGCATGAGAAAGTCATCAAAATACCGAGTCCTGAGCAGGATGGGCACGGAGCTTCCTTCGGGCCGTCCCGCTATCCAGGCTGCTCCCTCCTGCCCGGCGAGTGCCGCCGCCCACGGATCCGCAAAAAGCCGGTCCTCGCGCTCGTTCTCTCTCGCGCGCACCGCAGCAGTCCATCGTGCGGTGGATGCCAGCAAGCTCTCGGATGTAGTCAAATCCGCCATCACCAGCCTCCCTGTCGTGGAGCATTCATCAGAGCTGATCGCCTCCTCCTGTCGCCGGGGGTACTGACGACCCGCCCCAAGCGAAGGGCGAAAGAAAGGGCGCCTTGTGTGGATATGCTAGTCCAGACCCCGGTCCCGTCAATTCGATTCGACTCACAGGGGCTGCGTCCGGACGGCTACTTCGTGCGGCTGCGTCCTCGCTCCTTTGGCCCGCCCTTTCATCCCGAGCAGGAACCGGAACAGAGCGATGCGGCTCAAGGCCTCGTACACTGCAAACGTGGTCAACGTCGAGAGTGAGATGATGAGAAGGTACCTTCGCGGCGACGCCGACCGGGAGTCGGGTGATACCCCAGGTCACCAAGGTGACGACCGGCAGGTGCAGGATGTAGAAGGGGTAGGAGGCGGTGCCCAGGTAGCGGAGCGCGGCGTTCGAACGCGACAGGAGGCGCTGTCCCCAGCCGAGGATCGCGAGCGTCCAGACCCAGCGGTCGAGGTTGTAGACAGCGCCATAGCCGACGTCGTTGGGCGGCTGTCCGCTTCGCCACCGCAGAATCAGGAGCCAACGCACGGCTTCAACACAGAGCGCCAGCACCAGCATCGCCGGCGCATCGCGACGGATCGCGGCCTGGATGCGGGCATCGCTCATCAGGAGATAGCCGGTGGCAAAGACCAGAAGGTAGTAGATGGGATTCTGCGCGCCGAGGATGCCAAGCCAGTCGGCCAATGCCAGCGGAACGTAGAAGAGAAGCACGGCGAACGGCAGGCTCAGGAAGTCGCCTGTCCGGGTCGCGACAGCCGCGCCTTTCGAGCTACGAAGCCACCTGAGCAGCGGCAGCGTCAGCACCGAGTAGACGAAGAGGAAGAGCACAAACCAGAGATGGGCGGGGGTGAACCCGCCGTGGACGCCGGAAAGGTCGCGGAAGTCCGTGAAGAAGCGCGCGTAGTGGTGCCAGAAGGTTGGGGGATTGGGCGTGCCCAGGTACCGGACGTAGGTCATTGCCGGAATCAGGACCGCGACGCCGAACAGGAACGGGACCAGGAGCCTCAGAAAGCGCTCCCGGACGTACTTGCCCGCAGTCCTGCGCTCGAGGGCGAGCCACGTTGACCCTCCGGCGATGGCAAAGAGCACCGGCATGTGCCACAGGTGGACAAAGCCGGCAGCGTCATCCAGGAACGGGCTGTTGACGGTGTCTTTGTAGTAGACAACCGAGTTAGGATCCAGCACGAAGACCAGCGCCGCGTGAAAGGGCACGAGCAACAGCACTGCCAGCACGCGGAGCCAGTCGAGATCATTGCGTCGTTCGGTTCGGGCGGGTGTCTGCACGGTACGCCTACATCCCGCGCATCGGCAGGTTGGCGCCGCAGTAGACGCAATCGGCCGACTGCGGGCCCGTCCACTTGACCTCGTCTCCGCGGATCGGGGCGCCGCACTTGGGGCACGAGGAGGGCAGGAGTTCCAGCCGGTGTTCGGGAGGCGGTGTGACCTGTGGCATCGCAGCGGCGACCACGGCTGCGGGCGATGCCGGCTCAGTCGATTCGAAGGCCTGGGGGGCTACCTGCATCAGGATGGCTTCGAGGATCAGGCTGGTCACGACCAGGATCAGTATCCCGGGCCATACCCAGTTGAGCCAGACCAAGATCAAGATACCCGCCAGCCAGATCGCAGCATGAAGCTTGCGCCACGGACCCACCAACTGCGGATCGCGCCTACGACTTCTCATATCAGGTCTCCTGTCATCACATGGTGAAAGCCAGATGGCCCCTTGGCCACGGCGTGCGTGAGCACCACGACCGATCCAGCGGTCAATAACCTGAAGGGATCACAGCGACGGCCCAGTGGCTGCCCTCTGATCCATATCGGAAGCAGCGGTCTGCGCTGCTCCGAGCCTCGGAAGGACGAACAGCGCCACGGCCCACTCGACGCCGACAAAGAGCGCAAAGGCGCCGACATTGAGCGTTACCGGCAGCCACACGACGTTCACGATGTTGAACGTGACGTGAAACGCGACCGGCAGCAGCAGGCTTGCCCGGCTATGGTTGAAGAACCACGTGATGAAGACCGTCATGGGCAGCACCAGCAGGTAGTTCAGCACGAGATAACCGATGCCATACTGTGTGTAGGTGTCGAGCAACAGCCAGAACGGCAGATGCCAGGTAGCCCAGAGGATGCCCAGGATCGCGCTGGCCACGAGGGGATTGTGTCGCACCTGTAGGGCGGGGAGAGCCACACCCCGCCAACCGATTTCCTCTCCCAACGTCGCAAGCCCCAGGAAGATGACGTTGATCGCGAGCGCAACCGCATTCAGCGGCGCCGCAGGTTCGATCCGCGGCGTGCCACCCAGCAGGTTGTAGACGAGACCACTCAGGATGAGGAGACCGGGCTGGAGCAGCACGGCAGCAGCCCACCATCGCCACCCTACCCGCCAGATGCCCAGACGCCCGAGCAGATGTCGCACGCTCGCTCTTCCTCCCGAGAGCGCCGTCAGGACCAAGGCAGCGGTTGCGGGCATCAGCACGCCAAGGAGCCGGATACTGCCGCTTGCACCCTCGGAGACGCGGACCGGCCCGATGCCAAAGTGCGAGAGGTCGAGCGGGATCCATACCAGCCACGAGAGCACGTACGTGAGGATGAAAAACGTCGCGGCACGGACGCCGGATCTAGTTTCGGCCATGGGCGGTTCCTCTAGGATGCACCGACACTACGAATAGGCGGCCCAGGATGTGTCCGTGCGGGCGCATATGCCGTCTGCAGGATCGTGAGGTCACGACTTCGATCCGGCTGTTTCGCATGGGATAGCCTCCGATGAAGAGGGCACTGCGGATGGACCCGTAGTGCCGTTGGCACGAAGTGCACCGCGATTTCGTCCCACCCAACGCTGCACACCGGTCGCGATGAGTGGTGACGCCCACCAAACACCCAGCCCGGCCCAGGCGTTGAGCGCGCTGACGGGCATGGAGATGAGAAACAGGCAAGGCACGACGAGGGCCACGGCGGTTCGCGTTCTGATCCAGCCACTGTCGAGGTCAGCATCCACCAATCGGTGGCCTCGTGAGGCGTACCACCACATGGCGCTGATGGCGAAGCCTGTCGCCGCGACCGCGCCTCCATAGATCATCACGACCAGTGGCTGTATGCCGTACTGGCCGAGCAGGCCTGCGACAAAGGGCATCAGGGCGATGCAGAGCAGGAAGACCAGGTTGAGCGCAATCAGCGGGGCATCGCACCGCCGGATGACACTGAAATACCAGTGGTGCGACCGCCAGTAGATGCTCACGACGGCGAAGCTGATGAAGAAGCTCACCAGTCGCGGCGTGAGCTTCGCAAGCGCATTCGGGAGTTCGTCCGATGGAAACGTCGGGTATCTTGATGTCGATGACCAACAGCGTGATGGCGATGGCCATGACCGCATCGCTGAAGAAGACCAGGCGCTCCAGACTCAGCTCCTGATGCCCTTCCACCGCAGTGGGCCTCGCCTGCTGCCCCATCAGTTCCTGGAACCCAGACTGCTGATGTTGCCGCTGCCGGGCTGACTGACATTGACCTGGCCCGGGTCGCCGTAGTAGCGTATGTTGCCGCTGCCGGCAAGGGACGCGTTGATGCTGCTCGTGGCCCACACGGTGATCTCACCTGATCCCGGCAGCCGCACTGTAGCAGCCGTGGCCTGGAGGTCGCCGCACAGGATATTGCCGCTGCCGTTCATTCGGACATCCAGGCTGTCCACGGCACCCGTAACGGTGATGTTGCCCGATCCCGGCATCCTGATGGTGAGGGATGGGCCTTGCACGCCGGCGGCGGTGATGTTACCCGAGCCATCCATCGTGATGCCGTCGAGCGTCCTCAGGGTGACCGTGTACCGGATACGATCGGTTGGCACGACGTCGGTCCCGAGCTTCGTCCGCAGCGTGAGCGTCCCACCCCGCACACTGGTGATCAGATAGGGGAGCAAGTTGTCGTCAGTTTCAATGACGACCGAGGGCTGATCGCCAATGACGACGGTGACGTCCCCCGATCCCTGCAGATTCACGCGCGCCGCGTTTCCGATGGATCGCGTCGTGCTGGAGATCTGGCCCGATCCCTCGATGCGCCCGCCCGGCAACAGCGCCGTGGGCATGCAGGCCAGCATCACGACCAGACACACCGCGCAGAGAAGCGTTCGCATGGGTTTCATGGGTCCTCCTTACCTATGGCTTGCCGAGGATAGACTGAACCGCCGTCAGAAGCTCCTGCGTGGTGAACGGCTTGGTCAGATAAGCATCTGCCTGTTCACAGGCCTGCAGCTCGACCTGGGGTGAGCCGAAGCCTGTGATGACGATGACGTGGGGTGGGTCGAGCTCCTCGCGCAAGAGCGTGAGCAGGGCCAGGCCGCTGATGCCGGGAAGCTGGACGTCGGTGATCACCAACGCAAACCGGCTGCCGGCGTGTAGCCGCAGGGCTTCCTCGCCTGACCGGCAGCTATCGACGTCATAACCGCAGAGCGACAGAGGCCAGACGAGGCCCTGGACCACGTGCTCGTCATCGTCGACAACCAGCACCCGAGGGGGTCGCTGCGTTCGCCCGACTCCCGTGTGCTCCATCGGCCTGGATACTCGCATCTCGCATCGCCAAGCTTCCTCCCATCGTGGAGCCGTACCATGCTCACTATAGAGCAGGAAGCGCCGGCGAAGATCGCAGCTATATCGCAGGACAATTCGGGGCGGTGACCGGCGAACGGACGGGGCTTCGTGCAAGATCAAGAGACATCTCCGGGAGAGCTAGTCTCTTCCTGAGCATCTCTTCTGACCCTGCATTGGTGGGGCACGGAGACCCGGTTCTCCGCGTGTAGGTGCGGCTCGCCTCCGGGCCTGGGAGGCTCTGCCGGAGGTCGTGCCCCAGCGCCGTCCTACAAAGCGAGGTAGTAGCCACCGCCGCGGACGGTGCGGATCAGGGTGGGGGCGTCGGGGTCGAGCTCGATCTTCCGGCGGAGGCGGTAAATGCAGGAGCGCACGGCGCTGACGGCAGCGGCTTCCTCGAGGTCGTAGTCCCAGGCTGACCGTGCAAGTGCGCGGCACGCCAGCACTTCTCCCCCGCGCTCGATCAGGGCGCGCAGCAGAGCCGTCTCGCCGTCGGTCAGCTCCGCGCTGCGCGGCTCCGGGCCGGCCACCGTCACGGTCCGCCGTTCGGAGTCGAGCGTCAGGCGCCCATAGCGGAGGGGAACACGGGCGTCGGTGGATCGTGCCGGCGCGGCGGGCGGCCCCGGGCGGGGCGCCCCGCAGCTCGTCGAAGGCGGCGCCGATTGCCGTCAAGGCACGCTGCCGGCGCTCCTCGGCGGCGTGCGCCTCGATGGCACGATCGACGACCGCACGCACGTCGTGGACGCTGGCCGGCTTGAGGAGATAGTCAACGGCCCCTGACTTGACGGCGGCGATGGCGCTCTCCAACGTGGCGTGTCCCGTCAGGATGACGATCGGGAGGTCCGGGTGCGACGCCCGTACGTGCCGCATCGTGGTCACGCCGTCCATCTCTGGCATCAGCATATCCAGGATGACCAGGTCGTACGGTCCGGCGGCGAGGCGCTCGAGCGCCTCGCGTCCTGAAGCCGCGCCATCGACGGCATAGCCGCTGAGCTGGAGGCTCAGCACCAGACCGTTGCGAACGTGTGCTTCGTCGTCGACGACCAAGATCCGCGGGGCCTGCATCGTCACGTCACGACCGATCCTTCGCCGCATCGAGGGCCGGGAGGCTGATCGTAAAGACCGCGCCCGGACCGCCGGTGCGATTCGCCGCCGTCAGCGTGCCGCCCTGCTGATCGACCAGACTCCGGCTGACCGCCAGCCCCAGCCCCGTCCCCTGGGGCTTGGTCGTAAAGAAGGGCTCGAAGAGCCGGCCGAGGATCTCGGTCGGGATCCCCGGCCCGCTGTCGGTGACGGTGATCTGCACGCGCTCGCCGGCCTGCTCGCCGGCGAGCTGCACGCTGCCGCCCGGCCCGGCGGCCTCAATGGCGTTGAGCAGGAGGTTCAGGATGACCTGCATCACCTGGTCCGGCGCCACCGCGATCTCGAGGCCGGGAGGCACGTTCACGCCGACCGTGACGCCGGCGCGCTGTAGTTGCTTGCGCACGAGGTCCAGCGTCTGTTCCACCAACTCGGCCACAGAAACCCGCCGGCGGGGCACGGCGTTGGGCCGTGCGTAGTCGAGCACGCGCCGGACAATCCCCTTTAGCCGCCCCACCTCGTGGCGCACCACGCCGAGGAACTCCGTCTGTCGCTCCGGCGGGAGCGCGAAGTCCATCACCAATTCCAGGTGGCTCTGAATGGCCTGGAGCGGGTTGTTGATCTCGTGGGCGAGCGCGGCGGCCAGGCTCCCCAGGGCTGCGATCTTCTCGACCTCCGCCATACGCCGGCGTGTCTCCTGCATCCGCTGGTAGTGCGCCTGCTCAGCCTGGCGCAGGCGGGCGTTCTCCAGGGCAAGCGTCGCGTGGGCGGCGAAGAGCTCGGCGAGCCATACATCGTGTTCGGTGAACGGATTGTTGGTCACCCCGGCGATGCTCAGCACGCCCAGGATCTCGTCCTGGCGCTTGAGGGGCACACCGAGCATCGGGCGCAACGCCGCGGTCTCCGCAAATCGTGCCAGACGCCCCGGCCATTCGCTGTAGTTGTCGACGACGAGCGTCCGGCGCTCCCGGTAGACATGCCCGCCGACACCCTCGTCCAGTGCCACGTGTTGGCCCCGCAGGTGATCGAGGCCTTCCGTCGCCACCCGGATGACGAAGTCGTTGGTCGCCTCCTCGTAGAGAAAGACCACGCCCATCTCGGCATTCAGCAGCGTGCGCGCCTGATCGACGATCACGAAGAGCAGCGTCTCCAGATCCATCGCCGTGTTGAGACGCAGCGAGATATCGTGCAGCGCCTCCAGCGCGACGGACCGCTGCCGCAGCGCGGTCTCAGCCTGAACTCGGGGCGTGATGTCGCGATTGCTGACACGCCGTCCCAGCGCCGTGCCGCGCGCGTCCAAGATTGAGCGACAGACGTGGCTCATCCAGCGCACCTCACCCCCCCGGGTGACGATGCGGAAATCCATCCGACCCGGGCCCCTGCCGTTCCTCTCGGTGACGCAGTGGGCTGCGAACGCGGGCCGGTCATCGGGGTGGACGATCGCCCGAACAAGCGCCGGATCGTCCTGAAATGCTGACGGTGGAAAGCCGGTGATCTCCTCGCACGATGGGGAGACATCCCGGAGCGTCCCATCAGGCGCGATCCAATACTCCCAGTCAAAGCTGGGAGTGGTTGCGTGCCGCAGACCCGAATCATCGAGCGCGTCGACCATAGTGGTAGCCCCCGGATTCTCAGCGCCGTGGCATCCCAGGCGCGCGCATAGTGCGGCGGCTGCGGATCCGGCTCAAAGGATGTGTTAGGGGAAGAGGATCCTTTCGGAATGTGCTGCGCACATATTATCCAGAATCCCGTGTCCGTCAATGGATTCATAGCGAGGGGTGATGCAGCAAGGTGGGCCTTCCGTGCAGGTGCGCTGCCGCTCGGGTGCGTCGCAACGTCGTTATGCAAGGCGTAGCAACGTGACTATACTTTCGGCATGAGGCGATAACCCTATGACAAGTTCCTTGCCATCTCAACGATCCCTCGACCGCTACAATACCTACATGGGCCATGGCCCTCGTAAGGTCGTGCACTGGGAGCATTGGTCGAATCCCGACGCCGCCACGGCGATCACGGGCATCGACTTCTACGCCCATCCGCGTACGTGCATGCGGCGGCTCAACGCGATGTATCCGGCGCTGGGCCTGCCCGAGCCCGCCTCCGACGAACCACTGCCGCGTATCGCCGAGCAGGTGGGGCGTGACCGTTGGGGCCACGAGCTTCGCGAGGCCTGGCAGCAGGACCGCGCCCGCGAGCGTTTCCCATCGCGCGAGGCGATGCTGGCGTTCAGCCCGCTGGCGCAGGGCGACTTCACCGGTTGGGACGTGGTGGTGGACAGCGACGGCGGCGATTTCCGCAGTGTCGAGGTCATCTACGAGCGCTACCGGCAGCATTTCCCGACGTCGTGGGGCGACCGGGCGCCGGTGGGCAGCGACGCCAACGTCGGCTTCTACAACACGCTCTTCATGTGGCCGCTACTCGTCTTCGGCTACCAGAACTTCCTGGAGGCCTGCCTGGAGCCCGAGTTCGACCGCATCATGGACGAGTTCGCCGAGATCAACCGCCGCGTCTTCACGGCCTTCGCGCGGCTCCCGGTCAACTTCGTCATCTGCCACGACGACATCGTCACCACGAAGGGCCCGATCTGTTCGCCGCGGTGGATGCGAACCCACATTTTCCCGAGGTACGAGGAGTTCTGGTCGATTCTGCGGGCTGCAGGCAAGCAGGTCATCTTCATGGTCGACGGCTGTGTCGACGCTTTCGTCGACGACGTGATGGCCTGCGGGGCGCGGGGCATCATCAGCGAGCCGTTTACCGATTACAAGGCGATTGCACGACGCTATGACAATCCCTTCCTGGCGGGCGAGGGCGACTGCCGTGTCCTCATGCGCAACAACCCGGACGAGATCTCGGCGATGGTCGACCGGATGGTCGAGACGGCGCAGATGTCGGGCGGGTATATGATGTGTATCGGCAACCACATCCCGTTCAACGTGCCGCCCGAAGCGATCAAGTTGTACTTGGATTTGGCGCACGAGCGCGCCCGGCGGCTGTAGAGACGGGGCGGCGCCCCGTCTTCCGGGGGTGATGCGACACGCGGAAGACGACCCCCGGGTCGTCTCTACGACGGGGGAGATACGGCGGCGCCCCGTCTTCCGGGGGTGACGCGACACGCAGAAGACGACCCACCGGGTCGTCTCTACGACGGGGAAGTACGGCGGCGGCCCGCCTTGCGAAAGGGTACACTAAGCCAAGCTGAAAGGAGTGATCCATGACTGCCTATCGCTATCCCGGCAACCCGATCATCACGCCCGAGGACGTCCCGCCCTCGCGCCCTGACTTTCGCGTGCGCTGTGCCTTCAACGCCGGGGTCACCCGGCACGGGGGCGACGTGCTCTTGCTGCTGCGCGTGGCAGAGCAGGCGGCCTCGGACGATCCGGACATCGTGCGGGTGCCCTACATCGACGAAAACACGAACGCGCTCGTCATCCGCGACTTCCGGCGCGACGACCCCGACGCCGACTTCTCCGATTCGCGTTTTGTGCGGACGCCGGATCGGATCTACCTCTCGTCGATCTCACACCTGCGTGTGGCGACCAGCCACGATGGCCTGCACTTCGCGGTCGAGGAGACGCCGGCCCTTTTTCCGAGCAACGTCTACGAGATGTATGGTGTGGAGGATCCCCGAATCACGACGATCGGCGATACCTACTACGTCAACTACAGCGCCATCTCCCCCCTGACGGGAGTGACGACGTGCCTGGCCACCACCCAGGATTTCAAGGGCTTCCGGCGCCACGGGGTGATCTTCACGCCTGACAACAAGGACGTGGCGATCTTTCCCGAGCGTATCGGGGGCAAGTACTACGCGCTACACCGTCCCGCCGCGGCCGAGTACGACCTCAAAGACGTTTGGCTGGCTGAGTCGCCCGACCTCGTATGCTGGGGAAACCACCGCTCCCTGATGCAGACGCGCAGGGGCATGTGGGATGATGGGCGGATCGGGTGCAGCGCCGTGCCCTTCCTGATCGACGAGGGATGGCTGGAGATCTACCACGGCGCCAGCAAGGATGATCGGTACTGTCTCGGCGCCGCGCTGCTCGACCGTGACGAGCCGTGGAAAGTCCTGGCTCGCACGACGCAGCCCATCCTCCAGCCGGAGGCCGACTACGAGCTTCACGGCTTCTTCGGCAACGTCGTCTTCAACTGCGGCGTCCTCTGTGAGGAGGGCGTGCTGCGGCCCGGACGGATGGTCAAGATCTACTACGGTGCCGCCGATACCGTCATGGCTTATGCCGAGGTCCCGCTGGCGGATATCCTGAATGACCTCAGATAGGGTGGGGCGTGGGAAAAGGACAGGAGGTGGCACGGATGGCAGGCAATCAGTACGGAACGGACGACGCTGGTCACCTATCCCGCGCCCGAGGGTACCCCGGCCTCGCGCGGACTTCAGGGTGCGCGTCAACGGCGAGCCCGTCTTCGTGCACACCGCGCGCGTCTCGGCGGTGCCGGCCAACCAGGTCTGGCCCGGCTACCAGCGCCCGCTGGACCAGACGGAGTTGGCGTCCTTCGCCTATTTCGACTTCGAGGGCACGGTCACCGTCGAGGTGACCGCCACCGCGGCGATCGACGACGTCGTGATCCGCCCGCTCTCCTACGGCCTCACGGCGCAGAGCGACGATCACACCCTCACCTTCGATCTGACCCGGCCCTGCCAGGTCGTCATCGAGGTGAACGGCCGGCATCACGCGCTCCACCTCTTCGCCAACCCGCCGGAGATCGGCATGCCCGATCCCGAGGATCCGAAGGTGCACTACTTCGGGCCGGGCGAGCATTTCCCCGGGAAGATCGTGCTGGGCGACAGCGAGACGGTCTACATCGACGGCGGCGCCATCGTCCACGGGGTGATCGTCGCGCAGGATGCGATCGACATCCGCATCCTGGGGCGGGGGATCCTCGACGCGAGCACCTTCGCGCGCGACGAGATGCCGCAGATGATCTCGCTGCTGGGCTGTCACCGCGTGCAGATCGAGGGCATCATCCTGCGCGATCCGCACGTCTGGACCGTCGTCCCGGCGCTCTGCAGCGGGGTGCACATCAGCAACATCAAGCTGATCGGGCTCTGGCGGTACAACTCGGACGGCATTGACCTGGTCAACAGCGAGAACGTGGTGATCGAGGACTGCTTCGTCCGCGCCTTTGACGACGCCATCGTCCTCAAGGGCTTCGAGACGTGGGGTGGGCGGCCCACGGAGGGCGCGCCACTGCAACACATCACCGTGCGCCGCTGCGTGCTCTGGAACGACTGGGGGCGCGCGCTGGAGTTGGGCGCCGAGACCCGGACCGAGGCGATCCGCGACGTCCTCTTCCAGGACTGTGACGTGATCCACTGGGTGCACCGGGCGATGGACATCCAGAACGGCGACCGTGCCGACGTCTACGACGTGCGGTTCGAGGACATCCGCGTGGAGGAGGCGATCGTCGAGGGAGAGTTCCGCGACGACATCGAGGGCTACGTCTCCGATCCTGACCAGGTGGGGCTGCTCATCGAGCTGATCATCGCGCCCAACGACTATAGCAAGGACGCGGCCCGGGGTCGCATCCACGACATCACGTTCAGGAACGTCACCGCCGTGGGCGAGCGCTTCCCCCACTCGCATTTCATCGGTTACGACGCCGACCACGCCGTCGAGCGGATCGCGTTCGAGGGCCTGACGATCCAGGGCGAGGCGATCTCCAACGCGGAGGAAGGGCGCATCGCGATGAACGATCACGTCAAGGATGTGACATTCGAGTAGCGGGATGCACTTCCTGAATTGCATGACCTGCAACGCGCGCGTTCCGAGAAGCCTGCGCACGGGCGCCCTTTGTCTGCTGGTCGAGAGCGAGCAAGGTCTCGTGCTGGTGGACACCGGGCTGGGTCAGGACGACTACGTCCACCGGACGGCGATCCTGCGGGCGTTCCGCGTGGCCACGATCGTGCCGCTCGATCCCGACGAGGCTGCGGTTCGCCAGATCACGCGGCTCGGCTACAGGTCTGAGGACGTCCGCCACATCGTCCTGACCCATATGCACTTCGATCACTGCGGTGGCCTGCCTGACTTCCCGCACGCCACCGTGCACGTGCACCGGCGCGAACTCGAGGCCTTTCTCGGGCGTCCGCGCACGTGGCTCGAACTCGCCTACGTGCGGCGCAAGCTCGCACACCGGCCCGAGGTCGTGACCTACGCGGCGCGCGGCGATCGGTGGTACGACTTCGACGCGATCCGCTTGCCTTTCGACCCCGAGATGTGGCTCGTGCCCCTCTTCGGCCACACGCGAGGTCACTGTGGCGTCGCCATCCGGACGGCGGAGGGGTGGCACTTCCACGCAGGGGACGCGGCCCCGCCGGGTCTCGATACGGGTGTGCCGGCCTGGGCGACCCGCCTCGTCCTTGGCCCGCACGTGGAGCGTCTTTGGGCCTTCGCCGCCGCTCACCCCGAGGTCACGCTCACCGCAGGGCATATGCGGCTGTCATTCTTCCGGGAGGGCGAGGCGGATTCGATGTATAATGATGGTGAGGTGCGGAAATGAGGCCGAGGCACTTGCGCTAGTGCTGTTTCACCGGGAGGTCCTGATGGCGGAGAAGACAATCGAGATACGATTATCCGAGCCACTGTCGCGGTATGGCCTGGATCAGGACGAGATCCAGCGTCGTGTTGCGGAATGGATCGTGCTTTCGCTGTTCACCGAGGATCGGATCTCTTCGGGTAAGGCCGCTCAGCTTCTCGGTATCTCTCGTGTGGAGTTCCTTGCCCTTCTGCGGGCACAGAGAATCGCCTACATTGACTACACGAGGGCGGAGCTCGAGGAAGAACTCGCCGCCGCAGAATCGCTGCAGCCAGCCGAACCCCATCCGCAATGATTGTGGTCTCCAACACGACGCCGCTGATCGGCCTGGCTGTGTTGGGGCGCTTTGACTACCTAAGGCGTCTCTTCGGCGAGATATACATTGCTCATGCTGTGTACGCCGAGGCCGTTATGGCGGGTCGCGAGGCTGGTGGCGCCAGACGCGAGGTCTCCGAGGCTGACTGGATTCATCGTGTGAGGGTCACGGATCGTCTGGCGGTAGAGGTCTTGCTGGACGAACTAGATCTAGGTGAGGCGGAGACCATCGTACTGGCCCGGGAACTCGACGTTGACTGGGTGCTGATGGATGAGAAGAAAGGACGCCGCAAGGTGTCTGAGATGGGGCTCAACAGAGTTGGCACGGTTGGACTGCTCTTGAGGGCGAAGCAGCTGGGATGGTTGCCGGCACTTCGCCCTGAACTGGAACGTCTTCGCACTGAAGGGTTCAGCCTGAGTCAGCGCGTGATGAACGCGGTCTTGGAGCAGGCCGGCGAGTAGGGTCGCGGACCGGAAGACATTATGGCAGGCTGGAGCCATACTAGCAGTTCTCCTGTCGACCGCTCTTCGAGGAAAGGATCCTCAATGCCCCAACCTAATATCGTCTTCATCATGGCCGACCAACTCGCAGCAGCCATGCTCCACTGTTACGGCGGCACGGTCGACTCGACGCCGACTCTCGATCGCCTGGCTGCTGACGGCGTGCGTTTCGATCGTTGCTACGCAACGCACCCGGTCTGTGCGCCCAACCGCGCCACGATCCTGACCGGGCGCTCTTCGTGCATCCACGGCATCATCACCAACAACTATACGCTCTTGCCGGACAACACGACCTACGCCCAGGTGCTGCAGGCGCTTGGGTACCGGACCGGTGGCTTCGGCAAGTTTCACCAGACACCGATGCATACCCCTGTGCCCGAGAGCCTGACTTACCTGGGATTCGGTGAGTCTACCGTGACCGAGGACCCCAAGTGGCCGTGGCTCGACTGGGTCGCTCGCGAGCATCCCGAGCACTACGAAGCGGCGCTGGCGATGTGCTGGGACTGGCCCAACCATCCCTCTGACCCTCGCATCGGTGACCGGGCCGAGGCGCGCCGCAAGCACCTTCAGAGCCTCGTTGACGCCGAGCCCTGGCCCCTGATGCACGCCTCGCCACTCCCGCCCGAGGTTCACGACACGACCTACATCACCGAGCTCGGGCTCGATTTCATGCAGCGCCACCTGGCTGAGCACGGCGACCAGCCCTTTTTCTGCCACATCTCGTACGTGGACCCGCACGACCCCTACGACCCGCCGGAGCCCTATGCGAGCATGTTCGACCCCGACGCTATGCCTGAGCCCCTACCCGCGGAGTGGCTGGACGGAGACTATCCCGACCTTGGCCCGGGGTCACCGCGAGTTTCCGGGCTTCCACGACGTCTACGACAAGCCCGAGGTGATGCGGCGCTTGCGCGCGCTCTACCACGGCTCGCTGCGCTATATGGACGATCAGATCGCGCGGGTCATCGCGTTCCTGCGGGAAAATGGCCTGTGGGAGAACACCATCCTGGTCTTCACCACCGACCACGGCGACATGCTGGGCGATCACGCGCTGATCACCAAGGGGGTCAAGCCCTACGACACCGGCATCCGCGTGCCGCTCATCGTGGCGGGTGCGGGAATCGCCACGGGCCGTGCCAACCGGCTGACGTGTACGCTTGACTTCTACCCGACCTTCTGCGACTGGGCCGACGTGCCCGACGCTGCGCGTCCACCGCTGGAGGGCCGCTCCTTCGCCCCGGTCGCCGCGGGGCAACCCGATCCCGCGCCGTGGCCCGAGGTGCTCGGTGAGCTACGGTGGCGTTCAGACGGTTATCAGCGAGGACGGCTGGCGGCTCACACGTTTCCCCGAGGACGAGAAGGGCCAGCTCTTCAACCTGGTCGAGGATCCTGAGGAGCAGCACAATCGCTATGACGACCCGACCTACACGACGGTGCGGCAGCGGCTGCTCGAGCAGCTCGTAAGGGCGATGGGCCGTCCCGGCACGGTCCCTCACTACCGAAACATGCCCGTGGTCGGCGGGGCCAAGCGCTTTCCGGTGGGTGGTCAGTTTCAGGGAGAGGTGCCGGTTTACTGATGAGTCCCATGGGGCATCCCATCCCCGGCGGCATCCTGATTAGGCGAACTGGTACGGGCGAGCTCCGGGCGTCGCGATAGTGATTCATTTGAAGTATGACAACGGGAGTGCCTCGCCCTCACGATACGTCGTTATCCACGGGTGCGGAAGTCGTGCGCAACTTGCAGCCCTGCCCACCCACGGTACCCTATTCCTCATCACCTATCCCTAGTCCCGGAGGACACATCAATGGTCAAGATCACCTTTATGGGCGCGGGCAGCACCGTCTTCGCCAAGAACGTGCTCGGCGACAGCATGCTGAGCGAGCCGCTGCGCGACGCACAGATCGCGCTCTACGACATCGACGGCGACCGCCTGCGCGAGTCCAAGCTGATGCTGGACGCGATCAACCGCAACGTCAACGAAGGCCGCGCGGCGATTACGACCTACCTCGGCATCCCGGAGCGCAAGGCGGCGCTCGACGGTGCGAACTACGTCGTCAACGCGATCCAGGTCGGCGGCTACGAGCCGTCTACCGTCATCGACTTCGAGGTGCCCAAGCGCTTCGGGCTGCGCCAGACCATCGGCGACACGCTGGGCATCGGCGGCATCTTCCGCGCGCTGCGCACGATCCCGGTCTGTCTGGACTTCGCGCACGATATGGAGGAGGTCTGCCCCGACGCCTGGTTCCTCAACTACGTCAACCCGATGGCGATGATCACCGGCGCGATGCTGCGCGGGTCGAGCATCAAGACGGTGGGCTTGTGTCACTCGGTCCAGGCCTGCGCTCAGCACCTACTCGGGCATCTCGATATGCTCGACGACGTCAAGGCACTGCAGTGGAGCATCGCCGGGATCAACCACCAGGGGTGGCTGCTGGAGATCACCGATGGCGGCAAGGATCTCTACCCGGAGATCAAACGTCGTGCGAAGATGCTCAACGACGCCGCGCTGAACGGCACGGGCGAGAAGCACTGGGACATGGTCCGTTTCGCGCTGATGGAGACCTTTGGCTACTACGTGACCGAGTCGTCGGAGCACAGCGCCGAGTACATGCCCTACTGGATCAAGAGCCAGTACCCGGAGCTGATCGAGCGGTACAATATCCCGCTCGACGAATACCCGCGGCGCTGCATCCGCCAGATCGCGGACTGGAAGGAGCGGAGCAAGGAGTTGGTCGAGAACCCCAGCCTGACCCACAGTCGCACGCACGAGTACGGGTCGTACATCATGGAGGCCATGGAGACCGATGTGCCCTTCCGGATCGGCGGCAACGTGATGAACACGGGGCTGATCCCCAACCTGCCGCAGAAGGCCGTGGTCGAGGTGCCGTGTATGGTGGACCGCAACGGCGTCCAGGGCTGCTACGTCGGCGACCTGCCCGAGCAGCTCGCGGCGCTCAACCGGACCAACATCAACGTGCAGCTCCTCACGATCGAGGCGGCTCTCACGCACAAGCGCGACACCGTCTACCACGCTGCGATGCTCGACCCGCACACCGAGCTCGGAGCTGACGCTCGACCAGATCCGCGCGCTCTGCGACGCGCTGATCGAGGCGCACGGGATGGAGGATCAGTTCACCTAGTTCCAGATCACGGCAACTCCCCGGGAAAGCTCCTCAGTGTTCACCGTTCCAGGGGGATCTTGCCCCGAGGTGCTGAGCGTGGTCCGCCGGCTGCACGTGGAGCCGGCGGATCACAGATCCGCCTGGAACAGAGATGAGCGAGGATCTCTCCTGAGAGGCTGCCCTGATCCGGCACGAGTCCTCGATCGGCACCCTCTCATTGTCCTTTCCCTCCCTCTATTTTCCGCTATAATGATGTTATTAACCACCGTACAACATCCGAAGGGAGTGGACGATGGCGGACAATGCGGTCAGTGTGAGCGGCCTGCACAAGGACTACGGCGAGGTCCAGGCTGTGCAAGGCATCGATTTCACCATCGAGCAGGGCGAGATCTTCTCGCTGCTTGGACCCAATGGGGCAGGGAAGACCACCACGATTCTGATGATCGCCGGGCTCCTATCGCCCACGGCGGGCGAGATCATGGTCGTGGGCCACTCGGTGCGCACCGCTCCGATGGAGGTCAAGGCTGCGCTTGGCGTGGTACCACAAGAGGTCGCCATCTACGACGATCTGACGGCCCGCGAGAACCTGATGTTCTGGGGCAGGATGTATGGGATCCGCGGCGAAGAACTCCATCGCCGTGTGGAGAGCGTCCTCGATCTGGTCCAGCTCGCCGACCGGCAGAATCAGCGCACCGGCAAGTACTCCGGCGGGATGCGCAGACGCCTGAATATCGGGGTGGCGCTGCTGCACCGCCCCGCGTCATGATCCTGGATGAGCCTACCGTGGGCATCGACCCCCAAAGCCGACGGAATATCCTCGATGGGATCAAGGCCTTCAACGAAGACGGTATGACCGTCCTCTATACGACGCACTATATGGAGGAGGCGCAGGAGCTTTCCGACCACATCGCTATCATGGACCACGGGCAGATCATCGCGCGGGGCACGCACCAGGAGCTGGTCGAGATGGTTGGTGAGCACGATCGCCTGACCCTGCGGGTTACCGAGGCGCAGCCGTCGCTGCTCGACGGCTGGCGCGAGGTCGAAGGGGTGAAGGGGCTCTCGATCGAGGACGGGACGGTGACGGCTCTGGTGGATGACAGCAACCTTGTTCTCCCCAGGCTCTTCGATCTGGCGCGGGATGCCGGGATTCGCATTCTATCCGTGGAGATCGACGAGCCGAATCTGGAGACGGTCTTCCTGCACTTGACCGGTCGCGCGCTGCGGGATTAGGGGGCGGTTATGAAGAGCGACCTTCGTACCGCCGTCGATATCGCCCTGCGCGATATGCTCCGCTCGGCGCGCAGCCTCTTCGCGGTGGTGTTCGCGTTCGTCGTCCCGCTGACCCTCGTCGGTATCATGTATCTCGTCCTCGGCGGTCTGTCCAGCGGGGACTCGACGCTTCCGCGCGTCAGGGTCGATGTGGTGAATCTCGATACCCAGACGGTGGGAAGCCTTCTCGTCGATCTACTCCAGAGCCAAGACCTCGCCGACATCCTCGACACGACAGTGGTCGCCGACGAGGCCACTGCGCGGGCCGCGGTCGACGCGGGGCAGGCTGCGGTCGCCGTCATCTTGCCCGCGGATCTGTCGGTGGTGATGTCGGCAGCCGGCGGAGGCCACGCCGTTGTGCGCATCATCCAGGATCCGACGTTGACCATCGGTCCGGGCATTGTACGGTCCATCGTCGGTCAGTTCCTCGATGGCTTCAGTGGAGCCCAGATCGCGGTGGAGATCCTGACCTCCAGCCTCCAGCGCGCCGGTGTCGCTCCCGGCCCGACTGTCATTCCGGCAGCCGTGAACGACTATGCGGCGTGGGCACAGGCCACCGGCACGGGTCTGCGCGACGGGCAGACTGCATTCGCGGCTGTTGAGCAGGTGATCGCGGCCGAGACGTCCGGTCCCCTCGGCGGGGCGCTCTCCGGTATGATGGCCGCGATGCTGGTGGTCTACGTCTTCTACACCGGGTCTGCCGCGGCGCAGTCGATTCTTAGAGAGGAAGGGGAGGGGACCCTGCAGCGCCTCTTCATGGCGCCGGTCACCGTCTCAACGGTGCTCGTGGGCAAAGTGCTCGGTTCTGTGTTGACCCTCGTCGCCCAGATCGTCGTGCTGCTGATCGTGTCTGGCCTGGTGTTCGGCATCGCGTGGGGTGCGCCACTGCCTATGTTGCTCGCGGCGCTGGGGCTGGTCGCGGTAGCTTCGACCTTTGGCATCTTCGTGATGTCGTTCGTGACCCATGAGAGTCAGGTGGGCGTGGTCTACGGCGCCGTGATGACGATTACCGGACTCTTCGGCACCTATGCCTACTTCCTGCCGCTGCCGGATGCGTTCCGCCGCTATGCCTTGCTCGTGCCGCAGGGGTGGGCGATGCGTGCGTGGGCGCTCGTCGTCAACGGCGGTGGCGTCAACGGCGATCTGCTGCTCTCCGTGGGGGTATGTGTGGGATTGGCGGCGCTCTTTCTCGTGGTGGGGGCGGCGCGTTTTCGGCGCCGTTTCGCGCGCTTTGCCGGCGCGGCTGTGTAAGGGGGGGCGATGAAGATTCTCGATATCGTGATCAAGGATCTCCGACAGACGGTGACGACCTGGCAGACGCCCATCTTCCTGGTGATCATGCCCATTCTCTTCACAGTCTTCTTTGGTATCGCCTTCTCGGGTGCGGCGAACACCGATCCTAGAGCGGCTGTGGCTGTGGTGAATGCGGACACGGGACGTCTCAGCGACGCGCTGGTGGCGATGGTAGCGAACTCCACGATCGTGCGGCCCGTCGAAGTGGCGGACACCAGCATCACAGGCCTCAGGTCCGCTATCCTCAACGGTGACTTGGCGGGGGCGCTGGTGATTCCGGTGGGCTACACGGACGCGGTGTTGGCCAACAACGCAGAGGCGGATCTGCGAACTCGGATTCTGTATGATCCCGGCGAACAGGCCGGGCAGGCGGCCGGAAATGACATGCAGAAGGCGCTTCTACGTGTGCTCGGCGCTGCGGAGGCCGCCAGGATCGCGGCAGATGCGCCGGGTATGAGTTTCGCCGATAGCGCGAGCCGTACGGCCTTCCTGGAGGATGCCGCCTCGGCGGCCCTGAATGCGTGGAACGACCCGCCGGTCACCATCGCCGTGGAGCTCGGTGGACAGCCATCGCAGGAGGGCGGGCTCAGCAACGCTTACGCGCAGTCGTCCCCGGGGATGATGCTGCAGTTCGGCATCAGCGGCGTGATGAGCTCGGCCATCCTGTTGGTCTCCGAGCGCAAGAAGCGGACGCTTCAGCGGCTGCTCTCGACGGCGACACACCGCTCTGAGATCGTCGCGGGCAAGCTGCTCGCGGCCTTTGTCCTCATCTTCGGCCAGATGCTGCTTCTGACAGGTTTCGGCCAACTCGTCTACGGCCTGCCCTACTACAGTCACCCGGTAGCCCTGCTGCTGCTCAACGGCGTCTTTGCCGCCACGGTTGCCTGCATGGGGCTGCTCGTTGGGGCCATTGCCAGGAACGAAGAGGTCGTCATCATCCTGACGCTGATCCCGACCTTTATTCTGGCGGCATTGGGCGGGGCCTGGGTTCCGCTTGAGATCATGCCGCAGGGCGTGCGCGCCTTCGCGAAGATCGTGACGCCGACGGCCTGGGCGATGGAGGCATACCAGGATCTGATCGTCCGGGGTCTGGGTCTGCATGCTGTGTCACCGGCGCTGGGCGTGATGGCCCTCTGGGCCGCGGGGTTCTTTGCCGTGGCCCTCTGGCGGCTCCGGTTTGTCGAAGGCTGAGCCGGCAGCTCAGCCCTTTGGCGGGTCCGGCGAGCCATTGGAAGTGGCGAGGTGATATAGCGCTGCCGCTGTTTCCTCCGGCGTCTCGAACGAGTTATCGTAGAAGCAGGCCTTGACGGCATCCGGCGCGCAGAGATAGTCTTGGTAGAACCGCAGCACCCAGTATTCGGGCGTCGTCTTGGGCCAGCAGTCGCGTGTCGCGTTGCGCTCCAGCAGGATGGACTCATCGGGCATCAGGACGACGACCTTGTGTGGGATTCCCCGTTCGCCCAGCCACGTCTCGTAGCGCCGGACAACCTCGGGCACGACCACGTGCGCAATCGCCACAGGCTTGCCGAGGCGCGCGATCCCTTCCGCCATCGTGAGGAGGTAGGAGTGGATCTCGTTGAAGTCGACGTGTCGGCCCTCCTCCGCTTTCCGGCTCTCCAGGACCCAGTCGCCGTCGATCTGGACGAACCCATATCGTTCTGCAAGCAGGTACGAGAGTGTCGTCTTGCCGCTGGCACAGGACCCGCTGATGACGAGCACCGGCGCGGGCGGTCGATCGGCTGTGCACGTCGCCGGGTCGAAGTGTGCCGTGGCGCCGCAGTCTGCACACCGGGGATCAAAGCGCTTCGAGCGAGCGTTGAAGAGCCCCTCGCGGTACCAGGTGATGCCGCGCGCGTCGAGGTCGCCGCATTGGGGACAGGTCCAGCCCGTTCGCATCAAATCCGCCTCCGTCGTGGTTGGGATGCGGTGCGAGCATAGCCCGTCGTGACTGCGCGTCAAGTTCCGGGGACGCATCTCGGTGGCCTGTAGCGGCGGAAGCGCGTTGTCCGGCATGCCCTCGATTGGAGCCTGATCAGACAAGCCGTTAGCACTCGTATAGTGTCCACCAATTCGGGGGAACCTCTGTTTGCGCGTCCCGCCGATGCTGCGTATAGTTAGCCCGGCAACCAAGCGACGATTCACCCACGGAGGCGACCCGATGAACATGCAACAGCTCCCCGGCACCTGATCCCCTTCGACGCCGGCTCGGCATTCCTGACGACGCGAAGCACGTTCTGGTCTTCACCGAGTCGAGCCATTGGGATCCCAACTGGTTGCAGACGTCGAAGGCCTACTTCGATCGCTTTGTGCGCACCAACCTCGACCAGGCGATCGCAGCGCTGCAGGCGGAGCCACGGCGTGTCTACGGCGTGGAGTGCATGTTCTTCCTGCGGATGTACTGGGAGCGCTTCCCGGAACGGCGCGACGCCGTCCGGGCGCTGGTCAACGCCGGGCGGCTGCGACTCACCGGAAGTGGGGTGACGACCGCCGACACGCTATTGCCCAGCGCAGAGGCGCTTCTGCGCGACTTTCTGATCGGGCAGGAGTGGCTCCGCGCGAACGGGATGGACCAGACCCCGACGCTGGCCTACTTCACCGACAGCTTTGGTGCCTCGCCTATGTTGCCGTCGCTGCTGCGAGCGTCAGGCTTCGACCGCACGACGATCACGCGCGTCGATGGGATGGCCTTCATCGGCAGTGACCTGGAATCGTCGAAGCGCTTCCCGCGGCCCGGGTCGAGTGCCGAGCGTCTGCTGGAGAAGGAGCGTTCCCTCGACTTCGTCTGGCGCGACGGCAATGGTGCCGAGGTGCTCTGTCACTGGAATGCCTTCACTTACGGACAGGGCGATATGCTCGCGTATCGTGGCCTGAGCCGCGTCTACCTCGTCCGGTTCGCCTTCCCGGCACGATCCGACCGGCACGTTGCACGGCGTATCCGGCAGTATGTCGACGACCTTGCACCTCATAGCCGGACCCCGTATATGCTCTGCCCTATCGGCTTCGACTTTGTTGAGCCGATCCCTGATCTCGTCGAGCTTCTCGACCGGTACAACCGCAATCACTACGCAGACACCGGTGTGTGGGCGGTCAACGCCGGGCTGGACGATTATATGGCGCTCATCGAGCCCTTCCGGGATGCGCTGCCCGTGGTGGCGCTCGACCCGAACCCGTACTGGACGGGGTTCTACGCCGCCAGGCCCGTCCTGAAGGCGCGATGCAGGAAGCTCGTGGATGACCTGGTGCTGGCGGAGCAGCTTTCGCTGGCGTCGGGTGACGTCATGGAGGCGCGCGGTGTATCGGAAGCGCTTGCGAGTGCGTGGTGGGCCGCGGTGACCTCCAACCACCACGACTTCATTACCGGCACCTCGCCCGACGAGGTCGTCGAGGAGGAGCAGCTCCCCTGGCTCGGCGAGGCGCAAGTCGAGGTGGATGCCGTGCTAGCGCGGCTTGGGGGCAGCGAGACGGCGCGGGCCGCCACTCGCGATGGCGATGCCATACGGGATGCCGGCGGGCCAGGTGCCGGGCACTCCGCCTCGGAAGGCGGAAAGTGCCAGGCACCGATGCTATCTGCGCGGAGCGGCACTCGTGGAGCCGGTGATCTGTCCTGGCGGATCGCGACCGGACGGCTCACCGTTGAGACCGCACACTACGTTGCCGAGCTGGACGAGACCGCCGGTGGGACCATCGTCAGCCTGCGCCTGCCCGGCATGGAGGCGTCACTCCTGGGTCCGGGCTCCAACGACCTCGTGACCTACCGTGATTCGGGTGGATTGTGGCGGATGGGGTATGAGTTCCGGGGTGGGACCTGGCGGGTGGCGTCGCGGGCCAGCGACACGCGGACCGAGTTGCAGGTGCGCGAGGATGCGTGGCGTCCTGGAGGTGACGTCGCTTGTGTCGCTCCGGCGGCGAGATGCTGATGCGCCGCGTGTGGTTCGACCCTGCTTCGCCCGTGATCCGCTGCCGAGCGGAGGGCATCGCCCCCGAGGGGCATACCGTGACCGTCCGATTCGCCACCGGGTTGCCGGCCCAGGAGTTGGCGATGGATGCGCCGGGTGGTGTGGTCACGCGGCCTCTGACCAGGTATTACGAGCCGACCTTCTGGCCTCTGCAGCACTTCGTCCATCTCCGAGACCCTCAGTCCGGGCGCGGGCTGGCCCTGATGCAGCGACTGCCGGGCGCCGTCAGCGTCCAACCTGATGGCAGCGTCGAGTTGGTGGCATTCCGCAACGCACAACACGAGGTCGCCTACGGCCTGATTGGCCTGCCTGCCTGCCCGGCGCACGGCCACGAGCGGGAGCCGTATGGCTTTGACTATGCGCTCATCTTCACGGAGGCGGGCGACTGGCAGGCCAATGGCGTCGCCGAAGCGGTGCACGCTATGGTGAGCGGCGGGCCCTGGGACAGCGCCGATCGTCCGGTGCTGCGGCGCCTGGCCAGCAGTGTCGTCACGACCGACGCCGCGGGCGTGTGGGTGACGGCGGTGAAACCGGCGTCACGGGGTGAGGGTGTCATCGTTCGGCTCGCCAGCTCTGCGGTGCCCACTACGCCGGTGACCATCACAGCGCACACGCTGCCGGTCGTGCGGGCCTTCCTCTGCGACGCTCGCGAGCGCGACCTTGCGCCCCTCGAGGTCGTGGACGGCACGATCCGCGTGGAGATGCACGGCACCATCGCCACGCTGCGGCTACTGCCGTAGCTTGCCCGGCACCGGGGGCAATGCGGATAGCTGACGCGCACGCTCCACGCGTCATGGCTATCGTATTGGGACGTGCGAAAACCCTCCGGGAAGCCGCGAAGCGCGTTGCGATGTAGGACCGCTTGCGACCCCGGGAAGGACTGCCGCTGAAGGGCCCTATGCAGCTTCGCGGAAGGTCAAGTGCGATCGCTCTGCTTTGCGCGTGCTTGCATTGCCCGCCGAACCGGGTAAAGTCGAACGTAGGGAGGCGTCCATGCAGATCCACGAGCCGGCGATTGAGATGCACCCTCTCGGTAGAGATGCCTGACGAGCTGAGGTTTCTGGTAGACGCGGCGCCCGAGGCCGAGTGGGAGGTCTGGTGCGAGGATACCTTCGACCTCACAGAGCCCCGTCGCGTGGAGACTGCCGGGCAAGGACTGGCCGCAGGGCTCGCCGAACTCTGGGAGCGTCATCTCTTCGAGACCGTGCAGCCCGAGGGCGCCAAAGGCTTCTCGCGCTTCAACCTCTGGTGGAAGCAGGCTGCTAGGTCCATCGAGGTTGTGGGCGATTGGGGCGGGATGATCAAGCTCCGCTGGTGGGTCTTCGGAGCGCGGCGATGGGCCGTCAAGGGAGGGCTCCTGGGCGCCGAAAGCCGCGCTCTGCTGATGAACCTCGGTGCGGTGCATAGCTGTCTGTCCGTGGTCGATCAGACGAGCGAGGCGATCCTCGACGAGGTCGTCGCATCGGCCAGCCTGGTCGAGCTCGAGGACCGTCTGTCGGAGCTCGCGAGCCGCGCCCTCGACGCGTAGCGCTCTCTCCGGTGCCCGGCAGTTGGCCGCCGGCCAACTGCCGGGCACCGACCGTGATGGGCAGCTAGGGTTCGATCGTGAACAGCGCCCCGTCGCTGCGTCCCCAGACCTCCGGGAAGTACATCTCGCTCGCCACGGCCGGGATGACCTGATAGGAGCCCGGAACTGCAGCCCGCAGGTAGTAGCGGATCTCGTAGGTGCCTGCCGCCAGGCGGGTGGCATAGAAGACCGCGCGCTCGTCACGTAACTCCTGGTGGTCGAAGGTCGGCCACCACCAGCCCTCACGATCCGATGTGAAGCTCGGCGCGGCTTCGCCGGGCGACGTGTTGAGCGTCGGGTCGACAGGTTCCATCCCCGCGGGGTAGAAGTCCTCCACCATAAGGTAGTAGCGCATCCGCGGGATCACCAGCGTCAGGCGTACCTCGACGAGGTCGCCCGGGCGGACATGGGTCACCGGCGTGCACGCGTCAGGCGCGTCGCCACTCGCAGCGAAGGTCGGCACACAGTAGGCGCGCTCCACGGTCACGCCGCGGGCCTCTGCCTGCAGCGACGCCGCCGGGCGGTAGATCGAGAGATCGGCCGTGTAGTAGAGAGTCCCGCTTCCCTCGCTGCGTGAGATCTCCAGCGCATTGGGCCACGCCGAGGAGAGTTCCGTCAGTGGAATCACGTGCTCGACCGTCTGCGTGAGGTTATCCGCCGAGACGGTGCCCTGGTCGAGGGGTTCGGTGTTGAGGGCCACGCCCCAGTCGTAGCTCCCCTGGAGCTCGCCGGTGGCGCGCGCGGTGTCCATCAGCGCCATCACGGCCCACGCCGTCTCCTGCGTGGTCTCCCAGTGATCGTCCTTGCGGGCGACCATGAGCCAGCGCGCGGCCTGGGGCACGAGAGGATCGTCAGGGGCGAGGCGCGCGAGCGCGTCCAGCACCACCGAGGTCGCGCGGGTCCACGTGACCCACAGATCCGCCGCCGCACTCTCCCAGTGTGCACCCGAAGCCGTAATGCCGGCATCGGTGCGCAGGCTGTCGAGGAGCGTCGTGAGCCGCGGGTCCTCGGGGTTGTTCAGCCCGATCGCCAGCGCCAGGTAGGCGCGTCCGGTGACCTCAAGGGTCTCGCGGGCATCGTAGAGGGCCGCATCGGCGCCATTGGGCCACACACGCCCGGACTCAGCCAGGACGTAGAGCGCGAATGCCTGTGGCAGCTGCGCCTCGGACGGCGTACGCGCCTCGGACGGCGTAGCGCCTCAGACTGCAGTCCGCGCGAGAGGCTGCCCGAGAGGTAGTCGAGGGCGGCGTTGAGGGGCTGCTGGTCGACCGCGAAGCCGGCCCGCTGGGCCTGCAGCAGACCCAGGGCAGCATAGGCGCTGGTCTGGAACTCGCTCGATGTATTACCCCACCATCCCCAGCCGCCATCGGCGTTCTGGCGATCGTAGAGCTCGGTCAGGGTCTCGGTCACAAGCGTGCGAAGCTGGGCTTCGAGCCCGGCGTCGTGCCGGCCCAGCTCCTGGAGCGCCCGGTAGGTCACGACGTTGGGCAGGAAGCGGCTGACGAGCTGCTCCGTACACTGATAGGGAAAGCTCTCCAGGTAATCGAGGCTATCCACCACGCCCGCAGCCAGTGTCGGCGCCAGGCGCACCGTCAAGGTGCTGGCGGGGCCTGCATCCGCCGGGACGGTGATGACCTCCACACGCGACCCGCCTTCGGTCAGTGTGCCAGACGTCGCGACCCTATCGGGCGTCTCGTAGCGGTAGATGGGCAGGGCCCGGTCACCTTCGCGCCCCACGCTCGGGCGGGCGGCGTCGCGGTAGCCGCTGCCTGCTGCGGAGAAGGTCAGGAGCGCAGCATCCAGGCCGGTCTCGGGCACACTGACACGCCAACTGACCCGCGCGCGGCCTTGCGCGGGGATGGAGACCTGCTGCACGGCATCGCCGGCAAGGTCCAGATCGGTCTCCAGCGCCACCTGTACGTCCAGCGCCGCGGACGTGTTATTGTTGACCACGGCGGCAACGTCGGCGCTGTCTCCGGCGATGAAGAAGCGCGGGGTCACAGGGCGCACCAGCAGCGGCTTGGTCACGACGAGCTCCGCCGTGGTCGCACCGACCTGCGTCGCCTCGGTCACGGCGCGGGCGTCCACGACCCAGGTGGTGAGCGAGTCGGGCAGATCCACCGTCACGGTCGTCTCACCGTTCGGCCCCGTCTTGAGATGGGCTTTCCAGAGCGCCGTGTCGGGGAAGTCCTGCCGGACATCGGGCGCGAAGATGGCGCCATCACCGCCGCCACCTCCGATGCCGCCGATCATCCGCTCCATTGCCTCCTGTTCGGCGCGCTTCTGGAGCGCCTCCAGATCTGATGTGAGGCGGTTCTGCAGGACCAGCAGGCCATCACCGGTCGCGATACCCAGCGGTCGCCGGGCGTAGAAGGCCTCGAGGAGCGTCGGAGCGTTGTCGTCAGCCAGAGCCAACACGGCCTTGTCCACGACGGCCAGTGCCACCTCGGCGTCGACGGGTTGGCCAGCGGCGTCGAGCGCGCGGACGGTGACCTGCGCCGGATCGCCCGGAGCATAGGTGCAGCGCCCGCCGGCGTCACGCTCCTCCGCGGCGCACACCGGCGTCACGGTGACGTCCAGGGTCTGCCGCACGGGCTCGACCGTCAGCTCGACCATGCCCAGCCGCACGTCAGGTGTAGCCTGGTCCGCGTCCACGCCTTTGACGACGGCAAAGTTGACCACGATGTTAGGAACATGGGCCTCTGTGATGGGTACGTCGATGACGGGATTCGCCTCGCGCACCGTGAGATGCTTGACCTCCAGGATGGTGCCCCGCTCGATGGTCATCAGGACCTCGAATGGCCCACTGAAGGGTGTCGATAGCAGGATATGGGCGACGTCGCCAGGGCGGTAGCTCTCTGCATCGGCGACGGGCTCGACCTTACCCTCGCCCAACTGCCAGGCTGCGGTCTGCGGGCCGCCGACCCACAGATAGGTCTCGCTGCGCGCCGTGTTCCCGTTGGCATCGGTCGACTCGACCTGCACCACGTACGAACCACTGGTCGGTGGCGTGAACGTGAGGGTGGCTGTGCCCGTACCGTCAGTCGTGACGTTGAGCGTGTCGACGACGGTATCCTTGTGGGTCCACGTCCCCGATGCGAAGGGCTTGGTGGGCGAGACATAGGTCCACGTCCGCCGCGCCAGGGTGGCGCGCACGTGCTGGTCAGCCACCGGCTGCTCGTCCCAGTCCAGGGCCAGCAGGTCGACGAGGGCGGGCTTGCCCGCGGTAGAGACCCACGATTGGGGCTTGAGCCCGAGATAGAAACGGCTCGTGTGCACGGTGAGGCTGCCGCTCTGGGTCACAGGGAAGCCCGTGTCGTCGGTGACCGTGGCCTCCACCTCCCAGCGCTGGGGGCCGACCGTATCCTGGTCTGACAGCGGCGCGAGATCGAGCGGCAACGTCATGACGAGGCGGCCCTCTGCGTCCGTAACGCCGTCTCCCTCTGCAACGACCTCCGGCTCGCGCCAGGGCTCCCAGGACATCGTGTTGGCACCCCACTGCCACCAGCCGGAGACGTCGGGACTGAAGCTGTAGGGGCCGGCGCGAACCGTCCAGTGCACCGGTGCCTTGCTCACGCCGCCACCGCTGTAATAGCTCGCCTGGATGGCCACATGGGCCATCTCGCCATCGAGTTGGTCCGCCTGCTCGGGTACCACGGTGACCTCGAACTCGGGCTTACGGTAGGCGGCGACCGCGATCTGGATGCCGGCGATCTCCGGCGTTCCCTCACCGGTGCGCAGCGAAAGGCTGTAGGAGCCCAACTGCGCATCGGCCGGCAGGTCGAAGGCCCCATCGAAGGTGCCTGCGTCAGAGACGACGGCCTCGACGGTGTCGGTCCCATTGTCGCTCCACGACGTCAGCGCGACCTGGACCCCCATGCCCGGTTCGGGAAGGCTGTACCGGCCGTCATCGTCGTTGCGCAGGATGCCCCGGAAGTAGACGGTCTGTCCGGGCCGGTAGATGGGCCGGTCGGTCTGCAGATAGCCGCGATAGGCCGGAGGCTGGCTGTAGTCGTAGGTCACGCCAAAAGCCCAGGGGGCGACGTCGTAGTTCCAGTCGCTGCGGGCGATCCCGAAACCCGCCTGCCCCGGCTCGCCGGCGACGGCGGTGTAGGCCTCCCAGCGATCGCTCTGTGTGGGGATGGCGAGCCGGGCGATGCCGTCCGCATCACTGAGGCCGCGGCCAAGGAGGGTGCCGCTCGTTGAGAGTACCCGCACGGAGGCACCGGCGACCGGCTCTGCCGTGCGCAAGTCGGTCACCCAGACCAGGGCCTCGTCGGGCCCAACCTTGAGCAGAACGTGCAGGTCGACCACGGCGACGCGCAGTCGCTCGGCCTGGCTGTTGGTCGAACCCGGCGTGCGCCACATCACGCCGTAGAAGCCGGTGGGCAGCGCCTCGCCGTTCGCCAGTTGGACCGGGACGGCGGCTGTCCTGTTGAGCTGCCCGTCCGGGCTCACGGCGACCTGCCGGCTCGATTGGAGCGACCAGTTGCCCTGGTATCCAAGGAAGTCACGCTCCTGCAGCGTGCCCACGTCCAGCGTAAGCTGCTGCACGTTGACCGCGGTGAAGTAGACCTCGGCGGGCGAGGCGCCGTCGAGCGTGAGCGTGTCATAGCGAGCCACCGGGGCGAAGATCGGCGGCGCGTTGTCGACGGTGAAGCAGGCCTGCGCCTCGCCGGTAAGCGTGTTGCCGTAGCGATCCGCCAGGCCCGGCAGCACGGTGACACAGTAGCGTACGCCGGCCTTCTTATCCCAGCTGACCCAAGCGCCCGGCTGGTCGCTGTAGGCGTCCCAGTAGACGTTGGCGTCAACGGTTCCCGCCCCTTCCTCGGTGACCCTCACCTTGTCCGTCGTCGTCGCAGGATCGAGGAGACCCTCCAACTTGATCTGGACGCTCTCGTAGTAGGCAAGGCGCCCTGTCTTGGCGTCTGAGCCGGGGGAGATCTGCGCCACCCGCAGTGCCGGCACCGTGGTGAAGTCGGACTGCCGGCCTGCGGCGAGAACGCCGCCGTCAAGAGAGCGTGCTGTGGTGTCGATCTCGACTTCATAGGTCGTCTCCGGCGTCAGGAGCGTCGTGGGCGTGAAGACGAGCGTGGCCCCGGCGTCCTCCCAGCCGAAGCCGCCCGTGATCGGGCCATCGGGTACGCTCGACATCGAGAACGCGGCTTCGGTGGCTTCGGGGGCCATCGGCGTGTTGAAGGTCACCCGGACGGCGCCCTCCAGCGGGCACATTCTCGCGTGCCGTTGAAGGGCGAGACGTGCTGGACGCGCGGCTCGCTCGTGGAGAAGCTGATGCTGACCGGCGCCTCCAGTGCCGCCCCGCCGGCGGCCGAGACAGTCGTCGACAGGGCGACGGTATAGTGCGTGCCGGCACTCCAGGCAGGCGTCGGGTCAAAGCGATAGACGCTGCTGTTGACCCACATTCCCTGTCCCGAGACCGGTGGTGTGATCTCCAGAGGCAGCGGCGCGCACGAACCGCCGGACGTGGCGGCCTGTCCCGTGCAGTTCACGGGCACGACGGGGTAGTTGAAGGCCAGCAGCAAGGGGGTGTCACCGCGGAGGTCAACGGCGCCGGCGGAGGGGGTCGTGTGAGTCACCTCCAGCGGACCGACGGTGCTGAACGCGAAGGCCATCTCGCCGGTTAGCGACGTGCCGCCGGTGCTCTGCGCGTCCTGGCCGAGTGCCACCCGGTAACGCGTCGCCGAGGCCAGGACCTTGGGCTGGAAGGTGACCGTCTCGTCATCGTGCCAGGTGAAAGTTCCGGTCACAGCAGGCGTAACGGTGAGCGCCCGCTCCACACTCGCGCGATCCATCGGCTGGGTGAAGCGCAGCAGAATGCCCGCCTGCAGCGTCACCTCCTCGCCGTTACCGGGCATCGCGGTGACGACGGCAGGCGGAAGCCCGGCGACGTACGGCGGCTCGGTGGGCACCGGCGTGGGTACGGGCGGTGTCACCGTATCTGGTACTTGCGTCTCCAATACGGCCGTGCCGCCAACCTGGGTCGTGGGCGTTCCAGCCGCCGGCACGCCTCCGGACGTCGGCTCCGCCGGCAGCGGATGGGCCGGCATGCCTGTGGGGAGCGACCGGACGATAAGTGCAACGGCCAGCAGGAGAGCCACAGCGCCCCCGGCCCACGCGAACCATAGCCTGCGGGGTGGGGCGGCTCGTTGAGGGATGCCGGCTCATGCGTGCGTGCCGCAACCGGACGGCGAGACGCTCGACAAAGGAAGGGGATGGATGGATGCGCCCTGCACTGCGCCGTAACGCCTCCTCGACCTCCGCTGTGGGGTCTGACCCTGCCTGCAGGCCGTCGCCGATTTCTGCGTCTTCGCCCCTCTTGGGGCTCTTGTCCTTTTCCGAACCCCGGCTCTTCTCCGGGCTAGTCAGCTGTCTTCATCGACACACCTCTTCCTCAAGTCGGCTATTGCGCGTGAGACCAACATCTTCACTGCGGCGACGCTGCGCCCCATAGCGCGCGCCACGTCGTTCAGGGCCAGATCTCCCCAGTACCGAAGCTGCACCGCTTCACGCCGGTCGTCGCTCAGTTGTTGGAGCATCCGCTCTACACAGCTCAGCACATCTCTGTGCCCGGCCAGGGCCTCCGGCCCGGGTCCGGTGCCTGCCTGTGTGGGCGCTACATCGTCCCAGGAGACCGTCGGACGGGCATATGCCGCGCGGTGGAAGTCCATACACTTGTGCCGCGCGATGCCGAACAGCCATCCCAGAAACGCGCTCCTCCGCCGGTACCGGGGCAGGGCCTCAAGCGCAGCCAAGAATGTCTGCGTTGTGAGGTCCTCTGCATCGTCCGCCGTGTTCGTGCGGGCGTAGCAGTACCGGTAGACCGCCGTGACGTGGCGCCGGTAGAGCGTCTCGAAAGCCACGTGGTCGTTGACAGCCAGCTCGGCCAGCCGGTCGTCGTCGAGCTCAGCATACGTGCTCGCCGATCCCGTGGACGGCTCGTCCATAGGCCATGATGCAGACTCGGGTGCAGAAGCAGATTCCGGCACAGGTATCCTCTCAGCGCTGAGGGCCCTTCGTGAATGACGTTCACCCTGAATGTCGTGGTTTGGGGAAGAAGGTAACAGGCAATCTACCAGGGACCGCGGGATTCGCAAGGCCAACGCCTTGCCCTGAGGCGAGCAAGATCCGCCGCATGCAGCAGGTTTGGTGTACAATGACGCCGGGTCAACGAACATATATCATCTGGAGTCTGAATGGACAAAACGAAGCGCTCGCTCGGCCTGATCTTTTCGATCATGCTGTTGGACGTGATCGGGATGACGATCATGTCGCCTGTCGCCCCTTACATCGTGAAGGAGTACAGCGACAAGGCGCTGATGGTCACGATGATCACCGTGGTCTACGCGGGCGCCCAGTTTGTGGGCGCACCCATCCTGGGCAAGCTTGGCGACCGGTACGGGCGTCGTCCTGTGCTGCTGATCAGCGTCTTCGGTGCCGCCGTTGGCTACATGATCTTCGGCCTGGGGCAGGCGCTCTGGGTGTTGCTCCTGGCGCGGATGGTCAGCGGCATCACCGGCGGCAACATGGCGACGGCCTCTGCCTACATCGCCGACGTGTCGAAGCCGAACGAGCGCGTCAAGAACTTCACCCTGATCGGGCTGGCGTGGTCAATCGGCCTCATCCTTGGCCCCGCTTTGGGCGCGTTCTCCGGCGAGATGAGCCTCCGCGCACCAGCCTTCATCGCGGCGGTCCTTTCCCTCACGAACGTGGCGCTGGGCTTCTTCCTGCTGCCTGAGTCGCTGCCGAAGGAACGCCGCCGGGCAGCGCCCATCCGCTTGGGCGATCTCAACCCGATCGGGGCCATCAGTGGGATGGCGCGCAAGCCGGGGCTCGGATGGCTGCTGTTGGTGCAGGGCCTCTTCAACCTCGCGTGGAACGGCTCCACGAACACGGAGTCACTCTTCCTGATCGACAAGTTTGGCGCGCAGCCCTGGCAGATCGGGTTGCTGATGGCGCTCTATGGTGGCGCGATCGGTGCATCCCAGGCGACGCTGGTGTCCCGCTGGACGCCGCGCTTTGGCGAGCGACGGGTGGCCTCTATCTCTCTTCTGTTGGTTGCATTCAGCGGCTTGGCGGTCTTTGCCGCGCCCGTACTATGGCTTGTCTTCGTGGTGGCGGTGCTGAGCCGCGGCGCTGTGGCTTTCGTTTTCCCGGCACTCACGACACTCGCCGTGGGCCGCGTCTCCCGTGGCGAGCAGGGCGAGCTCATGGGCGTGACCACGGCCATCGGGAGCTTGACCGGCGTCCTGGGGCCGCTGCTGGCAGGCGTGTCCTACGATCGGATCATGCCCGGCTCGCCCTATTGGCTTGCCGCGGTCGTCCTGGTGGCGGCGGCTTTGCTGCTCAGCCGGTATCCCTATTCCTCCGTTGCCGTGGAGACGTTGCCTGTGAGCGCCTCGAGTGCGGACTGATCGCGGACGAGGGTGCGCCGATGACGTTCGAGACCGAGCGGCTGATCCTTCGTAGGTTTGCGCTCAAAGACTGGCGGGACCTGAAGGCCTACGTGCTCCTGGAGGAGGTCACCCGGTATGACTACGAGTATCCCAGCTCTGATGAGGAGCTCCGGTCCGTGGTCGAGACGTTCGCGACCGAAAGGGGGTACTGGGCGGTCTGCCTGAAGGAGAGCGGCAAGCTGATCGGGCACGTTGTCTGTATGCGGAAACACCCAGCCGACCTGCGCACGTGGGAGCTGGGCTACATGTTCAACCCGGCGTTTCACGGTATGGGATACGCGACGGAGGCGTGTCGCCGTGTGCTGGACCACGTCTTCACCGACCTTGGCGCGCATCGGGTAGAGGCAGGTTGCGATCCGCGCAACATCCCTTCGTGGCGGCTGCTGGAGCGGTTGGGCATGCGGCGTGAGGCGCATCGTCTGAAGGCGGTGTTCCTGCGTCGGACGCCGAAGGGCGATCCGATCTGGTGGGACAGCTATGAGTATGCAATCCTGGAAGAGGAGTGGACGGCGCAACATCGCGGCTGAGTCACAGGGAGGCGAGATGCCGGATCTCTTGGGAAAGGTCGCCATCGTCACCGGAGCAGGACGTGGTATTGGCCGGGCCATCGCGCTCGGATTCGCAGGGGCGGGGGCTGCCGTCTGCTGCGCGGCCCGGACGGAGGCGGAGGTCGAGGCGACCGCATCATCCATCGTCCAGGCGGGAGGCCGGGCACTGGCCTGCGTGACCGACGTCACGTCGGAGGCCGACGTCGAGGCGATGGTCGGCCTGACCGTCGAAGCGTTCGGCGGTCTCGACGTCCTCGTCATCAACGCCGGGATCTCCCCCGATCCGGCCACCGTCGAGGGGAGCGACGTCGACGTCTGGCGCGCGACCCTCGATACCAACCTCACCGGCGCCTATCTCTGTGCGCGAGCAGCCATCCCGTATCTGCGAGCCCGCGGTGCGGGCAAGATCATCACGATCGGATCGGGGCTAGGACATCATGGCCAGCCTGCCGCCTCCGCGTATGCTTGCTCGAAGGCAGGGCTGTGGATGCTCACGCGGGTCTTGGCGCAGGAACTGGCGGGCGACAACATCAGCGTCAACGAACTCATTCCCGGCCCTGTGGAAACCTCACTGTCGACGCTCGATCCGCAGCACAGCGTCGCCGCGCTTCATGCCAGCGAGTGGCGAAAGCTGCCGGAGGACGTCGTGCCGCTCGCGCTTTTCTTGGCCACCCAGCCTGATCGCGGCCCGACTGCGCAGAGCTTCAGCCTGATGCGGCGGGATACGTGACGTGGCTCCGGAGATAGGTCGATGATTCCTGTGCCGGCGCCGGTGTTATCGGAGCTTGCGGCTGCGTTTGGCACGCAGGCCGAGCTTCTCTCACTTCGGGGGTGGGCAGCCAGAGGGTGACGGCGTCATCTATGCCTACCCTTATGAGGATGGGCGCCGCCTGCTCAAGATCATGGCCATGCCTGACGGCGATCAACGCATCGGTCGCCTCTGCCTGGACGAACGCTTACGCTTCGTGCGTTTCCTGGGTGAGAACGGCGCCCGCATCGTGCACCCACACTTTACGCCCCGCGGGAGCCTCTACGAGACGGTCGAAGCCGAGGATCACCTCTGGGTCGCCTATACGATGGACATCGTCGCCGGCAAGGGTCCGGCGCAGGACGCCTGGGACCCGGCGTTCTTCCGCGCCTGGGGACGGACTATCGGCCAACTGCACCGCCTCGCCCAGCAGTACCCGTCCTGGCAGAGCGCGACCGATCCCGAGACCAGTGCTCCTTTCCTCACGTGGAAGGAGGAATGGGCGAGCTTTCGCGACTGGTGCCGGGACGACGACGTAAGGGACGCGTGGGTCGGGCTCAAAACGCAACTTGACGCGCTGCCCGTCACCCGAGACGCCTTTGGCTTCATTCACAACGATCCCCACATCTGGAACCTGCGGGCTGATGGCGACCGCATCACGCTGCTGGACTTCGACGTGGCGAACCACCACTGGTTCATGACCGACATCGGCATCGTGCTTCAGAGCGTGCTGATCTTCATTACCGGCGGCTTCCACGGTCCGCTGCACGATCGGGATCGGCTGCTGGCGTTCCTCGCGTACTTTGTCGAGGGCTACGAGCGCGAGAACGAGCTTGCTGCTGAGTGGTGGAACCGGCTGGACCTCTTCATCGCTTACCGGCGGATCCTGCTCTACATCGTCACGGAGGGCGAATCGCCTACTCGCTCAGGGCTCCGTGCTTCTTGGAAGCGGATGATTCTCGCCAACGCTGATGTCGCCGGTCCTGCCTGGTATCAGGAGATGCAGGGCACGCTATCTGAGGAACGCTGATCTCCGCGAGAGTCCCCGGAACTCCGGTATCGTGGGGCCCAGCACCTGAGCACGTATCGTCAGCGTCCGCACAATGTGAAACCCATCGCAGACGCATCTGTGCGGTTTGTCTACGGTGTGGCCTAGCGCGAAGTCAGTAGAGCCGTTCGGGAAAGGATTCCAACTTCGTTCCCGGCGGATCGCAGATCCGCCCGGAACGTATGCCTTGGGAACCGGTTACCGAAAAGCCGCTCTGCAACTGCACTAGTCTGCAGCGGCTATAGAGATGTGTGCTTGGGCAATGAGCCAGGCGTCCCCACGCTTCTGCAACACGAAGGTAGCCCTCGCCAGCACGTCCCTCCTGTGACCTTCTCTCCTCAGATGGAATGCGGCATTCGCCGCGCCCCAGGCGACAGACCCTGCGGCAGAGATGGACATCCAGTCGTAGGAAATGCTCATAGCATCGGTATGTGACCAGTCTTTTCTGGCCTGTGCCTCGATCTCCGCCGGCCCGACGCGCTCCTCTTCGGCATCGGTACCGATGAGCACAACATCCGCGTCAGGCGAGAATATGGACTTCAAAGCTGACATGTCTTGTGCAGCGTAGGCGTCGCTCATCTTCTTCGCCATCTCTTTGACGGCGACCACGGTTGCAGCGTCCGCTTTCATTGTCGGATCCCCTCTCTTATCCTGCATCGTACCGTTATCGGTGCGATAGACATCGATATGCGCACTGCGGCGAGCCACCGCACACCTGCGCCAGGAGATGGGGGCAGACTTGATCCCGGCGCGGCCTGCGAGACGTAGAGGAAGGTTTGAGGGGTTATGAAGAGGCGCGTCTTCGAGACGCCCGTCCCGCAGGGCGCCCGCCTCGAAGACGGAGGTGCCATGTGCTCGGTGGTTTTCGCAACTCAGCTCGGGAAGGATTCACCCTCGACCTGGTTGGGAGCAGCGAACGAGAAGTGAGACTGGACGATAAGCCACTTGTCCCCGCGCTTCTCCAACACGGCTGTCCCTCTCCCCGGCAGTGCCATCTCCTGTCCTCCGGCCTTCATGTGGAAGGTCGCGTCTGCCGCTACCCAGGCGACCGGCCCGGCGGAGGAGATGGACATCCATTCGTAAGAAAGGCCCGTCTCGTCTGCCTGTGACCAGTCCCGCTTGGCCTGCTCCTCAATCTGCGCCAGCCCAATGCGCTTTTCGTCCGCGCCCGTTCCGAACATAACCACATCGGCGTCAGGCGCTATTCGCGACCGCAGGAGTGCCAAGTCCTGCTTAGCGTAGGCCTCCGTGAAGTCATTCATGGCCGCCATCACACCTTCTCGTGTTGCCGCATCTGCCTTCATGGTTGCTTCTCCTTTCATCATGGCGATGGGTTGTACTTGGTCATCAACCAATTTGAACCATACTTATATATTATAATACGCACATCTTCCAAAAGTCAATGGGAAGATTGCGGGTAGTCTCTGTCGCCTGTATGATAGAGTGAGTCCAGTCACGGCAAGTGTCTGCGTCGCTGGCACGGCCACTGCCGAAGGGAGGTGTTCTATGAGTATCCATATCGGTGCTGAGTCGGGCAGATTGCCCCGACGATCTTCTGCCCGGTGATCCATCTGCGGGCCAAGTTCTTTGCGGAGACCTTCCTCGAGGATGTGGTGTGCTTCAACCGGGTCCGCAATATGCTTGGGTTCACGGGGCGCTACGGCGACAAACACGTCTCGGTGATGGGGACGGGCATGGGCATTCCGACGCTCTCGATCTACGTTAACGAGCTCATCCGCGACTATGGCGTCACCACGCTCATCCGCGTCGGCACCTGCGGCGCGGTGCAGCCGGAGCTGGCACTGGGCGACATCGTCCTGGCGATGTCCGCCTCGACCGATTCGGCCGTCAATAAGCTGAGGTTTGGCGGCAGTGACTACGCGCCGACCGCCAGTTTTGACCTCCTTCTCAAGGCCTACGAGGTCGCGAGGGACCGCGGGATCGACGCGAGAGTTGGACCGATCTTCTCCAGTGACTCGTTCTATGGCGATGATCCCGATTGGTGGAAGGTCTGGGCCGGGTACGGGATTCTGGCGGTGGAGATGGAGAGCGCGGGCCTTTACACGCTTGCGGCCAAGTTTGGTGCCCGGGCGCTGTCCGTGCTCACGGTCAGCGACAACATCGTGACCGGTGAGGCGGCGAGTTCGGAGGATCGTGAGCGTGCCTACCCGCGGATGGCGGAGATCGCGTTGGCGATCTCGTAGAGAACGGCCGGTGGCCCGTCTTCGGACGCAACGCCGTCGTCGACCGCCGCACACCCGTATCGGAGAAGACGCCGCCTCCGCGGGTACATTGCCGCGCAGAAGACGACCCGCCGGGTCGTCTCTACAACACCGCACATCTGCCGTCGTAGAGACGGGGTGGCCAGCCCTACGAAGGTCATCCATGCCTGTTCGCTTGCCCGGACGCAGCGGGTGCCTATCATGCCTGTCAAACATCTCACAGGCGGGAGGCGGCGTGGCACCAACGAACGACGAAACCAGGCAGGACAATCAACTCTTCGAGTGGCAGCTCTCCGACGAGGATAATGCCGCTCGCCATGCGGACTATCATTTCGACGAGGCGCGTTACTGGGGCGGGTTTTCCCGCGATCCTGTCAGCGTCGCGGCTGACAGGCTGCCCTCCTGGGCGATCGGGCCGTTCACCCGGCATTCCGGCAACCCGGTGTTGGCGCCGTCGCCGGACGGCTGGGACGTCGGGCGGTTTGGGGGTGGGGTGCACAACGGGGCGATCATCCGCCGGGACGGGGTCTTCCACTACGTCTATCGCGGCGAGATGCCTTGGCCGCCCACCGGCAGCGGGAGGATCGACTACATCTGTGACATCGGCCTCGCCGTCAGCGACGATGGCGTGCACTTCACGAAGGACGCGGAGCACAGCCCGCTCTTCCGCACGGGCGACGACGTTCGCTACAGCTTCGAGGACGTCTCCATCGCCGAGTGGGAGGGTACCTATTATCTCTTCTGCAACCGCTGGGATTGGACGGACCACGACAATCCCGGCCACAATGGCACCTATTTGGCGGTGTCGACCGATCTGCAGCATTGGGAGAAAGTCGGTCTCGTCTTCCCACGTGCGGAAGCTATCCACCGCAACGGCGTGATCCTCCAGACGCCGGAGAACCGTGCCGTGCAGGTCGACGGGCAGTTCGTTATGTATCTCAACGAGCACCTGATCGCGATTTCGGACGACATGGTTCACTGGACGTCCCACCGGATCGCGCCGGAGCACGCCTGGCCGGGCGGCGAGGGCTGTTTCGCGCTCGCCGATCACGATCCGGCGCGTCCCGACGACCTGGTGCTCTTCACCGGCGGGCACCACACGGGGCATTTCTACGCGATCGGCGAGGTGTTGCTCTCCAAGGCAGATCCCGAACGCCCGCTGGCCTGGCTGCCGCGCCCGGTGCTGGCGGCGGATCCGACCGTCCCCTGGGAGGACGGGCGATCGGCCGAGCCGCCGCACACACCGGTCTCCGGCTTCCGCGACACCATCTTCTTCAACGGGCTGACGCGGCACGATGGGCGATGGTGGCTCTATTACGGCGGCAGCGAGGTCTATACCTGTCTGGCGCAGGCGCCGGCGTAGCCGGGCTAGTCGCCGGCTCCTTGGTCTGTCCCGCGGCGCCGCAGCGGTCCGCCGGGAGGATGGCACGCCGCGGGCAGTCGAAGGAATCGAGCACAGCTTCGAGGCAACAGATCGAGGCGAGCCGCCGCCACATTGCCCTCCCGTTGCCGCTCGCGTATACTCACGTCACGAAACGCAGGAGGTGCTCTTGGCCGCATCCATTTCTGACGGCGTCTGGCCCACGATGGTCACGCCGTTCACGGCTGACGACAAGATCGACTTCGACGCCCTGGCAGCCCAGGTCGAGTGGTATCTTGCCCGCGGCGTCGACGGGCTCTTTGCCGTCTGCCAGTCAAGCGAGATGTTCTACCTGTCGCTCGACGAGCGCGTCGCGCTGGCGCGGGCGGTCGTCGAGCGGGTGGCGGGCAGGGTCGAGGTGATCGCCTCGGGCCACATCTCGGACGACTCTGGCCGACCAGGCCGACGAGGTTCGGCGCATCGCGGATACCGGCGTGAGCGCCGTGGTGCTGGTCACCAACCGCTTCGCCGCCCAGGATGAGCCGGATGACGTCTGGCGGCGCAACCTCGAAGCAGTTCCTGGGGATGATCCCCGACTCGATTCCCCTGGGCTTCTACGAGTGTCCGCATCCCTACAAGCGGGTGCTTGACCCGGAGACGATGGCCTGGTGCGCGTCGACCGGGCGCTTTATCTTTCTGAAGGACACCTGCTGTGACCTGGCCCAGATCCGGGCCAAGCTGGCGGTCGGCGGGCGAGTATCAAGCTCTACAACGCCAACGCCGCGACGCTGCTCGGATCGCTGCGGTCTGGCCGCGGGTGCGGCGGGGCCGCTGGGTATAGCGGCGTGATGGGCAACTTCCATCCCGCAGCTCTACGCCTGGCTCTGCCGCAACTGGCAGGCCGACCCGGCGGGGGCCGAGCGGCTGCAGGCCTTTCTCGGCGTCAGCTCGGCGCTGGAAGCGCGGGCGTATCCCGTCTGCGCCAAGTATTACCTGCAGCTAGAAGGGCGTGCCGATCGCGCTGCACACGCGTGCGCGTCCGGCATCCGACCTGATCGACGCCTTCCGCCGCGAGATGGCGCAGCTTCGCGCGATGACGGCGGAGTACGAGGCGGCGTATCCGTTGTAGTCGACGTGGCATCGCTGCGCCCTGTGGATGGGCCAGCAACGCGAACAGGAGACCGCAATGAGACCTTATACCGAAGCTGATTTTCTCAGGATCCGCGATTTCCTCGTGGCGACGTATGGCCACTTCCAGCGCTCCTACAACTGGACGATCGAGCGTTGGAACTTCTCCGTCTCGGTGGCGCGGACGATGCACGCGATCTCGATGGATACCTGGGCGTCGCAGATCGGGATCTGGGAGGAGGACGGCGAGATCGTGGGCGTGGTCAATGCCGAGGGCGAGGACGCCGGCGAGGCGTTCCTCCAGTTGGCCCACGAGCACCTGCCCGAGGCCCTGCTGCAGGAGATGCTCACGTTCTGCGAGGCGCGAATGGGCAAGGTGGAGGTGACAAGCGCACGATCACAGCTTTTCGTGCCGAGTGGAGACGTAGCGGCTGGAGACGATGGCGGAGGGCCGGGGCTTCGCCAGGCAGGCGTGGGTCGACCACGATGGCGTGCTGGAGGTGACCGGCGAGTTCCCCGTCGAGCTGCCGGAAGGCTATACGCTCGCCGACGGCACGAGCGTGACGCCTGAGGAGAAAGGCGCTGCCCACGCCAAGGCGTTTGGCTACGCCGGTGACCCCGTCTATCCGCCGCGGGCGGTGGAGGGATTCCGCCGGATGACAGAGACGCCCGACTACCGCGCGGATCTGGATATGCACGTCCGCGCGCCCGACGGCGAGATCGCGGCCTTTGCGACGATGTGGTACGACGCGCGGAACCGGATCGGGATCCTGGAGCCGGTGGGGACGGTGCCTGCCCATCGCAAGTTGGGGTTGGGCCGCGCGGCCATCTATCACCTCGTCAATCTTGTGCGCGAGCGAGGGCGCCAGGCGGATCCACGTCGGGTCGGACCAGGCGTTCTACCAGCGGCTGGGATTCGTCGTCACGGACAAGTACTCCGTCTGGCACAAGGAGATCACATGACGATCCGGCCTCTGGCCGACGACTATGTGACGGTCTGTGAGTCGCCTGATCCGGAGCGGGTCTTCTGCTACAGCCCCGGCCTGGCCCGTCTGCCGGGCGGGCGTCTGGTGGCGACGACCGACTGGGGCGGCCCGGGCGTCGCCGATCTGCCCGGGCCCAAGGGCGCGGTCCCCGAGGGGAGTGGTGCCTGGCAGGGGCGCATCTACACGTCGGACAACCACGGACAGACCTGGACCTTTCGCGCCTATTACCCCTTCATGCACGCACGGCCCTTCGTCGCGGGCGAAGCCCTCTATATCTTGGGCCACGCGCGCGATCTCACGATCGTCCGCTCTGACGATGGGGGCGAGACGTGGTCCGAGCCCTCCCGGCTGACCGAAGGCCAATACTGGCACCAGGCGCCGTGCAACGTCCACACTACCAACGGCTGTGTCTATCTCGTGATGGAGCGCCGGGTCACCCGGGACATCACCACGTGGTACGTAGGAGAGATGGCGCCGGTGCTGATGCGTGGGCCGCTGGATGCCGATCTCACCAAGCGGGAGGCGTGGACCTTCGCCTCTGAACTCTCGTTCCGCGATGCGATGCCCGACGCGGAGACCGAACCGGCCATCGACTATTTTGGCGTGCCCTTCTGGGACTGCCCCTATCCCGCGGGCAGCAACGTGGCGCCGGGGCGTAACTGCGCCCCCATCGGCTGGCTGGAGACGAACGTCGTCCGGTTCGTCGACCCCGACCATCTGTGGACCGACCCCACGGGCAGGACGTTCCACCTCTGGATGCGCGCGCACACGGGCGGCACGGGCTATGCCTGCGTCGCCAAGGTGGTCGAGCAGGGCGAGGTGCCCGGGACCGGCCCGATGACGACGATGCTGGAGACGGTGCCGTCGGGCAAGAGGGCACTCTACGTCCCGTGCCCCGGCGGGCAGATGAAGTTCCACGTGCTATACGACGAGCCCACGCGGCTCTATTGGCTGCTCAGCACCCAAGCCACCGACAGCATGACGCGGCCCGAGCGGCTGCCCGAGGACCGATTCGGCCTGCCCAACAACGAGCGGCGCCGGCTGCAGCTTCACTTCTCAAGGAACATGATCGACTGGTGTTTCGCCGGGCTGGTTGCCGTGGGCCCGGTGGAACGAGCCTCACGCCACTACGCGAGCATGGTCATCGACGGTGATGACCTGCACGTGCTGAGCCGCTCCGGCGACGAGCGTGCTCACAGCGCCCACGACGGCAACCTGATCACGTTCCATACCATGCAGGGGTTCAGGGACCTGGTGTACTGAGAGAAGTGAGCGAGGGAAGGAATGCGCCGGTGGCTATCCCGTACTACCTACAGGAGACAATAATGCCAGGAGACCCAACATCATCCTCGTGCTGTCGGACGAGCATCGTGGTCAGGCAATGGCGCATGCCGGCGATCCCAACGTTCGGACGCCGGCGATGGATCGCCTTGCGGAGGAGGGGGTGAGCTTCAACCGGGCGTACGCGAACTGCCCGATCTGCACGCCCTCGCGGGGCACCATCTTCTCCGGGCGCCACGCGCACGCAGGCCCCGTGTCCGGGTTCTTCGATGTCTACACGGCGACGGCACCCAGCCTCGCCACCGAGCTGCGTGCGGCCGGGTATCACACGGCCTATTTCGGCAAGTGGCACTGCGGCATCGTGCGCGACCAGTTGCCGCCGAGCATCCGCAACTGGGAGGGCGAGCCGCTGCGCGGTTCCCGCCATCGGACGCCCGAACAGCACCGCGCCGGCTTTGAGGACTGGCTTGGCTTCGAGAGCCTCAACACGCATTTCCAGGTCTCCGCCTACCGCAACGACGCCCTGGAGCCGGAGTGGTTTGATGGCTACGAGACGGACGTGCTCACCGATGAGGCGCTACGCTATCTTGAGACCTACGATCTTGAGCAGCCGCTTTTCCTCGTTCTGAGCGTGACGCCGCCCCACTTTCCGCTCATTGTCCCGGAGCGCTGGCGGCGACACGATCCCGGGGAGCTTGTCGTAAGGCCCAACTTCGTGGATCCTCTGGATCCCGACGGTGGGTGGGATCGCAAGCCGCCGGTCCACTCGCCGCCCTCGATGCGAGAGGCATTGGCTACCTACTATGCGATGGTCGAGAACCTCGACTGGAACCTCGGCCGGCTGGTCGATCAGCTGCAGGCCGACCCGCGTCTCGCCGGCGAGAAGACGGTGCTCGTCTACACGGCCGATCACGGCGAGTTCATGGGCAGCCACGGCCTCTTCCAGCGCAAGGAGCTGCCGCACGAGGAGTCGGTGCGGGTGCCGCTCATCTTCCACGCGCCGGGACGGATCGTTCCCCAGGGGCTGCGGCACGATGGCCTGCCGGGCCTGGTCGATCTGGCTCCGACCCTGCTCGGTCTGGCAGGACGCCCGACGCCTGTGTGGATGCAGGGGCAGGACTGTTCGAAGGCGGTGGCAACCGGAGACGGGGCCCTACCCGAGGTCCAACTACTGGAGATGCACAACAACCCACGCTGGAATCTGGACTTCCTCGATTGGCGCGGCTTCGTCACCGAGCGCTACAAGTACGCCTTCTACGAGACCGGTCGCGAGATGGTCTTCGACCTGGTCGAGGATCCGTACGAAATGCGCGACCTATCCGGAGAGCGCCCCGACCTGTGCTCGGAGCTGCGAACGCGGTCTACTGGATCTGCTGCGTGACACTCGCGAGCCCTTCTTCGATGTCGTCATCGAGCACGGCGTGCCCTGTGTACCCTCGCGCAACGTAGCAGCGGTCGACTACGATGTCGTAGGGGCGGTAGAGAGAATGATACTCGATGCTGGGTCGCGTGGATGGGGATGCACTTCATGATGCTGAACTACGTGCCCGTGACCGATCTGATTGACAAGCGCTATTCCTGCCGCTCTTACGACGCCACGCCGATCGCCGCGGAGACACGACAGCGGCTGATCGACTGCTCGACCAACGGAATGCCGGTCCCTTCGGAACGGAAGTGAGGGCCGGTCTGCTGGCGGCGACCGGTGAGGATCAGCAAGCCCTGAAGGGACTGGGCACGTATGGGTTCATTGCCGGTGCGACGGGTTACCTCGTGGGAGCAGTGCCGGTCGTCGCACCCGATGGCCTGGAGGACTTCGGCTATCGTGATGGAGCGCGCAGTTCTCTTCGCCACGTCGCTGGGCCTCGGCACCGTGTGGCTCGGCGGGCACCTTCACCAAGAGCAGATTCGCGGCAGCGATTCGACCTGCGCGACGATGAGATCCTTCCCGCGGCGATCGCCACCGGCTACATCGCGGCCCGACCCCGCGGGCTGGACGCCCTGATCCGGCGCAGCGCGAAGGCCAACCAACGGCTGCCGTGGGAGAAGCTCTTCTTCGACGGCGCCCTTGGCGCCCCCCTGTCGCGGGATGCCGTGAGCGACGACGACGCGATCGTACTGGAGATGGTGCGAAAGGGGCCATCAGCCTCGAATAAGCAGCCCTGGCGCATCCTGTGGGACGGCGAGCGTTGGCACCTCTACCTGCAGCGCACGCGCGGCTACGGCGCGCGCAACGGGCTGGTGAGTGTCGCCGACATGCAGCGGATCGACATGGGCATCGCGATGTGCCACTTCGCGCTGACGTCTGAGGACGTTGGCGCTGCCCGGCCGCTGGGTGCGAGACGATCCCGCAATCGCCGTCCCTGACAGCCTCACGTCCTACGTGGCGAGCTGGGTGCCGGTGTAGGCCGGGTCGCCAGGCACGGCAGTGGCCGTTTGGTTCTAGTCCGCTGTCGACCCCAGTAGCGCCAACACGCCATCCGTGAAGGCGATCAGGTCGTCAAGGCCGGACGCAATGACAGCCTCGACAATCGCGAGGTCGAGTTCCTCATATTGGTGGACAGCCACGTTGCGGAAGCCGACCATGCTGATCAGACGCTTTGCCGGAGGCCGCGGTCGATGACGCCGCGGTCGCCAAGCAGGCGAAGCTTTCTGCACTCGATGTCGGGATACCCAAGCGCCGGGCCTTGATCACGTAGTTTGCCAGATCGATGGTCTGTTCGCAGTCCGCGAGTCACGTTGAGGATCGCCGCATCTTGTCGTGTGTAGTCCGTCGCAAAGCCGCCCCGGACTTCCGGTGTTCCTCACGCGCGCGCTGAACACAGCGCTGGATGCTCTGAATCTTCTCGACGACGACATCGGGTACCGGCATCTGGTCGTCTTCATACGGGATACGCCCTCCCCGTCTCGTGGAACTGCTCTAGAATCTCGCGCCGCTCTTCGTTGAGCTTTATGTAGAAGGACAACGTCAGCATCTCGAACTCGTCCGCGGCGTGGAGGTCCGCGCAGTAGATACGCCGGTCGGCAGCGACCACCTCTTTCTGCAGCACCGTCGAGACCCGCCGCACGTTGACCAGGTCGACGTCGCGCCGGAGCAACGACTGCAGATCGAATCGCAGGGCACTCATTGCGAGACTACCCGTGGCCTTGGCGACCGCAGGGGGCAGCAGCACGGCAATGTCGACATCGCTCGTAGGCCACTCGTCCTCGGTGCCGTAGGAGCCAAAGAGGTAGATCGCCTGCACCTCAGGATAGGCAGCGGTGATTGCCTCAATCAGTGCATCGGCTGGGATTTCGTCTGTCATGTCTGCATTATACGCCGGTCACCGAACTCGACCAAGGAGGTCGCGAGAGCCGCCCGAGGCATACAGCGGTTGGCGCACGTCGGTCGTGCACCCCTCACTTGCCACGTCGCAGGGGTGCCTCGATAATGGTGCTTGTGTGCTCGCACGTCGGCCTATTGGGCCGGCGCCCACAGAGGAGTTGCCTATGCCCGACACGATGACACCTCGCCAGCGGATGCTCGCAGCGATTCGCAACGAGATACCCGACCGGGTGCCGGTGGCGCCCGATATCTCCAACATGGTGCCCACGCGGCTCACGGGCCGGGGGTACTTCGCCGTCTATATCCACGAGGATCCGCCACTCTGGCAGGCCTACATCGACGCCGTCAAGTACTACGGCATCGACGGGTGGTTCACCTACGGCGGCGTGGATCTGACCACGGAAGGCGTGTCCTCGACCGAGCGCTGGATCTCCGACACCGACGAGATGAAGGTGAAGGAGGTCACCATTCGCACGCCCGCCGGGGATCTGGTCCAGCAGATCGCCTACTCCTCACGCCAGCCCCCCTTCCTGCTTCAGAAGCCCATCCGAGATATCGACCGGGACTGGCCCCGGTTCAAGTACCTGCTCGGGCCGATCGTCGCCGCCAACTACAGCTTGATTGAGGCACAGCGGGCAGCGCTGGGCGACCTTGGCGTGTTGGGTGGGTCGGTGCCCACACCGGGCTTCCACATCTGGAGCGAGTGGTTTGAGGGCGGGGTGCAGACACTGAGCTATCTGATGGTGGACCGACCGGCGTTGCTCGACGAAATTGCCGAGCTGCACCACGACCGGTTGATGCGCGAGCTCGACTATGCGCTGGAGGCAGGGTACGACTACCTGCTCACCGGCGGATCGGGATCGGTCACGCTGGCCTCGCCAAAGCTGTGGCGCCGCCACGCGCTGCCGACGCTCAAAGCGCTCTGCGACCGCTGTCGCGACGCCGGGCTGCCGACGATGATTCACTCCTGCGGGAAGGAGCGCTTCATGGTCGACGTCTGCGCGCACGAGACCTCGCTCAACTGCATCAACCCGTTGGAGATCCCGCCGATGGGCGACGTCACACTGGCGGAGGCCAAGGCCATCGTGCAAGGGACCCAACTCTCGCTGATGGGCAACCTTCATACCACCGATGTGATGCTGCGCGGCACGGCGGAAGACGTGCGGGCGGCGTCGCGCCAGGCCATCGACGATGCGAGCGCGGGTGGCGGCTTCATCCTGTCGACCGGCGACCAGTGCGGCTGGGCCACGCCCGACGAGAACATCCGCGCGATGGTCGAGGTGGCGGAGACCTACGGGCGGTATTGAGCGACCCTTTCCTCCGGCGGGGCGTAGTCTTGGGTTGTCTCGACGATAGGAGATGGCGGATCCGGATCTCGAGCCGGACTTCGCCGAGGGAGTGCAGGCGCTGCTGACGGCCCATCCTGGGCGTAGCCCAAGGATCTGCCCGCAGGTGCACCGGTACAACCACGACGTGGCGTCAAGCATCTGTGCACCACCAGCCGTCGCCAGAGCGGGCGAGACGTCTATGGGCATGAAGCTAAGGACAAGCGGCACAGTGCCGGGGATCTTTCTGAAGTCCCCGGCACTTGAAAGCAAGTTAACGGCGGCCGTGGGTGCCTTCGTTTCAGGTGCCGGGGACCTCGCGCCGCCGACGGCGCCAAGGCTCCCCGGCACCGTCTCGGCGGCCTTAGCTTGATGCACATGGGCGAGCCGCCCGCGGTCCACAGAGGGCCTTCGTCGATCAGGTGGCATCGGCTATCCGTGGACGGTCATCGTCAGGTGTCCTGCCCCTGTCCTGATACACAGCCGGAGGGGGAGCGCAGGTTGTGCATCGCACTCTCACGGAGTACCATGGGCGAATCCTCATACGACCAAGGATGGTTCTATGCGCGCACGCGTCAAGATAGATCTTGAGCGGAAGCTGGGCCTCATCGACCGCAACATCTACGGGCAGTTCATGTGCCGGCGGCCCGGCGTGTCCGAGGGTGGACTCTACGCCCCGGAGAGCCCCAAGGCCGATGTCCACGGGCTCCGATCCGATGTGGTCGCGGCAATCCGCGAGCTGCGTCCACCGCTGATCCGCTGGCCCGGCGGCTGCACCGGGACGAGCTATCACTGGATGGACGGCGTCGGACCGGTGACGCAGCGCCCCACGGCTATCGATCTGCATTTCGGATGGGCGGCGCATTACGGCTTTGGTACCGACGAGTTTGTCGATTTCTGCCGTCGCATCGGCGCGGAGCCGCACTTGAACCTGGCGATGGGCACCGGCACGCTGGAGGAAGCCGCGGCCTGGCTGGAGTATTGCAACGGGACGCTCGATACCACCTATGCCAATCTGCGTCGCCGCTACGGTCACGAGGCGCCGCACAACGTGAAGTATCTGGCAGCTTGGCAATGAGAACTACGGTCCCTGGGAGATCGGCTACACGACGGCTGAGGCCTACGGGGCGGAGGCGCGCGAGTGGGCCAAGGTGATGCGAAGGTTGGATCCCTCGATCTCGATCATCGCCGTGGGGGGGCACGACGAGGTCGGCGGCGAATGGGCGCGCAAGGTGGTGCCCGAAGTCGGTCCCTACGCGGACTACATTGCCCTTCACACGTACTGGAGCGCCGAGCCGGGCCGCGATCCCTGGGCCACAATCTTGAGCGGGCCGGCTCGTGCGGAGCTGGCGATCGAGGATCTCAGCGCCGCGATCCAGTGGGCGCGCCGCCGAGACCGGCGCTGTCGCGACCTGAAGATCGCGATTACCGAGTGGAACGCGACGCCGGTGGGCGGGATGATGGCCAATCACCCGGAGATGAACCCCTTCGGTCCAACTTACCACCTGCGTGACGCGCTGGCGGTGGCCAGCTTCCTCAACATTATGCAGCGCCACTGCCGTGAAGTCACGCTCGCGAACATCGCGCAGACGATCAACGTCGTGGGGCTGATCATGGTGGTCGGCGAGGAGGTGTGGCGCGAGCCGGTCTATTGGCCGCTGTGGATGCAGACGCGCTACAGCGGGCCCGTCGCGCTCGACGCGCTGGTGGAGAGCGAGACCTTCGACGAGCCGCCGCTGCCCGGCAGGCGTCCGGGACCCTTCGAGGTCGAGCGCCGGACACTGGAGGGCATCCCCTACCTGGATTGCTCGGCGACGGTCGACCCGGAGCAGGGCAAGCTCTATCTCTCGCTGGTCAACCGTCATCGCGATCAGCCCATCGTCGTGCACGTGGATCTGCCCGAGGTGCCGGTGGGATCTGAAGGGACCGTGCACCTGTTGACCCACGACGACCCCATGGCGATGAACGGGCCTTCCGCTCCCGACAACGTGAGGCCGACGGTCTATCAGGAGAGCGGGTTCGGCGCCGCGTTCGATTGGGAGCTGCCGGCGCACGCCTATGCAATCCTGGAATTGGGGCTGAGATGATGACGTCAGCTCACCATTTCGGCGCGCCGGCGTTTGACTGAGGGTTGTCTGCGATGCCCCGCTCGCTTTCCCGCCGCGAACGCGTCCTCCGTACGATGGCCTGCCAGGAGACCGACCGCGTGCCGGTCTACGACCTGCTCTACTGCGACGGCGCCATCGAGCACTTCGGCGGCGGGAGGATCCCGCCGCGGGTGGACACGCCTGAGAACCGTGAGGCCGCCAAACGTCTGACCGGGCGGGCGGTCAATGCCATGCTCGACATGACGCGCTCCTGGGGCTTCGGCCCACTGGTCGACCGCGACACAACCGAGGAGTATGGCTTCGGGATCCACGAGGCCGCGTGGGAGAAGACGGCGTGGGTAACCCACCGGCCCTTCGATGACGTGCCCGGCGCCCGGCGTTACCTCGAGTGGCTGATCGTCCGGACCGCTGCCGAGACCAGGGAGATCGAGGCCAATCCACAGGCCTACGGCGAGCGTTTCCGCCACGAGTTCCTGGCGAACACCGTGCCCTATACCGGCGATACGATCCATCTGCTGGTCCAACACGGCACCGGCCTCGACGAGATCCTCTACCACCTGGGTTTCACGCTGCTCTCCTACATGATGGCCGACGATCCCGGCATCCTCTCCGAGGCGCTGGAGACGATCACGACCAACCACGTCGCCATCTGCCACGCCATCGCCGACCCGGAGCTCTCCCCGGTGGTGTTGACCTATTGCGACGTGGCCTACAAGGGACACCTGCTCTACTCGCCACGTTTTCTGCGGCGCGAGATCTTCCCGCGGGTGAAGCGGATGAACGACGCGTGGCACGAGCACGGAATCAAGTGCCTCTATCACAGCGACGGCTATCTGATGGACGTATTGGACGACCTCGTCGCCATCGAGATCGACGGGCTGAACCCCATCGAGACGGTGGCAGGGATGAGCCTGAAGGACGTGCGGGAGAGGTATCCGAAGCTCTTTCTCGCGGGTGGGATCGACATGAGCCAGTTGCTGTCCAACGGCACACCCGACGAGGTGCGCGAGGTGTGCCGCCAGGCGATCCGCGATGCCTATCCGGGATACTTCATCGGCTCTACGACGGAGGCCGACAATAGCTGCAAGACCGAGAACCTCGTCGCGATGTACGAAGTGGCAATGGAAGGCGTGTAAGGAGGCGAGCAATGGCGTGGTGGACATCGTTGGTTGGGGAGATCGCGCGGGTGGGCCTCACGTGGCTGAGCCGCAGGCGGCTGCCGCGGGTCGATGGTGCGCTGCACGTTGCCGGGCCGGAAGGCGCCGTCGAGGTGCTGCGCGACCGGTGGGGTGTGCCGCACATCTACGCTGAGAGCGAGCACGATCTCTACTTCGCCCAGGGCTTTGTCCACGCGCAGGATCGCCTGTGGCAGATGGATCTCAACCGGCGGCTCGTGGCGGGCCGGCTCGCCGAGGTGCTGGGGTCTGACGCGCTGCCGCTGGATCGCTGGATACGCACGCTCCGGATGCGATGGGTCGCGGAGCGTGAGGCTGAGGCGCTACCCGCGCCTATGCGAGAGCTTGCTCGAAGCGTACGCCGCGGGCGTGAATGCCTGCGCGGCCCAGGGGCGCCTGCCCGTCGAGTTCGCGCTTCTCGGCTATCGGCCCGAGCCCTGGGAGCCGGCGGACACCCTTTCGTGGGGCAAGATGATGTCGTGGAGTCTCTCGGTCAACTGGGAGGCGGAGCTGTTGCGGCAGCGTCTCGTCGACCGGCTCGGGCCCGAGCGGGCAGCCGAGCTGGAGCCCGATTTCCTGGGCCGCTGCCCGACGATCATCCCACCGGACTCGGGCGCCGCCGAGGCGGTCAACGCTGCCGCAGCGAGTGCGCTTAGCCGCGCTGAGGCAGCACGGACCTTTACCGGGCCGTCGGCACTGGACGGGGTGGGGAGTGACAACTGGGTGGTCTGCGGGCTGCGCGATCGGAGACCGGCGCGCCGCTGCTCGCCAACGACATGCACCTGGGCCTGGACCTGCCTGCCATCTGGTATGAGAACCACCTGGTGTCGCGGCGACCTCAATCTCACGGGAATCACATTCCCGGGCGTGCCGGGTGTGGTCAGCGGGCACAACGGGCACGTCGCCTGGGGCTTTACCAATGGCTTCGCCGATGTGCAGGATCTCTACATCGAGCACCTGCGCCATACGGACGATGGTCGGGTCGAGGCCGAGTTCCGGGGTGCCTGGGAGGAGGCACAGGTCTTCCACGAGGAGTTTCGGGTGAAGGGCGCCGAGCCGGTGACGGAGGACGTCATCGTGACGCGGCACGGGCCGATCATCAACAGCCTGGTCGGCGACTTCGGGGGTGAGGCGCCGCTGGCGCTGCGCTGGACCTCGCTGGAGCCCGATCAGCTGCATGGTGGCGCTCCACGCGATGAACCACGCGGTCGACTGCGCCTCGTTCCGGGACGCGCTGCGGCTCTGGTCTGCGCCGATCCAGAATATGGTCTACGCCGACACCCAGGGCGCCATCGCCTACAGCCTCCCGGGCAGGATACCCATTCGCGCGAAGGGGGATGGGAGGCTGCCGGTCCCCGGGTGGAGCGGCGACTACGAGTGGACCGGATACATCCCCTTCGACGAGCTACCGCATATGCTCAATCCGTCGAAGGGCTACATCGCCACGGCGAACAACCGGATTGTCGACGACGCTTACCCGCACTTCCTTGGCTACGACTACTGCGTCGGCGACCGCGCCCAGCGGATCGTTGAGCTCCTCGAGGACCGCGAGCGGATCGATAGGGACTACATCCAGCGAATGCAGAGCGACCTGGTGGCGCCCCACGCACGCAAGATGGCCGGCTTCCTTGCGTCGCTGCCGGTCGAGGACGCCGACCTCGAAGCCATGGTGATGCTGATGCGCGAGTGGGACGGCACGCTTCGCACCGACAGCGCCGCCGGTGCGGTCTACGAGGCCTTCGTGCGCGAGATGATCCGCCTGCTGCTGGAACCCAAGGTGGGCGATCTGGCGGTTCGCGTCGCGGGCCAGGGCCCGACACCGCGTTTGATGGGCGGCACGATGTTTGGCGAGCGGAGCTGGGAGTGGCTGGAGGTCATCCTCGAGGAGCCGGAGGGCTACTGGTTTGATCTGGGCAGCGGCGAGACCCGCGACGATTGCGTCCGGCTGGCGCTGCGTCGCGCGGGCGACCGGCTGCGGCAGGAGCTTGGCCCCGATATGAAGGGATGGGCGTGGGGCAAGCTCCACACGCTCACCCTGCGGCACATCCTGAGCCGTGCGTCAGCCCCTCGATCGTGTCTTCAACCTCGGCCCGATCCCGCTGCCGGGCGATCAGAATACGCTCTGGGCCACCGGCGGCGCCCGCGAGGACGTGCGCGGGCAGACCATCGTGGGCCCTGTCTACCGGATGATCGTCGACCTGGGCGACGTGCGCAACTCGGTGAGCGTGCTGCTGCCGGGGCAGTCGGGTCGCGTCGGGAGCGCGCACTACGACGACCAGATCGACGACTGGTTCGGAGGCGGCTACCACCCGATGCTGTATGCCCGCGAGGACGTCGAGGCCGCGGCTGAGCACCGCCTGCGGCTGGCGCCCGGGACGTAGCGTTGCCGGTGCCTGGCGCTGCGGTGCGTCGCAAGCCGGATGACCTGGTACGACTGCCGCCCGACGGGCCGTGGCGCCCCTTCGGCAGCCTGGTCACGGAGCCGGGACAGTGCGCGTGGTATGCGGAGGCACGCTTGACCCACCTGCATGCGCATCCAGCGAATCTGTATCTAGACCGAGAAAATCAGCGGGTTGCGCCCGCTGATCATCGCTTCAGTCCGTTCGGCGAGTAAAGCATTCAGTTCGGGATGTGTGAGAATGTAGAGCCGCTCGTCGCGGATCGCGTCGAACGTACAGTCGGCAATGGTCTCAGGAGACAGCATTCCTCCATAATCCTTGTAGCGTTCGGCGACCTCGGACCAGATGGTCTCAAGCGCTTGTTGCTTCATCGGCCCGGCGGCCTCCCTATTGTGGTAAACAGGCGGCTGGTTACGCTCTGCATCATAGATGCGCGTCCTGACGTGGGATGGACAGAGCACCGAGACTTTGAGTTTGGCGTCGCGTTCCGCTAATTCGCGGTAGAGCGTCTCTGTGAGCGCCACCACGCCGTGCTTGGTGACGTTATAGATCCCCTATTGGGCGGTGCGATCAACCCGGCGATCGAGGCCGTGTTGACGATGTGACACGCGACGTCTTGGGCCAACATCAACGGCACAAAAGTGCGCACCCCATGGATCGTACCCCACAGGTTGACGTTGATGATCCACTCCCAGTCGACCAGACTATATTCCCACAGCAGGCCGCCCTTGATCACGCCGGCGTTGTTGAAAAGCAGGTGAACGGCCCCGAACCTGTCCAGCGTCTTGTGGGCCAGGGCTTCCACCTCATTTGCCCTGGAAACATCGGTCTTGACGGCAAGGACATCTGGTCCGCCACCACCGAGCTCGCGTTCGGCGTCAGCCAGGGCTGACGCCTCGATGTCTGCCAGGACAACTTTCATCCCCTCGCGCACGCAACGCGCGGCCAGTGCACGCCCGATGCCGCTTGCTGCGCCGGTGACAACTGCGACCTTGTCCTGCAAGTCTTTCACAGCTCGGCCCTTCATGATTCGCAAATGACCTGTCTCGATGGACTGGTATGTGGGTGCGTTTGTGGTGCGGCTCTGTCGAGACCAGGTACCACGGGCACAGACCTACGTGCTTGATCGCGCCAGCCCAGGACGTCAGGTAGACGGCGCTGTTGGGCCGAGTGCTACCTGACGTCTCTGTTGGACAGACTGGCAAAGCAGTTACGGCATCGTTTTCGACCGCCCTGGACGATGCGCCTACTTGGGAGCGATCGTGAACCAGACCGTCTGCAGCCGGATCTGGTCATCGTGGATAACAAAAGTGTCTACCCCGTAAGGGACGGTCGCCACGTCGGACACGCCGGTCCAGGTGAGGAGGACGAAATCCCCTGCACCCTATGTCCCGTGGGCGAAATCCTGCTATTGGGCATCGCCGATAGCGCGTTGACAAAGTACGTCTGGATCGCATCCTTGCCGGCGTGAGCGCCCTCCATCGTCATCAGAACGGCGTCGTCGGCATAGTCTGCGATAAATGCAGGGAAGTCGCCATTCGTAAGAGCATCCATATGGTGTTGGTAGATCTGTTCGGTTGAGCGTGCCATTTCGTCATCCTCCTTGTACCTAATAGTTGTAGCGCCTTACAGGGTACCTATTGCCGAGGCCGTGTCCCGGAAAGACACAACCTGCTCTGCGTCCGAACCAGGATGGCTCACACACTTAGTTCCCGTCACCTCCTTTATTGTGTCCCTTGTCGAGTCCCATCACTCTGTCAGCAAAGTTCAGCAGAACCATCGCCGCGACGTCAAACTGTTGCGCCATCGTGAAATGATCTGCATTTGGAATCACAGCCAATTCCGCCTTGTCTACCATCCGGTACATTTCCAGCAACTGTTCCGGGGGACACAACCCATCCCGGTCGCCGCACCAGAAAAGCACCGGATCGGTGATTTTGGCAAAGTCAGCCTGGGTGTGCACCGGCGGATCCCACCAGCCCTGGGATGCCTGGACGAGCAAGGTTTTCCAGTACCCCGGTTCATGTGGAAGGCATCGTGCTTCTCTTGCAGGGAGCGAACCACCTCGGGATGCTGCCGGATCACACGCTCAGTATCCACAATCCCCGATCCCTCAAAGCCAAAAACCCCCTGCCTCATCTGGTGCCACTCATCGGTGATGGCGTCGAAAACCCCCCCGACCATATATCCCTGGACCAGGCCGGGATACATCATTGCCATATGCAAGGCCGTTTGCCCACCGTTACTGTACCCCACCACCAGAGGTCTTTGCAGCCCCAAAGCCTCGATGAATCGGGCTATATCTTCCGCCAACAAAGAGAAGCTGAATAGTCCTGAAGGGTTGTCGGTCCGGCCATGAGCGCGGCAATCTGGCGTGATGACCTGGTAATGCATCGAAAATGAGGGGATAACTGGCGCCCACATCCGGCAGGTGTCCAGTCCACCGACTAGCAAGATGACAGGTGTTCCAGCGCCATAGGTCTCGTAATACATACGCAGGCCGTTGACCTGAATAAACGTTCCTTGATCACTTGACAGAGATTGGTTCATTGATGTACC
>CAVVUS010000009.1:0-16849 GCA_963751345.1 uncultured Chloroflexia bacterium
GTAGACGTCGGCGCCGAGTCCCACCGAATACCCTCAAGCGGATCCGCGTCCGGGTTCTCAGATCGGTACAGCCCGAGGGCCACCGGCACGCCCTGAGCACCGCCACAATCTCGAAGTTGATCCCATCCGGTGCATACTGAATGGTGTTCTTCTCAGGGCCGTCGGTGGTCCGCAGGGCCGCAACGCCGCCTCTGTAGGGCCAGACGCAGACATCGTGCCCGCTGTTGGTCACCGGATTGTATGCCGACTTCACATAGGGCCCCTCCGGTTGGTCGGCAATGGCCACGCCCCAGGCGATCTCGCGCCCGCCGAACGTCATCTCCTCGCCCACTCGCTCGCCCTTGTAGTAGAGGTAGAATTTGTCCCGGTAATGAATCAGGCACGGGTCGTGCACCTTGTGGCTGTCGAAGTCACCCTTGGAGATCACCTTGAAACGATCGTCCTCGTCGCCCAACCACTCGCCGTTGTCTGCCGCGTGCAGGATAGGCTCCGGCAGTTTCCGCCACGGCCCATAGGGGGAGTCGGCGACCGCCATGCCCACGGCGTTTTTCACCCGCACCACGTAGGGCGCCTTCACCACCTGGTAGACCAGGTAGTACTTACCCTCGTGCACGAAGATCTCAGGTGTAAAGACCGCCCGGTCGTCATACGCACCGGCAGGCCCTCTGCCGACCGCCAACCCCTGCTCGGTCCAGGTCCAGCCATCCTCCGAGGTCGCGTGCCAAACCTCGGTCAGATCCCAGGGGAAGACCTTCTTGGAGGGATCTCCGGTGCCGAAGCCGTATGTCTCGCCCTCCCCCTTCGTATACCAGGTGTGGAAGAGGTCATCGATCTTGATCACCGCGCTGGGATCGCGGCGGATGACGCCTTCCTCATAGGCGAAGTCACCTTGGAGTTCCGCGTAGCGGAACTCACAGAACCATTCCGGCCCGCGGGTGTAGGCAAGTGCTCGCTTCGATGCCGCACTGAGTTTTTTCCGTTCTGTCATGGTGTCTCCGCTCTTTTCCCAAGACTGGGTGAAACGTGGTTCGTATTGCCGAGGAACACGGCACCCGCTCGAGGCTTCTATCTGCCCTGAGCGGGCATGGGCAAATCGCTTTCTGCCGTGTCAGAAGTCCAGGTAGGGCTCGGAATCGACAGGTGTGAAGTCTGAAGGTGGATGCCGCGCCAACACGCTATCGTCCAGGTCTGTACCCCAGCCCGGTCCATCCGGCGGTGCCCCGTGGCCCTCCTCGATGATCAGCGGGTTGGTCAGGACCTCCTGGTAGAGGTTCAGTGAGTTGAGGAACAGCTCCTGCATGTGGCAGTTGTTGATGCTCATGTCGAGGTGCAGGCTGGCGACCGTGGAGATGGGGCCGTTAGAGTTGTGCGGCGCGAGGGTGACGTAGTAGGTCTCAGCCATTGCGGCGATCTTGCGTAGCTCCGACATCCCGCCCGCGTGGCAGATATCCGGCTGGATGATGCCGACGGCGTTTTGCTCCAGCAGCTCCCGGAATTCCCACCGCGTGTACTGCTCCTCCCCCGTGGACACAGGGACGCGGACCGACCGCGCGAAGGCCGCCGCCGCAGCGGTGTTGTCGAACAATATCGGCTCTTCGAGCCACGCAATATCCAGCGATTCGAGCTTCTGGGCGATCCGCCGGGCACTCCACATATTCAGTCGTCGCCTAACGTCCACGGCGATGTCGATCGTCGGTCCCACCGCGTCGCGGATGGCCCGCACGATGCCGACCCCCCGCGCAATGCGCTCCGGCGTGATGACCTGCACGCCGTTGAAGGGGTAGACCTTCAGGCACCGGTAGCCTTGGGACACCACGGCCTTGGCCTGTTCAGCGTACCACGACGCTTCCTCTGCGTTACCCGTCCCCTGCGGACCGTGCGCCGACGGGCGCCCGCCGGTGAACCAGCCGTTGGCATAGAGCGGCACCCGATCTCGTACTTTCCCACCAACGAGCTCATAGACCGGCACGCCCAGCGCCTTGCCCTTGATATCCCACAGCGCGAGATCGATCGCACTGATGGCGCTCATGGTGACCGCGCCACCCGTCCAGGTGACGCGCCGGTGCAGCGAGGTCCAGATGTGCTCGATCTGGAAAGGGTCCTTCCCGCGCAGGTAGGTGCCGAAGTTCTCCAGTTCGGCAGCCAGGGCCGCGTCCTTGTACTGCAGACTCCCCTCGCCGATGCCGGTGATCCCGCTGTCGGTATGGACACGGACGAACAGCCAGTTGTTGTGCGGCTCCGTGTGCGCTTGCATGCGCAGGACCTCAACGTCCGTGATCTTCATCGCTTTACCTCAGATCTCTGCCTGATAGGGCTGGTCGCCGACTTTGGCCTGCAGACGGGACAGCTCTTCCGTCAGCTCGCGAACAACGTCCGCGTAGGCCGGATCGTGGTAGACATTGTGCAACTCGTGGGGATCGCTCTCCAGGTCGAAGAGCTCCCACTCCGGCGGCCTGGGATCGTCGATGGCCCCCGGCTGCCCCAGCGCGTCCGCATAGTAGTAGATGAGCTTGTAGCGCAACGTGCGCACGCCGTAATGGGCATAGACGTTGTGATGCGCCAGGTGCATCCAATAGCGGTAGTACATGGATGTCTGCCATGCCTCTGGTGTGACGCCATTCAGGAGCGGCCGGAAACTCGTCCCCTGCATCGCCTCCGGCGGCGCGACGTCGGCATAGTCCAGGAAGGTCAGCGGGAAATCCACGTTGAGGATCATGTCGGTGTTGACCGTTCCGGGCGCGATTTCGCGTGGGTAGCGGATGATGAAGGGCATCCGCAGCGATTCCTCGTACATGAAGCGCTTGTCGTACCAACCGTGGTCGCCCAGGAAGAAGCCCTGGTCCGATGTGTAGATGACGATGGTGTTCTCGGTCAACCCGGCTTCATCCAGGTAGTCCAGCAGCCGGCCCACGTTGTCGTCGATCGAGGCGACGCAGCGCAGGTAATCCTTGATGTAGCGCTCGTATTTCCAGTGCTTCTCCTCTGCGGGCGTCAGCCCCTCGGGCACAGGCTGTTTCAGATCCTCGGCGTTGAGGTCGCGGTCGATGCGCATGGTCGCGGCAGCAGCCGCTGCGGCGCGGTTGCTGTAGTCGTCATTGAACGTCTCCGGCTCCGGAATATCCACGTCGTCGTAGAGGTGCGCGTGTTTCTCGTCAGGTTCCCAGGGCCGGTGCGGTGCCTTGTGGTGGCACATCAGGAAGAAGGGCCGCTCCGGGTCGCGATTGCGCAGCCAGTCGAGCGAGATGTCGGTGATCAGGTCGGTGGCATAGCCCGGGATCACGTGCCTGGTCCCCATCTCATCCATCACCGGATCGTGGTAGAAGCCCTGCCCCGGCAGCACGATCCAGTAATCGAACCCGGTGGGGTCGTGATTCCCGCCATGCCCCAGATGCCACTTGCCGATCATCGCGGTCTGGTATCCGCTGCCTTGCAGCAGCTTGGCGACATTTTGCTGTCGCCCGTCTATCTTCGAGTCCAGCGTTGTGACGCCATTCACGTGGCTGTACGTGCCCGTGAGAATCACCGCCCGGCTGGGCGTGCAGATGGAGTTGGTGCAGAAGCAGTTGTCGAAGCGCATGCCGCCCTCGGCGATGCGGTCGAGTTGCGGCGTGACGTTGATGCGGCTGCCGTAGCAGCTCATCGCGTGCGACGCGTGGTCGTCGGTCATGATGAACAGGATATTGGGCCGTGGATCTGGCGCCATAGGGTCACTCCTTCACTGGTGGCGACGCTTGGGGTGTGGAATCGATTCCATACTAGCACAGGCATCGACCATGTCAAGCCGTGCGCGTCCGGCGGCGGGGCCTCTACTTGTCGCTTATCGCCTTGGGGTCTACAGTAGGGACATAGCCGACACTCGAAAGGAGTCCTCGATGTTCAGAATCATCAACATCGGTGTATTGAGCCAAAACAAGTTCTGGGGCGAGACCGCGCGGATGCGCGAGGATATCAGTGCCACGTGCACGCTGCTGGAGGTGGGCGGACACCGGATCATCGTCGACCCCTCGCCGCGCCGCGAGGCGCTGGAGGCGGCGCTCTTCAACCACGCCGGGCTGCGCCCCGACGCGATCGACATGGTCTACGTGACCCACTGGCACGGCGACCACCTCTTCGGCCTCAGGCTCTTCGAGCACGCGGCCTGGCTGATGGCAGAGGTGGGGATCGCCGAGTGGCGCGAGCGGGCGCCGGAGTACCGGCACCTCAGCGACCGCTTCCAGCCCGCCGAGGGCTGGGCTGCCCGAGGGCGTCGCGCTCTATCCCGCGCCCGGCCACACGCTGGCGCTTCACGCGCTGAAGATGCCCACCAAGTGGGGCGACCTCATCGTTGCCGGCGACGCCGTCATGACCCGCGAGCACTTCCATGCCGAGGAGGGTTACCATAACTCGGTGGATTTCGATCTGGCGGCGGAGACCATCCGCCGCATCAAGCGCGACGCCGCGCTCGTGATCCCGGGCCACGACAACCTGGTGCTCAATCTGCCTGGATAGATCCCAAATCGTTGATAGCTGAAGCTGTTAGCTGACAGCTCGGCTGCAGCTTTTCAGTTCTTCTCAGGAGTTTCCATGATTCCAAAGGTACGCTACGGCAAGACCAATCTTGAAGTGACCCGTTTGGCACTGGGGGGATATCCCTTTGGCGGGGTGAACCTGGCGCGAGGCTGGGATCCCTTCTCATCCGAGGGCCGCGCACAGGCCATCGAGACCATCCACGCGGCGCTCGATGCCGGGATTACGCTGGTCGACACCGCGCCGGGCTACGGCGATGGCAACAGCGAGTCCATCATCGGCGAGGCGCTGGCCGGTCGGCGGGACGCGGTCGTCCTCGCCACCAAGGTGGGCTATCACGGCACCGCCGCCGATGTCCGCGAGAGCGTCGAGGCGTCGCTCCGTCGCCTCCGCACAGATGCGGTGGACGTGATCCAGTTCCACGGCGGGATGTACACCTCCAATGAGGTCCGGCACATCCTCGAAGAGGGGCCGCTGGACGCGTTGGTGACGCTGCGCGACGAGGGCAAGGCCCGCTACTTGGGCTTCACCGTCGAGGAGCCGTGGACGGCGCGACCATTGATCGCGTCGGGCGCCTTCGACGTGATGCAGGTGCGCTACAACGTGATCTACCAGGCGGCGGCGCTCCACGTCCTCAACCAGGCGCGCGAGGCGGACATGGGTGTCTCCGTGATGCGACCGATGACGTCGGGCATCTTCCAGCGGATGGCAAGCTACCTCGCGCCGGAGTGGCAGGATGCGCGCGACCTCTACGAGGTCTGCCTCAAGTTCGTGCTCTCTGACAGCCGGGTCCACGTGGCCAACGTCGGCATGCGCTGGCCCGACGAGGTGGCCAAGAACGTGGCCCTGGTCTCGTCCTTTGAGCCTGCCTTCGACATGGCCGAGTTGCCCCGGATGACGGCCCACATCTACCGCACCGATGATGAGATGTCGGGCCTGGCCGGCTCTCCAAAGCCGCCTGCGCTCGGGAGCCAACTCCGGTAGAGACCCACAGAGCGGTTCGCCGACTGCGTTGAAGGAGGCTGTATGCGAGAGACACAGGTCTGCGTGACGGCTGGTGGATCAAGCAGCTGGATGGGCCCGACCCCGACGTTGCGGCGCTTTCGGCCCAGGTACGGGCGCCCGGCGATGACTGGCTGCCGGCGACGATGCCCGCGCAGGTGCACGACGTGCTGCTGGCCCACGGGCGGATTCCCGACCCGCGTATCGGCAAGAACGCCGCGGAGAGCGCCTGGGTTGGGGAGAAAGATTGGGCCTACGGATGCGTGTTCACCTCCCCGGCGGGCGTCGGGCCGGTTTTGCTCCGATTCAAGGGGCTCGATACCCTGGCGACGGTCTACGTCAACGATGTTGAGGTAGGCCGCTTCGCGAACATGCATCGCCACTATGCGGTGGAGGTGCGGGGCGAGCTCTCGCCGCCCGGAGAGGCGAACGTGCTGCTCATCGTCTTTGCGTCCCCGCTGCGCTTTGTCAACGCGGTCGAACCTGCCGAGGGCATTGCGGCACACCACCACCTCCGCAAGTGCAAGAGCGATTTCACCTCCTACCTTGGCGCCCGCCCGCATTCGGCGAAGGTGGGCGTTTTTGACGACGTGATCGTCGACGTGCCGGATGGCGCCTGGCTGGACGACGTCTGGGTACGTCCGTTGCTCTCCGATGACCTGGAGCAGGCCAAAGTCCACGTCAGGCTCGCGGTGGAGGGCGCCAAACCCGAGTCTCCGGTTGCGGCCTCGGTCTCCTGGTCGCTCGCCGATCCCTCGGGCGCGGTCGTGGCGCAGGGCACCACGGATGGCGTCGTCCGGGCGTTCGAGATCGACGTGGACGCCCCGCGCCTCTGGTGGCCCTGGACCCACGGCGAGCCGGATCTCTACACGCTGACCGTGGAGCTGCCGCTCGGCCGCTTCTGAGGACATCCTCGCTTCTGAGGACATCCTCGATCGACGCGAGGTGTCCTTCGGCATCCGCAAGATCACGCCGGTGCTCGACGACCCCGAGACCGGCGAGGAGCGTTTCGCATTTGAGGTGAACGGCCGGCGCATCTTCCTGCGCGGCGCGTGTTGGGCGCCGCTGCAGGGCATGACCCACTGCTGGGATCGGGCGCAGGCAGCCTCGCTCTTCGACCTTGCTCGTCCACGCGGAGATGAACGTCTTTCGCGTGTGGGGTGGCGGCCTCGCGCCGCCCGAGCCGTTCTATGAGATGTGCGACCGGCAGGGCATCCTGGTCTGGCAGGACTTCATGTTCGGCTACAGTATGCACCCCGATGACGACCCTGCATTCGTCGCAGAGTGCCGGTCGGAGATTGAGGACGTGGTCCGCCGGCTGCGCAACCATGCCTCGCTGCTGCTCTGGTGCGGCGGGAACGAGAACCATATGGGCTGGGACTTCACGTACGGCACTGCGCCGGCGCTTGGGCAGAGGCTCTTTGGGGAGATCATGCCCCACATCTGCGCCGAGCTCGATCCCGACCGGCTCTTTCACGCCAGTTCACCTCACGGCGGGCCCGTGCCCAACTGGCCGCTCGCCGGTGACTGGCACGACTACACGACCCTGACCTTCTCGCCCCAGGCGTCGGTGCCGCTCTTTGCATCGGAGATCGGCCGCGCCAGCGCGCCATCGGTCGGCAGCATGCGCCGCTATATGAGCGAGGACGAGCTGTGGCCGGAGGGCTACGATCCGCGCGTACGCGTACCCGGTAAGCCCGCCTGGCCGCCGATGTGGCAGTACCGCTCCGTCGATGGCTCGTGGGACAAGATCGGCGCGGTTGAGACGTACTGTGACCCCGCGTCCGCCGAGGATCTGGTGCGCGTGCTGGGCACCGCCCACGGTGAGTATCTCTTCGACCGGGTAGCGCGTCACCGGCGCGGCGTGCCCGACGGCTCGTGCACCGACGCGATTCTGCGCGCAGACGAGGACGCGGTGCAGGACGAGCGGGACTCGAGGGGCGCCATAGCCTATGTCGGCGAGGTGATGGCCGCCGAAGAGGGGCTGGTCGAGGAAAACGAGACCAATGGCACGAGCGTGAACCGCCGGTGCTGGGGCACGATGATCTGGCGCCTGAATGACCCCTGGCCGATCCTCTATTGGAGCGTGGTCGACGCCTACAACGAGCCCAAGATCCCTTACTACTTCCTCCGACGTGCCTACGCACCCGTGTTGATCTCGTTCGAGCGCACCCCCGATGCGATTGCCGCGTGGGTAGTCAACGACGGCGCCGAGACGGTCGCCGGGACGCTCACCGTCCGGCACGCCAGGTTCACCGGTGAGATTCGCGCCGTGCTCGAGGTGCAGGTGGCGCTCCGGCCTGGCGAGTCGCGCCGCTGCATCGACGTGACGCCCTTTGGCCCGATCAATCTGCGCTCCGAGTTCCTCTGGGCGACGCTGACGACCCCCAAAGGTGAATCCGTGACCAGCTTCCTGCTGACGGGAGAGCGCTACCTGCACTTGCCGGACGCTACGCTTACCGTTCGACCTGTCGCGGGCGGCGTGGTTGATCGAGACCGACGTCTTCGCGCGACAGGTCTCGCTGACCATGGTGGATGCCGGCGGCGCCGTCTTCGAGGACAACTTCTTCGACCTGGTGCCCGGACAGTCCCGCTCTATCGCCGTCCTCCGGGCCGCAGGGGGCACGAAGCTGCGCGTCAGCGCGCTCAACGCGGCTGTGACCACGATCGATTGGCAGGGCCCCGGGTCGTGAGATCGTTCATTCTGCTGGTCATCGGCCAGATCGTCTCCATGCTCGGGAGCTCGATGACCACCTTTGCTCTCGGCTTGTGGGCATGGCAGGTCACAGGGCGGGCGACGACCTTCTCGTTGACCACGCTCTTCGGCTTTGCGCCGACGATCTTCCTCTGTCCCATCGCCGGGGCGCTGGTTGACCGCTGGAATCGCAAGCTCGTCATGATGCTCAGCGATCTGGCTGCGGCGATGGCGACGTTGGCGCTGCTTTTGCTCTTTCTTGCGGGCCGTCTGCAGATCTGGCATCTCTACGTTGCCAACGGCTTTATCGGCATCTTTGGGGCCTTCCAGTTTCCCGCGTTCTCCGCTGCGATCACGACGATGGTGCCCAAGTGGCAATATACGCGGGCCAACGGCCTGATGTGGCTTGCCGGGCCGACGGCCGGCATCTTCGGCCCGATCCTCGCAGCGGTTCTCGTGGGCGTGATCGGGACGGCGGGCGTGATGGGTGTGGATCTGGCCACCGCCGCGCTCGCCGTGACGACGATGCTCATCATCCCCGTGCCCCAGCCTCCCGTCGTGGCCGGGGACGAAGCCGGACGCACGGGCCTGTGGCACGACATCCTCTACGGGTTCGGCTATATCCTGCGCCGTCCCAGCCTGTGGGGCATCCAGGCCATCTTCTTCGCCAAGAATCTCTTCTCCTATCCCGTGCAACTGGTTCTGCTCACGCCCCTGATCCTGGCCCGCACCGGCAACGACCGGTTGATGCTCGGAACGGTGCAGTCGGTCGGCGCCATCGGGGGGCTGGTCGGCGGGCTGGCGCTGGCTGCCTGGGGAGGGCCCCGGCGCCGCATCCACGGCGTCCTATTGGGCACGGCAGGGCTGCACCTGCTGGGGCTCTGCTGTCTCGGCCTCGGGCGTTCCGGCTGGGTCTGGATGGCCGCCAGCTTCGCGATGGTCTTCTTCTCGCCGATCGTCAACGGTGCCAACCAGGCCATCTGGCAGGCCAAGGTGCCGCCCCACGTCCAGGGGCGGGTTTTCTCGGCCCGACGTCTGATTGCCCAGTTTCCTACCTCATTTGCCATGACGGCGGTCGGGCCGCTGGCCGACCGCCTCTTCGAACCGGCAATGGCGCCCGGCGGTGCCTGGGTATCTCGCTTCGGGTGGCTTGTCGGCACCGGTCCCGGCGCGGGCATGGCATTGATGCTGGTGATCGGTGGCCTGATCGGCGCGATCGCCGGCCTCGCCGGCTACCTGGTGCCCACCGTCCGCAACGCCGAGGATCTGCTCATCGATCATGACCTGGCCATCGCACGGTCGGGCCCCCAACCGCTGAAGGCAATGGGATAAATGTCCATTGAACTCTTCGACGATTGGCATACCATACATACATCTCACGACAACAACGGGGGTTCAGCATCATGCGGAAAGTTGGGCAGGTTGTACTCGCAGTCTTGCGATTCTTGGGTATCTCATACTGATTGACTTGGGCCTGTTCGTCCTCGTCAGCCTATCGTGTTTGGTCTGGGGCCCTTGCTCCAATGCGAACTATAGCGAGCGGATGTTCTGGGCTCGGGATGGCCGGGATGATCGCCGCGATGCCCGCGGTCCTGGCCGCCCTGGGCACGAGCCGCGGCTACTACAATAGCCCGTTCACGGCGGGCATGGACGCCCAGGTGGCTCACACCATCGTCAACGGATGGCCGGCGAGGCCTGAGCAAGAGGACCACCTTCGCGTGGCGGATGATCACCATCGGCATGGTCGGCATCGGCATCGCGGCCCTGATCGACACAGCTCGGTTAGCGTCAGAGGGGCATGTGCGAATCACAGCCATAGAAAGCCTGGTCTGGCAGGCCACGCCCCGCGTCTTGACGGTGCGCGTCCACACCGACACCGGCCTGATCGGGCTCGGGGAGACCGTCGACAAGATACCCGGTTCGCGCGGCGCGCTGCACGGGACCGTCGCGCCGCTGCTGCTGGGCAAGGATCCGCTCGATATCGAGGGCCTTTGGCAGTCGATTGCCGACACCATCCTCTACCACGGCTTCGCCGGCGCGGAGATGCGCGCGCTGTCGGCGGTCGATCTCGCGCTGTGGGACCTGATGGGCAAGCACTACGGCGCCCCCGTCTACCATCTGCTGGGCGGTCGATGCCGCGAGGCGGTGCCCACCTATAACACGTGCACCGGCTACGGCGAGATGGACGACTACGCGCTCTGGCAGGACGACGCGGGCGAGCTGGCCCGCCGGCTACTGGCGGATGGCTACCGCGCGATGAAGATCTGGCCCTTCGATCCCTACAGCCGCGCCGGCCGCGGAACCACCATCACCCCCCAGGATGTCGAGCGCGGCCTGCGCCCCATTCGTCAGATCCGTGATGCGGTGGGCCGGGAGATGGAGATCGGGCTCGAGTTCCACTTCCGCTGGAGCCGCGCCGCGATGGAGCGCATCGTGCAGGCCCTGGCGCCCTACGACATCCTCTTCCTGGAGGACGCGATCCACGCAGTCCATCCCGACGAGATCAAGGCGCTCTCGCAGCGCACGCCGATCCCCATCGTGGGTTCCGAGCTATTGCTCACGCGGTGGCAGCTTCGCGAGTGGCTGGAGAAGCACGTCTCGCAGATCCTGATGACCGAGCCGCTCTGGACCGGGGGGATCACCGAGACGCGCAAGATTGCGGCGATGGCGGACGCCTTTGGCGTCCCCCTCGTGCTCCACAACATCTCGGGACCCGTCGGCCATGCGGCCTGCATGCACCTGGGCGCCCACATCCCCAACCTCTTCATGGTCGAGTCGGTGCGTGCCTTTGCGCAGACCTATTTCCCGGTGTTCAGCACCCTCGCGCCAAGGGTGACGGACGGCACGCTGCCGGTGCCCGAGGGCCCCGGCCTGGGCGTCGCCCTGCGCCCTGAGGCGCTCGAACGTCCCGATCTCAGCCGCGTGGTGACCGACGCCGCGGCGCTCAGCGCCGCCGGCGAGCACTGGCAATACGCGCTGGGCTTCACCCACGCCCCGCCAACGGCTGACGCGTGAGCGCCCGCCCGAGCCGCACGGGGATGAAAGTCCCCGTGCTACTAAGCTGCGCCCGATGAATCGGGCTTCTCGGTCCGGATGCGTGCTCAAGCCCCATTGATGGGGCGCCGTGTGGTAGCCCGGCGACTTCATCGCCGGGCGGTGCGTGAATGGCTGACGCGTGACGAAGGGGGACAGGGGAGGCCGCTGGCATCGGGTTAGGGTCATCAGCCGGTGGGTGGAGGCCATTTGTGGACCGCGGGCGTGTCTCGCCCGCTCTGGCGACGTGGAACCGGCGCAGGTGATTGGGCCACGTCGTGGTCGTTTCTGTGTGCTTGCGGGCGAAATCCTGAGGTTGCGCTCAGGACAGGCTGCCCGCGGTCCGGTATTTACCGCCCTTGATCAGTAAGGAGACACTTCGTGACTGACCTCTGGCCCGTGATCGACAGCGACATCCACATCCTGCGTGAACTCACCAAGCGCAAGCGCGAGATCGCGCAGGACCCCGTATGGCCGAGCGTAAGCGGCTCTGGCTGCGCCACGCCGCCCTCGACGGCGAGCGCCCCATGATCCTCGCTGAGACCGTCGGCGTCCTTGACGAGCTCGTGCCGCTTTCGACCCTGCGCTGCGAGGCACCGTGGGCCCGCGAGATGGAGCGCGGCCTGCGCGACATCGTCTTCAGCTACGAGCACGTCAAGGACGACGCCGTCGTCGAGCCGTGGATCCAGTATGGGTGGGACATCACCATCGGCGAGTATGGCGTGGCCCCCGAGCTGGTTCGCGGCGCCAACGAGGGCAAGCTCGGCAGCTATACCTGGGATCCGCCCATCAAGGACCTCGACCGCGACTTTGACAAGCTCCACTTTCGCAAGCTCAGCGTCGACCGCGAGCGGACCGCCGCCTGGGGCGCCTTCCTTGAAACGCATTTCGGCGACATCCTGCCTGTGCGGCTGCGGTCGGGCTATTGGTGGACGGCCGGCCTCACGTGGTCGGCCATCAACCTGATCGGTCTTGAAGGATTAATGATATCGATGTATGATAATCCCAAGGGACTGCATCGCCTGATGGCCTTCTTGCGTGACGATTTCCAGGCCATGCTCGATTGGTTCGAGGCCGAGGGTCTGCTCTCGCTCAACAACGAGAACGACTACGTGGGGTCGGGCACGCAGGGCTGGACGACGGAGCTGCCCCAGCCGGACGCCGCTGTGGGCGATCCGGTGCGCGTCAGGGATATCTGGGGGCTTTCCGAGTCGCAGGAGACGGTGGGCATCTCGCCGAAGATGTTTGAGGAGTTCATCTTCCCGTATCAGTTGCCGGTGATCAGCCGCTTCGGCTTGAGCTACTATGGGTGCTGCGAGCCGGTGCACAATCGCTGGCACGTGATCAAGCGGATCCCGAACCTGCGACGCGTCTCCGTCTCGCCGTGGTGCGACGAGGTGCAGATGGCCGAGGGACTGGGCAGCGACTACATCTACTGCCGCAAGCCCAACCCGGCGATGATCAGCACCGGGCGGTTCGACGAGGACGCGATTCGCGAGGACGTGCGCACCACCCTCCGCGCGGCGGCGGGCTGCACCGTCGAGTTCGCGATGAAAGACGTCCACACGCTCAACAACGAGCCCTTGCGGCTCGGGCGGTGGGTGGAGTTGGCGCGCGAGGTGATTGAGGAAATGGCCTGATGGCACCGTAGCTTTCCGGAAGGCCTCTTTCCGGATCGTACGTTCCCGGCGGATCTGTGATCCGCCGAGCGGATTTGGCTGGCGCAACGGATTTGGGTTCCTGTCTGCTGGGCAACTGTGTGGTCTGATAATAGTTAGGAGGCATAACCGATGGAAAAGCGAAAACTGGGCAAGACCGGCGAGATGCTGACGGTGATCGGGTTTGGCGGGATCATCGTCATGGATGAGACGCCCGAGAATGCGGCGAAGTTCGTCGCCGAGGCGATCGAGGAGCGCGGCGTCAACTACTTCGACGTAGCGCCCTCCTACGGCAACGCCGAGGAGCGGCTTGGACCCGCGCTGGAGCCCTACCGCAACGGTGTCTTCCTGGCCTGCAAGACCGGGAAGCGGGATGCGGCTGGGGCGGAGCAGGAGCTCAACGCCTCACTCAAGAAGCTCCGCACCGACCACTTCGACGTCTACCAGCTCCACGCAATGAAGGAGCTGGCGGACGTGGAACAGGTCCTCGGGCCGGGTGGCGCGCTGGAGACCTTTGTCAAGGCGCGGGAGCAGGGCAAGGTGCGCTTCCTGGGCTTCTCGGCACACTCCGAGGAGGCCGCGCTGGCGCTGATGGACCAGTTCGACTTCGACACGATCCTCTTCCCCCTCAACTGGACCACGTGGCTCAAAGAGGGCTTCGGCCCCGACGTGATCGACAAGGCCCAGGAGGAGGGGATGGGCATCCTCGCGCTCAAGACGCTGGCCAAGCGCGCCTGGCGCGAGGGCGAGGAGCACAACTGGAGCAAGACCTGGTACAAGCCCGTAGAGAGCTACGAAGAGGCCAAGCTGGCGGTGCGGTTCACGCTCTCCCTGCCGGTGACCGCCGGCGTGAGCCCCGGCCACATGCCGCTCTTCCGCTGGGCCTGCGAGGCCGCCGAGGAGTACAAGCCCATCGCCGACACCGAGAAATCCACGCTGCGCGAGCGCGCCGTGGCGCTGGAGGCGATTTTCCCGCAGTAGGAAGGGATAGGGGAGAGCAAATACCGAGATAAGGCCTGAACGCGGAGCTGCCGGTTCCCCGGCAGCTCCGTCCCAATACGGTGCTACCAGGTTATCCGGCGTATGGAGATATAGGATTGACCGCAAGAATCGACGTCCCGCAACAAGAGATCCGAGCCTTTTGTCGCCGCAACCACATCCGTTGGCTGGCGCTCTTCGGTTCGGTGTTGCGCCAGGACTTCTCACCTGACAGTGATGTGGATGTCCTGGTGGAGTTCGAACCGGACGCGCGCGTGGGGTTGATTGCGCTTGCCGGAATGGAGATCGAGCTGGGGCGATTGCTCGGTCGTAAGGCGGAGATTCACACGGTCAACGGCCTGCACCCCCTGTACCGGGATGAGGTCTTGAGCCTCGCGGAGGTGCAATATGAGCTTGCGTGACGACCGAGTCAGCCTTAGCGACATGCTCAGATACGCACGCGAGGCCGTCGAATTGCTAGGTGACGCAGATCGAGAGATGCTGGCACAGGACAGAGTAGTCCAGCTCGCACTGACACGATTGGTCGAAATCATTGGCGAGGCAGCCACTCGGGTCTCAGCGGAGACGCAGCAAACGCACTCCGAGATCCCTTGGGCCCAGATCGTCGGAATGCGCAATCGACTGATACACGGATACGATGTCATCGATCTCAACCTACTCTGGGATACGGTGATGTACGATCTGCCTCCTCTTATCTTGTCCCTGACTGCGATCGCGCACGAGGCCTGACCGGCTGGCCCGGTGCGACGCATCTGTGCGCCCCCGACTGGGTGCGCTAGGCTGTGCTTGATCCTCCCACCTGCTCTGTCGAATGCCCTCAGCTTGCGACGTCAAGCTATTGCGTATGTCGAAAACAGTATATAATAATAGCATATATCTTGTTTATGGAAGAAACACCTTAGCGTCGGGACGAGGAGTTGGGAGATGACGACTCAGATCTGGGGATGATGCAGCATCTGACCGTGTCTTGCCCGCCACGCGCGTGCTGGCGGCGATCGTGGTACCGTTCCTGGTGGTAGCTTTCGGCATGCTCTACTTCTTCCCCGACATCAGCGGCACCCTCTTCGCCTGGCCGATCAAGCCCCACATGAGCGCCATGACGCTCGGCGCGACCTATCTGGGCGGCGCCTACTTCTTCACCAACGTCATCTTCGCCAAACGCTGGCACACCGTCCGCCTGGGCTTCCTCCCGGTGACCGCCTTCGCCGCGATCTTGGGCGTCTCCACGCTGCTGCACTGGGACAAGTTCACGCACGGCCATCCCTCCTTCATCTCCTGGGCCGTGCTCTACTTCACGCTGCCCTTCATCATCCCCGTCGTCTGGTACCTCAACCAGCGCGCTGCCCCCGCCGGGGCGTCGCGGTCGGAGCCTACCTTCTCCGCCTACTTTCGCGGGGCCATGGGTCTCATCGGAGCGATTCTCCTAGGTGCAGGCGCCATGCTATTGCTGGCGCCGGGATGGATGATCCCGCTCTGGCCCTGGGCCATGACGCCGCTGACCGGGCGTGTGATGGCGGCGATGTTCACGCTCTCGGGGTGGGTGGGATTAGGGGTTGCACTGGACGGCCATTGGAGTTCGGCGCGCGTCCTCTTCGGGGCGCAAGCCATCTCGGTCGTTCTCTTCCTGTTGGCATCTGCCCTGGCTCGAGTCGACATCCATTGGGAGATGCTGACCAGCTACACCTTTGTGGGCGGGATGGTGTTGGTGCTCGCCCTCATCCTGTGGGCGGCTGCCCAGACCCGGCGCGCGCGCCGGCGGGCGGCGCAGCCCGTGGCCTGACGCCGCCCGCCGCTCCCTCATCCGACATCTAGCCTCCGGCCTGTCGAGCCATCCGGACCATCGTGTCCAGAACCCGCTCGACATCCTCGTCCGTCGTAGCCGCCGACGAGACGCTGATTCGCATCGCCGTCTGGCCCTGCCAGACGGTCCCGCCGCACCAGCCCGTGCCATCTTGCTGGATCTCCGAAATCACACGAAGCGTCGTCTCTGGATCCCCAAAGGCGACCAGCACCTGATTGAGCACAACGTCGTTGAGCACCCGGTACCCGGCCGATTGGAGACCTGTTGCGAACCGTCTGGCCTGACGGCAGGAGCGCTCGATCAGCTCGACAATTCCACTGCGACCCAACGAATGTAACGCCGCCCACACCTCCACGCCCCGCGCCCGCCTGGAGAGCTCGGGCGTGAAATCCGAGGGGTTGCGGACCGTGCTCTCGGTCGGCAGATACTCGGCGGTCACGGCCATCGCGGCCCGCAATGCATCCGCATCCCGCACGAGCGCCAGCCCACTGTCATAAGGGACGTTCAACCACTTGTGAAAGTCTGTCGCCCACGAGTCTGCGCGGGTCATACCGGCGGTGAGGCGAGCCATAGACGGTACCGCCATGGCCCAGAGGCCAAAGGCCCCATCCACGTGAACCCACGCGCCGGACGCGTGGGCGATCTCGCTGATCTCGCCGATGGGATCGAACGCCCCGGTGTTCACATTGCCCGCCTGCGTGCACACGATCGTGGGCCCCGAGATCGGCGGCAAGGCATCGGCACGCATCCGCCCCTGTGCGTCCACCGGCACCCGGATCAGCCGGCTCCGCCCCAGTCCCAGCAGCCCCAAACCCTTGAGGAGGGTGGGATGCGCCTCCTCGCCGGCGACCACCGTGATGGGTGGCGCGCCAAACAACCCGTCGGCCTCGACGTTCCAGCCGGCGCGCTGGAGCACGGCGTGCCGCGCGGCAGCCAGCGCGCTGAAGTTGGCCATCGTCGCCCCGGTGACAAAAGCGCCCCCCGACGTTCGCGGCATATCGAACAGATCGAGCAGCCAGCCCAACGCGACCTGTTCGAGTTGGGCGGTGCCCGGGGTCACGTTATAGAGGGCCGAGTTCTGGTCCCATGCGCCCGCAAGCCAGTTGGCCGCAAGCGTCACGGGCAGTGACCCGCCAATGACGAACCCGAAGAAGC
>CAVVUS010000010.1:0-272752 GCA_963751345.1 uncultured Chloroflexia bacterium
GCGGCTTGGACTAAGGAGCATTTGATATGTACGATGCGGTGGCACACTTCGGATCTCTCTATGCCAACACCCCTGCCGAGTTTTCCTTCTGCTCCGGAACCGAGGAAGGATGGTTGGCATGGCGCGAGGCCTTCCGCCCGCGTCTCGCGCAGGCGTTGGGTCTGGACAACGTTGCGACCGATCTGGCAGGATACGAACCAAATGCCGAGCGGGTGGCCTCCGAGGATCAGGATGGCTATGTGCGGGAGTCGTGGATCCTTTGGGTGGAGCCGACGGTGCCGCTGCCATTCTATCTCCTCAGGCCCAAGGATGCGAAGGGGCCTCTGCCGCTCGTTCTGACGCCCCACGGTCACAACCACCCTTACATCTATGTGGGAATCGCGCATTCGGAGCAGGAGCAGCTCTCGATCGAGGCCGGTGAGCGCGACATTGCGGTGCAGGCCGTGCACGAGGGTTATCTTGCCATCGCTCCGACTGCGCGCGCCTTTGGCGAGACGCGGACGGCGCAGGACAAGGCCGAGGATCGCGTTCACTCCTGCCATACCCAGCTCATGCACGACCTGCTTGTCGGGCGCACGCCAATCGGCGACCGGGTCTGGGATATCTCCCGCCTGATCGACTGGGCGCTGGAGACTCAGGATGTGGATGACGACCGCATCGCCATCACCGGGAACTCGGGCGGTGGCACGATCTCACTCTTCGCTGCGGCCTGCGAGCCGCGGATCTCCGTCGCCGTGCCCAGCAGCTACTTCTGCACCTTCGCGGGCAGCATCGGCTCGATCCATCACTGCGACTGCAACTACGTGCCCGGCATGCTGCGCCTGGGCGAGATGTACGACGTCGCCGGCCTGATTGCGCCGCGTCCCTTCTGCGCGATTGCGGGCAAGGACGATCCGATTTTCCCGATCGAGCATGTGCGGGACGCCTTCGAGCGGCTTCAGCGTGTTTACGCGGTGGCCGGCGTGCCCGAGAACTGTGAGCTCTACGTCGGGCACGAGGGCCACCGCTACTATAAGGCGGGCGCTTGGCCCTTCGTCCGCAGGCATTTCGGGCTTGAGGCATAGGCGAGGTACTCGCGTGATGGCGGACGCAGGGATAAAGGCGGGCCGGCTCCCGGTCGACGTCCGGCCTCTGGCTCGACAGGAACTTCTCGTTGTGGAGCGTGGGCTTCCTTACGGCCCACCGGAGAAACATGCGGAGCGTCTGGACCGCCAGCAGCGGGAGGCGGTCGTCTACCTGATCGCCTGGCATCAGGGCCAGCCCGTGGGACACGGGCTCCTCAAGTGGCAGGGGGCCGACGAGGAGCACGTTGCGTCGGTCTACCGGGGCATCTGCCCGGACGTCGAGGATCTGCTCGTGTCGGAGGCGTATCGGTCCCAAGGCATCGGCACACAGATCCTGCAGGCCGCCGAGCGCCTGGTCCGGGAGCGCGGCTTCGACCATATCGGTCTGAGCGTCGACGTGCGTAATCCCAGGGCGCGGGCGCTCTACGAGCGGCTGGGATACCGGGATGCCGGTCTCGGCCTGCACTCTGAGCATGGCGAGTACGTCAACCAGGCCGGCGGGGTCACGACCTGGGAGGAGACGTGTGTCTATCTGGTCAAGTCCTTGTCGGAGGACGTGAGCGCACCGTGAGCGACGCGTTCAGCATCGTCTCGCAGCATCTACCTTAGGAGGGTATCGTGGCAGTAACACCGCCGCCTGGCAGCTATCATCACCTGGTCGATCGTCTGAACCGCTCTCCGCAGGGCGCACCCCCTTCGGATGCGCTTTTCAAGATCCTGTCGGTGCTGCTCAGTGAGCGCGAAGCCGGATTGGTCGCGCAGCTTCCCATCAAGCCCTTCACCGCCGAGAAAGCTGCGCGCATCTGGGGCGTAAGCCTCGCCGAGGCGATCGGCGTCTTGGATGGGCTGGCAAGCCGCGCGGTGCTCCTGGATCTCGATCATAACGGGCAGACGACGTATGTCCTTCCGCCGCCGATGGCGGGCTTCTTCGAGTTCTCCATGATGCGCGCCCGCGACGACGTGGATCAGCACCTCCTTGCCGAGCTCTATTACCACTACTGCACGGTGGAGGATGACTTCATGAAGGCCCTCATCGCCCAGGGCGATACGCAGTTGGGGCGTGTCTTTGTCAACGAGCCTATCTTGCAGCCGGAGGTCCACGTCCTCGACTACGAACGGGCAAGTGAGGTGATCAAGACCGCCTCACATCGTGGCATCAGCCGCTGCTATTGTCGCTACAAGATGGAAGAAGCCGGACGCGAGACCGGAACGCCACAGGCGTGTGATGCCCCACAGGATATCTGCATGACCTTCAATGGCCCGGCACGGTCTCTGATCAAGGCCGGGTTCGCACGCGAGGTTGACCCTGTTGAGGGGCTGGACCTGCTGCAGCTAGCACAGGAGCACAACCTCGTGCAGTTCGGTGAGAACGTGCGCGAGGAGGTCAGCTTCATCTGTAACTGCTGTGGGTGCTGCTGTGAGGCTATGATCGCCGCGCGGCGCTTTGCCCTGACACGTCCCATCCACACGACCAACTATGAGCCGGTGGTCGCGACCGATGCCTGTACCGGGTGTGGACAGTGCACCAGCATCTGTCCGGTCGAGGCGATGACACTGGTCTCGGCCCATGACCCCGGCCAATCCACGGAAGCGGAAGGCCTGGGTCAATCCGGACGTCTGCCTGGGCTGCGGCGTCTGCGCCCGCGTCTGCCCGACGGAGAGTATTCGGCTGGAGCCGAGGCCCGAACGTGTCGTGACGCCCTACAACACGGCCCAGCGTATGGCCATGATGGCCATCGAACGCGGCACGCTCCAGGACCTGATCTTCGACAATCACGTGCTCTGGAGCCACCGGGCGATGGCCACGCTGCTGGGCGTCATCCTGAAGCTGCCGCCGATCAAACAGGTGATGGCGACCGAGCAGGTCAAATCGCGCTACCTTGAGGCATTGGCCAAGCGTTTCAGCTCTATAGAGGAGTTGTCCTGATGGCAAGTAGGCCGCACATCCTGATCTTCAACCCCGACCAGTGGCGGGGCGACGTGATGGGTCACCTTGGTGATCCTGCCGCGGTCACGCCCAATCTTGACCGGCTGGTCGAAACCGATGCCGTCTCGTTTCGCGTGGCGGCGTGCCAGAACACGGTCTGTACGCCCAGCCGCTGCAGTTTCATGACCGGGTGGTATCCGCACGTCCGTGGGCACCGAACGATGCACTACATGCTGCGTGATGACGAGGGGGAGCCCAACCTGCTCCGCGTGCTGCGTGACAACGGCTATTTCGTCTGGTGGGGTGGCAAGAACGACCTGATCCCCGGACAGTTCGGCTACGAGCAGGACTGTGACATCAAGTACAAGCCCCCGCGACCGCCCAAGCCGGCCTGGATGGTCGATCGCCAGGAATCGTGGCGTAAGGCGCCTGAGAGCGACAGCTATTACTCCTTCTACGTGGGGAAGCTCGACACCGGCGGCGAGGAGATCTATTACGACGGTGATTGGGCCAACGTCCTGGGCGCGATCGACTTTATCAAGAATGCGCCGGCGGATCAGCCCCTCTGCATCTTCCTGCCGCTCACCTATCCCCATCCCCCGTACGCGGTGGAGGACGCCGTGGTACAGCATGATCGACCGCGACAAGGTCCCGCCACGCGCCCCGACGCCCGCGGATTGGAGCGACAAGGCCTCGCTGCTCCAGGCGATCTCGGAGGCGCAGGGGCTGCAGGACTGGAACGAGGAGCGCTGGACCGAGTTGCGCGCGGTCTACTACGGCATGTGCGCCCGGCTGGATCACCAGCTTGGGCTGGTGCTCGACGCGCTCAAGGAGGCCGGGATCTACGACGACACCGCGGTCTTCGTCTTTGCCGACCACGGCGACTACACCGGCGACTACGGCATCGTGGAGAAGACCCAGAACACGTTCGAGGACGCCCTGGTCCGGGTGCCGTTCGTCGTCAAGCCGCCCAAGGACGTGCCGGTGACGCCGCGGGTCAGCGAGGCGTTGGTGGAGTTGGTGGACTTCCCCGCGACGGTCTACGATCTCGCCGGGATCGACCCGGGCTATTGGCACTTTGGCCGGAGCCTGCTTGCCCGTGCTCTCGGGTGCCACGGACGAGCTTCGCGATGCGATCTTCTCCGAGGGGGGCGCCTGATGGGCGAGCGGCAGGCGATGGAGCTGCCCTCGGTCGAGGCGATGGAAGATCCCTCGACGAGCCTCTATTGGCCGCGCATCAAGCACCAGATCACGGACGAGCAGCCCTGGCACACCAAGGCCACGATGTGCCGCACCCGCGACTACAAGTACATCCGGCGCCTCTACGAGCAGGACGAGCTCTACGACCTGCGCGCCGACCCGCAGGAGACGCGCAACCTCATCGACGATCCGGCGTATGCCGAGGTTGCGCAGCGACTCAAGGAGCGGATGCTGACGTGGTATATGGCGACGTGCGACGTCGTCCCGTTTGATATCGACCAACGTCACTAACAAGAGACCTTTGGGGCAAGCCCGAGTCTGCTCGGGCCGGAAACCCCAAAGGTTTTGTGCGAGGAAGTTATAGTGGAAACCGATCTGCGCCACAAGGTCTACGCGTACATCACGCATGGGCATCGGCTTCTCGTCTTCAGCCACCGCGATTTCCCGGAGGCGGGCATCCAGGTGCCGGGAGGAACGATGGAGGAGGGGGAGGATCCGAAGTCGCCGTGATGCGTGAGGCGTTGGAGGAGACCGGGTTGGCTGATCTGCGTTTTGGCTCTTTCCTGGGCGAGGTGGCGCAGCCGTTGCCTGAGCTTGGCCAGGTGCACCACCGGCGCTACTATCACCTGATCTGCGATGGGGACCCGCCAACGCGTTGGCATCACGACGAGACGGATCCCTCGGATGGGAGCCCGGCGCCCATCCGATTCGAGTTCATCTGGGCCGAATTGCCGTGCCGGGCGTGCCCGAGTTGAGCGGGCGATCTTGGGCAGATGCTGCCGGCGCTGCTTCACGAAGTCAAAACTGGAGGGTAGATGGATACAACGCGCGATATCACGTTTGACGTTAGCCAGACGCCGTTCAGTCGATATGGCTCCTACTATACCATCGCATATCGCGACCAGGCCGACCTGCCGTTTGGGAGCGGGCTCTACCTTCGCTCGGTGCACGGACAGGGTGTCGTCAGACCCGAGCTCTTTCGGATTGACTGGGCGGACGGTCAGCCGATCGAACTGCATGAGGTCACTGCGCATCCCTCACACCTCACGCTCACGCACAGGGACGGACACAGGGTCACGATCTGCATCCCGGAGCCCGGCACGGTGCGTATCCGCGGTGAGGGCGTGGGGCTGCGGCTGGAGATGCAGCCGGACGCCGGGGTGGTCGTGCATCCGGCCGACGGCGGTCGATGGGTCGTGAACGTCCTGCCGTCGTACCGCCGATATATGTTCGAGGTGATTCGCGGCGCAGTGGATGTCGACGCCCCGACCTTTCTCAGCCCCCGGCATACGCTGCACCACAAACGTGTGGTCCTGACGCTCAAGCCCGACCTCAGCGGCGCACTGGATGCAGCCATCGATGAGTTCGGCAGTTCCTGGTCGTCCCGGTCCCGACGCCCCTTCGAGGCCTGCGTGGCGGGCGTGCAGGAGGCCTTCGACGCTTGGATGGATGGCATGCCCGAGGTGCCGGAAGCGTGGCAGAAGACCCTGGCGTGGGCTGCATACGTCGACTGGTCCTGCGTGGTCGAGCCCTTCGACCGGCTCATCCGGCCGACGATGTTTATGTCGAAGAACCATATGTGCCAGGTATGGAGCTGGGACAACTGCTTCAACGCGATGGCGATGAGCTACGGCCATCCCGAGCTCGGCTGGGATCAGCTTATGGTGATGGCCGATCACCAGGACCCCTATGGTGCTTTCCCGGATGCCGTCAACGATTTCATCCGCCACTACAACTTCAGCAAACCGCCGGTCCACGGATGGGCGTTGAGCTTTATGCGCCAGCAGAAGCCCGAATACTTCGCCTCCGCGCGCCTGCGCGAGATCTACGGCCCTTTCAGCCGGATGGCGAACTGGTGGCTGACCTACCGCGTCGGTCAGGGAGAGTCCTTACCCCACTATCTCCACGGCAACGACAGCGGGTGGGACAACAGCACGATGTTCGACGCCGGCATCCCGTTGATCGCGCCGGATCTGGCCGCCCTCCTGGCGCTCCACTGTATGGAGCTGTCGGATCTCGCCGACGCTCTTGGCGAATCCGCCGAGGCGGTGCGCTGGCACGAGACCGCCATCCGCCTGGTTGCGGACCTGATCCACACACTTTGGCGCGAGGATCACTTCGTGGCGATGCGCCAAACAGATCACCAGATCGTGGAAAGCAAGAGCCTGATCCCCTGTATCCCCATCGTGCTGGGCAAGTGGCTCCCGCCCGAGTTCCAGACGGCTCTGGTCGAGCAGATTCGAGGATTCATAACGGAGTTCGGGCTGGCGACGGAGCAGCCCGATAGCCCTGAATATGTCTCCGACGGCTACTGGCGCGGCCCGATCTGGGCGCCGTCCACGCTGCTGATTGTCTCGGGGTTGGAGGAGGTCGGTGAGCACGAGTTGGCGCGTACGATCAGCGAGCGATTTTGCGCGATGTGTGCGCGCAGCGGCTTTGCCGAGAACTTCGACGCGTTGACGGGGGAGGGGCTGCGGGACCCTGCCTATACCTGGACCGCCAGCGTCTTCATGATCCTGGCGCACAAGCTGGCTGAAGGACAAGGGTCCTCAGGGGGCGCATAGGCGTGAGGCGTCCGAACATCCTCCTCATCACGACGGACGAACAGCGCTTCGACTGCGTCGGCTGCTACGGCAACCCGGTGATCCGCACGCCCAATATGGACCGCATCGCCCGTGAGGGCGTCCGGTTCGAGCGCGGCTACGTCCAGAACCCGATGTGTATGCCTGCGCGGATGGCCCTGATGACGGGCCGCTACTGCTCCGAACACGGGGTCAACATCAACTGCGTTGGGCTTCCCCAGCACGAGCAGGACCACACCTTCATGCGATACCTGGCCGAGGCGGGCTACCACACGGCGGCCATCGGCAAGATGCACATGATGCCGAAGTGGGGGCCGTTTGGCTTTGCCTATCTGGACCTGGTCGAGGGCAAGGCGGACGCGAACAACCAGTACGTCGATGACCTCGAGGCCAAGGGATTGAACGGCCTGCAGCACGAGGCTAAGGGTGACAAGGGTGCGCTGGGGATCTACACCAGCGCCCTTCCCGCGGAGGATACGATCGACGGTTTCGTCGGGCGGCGCGCCGAGCGTTGGCTCCGCGAGTGGGAGGGGGAGGCCCCGTTCTTCCTGTGGGTCTCGTTCTCGAACCCTCACTTTCCCTTCGACCCGCCCGAGCCTTACGACACGATGTACGATCCGGCGGAGGTGCCCGGACCGGTCTGGCGTGAGGGAGAGATGGCGACGAAGCCGGCCCAGCGCCGGCTACAGCAGGAGCGGGGCTACGACCGCGTGAGCGAGGCCGACCTGCGCCGGATGATCGCGCACTACTACGGCAACGTGACGCTCGTCGACGACCAGATCGGCACGATCCTGGACGTCCTGGAGCGGAAGGGATTGCTGGACGAGACCATGGTCGCGTTCACCAGCGACCACGGAGACCACCTCGGCGACCACCGGCTGATGCACAAGAGCGGTGTCACCTTCTACGACGTCAGCGTGCGGGTGCCCTACCTGATTCGCTATCCGGCGCGCTTCCCCCAAGGTGCGGTCTGTGAGGCGCTCGTGGAGTCCATCGACCTCCCCGCGACCTTCCTCGACGTCGCGGGGGTGGAAATTCCCCGCACGATGCAGGGGCGGAGCCTCGTCGGGTTGGCGGAGGGCAGGATCGAGGATTGGCGCGACGACGCCTTCTCGGAGATCGACCTGCATCTCAACCCCAAGATGCACGGCCCAAGCGATCCGGGCTCAAGGGACTATGTCGCCATGATCTGCACCCGCGAGTGGAAGTACGTGCACTTCCCGAACCTCGGCATCGGCGAGCTCTACGACCTGGTCAACGATCCGCACGAGCTGACCAACCTCTTCTACGAGCCCGCCTACGCTCCGAAGGTCGCGGAGATGCGCCTGAGGTTGCTCAACCGCTTCATGGCGAACCAGCGCCCGTACGTCGGCGAGCGCACGGAGACCTTCCGCGAGCACTACGATGCAGATCATCGACCGCCGGAGCCCATCCCCGGCGTGACGTACGCAGGCTGATCGACGACGAACTTGGTTCGTAGTAACCGCTTCAGCGGTTCTGGCGCTGGAGTCTGACGGCTAAAGCCGTTACTACGAACCTCAGACGCTTGTTTAACTCACCGCTCGTCCGCCCTCCGGAACGGTGCACGACCCGGAGGATGGACAGACCTGGAAGGAGCAGAGATGGTACTTGATGGACATGTTCACATCGGCGAGGGCGAGCCCGATCCCGGTGCGCTGGCTCAGGCGTTCGATCGCGCGGCGATCGACGGCGGAATCCTGATCTCGCAGGCCCCGGCCTCGTTTGACGGTGCGCTCAAGGCGAACCGCCCCGCCCAGCGACTCGACAACCTGCTGGCGTGGTGCACGGCGGGACCGCAGCTCTATCCCTTCTACTGGATCGATCCTCTGGAGACCGACGCGCTTCAGCAGGTGGACCTGGCGCTCTCCCGCGGTGTCGCCGGATTCAAGGTCATCTGCGACCATTTCTATCCGGGTGACGCGGATGCCTTGCGCACCTTCCGGGCCATCGCGGAGGCCGGCAAGCCGATGCTCTTCCACTCCGGTATCCTCTGGGACGGCAAGCCCTCCTCCCAATACAACCGCCCGGCCAACTTCGAGGCCCTGTTGGCAGTGGACGGACTGCGGTTCGCCCTGGCTCACATCTCCTGGCCCTGGGTCGACGAGTGCATCGCGCTGTACGGTAAGATCGGCGCTGCGATGCGACGTGGTTCGGGGGCGACCGTCGAGATGTTCATCGATACCACGCCGGGCACGCCGCCCATCTACCGCCGGGATGCGCTCACCAAGCTCTTCACGGTGGGCTATGACGTGGCGCACAACGTCTTCTTCGGCAGCGATGGGTCCGCCAATGCTTACAACGGCGAATACGCACGCCAATGGATCTCGCGGGATGAGCAGATTATGGCGGAGATTGGCGTGGATGAGGCTACACAAGAGGCCGTCTTCTCCGGCAACCTGAAGCGGTTCCTGGGCCTGTAGACGGGAGATCACAATGATGCAGACCAGGAGCGTTTTCGAGCGCAGCCTTTCTCGGCTGCGCAACGAGACCGGGATCGTCATCCCGGTCTACATCCCGGATGGGGTGGACGAGTCACAAGCGGTCTCGCTGCTGACTGACACCGTGGTCGCCTGCTGCGAGCAGGTCGCGGATCCGTCGGCCGTCTGTCTGAGCGTGGATGGCGTCGAAAACGGCGCAGAGGTGGCCCGGGATCTGGCGGAGCAGTACGGCGTCTCCTCGACGGTGACGCCGGTCAACCTGGGAAAGCTCCAGGGCGTCAGGAATGGCGCGCGCACCCTGCTGGACCGCTTCGGGCTTACCTACCTCGCCGTGTTGGATTCCGACAGCGACCATTGCGCCAACGAGCTCCTGAACTTCGTGCGTGCAGCCGACCACGTCGTCGCCCAGACGGGCGACGAGCGCTTGATGATGCTGGGGCGCCGGATCTCGCTCCATCGTCCGATGGGGCTGCTGCGAGGCGAACTGGAGGACATCGCCGACCGGATGCTGCTCCACGCGCTCTACTACCACGCCGCGCGCTCGGGCCATCCGCTCCGGCTCGAATACGCCACGATGATCGAGGACGTGCCGGACTTCCACTCCGGGTATAAGCTCTTCAGCCGCGAGACGGCGGAGGTCGTCTTTCTCTCCCCGCCGAACCCGGCGGGGCTGTCGGACACGACCTATTACCGCCACGCGGTCGAGGCCGTGATGGCGGTGGAGACGATCCTGAGCGGGGGGAGGCTGGGCGTCGTCAACCGCACGACCTACAACCGCCAGCCCGTCACCACCTTCGGGCTCCTCAATCGGGCAAAGCTCACCGCCGACATGATTATCTGGCCGTGCAAGCGTCTCGGCGTGCCGGGCGCCTTCGTCCGCCAGTGGATGGAGAACGATCTCCCGGCGCTGCTGCTGGGGACGCTGGTCCCCGAGGGGCGGCAGGAGTTGGAGGGGGTCTACCGGCAGGTGCTGGCGGCTTTTGACGAGGAGGGCGCCGTCGATCCCTTCGACAAGCAGCCGCTGTTTATCTGAGGCGGCAGTCTCCCTCACCCGGCGAGTCTGCGTGCTTGGTCCAATCTCCGAGATTGGACCAATCTTTTCTCCGTCGCACGTGGCTTGACTACAAAGCCACTTGTCTCACGACCTTGCCCCCCTTGAGCTCCATCACGTGCGTCAACGTGTGGGGAAACTCCTGGGGGCGGTGCGTGACGTAGACCATCGTAATATCGGGGGAGGCCGTGATCTCGTCGAGCGCTGCCAGGACGCGGGCTTTCTGCGCGTCGTCGAGCCCCTGGCACGGCTCGTCCAGGATCAGCAGCTCGGGCTCCTTCACCAATGCCCTGGCGATCAGGATCAGGCGTTGCTCCCCCCGTGGTAGGCTGCGGAAAGCCTGGGTGGCGTGGCCGGCGAGACCCAGGCGTGCCATCCATTGCCTGGCCTGCGCCTGCTGTTGCGGCGAGCAGGGCCGGTGAAGCCCCAGCGTGTCGAAGAAGCCCGAGCAGACCACGTCGAAAGCGGAACTCAGGGGGGGATGGTAGCGGTGCAGCTCCGGTGCTACCCATCCGATGCGCCGCTTGATCTCCCAGATGCTCTCGCCGCTGCCGCGGGTCCGCCCGAAGAGCGCGATGTGGTTGGCGTAGGCCTGGGGGTGGTCGCCCAGGATCAAGCTGAGCAGCGTCGTCTTCCCGGCGCCGTTGTGCCCGATCAGCCCCCATTTTTCCCCGCGCCGCACGGTCCAATTGATCTCACGGAGCACGTCCACGTTGTCGTGGACGACCGTGACGTCGTGCATCTCGATGATGGGCGGAGCCTCCTCGCATTCTGCCGCCGCCGGCGTCTGTGATGGCAGTCCGGCGGCCTCGCAGGGACCCCGGTAAGCGGCGAGGATTGGCGCTCGCGGCCCCTGTGCGCGGATCTCGCCCCGGTCCATCACGAGCACGTGCGTCACGCTCTCCGGGATCTCCTCGGGGGTGGATGCCACGATGATGACCTGGATCTCCCCTTCCAGTAAGTTGGAGATGAGGCGGCGCAGCCTGGCGCGGAAGTGCTTGTCGAGACCCGTGAAGGGATCGTCCAGGATTAGAACGTGCGGCGAGGTCAGCACCGCCTCGGCGATCTGAACGCGCCGCCACTCTCCGTCGGAGAGCTGGTGGAGGCGACGATCGAGCAGGGGGCCGAGTTCGAGCCCCGCGACGACCTGGCTCTGCCGCGCCTCGAACGAGGGATCGTGTTCGTCTGCAAATTCCCCGGGCGGGGAGGCCGTCACCTCAAACGGGCTGCGGCTGCTGCGGCCTGCACGGACCATGACCGACTCGCGGGAGAGGAAATCGGCTACGGTTGGAGAGGTTACCTCGATCGAGGCGTGCCATCGAGCCTGATGAAAGAGCGCCGAGCTGCCGGGCCGCTTGTCGAAGGCCACGTAGGCAATGGCGCGCCGCAGACGCCCGCGGTCGATGGGCCCGGTCGACTCCAGGAAATGGTAGCGGATCGGGCGATCCGGTCCGTCACCGGTAGGGAGAAGCCCTCTCCCTGCCAGCGTTGCCACGAACAACGACTTGCCCGACCCCGTTGGCCCGAGGATCGCCCACCGCTCGCCCGTGTGAAGGGTCCAGCAGAGATGCCGGCCGACGACGTGACCGTCAGCCTGCAGCGTGAGATCCCTGACCGAGATCAGCGGCGTCGCGCAGCAGTCATCTTGGCCGTCGACCGGTGCAGCCCGTGTGGGATGGGTGTTCATCTGTCAGCCCCGGTCCGCCGCTACAACAGCGGCGCCACAAGGTCGCAGACGTCCTCCAGAAACTCGCGGTCTTCACCGGCGAAGGGAGCCAGCGCGTGCGAGTCGATATCCAGCTCGCCCAGTACGGTCTCCTCGCGCAGGATGGGCACGACGATCTCGGCCAAGACGTCGGGGCTGCACGAGAGATAGTTCGTCTCCTGTGTGACGTCCTGCACGATAAAGGTCTGCTCTGTTTCCGCAGCCTGCCCGCAGATGCCCCTGCCGAAGGCGATCCGCGTGTGCTCCGTGGGGGCACCTTCGTAGGGTCCAAGCACCAGCTCTCGGTCCGCCTCGGAGTCCGTCAGATAGAAACCAACCCAATTGTAATGAGGGACTTCGCCCTTGAGCAACGTGCAAATCGCCTGCAGTTTCTGGTCGCGTGTGCCGGACCGGGTGGTAATTGCCTCCACCCGGTCCAGCAGTTGATCGAAGTCGGGTACCAAAGTCATTCGAGCTTATCCAATCCGTCCTGATATTGAGAGGGCTCAGTAGCCGCTTTCCTCCGCGCTAACCCGCCCTCGAAGCAGATAGTGTACCCAGATTTGGTACAGGACAATGATGGGGAGCAGCACCGCGGCGACATAGCCCATCACCCGCAGCGTCGTATGGCTTGAGGCCGCGTTTTGGACATCCAGGCTGCCGGCTTGCTCCAACGTCGACCTGACGATGGTCGGCAGTCCGCCGGCAAGGATGAGCACGGTCACAGCCACGATAGCGATGCCCATCAGCCAGAAGGCCTGGCTCGGTGATCCCGCGTTCACGCGCTGCCGGACGAGCAGGAGTGCTCCGAAGATGACCACCACGGCCAGGATGTCCCCCACGATGGCGGGCGTGAACAGTGGGTTCAGAGTGTTGGCCCATACCAAGAACGCGCTCAGCGCGATCGCTGTCGGCAGCCAGAGCCAGGAGACGGCTCGCTGCGCGCGGGAGACGATGACCCCGTCCGCTTTCAACAGCAAGTAGATGGCGCCGTGCAGCGCGAAGACGAGGACGAACGCCACGCCGGTCAAGATCGCCAGCGGGTTGAATGCCGCCAGCCCACCGCCCCGGTAGGTCTGGCCGGCGTCAATCGGCAAACCTTGAACGAGTGTGCCGATGATCAATCCCGCCAAAAACGCCGTCAGCAGGCTTGCTGCCGTAAACACCGCATCCCAGGCCTTTTGCCAGCGTTCGCCGGGTTCGAGGCCGCGGAACACAAACGCGACCCCACGCAAGATCAGGCTGAAGAGGACGAGTACCAGGGGGATGTAGAACGCGCTGAACACAACGGCGTAGAGGATTGGGAACGCGGCAAACATCGCCCCGCCCGCGGTGACCAGCCAGACCTCGTTGCCATCCCAGAATGGCCCGATCGTGTTGATCGCCTGCTGTCGCTCATCCTCGCGTTTCCCAAGGATGAAGAGCAGGATGCCGACGCCGTAATCGGCGCCTTCCAGGAAGAGAAAGCCCGCGGTCAGGAAAGTGATGATGCCATACCACACCAGGTTGAGCGTCATGCCTGACCTCCTTCCGCTTCCGTGAAGACGGCTGCCCGCACCTGCTTGGTCAGCAAGTACACGTCCGTGAAGAGCAACACGGTAAAGATCGCCCCGAAGCCGATCAAGGAGAAGAGCACCTCAGCTGAAGTCCGACTGGGCGTCATAGCTTGGCTGGTCTGCAGCAGCCCGTAGACAATCCATGGCTGGCGTCCCATCTCGGCCAACATCCATCCCGACGTACAGGCGATATAGGGTAGGACGACGGCAGGGACCAGCGCCTTGAGCAGGATCGGCCACGGTTCGCCTTTCCTGAAGAAGCCTACGTAGATCGAGAGCAGCGAGAGCAAGATCAGCAGCATCCCGCTGCCTACCATCACGCGGAAGGCGTAGAAGATGGCGACGACCGGCGGGATGTAGTTGCCCGGCCCATAGGTCTTCACGGCCTGGGCCTCAAGTTCCTTGATGCCCGTGACTTTCGCGGTGAAGTTCCCGTAATCCAGCCAACTCAACATATAGGGGATCCGAATGGCGAAGGTGTTTTTCTGCTCCTTGACGTTAATCAGGGCAACGACGGACCAGGATGCCGGCTGCTCCGTTTCCCAGAGCGCCTCCGCCGCAGACATCTTCATAGGTTGTACCGTCACGAGATATTTCCCCTGCTGGTCACCGATCACGAGCAGCGCGATCGAGCTGATCGCACCGTAGACCGCGGCAAACCTGAACGCATAGCGAAACATAGGTTTGGGGTTCGAGAGGAGGCCATAGGCCGCCACGGCCAGAATGAAGAACGCCCCCGTCGCCATCCCTGCCGCCAGGACGTGGGCGAGCTGGTAGTAGAGGTGTGGGTTGGTGATCACCGCGCCAAGATTCTCAAGCCTGATGCGGCCCTCTTGCAGCAGATAGCCCACCGGATTCTGCATAAAGGAGTTCGCCATGAGAATCCAGAAGGCCGAGAAGTAGGATCCAAAGGTGACCAGCCAGAACGAGGCCAGATGCAGCCTCTTGGAGAGCCGGTCCCAGCCGAAGATCCACAGGCCGAGGAAGGTCGACTCGAGGAAGAACGCGGCCATCGTCTCGATGGCGAGGGGCGTGCCGAAGACGTCGCCCACGAACTTGGCGTACTCCGACCAGTTCATCCCGAATTGGAACTCCTGGACCAACCCGGTGACGACGCCGACGCTGAAGTTGATGACGAACAATCTACCCCAGAAACGTGCCATCTCTTTGTACCGCTCCTCACCGGTACGCACGTATTGGGTTTCAAGAATCGCGATGAAGATGCTGAGGCCAAGAGTCAGTGGGACGAAAATGAAGTGGAACGCTATGGTGATCGCGAACTGTAACCTGGATAACAACACTACATCCATGATGATATGCCCCCTTCCCAGTATCAAACGCGTGGTTACCCGACCCGCCTGCCTAGACTATACTACGCCTAGACTAGTCTAGGCATAGTCTAGGACCGCCTAACAAAAAAGTCCACACCGGGATGGAACGCCGGTGTGGACTGATTGTGTCATGAGAGATCTGGAGATGGAGTCTACAGGTGCAGCATCCCCTGTGCGGACAGCCTGAGCCAGAGCGCCACCGCCCGGACAGACGATGGCGATCCCTGTAGGAGCTTAATCTTCGTAGGGCTCGAACCAGTCCTTCTCAACTCCGCAGTCCGGGCAGACCCAGTCATCGGGGAGATCCTCAAAGGCGGTGCCTGCCGGATAGCCGTTCTCCGGATCGCCGACGGCCGGATCGTAGATGTAGCCGCACACCGTGCACTCGTATTTCTGCATTCCCATGCCTCCTTCAGTAGGTATCCTCTTGAACGCCCATCTCGTAGGCTGTCTCTGCCTGCGCCTTGAGGTGACTCGGTCGGGCTGTATCTTGCGAACGGCGTTGATTATAGAATGCCCGCATCTTGTGTCAAGCCAACACTTTCAGGACCCACGGCCCCCGTTTTGAGCTGATGTAGTCCTGACGTTGCGCCGCAAACCGCGGATCCAATTGGGAGAGGGGGATGATCTCTCCCTCGACCAGCACCGGTGGATCCACGGTCCTGACCTTGGGCAGCGCTTCCAGCGTCACGTCGCTCGCCTCGCTGCGGTCGACGCGGGCGAAATCAACATCTCGCCGCAGGTAGGCCAGCCACCGGGTGACCGCGGGGTCGCCGGTCGCTCGAAGACGCGCCATGAGATCTACATCGGTTCCCAGGAAGTCTTGCTCGCTGATGATGCCGCGGGCCAGGGCGGCGCGCAGCGCCTGTGCCACGGCAGCATACCATCCAACCTCCTGCACCGAGCACCAACATGCGTCGTCGAGCTCAATGAAACGCTCGCCCAGCCACCGCGCCGCGTCGAGATCGTCCACGACGATCTGGGAAGCGGCGGCAGGGCGAGCCCGGAAAGGGCGCAGGTGGCTCAGCAAGGCTTCGGCGTCTGCTTTCCCAAACGTGCCTACGTCGACGACGCCGTCACGCAGGAAGTAGTCCAGCCGGTCCGCGCACAGGCGGGGCAGCGGCTGCTCCAACAGTGAGAAATGCTCGGTATCGGTCAGCCAGTGCCAGTCGAGCCCGTGTCCTGACACGATCTTCGGTAGATCGCTGGCCTCGATGACCTGATCTCTATGCACCTCGTGGTAATCGTGCTCCCGATTGGGGAAGACGAAGTCTACCACGTGCGAGAGCGCCGTGTGGGGAACATCGTGCACGAGACCCGCCGCTTGCTCGTAGACGTCCGCTCCTAATCTGCGTAGCAATGCCGCGACGCCGCGGGAATGGTCCAGCCGCGTCGTCCGGCGTTCAGGTTTGATGAAGGCCGTGATGCCGCCCTGGAAGACGTGGCTCAGGCGCTGCACCGCATCGGAGTTGTAGAGGTCGACGAGCAGCGGCTCGGTGAAACGAACCTCCCCGTAGACGGGGTCGGTGAAGGCAATGGTGGACATCGTTTGCCGGGTGGCCGCCGGCGCCTTAGAGGTGCGCGACCGAAGGCGCGTCGGCGTCGCGGGTCGCCGGTTCTGCTCCGGCCAACTCCAGATACTCGCCCTTCATCAAGGCATCCGCAGGGACGCCGATGCAGGGAGAGCAAGTCGCTGATCAGCCCGGCCTTGCGTTCCGCATCCTGCTGCGACCAGGTGCGGCTCTTGATCTCCAGGAAGCTGCCCCCGTTCTCGGGCTTTTCAATGGTGTCGAAGTTGAGCGCGAAGTCGGTGCCTCCAAAGCGGATGTGGAACCTGCGGCGCAGTTTGTGCACCTCTACGGTCTGCTGCGGTGCGAAGTACTCGTGGTAGAAACGCAGACTTCGGGTGGCGGGGGCGTCGAACCTGGACCGGGAGAGCAGTATGGAGTTTTCATACTCCCGTTCCTTCGCCATCGTGGTCAGGGTGAGACGATAGATGACGTCGGTCATCTCCCCGGAATCCAGGTCCACCACCTCATCCTCACGGTAGCGGAGGCGGCTGCCCCACCGGTCGTCGAAGATGAAATAGGTGTCGTACTGGTGGCGCTTCGATCCTCCCAGGAATCGCACGGCATCCAAAGCTCTGAGTTTTGCCTCCAAAGCTGCCAGATCGACATCCTCGATCTTGACCTGGATCTCAAAGCTCTTTTCCTGGGCGACGCCGCCGATGGCGACCAGTTTGCTCAGCACGCTCTCCTCGCGCTGGCTCAGGAATCCATCGATTCGGCGCGCCAGGTGGTTGGCCTCCTCGCGCAGCGCAGCCGCATCGATCGTCAGGAGCTCGCGATCTCGCATCAGCCAGACTCCGTTGACCATCACGTCCCGAACATCTTCCTGGTGCGAGGCGTAGAGCAGCCGGGAGTAGAGGCTGCCGGGGTCCCGCTGGAAGAAGGGAGCGTGTCGTATGTCGTCCATCGAGACGGAGATCAAGTCTGCCCGCTTGCCGGGCTCGAGCGTACCGGTGATCTCGCCCAAATGGAGGGCGCGCGCGCCCATGCGCGTGGCCATCTCGATCACGGTTCGTGCCGGCAGAGCGGTGGGATCGAGGGTGGCCACCTTGCCCAGCAGACTCGCCAGCCTGGCCTCCTCGATCATATCAAGGTCGTTGTTGCTGCCTGCTCCATCGGTACCGATGCCGACGTTAAGTCCCGCCTTGAGCATTTGGGTGACGGGGGCGATGCCGCTGGCGAGCTTCATGTTGCTGGTAGGGTTGTGCGCAATGCCGACGTTGTAGTGCTGCAACGTGCGGATCTCGCCTTCATCCACGTGCACGCAGTGTGCCGCCGTCGTCTTTGCCTCGAACAGCCCTAGTTTCTTCAGCCAGGGGACGGGCGGCATGCCATATTCCTTGCGGTGATCCTCGACCTCTTGCGCCGTTTCGGCGACGTGGATGTGAAGGGGAACGTCAAACTCCAGCGCGATCTGGACGGCCTCTTCTAGGAGCTCAGGGGTGACCGTGTAAGGCGCGTGGGGTGCGATCGCGGGCACGATCAGCGGGTGATCCTTCCACCTGGCGATGTAGTCGCGTGCGAGGGCCAGTCCTTCCTCGAAGCTCCTGGCATCGGGCGTGGGGAACTTCATCACGCTCTGGGCGCAGACGGCGCGCATCCCGGCCTGGACCACGGCATCCGCGATGGCTTCCTCGTAGTAGTACATATCCGCGAACGTCGTCGTGCCCGAGCGGATCATCTCCGCCGCCGCCATCTGGGTGCCCAGCCAGCAGAATCGCGGCGTGACGAACTCGGCCTCGACCGGCATCATGTAGCCCATCAGCCATACGTCGAGCCGCAGGTCATCGGCCAGCGCCCGGAGCAGGGTCATGGGTGCGTGGCCGTGGGTGTTGACCAGCCCGGGCATCAGCACGGCGTTGCCGAAGTCGACGCGTGAGCCCGCTTGGTATGCCGACAGGATGCGCTCTTGATCCCCGCACGCGACGATCGTATCGCCGGTCACTGCAACCGCGCCGGGCGTGTGCAGATCGTAGGCGGCATTCATCGTGAGCACGAAATCCGCCGTAATCACGATGTCGACGATGTCTTTGTCTTCGGGCTCGGCCATCGGGCTACCTCCAACTCCGTCTCGTATGTATCCGATCATCCACTAGCCCATTGTACTCTTTCGGGACGCCCCTAGTCAAACCGGATATGCAGCCCGTCGGCGTCGAACTCGTAGTGCGCAAATGTCATCGGACCCTCGGACAGGATGCGGGGAAGCAGTTCGGGGAGATCATCAACCAGGGGAAGTGCCGCGATCTCATCCAGGTCTACCCACTCCGCGGAGCCTTCGTCTGAGGCCATCGTGCTTTCCCCGGGTCCATTGTCCTGCGCCTCGCCAACAAAGACGAACAATACGATGCCGGGAGGCTGGGGCATCGTGATGTGGACGATGCCACGCAGGGTCAGCTCCTCGACGGTGGTGAGCCCGGTTTCCTCATGAAGTTCGCGCAGCGCAGAGGCGTACAGCGACTCGCCCGGTTCCAGGTGACCGCCGACACCATTGTACTTGCCCGCCCAGAGGCGTTTGGTCGGGGCCCCCTTGAGCAACAGGACTTGCTCGCCATTTCCGCCAGTGGGGCCATTCCGCGTCAGGAATACCAGCGTGCGGGCGACAACCGTGTACCGTTCCCCGGCTTCTCTCTGCTCCTCAGGGCGCATACATCTCGTCCCCGTAAACCAACATCAGCGCATGGACGGCTTCGAAGGTCAGCCACCGGCTCTGGTGGAAGATCCGTTCCTCGGGCAGTGCGGGGGTTGACTTCAGTTTGAGCCACCGCCCCTCCTGATCCTGCAAGCTGACCAAGCGCTCTACAATCTGCTGGGTCTGGCGATGGGTCTTGTACTCCGTATGGGCCAAAACGTGGCAGAGTTCGACGAGGTCCGTATCGTAGAAGCGTGGGAAACGAGGCAGCGCCCATTCGGCGTCCTCCCGGTCCCAGTCGTACGTGTGGGCCAGCAGGTAGCGACACAGCAGATCGATCGTGCTCACATCCGGGGCCGACGTCGTGGCCGTATTGCAGTGAATGAGGGCTGCCAGGGCCTTGACCGCGCCTGCACGACACGAGCGGTCCTGAAGGATGCACCCTAGACGCTCAGGGTCACTCGCCACACCTTCGGCGAGCGCCTCCCAGCCCGAGACGACCCGTGGGTCATCGCCATACCCGAAGTGCGTCAGGATGTGCAAAGCCATGCCGGCGTAACAGTGCCACGGGGCAGCCCCGACGCCTTCTGGGGCAAAGAGGTGATCCTGTCGCATGCCTCGGTTGAGGAGGTTCTCGCATGTGGGCTCGATCTCCTCGAAACGAGGGGCACCCAATTGGGCCAATAGATAGAGCGTCCCGAAGTTGCCTGCTGAGCCTCCGTAAGTAGGGAGATTCGGCGCGGCCCCAGAAGTTCGTGGGTTCCCAGCGGCGACGCAGTTGCTTGACCGGTTCCCAGTCCAGGATGCGCTGTTGTTCCTCGGTCAGACGTCCGTCGGGCCGCTGGAAGATGTGCTTCAGTGTCTGGAAGCGCACGGAAGGGTTGCCCGGGTCCAGGAGCCAGGGCACCGGATCCCGGCGCACCAGATCCAGCCACTGGCGGGCGGCAGATAATCGTCCTTCCTGCGCGACCACGTTAGAGCTTGTAGCCGATGGTGCGGAGAAGCTCCTTGCGCCAGGCGATGTCTTCCTCGCCTTCCACACCCTTGGTCCTCACGCCGTCAATGACGCCCAGAATACCGCGCCCCTGCGCCGTCTCGGCGACGATGACCTCAACCGGATTCGCGGTAGCGCAGAATACGCGGGCGACCTCGGGTACGGCTTTGACCGCGTTGAGCACGTTGACGGGGTAGAATCCCTCGCCCAGGAAGATGATGAAACTGTGACCCGCGCTGAGCGCCATGGCGTTGCGCTTGGCGAGTTCGACCATGGCGTCATCTGTGCCGCTCCACCGGACCAGCGCTTTTCCCGAGGACTCGCAGAACGCCAGGCCGAACTTGATCCCCGGCACTGCCGTCACTAACGTTTCGTGAAGATCCTCAACCGTCTTGATGAAATGGGCCTGTCCCAGGATGAAGTTGACGGTCTCCGGTTTCTCGATGGTGACAACTGTAAGCTCCAGTGACATCCTGACCTCCTTGCCGGCTATCCAGCACTCTCTACTTCTTCGTCGACCACGCGATATCCCGCCGTCGTGAGAATGCCCCGCAGTTTTTCCAGGGCATCCCGAACCACCCGGTCGGCAGCCATGCCGTCGTTGCCATAGGTAGACGCGATGACTCGTAACCCCTCGCGACCTGCTGCCGGGAAAGGCTGGGCTAATGACTTGAGATAGACGTCGGGGAACTCTCGGCTCACCTGTCGCAAAGGAGCGGCGACCTCCGCTTCATCATCAACGTGAACACGAAGCGCGCGCTGCGCCCAGACGCCGAGCCGGAAGGTCCGTCGAAGCTCCGGGACAATCGACTCGGCGAAGATGGCGTTCAGCTCGGCGGGGACACCGGGAAGGACGAAGACCAAGGTCCCCTCAACTTGCAGGCGCACGCCGGGCGCAGTTCCGATCGGATTCGGCAGCGCCGTTGCCCCTTCGGGAAGCCGGGCCATCTTGACTCGCGCTGCCTCGGGGCCCTGCTGCTCCAGATATCCCTGCGCCAGCAGGTTGTCATACTGGGCCTCAACCAGGCGCCGTGCCTGGGTGCTCTGCTCGAGTGGTCGCCCCAGCGACCGCGCAAGAGCGTCGAGCGTCAGGTCGTCCTCTGTTGGCCCAAGCCCGCCGCAGCAGACGACGACATCCGGTGGCGGGTTCAGCAGAAAGGTTAGGCTGCGGGCAATGCTTTCGGGGGTGTCTCGCGCGATAACCGCGTGGGCTACAAGGAATCCCAGCCGCGTGAGCTGTCGACTTAGCTCGTATAGATTGAGGTCGCGGATCTCGCCGTTCAGCAGTTCGTTGCCGATGGCGAGGAGGTTGCAGTTTGGCACCCGACGTGAACTCCTTGGACTCGATGGGCCGCGCGGGGCGGTCTTGTCGCGGCATTAGGAGCAGACCAAGCTCCGGGCCGAGGGGTCACACTTGGGCGCTCAGGACCTCTTGCACCGCTGTACGCAGCCCGTTGGGCGTGAAGGGTTTGGTAATATAGACCTGCACCTTCGCGATGTGCTCTCCAAGCACGCGATCGATCGGCGTATTCTGAGCCGTGATCACGATAACCGGAATGCTGCTGAGAGCCTCATCTTCCTTCATCTCCTGGTAAACGGCCCATCCCCCCATATCGGGTAACATCAGGTCCAGAAGAACAAGGTCAGGCAGGGCCTCGCGCATCATTGAGAGCCCTGTTGTTCCATCCAAGGCCCCGATGAGGTCGTAACGTTCGGAGTCGAGCATGATCTTGACCAGATCGATCATGTCCGACTCGTCCTCAATGTAGATAATGCGGTGTTTCTCGGCGCTCGCCACAGGGACTTTTCTCCAGAATGTGAGGGTCTGGGTCAGATCTCGATATCCAAGACCTTCTTGATGCTGGCAAGAAGTTCCTGGGGCCCAAACGGCTTCGTGACGTAGTCGTCCACTTTGGCAATGTGCAGACCCAATACCTTATCGATGCTCTGTGCTTTCGCCGTGACCACGATCACGGGGATGTCGCTCAGATCCTCGTCTGCTTTCATCTGTTGATAGACTTCCCACCCATCCATGTCCGGCATCATCAGATCCAACAGCACGAGATCCGGCTTGACCTCTCGGACGGTTCCCAGGCCCTCGCGACCTCCCACGGCACCGATCAACTCGAAGTTGCGTCGCCCCAGAATGAGCTTGATCAGCTCGATCATCTCGGGCTCGTCCTCAATGCAGACTACCTTCAAGGGTTCCGGGGATTCAGCCATTAAGCACCTCCTGGTCCGCGCTTGTCATTTTAGTTTAGCATAACCCCACGGGTTGTCAATAAGCACCCGTCTCCGGTCGATCATTCTGTAATTTTCATTGCGTTCGCTTGTCCATATAGTATAGTCCCGTACTCAAATCGGGACAACTTCATCATCGGCTGTATACTCAGATCGGTGTCGTGAGCCCAGGGGCTCACGCTGAAAGGGATCCGATGAACGTCCATGCGCGACTATTCCACAGTCTGGCATCGCTTACGTTGGCCCTCCTTCTCGGAGTGTTATGTGCTCTCGCGCTGGATGCCCCACATCCGGATGCCCTTCTGTCAGGCTCGGCACTTGCTCAAGCCGGGGGGCAGTTTTCCCCTGAGCCCTACGCTCCTTCAGCCGCCCTCGCTTCCTCGGACGACGGGAACGCCGGTCCCTGGGTGGAGCCGGATGTGCTTCGGCAGCTTGCCGCCGGCGATGGGGGGCCGCTCCGCGTGATCGTCGTGCTGCATGTGCCGGGCGAGGATCCCATAGGTCGCCTGGTCCGCGATCACGGGGTAGATCCTGTCTCCGCACGTGCACGCTATATCCAGGAGAAGCAGGGAGCGGCTCACCCAGGCGCTCGCCTCTCTCGAGCCGGTGCTTCGTGAGGCCGAGAAACGCGGCACCCTCGTCGACCGGCGCGACCTGTGGCTGGTAGACGCGATCGGGATTGCGGCAGAGCCGTCACTGATTCGGGATCTTGCCGCATCGCCCGCCGTGGCGGAGATACACCTGGATCACTATGCGGCCTACATCACGCCGCCGCCGCTCGAACCCGCGGGCATCATCACCTCGGGCGAGCATTCAGCCGGACTGGCCAACGCGGATGCAGCCGTCGAAGTGTCGGCGGTTCCCACACTGCCATGGGGGGTCGCGCGCATTCGGGCACCCGAAGTATGGGCCAACCTCGGCATTACCGGTACCGGCGCCGTGGTGGCCATCATCGATACCGGTGTGGACTGGCTGCATCCCGGATCTCATGGAGGAATATCGTGGCAACCTCGGCAAAGGGCGCTTCGACCATTCCGCCTCCTGGTACGACGCGGTCAACGGCGGGGTCTACCCTTACGATGATTACGGCCATGGCTCGCACGTCGCGGGAATTGCGGTTGGCGCCTCGACCGGGGTCGCTCCCGGCGCCACGTGGATCGGTGTGAAGGTGCTAAACACCGATGGCTATGGCTATGATTCCTGGATTCTCAGCGGACTCCAATGGCTGCTGGCGCCGGGTGGCGATCCTGCGCTGGCGCCCGATATCGTCAACGGCTCCTGGGCCAACACAAATGGTTACACGACGGTTTTCCTCTCGGCCATCAACGCACTGGAGGCCGCGGGGATCTTCCCTGTCTTCGCGGCCGGGAACGCTGGGCCGACGATCGGATCGGTTAGTTCGCCCGCAAGCAATGTCGGTGTGTTCTCCGTGGGCGCGACCGACGCGGACGACGAGGTCGCGGCGTTCTCTGCACGCGGCCCTTCTCCCTGGGGGGAGATAAAGCCTGCGGTAGTAGCTCCTGGAGTGGGCGTACTGTCCACGATCCCTGGGGGAGTCTACGGCGAGAAGAATGGCACTTCGATGGCCACCCCTCACGTTGCCGGACTCGCTGCGCTGATGCGAGCCGTCAGCCCGACGGTCTCGATCCAAAGGATGGCATCCTTGATCACCGAGACCGCCCATCCGCTCACGGTGACGGCGCCCAACAATGTCAGCGGTTGGGGGCGTGTCGACGCGTATGCCGCCTTGACCGCGCTGACGCATCCCGCCGTCGTCTCGGGGACGGTTCGCGGTGACCAGGGAGAGTTCGTGGTGGGCGCCCGGCTGACAGTCCAGCCGGATATGGCGGCGCCGGGCGATACACCTTTGTTCGTGGCTACGTCCGACGCCCAGGGACACTACTTCTTTGCACTGCAGCCCGCCGTTTATAGCCTGACGGCTACGGCATTTGGCTACTTCAACGCGACGGTCCCCAGGATTGAAGCTGTGCCGGACGCCGTGAGCCAGGTGGATATCGTGCTCACAGCTATGCCGAAGGGCACGTTGCAGGGACGCGTGTTGGCCGAAGCGACCGGCCTGCCGCCATCCACAACTGTGTCGATTCGACCACTGGACACACCTGTGACCACGATGCCCGACAGCGCCGGCGACTACGCGCTGGCGTTGCCGGGTGGAACGTACATGGTCGAAGTCCGAGCGTTGGGCTACCGGGTCGTCACGGCGTCGGTAACCGTGGTTCCCGGAGAGACGGTCGTGCACAACTTCACCTTGGCGACGGTCCCCACGCTGCTGCTTGTCGACGAGGGGGCCTGGTACTACGGAAGCGAGATCCCCTATTGGCGGGAGGCCTTGGACGAACTGAGCTATCCGTACGACGAGGTCCGGATCAAGACACCCGGGCCGGATACGCCCGTCAGCAGCACCTTGAGTGGCTACGATATCGTCCTCTGGTCCTCTCCCTCGGGATCGCCGGGGCTGGTAGGAGCGGGCGGGGCGCTATCCGACTATCTCGACGAAGGTGGCAGGCTGCTGGTGAGTGGTCAGGACGTGGCCTATTTCGACGGAGGCGGGTTGAGCTTTCTGGGGCTATCTCGAGCCCTATCTCACGGACCAGATGAGCACGGTCTTCATCACGGAAGATGACACCCGCCCTATCGTCATAGGCCAGGGCCCCTTTGAGGGTCAGACGGTCGGCCTGGAAGGCGGCAGCGGTGCAGACAACCAGGTGGCGCCTGACGTGGTGAGGGTGGCGGATACGGAGCGGGCGTCCGCGATCTGGCTGTATGAGGATGGGCAGACGGCGGGGGTCGGTGCCGATATCTGTGTGCCGCACCGATCGCTCTTCTTCGGTTTCGGTTATGAGGCCATTGACGATGCGGGCCGGCGGCGCGAGGTGCTGCAGCGCAGTATCGACTGGCTGATGACGGAGCCCCTGACAAGGGGACTCACTGTCGCCAACGTGACCGATCCGGTGCTTATTGCTCGGCCTGGGGAACGAGTTTCACACGTCGTGCGGGTTCACCATATCGGCTCTGCCGGAGTGACGGATACGGTCAGCCTTTCCGTGCAGGGCGATGAGTGGCCAACGGTGGTAGTGCCCAAGGAGATTGAGCTGCCTCCCTGCACCTCAGCGCTATTTACCGTGACGGTCGCGCTGCCGCTGGAGGCCGCGGTCAACGCGATAGATGTACTGACACTTGAGGTGAAGTCGACGCAGGTGCCGGTGCCTCTCACGATATCGGTCACGACGAAGACGCCCGCACCGGTGCTGCTGGTCGACGACGATCGCTGGTATCCCGTTCAGGACCTGTACACGGAGGCTATGTCAGCCGCGCACATTCCCTTCGACGTTTGGGACACACGGTCCGGACTCGGAGGCACGCCCACGGCGTATTCGCCACCCACGGCGACCCTCACGATGTACCCTGTGGTTGTCTGGTTCACGGGCTATGATTGGTACGCGCCCATCGTGCCCGAGGAGGCTCAGCGCCTGCTTGCTTACCTGGATCAGGGAGGACGGCTGTTGCTTTCCTCGCAAGACTTTGTCTATCACCACGAGGACGAGCCGTTGGCCCATCGGCTCGGGATACTCCTCGCCGACTGGTCGGAGCAGGCGACAGAGGCGATGGGCGTTGCCGGCCATCCTGCCGGGGGCGCGTGGGGACCGAGCCGCCTGGTTTTCCCCTTCCCGAATTGGTCGCACATCGTCGAGCCGGCACCCGATGCCACGCCCGTGGCACGCGGGCAGCTCGGACAGCCGCTGGGGATCGCGGCGGGGAAGCCGGTGCTCGGTGCGTCTCAGACGCTCTTCTACGCTCTCCCATTGGAGGCACTGCCGCCGGAGCCACGTGCGGAAGCGCTGGCGAATGGCATTGGGTGGCTCTCGCCATTGGGAGGGACCGAGTGGGATGTGAGCTCCAGGGCGGGCCCGGGTGGGGTCACGGCGACGTTTTCGCTTCAGCTTAGAAACAGTTGGCGCGAGGCGCTGAGGGTGGGCGTGCGACATCAGGTCCCGGATGGATTTGAGGTCGTCTCGAAGAGTGTTCCGCCTGGCTTGGTCTATGAGCCCACAGCGCGGCAGCTCACCTGGGGAGGTACGGTACCCTCGAATGCGCTTGTGCGAGCTCAAGTGGGAGGCGGTATGGCTGGGGGCCGCCGGCCAGGGGACGCAGCCGACGGTGACACTTTCACTGCCCGATTGGGGACTGAGCTTTGTGCGCGAGGCCCCCTTCTACGGCGGTCGCCCCGATTTGGGGACGAGTTACTGGTCCCCGCAATTGGGCACCTCGGTGCCTGTCGGCGAGGCCGTGTCGCTGACTTTCCATCTTCGCAACAGCAGTGCCGTAAGCGTCGAAAATGGGTCGCTGTCCTTCTGGCTGATGCAAGGCGTAACGCCGATCTCGGTCACCGCCCCACTGACGGGTGGGGTTCGCCTTGGAGGGCCCCCGGTGTCGCTGGCACCTCACGGACAACTTACCGTCACCGTGCCGATTCGCGCCTGGACCGTGGAGACGCCGGTGCGCCTGGATGCACTATTCAGCGACGGCGTCGATCACAGATGGGAGCGAAGCCTCTGGCTCACCGTGGAGCCCCTGCGCCTCTACCTACCGGTGATTCGTCAGATCTCGATAGTCGGCCGTTGCCGCTCAGGCCAGTCTGCGGATCACCAACACGACTTTGCCCTGGATCTGGACGTCATCCGCCGTGCACGTAGATCGGATTCATCGTCGGGTTGGCGGGCTGCAGACGGACCCGCTTACCTTCATAATAGACCTTCTTGAGGGTGGTTTCCTCTTCGGCGATGAGCCACACGGCAGCCATCTGGCCGTTCTCGACCCGCTCCTCGTGCTTGAGGATGACGGTGTCCCCATCGTTGATCAACGCGTCGATCATCGAATTACCCTGTACCTTGAGCGCGAACAGGTCGGAGACGTCGCGGCCGAAGAGCGCACGGTTGATCTCGATCGTCTCGTTCCCGGGAAAGGCCTCCACGTTGATCGGCGTGCCCGCTGCGATGTAGCCCAGGAACGGCACGGCGAGGACGTTGTCGTCGTTCAGCTCGATGGGGATCTCCTCCGTTGCCGGCGCCATCAGCTGGATGGCGCGGGACATCGCCGGCTCTCGGCTGATCAGCCCTCGTTCTTCCAGTCGCTTGAGATAGTAGGAGATCAAGGATGTCGAATTGACGCCAATCGCATCGCCAATCTCCCGCACGGTGGGGGGAAAGCCGTGTTCGCCCACGTACTCCTCGATGCAATCCAGCACTTTCTTCTGTCGTTCGGGCAGTTCCTTTGCCATCAATACCTCCCAGATTACAGTCTCGATTGTCGAATTCAGGGCCACTACCTGAATCGCAAGTATCCCAACTATCCCAATTATAGTCGCACATTTGTTCTATGTCAAGACCCTGACAAGGTTAATGAGTAGTTTGTGGTGGTTTTTTCTATGAGGTGGTAAAATAAACGAAGGGAGTCTGAGTTATCGAGTGGGATCAGGAGGTCGGTGATGAGTGAGTGCCTGACACAGGTCGTCAAGCGGACGGGGGACATCGTGCCGTTCAACCGGGAGCGCATAGCTAACGCTATCTACCGTGCCGCCGTCGCGGTCGGCGGCAGGGATCGCTCCGTGTCCGAGAATCTGGCCGACCAGGTCGTGGCGATCCTGGAGCAGAACTGCCAGGGGGATCGAATCCCTACGGTCGAGGATATCCAGGATGTCGTGGAGAAGGTCCTCATTGAGGACGGCCACGCCCGTACGGCCAAAGCGTACATCCTCTATCGCCAGGAGCGCGCCATGCGTCGTGAGCGCAGAAAAGAGGGCTTGTCACAACGGGATCCGGAGAACATCCCCTACCGCAAGCTCTGGGAGGTGCTCAATTGGTCGGTGGATCACAGGGTGCACAACGTCTACCGTCTCAATGAACGCATCGCCAGGGGAGAGTTTCCCGAGATCGTGCGTGAGTCGGACGAGGCCTACGAGAAGGACATCGACGACGCGACGGCCAAGATCCTGCAGCGTCGTGACAGCGTGCGGATCGTCATCATCGCGGGACCCTCGTCCTCATCGAAGACGACGACGACGGCCAAGCTCGAGGAGCGAATGAAGAAGGAGGGGTTAAGCCTCGTCTCGCTCAACGTGGACAACTACTTCTACGATCTGGAGATGCACCCACGGGACGAATTCGGTGACTACGATTTCGAGACGCCGCAGGCGCTCGATCTGGCCTTGATCAACGAGCACCTGCAACGCCTCGTTGCGGGCGAAGAGGTGCTGCTTCCCTATTATGATTTCAAGACCGGCCACCGGCAGCCTGACGCGACGCCGATGAGGATCCGGGACGACCAGTTGATCTTGATCGACAGCCTACACGGCCTGTATGAGGGCATGACCCAGGCCATCGCCGACGACCAGAAGTTCAGGCTTTACATCGAGACGCTGCTGCAGATGAAGGGCCCGGACAACCAATACATCCGCTTCACCGATCTACGCCTGATGCGGCGCATGGTGCGCGATGAGCGCGAGCGGGCCTACGACCCTCGTCAGACGTTGGAGCACTGGCACTATGTCCGAAGCAGTGAGCTCCGGCACATCATCCCTTACGTCAACGCAGCCGATTACGTGGTCAACAGCGCCACGCCCTACGAGCTCCCGATCATGCGGGCGCGGCTCTTCTCGCAATTTCGCCCAGTGGGTGCCCGAGTACAAGGGCGACCCGAACCGGATGGACGCCTACCTGCGCGCCGAGCGCGTCCACAACTTGCTGCAGGCCATCATCCCCGTGGAGGATGAGTCGGTGATCCCGGCGACGTCGCACATCCGCGAGTTTATCGGCGGCTCGGTGTATCAACTGCATTAGGGAAGAATGCAAGAATCAGAGAATCAGAGAATGAAGGAATAGAGAATCGAAGAATCGGAGAATCAGCGGCCGCTGATTCTCCGATTCTCCGATTCTTCGATTCTTGCATTCTTCATTCTGCCATTCTCAGCGCTTGCGCCAGGAAGGCCCACATGTCCGCGCGCTCCTCGATGAGAAGCTGCGTGGGTTTGCCCGCGCCGTGGCCCGTGTTGGTCTGGATGCGGATGAGCACCGGCGCGTCGCCCTGTTGGGCAGCCTGGAGCGCGGCGGCGAACTTGTAGGAGTGGGCGGGCATCACGCGGTCGTCGTGGTCGCCGGTGAGGATCAGCGTCGGCGGATAGTGGGCGGGCCGCGCGTTGTGGAGGGGTGAGTAGGCAAGCAGCGTCTTGAACTGCTCGGGGTCCTCCGCGGAACCGTAGTCGCTCACCCAGGCCCAGCCGATGGTGAACTTGTGGAAGCGCAGCATATCCATCACCCCCACGGTGGGGAGCGCCGCGCCGAAGAGATCTGGGCGCTGCGTCAGACAGGCCCCGACGAGCAGTCCGCCGTTGGAGCGCCCCTCGATGGCGAGCTTGGGCGTCGACGTGATCTTCTCCGCGATCAGGTATTCGGCGCAGGCGATGAAGTCGTCGAAGACGTTCTGCTTCTTGTGGATCGTGCCTGCCTCGTGCCAGGCCTCACCGTACTCGCCTCCACCGCGCAGATTGGCCACGGCGAGCACCCCGCCCATCTCGAGCCATACCAGGCGGGTCACCTGGAAGCTCGGCGTGGTCGCGATATTGAACCCGCCGTAGCCGTAGAGCAGCGTGGGGTTTTGGCCATCCTTGACCCAGTCACCACGGTGGACGAGGAAGAGCGGCACCTGGGTGCCATCCTTGCTGGTCACGAAGACCTGCTCCGTGACGTAGTCGGAGGCGTCGAAATCCACCTTGGGCTCGGCGATCTTGGTGCTTTCCCCGGTCTCGAAGTCGTAGCGATAGATCGTTGAAGGGATGGTGAAGGAACTGAAGGCGTAGAAACACTCGTCGTCCTCTCTACGTCCTTGGAGGGCATCCACCGCACCCAGACCGGGTAGCTCGATTTCACCGAGGTAGGTGCCATCAAGGGCGTGCCGGTGCAGGCGGTGGTGCGCATCGTGCAGGACCAGGGTCACGAACTCGTCGTGCACCATCTCCACGTGTTCGAGCGCATCTTCCCCTTCCGGAATCAGCGTGCGCCAGTGGTCGTGACCGCTTTGCGCCACGTCGATGGCGATCACCCTGCCCTTGGGCGCGTCGAGATCCGTGTGGAAGTAGAAGACGGTGCCCGGTGTTTCCGAGAAAGTCGTATCGCGCCTCTAGCTCCGAGATCAACTCCGTGAAGGTTTCGGCGCCCTCTTCTTTGTAGAAGACGCGATTCCGCCGGTCGGTGCCTTCCGAGACGTGGAGCACCACGTAGGCGCCATCGTCCGTGACCACCGGGTCGTACCCCCATCCGGGATGATCGGGTCGCTCGTAGACCAGCACGTCCTGTGGCTGCATTGTGTCGAGGCGATGACCATAGATCTGCTGATTGTAGTTGGCTTTGGCATACTCGGTGCCTTCTTCCGGCACGGCATAACGGCCATAAAGGAAGCCGGAGCTGTCGGGAAGCCACGCAGCATTCGAGAATTTGCTCCACTTGATGGCTTCCGGAAGGTCCTCACCCGTCCGGACGTTGCGAACGTGCCAGGTTTTCCAGTCGGAACCGCTGGCACTGCTGGCGTAGGCGATCCACCGACCGTCCCAACTGACTGAGAGCCCGGTCAGGGCTACGGTGCCGTCCTCCGACAACGTGTTAGGGTCGATCAGCATCTCTGCCCGCGCCTGTTGGCGTTTCCATCACGTAGAGGACATCCTGGTTCTGCAGACCCGTATTGCGGAACTGGAAGTACCGTCCCCCACGTTTGAAGGGCGCACGGGCTTTGGGATAGTCCCAGAGGGCCGTCAGACGCTCCCGGATTCTCTGCCGTTCCGGGAGCTGCTCCAGGTAGGCGAAGGTCAGGGCATTCTGGGCCTCGATCCACGCTGCAGTCTCCGGGGCGTTGAGCTCCTCAAGCCAACGGTAGGGATCGGCTACGTCGACGCCGTGGAGGCGATCGACGTGATCACTCCTGCGTGTCGGGGGATAGGTGAGTTTGGTCATCGCTGGCTCCTGTATCTTTTCTTCCATCGTACGCGAAAGGTACACCTGCAATCACGGTTTGACAAACGCCTCCCCCATGTTAACATTGGCCCGGCGCCCACCGCCACGAGCGGTGGGCGTCATAGGATAGGGGGCCATTGCATGTCCGATGAAAGCGTTCCTGTGATCATCCTCTGCGGCGGCAAGGGGACGCGGATGGGTGACCTCACGGTGCCAAAGCCCTTGGTCGAGATCGGCGACCGTCCTGTGCTCTGGCACGTGATGAAGATTTTCGCCGCGCAGGGGTTCCGGGATTTCATCCTCGCCCTCGGATATGGCGGCGATGCCATCAAGCGCTATTTCCTTGAGTACGATTGGCGCAGCCGTGACTTCTCCCTGGAGTTTGGGAATGGAGGCACGACGTTTCTCACGCCCAACGATATCGTCGGCTGGCGCATCACCTTCGCCGAGACCGGGCTGGAGACGATGACCGGCGCGCGCGTCCGAAAGGCTGCTGCCTACGTGGAGGGCGAGCGCTTCTTCGTCACCTATGCCGACGGGGTGGCGGATGTCGATCTGCGCGCCTTGCTGCGGCATCACCGGCAGCAGGGCCTACTGGCGACGGTGACCGGGGTGAAGGCTTTTTCGCGCTTCGGCCTGATGGAGTCCGACGACCGGGGTCACGTCACGGGGTTTCAGGAAAAGCCGCAGGTGGATGCCTTGATCAACGGCGGGTTCATGCTCTTTGAGCAGGGGGCGCTGCCCTATTTCGCGGGAGGCGATGATCTCGTGCTGGAGCACGAGCCGCTGCAGGATTTGGCAGATGCCGAGCAATTGGGTGTCTATCACCATCAGGGGTTTTGGCGCGCAATGGACACGTTTAAGGAAGCTCAGGAACTGAACACACTATGGGAGCAAGCAGCCCCTTGGAAGATCTGGTGATGGTGGATAGCGACCCGTCAACACCCGAGTTGGCGTTCTGGCACGAGCGGCCCGTCCTGGTCACGGGCTGTACCGGCCTGCTGGGTTCGTGGCTGGTGGAGACGCTCCTTTCCGCTGACGCTATCGTCGTGGGTCTGATCCGCGATGAGGTGCCGCAGTCGCAGTTGGCCAGATCCGGCGCACTCGGACGTATTCGTGTCGTCCACGGTGACGTCACCGACTATGCCACGGTCGAACGCGCGCTCAACGAATACGAGATCGAGGCGGTCTTCCACCTGGCCGCCCAGACGATTGTGGGTATTGCCAACCGAAGCCCGCTCTCTTCCTTTGAGTCGAATATCAGGGGTACCTGGGTCGCCCTGGAAGCGGCCCGCCGCAGCCCGACGGTCCATCGCATCGTTGTCGCGTCAAGTGACAAGGCCTACGGAACCCAGGCAAGGCTACCGTACACGGAGGATATGCCCCTTCAGGGACAGCATCCCTACGACGTCTCCAAGAGTGCCGCAGACCTGATTGCTCAGAGCTACGCCGTGACCTACGGGCTGCCTGTGGCGATTACCCGGTGTGCCAATCTCTTTGGTGGGGGAGATCTCAACTGGAACCGGCTCATCCCCGGGACCATACGAAGTGCGCTACAGGGGCAGCCGCCATTGATTCGTTCCGACGGCACCTTTATGCGGGACTACCTCTACGTTCGCGATGCAGTTCGGGCTTACTTGATGTTGGCAGAAGCACTGGATCGGCCCGAGATTCGCGGCGAAGCGTTCAACTGCGGCACGGATAGCCCGATGAGTGTACTGGATATGACCCGTTTGATCCTGAAGCTCTCGCCACACCCGGAGCTTGAGCCTATCGTGCTCGATGAGGTGCAGAACGAGATCAAGGACCAATACCTCGACAACACCAAGATCCGTCGCGCGATTGGGTGGGCGCCGGCTCACTCGCGGGAGGACGCGCTTCGTGAGACGCTTACGTGGTACGAAGGATACCTAAAAACGTTGGAACGTCAGAACGTTTGAACGTTCAACCGTTGGGGCTGACACTTATGCATTTGGAACCTACACGAGTCTTTCTCACCGGCGCCACCGGTTTCATCGGTCGGCGCCTTGCTGCGGCGCTTCTTCAGGCCGGGTGTGAGGTCGCTGCCCTCGTCCTGCCCGGCGAGGAGGATCTCCTGCCCGCGGGGGTCCGCGGCATAGTCGGTGACGTGACGGATGCGGTCGCGGTCGAGCAAGCGCTGTCGGCCACGAGACCGGAGGTCATCTTTCACCTCGCAGCCATCGGCACCACGGATACGGGGCTGCCGATGCACGAGGCTTCCAGCGTCAATGTCGGTGGGCTGATCGCCCTCCTGGATGCCGTCCGCGCCCTTCCCAGCCCTCATCCGGAGGGAAAGGGAGAAGGAGTCCGGCGGCTGATCCTCATCGGCACATCGTATGAATACGGCGCCCGGCGCGCGGACGATGGCCTGGATCCCTTCAATCCTTACAGTGCCTCGAAGGTAGCTGCCTGGGCTTTTGCCCGTGCTGCCTACAATGCCTGGGGCCTCCCCGTGGTCTCCGTCCGCCCCTTTCAGGTCTATGGTCCCGATCAGCGGCGTGAGGCGTTGGTGCCGGCGGCAATCCTGGCGGCTCTCAACGGCGAGGACTTCCGCATGACGAAAGGTGAGCAGCAGCGAGACTTCGTCTTCGTCGATGACATCGTTGAGGGTCTGCTCGCGGCGATGGTCGCCCCCGGCATTGAAGGACGGGTGGTGGATCTGGGTACCGGCAAATTGACGCGGGTGCTGGACGTCGTCGAGCGAATCTGGGAACTGACGGAGGCACGTGGGCGCGTGCTTGCGGGGGCGCTCCCGTATCGCCCCGGTGAGGTCACCGCGATCCCCGCCGATGTCGGGCGGACGCGGTTGCTGACCGGATGGGAGGCGCGTGTCTCGCTTGACGAGGGACTGGCGCGCACGATTCGTGCGTTTGAGCCCTACGCCCCGCAGGCCGAACGTGCCAACGTGCCAACGTCGCCAACGTGCAGACGTTTCGGTCGAGAAGTCTCGCCTGCGCGACGAGATTCTCGCCAAGGTCGGTGAGTACTACCAGGTCGCACATCGGGAGAAGCCCTTTGTCCCCGGCGAGACGTTCGTGAACTACGGCGGGCGGGTCTACGATGCCCGCGAGCTGCAGAGTGCCGTGGATGCGATTCTCGACTTCTGGCTGACGGATGGGCCGCGGGTGGAGACGTTTTCCGAGGCGCTGGGCGCCTACCTGGGTGTCAAACATATCCTGACGGTCAATTCCGGCTCGTCGGCCAACCTGGTGGCGATGACGACCCTGCGCTCGCAGCAGCTTGGCCATCCGCTCCAGGAGGGCGATGAGGTCATCACGCCGGCTGCGACGTTCCCCACAACGGTGGCCCCGATCGTGCAAAATGGGCTGGTCCCGGTCTTCGTCGACTGCAAGGTGGGTACCTACAACATCGACGTCGATCTGCTCGACGCGGCGCTCTCCGAGAGGACGCGGGCGATTTTCGTCCCGCATATCCTCGGCAATCCGGTGGAGATGGACGTCGTCATGGCCTTTGCCAAAGCCCACGATCTCTACGTCATCGAGGATACCTGTGATGCCCTCGGAAGTATCTACGACGGCACGCCGTGCGGTGCCTTTGGCGATCTGGCCACGTTTAGCTTCTACCCGGCGCATCACATCACCACCGGAGAGGGCGGGGCCGTCGGCACCAACGATGCCCGGTTGCACCACATCGCGCACGCCATGCGCGACTGGGGTCGCGATTGCTGGTGTGACCACCGGAGCAGCCGCGATGGCGAATGCGGACGCCGCTTCGACTGGGAGATTCCCGGCCTCGGCGAGCCCTACGATCATCGCTACTATTTCACGGAGATCGGTTACAACCTGAAAATGACCGATATCCAGGCCGCGATCGGCATTCCGCAGATCGACAAACTGGATGACTTTGTTGCCGCGCGTAAGCGGAATTTCCGCGTCCTCTATGATGCGCTCTCCCGCTATGAGGACCGGCTGATCTTGCCGGCATGGAGCCCGAAGGCCGACCCGGCCTGGTTCGCCTTCACGCTTGCCGTTCGGGAGTCTGCCCCCTTCTCGCGGCGCGAGCTGAACGAGTATCTTCGCGAGCGCAAGGTTGAGACGCGCTACCTATTTGCCGGGAACATCCTGCACCAGCCGGGATATCGCAACATTCGACATCGCGTCGCTACCCCCCTGACCGAGACCGACCGCGTGCTCAAGTCCGCCTTCTTCATCGGGGTCTATCCCGGGATGGACGACGCCCGCTTGGGCTATATGCTGCAGGTCTTTGAGGACTTCCTGGGATGAAGCTTTCGCTCATCATCTGCGCCTACAACGAGAGAGAGACGATTCTGCCTGTGCTCGACCGCGTCCATCGCGCCCCCCTGTTCCCGGGATGGGAGCGCGAGGTCGTCGTCGTGGACAACGCCTCGACGGATGGGACGCAAGACCTGCTGCAGAGCATCGACTACGCCGACACGCGCGTGATCTATCAGCCCCGGAATATGGGGAAGGGAACGTCGATCCGCACCGCGATTCCTGAATGCACCGGCGACTATGTCTTTATCCAGGACGCGGATTTCGAATACGATCCCGGCGACTATCCGCTCTTCCTCGAACGAGCGACGCGGGATTGTCCGGCGGCCATTTTCGGGTCGCGGACGCTGGGGGGACGTGCTATCTACAAGTACGTCGCCAACTATTGGGGCGTGCGATTCCTTACGGGCTTGACCAATCTGCTTTACGGCGGACACCTGACCGATGTCGCTACGGCATCAAAGATGGTGCGTACGGATATCCTGAACCAGCTCTATCTCACGGGAAGCGGGTTCGACCTTGACTTCGAACTGCCGGACAAACTGCTGCGCGCCGGCTATGAAATCGTCGAGGTCCCCATCCGCTACACGCCGCGCACCGTCGAGCAGGGCAAGAAGATCCGACCTTGGGATGGCCTGTGGGCGTTGCGGGTCATCCTGCGTGATCGTTTCATCCCGATGAATAGGGTTGTCCAGTTCCGTTCAAACGTTCAGACGTTTCCACGTTGACGCGTCTTCGACGCACGCAAAGGAGCATCACGTGAATATTGTCGTTACCGGCTCGATTGCCTTCGACTACCTGATGAACTTCCCGGGCAACTTCCTGGAGCACGTCAAGCCTGACCGGATTAACAAGCTCAGCCTGAGCTTCCTCGTCGACGAGATGGTAAAGCGGCGCGGCGGGTGTGCGCCCAATATCGCCTACAGCCTCGCCCTCCTGGGAGAGCATCCTGTGGTGATGGGCACGGCCGGCCAGGATTTCGGGGAGTACGGGGCCTGGTTGGCCGCCCACGGCGTGGATATCTCGGGCATCAAGATCGTGCCCGATGTGTTCACTGCCTCCTTCTTCGCGACGACGGATCAAGAGCTCAACCAGATTGCCAGCTTCTACACGGGTGCGATGGCGTATGCTCGCACGCTGTCGTTTCACGACCTCCCGGCACCGGTGGACCTGACCATTGTCTCGCCCAACGATCCGGAGGCGATGGACAAGTATCCCCGCGAGTGCCGTGACCTCGGCATTCCCTATATCTATGATCCCGGCCAGCAGGTGGTGCGGGCCACGCCGGAATCGCTCTGCAACGGGGTGGTCGGGGCCGACATCCTCGTGGTGAACGACTATGAGTATGAGTTGTTGAAGGACCGCACCGGGATGAGTGACGCCGACTTGCAGCAGGCCGTCAAGCGCGCCGTGATCGTTACGCTGGGAGCAGAGGGTGCCGTGATCCGGCTCGGTGGAGGATCCGAGATCCACGTGCCGGCGGCGCCACCCACGCAGATCGTGGACCCCACGGGCGTAGGGGACGCCTTCCGGGCTGGGTTGATCAAGGGACTGGCTCTGGGGCTGCCGTGGAGCGCTTGTGGCCGAATCGGCAGCTTGGCCGCGACTTATGTTCTCGAGACAAAGGGGCCACAGACGCACGCATACACGCTGGGCGAGTTCGTGGCGCGGTATCGCGCCACCTTCGGTGAGGATGAGGCAACGGACGCGTTAGCACGTTAGCACGTTGGAACGTGCTCAACGTTCAAACGTGTCAACGTTCTACATACGACTAAAAAGGAGATGAAAGCATGAAGCATCACGTCAAGAATCTTGATCTGGCCCCGTCGGGCCGACTGCGCATGGAGTGGGCCGAACGGGAGATGCCCGTCCTTCGCCAGATCCGTGAGCGATTAGCGGATGAGAAGCCCTTCAAGGGTGTGCGGATGTCGGCGTGTCTACACGTCACGACTGAGACCGGCAACCTGGCACGCACCTTGGTCGCCGGTGGAGCTGACCTGGTGTTGGTCGCCAGCAACCCCCTGAGCACGCAGGATGACGTCGCAGCAGCGCTCGTCTCCTACGACGAGATCCCCGTCTACGCCATCAAGGGTGAGGACAACGAGACTTATTACGAGCACATTTATGCGGCGCTCGATCACCAACCCCATCTGACGATGGATGATGGCGCGGATCTTGTCAGCATGATGCACAAGAACCGGCGCGAGATCCTCGGGAACGTGGTCGGCGGCACCGAGGAGACGACCACGGGCGTGATCCGGCTTCGCGCGATGGCTGCCGAGAGTGCGCTGGAGTATCCGGTCATTGCTGTGAACGATGCGATGACCAAGCACCTCTTCGACAACCGCTATGGTACGGGACAGTCGACGCTCGACGGTATCATCCGGGCGACCAACGTCTTGATCGCCGGAAAGGTCTTCGTGGTGGGTGGCTACGGTTGGTGCTCTCGGGGCATCGCAATGCGCGCCAAGGGCATGGGCGCAAACGTGGTGGTGACCGAGATCGATCCGCTGAAGGCGCTGGAGGCGGTGATGGACGGCTTCCGCGTGATGCCGATGCTCGAGGCGGCGACCATCGGAGATATCTTCGTCACGTCAACCGGCGATATCAACGTTGTGGATCGCCACGACTTCGAGGTGATGAAGGATGGTGCGATTGTCTGCAACTCCGGTCACTTCAACGTCGAGCTGAACCTGGAGGCCCTGGCCGATATGTCGGTCGGTGAGCCGCGTGTCATCCGGCCTTTCGTCAAGCAGTACAAGCTGGCCGACGGGCGTCTGATCAACGTGCTGGCCGATGGGCGGCTGGTGAACTTGGGCGCCGCCGAGGGGCATCCCAGCGCCGTGATGGACATGTCTTTTGCTAACCAGGCGCTGAGCGCTGAGTACATACTGGCGCATGCCGACGAGCTGGAGCATACAGTCTATGCCGTGCCTGAGCTCATCGATCAGGCCATTGCCAGGCTCAAGTTGGCCGCGATGGGCATCGAGATCGACGTACTGACCGAAGCGCAGCGGACCTATCTTGCCTCATGGCAGGAAGGAACGTAAACTACAGGCGTTTACACGTTGGCACGTTTGAACGTTTCAACGTGTTAACGTTCAAACGTGCCAACGCCATCAACCTATCATCGCTGAAAGAGTCAACGCAGCCATGAGTGAACGGGTCACGACGTGGGGCGACCTGCTCGAACGTCGCATGGGGCAATGCTTCGTCGGGCGGCGCCGGGAGATCGAACCTTTTCGGCTCAACTTTCTCTACACCGTCCCTCCCACGCTTCTCTTCATCGCCCAAGGTCCACCCGGCATCGGCAAAAGTGCCTTGCTGGCGCAGTACCGTGCTATTGCCAGGGAACATGGCTTTGTGACGGCATCTGTGGAACGGTGGGACATCCGTCTGCCCGGGGAGTTCGCCGCCGTGCACGCGATGTCTGTGTTGGCCAGGCAGTTGTCGACTGCAGGCGTGCCGCTGACCACATTCAGCGAGGTCTACCGCGAGTACACGGGTGCGCTCCAGGCCATCGAGCGGGATACTTCGGCGCCCGGTCACGTATGGGATCTCTTTGGCGGAGTCGCCGACGCGGACCCCTGGGCCGCGCGCGCATGGGACGAGTACCTCGTGCGCACGTTCCCGCTGCGGCGGTCCCCTCTGATCAGGGATCCTGTCGGATCCTTGACCGAGCGCTTCGTCCTGGATCTGAATGCCTGGGCCACCGTGCGCCGGATTGTGCTCTGCTTTGATGATTGGCAGATATCCGCCGAGCAAGGTTGGGTGGAGGCGGCACGACTCGACCAGGAGCCGGCCGAGGCTGCGGGCGCCCACCGCGCTGGTTTCTACCTCGAGGACTGGCTTTATGCACTGCTGGCCCACGGCGGGCTCAGCACCAACATCTGGTTTCTGTTGGCGGATCGCCACCCCCTTCCGGATGTCTGGGAGTCCCTCTCCTCTGTCACGACCACCTTCGATCTCCAGCCGCTCTCGCACCGCGAGAGCATCGCCTTGCTCCGCGATGCCGGCGCCACGAACGACGCCGTCGCCTCACGAGAGGCGGACCAGGCAGAGGGCAACCCTCTGTGGCTCACGCTGCTGGCGAGCGGCTCCGACCACGTCGCGGCCGACGCAGGTGTGACACCCCTCGAGAGTTATATCGCCTCCCTGGAGCCGGTCCTGCGCGCGGCTGTTCTGAAGTGCGCAGCGGCTCGGTGGCTGGACGAGGGCGTGATCGCCGTTCTGTTGGGAGATGAGGCTGTGGCCCGCGTGATGGCATGGCTCAAACGCACGCCGCTGGTGGCGAAGTGTGGGGAGGGCTGGCGGTTCCAGCAGGCGATCCGCGCCCCACTCGAGGAGCTTGCCAGGCTTGCGGGTAGTTCTACGTGGGAGGCAGCGCACCAGACGCTGTCGGCCTATTACCGCCAGCGGTCCGAATTATCCGGCGTGGAGCCTCAGTACCTCGAGCCCGAGTGGCAGCGAGATCACCTGGAGGCCCTCTACCACAATTTCATCATCGGCGACGAGGCCACGGCCCTCAATGCAGGGATGCTCAGCTTTCTGAATGGCGTACGCCAGTTCTATCCCTGGGCCGGTGCCGTCGCCGAAGTGTGGACAGAAGCCTCTAACGTGATCTGCGCCGGGCAGGCGTGCGATCCTCCGGGTGCCGTACAGGTCTGGGAACAGCGTGTCAGCGGCGGCTGGCAGGCGCTTGCAACCCGCGATTGGGCGGCGATTTACACTTTTGCAGACGAGGGTCTTGAGGCCGACACGTGGGACCCCGAGGTTCGCCAGTCCCTGCGCGCGCTGAGTCAGCTCGCCGCGGGGCGCCTGGCGTTACCTGTCGAGGAGGAGGAAGCGCCTGAGCTTTCCCTCCCCGTCCCTCCCCGCGGCTTCGTGCAGGACAAGCCCTCCGAAAGGGAGGAGGCCCAGACGCCGTCCGCGGCGCATCCGCCGTCCGAGGCGCGACGCCGTCCGAGGCGCGTACGCCGTCCGAGGCGCGTACGCCGTCCGCGGCGCCTGAACCTTCCGTCGCCTGTGAGTTGCCGGTCAGCGAGGCCACATCACAATCGGATGGCGTTCCTATAGAGGAGCTTGCTTCGGATCAGGCCGAGGCGGATCGTGCCCTTGCGACCGTTGAGGAAATGTCCGTCGAGCACTGCGGATATGCCAATGCGCGCCTGGATGAGGGCGCCTATGACGCGGCGATCGAGGCCTACGATCAGGCACTGGCGCTGAACCCCGACTACATTGCTGCCTTTTACAATCGGGGGGTGGCATATGCCCGCATAGGGGTCCTGGACGGAGCTATAGCGGATTTCACGCACGTGATAGAGCTGGACCCGGACCAGATCCAGGCATACCGCCAGCGAGGCCTGATATTTGCCCGAAAGGGTGAGTTCGATCGGGCGATCTCCGACTACGACACCGTGCTCCGCAGCTCTCCGCCTCTCAGGTCTCCCCGAGTAGCGGGACTCTCTTCAACCGAAGAAGAAGCAGGAGAGGCAACGCTCGCCGCATCGGTCTACTATGACCGTGCCAACGCCTACTTCCGGCTGCGCTCCTACGTGCGGGCAATTGAGGACTACACCGAAGCCCTGGAGCGGGCGCCGGGTCATGTTGAAGCCTATCTCAATCGCGGTCTGGCTTACGCTGCGCAGGGCAACTATCCGGAGGCGCTGCGCGACTACAACCAGGCGATTGCGCTGGACCCCAACCGGGGAATCGCCTACAGTCACCGTGGGCAGGCGTATGCGCGGCTCGATCGACACACAGAGGCGCTGGCGGACTATGAGCATGCCCTGGCCCTCAACCCGCGTGACGCTGCGGTGCTCAACAACCGTGGCCTGCTCTACGTTCGGATTGCGGCGTATCCCGAGGCCATCGAGGCCTATCAGCGGGCGATGGCTATTGAGCCGGATTGGGCCACGCCCTACTACAACGCAGCCTGTGCTGCGGCGCTCATGGAGGATCCTGAGCATGCCACAATTTGGCTGGCGAGGGCGATTGGGCTGCGTGAGGGCTATCGAGCGATGGCGCTGAAGGATCCGGACTTCAACCCTATCCGCGAGGAGACACGCTTCAGGGCGCTTGTTGGCCTGGGAGATGCTTAGCCGTCTTCGTTCGCACCTGCTGCCAACTGCTCCTCGATGGATGCCGCGAGGTCCCTTAGGCGGACAGGTTTGCTGATGTAGGCGTTTGCCCCTGCTTCCAGACACCGCTCCTGATCGCCGGGCATCGCCAGGGCTGTCAGGGCTATGATCGGGATGTCGGCGGTCTCTTTGTTGCCCCGGATGCGTCGGGTGGCCTCGAGGCCGTCCATCACCGGCATCTGGATGTCCATCAGGATGATGTCGGGGTGATCCTCGATGGCGTGACGGATGGCCTCCGCACCGTCTCTGGCTCGAAGGACGTGATATCCTCGGGAGACCAGAAACTTCTCTATCGGGCGCAGTGCCGCTTCGTGATCCTCCACGAGCAAGACGTGCGCCTGGGCGAATGCAGTTGTTGCGGACTCTGCGGCTTGTTCTTCCAGTGGCGCCTGCTGTCCGCCGGTCGCGGGAACCTCCCAGGGCAGTGACACCGTGAATCTACTTCCCTTGCCCATCTCGCTCTCCACCGCTATGGTTCCGTTGTGGAGCTCCGTCAAGCGCTGCACCAGGGCCAAGCCCAAGCCCGTGCCCTCGTACCGCCGCGTCAGTGAGCTGTCCAGTTGCACGAAAGGCTGAAAGAGACGCTCCATATCATCGGGCGCGATGCCGATGCCGTTGTCCCAGACGACAAAGTGCACGGACCGTGTCTCGGCGTCCCCGACCACACGGAGGCCGAGCGCGCCCTCGGTGGGCGTGAATTTGACGGCGTTGCTCAGCAGGTTGACGAGGATCTGCTTCAGGCGACGCTCGTCGGCCTGGATCGTCGTGACCGCCGGATCGAGCGCCAGATCGACGGATAGCCGTTTCCTCTTGGCCTGTGGCTCGATCAGCTGAATGCTCGATCGACAGACGCCTTCGACCGTCGCCGGCGAGATCTCGAGCGCCAGCATACCGGCCTCGACTTTCGAGACATCCAGGATATCCGTGATCAGCGAGAGCAGGTGTTCGCCGCTCTCTTGAATAGCCTGCATAGGTTTTTCCTGTCGCGGGTCGAGCGGCCCGTAGATCCCGCTCTGCAGGATCTCCGAAAACGTCAGGATGACGGTCAGCGGCGTCCGGAGTTCGTGGCTCATATTCGCCAGAAACTCATCTTTCATACGCCCTGCCCGTGCAAGCTCTGCGTTGACCTTCCGCAGCTCCTCCGCATGTACTCGGATTTCCTCGACGGACGCATCTTGGATCAGTTGGTGTACGTGGTGCTCCGATTCCTGGTAACGCCTGATGTAGAGTGCGGTCACGAGCCCGAACGCCAGACACACGATCAGGAACGTTAGCCTGACCAGAAGTGCATGACGCGGAACGGTAAGCAGCAGAGCGTCGATCAGTGAACGATAGTGCTCGTCGGAGATGGGCACGACGCCGGCCCTCGCATCATAGAAGTGATGCACGGCGTCGGCCAGCCAGAAGAGAAGGCCCGCAGCGACGGATATCTCCAAAGGGATAAGAGCGTGACCAGGTCGGTCCGGATGTGCAACCGAATCGGGCTTGGCAGCAGGCGACTTCATGATTGTAGATTCACTCCTCCGGTGGGAGGTCGATCGGGATGGTCACCGCCTCTCCTCCGTCCAGGAGAGCGACACGCCGTTCCCCAGTATACAGGCCAACCCGTAGTTTGCACTGGTCGCAACCCTCACGCCCAATCATACTTGTGGCACTGGCTACAAAAAGCGGGGAATTACAATATAATCATAGGCAAAAATCAGCAGGCTAGTGAATGAGCGAGTCAGCGAATGAGCGAATCGGGGAGACAGACAATGGGCGGGGGATCACCCCACCTTCTGATCCGGGGCGGTACAGTCGTAACGCCTGAAGCTATGTATGCAGCGGATGTGTTGATTGGTGGCGAAACGATCCAGGCCATCGGCACGCATCTTCCGGTGTCGGCAGGCGTCGAGGTCGTCGATGCCGGCGGCCTGTTAATACTGCCGGGCCTGGTTGATGCGCACACGCATATTCAGCTCGACACGGGGCTCTACAAGACGGCCGACACGTGGGCGGAGGGCAGCCGTGCCGCCGCATTTGGCGGCATCACGAGCGTGGTGGATTTTGCGACTCAGAAGTCGTCCGCGACTCAGACGGCGTCTGCGACTCAGACGTCGTCGGCGCTTCCCCGCTCATCCGGAGTGAGTGGGGAAGGCCGGGGCGTCCACTCGACCTTCGAGCAGGCGCTGGAGGAGCGGCTGGACGAAGCTGCGGTGTCGTCCATCGACTATGCATTCCATATGATGGTCACGGACCTGCCTCCGGGGCAGGAGGAGGAACTCGGCATCCTGCCCGAACTCGGCGTCCAGAGCATCAAGCTCTACACGACCTACCGGCCGATCTACTACGCGGACGACGCCACGGTGCTCCGTTGGTTCGAGGCCGCCGCCAGATACGGCCTGATCAGCCTCGTGCACTGTGAGAATGACTCGCTCGTGACCGCGCAGACGGCAGCGCTCGTCGCCGCAGGGCGTACGGGCTGGGCCTATCACGGGGCTTCCCGTCCGCTCCTGGCCGAACAGGAGGCTACGTCGCGAGTTCTTCTCCTTGCCGGGGCAGCGGGCGCGCCCGTGGTGATCGCCCACGCTTCCACGGGGCGGACCGTTGAGATGGTGGCCACGGCACGAGCGTCGGGCCAGGTTGCGTTTACGGAGACTACGCCCCAATACCTGCTGCTGGACAGCACCCTGTATGAGGGAAACGAGCCCTGGCGTTACGTCCTCCAGCCGCCCCTTCGCCCGCCTGCAGAGAGCGAGGCGCTCTGGTCTCTCGTCTCTGACGGGCAGGTAGATATGGTTGTCACGGATCACTGCGACTACAAGCGGGCGCAGAAGCTCGCTATGAATGATTTCACCAAGACGCCGGGTGGGTTGCCGGGGACGGAGACCTCACTGCTGCTGATGGCCACCTATGGCGTGTCGGCCGGACGCCTCGAATGGACCGATCTCGTCCGCCTGATGGCAGCTAACCCGGCGCAGATCTATAATCTTTGGCCGCGAAAGGGCGCCCTGATGCCGGGATCCGACGCCGATCTGGTCCTCTTCGACCCGGCCTTTGAGGGTGTGATTGACGCTGAGGAGCTGCACATGGTGGCCGGCTATAGCCCATTCGAGGGGATGCCGGTCCAGGGACGAGTGGTCAGTACCCTCCGCCGGGGTGAGTTCCTGGTGCGAGATGGTTCATATGTAGCCCGTCCGGGAAGCGGCGCGTTTATCCGACGCGACCCGCGGTTCTGGGAATAGATAGGTCCGGCACGATGGACATTGTCTGGGTGCTTCTGGGGATCGTGATGGGGGTTGCCATCTCCGCTTGGCTCTTTCGAACGCGTGATCGTGCTCAGCGCGAGAATCTGCATGCCGATCTCGCCACGGCAGAGCAGCGAATTGCTGCAACCTACGCCGCGCGAGCGGAGACCGAGCAGGCGCGGATCGTGCGCGCCTACGAGACCAGGATGCGCGATCTACAGGATCAGCATCGTGTCGATGTGGCGCAGGCCCGTATGAACACGGTGAATCGCAGTCGCGCCGTGCTCAAGGGCAAGATGGCGGAGCAGGTCGCGCCATTGCTTCCCGGTTTCGCCTACTGGCCATCCGACGCTCGATTTCTCGGCGATCCGATCGACTATGTGGTCTTTGATGGCTACAGCGACTGCAAGGACAACCACACGGATGGGCGCGACATCGAGGTGGTCATGTCTGGATATCAAGCACGGCAAGTCTATGTTGACGCGCGAACAACGTCGCATCGCAGATGCCGTGGCCGAAGGTCGGGTGCGCTTTGAGGTGGTGAGGATCTTCGCTGATGGTACGGTGAGATCGCGGGTATGGCGCCCGCAGACCCTGCTCGCCTCCCCGTCGGGACCTACGCTTGGGCAATCCACCATGTGGTGGAAGGCTCATGGGGAGGTTGGGGAGGGCGAAGAATCAGGGGTAGACGATGATGGTCCGCCCGGTCTTGCGACCGAGTAGTTGAGGAGACTTTCGATGAGGGATATCATCCCGGATCTAAGACGTTGGCAGGAAGCGGGAAAGACCCGCATTGCACTGGCCACGATCCTGGAGACCCAGGGATCCTCCCTGCGTCCGCCGGGAACGCGTATGGCCATCACGGCCGAGGGGGATGTGGCGGGATCCGTGAGCAGTGGCTGTGTGGATGGCGATGTGATCGCCGAGATGGAGGCGGTCCTGACGGGCAACGTGTCGATACGGCGTCCGTCCTACGGTATCAGCGACGAACAAGCCTGGGATGTGGGACTCTCCTGTGGTGGCGCGATCGACTTGATGGTCGAGCGTTGGAGTGACCTGTACGGCGTGCTGATGGAGGAGATCGAGGCCAAGCACGCAGTTGGTTTTGCTTCTCGGACTGATCGTCCGGTGCACCTGCTCCACCGGCTTGACGGCGAGACCCTGGGAAGCCTCGGGAATGCGGACCTGGACGGCCAGGTGCTGATGGACATCGCCGCAGCTTGGCCGGGTCCCTATACCAAGAGACACACGTATCCCCAGGGAGAGGTGTTGATCGAGGTGATCCCACCGCCGCCCGTACTGCTGATCTTCGGAGCCACCGATATCGCGATACCCCTCGCCGAGATCGCGCGGGTGACCGGCTTCGAGGTAGTCGTGAGTGATGCCCGGCGTACGTTCGCCCGTGAAGAACGCTTTCCCGGTGCGGACCTCCGCATCGGTTGGCCCGAGGATGTTTTCAGTGCGGAGGATTTCGGCCCCGGATGGGCAATTGTGGTGCTCTTCCACGATCCGAAATTCGATATCCCGGCGCTGACCCTTGCACTGCGGAGCGAGGCGTTCTATATCGGCTTCCTGGGCAGTCGAAAGACCCAGGCCGACCGGCGTGAGGACTTGATCAAGGCCGGGTTCAAAGAGAGCGATATCGCGCGGATTCACGGCCCCGTGGGGCTGGACATCGGTGGCAAGGCGCCGTCCCTGATTGCGTTGTCGATCATAGCCGAGGTTGTTGCCGTGCGGCATCGACGCCGGGGCGGGTCTATGGCCGAGCGACATGCTTAAGCGCAGGTTGAGCGTGAGTGATGGTCGTGGCCTTGCGCTATCGACGAATGGAGAGGTGGACTGTGGCTGACGACCAGAAACAAGCGCGGCTTCCCAAGCCCGTGCCGGCGGAGCGTTTTCATCCTTCGGGCGAGGATGCCGGCGCATGGGCCAACATCAACCGCGCCCCTCATGATCGTGTCTCGGGCGTGGTCTACAAACGCGCGGTGAATATTGCTTCGGTACGATACGAGCCCTTCCCCTTCCCCGGCCCGCTTCCGAAGGGGGAGGGTGCTGTTGACGTGAGGTGGCTCTTCAGCGAACACCCCGGCACCGAAGAGGATCTGTTGGCCGGGCGCCCCTTTAGTTACCTGCAGGATCTTACGTTGAGTCCGGGTGCTCGTACCGGAGAGCAGGCTCATTCAGGGCTCGATATGCTCATCTATGTCATCGAGGGTGGTGGCGATCTGCTCCACCGACCTACGGCGGGCAGCCCCATCTTTTCGCGCCCGCTGCGCCCGGGCGACGCCGCGCTGGTCGCAGGCGGCGAGCTTTACAGCGTGTCAAATACCCATAGCCGTTCATCATTGCGGCTGATGGTCCTTGCCCTGCAGGCGGAGGGCCCACGACAGGCAGATGGTGCGCCGGGGACGTCGAGTACCGGTGGCTAAGCAGATCGTGGTGGTGGGCGCCGGTGCTTCCGGGTTGATAGCCGCAGGGCGCGCGGCGGAGCTCGGGGCCAAGGTCATCTTGCTGGACAAGATGGATGAGGCGGGCAAGAAGATTCTCGTCAGTGGCAAATCGCGGTGCAACATCACCAATGCGGCGCCTCTGCGTGAGTTCCTCACCTACTATGGGCGCAACGGACGGTTCCTGACCAACGCCTTCCATCGCTTCTTCAGGGATGATCTGCTGGCGTTGCTGAGCCGGTACGGCGTCGAGACCCAGACGGAGCGGGGTGGTCGTATTTTCCCCGTCTCGGGGCAGGCCTCCGATGTGCGTGATGCCCTCCTCCGCTATGTCCGGGACAACGGCGCCGAGATCCGCTATCTAAGCGAGGTGCACGAGGTCGTGACCACCGGCGGCGCTCGCCCGGACGAGCGCCAGGTCCAGGGCGTCGTGCTTTCCAAGGGCACCCAACTGCCCGCCGATGCCGTGATCCTCTCTACCGGTGGAGCCTCCTGGCCGGATACCGGATCGACCGGCTACGGTTACGTGATGGCTCGCGCGTTGGGGCACACCATCGAGCCCCTACACGCAGCTTTGGTGCCGCTGACCGTGGTCGAGCGGGCGACGGCAAGGGCTCTCCAGGGTGTGAGCCTACGGAACGTGCGGTGCACGTTCTGGGTGCACGATACGAAGGGTCGTGATCGTCCCCTCCGGATTCCCTATCCGATGCCCGATACGGGCGAGATGCTTTTCACCCACTTCGGGGTGTCGGGGCCGCTGATCCTTTCTGCATCGCTCGCCGTCGTGGATGCGTTGAGAGCCGGAAACAAGATAACGCTGTCGATCGACCTCAAGCCGGGGATGACGGACGACGAAGTCCATAGACGTCTTCAGCGTGAGTTTGAGGAGCATCCGCATCAACATCTCCCTGCCCTGCTCCAGGGGTGGGTCCCGGGAAGCCTGGCGGACGTGCTTGCCGACCTGAGCCCTATCGAGGAGGAGCGCCAAGTGCACCAGATCCTGTCCGAGGAGCGCGCTACGTTGGTCGCGCTGATCAAGGATTTCCGCTGGACGATCTCCGGTTCGCTGCCGATTGCAGCGGGCATGGTCACGGCAGGGGGGGTAGCGCTCAAGGAGGTCGATCCCATCACGTTTGAGTCCCGGCTAGTTGGGGGTCTCTACGTCGTGGGAGAGCTCCTGGACCTCGCCGCCGATACCGGCGGATTCAACTTGCAGGCGGCGTTCAGCAGCGGCTATCTTGCGGGCAGCGATGCGGCACGTGCCACGTGACGAGTAGATCGTAACCCGAAGGCTTAGCCTCCCACGAGTCACGAGTGATCGGAGTCGTTCACCGTGATTCGTTCTGCCCGTTCTTTGACAATTCCTTACCTGAGAGTATGCTCTGGTCACCGTCAACCTCAGAGGATGTCCGATGACCATGCCGGCTGAACGTCCGTATATTGCGATCGAGGGTGTCATTGGTGTGGGCAAGACCACCCTGGCACGACTGCTACAATCTCGTTTCGGGTCTCGCGATCGTATGGCGGCTGAGACGATCCTCGAAGCCTTTGACGAGAACCCGTTCCTCTCGGATTTCTATGGTGACCGCGCCCGCTATGCATTCCAGACGCAGATCTTCTTCCTGCTTAGCCGGTATCGCCAGCAGCAGCGTGCACCGGAGCTGCTCAAGCAGGGCGCGTTGCTGTCCGACTACATCTTTGACAAAGACAAGCTCTTCGCCCATCTGAACATCCGGGGGGAAGACGAGCTGGAGATGTACGACCGGCTCTATGAGGCGCTTGCCGAGAAGGTGCATCCCCCGGACCTGGTTGTCTATCTGCGCGCTAAGGTCGATACACTGATGGCACGCATTGCGATGCGTGATCGCACATACGAGCGCCAGATGGACCGCAACTATATCGCTGCGCTGCGGCAAGGATACGAGCACCTCTTCGCCGACTATGAGGCGGTGCCGCTTCTGGTCATTGAGTCCGATGCCCTGGATTTCGTACAGAGCCCAAATGACCTCGATGCCATTGAGCAGCAAATACGCTCGATGTTGGCCGGCGTCCGACAGCCGATGCTGCCCACAATCTCGATCTCACAGCCGCAGAGCCCGGCCTGGCGGCTGGTCCCGACATCGTCAGCCGAACCGCATACGGAGGCAAACTGGCAGGCACTCGGCGATTTCCTGGCTCTGGCCGAGTCGGTAGGGCGGGTGGGCGGCGCCCTGGCCCAGCAACCTCCCGTCGGTCCCGACGGCGCGCCCGCGGTGATTCGCACGGCCTTGGAGGATGCGCATCACGCTTTGCAGGTTCTGGCGCGGCGCACGGGCATCCAACTCGAATGATCTGTCCGAAACCTTCGCAAGGTTCGGTGCGGGTAAGCCTGAAAGGGAGCAGCTGTGACCAAGTACTTCATTGCTGTGGCGGGTAGCATCGGCGTCGGCAAGTCGACGCTCACATCGCTCTTGAGCCAGCGCCTCAAGTGGGAGCCTTTTCTGGAAGGGGTAGGGGACAACCCTTACCTCGCAGATTTCTACGAGGATATGGAGAAATGGAGCTTCCATTCCCAGGTGTTCTTTCTGGCGAGACGGCTGCTGCACCATCGACAGCTTCTGGAACGTCCAAACTCCGTGATACAGGATCGGACTGTCTACGAGGATGCCGAGATCTTCGCCCGCAACCTCTATATGCAAGGGGCGATGAGCGAGCGTGACTATGCGACCTATTCAGAGCTCTACCGCGCCGTGACCTCCATCCTACCGCCGCCGAATCTCGTCATCTATCTACGTGCCTCCGTGGCCACCTTGCAGTCGCGGATCCGGTTGCGTGGGCGAAACTACGAGCGCCAGATCAGCGATGATTATCTGCAGCAGTTGAACCGGCTCTACGAAGACTGGTTCGATCATTTCTCGCTCTGTCCGGTCTTGACGGTTCCTGCAGACCGGCTCGACTTTGTCGCTAATCCTGATCACCTTGACTTGGTGACCGATCGAATTCTGGAACGTCTTCGCGGTAAGGAAGTCGTCCAGCTCAGCGATACAGGCCAAGCATGAACTACGAACGGTTTTTCGAGGCATACCCCGACGCTGTCGTTGTGCTTGACCACGAAGGGCGGATTCTCCATGCGAACCACGCTGCTCAGGCACTCCTGGGAGTGCCTGTACCGGCTCGCGCTGAGGAGCCTGTCACCATAGATTTGGCCAAGCTTGGCATCGTTGAGGAAGACTTCGAGGAGCTCCGCCGGAAAACCTTGGATGGGAGTGCGCTCGCTTGGGAGTTCGAGTCACCGAGGGCCGAGGGGGAGGCGCAGCTCTGGCTGCAGGCGAGGTTCTCTCCTTTGGTCGATGACATCGTCGCGGCCGACTACCTACCTGTGGACAGGGCACGACATCACGGATCGGGTCGACCTGGAGCGGAGACGTCAGGATTTTGTCTATATGATCGTTCACGATCTACGGGTCCCTCTGGGGAATATCCAGAACAGCCTGGATCTCGTGCTCTCCGCATGGCGCGAGCGGGACCTAACCATCCCGGTCGAACAGATTCTGATCATCGGGCTGCGCAGCACCCGCAAAATGGAGCTGCTGGTGAGCGATATTCTGGACGTTGCCCGCCTCCAATCCAACCAGCGGACCCTGGCCGTGGCCGAGATTGATGTAGTTGGTATGGTAAGAGAGGCCGTTGAGGCGGTCACGTCGACTGCCAATCGGCATGGCCACACGATAAGCGTTGACACGCCCCCCGATTTGCCGACCTTGGATGGGGATCCGGATCTATTGACACGCATCCTCGTGAACCTGCTCTCCAATGCGGTCAAGTATGTGCAGGATGGCGGCAGGATCGCCGTGGGTGTCCAGGCTGACGATGAGGTCTTCCGGTTTAGCGTCATCGACAACGGGCCAGGTATCCCGCCTGAGAGCCAGGATTACGTCTTTGAGCTCTTTTCCCGGGGACAGTCGAAGCGTGTGTCGGGCGCAGGCATTGGCCTGGCCTTCTGCAAGCTGGCTGTGAATGCGCATGGGGGGCGGATTTGGGTGGAGAGTGAGCTGGGGGCGGGCTGCTCATTCTATTTCACGATCCCCCGTGTCCTCCCGGGAGATGCCGTCTATGCCGCAGACTATTACGGAAACCGGGGGCTCGAGGCATGACGCTGCGGCTCTACTATCGAGATGCAAAGCTGCTGGAGTTTACGGCTCAGATTCTTGAGCGGAAGATGATGCAGGTCCAGGAGGCGCATCTGCAGGAGCAGAGCGAGTTTCTGCCCGCGGTGCGGCTCGATCAAACCGCATTCTATCCGACGTCCGGCGGCCAGCCCTATGACACCGGGTCGCTCGGTGGTGTGCCGGTCGTCGAGGTGCAGGAGGATGACGGTGGCGAGATCTGGCATCTGCTTGCACGATCGCTTGACACGTCAGGCCCGGTAGTGGGTCATGTTGATTGGCCACGCAGGTTTGATCATATGCAGCAGCACTCCGGACAGCATCTGCTTTCTGCCGGCCTTGAAGATCACCTCTCCGCTCACACAATTGGTTTCCACCTCGGAAGTGAAGTCAGCACGATTGATCTTGATATTCCTGACCTGACTTGGGATCAAGCTGCCGATGTGGAGCGCGTGGTCAACACGGTTGTGTGGGAGAACCGGGCTGTCGTGATCCGGGATCTGGATCAGGCGCAGGTGGCCGATGCTGCCAATGTGCTCGGCCTGCCGCTGCGAAAGCCCCCGGCGGTGACGGGCGAGATCCGTGTGATCCTGATTGAGGGCTATGACGCCTCAGCCTGTGGCGGCACGCACGTACAGGCCACCGGAGAGATCGGGCTCACAAAGATCGTGGGTATCGAGCGACACAAGGGTGGCGTGCGCATCGACTTTCTCTGTGGGGGACGTGCGCTGCGTGCTTACCAGCGCGATCTACAACTCCTGCGGACGTCGAGTCTGGGGCTCTCTGTGGGGCCGGTCGAGTTACCTGAGGCCATCGATCGCCTGGAGGAAGAGGTCAAGGAGGGGCGGCGTGAGTTGCGCCAGCTCCGGGCGACGCTTGCGGACTACGAAACGGAAGCACTCTGGGCTTCCGCTCCGGTGCGGGAAGGGGTGCGCGTGATCTTGGCGCATTGGGACGATCGATCCTTCGCCGATGCACGGGCCATCGCCGGGAGATTGCGCGAGCGCCCCAGGGCGCTGATCCTGATGGCCGTAACCGAGGAGAAGGGGGTCCGGCTCGTGGTCGCCCGAAGCGATGATTTGCCGGCGTGCGACGCTGCCGCCATTCTGGGTAGCGCAATGACGTCGCTTGGCGGACGGGGTGGTGGTACGTCGAGCCTGGCACAGGGCGGTGCCCCGCCGCAGGCTGCTGTCGATATCCTGGCTGCTCTGCGACACGCGCTTGAGGAATGTGGCCTGGCCTTCGACGGGCTGGGATGACATGAAACTTGCCTTCGCGAGTTGATCGCGTAGACTAGAATCTTGGAGGCGCCAATGGAAGAAGTTGTACCCGGTCTTTTTGTAGAGTCCTCGTATGCCCCATATAATCTGGTGCTGATTCGGACCGCGCGGGGTGGCATCATGGTGGACATGCCGCCCAATCCTATGCAAGCGATGAGTTGGATCGAGCAGGCCCGCGCGATCCTTGGCGATCTGCGATATGTCGTGATGACCGATGCTCAGCGCGAGCGTCAACTGGCGACCATGCTCTGCGATGTCCCGATTGTGGCCGCCGAAGCGACCCTGCGACTGATGGATGTCTATGATGAGGAGCGACCGAGGCGAGATCTCCTCGACGACCTTGCCGGCCGTTTTCCTGATGGGGTGGAGGCCTTCGACAATCTGCGGCCCCACAAGCCGGCCTTTGCCTTCGAAGATGCGTTCACCCTCTATTCCGGGGATCGCGTGCTCCAATTCCAGGTCGTGGATGGGGCCGCAAGGGGTAGCCTGTTGCTTCTCCTGGAGAACGAGGGTGTCCTGATTGCCGGCGATACCGTCGTGGCTGATGATGTGCCACTTATGGCCGAAACGCTCGACTCGAAGGCGTGGCTCAATACGATGACCTCGCTGGCGCATCGACAGGACGTGCACACAGTGATTCCGGGGCGCGGGACATCGACGATTACGCTCGGGGATCTGGAGCCACAGCGGGAGTTTATGCGCGTGATGCGACGGGCTGCCCGGACCTTGGCCCATAGGGGTGGACCGTCGCTTAGCCTTACACAAACCGCCCAGGAGTTGGGGCAGACCTTCTTCAACCGGCAGGGCCAGAAGGCAGTCAAGAAGATCAGGGCCGGTTTGGAGAACCTGATCGCCGAGATCGAAGCCGCCAGGGCAGCCGAGGAAGCAGCGTCGGTGGAAGAGGAATCTGGGGCGCAGCAGTAGCCCGCTTACCTCAGGTACGTCAATAAGTGCGACAGCGCCGCAGTCGCGGCGCTGTCGTTGTTCTCCTGTCGGTCACCCGTAAAGTGATGCCGCCATGCCCAGCACTCGCCTGGGACGGCCAGCCCGATGTAATAGAGCCCCAAGGGCTTGTGAATCGTGGCGCCTGTTGGGCCGGCGATTCCCGTGATGCTCATCGCGACTTCGGTGCCTGCAGCCTGGCAGGCCCCGCGGGCCATCTCCAGGGCCACCTGTGCGCTGACGGCGCCCCAACGGCCGAGACTCTCCTCCCGAACGCCCAGGAGACCCACCTTGACCTCGTTGGCATAGGCGATGACGCCGCCCTGGAAATATGCCGAGCTACCCGGCTCTGACGTGATCAGGTGCCCAAGCAGCCCGCCGGTTGCAGACTCCGCCACAGCGAGTCGCCACCTACGTGCCAGCAGGCGTGGATGCGATTTGCTTGACGAGCATCCGGTCCTCTCATTCTCTAGGCAGATAGCTGATTGCGCACCATCGTGACAAGCGAGTTGGCTCGCAGCGAGGCCAGGTTGTAGCACGTACCGCCCAGATGATCGGCCAGAGCCTGGGCCAAACCCTTGTCATAGTCCACGCTCTCCATGTTGATGACGATCGACCTGATCTTCTCTTCCTGGATCTGTTCGGCGATGTGATAGGCCTCAACCTGGGGGGGCAGGTCGCCCATCGAGACGTTGCCTGCTCCATCTGTCAGAATGACGAGGAGCGGAACGAGTTCGGGGTAGTGGCGAATCTCCTTGTCAATCGTATGGTGAGCCAACCACAGACCCGCCGCAAGTGGGGTCTTCCCGCCGACCGGCAGGTTCGTGAGCATCCGCTTCGCGAGATCGACGCTGTTGGTGGGCGGCAGCACGAGCGTGGCGCGGTCCTTCTGAAAGACGACCATCCCCACGCGGTCCCGACGTTGGTAAGCGTCCGTGAGCAGCGACAGGATCGCTCCCTTGGTTGCCTCCATTCGCTCGGAGACTGCCATCGACCACGACGCATCGACGATGAAGATGATCAGATTCGCTGAGCGGCGCACCCGGACTTTCTTCTGATAGTCACCGGGGCGAAGCAAGAGTGCACGTTCCTCCGGGTCGTCGCACGCGCGGGCGATTTGGAAGGGGGCTGCGGCTCGCAAGGTGGCGTCAAACGCCAAATCCGACGCATCGCTCGGAGAGGATTCGAAGCCAGAATACCTGCCGCGCTTCCGTGTCGTACGGGTGCGGCTGCGCCGCCCGCCCGTGGAACGCACCATGCGATCCTGCGGGGTCTCGAACCTGCGTGGCTGAAAGATCTCACCAGGGTCGATAAACTTGCCGCCTTCCCACCACTTGCCATCGGTGGGCCATTCGGGGACGTCTTGCTCGAAGGGTTCCGGTTGAGCCGAGTCTGAGGCCTGCGCCTCTGCGTCACTCGGCTCAACCTCTAGGCTTTTTTTTCTCGGCCCTCCCCTGAGACATCTCCCTCATAGGTCGTTTCCCGGTTTTTGGGCTGGGATTCCTCTGCGCGTTCCCTGGAAGCAGCGACCATCTTGTCCAGTTGCTCGATCGAGGTCTGCACTTCGTCGAAGGGTCTCCGTTTGAGCCGGTGCGGTAGGGCCAGCTCTGCGGCCAGAAGGATATCCCTGTCTGTGACGTAACGGCGGTCTTCCCATGCTGCGTGTGCGACTGCGGTCTTGAGAATGACGAGATCGCCCCGATGACCGTCCACCCCGAGGCCCGCCATCATCTCGGCAATGGTGGCCATGTCGGCCCGCGTGTAGCGTACCTCAGGAAGAAGATGCCGGGCCACCTCTATGCGTTCAGCGAGTGAGGCTTCCTGTGGGGCCCATTCCTCGTAGAAGGCCTGTCCGTACTGCTCATAGGTCAGATTTCTCTCCATGATCGCCATACGAGCGCGTGCATCGTGAACCCCCGTCACGTCCACACACAGGGCGAAGCGATCGAGGAGTTGTGGCCGCAGGTCGCCCTCTTCCGGATTCATCGTTCCGACGAGGATGAAGCGCGCCGGGTGCTGGAAGGAGATTCCCTCCCGCTCGACATTGTTCACACCCATCGCGGCAGCGTCCAACAGAACGTCCACGATATGGTCATCCAAGAGGTTTACCTCGTCGACGTAGAGAATGCCGCGATTCGCCGCTGCGAGGACACCCGGTTCGAAACGCCGCTCGCCTTTTTGGATAGCTCGTTCGATGTCCAGCGTGCCGACAACCCGATCCTCGGTCGCGCCGATCGGCAGTTCGACAAACGGGACCTGTCTCGTCGCCGCCGGGAGGGTTTCGCCTTGCTGAACTCGGGTCCGGCAGTTCGTGCACCAGGTGGCTGGTTGATCGGGATCGCAGTTGAACGCGCCATCCGCCACGACCTTGATCTCGGGCAGCAGAGCTGCGAGACCACGGGCAGCCGTAGACTTCGCTGTGCCGCGCTCACCTCGGATCAGCACGCCGCCGATACGGAAGTTGATCGCATTGAGGATGAGCGCGCGCTTCATCCTCTCCTGATTGACAATTGCTGTGAAGGGAAAGACTAATCGTTCGTGGTCGGCCACATATCCTCCTTGCTACGACGCCGAAGCCGACATACTGCGCATCTGAGCTGCGTCAGGCGCGACATGCCTCGGCCCTGAATGAACCGTCTGTCGGAGTAAGCTGTTATCAGTGCGAGAGGGATGTAGCCATACCGCTGTCTGATGGCTCGGTAGGGGTTCATAAGTATCTTCTATAGTTCTTTCATAAAGTCCCGGGTAGATTATACCACCTCACCCTCTCTTTCCCACCGTCGGCCCGATTTCGTTCCTTTTTCAGCCTCCCGATTGTCACTATAATGTGGCTGAGTCCCATCTCATTAGGCAAAGCGTCGGGCACGGGTGCTCGACCGAATGATACGGAGGATCTTCCATGGGTGACGAAAAATACGCAATTGGCGTGGATTATGGCACGGAGTCCGGGCGTGCCGTCTTGGTGGATGTAGCGGATGGAAGCATTGTTGCTATGGCCGTGCACGCCTATGCCAACGGCGTGATAGATGAGGTGCTGCCCGGTACCGATATCCACCTGGAGCCCGATTGGGCACTTCAGGATCCCAATGACTATCTGGAGGTGCTCAAGCGGACGATCCCGGCCGTGCTGGAGGAGAGCGGTGTAGATCCGGCCGACGTGATCGGTCTGGGCGTAGACTTCACCGCCTGCACGGTGGTCGCCACCAAGGCGGATGGCACACCGCTTTGTTTCCTGCCCGAGTGGCGAAATCATCCTCATGCCTGGGTCAAGCTATGGAAGCACCACGCCGCGCAACCCGAGGCCAACAAACTCAATGAGGTCGCCCGCGACCTGCACCAGCCCTGGCTGGCTCGCTACGGCGGCAAGATCAGTTCCGAGTGGTTTTTCCCAAAGGTGTGGCAGACGCTTGACGAAGCCCCCGAGATCTACGCGGCCGCGGACCGCTTCATTGAGGGTGCCGACTGGATCGTGTGGCAGATGACGGGAACGGAGACGCGTAACAACTGCACGGCGGGCTACAAGGCCATCTGGTCAAAGAGCGATGGCTTCCCCTCCAACGCATTCCTCAAGGCGCTCGATCCACGCCTGGAAAATGTGGTGGACGAAAAGATGTCCCGCGATATCCGGTTCCTGGGGAGCAAAGCCGGCGGTCTGACGGAAACCGTGGCCCAGTGGACCGGCCTCAAGCCGGGCACCGCAGTTGCCGTGGCCAACGTCGACGCGCACGTCTCTGCGCCTGCGGCGACGGTGACCAAGCCGGGCACGATGGTCATCATTATGGGCACCTCCAATTGCCACTTGATCCTCAGCAAGGAGGAGCACGCGGTTCCGGGTATGTGCGGTTACGTGGACGGGGGTATCATTCCCGGCTACTTCGGCTATGAGGCCGGCCAATCTTGTGTGGGTGATCATTTCGCCTGGTTTGTCGAGAACTGTGTGCCCGCGTCCTACCAGCGTGAGGCAGCGGACAAGGCCGTCACGATTCACGAGCTATTGGAGTCCAAGGCGGCGCTTCAAGAGCCGGGGGAGCATGGTCTTGTGGCCCTCGATTGGTGGAACGGCAACCGCAGTGTGCTGGTCGACGTCGATCTGACCGGCTTGCTGGTGGGGGCGACGTTGGCGACCAAGCCCGAGGATATCTACCGCGCGCTGATCGAGGCCACTGCCTATGGCACCCGCATGATCGTGGAGACCTTCGAGAAGAGCGGCGTCTCTGTCGACGAGATCGTTGCCACCGGGGGGCTGCCCGATCGAAACAAGCTGTTGATGCAGATCTACGCTGACGTCACGGGTCGCGAGATCAAGATCGCCGCCGCCACCCAGACGCCGGCCCTGGGCTCGGCGATGTTTGGCGCCGTGGCTGCCGGCAAAGCTGCCGGTGGTTACGACACCATCGAGGAGGCCAGCGTCGCGATGTCGCGCTTGCGCGATGAGGCCTATACGCCGATCCCGGCCCACACCGAGGTCTACAACGAACTCTACGCAGAATACGTTACCCTTCACGACTACTTCGGCCGTGGTGCCAACGACGTGATGAAACGTCTCAAGGCGCTGCGCCTCGGTTCTCGTCGCGCCGGCCCGCAGGTGTAAGAGGTAGATGATGCTGGAGGCCTTACGCGAAGAACTCTGGACGTTACATCAGGAACTGCCCAAGAACTTGCTGGTGAAGTGGACCGGGGGCAACGTCAGCGCCCGGGACCCGGAGACGGGCTACGTGGTGATCAAGCCCTCTGGCCTGCGCTATGAGTCGCTTCGCCCCGAGGATATGGTCGTCCTGGATGTCGATGGGACGCCGATCGAAGGTGAGTTGAAACCGTCGTCGGACGTGGCGAGCCACCTCTACATCTACCGTCACCGATCTGACGTCGGCGGGATCGTCCACACGCATTCGCCCTATGCCACGGCCTTCGCAGCGGTGGGCAGACCCATCCCCGTTGTCCTGACGGCGATGGCGGATGAGTTCGGTGGCCCGATACCGTGTGGTGGGTTCGCCCTGATCGGCAGCGAGGCGATCGGCAAGGTGGTGCTGGAGTCGATCGGCACGTCGTGCGCGGTGTTGTTGAAGAACCACGGTGTCTTCACCATCGGCGCAGACGCCGAGGCTGCCGTGAAGGCTGCGGTCATGACCGAGGATGTCGCCAAGACCGTCTGGCTGGCGCTCCAGATCGGTCAGCCGGAGGAGATCCCGGCCGAGGATGTCGCCAAGCTGCACGACCGGTACACGAACGTCTACGGGCAGTGAGGGAAAGGGCGACGAGTGACGATTGGCGGGTGACCGGAAGCCGGTGATCTGCGTGAAGCGGTGGTTTGCTCCTTGCTGATCACTCTTCTTCCGATCAATTGTCACCTGTCACTCGTCGCCCGTCACGTCTCCACGCCAGCTTCTCACATTTGGAGCCACTATGTCCGATCTTCGCGTCGAAATGCTCGTCATACCCGCAGCCGATCTCGGACCGGAGAATCCGCTGCCGCCGCTCAACGCCGGTCGAGACCTGCATGCGATCGACGAACCCGATTCCGGGCATCCCGGCGGACATGCTGCAGAACATGGCGTATGGCCGCGTCCCCAACATCCTGCCCTACACGCATGCAGGATAGCTACACCCGGACGCGTGGTGCGCGTGAGTTCCGTGTGGCGGTCCTGGAGAACGAAATCCTGCGCGCGACGTTTCTTCTGGAGTACGGTGGGCGTCTATGGTCGTTGTTTCACAAGCCTGCCGGACGCGAGTTGCTGGACAGAAATCCGGTCTTTCAGCCCGCGAACCTGGCGCTGCGCAACGCGTGGTTTAGCGGCGGTGTCGAGTGGAATATCGGCACCACCGGGCATTGTCCGTTCACATGTTCGCCGCTCTTCGCCGCGCGCGTCGAGGGCCCGGAGGGGCTCCCTATCCTCCGCCTCTATGAATGGGAACGCCTCCGCCAGGTCCCTTTCCAGATCGATGCGTACCTTCCTGATGGTTCACCCGTCCTCTTCATCAGCGTTCGCATCGTGAACCCCCACGCTGCGACGGTGCCGATGTATTGGTGGTCCAACATCGCCGTCCCCGAGACGCCGGAGACCCGCGTTCTTGTACCTGCTGCGTCGGCCTACAGCTTCGGCTATGGTGGTCGTGGGTTGGCCCGCGTGCCCGTCCCCGACGTGGACGGTGTGGATGTCAGCTATCCCACGAACATCGGGCGGGCGGCCGATTTCTTCTTTCACATCGATGACGGCCAGAGGCCGTGGATTACGGCACTCGATGCCGGGGGCCGAGGGCTTATCCAGGCCTCCACCCCGCGGTTGAGGGGCCGCAAGCTGTTCCTCTGGGGCACGGGCGAGGGTGGACGGCGTTGGCAGACGTTCCTCGCGGAGCCGGGGCACGCCTATATCGAGATACAGGCGGGTCTGGCTCGGACCCAGTTGGAGCACCTGCCGATGCCCGCCCGGGCCGAATGGACCTGGGTCGAGGCCTACGGATTGATGGAGGCCGATCCCGAGGTGGTGCACGGACCCGACTGGACGCAGGCTGTGGCAGAGGTGGGGGCCCGGCTCGAGACGTTGGTCACGATGCCGAAACTGGAGGCCGAGTTGGCCAGGTGCCGCCAATGGCGCGACGCACCGCCCACGGACCTGCTCCAACGGGGATCTGGTTGGGGAGCCCTGGAACGTCTACGACGCCAGGCCGCCGGCGAGCCCCCCTTCTCAGGTCCGGGCCTTGTCTTTGATGACGCCTCTCTCACCGATGCCCAGACGCCTTGGCTCGAGCTGCTGCAGAGTGGAACCTTCCCGGATGCCGATCCCACCGCCGAGCCTCTGGGCTACATCATCCGGGAGTCCTGGCGTGAGATGCTGGAAAAAGCTCTCCGGACGGGCGGCGACAACTGGCTGGCGTGGCTGCATCTTGGCGTCATGGCCTACGCCGCCTCCGAGCCCGAGCGGGCGCCAGCAGCCTGGCGGGCACAGGAAGCGTGGCGACGTTCGATGTCTGCGAGGCGCAACCCGTGGGCTGCCCGAAACCTTGCTCTCACGGCGTGGGAAGAGCACCGGTTCGATGATGCGACGCAGCTCTACGTGCAGGCAATGGAGATGGCACCTTCACTGCTACCGCTGGCGATCGAGTGTGGGCAGCGGCTGATTGCGATGGGCCGGTCCTCGACCTGGCTGGAGCTACTGCCAAACCTTCCCGCCTCGGTCAGGGCGGCGGGACGCATGCGTCTCCTGGAGGGTCAGGCGGCCCTGAACGTTGGAGACCTGGCTCGTGTCGCGCCGCTTTTCGACGGGGGCCTCGTTGTAGAAGATCTGCGGGAGGGCGAGCGGTCGCTCTCTGACCTCTGGTTCGACTACCACATGCAGCGGCTAAGCCGGCTCGAAGGGATTCCCATAGACGAGGTGTTGAAGGCCCGGGTTTGGCGCGAGTACCCCCTTCCCTCCTTCCTCGACTTCCGCATGTCGCCCGCGTCCTGACGGAGCGTCAAGCTCCGGGGTCTCGGCCTGCAGCGGATGCGTCTGTGCCGGCGTGAGAAGGGACGCCATATGTGCCCTCCCTCCTATGGGCTCTGATACACCGTCCCCGCTCTCGCCTCCAGATCGATCGCGACCAGGTAGGGTGGTGCTGACCCCGCGGTGATTTCGATCAGCAGTTTGCTGCGACTTCCCTGGAGAGACAATATCGCGGGCTGGGCTGCTGCGTCGGGCCACCCCACGGAGTTCCAAAGGCTTTGCTCGCACCATACTTTGCCGATGGCCTGTGTAGGAACCATATATCCCGCCGGCGGGATGATGGGAGCACATGCGTCCATCCTATCCGGCATCGTCTCCGTCCATGTGTCTTCGTAAGCCCTGGCCTCTGCCCGGTACGTGGTCGGGTCCCTGCCGTCGAGCACGTAGATCGTCTTTGTGTTGCTGCGCACGACAACGAGGCCTCGGAAGCGAACGCGAGGGTCGGAACCGTCGATATCCTGCCAGTAGAACTGGACGAGGCCCGATTCCGTCGAGATGGGGCCCGTGACACATGGAAGGCCGATCCCCAGCGTGTTGGCTTGATAGACCAGAGGACCGAATCGAGGATCGATGTCTTGGCACGGTGCATTCAAGTCCGGGCTGGGAGTTGGTAAGGGTGTCGCAGCAGGTGTCGGCGTTACTGGAGCGGTAGGACTTGCGGCGGGAGGGGGCACCTCGGTCGGTGTCGACATCGGTGTCTCCGTCGGTGCGGGTGTCGCGGTGATCGTTGGGCTGGGAGTCGGGGGCACCGCGACGAGGGTCGCGGGCGGCGCAGCGTCCATGCTCACGATCACCTCGAGGTAGACCACGGCGCCAAAAAGATGCCCGCCGGCCATTTGTAGTCGCCAAAAACTCGCGTATTTGCCCGGGCGTGTAGGAGCCTCCAAATCGACGACAATGTCGACTTCGCCGCCCGGATCCGCCGGTGACACGGGGACTTTGCTGGGTCCGGGAATCGTGTCACCGGAGATGTGAACCAGCTCTGTCCCCTCCGGCCAAGTACAGCTACCCGTGTTGCGTATTCTCCAGGTCTTGTGGAAGGGCGTGCTGGGAGGGATCGCGGCGCCGTCCGGCAAACCCAGATCTGCCACGAAACCGGCGTCGATCTCACCCGACGGACCTTCGCACACGGGGTAGTCCACCGCAGGGACCGTGTCCACCGGCGGCAGCGGCGTGTCCGATGGCGATGGTGTGGCGGTCGGCGTGACGTCACTTATTTCGTCAGGCAGCGGGGTCGCCGTAGGATTCCCGATGGATGGGGTCAGCGTGGCGGCTACGTCAGGTTCGGTGGCTGTTGGGGAGACCTCGTGCGTAAGCGCCGTGGGCGATGCGGTGCATCCGCAAAGGGCCAGCACAATCAGCACCCACCATAGCCACCAACGATTCCTGGGCCGTGGGGTATGTATGTCTGTCTCCATAAAGAAGCTCTTGGACAGGTGCGACGGCATCAAGAGGACTTCATCCTTTAGTATACTCGCACCATGACCGTTGTCTAACCGCTGCTTGGCCAGGGCAATCGCACAGGACCTGCCGGGAAGCTGCATAGCGCCCTTCAGCGACTCTTTTTCCCGGGGTCGCAAGCGGTCCTACATCGTAATGCGCTTCGTCAGCTTCCCGGACAGGTTCTCGCACATCCAAATGCGATAGCCCTAACCGCTGCTTGGCGCAAGGTGCAGGTCATTCCAGGAGCTAACTGGCCGTCCCAGGTGCCGGGCACCTAAGCCACGTGGTCCCCAGGCTAGAAGGCGCCGTGTGGGTGTCGAGCGGGCCCGACGCTTTGGCTAGAGGTAGCCAGGTGAATCGCACATTTGTTGCTGCTGTTGGGAGGAATTGCGGGAATTCGGATTCCGCCGGACCGGTGCTGCTGCGGAGGCACAGAGTGTACCGGATTGTAGGGCTTCACCCGTCCGAGGGGCGTACCCCGTCCGATGGGCGTCCCCGGCCGAGGGGCGCTCACGCCTCCACGGATCCACCAACGTCAGACGGGGACGCCGAAGCGCCCCCTGTCGGTTAGTCGCGGGCCGGGCCCGGCTTGGTGCGTTGAGGGGCAGAGGCAGCTATGCGCCGGACAGGGAGAGGTCGGACCTGGCCGGCTTACCGAGTCGTGGCGCGCCCACCGGCCTTGTTTCATCGTGGTTGTGGCTGACCAACAGCCAGATCAAAATGCCGCCCACGATGGAGATCAGCCCACCTCCCAGAAAGCCAAACAGCCGCAGCGTCTGGCTTGTGTTCCTCAGGCGGACTGCGTGCAGGCGCCCAGCCTCTGCAATCAGGTCCTGACTGAGTTGATTGATGAAGGACTGGGACGGTCCTTCACTCGGCATCACATAGACCACGGCGCGTGCTATGGCCTGCTGCTCTCCCACCGGGACATGGTCTTGCAGCACAACATACTTCTCACTGGATCTCCAGAACATCCCCTGCTCCTTCTTGCATCGCGTGCCTCAAACTGATCAAGGTCCGATGATAGAGGGCTTTGATGGCGCCCTCTGTTTTGCCAAGCACCTCTGCGATTTCCGCGTTGGTCATATGCTCGAAGAACTTAAGTAGAATGAGCGTCTTGCGGTCCTCCGGTAGTGAATCGACAACGTGCCGCAACGCCTGTTGCCTCTCGATGGTCGCTAACCAAGCCTCAGGACTCGGCGCTTGCGAGTGTAAGGGAATCGGATCCTCCAGATCCAGTGAGATAGTAGGTCGATTCCCGTGATCACGGTACCAATTCACCAGCAGATTGTGTGCGATGCGATAGAGCCAGGCCTTGAACGGGGCCCCTGTCTCCTGATACCTATGAAGACTGCGAAGCGCACGATAGAACGTTCGTGACGTGAGATCTTCGGCCTCCGTTTGATTCGACGTGTGCCTGTAGTGGTAGCCGTAGATCTGCTTGACGTATCTTTGATAGAGCTCGCCAAACTCCTCTGGTTCGGCCTTGGCTCTAGCTATGAGGTCGCGCTCTTCACCGTTTGTCATTAGATCCCCCAGGAAGAAGTATAGCATACCCATACCTTCCTGGACAATCTCGAATGATCCGGTGACGTAAACTCACGCCCTCCTTTTTCAACCCTTACAACACGCTATGCTCTCGAAAGTTGCGCTCAGTTGGCGATTTTCTCTCGATGGCAGTCATACCAATGTCCTGTCCCTCCGCTGTAGTTGCGTGGTTGTGGTAGGAGGTATAATAGGTTCTAACCTTGCCGTGACAGCCGCCGATTCTGCGCAGCAGTTCTGTCTGCAACCCAACGCGGCAGGCCAACAAGGAGTCTCGCTATGGAATACGTGCCCGGCATCGATGCGTCTCGCTGGCAAGGCGCGATGGATTGGCAGGAGATCGCGGCTGGCGGCTACCGGTTCGCCATTATCCGTGCGACGATCGGCGATCAGTACACAGATCCTCAGTTCCAGGCTAACTGGGATGGCGCCCGCGAGGCCGGTTTGCTCGTCACCGCCTACCACGTTGTGACCCCCAAGGTCCCGGCCGAAGTGCAGATGGCACGCTTCTACGAGGTGCTGGACGACCGCATCTCTGACATCCCGTTGGTATTGGATGTCGAGCGCAGTGATGGTGCGAATCAGGATGAGATCTCGCGTTGTGTCAGAGACTGTCTTCGGGAGATCGAGGGGCGCGAGGCTCGAAAGCCGATTGTCTACACAGCACGTTGGTACTGGAATCGTTACGTCCTATCGTCCCCCGAGTGGCAGACGTACGATCTTTGGGTGGCAAGTTACACGCCCGATCCCCTGCTGCCCAAGGATTGGACTTCGTGGCGCTTCTGGCAGCATTCGAACAGTGGCGAGGTGTCGGGGTCGGGTTCAAGGTCGACGGATCTGAATTGGTTTGCCGGAACCTATGAGGACCTGCTCGCCTATGCGGGCAAGGAACAGCAGCCTCCTCCCGAGCCCATCGCGCCCTGGCGCATGCGCGTGGTGATCCCCAAGCTCAATGTCCGCAGCGGACCGGGCCGGACTTACAAAGACTTGGGTGACCTGCACGAGGGAGACATGATCGAGGTCTTGGCCCTTGCAGGCAAGGACGCGTGGGTCGAGTTCGAACCGGGAAGGTGGGCAGCCTTCTCACTTGATGACGATGAGCCCTATCTGGAACCGGCGCCTTAGTCGGGGGAAAGCGAGTTGCGCAAGATTGCCGCCGACGAATTCCCTAGTTTTGGATCTGCATGCTCTTGCGTTTTCTGAATATATTGTGTAGAATAGGGTATGGCATTATCCACACTGAGATCTACGACAACTCTGCAACGCGCGTCGGCTGTCATCTGGATAGCTTTTGTCTTGGCGCTCCTCGGCCTGACCCTCCCTATGCCGCTGATGGCGCGCCAATCTCCGGATGGCCCCTCACCTGATCCTGGTCGCAGGTATTTTGCAGGAGACCGAGTTCTGGGTCAGCGGCGATTTCCTGGATTTCTACGATACCCATGGCGGTCTGGAGATCTTCGGATACCCGATCTCTGCGCCCTACAATGAGCACGGCCTCCTCGTCCAGTATTTCCAGAACGCCCGGATGGAGTGGCATCCTCAGAACCCCGACCCCTACAAGGTGCAGTTGGGGCTGCTGGGCGATGAGTTGGGGGTTCGGCAGGACCCGGTCGCACAGCGCCCACTCTCTGCAGGCCGGGTGTACTTTCCCGAGACCGGTCACAGTGTGACGTACATGTTCCTGAAGTACTTCCGCTCTCACGGAGGCGTTGATCTCTTTGGTTATCCCCTCAGTGAGATGTTCGTCGAGAACCAGAAAGTCGTCCAGTATTACCAGCGGATGAAGCTGATCTGGACGCCTCAGACCGGTCGCATCACGGTGGGTAACCTTGGCGATCTCTACGTGAACGCTCACAGAAGCAGCCTGCCCACCGAACGCGTTGGAGTCTCTCCCCTACCGGCTCAACAGCCAGGGCATGCCGGAGCTTCGCATGGCTCTTGGGTTGTCGCGCTCGGTTGCCAGGTCGGACAATAGCCAGATTGCGACCGTCGTTGTACTCGACGACCGCAATGATGAGCCGGTGGCCAATGCCCAGGTGAAACTCTCACTGAGCCTGGAGAATGGCGGTCCGCTCCCCGACCGGACCCGTATCCTCGGCACGGATGCCCAGGGGCGGGCAAGATTCACGGTTCCGTTGGACGGCATCGATCCGGGTACGTGGGTGGTGGTACAGGTTGAGGCTGCCTATGGGCCGGCTACGACGTCGCAGAGCCAGCTTTTCCTCGTGTGGTGGTAGGGCTCGCGTCCGGACACACTTGTCAAGCCAAAGCGGGCCGGTCGATCGACCGGCCCGCTTTTCTGTGGTATATCTCGCACGTCATAGGGCCTGAAATGGCGCGCCGGCGTGGGCCGGTCAGCCTGCCTCTCCCTATGGTTTGCGCCCGATCGTGTCAGTCGCCTGAGGGCTGAGGCTCCGACGAGAAGACGTATCCTACGCCCCGGACGTTGAGGATATAGCATGGGTTCTCCGGCGATGGCTCCAGCTTGCGTCTCAGCCGCCGGATGTGGACCCGCACGATCGATCGAGCGCCCCAAGAATCGGTCTCATACCCCTGCGCACACTTCACCAGCTCCTGCGGCGAACAGACCTCGTCGGCGTGGTTGACCAGGCACTCGAGCAGTCGGAACTCGGTGGGGGTCAGATCGATGACCTCACCGTGTGAGGTGACGATGTGCTTGGCCTTGTCGATGATCACGTCGCCGACGGAGATCAGGTCATCGTCAGGGGGAGCGATGATCGCGACTTCCTCGATATTGTCGGTCTTGACCAGTTGCTGGAGCGTGGTTTGTAGTTGCTGAACCAGGGCACGGCGGTGTCTGCCCGCCTTGAGCTCCGACAATGCCCGCCTCACCGCGCTCAGTACCTCGTCCACAGGACACGGCTTGAGCAGGAAGTCGTAGGCTCCTTTGCGGAGGGCATGAATCGCCGTCTCCAGGGTGCCGTACCCCGTGATCAAGATGACCACCAACTCGTCCGACATCTGCCGAATACCATCCAGCACCTGCAGCCCGTCGATGCCCGGAAGACGCAAGTCCAGGATTGCAATGTCGAACGGGGGCGACTGCTGTCGGGCCAGGGTCAGCGCTTCCTCACCGGAGGCGGCCAACGTGACCTGGTATCCCTCCAGCCGTAGCACTTCGCCGAGGGTAATGCGTTCGGCTGCTTCATCGTCCACGATCAGAATCTTGGCGTAGCTCTCCATGATCATAGTCTATTAGTCCTCTGGGTTTGGATACTCAGGTAGACGGATGATAAACGTTGTTCCTCCGCCGGTAGGGCTCTCAACCTCAATCGTGCCGCTGTGTCGTTCGACGATCCCATAGCTGATCGCCAGGCCCAGTCCCGTGCCGGTCGGTTTGGATGTGTGAAAGGGTTCGAAAAGATGATCGCGAATCTCAGGAGAGATACCCGGTCCACTGTCGCGGAATGCTGCGACGACCTGTTTTGCCTCCGCATGGTGCGCCGTTCCAACCCATAGGGTGCCCCCCTCCGGCATTGCTTCGATCCCGTTGATCACCAGATTGAGAAAGACCTGGGTCAGCTGATTTGCAGTACCGCGCACCAATGGAAGGTTGGGGTTGAGACGGGATTCCACCTGGATGCGAGACTGCTGCAGCCGCTTGCTCGCAATGGCCAGGGCGTCCTGTACCGGGCCGTTGATATCCAGGGCCTGCATTGCCGAGGAGGGTCGATAGAAGTCCAGCATGCGGTGCACGATCTGGACCAGCCGGTTTACCTCGTTTTGGGCCATCTCCAGGAAGCGCTGTTTCTGTTCCCCGTCAAGGCTCTTGTGCGACGCCAGATGCAGGCTGTTCTGAATCGCCTGGAGGGGATTGTTGATCTCGTGCGCCAACGATGCGGTGAGGCGTCCCACCGCTGCCATCTTTTCAGCCTGGATGAGCTGATTCTGGGATCGCTCGATCTCGTCGGCGAAGGCCTCCAGGTCGTGGAATAGCCAGGCTTTCTCGACAGCGATCACCACGGTCGCCGCGACGTGCTCCGTGAGCGTGATATCCTGTTCGCGCAATGTGTTATCGCGGCCAATGGCGACCAGGGCCCCTACCGCCTCATCGTTCTTCGCCAGCGGCACACACAGGATATCCAGGGGCGAGACCTCGAGAGCGTTGGCCCAGAAACCGGATGCCACGCGCCGCTTGAAAATCGGGCATACGTCTGAGGCCATTTGCTGAAGCGACGGATCTTCCTGGGGAATCAGCCGCCCTTCCAGCCAGACCCCCACCGGACTCCGCGCCGCTCGGATCACCCAATCGTCGGACTCCTCATCGGTGAGCACGACCGCCAGGGCATCTGCCTCGATGAGGCGCGCGAGCCCGCTGAGCGCAGAGACCAGAACCTCGTCCAGGTTCAGGCTTGATGAGATGGCCCGGTTGATCTCGTCCAGCGCCGCCAGCTCCTGGTTGCGCTGGCGCAACATGAGCTCTGTTCTTCGAATCCTGGCGACGACGCCAACCCTTGCCAGGAGCTCCTGGGGGTCGAAGGGCTTGATGATATAGTCGTCCGCGCCCATCTCGAGACCCCGGGTCTTGGCGGAAATGGAGTTCAGCCCCGTGATCAGGATGACGGGAATCTGTTGTAGCTCGGGGTCACTCTTCATCTTGGCCAGGATGTGGAAACCATCCTCGCCGGGCATCATAATGTCGAGCAGGACGATGTCCACCGGGGCTGCTTCGAGAACCTGTCGGTGGAGGAGGCGGAGTGCCGAGTCTCCATCGTGTTCGACGAGGATCTCGCTGGGCAACAACTCCAGGACATTCTCGATTAGCTTGATCATCTCCGGTTCGTCGTCGACGATCAGAACGCGGGGCCGAGAGATATCCCCGCGATATGCCAGTGTGGACCCTGGAGGTCGCGTTGTAGTCAGTGGCTGAAGCGACATAATGGCTCGCTAGAACGAAATCCTCTCGCCTGCTACGTCCGTCTGACCGGACACCATAGACAAAATCCGCCGTCCTGTGGGCAAGTGTGCCCCAGTCGTCGCGTTGATGGCTCTTCAGGGCGCTCGCTCATCTAAGACGCTCTGCCATCGTCAAGGGCCAGGTTTACGGCCTCCTGCAAAGCCGTGAATCGTCCTGCGCTCATATCCAGCACACCAATGCGAGGTGTGTCATTCAGGCCGGCGAACACACGCCGCCACGTCGCGTGAGTACCTGACAGCGGCACAAAGAAGACCCGCGCCTCCCTGAAGGCTTGGCGCGTATGGACGCGAACGGGCTCGTTATAGTGTACTTCTAAGAGCCTGCCGGAATCGCGATAGAGCGCAAGGCTCTCATCTGACAGGCCGACGGCGCCTTCATATCCCGCCCAGTGGGCCACCCCATCGGAAAAGGCTGCCATGATTGCATCGTACTCCGGGTCTCCAGGGAAGAACATCACGGTCTCGCCATCCCAGTAGACGGTGATCCAGTCCGCGGGGGCATTGAATACCGTCAAGAACCATAGCGGATCCTCATTGGTGAGCGCGTTAACCCACCAGAATAGGAGGCCTCCTACTACGATCAAGATGCTGAATGCACTTAACAAACTGGGGCGTTTGCCTGGCACTGATGACCCTCCCATAAAGATTATAGTGTGGTTTATACAATTTGTGAAGCGCACACACGGGGCGGCGAGGAATTCCTCGCCGCCCCGTGTGTGCGCTTAGTCCGGGTGAGCACGTGCACGTGCTCGGCCGCTGTCTCTTAGCCGGCCTCTTTCTCGACAAGCCAACAGGCCACATAGTGGCCGTCGCCATAGTCCTTGAAGATCGGGATCTCTTTGTCGCAGAGACCCTTCATTGCGTAGCGACACCGCGGGTGGAAGTGGCAGCCCGGCGGAGGATTGATGGGGCTGGGCACGTCGCCCTCCAGAATGATGCGATCCCGCGAGCCGGCCTTCCGGGGGTCGGCGACCGGGATGGCCGACATCAGCGCCTGCGTATAGGGATGAAGTGGGTTCTCGAAGATCTTGTCGCGGGACGCGAGTTCGGCCATCTTCCCGAGGTACATAACTGCCACGCGAGTGCTGATGTGTTCCACAACGCTCAAGTTGTGGGCGATAAAGAGGTAGGTCAGTCCCAACTGCTCTTGCAGGTCCATCAGGATGTTCAGCACCTGGGCTTGGACTGAGACATCCAGGGCTGACACCGGCTCATCCGCCACGATGAACTTGGGATCGAGCGCCAACGCGCGGGCGATCCCGATTCGCTGTCGTTGCCCGCCCGAGAACTCGTGCGGATAACGTTTGGCGTGGAAATCCTCCATATTGACCAGGCGCAGGAGGTTGATCACGCGTTCCCAACGTTCCTGGGGTGTACCAACGCGGTGCACGACCAGCCCCTCCATGATACTCTCACCGATCGGCATCCGCGGATCGAGGGAGGAGAAGGGATCCTGGAAGACGATTTGCATTTCCCTACGGACATCCTTCATCTCCCGCCTGTTCAACTGGAAGATGTCACGCCCCTCGAAGAAGACCGATCCTTCTGTATGCGGGGTCAGGCGCAGCAGGGTTCTTCCGACCGTCGTCTTGCCGCACCCGGACTCGCCCACAAGCCCGAGCGTCTCCCCTTGTTTGATGGAGAAACTCACATCGTCGACGGCCTTGACCTGGGCCGTTACCCGCTGCAGGAAGCCACTCCGCACAGGAAAGTACTTCACGAGGTTGTTGACGACGATGAGGTTGTCTTTCTCACGCTTGCTCGTCTTGACTTCAGCCATTATGCTTCCCCCTCGTCCTCATTGTCTTCGTAGAGCCAGCAGCGAACCTTGTGACCGGGCTCATATTCAATCAGGTGCGGCTCTTGTTCTGTGCAGATATGCAGATGATGCTCAATCCTGGCAAGACACCGCGGCGCGAATTTGCACCCCGGGGGCAGATCGATGAGGTTCGGCACAGAACCGGGAATCGTATCAAGACGCTCCTTGACGACGCCCATCACGGGGATGGAGGCCAGAAGTCCCCGGGTATAGGGGTGGTATGGCCGGTCGAAAAGCTCTTGCACCCTGGCCTGCTCGACGATACGTCCGGCATACATAACCGAGACCCGCGAGGCCATCTCGGCAACCACGCCCATGTCGTGCGTGATGAGGATAATCGAGGTGCCCAACTTGGCTTGCAGACCTCGCATGAGGTCGAGGATCTGGGCCTGGATGGTGACATCCAGCGCTGTGGTCGGTTCGTCCGCAATCAGCAGCTCGGGCTCGTTGGCCAGGGCCATAGCGATCATGACGCGTTGCGCCATGCCGCCGGAAAGCTCGTGCGGGAAGGCCTCTACCCGTTTCTCGGGCTCGGGGATACCCACCGTCCGCAGCAACTCCACGGCCTGTTGCCATCCCTGTCTCTTGTCGGTCCCTCGGTGGATCTCCAGCACCTCGGAGATCTGATCGCCGATCTTGAACACCGGATTGAGGCACGAGGTCGGCTGCTGGAAGATCATCGCGAGCTGGTCTCCCCGCATCTGGCGCATTTCTGACTCGGACAGGTCCAGAAGATCGCGCCCGTTAAACAGGACCTCACCATCGACGATCTTGCCCGGAATGCCCACCAACTGCATGATTGAGAAGGATGTGACACTCTTGCCACAGCCCGATTCGCCGACCAGGGCCACGATCTCCCCCCGGCCCACATCGAAATCTACCCCGTCGACAGCCTTCACCACGCCATCTTCGGTGAAGAAATAAGTCTTGAGACCTCGTACATCCAGAATCGTCTCATTGTGCTTCAATGTTTCCACGTCATCTCCTCCTAAATCACAGCTTCAGGCGCGGGTCGAGCGCGTCACGCAGGCCGTCACCGACGTAGTTGAAGGCCAGCGATGTCAGGAAGATCGCCAGACCCGGATAGAAAACCTTGGCCGGCTGGCCCAACAGGCCTGCTTGAGCTGCTTGCAGCATATTGCCCCATGTAGGAACCGGGGGCTGGACGCCAAACCCGAGGAAACTCAGGGCCGACTCCAGCACGATCACACCGCCCAACCCCAGTGTCGCGTGGACGATGATGGGAGCCATCGCATTCGGAATCATATGACGCAGAATAATCCGACCATTCGACATTCCCAGCGCCCTTGCGGCCTCGGAGAAGTCGAGCCCTCGCAGGCTCAACACCATGCCACGCACAAGGCGGCAGGTGCCCATCCACCCAAAGGCGATCAGGATGACCACGATCACGACCACGCTGGTGTATTCGTCGGGCACGAAGGGTAAGGTGAAGCCCCGCAGAATCGCGCCGAAGGCTAACAGCAGGGGAAGCAGGGGGATCGTCAGCAGGAAGTCAACGATACGTTGTGTCAGACTGTCCACCCATCCACCATAGTATCCTGAGATCCCTCCTAGAACGGCGCCAAAGACCTCACTCACGAGCGTCACCACAAACGCGACGGTGAGCGAGATCCGTGCGGCGTACAACAACCTGCTGAAGACGTCCCTTCCGACGTCATCGGTTCCGAGCAGGTGCTCAGGGCTGGGGGGCACATTCCTGCTGTACGGATCCTGGTAGGTGATGGGGTCATAGGGCGCCACAACGGGGGCAAAGATCCCCATCAAGAGAAAGGCACCCAGGACGATCATCCCCGCGACGGCCAATCTGTGGCGTCTGAACCGACGCCAGACCACGAGGAACTGGCTTTCCTTTTCAGGTGTCAACAGACCTTCTGCATCAAGTTGCTCGACCATTGGTTCTTCTGACATAAGTAAATACCTCGACAGGCTACCCGTAGCGGATCCTGGGATCCACGATGGTATAAAGAATATCGCCCACAAGTGTGGCGATGACGGTCAGCGCGGCGCTGATGAAGAGGAAGACCATCACGATCGGCCAGTCATCCGACCCCAAGGCATCGTAATACAGGCGGCCCATACCTTGCCACGAGAAGATTGTTTCAGTGATGGTAGCACCGCTGAAGATACCCGGAATCGTGAAGACGACGATCGTCACCAGCGGAATCAGGGCGTTACGCATCGCGTGCTTGACGATGACGAGACGCTCCGCGAGCCCCTTGGCACGCGCCGTGCGGACGTAGTCTTGCCGCAGCACGTCCAGCATAGAGGCGCGCATAAAGCGGCTCCAACTGGCCATGTAGAGAAGGCTCAGCGTCACGGTGGGAAGCATCGAGGTGCACTCCCTTGTCGACGAAGCCCCCCGGGACGGCATTGAGCGCCCTCAGCAGGCTCCCGGTCGGAGCCGTTCGCACCGAACTGATCCCGCCGGCAGGCATATAGGGAATGCCCCATTGACGGAACTTGATGGAGAAGATCAGGATAAGCATGATCGCCAGCCAGAAGACAGGCATCGCGGTGCCGAAGAACGTAAAGGTCGTCACGATGTAGTCCAGCCGCGAGTACTGCTTGACGGCTGAGTAGATACCGATCGGAATGGCAATAACGAGCGAAAACACCGTCGACGCGATCATCAGCGTGATCGTGTTACGGAGCCGGCTCTTCATAATATCAATGATGGGTTGCCCACGCGCGACGGACCATGAAGTGCCGAAGTCGAGGCGCAGCACACCGTGGCCGGTGCCGTGAAAGTGGGCGTCCTTTCCAAGAAGTCCGTAGGGTCCAAAGAGCCAGGAGACGTTGACCCAGTTGCCCTTGGGCCAGGCCGGGGCAAGGGGCGTTACCCACTCGGTTTGCGGGGTCGTCCTGACCCAGATGTCCTCTGTGCTGCCGGATTCATCGACCTTCACGCTGTGACCGTCGACCTCGAGGATGGTTCCATCGATCACGTTGGCGGGCTGTTCCTCGTCGGGACGGATCCACACCTTCGTTGCCGTGTAGACGGGGAGGCCGTCGTGCGTCGTTGGTGCCGGTCTGTTGACCGGTGACCCAGATCGCATACCCCCCCTTAGCGTAGGCGATGCCCGGCGCGGCCCAAAAGCGTATGCCGTCCGGGGCGTTGAGCCCCACATACATATAGTTGGCGCCCAGCCAATCCTCACCGACCAGCCACACCAGGTACCGCAGCACCAGGGGCTTGTCGAGGCCCAGGTACGTCTCGAGGCGCGCCTTGTCGGCCTCGCTGAACCGCGCCTTGCGGTCGCCCTGCTGGTTCAGCCCTGAAAGGGGGCCACCCGGCGCCAGGTTTAGCAGTGCGTAGATGGCCATGGTCGCGACAAGGACGACTGCCACCATCTGTATCAAGCGGCGAATAAGATAACTTGTCATGCACAAGCTCCTTCCAAAATCATGCTTTCACGCGGATAATACCACATTCCTACTATGCGCGCGGCCTCTCTTTACCTTCCGTCACTATTCTACTTGCCGATTGACGGGAAGGTTCAATGCTGGAGTGACTTTCCCTGGGAGGACTTCGCACTCAAGAAAACTCGTGATCGTTTCCTTCACAATCACGAGTTTTCTTGAACGCGCTGCCAAAGATCGGGGCCGACTGACGCGCAAGTGCGGATGACTCAAACGACGAACGTGGGTGAGTGGCGTCACGGGTCTCCCCAAAAACGGGTGGCAGCGCTCAGGCGCTGCCACCCGTCAGAAGTAGATCGAGACACCCTACTGGGTCAGGTCAAGCACCTCGATGTTCCACAGGTCCTCGTTCTGCGTAGGATCGATCACGACGCCCTTGACCTCGGGCCGTGAGGCCGCGAGCTTGAGGCGCAGGAAGAGCGGGACCACAGGAAGTTGATCAGAGAAGATCGCCTGGGCATCCTTGTGACCCTGGATGTAGTCGTCGGTGCCGGGCAGCGCGGTGAGTGCGCGCAGGCATGCCGCGTCATAGGTCGGGATCCATGAAGCCTGGATCGTTCTGGCCACCCCAGTTATTCTCCTCGGACGGGACATTGGTGTCCAGACCCAAGTAGAGGTCGCAGGGCGGCTCCACACCGGTTAGCCAGGCGAACGAACCCACGTCGAAGTGGCGTCCGAAGAGCGGGCCCTCGGGGCCATCGGCGAACCACTCGGCGGAGGGATAGTTCTCCAGGTCGACCTTGATGCCGCAGTCGGCCAGGTTCTGCTGGAAGATCTGCATGTACTGAACGCGCAGGGTGGCGGTGGTGGAGCCCCAGGTGAACTCGAGTACCGTTCCATCGGGAACACCATCGACGCCATGGGCCTCGCGGACGCCATCGTCGTTGGTATCGGTCCAGCCGATCTCCTCAAGCGTGGCCATTGCGGCCTCGGTGTCGTAGTCCCAGTGCGTGAGCATATCCCCGGCGTACAGCGGGTGTTCGGGCGGGACGTAGTCGTCGATCACGACCGAGCGACCGTAGAGCAAGCGTGTCGACAACGCTCTGGCGGTCGAGACACTGCGCAAAGGCCTGGCGGAAGCGGACATCACCGAAGAAGTCGGGGCGATCGTAGCTCGGGATCGAGTTGATGCCGAAGTCCACGTGCTCCCAGGTCGTGCCGGTGACGAAGTAAGGCTGAACCACACCCTCCTGCTCCAGCGTGAGCAGCAAGGGGGCCTGATCCTCGAGTGCCACATCCTGCGTGGCCATATCGCACTCACCCGAGATCAACTGCGCCACGGCGGCGTTGGAGTCGGGGACGAAGCGGTAGATGACCTGATCAAGATAGGGAAGCCCCTCGCTGGCGCGGAAGTAGTTGGGGTTCTTCTCCACGGTGATGTGATCGCCTGCGACCCATTCGGTGATGACGAATGCGCCCCAGCCCATCGGCATGCGGGACGATTCGGGGGCCTCGATCAGATCAGCCGCCGTGTAACCAAGATCCTCCTGCCACAACTTGCGGGGCAGCGGCTGTTGGAAGTTGATGAAGTAGGTGCTGTCGATGTAGCCGGGGAGGCCCGTCCACACGTCGGTGACGTCGTCAGGAGCCTCATAGGTGGCGGTACGCTCGACGAGGTAGCGGGAGGTGGGCGTGTCAGGATCGGCCAGCAACTCGTAGTTGTACACCGAGTCGTCGGCGGTCAGCGGATCACCATTGGACCACATCAAGCCGTCAACCAGCTTGAACGTGACCACCATCTGATCCAGGTCGACGGGCGTGCCGTCGAAGGCCACGGCGCAGTCAGAGCTGCGGCAGCCGGCGGGGCGGATCATCGTGCCCTCGGCAAGCTCCACGGGGTTGCCGGTGTCGTCGACGACCATATCGCCGGCTTGGACCGTCACAGCATTGATGACGGCGTCGCCATCATCGAGGCTGGGCAGCTTCTGCAGGATCACTGGCTGGTAGGCATAGGTACGGTTGTCGTAGGGGCCATCGTAGACCGCTGCTTGGACGTTGGCGGCTGCCAGCATATCCGTGCCATAAAGATACAGCGAGTCGGGTTCCTGAGCCGTGCAGACGACGAGCGTCTTCGGCCCTGCCGGTGCTGCAGGCTCTGCCGTCGGGGTGACTTCCTTCACGACCTCGACGGTATTCTGGACCTCGACGGTCTGCTGGACCACCACGGTCTCCTGGACCACGGCGGGTGTGGGGGTGGCGCAAGCGCTCAGGAGCATCGTGAATACCACAAGCGCTCCGAGCATCACCATCAATCGCTTGACCATGCGTTCTCCTCCTTACATAAGGATTGGGTTTGGGTTACTTCGTAGGACACAACAATATGGATCCGCAGCCACGACTTTGGATTCACTTCCTGAAGGCCATCACCTCCTTCCCGGGCTCAAATCAAAACGTGCGGGACTCACCGGGTTGGGCAAGGCCCACACGTCCCCCTCATTCTAAGGACAAACATCCAGATGTCAAGGCCAATTGTCACAGGCCCGTACTCGCTCAATGCCGGCTCATCGCGCTCGGGATGGTGTACACCCTCGCCATACCCTCGATCACCTGCAGGTGCCGGCTGGTGATCAGCAACGCGCCACGCTCTCCCACCACTCTGTCGAGGTCCGTCAGCAGCGCCTGCCAACTCTCCGGTACCAGATGGTCGAAAACGTCATCGACCAGGATCACTTGCGGCTGCCGCTTCTCGGCGTAAGCTAGCGCCAGTCGCACACGCTCCATTCCCGACAATGACCGAACCTGAAATGCCAGCACTCCGGGAGATAACCCACTCGCCATGATCTGCGCCGTCGCGGACGATTTCGCCCCGCGATTTCCAACCAAGGCACCGATCTCGGCATCTTCCGCGAAAATCGCGTAGGGATTGGCCCATATCAACAGGATGTCGTCGCGCAGCCTTCGTGGCAATAGCCATCTGGGTCTGCGCGTAACATCCGTGCCCCGCCACGCCAGATGCCCCGCCACGGGTTGCCGCAGTCGCGCCAATACCTGCAACAGGCGGCTGGCCTCTTCTGCCTGGGTGGCCACCACGCCAACTCGATCACCCGCCCGCAAGGTCAAGTCGATCGGTCCGGATCTCTGCCCCCCTATCTGCAGCCCTTCGGCAGACAGGAGATCGTCTGTCCCTGCGCCGGTCGACATGAGTCGCTAAGAGGCGAGCCGCAGATCCAGGACCTGCTTAGCTGCCACACCGGCAAACGCAGACGGACGGCAGCGACCGCCGGGCTCCCTGCTGATCAATTCGTTAGTCGAGGGAGGATAGACGGTGTCCGCCCCGTGCACCCAGGAGCCCAACCTGCGCCAGTACGACGACCTGAAGACCGGTGCCCAGGATATCTGCGTGACCCACGCCTGCAGGCTGACCCTCAATGCCAGCCGAGCTGACGTCTGCTTCTCAGATGCCGGCATGGTTTGCGTTCGCTGGACGATGGACTGCCACACGGACTCGGGCGGTTCCGCTTCGGACGCCGGGAGCAGTGCTTGTCGAAAGAGCTCGTCGATCGTATGTGAGCTAGGTGAACTCATACGTCATCTCGGGAACTGGGCGTTGGCGCTGCACCAGCTGGTCGCGTAGGCGTCCGCGCGCATAGTGAAGCCGTGACTTGACCGTGCCCACGGGGAGGTCCAACGTCTGTGAGATCTCCTCAATGGATAGGTTTTCCATATAGAACAGCACGATGACCGACCGGTGTAACGGAGACAACTCCGCGATTGCCTCGCGTACGACACGCATGGTCTCCTGCTCCTCGGCCTTACGGTCCGGTGCCGGAAACGCACTCGCCAGCCCCGACAGCCACTCCAGCACGTCATCGAGCGGTCGCATCACCCGTCTCTTTGTCCAATCGTAAGCTAGATTGACGGTCACCCTGTACAGCCAGGGACGCAAGGGGCGATTCGCGTCGATCGATGCCGCGTACGTGTGCAGGCGGACAAAGCACTCCTGAAGTATGTCCTCGGCGGCGCGCTCGTCCCGTATGATCGCCAGTGCCGTGCGGTAGACGAGCATCCTGTAACGATTGAACAGACCCCCAAGCGCCTTAAGGTCGCCTTCCTGGAGACGCAGCACGAGTGCGACGTCTTCAACGTCGCTATCGTCCTGTAGGGCTCCGTTGTGCTTCTCCATATATATACCCGGCTAGATCGGATCGGGTTCACTCGATTCGGCCTCGATCTCAGCCAGGAGACTCTGGTCCCCTGCCGAGAGTGCCGCATGTTGCACCAGATCGGGGCGTCTTTCCCATGTGCGCTTGAGCGCCATTCGCCGTTTCCACCGTGCGATAGCTGCGTGATCGCCTGATCGCAGTACCTCGGGGACCGCACACCCCTCGAACGTCGCCGGCCGTCGTGTACTGAGGGCCTTCGAGCAAACCCCTCGCATACGAATCGTCGTGCGCGCCTTCTGCGGCGCCCAGGACGCCGGGGATGAAGCGCGCCACCGCGTCGACCACGACCATCGCCGCCAATTCTCCTCCGGTGAGTACATAATCGCCGATCGAGACTTCGTCGGTGACGAGATGCTCGCGGACGCGTTCGTCGATGCCCTCATAGTGGCCGCAGATCAACGCAATTCTCGGTTCCGTCGCCAATGTCTCTGCGACAGCTATGCGTGAACGGGCGTCCCTGGGGGGATAACAGGATGATGGGCAAGGAAGCCTTGCCTGCGGGCGCGGGTTCGTCGCGGAGCACGGCTCTCACCGCGCTGAAGATCGGCTCCGGCTTCATCACCATGCCTTGACCTCCCCCGTAGGGCAGGTCGTCGGTCATCTGGTGTCGATCGAATGCATAGTCGCGGATCTGGTGAAGGAAGATGGTCAGGACATCCCGCTCCTGGGCACGCTTCAGAATGCTCTCTTGGAAAGGTCCCAGGAACATTAGGGGGAACAGGGAAAAGATATCAATCCGCATGCCACCGTATTCTAATACTTCCTCTGTCGGGATCAAGCATGGGGATGGCCCCGCCATAGCTTGCTTCTGCGACTGCGCGACACGGCGATCGTGGGTTCGAATCCCGCCTCTCCGCCAAGTCATCACCCGGCAGTTGATGCAACAAAGCCCACTCAGACCGAGTGGGCTTTGTTGTGTCCTCGCAGCACCTTAGTCGAACTCCGTCAGCCACTTCTCCTCTGCCCTGAAGAGTTTGTCCACCATCTCCCTGATCTCTGCCATGGAAAGCAGCGCCGATGTGAGCGGGTCGTAGAGACAGGCGTGGTAGATCTTCTCGCGGTCGCCCTCCAGCGCGCCCTCCACAGCCAGCTCCTCGCATTGGGCGTTGATGCCGTTCAAGATGGCGAGTTGCGGGGGAAGCGGGCCCACGTGCATCGGCTTCAGGCCGCCCTGTGAGGCCAGCACCGGCACCTCGACGCAGCAGCCCGCGGGCAGGTTGTCGATCAGGCCCCAGTTGCGCACGTTGCCGTTGAACTCGAACATCGTGTGGTCGCCGAAGACAGCGTTGAAGATGTAGGCAGCGTATTCGCGCCCGCGCGTGAGGTCGATATCCCCGCTCATCCAGCGGTTGAACTCTGCCACGCGGCGTTCCTTATGACCGTAAGCGGGGTCATGGCGCTTCATCCAGTCTAGCCCCGGGTTCCAGCCGGTGCCGTGCGTGCAGTAGGTCTCGATGAGGTCCGGTCGCTTACGGAACCAGGCGTTGTACTCGGAGTTATGCCCGCTCGATTCGGTGACGTAATAGCCCAGTTGTAGGAACATCTCATTGCGCACCTGTTCCTCGTTGTAGATCTCGGGGCGCTGGGTCACCGCTTCGTGGATGAGGGGATAGGCATCCTTCCCGTTCCACTTGTACTCCAGGTAGTGGGCCTGATGGTTGATGCCGGCACAGACGTAGGTCACCTCATCCATCGGTGCGCCGATCCAGCGGGCCAGCATCTCCGCGGTGCCCTGTACGCTGTGGCACAGACCACTTGCGCGCACCTTCGAGACGCCCTGGATGGCGCGGCAGAGCATCGCCATAGGGTTGGTGTAGTTGAGGAAGATCGCGTCGGGGCAGTAGGTCTCGATGTCGCGCAGAATCTCGAGCATGGGAGGCCAGGTGCGCAGAAAACGGAAGATGGCCGAGGGGCCGCGGGTGTCTCCCACGCAGATCGAGATCCCGTATTCCTTGGGGATGGCGATATCGGTATAGATGTCCTGGTCGTCACCGGTGAGGATGGTGGTGAGGACGCCATCGGCGCCTTCCAGGGCCTTTGCGCGATCAAGGGTCGCGGTCACCTTCGCCGGGTAGTTGCCCGCCTCGACGATGCGATCGACCACCTGTTTGGCCAGCGCGAGGTTATCCGCGTCAATGTCCATCAGGGCGATCTCACAGTCGCGGAAAGCGGGGAAGGTGAGGATGTCACGCACCAGATTCCGCGTGAAGGTAACGCTGCCGGCACCGATAAAAGTGATCTTCCTGGGCATAGTCAGTTCCTTTCGGTCATGGGGGCTGCGTGAATAGCAGCTATTTCACGGCTGGCTGCGCAAGGTCAGCGGCCTACGCAGCGCGGCGCCAAAGCTCCCGCGCAAGTTCGCGCGACTGCGCGGTGATGGCATCCTCGTCCAGCGTCAGGAGTTTCCGATCCCGCATCAGCACCTCGCCCCCGCTGATGGTCGTGGTCACCATGGAGGCCTCATAGCCGAAGATCATATGCCACGGCAGGTTGTCGGCTGTGAGGGGTGTCGTGGGGTGGTAGTCCACCAGGACGATGTCGGCGGCTGCGCCGGGCGTGAGTGCTCCCAATGGTTGGTCCGGCCAGAAAATCCTGGCCAGCGCTGCGTTAGCCTCATAGGCCAGGCGGAAAACGAGGTCGGCCGGCATCGCGCGTGGATCCCGACGGACCAGCTTATGCCCGAGGTAAGCCGCTTTCATCTCGGCAAACATATTGTTCGAGAATCCGTCGTTTCCCAGGGCCACGTGCACACCGTGGTCGAGCATGGCTTCCACCTGCGCGAAGCCGACTGCATTGTTCATATTGGACCTCGGCTGGTGTGTCACCCAGGTGCCTGTATCCGCCAGCAGCGTCATCTCCTCCTCGTCGATGTGCACCGCGTGAGCCACAATGGTGCGCGGCCCCAGGATCCCGGCGTCGTGCAGCCGCGAGATGACGCGCTTCCCTGATTTGGCCAGGCTGTCCTCGACGTCCTCGATGCCCTCGGCGCCGTGGATGTGGAACCCACACACCGCGCCGTCACGGTTCGCTCGATCGCGCGCCGCAACTGCGTCGGCCAACGTGGCATCGCTCAACGTCAGCGACGCGTGCAGTCCGAAGGATGCAGCCAGTTGCGGGTGAGGATCCTGCGCCAGCCGTCGCAGAAACCGCACGTTCTCCTCGATTCCTTCTCGGGCGCGGTCGCTTCCATCCCGGTCGGTAACCTCATAGGCGAGTGCGGCCCGCACTCCCGACGCACATACGGCATCCGCGATAACGTCCAGCGATCCCTCAATGGCGTTGGGGCTTGCATGGTGATCGATGAGCGTGGTGGTTCCGTGGCGCACTGCGTCGGCGAGGCACACCAGCGCCGAGGCATGCACGTCCTCCAGGGTCAGGTGTTTGTCCAGACGCCACCACAGCCGCTCGAGCACCTGGCCAAATGAGGCCGCCGGTGGCCCGGGATATGCCCAACCCCGCGCAAACGCGCCGTAGAAGTGTGTGTGCCCGCAGAGACTTGCCGGCAGTGCGAGTTCTCCTCGAGCATCGATCTGCTCCTCGTCGGGATGTGCCCCCGCCAATTCCTGCGTTGTACCGGTGTCCACGATCTGCCGGTCTCGAATGAGGATTGCGCCGTCCTCGATCAGACGAGGTTCCGGCCCCAGCGTCGCGACGGTAGCGTGCGTGATCAGCATGCGGTCCCCCTTCCCGTCAATGGAATCGTGGATCCTCGCGCAGAATACGCCGGAGTCCGTCCCTGAGTTTGATCTGCGGCTTGTAGTGCAGGAGCTCTTTGGCGACGGTGAGGTCGGCCTGCAAACGTGACACGCCACCGTTGCCGACCGGGCTGTAGATGATATTACTGGTGGAGTGCGTCAGGTCGAGGATCTCCTGGGCCAACTGGTTGACGGATACCTCAATACCGCTTCCCACGTTGATGGTAAGGTGTTCGGATCCTTCGATGCTCAGGGCACTAATGAGCGCCCGCACGATGTCGCTGACATAGACGAAGTCGCGGGTCTGCTTGCCATCCCCAAAGATCACCAACGAGCCTCCCCCGAGTGCCTGGCTGATGAACCGGGGGATGACCGAGGAGTGTGAGGGAAGCAGGGGCTGACCCGGTCCGTACGCATTGAAGATCCGCAGCACGATTGCGGTCGTCCCCCAGAGCGTGCTGATGGTCCGGACGTAGTGCTCGGCTGCCAGTTTGCTGACGGCATAGGGCGAAAGTGGGTTGGGGCGGGCGCTCTCTGTGACCGGCTGACTGGCCTGGTCCCCGTAAAGTGCCCCCGACGATGTGAAGACAATGCGTGGTATCCCTACGTCACGCATCGCTTCCAAGAGGGCGACCGTGCCGCTGACGTTCGCTTCATTATATTCTCTCGGGTACAGAATGGACTCCGCTACCAAAACGCGCGCCGCCAGATGATAGACGCAGTCGACGCCCTGCAGGAGCGACCAGAGTTTCGGACGGTCCGTGATGTTGCCGCGATGGAAGAGGACGCCGGGGCCCAAGCGAGCCGGATCACCCGCGCTCAGGTCGTCGATGACCAGGACCTCGTGTCCTTCTCCAGCAAGCGTGTTAGCTAGGGCGCTACCGAGAAAACCTGCGCCACCGGTGATTAGTATTCTCACGATGCCTCCGAGGGCTGTAAATGAACGTCACCCATTGTAGCAGATCCCACGAGGGTGCCCAACCATGCAAAGGTTTCCGGCCCTTGCTGAGCCGCCTGTTTCGCGATATCATCTGGTCAACGACAAGGAGGGCCATGAGCCTACGCAAGTCTATCAGGGAAACTATCGCTCCACTGGAGAAAGCCTTTCTCGTGGGGGTCGAATGGAAAGCGAAGCCGGATGGCAAGTATGCGCCTGGTGACTGGCCCGTGGAGCAATCCCTGGTCGAGTTGGCGCGCCTGGCCGACACGGCGGGTCTGGAGGTTGTCGGTTCCACTTCCCAGAAATTGGACCGCCCACATTCGGCGACCTTCGTCGGCTCCGGAAAGGCCGAGGAGATTGCCTCCGAAGTGCATGACCTTGGGGCAGACGTCGTCATCTTCGACGATGAGTTAGCACCTCGCCATCAGCGCGGATTGGAGAAGGCCTTCGGGACAGACATCAAGGTGATGGATCGCACCGCGCTGATCCTCGATATCTTCGCCCAGCACGCCAGCACGCGCGAGGGTGCGCTGCAGGTGGAGCTGGCGCAGTACGTGTACCGGCTGCCGCGGCTCACGCAGGACTGGACGGACCGCTCGTATACCCGGCAGGCCGGTGGTCGTGCCGGTGGACGCACGGGTGGCGTCGGGCTCCGTGGTCCCGGCGAGACCCAGTTGGAGATGGATCGTTTTGTCATCCGTCGCCGCATTGCGCAGATCAAACGCGAGCTGGAAAGTGTGCGTGCCTCGCGGGCTCGTCAGCGCAATCAGCGCCGCCGCGACGGGTTGCCCACCGTGTCCCTGGTTGGCTATACCAATGCCGGAAAGTCAACGTTGCTCAACGCGCTGAGCGGCTCCACGATTTACGCAGCGAATCAGCTTTTCGCGACGCTGGATCCCACAACCCGTCGGGTCACGTTACCCGGAGGCGCAGTTGTCCTCTTCACCGATACCGTAGGGTTCATCCAGAAACTGCCCACCGATCTGATTGCGGCGTTCCGGGCCACGCTTGAGGAGGTCTTGGAGGCCGATCTTCTCGTCCACGTGATCGACGTGAGCCACCCCCAGGCGATGGATCAGGCCCGGGCCGTCTTTGCCACGCTCAAGAGTATCGGCGCTGAGGATCTTCCGATCGTCAACGCACTCAATAAAATCGATCGCCTCGAAAACCCCGAGGCGGCGAGTGCCGCGCTTTGGGATCTCCCCGACAGTGTGGCCATCTCGGCGCTGGAGGGCCAGGGCCTGGGCGAGCTCCTTGCGGAGGTCGAGGAGGTCCTCGAATCTGCGATGATGCGCATCCGCGTCTTGCTGCCTTTCGACCGCGGCGATCTGGTCAACTTGATCCACGAGCGGGGGTTGATCGAAGAGGAATCCCACGGCGCCGACGGAACCCTGATTGTGGGCCAGGTGCCCGACACGCTGGCGGCTCAACTGGTCGATTTTTCGACGAAGCCTGCCGAAGGCTAGGCCGGCCATGGGGCATTGGCGCAAACAGCAACATCAGGAGCAGTATTTCCGCAAGGCGAAGCAGGAGGGCTATCGTGCCCGGTCGGCCTACAAGTTGATCCAGATCCAGGATAAGTTCCACATCATCCGCCGTGGGGACGTTGTGGTGGATCTGGGTGCCGCGCCGGGTTCGTGGTCTCAGGTGGTCTCGGGGTTGGTGGGAGATCGCGGGAAGGTGGTCGCTCTCGATCTCCAGGAGATCGAGCCGATCCCGGGCGTCACCACGATCCAGGGCGATATGACCGATCCTGACGTGCAGGCCCGGGTCATCGAGATCGTGGGGGGCAGGGCGAACGTCGTTCTCAGCGATGCGGCGCCTTCCACGACCGGGGTCAAGCTGCGCGATCACGTGCTCTCCATCGAGTTGGCCCGTGCCGCCTTCACCGTCGCCAGGGAACTCCTCGTGCGCAACGGAAACATGGTGCTCAAGGTCTTCGAGGGAGAGGATCTCCCCGACCTGATCCGCGAGGTCAAGCTGGCGTTTCACCCCGTCAAGGTGCATACCCCGGCCGCGACCCGGAACGAGAGTTGGGAGTCCTTTATCGTCGCCCGAGGTTTCAAGGGCGTGCGCTGAATGATACCCGAGTCCCTTCGCCTCCGTAATTTCCTCTCACACCGCGAGACCGACCTCGATCTGCGCGGCGTGCATCTGGCCAGCCTCGTCGGCCAAAACGGAGCGGGGAAATCCGCGCTGCTGGATGCCATCACCTGGGCGGTCTGGGGACGGTCGCGCGCGCCCTACGGGCACGACGATGACCTGGTCTACCACGGAGAGTCGAGCCTGGAGGTTGAGTACGTCTTCCGTATGCCCTATCAGACCGGGGCCGAGCATCGCTGCCGCATTCTGAGGCGCCGTGAGGAACGTGGCCGCCGTGCGGTCAGTTCGCTTCTCGACTTCGAAGTCGAGACCGATGCCGGATGGCGCGTGCTGACGTCCGATAGTATCCGGGAGACCCAGCAATCCATTATCGATCACTTGGGCCTCGACTACGATACCTTCATCAATTCGGCCTATCTGCGGCAGGGGCACGCGGATGAGTTCACGGTTCAATCTCCAACCCAGCGGAAATCCGTATTGAGCACGGTGCTGGGGCTTGATCAATGGTCCGAGTATCAGGATCGGGCCAAGGTCAAGCTCTCTGCCGTGCAGGGGCAGATGCGCGAGCTCGATCGTCGCTTGACCGAGACCGAGGCGGAGTTGGCCCGCCGCGCTGAGTTTGAGGCTGCGCTGGCCCACGCCGAGGTCGAGGCTGCGGCTGCGGAGGCCGATCTGGCCGATGCCCAGCAGGCGATGGATGAGATGACGCGCGTCAGGGAGCAGGCTGTGGGTCTCCAGCGTCAGGTCGAGGATCTGACCCGCCGGCGCCGGGAGTTGGAGTCGGATCTCGCCAAGTTGCGCGACGAGATGGAGGCCAGACAGGATCGCCTGGCTCGCGATCAGGCGCTCGTCGCCCAGGCCGATGCGATCCAGGCCCGCTACACGGCCTATCAGGACGCGGTCGTCGAGGATCGAGGCTTCGGTCTCAAGCTGGCTGAAGCTGCGCGGCTGCAGGAGGACCGCGCTCGCCTTGAGACGGAGATTGCTGCGGCGCGTGAGGAGCTCAATGAGGCGCTGCGAGCCCTGGAGCGCGAGGAATCGCGCCTGGATCGCGCCATAGCTGACGAGAAGGCTGCGGTCGAGCGTTCGCTCGGGGAGTTTCGGACGCAGGATGCACTTCTGGCAGAGCGGTTTGCGGACGAGAGCGTGCTCGCCGAATTCCGGACGGCGGAAGCTGCGGTCTCCGAACTGGTGTCAGTCGCGGAGGAGCTGGAGCATCAACGGGCCACCTTGCAGGAGAACGAGGTCGAGCAGAGCCGGTTGACCGAGCGAAACCGCCAACTGCGCGATCTGATGAACGAGACCAAGACCCGGCTGGACGCCCTGGCCGAAGCTGAGGCCGACTGTCCTCTCTGTGGACAGCCTCTCACGCCCGAGCACCATCAGCGACTGCTCTCCGACATCGAGGCGCAGGGCACCGAGATGGGAGATGAGTTCCGGGCCAACCGACAGCGGCTTGCCGAACTCGATGAGGTGCAGGCTGCCCTGGGAGTGAGGCTCAAGGCGCTGGAGGCTCAGCTTCGCGCGAGGGCCGCGCGCGAGCAGGCGTTGGCACGTCTGCAGCAGCAGTTGGAACAGGGGGAGACGGCGCGTCATCGATCCGAAAAACTGCGGGACCGGATGGCAGCTCTCGAGCAGCGGATTGCCGAGCAGGATTTTGCCGGTCCCGAGCGTTTGGCCCTGGCCCACGTTATTGAGCAAAAGGCCCAGCTTCAGGCGAAACTGGCCTCGATTGACTTTGCTGCGCAGACGCGCTCAGAGCTTGCCCGAGTACTGGCACAGCTTGCGGAGGTGGGCTACGATGCCGATGCTCATGCAGAGGTGCAGCGCCGCATCTCGGATCTCGAGGGGGCGGAAGCCGACTTCCGGGAGCTGGAGAAGGCGCGTATGGGTGTGGAGAGTGAGACCGGTGCGTTGGCGCACCTCGAGGTCCAGACCGGTATGCAGCAGGATCGTCTCGCAGGGATGGTGCAGGAGAGTGCGGACGCTGAGGCTGTGTTGGTTGGGCTCCGGAGTCACCTATCAGGGGCACCCGCGGTGGCCGAACATCTCAATGAGGTCCGGCAGGCGGCGACGGCGGCCCGTCAGCGCGTAGGAGCTGCCAGGCAGAACCTGGCGGCTCTGACCACCCTCGGGCAGCGGGTCGTGGGTATGCGGGAGCAGCGGGCCGAGTTGGGCGCGCGTATCGGAATCTATACCGAGTTGCGCGACGCTTTCGGCGTCAACGGCATCCCGGCCATGATCATAGAGCATACGTTGCCCGAGCTGGAGCGTGATGCGAACCGCATGCTGCAGCAACTCACCAGCGGGCGAATGCACGTACGCTTTGAGACGCAGCGCGAGACCAAGGCCGGCGACCTGCGGGAGACCCTCGATATCATCATCAGCGATGAGAAGGGAACCCGGCCCTACGAGGGGTTCTCAGGCGGGGAGCAGTTCCGCATCAACTTTGCGATCCGCGTGGCGCTCTCGCGGATGCTGGCCCAACGTGCCGGAGTACGACTGCGCTCGCTCTTCGTCGACGAGGGGTTTGGCGCCCTGGATGCCGAGGGACGTGAGCGCCTGGTGGAGGCCGTCAAAGCTGTTCAGGATGAGTTCGACATGATCCTCATCATCACGCACATCGACGAGCTGCGCGAGGCCTTCCCGACCCAGATCCAGGTGACCAAGACCGACAGCGGGTCACAGGTGGAGATCCTGTAGCCTGCTTGCTCGAGCCCGCAGCTTCGTAAATAACCTCTCTCACCCATGGCCCCGTCGGATCTACGTTTGGACCGTCCGGCACCAACACGTGGTCTATTTGGTGAACAGCGCCACATTCTCGATGTGATACGTCTGTGGGAAGAGGTCCACGGGCTGAACCCAATCCAGGTGATACCCGTGTCGCGTCAATCTGAGGCTGTCCCGCGCGAGCGTCGCCGGGTCGCACGAGACGTAGACCAGACGTTTCGGGCCGTGGCCGGCGATGGCATCGATGACCTCGGGCGCCAGGCCGGTTCGCGGGGGATCCACGACGATGGCATCCAGTGGATCCTGGATGTCGCCGATCATGTCCTCTACAGATCCCTCCAGGAGATCCACGTTGTCGGCGCCCGCCATATTGTGATTGGCGTCGACGATGGCGGGCGGATTGGCCTCGATCCCGATCACGTGGCAGGCTTCCTCGGCGATGAAACGCGGTGAAGAGCCCCACGCCGCAGTAGGCGTCCAACACGTATTCTGAGCCGGTGAGGTCCAACGCGCCCATCACGATGTTCACGAGTTCCGCTGCCTGGGCAGAGTTGACCTGGAAGAAGCTTGTAGCGGAGATGCGGAATTCCCGGTCGTGGATGCGCTCCATAATGTAATCCAACCCGATGAGTGGAGCAACGGCGTCATCGTGGCGGATCTGCACGATAGACAGCGGGAAATCGACCTCCAGCAGAGGCGATTCCTCCTCCTTGGCCTGCAGGAGCAGCATCAAGTCACCGGTCGCGGTGCCCGCGCGGAGCTCGAGCCATTCCAGCTCCGGATAGGTCATATCGAGAGTCTTGAACAGCGTGCTGAGCAGCGGATGGATGATCAGGCAATCGTCGATGGGATAGACGTCGTGACTTCGCGCACCGAGAAACCCGAGCCTGCCCGCCGGATCGACGCGGAACAGGGCGTGGTTGCGATACTCCCAGCCGGTCTCATCCGGGATCGGCTCAAACACCGGTGGCTCTTTGATTTTTCCGATGCGTTCGAGCTGATCCAGCGTTACCAACCCTTTCATCCTGGGCTGTACGGCGGTGTCGATGTGCTGCCACTGGCAGCCCCCGCACTTGTCCTGTCCGAAGAAGGGACACGGGGGCGTCACCCTGACGGCTGAAGGGGTCAGAACGTCGAGGAGGGTTGCGCGAGCATAGCGCCCGTGATCCTCTACGATCTCCACTCGGACGCGCTCGCCGGGTATCGCATATGGGACGAAGATCGCACGCCCCTCGTGGCGGCCAATCGCCTCGCCACCATGAGCCATCGCGTTCAATTCCAGGGTAATCGTCTCTGTCATATCAGCCTTCCCGACACTGCGTCGCCTATACCTGCACACTCTCTTCCCTACCATTATAACGTATACTTCTGTGTCTCTCCTCGTAACCCCGTTTGCGCTGTGGGTTGCTAAGAACACCTTCCGTGGTATACTGCCTTTCACGTTGACCACTGGCCGATGCGTATGAAACGGTTGGTCGGTTCCCTAAAAGGAGTGGGAAGTCGTGCTATCTAAGGAAGAAAAAGAACACATCATCAAGGAATATGCACAGGCGCCGGATGACACGGGGTCGTCAGAGGTTCAGATTGCGCTGCTAACGCGCCGGATCTCTGATCTGACCGAGCATCTCAAGGCGCACAAGAACGACACGCACTCACGGCGAGGCTTGCTTAAGCTCGTTGGACAGCGGCGTCGGCACCTTAGTTACTTGCAGAAGAAGAGTCCGCAGCGCTATCGAGATCTCATCCGGCGCCTCGGACTGCGCAGGTAAACCTGTATTAACGTTGTATCACGGAGTTCAATGGCAGGCGAGTAGGTTTGGGGCTTGATCCCCTCTACTCGCCTGTCTTTGTGCTTACGCCCCGACACCGTCGGGGTACGTCTCGACGTCGTCGGGACGTGATGTCGGACGGAATTGGAAGAGGATAGGTAACGATCCGACCGCCCGTATGCTAGAGGGTGGGAATTGGGAAGTGGGGTGCACCGCGCTATGGGGGCGTTGTGTACAGCAGTTCCCAGTTTCTAGCCTTCTATCACCGGGAGCGTCGGCTATAGGAGGTTATGATGTTAGAGGAACATGTTTTTGAGTTCGAGTTGGGTGGTCAGACGATCACCATTAAGACGGGCAAGATTGCCCGTCTCGCCGGCGGCGCGGTCATCGTCCAGTCCGGCGATACCGTCCTCCTGGCGACGGCCACGATGGCGCACAGCCCCCGTGAGGGGATCGATTTCTTTCCCCTGACGGTTGACTTCGAGGAACGACTCTATGCCGCGGGACGGATTCCCGGTTCGTTCTTTAGGCGCGAGGGACGACCATCCGAGAAGGCGATCCTGACCAGCCGCCTGATCGATCGCGCGATGCGACCGCTTTTCCCCAAGGATATGCGCAATGACGTGCAGGTCATCGTCCAGCCGCTGTCCCAGGGCGAATTGGAGTATGCGGACACACTGGGCGTGATCGCAGCTTCTGCAGCGCTGACGATCTCCAACGCGCCCTTCGATGGGCCGGTCGCTGCGGTGCGCATCGGCTATATCGACGGTGAGTTCGTCGTCAACCCAAACATCACGCAGATGCAGACGAGCGATCTGGACTTGGTCGTGGCAGCTCGCACGGATGCGATCCTTATGGTGGAGGCTGGCGCCAACGTTATCACCGAGGAACTGATGCTCGATGCGATGGAGCTGGCTCACAGCGCCATCCAGGATGCCATTCGTGTTCAGAACGACATGCAACGCAGCGTCGGCAAGCCCAAGACGCTCGATTACCCGATCTTCGAGACACCGGAGACCCTCTCCCGCCGCGTCCGCGATCTGATGCTGGACCGTGTGCGTATGTTGGTGGATACGACTCTGCTCAAGGGGGAGCGCATCGAGGCTTTGGATGACCTGCAGAGCGAGCTCAAGACGGCTTTGGCAGAAGAAGCTGAGGCCAATGGCTGGTCCTCGCGACTCATCGGTGGTGCTTTCGACGATGTCCTCAAGGAGGTCGTGCGCGAGCGCATTCTGGATAAGGGCATTCGGCCCGATGGTCGGGATCAGAGCACGTTGCGTGCTTTGGACGCCGAGGTGCATCTCGTGCCCCGCCCTCATGGCTCAGGCCTTTTCACCCGCGGTGAGACCCAGGTGATGAGCCTTGCGACGCTGGGCATGCCTGGCGAGCGTCAAGAGTTGGATGACCTCTTCCCTGAGGAGACCAAGCGATACATTCACCACTATAACTTCCCGCCCTTCTCGACAGGCGAGACCTGGCCGTTGCGTGGCCCGCGGCGCCGCGAGATTGGTCATGGCGCGCTGGCCGAGCGTGCGATCGAACCTGTGTTGCCCTCCAAAGAGGCCTTCCCTTACACCGTCCGGGTGGTAAGCGAAGTGATGGCCTCCAACGGCAGCACATCGATGGCCTCGACCTGTGCCAGCACTTTGGCCCTGATGGACGCCGGCGTACCCATCGCGGCTCCCGTCGGGGGCATTGCGATGGGCTTGGTCTCCGATGGCCAACGCTATCGTGTTTTGACCGACATCCAGGGCCTCGAGGATCATCTTGGGGATATGGACTTCAAGGTCACCGGAACACGCGAAGGCATCACCGCGCTCCAGATGGACATCAAGATCAAAGGCGTGAGCCGCAAGATCCTCAGTGAAGCGCTTGAGCAGGCCCGCGTGGCCCGCGAGCAGATCATCGACGTCATCGAATCTGCTATTGCGGCACCCCGGTCCTCGCTTTCCTCCTACGCTCCCAAGATGCTGACCACGCAGATCGATCCCGAGAAGATCGGTACTCTGATTGGCCCGGGTGGCAAGATGATCCGGTCACTTCAGGCGGAATATGAGGTCAAGATCGACGTCGAAGAGGACGGCACCGTCTTTATCGCTGCACCGGCCGGTGACGGCGCTCAGCGGGCACTGGCTTACGTCGAGTCGATGATGCAGACACCCAAGCTGGGCAACGTCTACACCGGCAAGGTTGTTCGGGTGGCTGACTTCGGTGCCTTTGTCGAGATTCTGCCCGGCACGGATGGCCTGGTTCACATTTCCCAGCTTTCCGATACGCGCATCGAGAAGGTAACCGATGTCGTGAATGTGGGCGATGAGATTCTCGTGATGGTGACAGCCGTTACGGATGGTAAGGTCCGTCTTTCTCGCCAGGCCGTGCTGGAAGGGTGGTCTCTGGAGGAAGCTCAAGCTCAGGATTCGCCGCCCTCTGGTGGCGGTCGCCGTGGTGGTGGTGGTGGTGGTGGCGTTCGCGCCGCCGAAACTGAGCCTGTTCGCCCTATCATCATTGTCTGACTCGATCACAAGGAGGATTTGTGGACAAGAAGCCCGATGTCAAAACGCTGGGAGAATCTGAAAACTACACGATCTGGTCGTCTCATGAAGCTGAGACAGACGAAATGATCTATCACATTGAGTTCGAGACGGTCACCATCCACCTCTTTGAGGATGAGTGGGAGGAATTCGTCAGTGTGATACTCCAATGCGTCCGTTGATCTAGCTTCGGTTCTGACCTCCGGTGGCGGCTTAGCCGCCCGTCCGGACTCCGAACGGATGCATCCAGACGCACGTGAATGTGGGCACGGGATTTGCTCCCGTGCCCTTTACGTTTCCGTTACCTACTTCGGCACCTGTTTTATGCTATAATGAGTTCAGTTGCGGAAGTGTGTTTGACGAAAATTGATCCTCGGTGGGGCGGAAGACGCACGTTTTGCCGCCTTGCCGGAACGTATAACGGTATATATTGATGAGGTTGCCCGCAAGTGGGGTTTGACGATGTGGGGTAGACAGAGGGTACATATATGGCCGACCCGCTAGAGAGGTTCACACCATCAGCGCAGGAGGTGCTGCGCTTCGCCCAGATTGAGGCGAAACGGATGCATCATGCAACCATCGGCCCTGAGCATATCCTGCTGGGGCTGATGTTGGAAGGCGAGGGGATTGCCGGTCGGGTGTTGCGCGATATGGGGCTGCGTCCTCAGCAAGCACTGCAGACGGTGGCTCGGCTGTCGAGTGCCAAGCCTCTGATTGATCCGGAGCCGGAGCTCCGTCATTCCACAGAGATGCTCCTGCAGATGTCGCTGGAAGAGGCGAAGCGCCACAACAGTTCGGTAGTCGATACCCAGCACTTGCTCCTGGCATTGCTGCGCCAGCATGAGGGTGTGATCATTGCGGTGTTGACCCAGGCGGGGCTCTCTGCGGAGACGATTCGCCGGCGGATCGAGAGATTCATGCCGATGCGTCCCAAGACCTCGGCTGCGCCACAGCGCAGGACCGGAGGTGCGGCGCGATCGGAGCCACGGTCGGGAGGATCGTCCGACGCGCTGCTGGAACAGGTGGCGGTTGATCTGACGGAAATGGCGACCGAGAATCGTCTGGATCCCGTGATCGGGCGCCAGGAAGAGATCGAGCGCGTGATTCAGATCCTTGCCCGCCGCACGAAGAACAATCCTGCCCTGATCGGTGAGCCCGGTGTGGGCAAGACTGCCATTGTAGAGGGATTGGCGCAGCGCATCGTCTCCGGTGGTGTGCCGGGTCCGATCCTTGGCAAGCGGTTGGTTCAACTGGATGTCGGCTCACTGGTTGCCGGTACAATGTACCGCGGTCAGTTTGAGGAGCGCCTCAAGAAGGTCTTGGCCGAGCTAAAGGATAGCAATACCATCGTATTCATCGACGAGGTGCACATGCTCGTCGGCGCCGGATCGGCGGGTTCGTCCATTGATGCCGCCAACATCCTCAAACCTGCGTTGGCACGTGGTGAGCTCCAGTGTATCGGTGCTACCACGTTGGACGAGTACCGAAAGCATATTGAGTCGGATGCCGCGCTGGAGCGACGTTTCCAGCCGGTAATGGTCAACGAGCCCACCGCCGAGCAGACCATCGCGATTCTGCGCGGGATCAAGCACGCTTACGAGCAGCACCATCGCTTGTTGATCAGCGATGAGGCGTTGCAGGCCGCGACCCAACTCTCCTCGCGCTATGTTCCTGAGCGTTTCCTGCCCGACAAAGCCATCGATGTTATGGATGAGGCGGCGTCGCGGGTGAAGATGTACAAGTCCCCGCTTTCTATCCAGTTACGTGAGGTCTTCGAGCAGATTCAGGACCTCCGCCTCAAGCAGGCCCAGTTCAGGGTAGCCGGCAAGCGCAAGGAGCTGGCCGAGCTCAAGACGGAAGAGGGCACGCTTGAAGAGCCGGATGGAGATGTTGCGTCAGATGCGGTCTGAGGAGGATGAGGGTCTCACCGTTGGCCCCGACGACGTCGCCGAGATCATCGCGATGTGGACGGGCATCCCCATGACCCAGATCGCCGAGGAGGAGTCTCGCCGTCTCCTTGATATGGAGAATGACCTGCGCCAGCATATTGTAGGTCAGAACGAGGCGATCGAGTTGGTGGCCCAGGCTGTTCGCCGGGCTCGGGCCGGTCTTAAGGATCCCCGCCGTCCCATTGGCTCCTTTATCTTCCTGGGGCCGACCGGCGTGGGTAAGACCGAGTTGTCCAAGGCCTTGGCTCGCTTCATGTTTGGCTCCGAGGACGCGCTGATCCAGATCGATATGTCCGAGTTTATGGAGCGACACGCGGTGGCCCGCCTGGTGGGCGCCCCTCCAGGATACGTCGGCTACGATGACGCCGGGCAGTTGACCGAGGCAATCCGGCGGCGTCCTTACTCCATCGTCGTCTTTGACGAGATCGAGAAAGCCCACCCGGACACCTTCAACATGCTGTTGCAGATGATGGAGGAAGGTGTCCTCTCGGACGCACGGGGTCACAAGGTCGACTTCCGCAATACCCTCCTGATTATGACCTCCAACGTGGGGGCCGATGACATCCTGCGACAGGGATCGTTGGGCTTTACTCTGGAGTCGGCGGAGACGGGCGAGAGCCAGACCTACAAGGAGATGCGTCAGAAGCTGATGGGCCGGTTGCGCAAGCTCTTCCGCCCCGAGTTCCTGAACCGGGTCGATGCGGTCGTCGTCTTCCGGGCGCTCAATCACGAGGATATCCGCGAGATCGTCGGCCTGGAGGTCGCGAAACTGCGCGATCGTCTCCTGGAGAATGGCTTCGACATCCGGCTCACCGACGCGGCCCAGGATTGGCTGGCGATACACGGCTATAGCACCGAATACGGAGCTCGCCCGCTCCGCCGTCTGATTCAGCAAGAGGTCGAGACGCCGGTCTCTGATGCGTTGTTAGCCGGCAAATACCGTATGGGCGATGTGATCATTGTCGACCAGGGCGAGGATGGCATCGAGCTCAAACCTGCCGAAGAGCCTGAGCTCGCCATCGAGCTGTAGTTCTCCTGATCCTCCTACAGTGAATAAGAGGCGGGACCTGAAAGGTCCCGCCTCTTTGTCGTCTTCTCGCCCCTCCGCTGATTCTGCATTCTCTATTCTTGCTTTTCCTCCGACCGCGGGTGCGCCTTCAGATAGATCTCCCGCGCCCGCCGCTGCGTCACACTGGCGTAGATCTGTGTCGTCGCGATGTTCTCGTGTCCCAGCAGTTCTTGTACCACTCGAAGATCCGCTCCACCGTTCAGCATATGGGTGGCGAACGTGTGCCGCAGCAAGTGAGGGGTCACCGTCTGATCGATGCCCGCGGCGACCCCGGCCTGGCGAACGATCGTATCTACAGAGCGCGCTGAGAGACGCCCACCGAACCGGTTCAAGAAGATGGCGTTGGTGGTCTGGTCACCGATGAAGGACGAACGAGCACGGTCTATATAGGCGCGCAGCGCTTCTGCCCCCGGCACGCCGATCAGCACGATACGCTCCTTATTGCCCTTTCCGATCACCCGCAGTTCCTTGGCGCTAAGGTCGAGGTCCCCCAGGTCCAGGGCGGAGAGCTCGCTGACTCGCATCCCCGAGCCATAGAGCACTTCGAGGATCGCACGATCGCGAAGCCCTTTCGGCTCGGAGACATCGGGCACCGCCAGAAGCCGGTTCATCTCAATGGGGGTGAGATATCGCGGTAACCGCTCCGGAAGCCGGGGAGCATAGATCCGGCGGAAGAGGTTTTCGTCCCACGCATGTTGACGGACGAGGAAATCGCCAAACGCCCGGAGCTCGAAGACTCGGCGCGCGATACTGGCGCGCACGATGCCGTCTTCGTCCAGCCCTGCCATGTAGGCGCGCACCACGTCTCTATCCAGGCCGTCAAGCGTCGTGATGCCCTGTGTCGCGCAAGCATCCAGAAACTGCGCGATATCGGTTCCGTAGTTCTTTACCGTGTAGGGGGAAGCGTTGCCCCGATCAAGCGACCTGAGATAGCGGTCCAGCCAATCGTGTAGGGCCGACATATGCGAGGGAGCCTGCTAGTCGCTCTCTTGCTCCGCCTTGAGCCTGTCGTAGACACTCAGGATGTTGGCCACGTGTAGTTGGTGGCTGGCGATACCCAGGGGCACGCGTTCCAGGCCGCACGCTTCCAGCGGGATGTCGAAAATCTCCTTGCGGTCGCGTCTCTTCTTCAGGACCATCTCGGCCTGCCGGCGCACACATTCGAGGTAGTGTATGTATTCGTCCATCACCGTCTTGACCTCACCGCGGAGGATGACTTCCCCGTGGCCCTGGACGACAGTGTCCGGCTCCATCTCTTTGATGAGCTTCAGCGTAGCGATCTCTTGCTCCCAATCGCCATCCGCGATGATTGGGATTGCCATCACGGCATCTCCGGCGATGAGGACCTCGTCCTGTTCGATGAAGATCCCGATATTGTCCGGCGTGTGGCCGGGCAGGGGAAAGAGCCTCAATGTCTTGTCGCCGGTATCCAGGAAAACGTCACCTGAGCCGAATGTCACGGTCGGCAGGCGAAGCGTGACTTCCTCAAACGCTGGGTCCCCCTCGCGCGCTTCGGCGAGTGAGGACTCGCCAACTTCCAGTAGCCGCTGGCGACACAACTCGGACCCGATCACATCCAATTGCTCGGGGAAGGCATACAGACCGTAGACGTGATCCATATGGTGGTGGGTGAGGATCAGCGTGTGGAAATCCATACCGGAGCGGATCTCGAGAAAGCGGGCGATTTGCTTGGCCTCGTCTGGAAACGGAAGGCCGTCGACGACTATCGTCCCTTTCTCGGTGAGAATGGCAACGGAATTGACCATTGCGTAGCGATCACTTGTAAAAAGGAAGATCTCTTCAGAAACGCGTTCCCAGTACATGGACTCCTCAAGTGTACGTGCGGCGTTGAGCTAATTTCAGCCTTCTGAGGATAACATAGGCACCTGGCAAAGTCAAGCCTACTTTACATAATATTGTACCCGTGCGGGCCTGATGGTCGTCGCCTGGCACACAAAGAGCCGCGCTGGGAATTCCCAGCGCGGCTCTTATAAGAGAGACACCCGCCGTGCCGTGCACCGTTGGCTTTGACCCTGCTTGCGCAGGTGGGTACCAGCCGGGTGATTCGGCCTTGCCCGAAGGCTATCGCGTCCTCTCCCAAGACTTGTGGTTCCCGTATTTGTAAGGTGTTGGCTCAAAACCCCATATCGGTTCCACGCACACGGCAGGATTGACGCTAATATACCATAAACCGTCTCTCTGACAAGGTTTCACGTCCGACTTATCTTCAGGATCTCGGGGACTAGAACGCCTCCAGCGCCTGCCGCATTACCCGGAGCCAGTTCCCACCCATGATGCCCTCGATGTCACCCTCGCTGTACCCTCGCTCGCGCAGCAGCGCTGCGACTTTGAACAGATCCGCCACAGACGTCAGCCCCGCCGGTGCTGATGCCTGGCCGAACCCTCCGTCGAGGTCTGAGCCGAGCCCTGCGGCTTCCGCATGGCCGGCAAGCTGGCAGACGTAGTCGATGACCTCCACAAGGCGTGAGAGTGGGACGCGGGTCTGCCCGCGATGCCACCCCGGCACCAACATCCGATTGTAGGCCACCGCGCCGATCACACCCTCGCGCTCGACGATCCGCCGGATCATGTCATCGGATAACATCCGCGGGGCATCCACAAAGGCGCGCGGATTCGCGTGGGTTGCCACGACCGGGCCGGGGTAACGGTCCAGTAGGGTGTGCGCGGCCTCATCCCATAGGTGGCTCAGATCGGCCACCAGGTTGTAGTCCGCCATCGCGTGGAGCAGGGCCTCGCCTGCGTCTGTCAGTGGACCGGGGCTGGCATTGCCTCCGGCATAGCGCGTGCCCGCCGACCACGTCAGCCCTATCCCGCGCAGACCGCGTTCGACCCACCATTCCAGCGAGTTGGGATCGAGAATGGGCTCGGCGCCCTCCATCACCACAAAGACGCCCACGATCGGCGCCTCAGACGTCCAACTCTCGAGCACGCGGTCCAGGGTGCCCGCAGTTGTCGATGATCTCGACATCTTCACGCTCATCGGCGACGCGCCGGTAATAGTCCAATTGCTCCACGCCTTGATCGTGCGCCTCTTCCGGGGTGTGATACGTCGCGGTGGGGCGTGGGTGCGACTTCTTGCCCGGTTCTACGAAGATGCTCCCGCCGATCACGGCAACGCGTCCTTCCCGTAGGGTGGGCCAGCTCATCATAGGGATCCCTGCGTGAGGGTCGGCGACCGGGTGCATCTGCTCCGCCTCCCGGAGCTCACCGACCGTCCGGCTCAGGTCGCGTCCCAGCGTAACTGCGTTGTATGCTACGTCGATGTGGGCGTCCACGATGGGGAAGTGGAGAGCAGGGGCTCCCTGTTGGTCATCGGCGGCATGGGGTTGGACATCAGATGTCGGGTGTGGGTCACCGTAGGCCGGTAGTGGATCGTCGGTTCGCCGATTCTTCATTCTCTCATTCTCCGTTCTCGATTCTGCGGTTCTTCCATTCTCTTCCTACTTCCGGCATTTGACAATCGCCGCCACGTCGCAGTATACTTTGACGCACGCGCAGGGTCCCAAAGCCCGAGTGGCAGGAGGTGGGGATGCAGAGACAGAGGGAACATACGTTGGTGGTCACGGAGGGACCGAACGTCGGTGAGCGTTATCCGCTCCTCGACATGGTATCCACATTGGGTCGGACGTCCGACAACACCATCGTGTTTGAGAGCTCACAGGTCTCGCGACATCACGCACAGATTCGTCTGCTGCCCGCTGGGGCCGTGATCGAGGATATGGGAAGCACCAACGGTACCTATATCAACAACCGCAGGCTCGTCGAGCCCCACACCCTCTCTCCTGGAGATCGAGTTCGAATTGCGGATTACGTCACTCTTGAGTACGTCGTGCGCGATGTGTCGAAAACGGAGAATATGGCGGGCACAGTTGTGGCGGGTTCGACCCAGGCGATGGATGAAGCCTGGCGGATATGAGTCGCCTCCCCCGCCCACACAGCGGCCCTACCGGCAGCCCGAGGATGTTGAGCTTCCATCCCCGTTCTATCCTCAGCAACCGGTCTACGAGCAACCCGTCCCGCCGGTGGCCTACAACGCGCCGGTTCACAGTGCTCCGGTGGAACCGCCCGACGCGGAGCCTCCCGCGCCCAGGCGATCCAGGGGGCTCTATGTCGTCATTGGCGTGCTTGTCGTCCTGATTTGCCTATGCATCGCGCTGGCGGTCTATCTGTGGTTCGCGCCACTTTCGTTTTGGCAGAGGGTCTTCGACCTTTTGGGCATCCCCCTGCCCTCAGGCGCTCTGATCGAACTGATCCCCCACTTGTAGATGAGCCCTAGACTGGGGACGTGTCCCCAGCATTTTCCGCGCAGCCCTTTAGAGAAGCGCTCAGACCTCGATGACTTTCAATGCCAGATCCGCCGTCGAGAGCGGCTTCACCTTGACCTCCGCATCGGCCAACCGTCCCGCTTCATCGATCACAAAGTGACTGCGAATCAGACCCATACGGGTCGTGCCGAACGTCTGCTTCTCACCCCAGGCCCCGTAGGCCTCCGCGACCTCGTGATCCGGGTCCGACAGGAGGACGAAAGGCAGATCGTGCTTCTCACGGAACTTAACCAGCTTCTCCGGGTCATCCGGGCTGATGCCGACCACGACGGCATCCTTGGCCTCGATCTGAGGATAGACATCCCGCAGGGCGCACGCCTGCTGTGTGCAGCCTGGCGTGTCGGCTGCGGGGTAGAAGTACAACACCACCTTGTGTCCTTTGAAATCAGACAGTTTGACGCTCTCCCCTTTGTCGGACGTAAGTTCGAACTCCGGCGCCTTCTCACCTACCTGAACCATCGTTGCCTCCTCTCGTCGTTTCGCTATGAGCCCGCACCGATTAAGTAAACTGATATCTATTTTACTGCGGTTGCTTGAGAAATCAACTCCTGCTACAATCGTTGCTCATCGTCCGATTATGGCGCGGTTTTCGTAGCTGGTATGTGTCGACGATGAGGGAGGAAGCGTGATCATCCTCAAATTCCTGCGAGCCGCAAGCGAGTTTCTCGCCCAACGCAAAGGACTCCCCGTCCTGGTGGGTGTGGGACTCGTCCTGCTCAATCTCGTCATCAGTTTCCTGCCTGCCTGGCCCATAGTGGGGTGGCTCGCCGAGACGGATCTGCTGCTTCAATTGGGCGTGATCATCGGCCTTCTCGGCGTCCTTGTCGGGGATGCCCTGTAGGCAGACCGCCACCTCCGGGCCGGTACCGGTCGCACCTGTCCCACGTCACCGATCGTTACAGTTACGTTACGAGCACATTGGCACATGCATCACCCCTTGCGGCATGAGGCCGGATCCTCTATAATGGAATCATCGTGACACCATCATTGAAGGAGTCGAGATGATCAAGGCCCTCTTGCGAATCTGCCTATTCTTGGTTGTGGTTGGCCTGTCGCTGGGATCAGCGCAGATAGTAGCCGCGAGCGGGGTCGCGGGTGCCGGTGGTTGGGAGATCCTCGGTCAGCATACGGTCAAGGTCGGCGAGAGCCTCTACTGCATTGGTCGTGCCTATGGCGTCGATCCGGCGGCGATCGCGACGCAGAACGATGTCGCCAACCCGAGCATCATTCACCCGGGCGATGTTCTCAGTATCCCCGACGTCTCCAAGACGCTGCCACCCGGTCCGGTCTGCACGCCCCAGTTCGGCGACATCCCCGAGCCGCCCCCCCGAACCGCGCCTGCGGGGGCTGCAACTGTCGCTGTGACCCACGGTCGTCCGGTGGGGCAATACGCTGAGTTGGCTCTCCCTCTATTACGGCACGGATATATGGTCGATTGCCCAGTGCAACTGCATCCGCGACCCCAACTTCATCCGCGCCGGCGAGACGCTCTGTATCCCATAGCCTCTTGTCACAGACCTTGCGCAGGTGGTCCGAGTCTGCTTGGGCCACCTGCGCAAGGTGCGGAAGCTTACACCTTCTCCATCGGATCGAAGAGCTTGGCATACTCCTGCAGCGCGTAGCGATCCGTCATCCCTGCGATGTAGTCGCATACGACGCGATGGAGTGACCGCGACTCCAGCTTGGCCTGTTCCTCGTAGGGCAGTTGCCGCGGTTCCGCTACGTAGGCCTCGAAGATCGCACCGATGATCCGCTCGGCTTTGATCTGCATCCGCATGACCCGCGGGTGCCGGTAGAGCCTCTCCAACAGGAAGCGCTTGAGTTCCGCCAGCTTGTCGAACATCGCCGGCGAGAGCGCGACGACGTTGTCGGGCAGCGCGCGTATGTCGTCGGGAGACGACGCACCGGCGGCCTCCAGGCGTCTTCCCGTCTCTCCGATGACATCGTGGATCAGGAGACCCAGCAGCCGTCGCACAATGCGGTGACGCCACATGCTATCATAATCGGTTTCGTCCCAGCCGACGCTTTCCTTGACTTCTTCCCACAGCCGGATCCCCGCGAGGTCGCGGGGTCGGATCAGGCCCGAGTAAAGCCCATCGTCCAGGTCGTGTGCGCTATAAGCGAGGTCGTCCGCCGGGTTGGCGAGCTGCGCCTCCAGCGTCCCACGCAGGTGCGGCGCGAACCGCGTGCCGTCGGCCACGTCATAGGACGTCTCGTGCTTGACGATGCCCTCCAGCGTTTCCCACGAGAGATTGAGCCCCGCGAAGGTCGGGTAGCGCTGCTCCAGCCTCTCCACGATGCGCAGTGACTGTTTGTTGTGGTCGAAGCCGCCGTGACCCTCCATCAGCCGGTTGAGGATATGTTCTCCGGCGTGGCCGAAGGTGGGGTGGCCCAGGTCGTGTGCCAGGCAGACGGCCTCGACGAGCACCTCGTTGGCGCCCAGCGCCGTCGCCAATGAGCGACCGATCTGCGCGACCTCCAGCGTGTGCGTCAGCCGCGTCCGATAGTAGTCGCCCTCGGTATAGACGAAGACCTGGGTCTTGTACTCCAGCCGCCGAAAGGCGTTGGTATGCAGGATGCGGTCGCGGTCTCGCTGGAAGCACGTTCGATAGATGGCTTCCTCTTCCGGGTAGGCGCGTCCCCGCGAGTCACGGCTGTGAAAGCCGTACGGTGCCAAGGTCGTCATCTCACCGTCTTCGAGATCCCTACGTGTGAAGAACATAGCCCCATCCTTAGTGACTGATTTGCACCGCGATCAAGCTGATGATCAAGGCGATGACCAAGGTGATGGCGATGAAGATGGCGAGTTTGCGCTCCAGCCCCGTGGGCCTCACGAGCCGTCCTGAGATCCACAGGAAGGTACCGCCTGCCAGGCCGAGCCCCATCAACACGCCGATGGTATAGACGACCGCCGTCGTCATGAGGCGCGGGAGGTCGATCGTGATGATCAGCCTGCCGAAGACCGCGATCGAGAAACGGCTGCCCAGGAAGGCGTATGCTCCGGCGATCAGCAGCGCAGAGACAATCATCAAGATCCCCAGCGTGCGCCGGCTGCCGCGGTCGACGAACCAGGTGATGGCACCCAGGCCGAGCAGCGCCAGGGCGAAGGTGAAGATCAGGATCGAGAGGAACTCGATGGCCATTGGAGCCTCCCCGTAGGTGCCCCGTTCGGGGCATCAGCAAGACGCAGAACAGCGGTCATCGATTGTATGATAGGCGAGAAGACGAGGGCCGTCAAAACCTTATGTCGGAAACGTTCTCAAGATGACCTTCGCAAGACGTCGAGAACCTGCCGGGACTCGCGAATGCGCTCACTTCCAGGTATAATGCTTTCCATGGAAAAGGAACGTTTGCAGAAGATACTGGCACGGGCGGGCTATGGATCTCGCCGTGGATGCGAGGAGATGATCGAGGCCGGGCGCGTCAGCGTCGATGGGCGGGTGGCCAAGTTGGGCGACCAGGCCGATCCCGAGACGCAGCGCATCACGGTGGATGGCACGCCGATCCCCAAGCTCGAACCGTTTGTCTACGTCATGCTCAACAAACCACGTGGTGTTGTGACCACGACCCAGGACCCCCACGGGCGCAAGACGGTCACGGATTTGGTCGCGCTTCCGAAGCCGAGGCGCGGGGATCCTCCCCGTCTCTATCCCGTCGGGCGCCTGGATTACGACAGCGAAGGCCTCCTGTTGATGACCAACGACGGCGTGCTTACCCAGCGGATGACCCATCCCAGCTACGAACACCCTCGGACCTACCGGGTGCTGGTTGAGGGCGAGCCCGATGCTGCCGCCCTCGATCGCTGGCAGCGCGGCATCACCTTGGACGGACGCTTGACGCGTTTCGACAGTGTCGCCCTGGAGGAGCAGCGACGTGACGAGGCATGGCTGCGGGTCACCGTACATGAAGGGCGAAAACACCTGGTCCGCCGGATGGTCGCTGCCTTGGGTTACCCTCCCAAGCGTCTGATTCGTGTCTCGATGGGGCCGCTCCAACTCGGGTCGCTCGACTCCGGGAAATGGCGCTATCTCAGCGAATCCGAAGTGGGCCTCCTGCGCAAGGAGGGCATTGTAGATCGGGCGCGTCGCGGCAGCTCTCGACCCGCTGGACGCCGGGGCGGCGGCGCCCGCCGGTCCTCCGGATCTCGCCAGTCCTCTGGCGCCCGCCAGTCTCCTGGCGCTCGGCCCTCGCCGACCGCCGACGGTGCGGCCGCGGCCAGTCGAGGTCGCGGAGAGACCACAAGTGATGCCGTCGACGATTGCGATCGACGGGCCGGCTGCATCCGGTAAGAGCACGATTGGCTTTCATCTCGCAAAAGGCCTCGATTACTTGTTCCTTGATACCGGGGTGCTCTACCGCGCTGCCACGTGGGCCGTGCAGGACCGGGGGATCGATATCGAGGATGAGGCAGCGGTCACTCGCCTGGTCCGCGAGGTCGACATCGAGGTTCTGCCGCCCACACTGTCCGACGGGCGCCAGTGCACGGTGCGGGTCGATGGGCACGACGTGAGTTGGGAGATCCGCTCCCCGCGCGTCGAGAGCGCGGTCTCGCCCGTGTCGGCCTATCCGGGTGTGCGGGAGGCGCTCACCTGCCGGATGCGTCAGATTGCCAAGGCCGGGCGCGTGGTCATGGTGGGGCGCGACATCGGCACCGTCGTGATCCCCGATGCCGATCTCAAGCTCTACGTGGTCGCGTCGGCGGAGGAGCGGGCGCATCGCCGCCATCTCGAACTGCAGGCCAAGGGCAAGGATGTCACCTACGCCCAGGTGTTGGCCGGCATTCACGAGCGCGACCGGATCGACAGCCATCGCAAGACCGCTCCGTTGCGCGCGGCGCCCGATGCCATCCTGTTTGACACAACCTCGCTCTCTATCGAGGCGATGTTTGATGAGACCCAAAAGCTTGTGGACAGATACAACAATCAAGGAGTAGAGGGATGACGGAATCGGCTTTCGATGTCGTCGTGATAGGCGGGGGCCCCGGTGGATACGTGGCTGCGATTCGGGCGGCCCAGCTTGGCATGAGTGTCGGCCTCGTCGAACGCGAGAGACTGGGTGGCGTCTGCTTGAACTGGGGATGTATTCCCACCAAGGCGCTCTTGCGCAACGCTGAGGTGGCGCGCCTCGTCACGGGTGGCGGCAGGGAGTTTGGGTTCAAGGCTGATAACGTTGTGCTGGATTACGCTGCTGCCGTGGAGCGCAGTCGCAAGGTCTCCGCCCGTCTTGTCAAGGGCGTCGAGGCGCTGATGAAAGGGAATAGCATCGTTGTGATTGAAGGAGAAGGACGCTTGAAGTCCGCGACGGAGGTTGAGGTCACGTCGTCTGATGGCACCACACAGACGCTCAAGACAGGTTCGATTATCCTGGCGACCGGTGCGCGTGCGCGCACGATCCCGGGGATGGAGGTGGATGGTGAGCGTGTCCTGACCTACCGCGAGGCGCTCGACCGGCGCGCGTTGCCCGCGTCCGCCGTGGTGATCGGCGCCGGGCCGATCGGGCTCGAGTTTGCCACCATCTGGAGTGCCTATGGCGCCGACGTCCGGGTAGTGGAGATGATGGATCACCTGCTGCCCGCCGAGGACGAGCAGGCCGCCGCCGAGTTGGGCCGCTACCTGCGCCGGCAGAAGGTCAAGGTCATGCCCTCTACCCGCGTCCAGTCCATCGCCACCAACGAAGAGGGTGTGCGCGTGCACGTCTCGGGTCCTGAGGGTGACGACGACCTGGAGGCCGAGGTGGCCCTCGTGGCCATCGGCGTGCGCCCCAACAGTGAGAACCTTGGCCTTGACGACGTGGGTGTGACCACCGAGCGAGGGTGGATCGTGGTCGACGATATGATGCGGACCAGTGTCCCCGGTATCTACGCCATCGGTGACGTCAATGGTCGCCTGCCTCTGGCCCACGTGGCATCGACCCAGGGCATCCTCGCGGTTGAGGCCATCGCGGAACGCGATCCCTCGCCCTTTGACGTACGTTTCGTCCCGAAGGGAACCTACACCTCGCCGCAGGTGGCTTCCTTCGGCATGACCGAGGCGGACGCGCGCGAGGCACTCCCCGAGGTTGCTGTGGGCACGTTCCCCTTCCTGCCGAACGGCAAGGCGTTGGCGCTCGGCGAGAACGCGGGCTTTGTCAAGATCATCTCCGACGCCACGACCCACGAGATCGTGGGGGCCGTGATTGTGGGCCCTGAAGCCACGGAGATCCTGCCGGAGCTGGTGCTTGCGGCCAGGTCGGAGCTGACCCCCGAGGAAGTCGCTTCTACCGTGCACGCACATCCCACCCTCAACGAGGCCGTGATGGAGGCTGCCCACGCCGTTTTCGGTGCGGCGATACACTACATTGACTAGACGTCAGACCGCAACCCTGCGCTATGCCCGTCCCTCGCCACCGTCCTGGGAGCTGCGCCTCGATCTCGACCAGGCGCCCGGGGCCGGCGAGTACGTGCTCGCCGATCTTGGCGGGCCGGTGCGCGAGCCCTTCTTCCCTGCCGGCTTCGACGATGGCGGGTTCGAGACGGTCGTCCCGCCGGGTCACGCGGCGACTCGGCTCCTGCCGGGTGCGCCGGTCGATGTGCTCGGCCCCCTGGGTCGCGGATTTCGTCTCGACGTCGCAGGTTATCCGCCTGCACGGCTCCTGCTGATTGCAGCGGTGGAGGCCCTGCCGCTGCTCAGGCCTCTCTATCAGGCGGCCCCGTCTGTCGTGCTCGTCCTGGAGGCGACGACTCGGGCGCAGCTTCCGCCGCCCACGCGGTTCCCTCCTACGCTGGAGTTGGCCCTGGTCACCCGTGACGGATCTGCGGGCTACCTGGGTCCGCTGGATGCCGAGGGCGAGGTCCCTGCCGGCCTGGAGCGCGCCGGGACGCGACTCCGCGAGCTGATTGCCTGGGCCGATCGGGTCTGCGTTGCCCACGATCCGGCAGCCTATCCCGGCCTGGCCCGGATGGTGAAGGAGGTGCGCCTGCAGCCCGTTCCTGACTTCGCCCAGGCGCTGGTCCGGGTGCCGATGCCGTGTGGCGTCGGTGTCTGCGATGTCTGCCGGGTCGCCACGCGCCAGGGCGAGGTGCGGGTGTGTGTCGACGGTCCGGTGCTCGACTTGCTGGACTTTCTGCCTCTCTGAGTGTGAGCCCAACCATGATCGAGCTCGCGCCAAACCACAAATACGGACTCTCCATCGATGTGCCGGTCATGCCCGCGAGCGGTACATTTGGCTTCGGCGACGCCTACAGGGACCTGGTCGATCTCTCGCTGCTGGGTGCGGTCGTCACCAACCCGGTCAGCCTTCGACCACGCAGGTCGGCGCACGGTCAGCGGATTGCCGTCCACGGCGATACCTTCGTCGTGCACACGGGATGGCCCAATCCGGGTCTTCAGAGGCTGATTCGTGATACCCGCGAGGCGTGGGAGCGGATGACCTGCCCCGTGGTCGTTCACCTTCTCGCTACTACCGCTGCTGAGGTGGCCACCGCTGCTTCGCTTCTCTCAACCGTTCCGGGGGTGCGCGGCATCGAGCTGGGCTTCACCGCCGGCGTCTCACACAGGAAGGCGCTGGACTTTGTGGAGGCGGCCTCGAGTGAGGGAGACCTACCCGTCATCGCCAAGATTCCCTTTGATCGCGCGGACGATCTGGCCCCGCGACTCGCCCGCGAGGGTGTGGACGCCCTGACGCTCACCGCGCCGCCGCGTGCCGTCCTGCCCCTACCGGAGGACGAGGCAGAGCCGGGTGTCGCCCGCTATCTGCGGGGCCGGCTCTACGGTCGGGCGCTCTTCCCGCTGCTGCTGAACACGCTCTCCCGGTGGGCCCATCGCCTGACGGTACCTGTGATTGCCTGTGGGGGCATTGCCTCGCCGGATGACGCCCTGGCTTGCCTGACCCTGGGGGCCGCTGCCGTCCAGATCGACGCTTTGCTCTGGCGTGATCCCTCGTTGCTGGATACGATTGCGCGTGCGTTGGTTCGGCCGGAGGAACCCCCCGGATCCCAGGCCTCCTCTAGGTGAAACTCATCGTCACCGAAGGTGACACTTCCCACTACGGTCTCCGATACTGGAAGACTATAATGCCAATGCCGCGGGGGTGTTCGGCTCTATGTTGCCGTGCCGGCGCGAGGTTGAGAGAATAATGTGGCTCATTAGGATGTTGAACTTTGCCAACTGAAGCCGACCGGCGCCAGAAGACGACCATTCGTGATCTGTTCACCCAGATCTCGGCGCATTACGATCTCATCAACCGTCTCATGTCGCTGGGCCAGGACCAGCGTTGGCGGCGGGTGGCCTTGGAGATGGCGCAGGTGCCACCCGGAGGGGCGCTCCTTGACGTCGCCAGCGGTACCGGAGATCTCGCGTTGATGGCGTTGCGTCGGCACCCCTCTTCCCGGATCGTGGGTTCCGATCTGACCCCGGCGATGCTCCAACTGGCCCATGAGAAATCAAGGGGCCTCAAGTTGCCTTGGGTCGTCAGCGATGGCCTGGCACTCTCTTTCGCCGATGTGACCTTCGATGCCGTTACCTCTGCTTTTATGATGCGCAATGTGCCCGACGTCGGCCAGGCTCTCGCGGAGCAGGCCCGCGTGGTGCGCCCCGGTGGGCGTGTGGTCTGCCTCGAAATGACCTGGCCGCGACGATTCCCGATGCGCTGGCTCTTTGGCCTCTACTTCTACGGCCTTCCCCCCCTTTTGGGCGGGCTGATGGACGGGACGTGGGAGCCCTATCGCTACCTTCCTCGCTCGGTGAAGCGTTTCATCGAGCCTGCGGAGCTGGCAAAGAAGATGACGGAAGTTGGATTGCACGACGTCACTTGGCGGATGATGATGGGTGGCACGGTGGCGATCCACGTAGGTGTTAAGTAGGAGGATAGGTGTGACTCAGTCTGAAGATCCGCGCCTCGAGGCGCTGAGGAAGAGTAAGGCCCAGGCCCAGTTGGGTGGGGGCCGCGAACGTATGGACCGGCAGCACGCCAAGGGCAAGATGACCGCCCGCGAACGCCTCGCCGAGCTCCTGGATGCCGGCTCGTTCCACGAGCTCCAGCCTTTCACCGTGGCTCACGCCGAGGATGAGAGTTCGATCCCGGGCGATGGCGTGGTCACGGGCTACGGTACCATAGACGGGCGCAGGGTCTGCGTCTACGCGCAGGACTTCACCGTCTACGGTGGCTCGGTCTCGCTGGCCCACGCCCGCAAGATCGTGCAGGTCCAGGAGATGGCGATGAACAACGGTCTTCCCGTGATCGGGCTCCTCGATTCCGGCGGCGCCCGCATCCAGGAGGGCGTGCTCTCGCTCCAGGGCTATGGTGAGGTCTTCAGACAGAATGCCCTGGCCTCGGGTGTGGTCCCCCAGATCTCGGTCATCCTCGGCCCCTGCGCGGGCGGTGCGTCCTACAGCCCCGCGCTGACCGATTTCATCGTGATGACCGACAAGAGCTCGATGATGTTCATCACCGGGCCCGACGTCGTGAAGAGTGTGACGGGTGAAGAAATCGATCACGAGGGGCTTGGCGGGGCGCGGGTGCATACCGGCGTGAGCGGGGTGGCGCACTTTATCGGCCGTGACGAGCATCACGCTCTGTCCCTGGTGCGTCAACTGCTCTCCTACCTGCCCTCCAATAACGTCGACTCGGCCCCCGCGGTCGCCCCGGCGGACGACCCGAACCGTGCCGACGAGAGCCTGAACTCGATCGTGCCCGCGGCACCCAATCTCCCCTATGATATGCTCGACGTGATCACCACCGTCATGGACCGGGGAAGTTGGTTCGAGGTCCAGGCCAATTGGGCGCAAAACGCCATCGTCGGCTTTGCCCGCCTCGACGGCATGCCCGTCGGCGTGGTGGCCCAGCAGCCTATGGTGCTGGCCGGGGCCATCGACATCAATGCGTCGGACAAGATCTCGCGCTTTGTCCGTTTCTGCGACGCCTTCAATTTGCCCGTGATCACCTTTGCCGATTCACCCGGCTTCATGCCCGGTGTGGCCCAGGAGCACGGGGGGATCATCCGCCACGGCGCCAAGATCATCTACGCTTACGTCGAGGCGACGGTGCCCAAGATCTCGGTCGTGACCCGCAAGGGCTATGGCGGCGCATATATCGTGATGGGCAGCAAAAGCTTGGGGGCCGACGTCCACCTCGCCTGGCCGACGGCGGAGATCGCCGTGATGGGCCCCGAGGGCGCCGTGGCGGTCATCAACCGCCGCGAGTTGGCTGCGGCCGAAGATCCCGAGGCCCTGCGTGCCGAGCTCGTCGCCCAATACCGCGCGACCTATGCCAATCCCTATTACTCGGCGCAGCGCGGTATCGTGGACAACATCATCGAGCCCGCCCAGACCCGCCCCGAGTTGATCGCTGCCCTGCGGACGCTGCAGGAGCAGATCCGCCCTGTGCCGCCCAAGAAGCACGGCGTGATGCCGGCGTAGGAGCGAAGATGTCACAGTCATTAGCTCAGTCGCTGCAGCTTACGATCCTCGGCATGGGGATGACCTTTCTGAGCATCGGGGCGCTCGTCGCCGGGATGTTCCTGCTGACCCGGCTGACCGCTGTCAGGGTGGGTGGCGCGAGCCGGCGTATCCGCTGCCGGACGAGTCGGGCCACCCGCCGCAGAGGCCGCCCTCACCGAGGGGGAGGCTTTGCTCACCACCCGCTCCGAGATCCGGGTCGAGCCCCAGGAGGGCGTGCCATTCTCAGGCGACGACGATGCCACCGAGGCCCGCCGGCGTGCTGCGGCGGCTGCTGTAGCCGTCGCGCTGGCTCTGCAGGAGCGGTCGGCCCCGGCGCCCAAGGCGGCGCAGCCCGCCACGCCTGACGCCTGGAACATCTATGCCCGCAGCCTGCATCTATCGGGCCGTGCCCGTTACGAGTCGCTCCGAGGCCGTCGATGAGAGACGTCAACCGTTTGTCCCACGCTGGGAGTGCGTTGGTTTCCACGCCGTTTTTCACGACTGTCGTAAAGGCGCGCCGGTGGCGCGTCTTCCGGCGTGCAGATACCCTCAGATGCCGGCATGATTCTCCGTCGTGAGGTCCCCGGCATCGGGGGTGACACTGCGTCCGGAGACGGGGTACCGCCCCGCTTCTACGGAAAACCAATGTACGCCCGCGCGTCCTCCGTGTACCCGTTTGAGGTGTAATCCTATGCCAACTTATCGTGTTACGATTGACGGTCAGCTCTATACCGTGGACATCCCCGATCCTACCGCCCGCCCCGTCCAGGCGGTTGTGGACGGATATCTGTTCGAAGTCGCGGTCGAAGACGACAACCGATCGGTTAAAGTAGCCGCCGCTGCCGTTCAACCTGCGGCTGAGGTGCGGACCGCATCTGCGGCCCCCGCCTCTGCGGCCCCAGCGGCCCCGGCTGCCCCCGCGGCAGGCTTCAACGTCGTCGCTCCCTTGCCCGGCACCATTGTCAGCGTCAGTGTCAATGCAGGCGACTCGGTCGAGCGCGGGCAGGAGCTCTGCGTGCTCGAGGCGATGAAGATGAACAACCCGATTCGTGCGACGCAATCCGGTGAGATCACGGAAGTGCTCATCAGTGTAGGGCAGCAAGTCCAGTACGGCGATCCCTTGATGGTGATAGCAGAGGCTTAGGATGGGCTTTCTCGGCATGGCAGACCGTCACTCGCCCTTGACCAGCCAGTTGGAGGCCAAGACCCGTGACCTGGATTGGACGTTGGCGCACTTCGCATTCGTCGCGGACGTGACCGCGCTCGCCACCGAATGTGACGTCGCCCACTCCCCGACGATGTCGGTCGCCAGTTGTCGCGCGCTGCCCACCCTGGGGCTGGCTTTCGTCGGCGATTCCCCCGATCTGTTGGCGACCTACGCTGCCTTTCTCGCCGATCCCGGCAGCGAGGTATCGCTGGTGGTCGATGAGGCGCAGCGGTCCATCGCCGAGTGCGCCTTCACCGTGGAGTCGGTCGTGCCCAAGTGGCAGATGGTCTTTCAGGGGAATGCCGGTGCTTTGGACTCCCGACCGGCCACTCGACTCACGGAGAATGATCTACCCGCGGTCCGGGCCCTCGCCAGGATGGAGCAGGTGTCGCTCTTCGGCTTCTCCGACGACCTTCTCCTGCGCGGTCCGGCCTTTGGCGTTTGGGATCGGCGCAAACTGGTCGCGATAGGCACTACGGTGGTCAGCCTGCCCGGTGTGGCGCAGATCGACAACGTTCTGACCCGCAAGGAGTATCGCCGGCGGGGCCATGGTACCGCCGTGGTCGCTGCCTTACTTCGCGCCCACCACGCCGAGGATCGGGGCGTCTTTGCCGTCGTGGACCAGGGCAATGATGCCATCCTCGGATTGCTTGAGAAGCTCGGTTTCGCGCGCGAGCGCCCCATGTACGCGATGACCTGCGTGCTCGGCGCGCCCGATGGTGAATGATGGATGGTTGGTGTTGGACGCTGGATGCCAGATGTCTGCTGCAGCCGGTGACCTCTTCTCGATCGGGAGCTGACGACTGACGACTGGTAACTGAAAGCTGGGAGGGTGTATGCCCGACGGCGTTGATCTCGGCGGCCTCTTCTCCGGTCTCGTGGACCTCGTCCACAACTGGCCCAGCCTCATTATGATGGCCGTGGGCGGCCTCTTGATCTACCTGGCCATCGCCCGCGAATACGAGCCGGTGCTCCTGCTCCCCATCGGCACCGGCTGCATCATCGGCAACCTGCCGCTCTCCGCGATGATCGATCCCGCCGAAAACGGTATGCTGGCCGTTCTCAAGACGGCGACGGTCGACAATGAGCTCCTCCCGCTGCTGATCTTCATCGGCGTAGGGGCGATGATGGACTTTCGTCCGCTCCTGGCCCAACCTTTCTTTGCCCTGATGGGCGCCGCGGGACAGTTCGGCATCTTCGGCACGTTGATATTGGCGATCCTGCTGGGCTTCCCGATGAACGAGGCCGCGAGCATCGGCATCATCGGCGCCATCGATGGGCCCACCAGCATCTACGTCGCCAACCAGCTCGCGCCCAATCTGCTGGGCGTCATTTCGGTGGTGGCCTACTCCTATATGAGCCTGGTCCCCATCATCCAGCCTCCGATTATGCGCTTGCTCACCACCCGCGAGGAGCGTATGACGCGGATGGACTATGCGCCCCGCCCGGTCTCGCCCCTGGCTATGGTGACCTTTCCTGTGGTGGTGACGATCGCCATCGGTATTCTCGTGCCGAAAGCCGCGCCGCTGATCGCGGCCCTGATGCTCGGCAATCTGTTGCGGGAGGCTCACGTCGTCCCGCGGCTGGCGCGGTCGGCCGAGAACGAGATCATCAACGTCGCCACGCTCTTCCTGGGCCTGGTGGTCGGCAGCACGATGACGGCCCGGACCTTTCTCACGTTCGACACGCTCAAGATCCTGCTGCTGGGGCTGCTCGCCTTTGGTCTCGACACCGCAGCCGGGCTGCTCTTCGGCAAGCTTCTCTATCTGCTCTCGGGCAAGAAGATTAACCCGCTCATCGGCGCCGCGGGGATCAGCGCCTTCCCCATGGCCGGTCGTATCGTCCAGCGCGTGGCCCAGGAGGAGGACTTCTCCAACTTCGTCCTGATGCACGCTATGGGCGCCAACACCGCCGGTCAACTCGGCTCCGTCATCGCGGGCGGCGTCCTGCTTACGCTGGTGCTTCCGATGGTCGGGGGATGAGGGTGGATGTTGGATGTTGGATTGCCGGAAGCCGGATACCTGAGGCAGGTCTCTATTCTCTGATTCTGGATTCTCTGATTCTTCATTCTTCCATTCTGGATTCTTGCACTCGCTTTCTCGCCTTTTCGTCTTTCGCTTTCTGGAGGTGCTATGGCAAGAGGTATGATCGTTATCGATACCGACCGCTGTAAAGGTTGTGGCCTCTGCACTCACGTCTGCCCGCCCAACATCCTCGCCCTTTCCTCCGAGGCCTTCAACGCCAAGGGCTATCATCCTGTCGTCATGACCGATCCCGAAGCGTGCATCGGCTGTGGCGCCTGCGCCACGATTTGCCCCGACGTCGTCTTCACCGTCTACCGCCTCAAGCGGGAGCCGCGAGTGTCCACCGTACAGCCTGCGGCTGCCGCCACCGGTTAGGAGCAGCGTACGATGACCAAACAATTGCTCAAGGGCAATATCGCTTTCGCCGAGGCCGCGCTGCGCAATGGTCTGGAGGCCTACTTCGGGTATCCCATCACGCCGCAGAGCGAGGCGCTCGAACACCTCTCGGGCCGGATGATCCAGGAGGGACGGGTCTTCCTCCAGGCCGAGAGTGAGGTGGCTGCGATCAACATGGTCTACGGCGCGGCCTGCAGCGGCGTGCGCGTTATGACCTCGACGTCGGGTCCGGGCTTCGCGCTGATGGCCGAGGGGCTCTCTTACATCGCGGGCTCAGAGGTGCCGGTCGTCGTCGTCAATATGATGCGTGGGGGGCCCGGTCTGGGCAACATCCAGCCCTCGCAGGGTGACTATTTCTTCATGACCAAGAGCGCGGGCCACGGCGATTTCCATCCCATCGTGCTCGCCCCCGCCAACGTCCAGGAGCTCATCGACATGATAGGCCTGGCGTTTGACCTGGCCGAGACTTATCGCACGCTCGTGATCGTGGCCGGGGACGGGAGCATCGGCCAGATGATGGAGTCGGCCGAGCTGCCGCCGATGAAACCCGTCCGCACCCGCAGGCCCGACTGGGCCGTGACCGGCGCCGCCGGGCGCGAGCCGAATGTCATCACGTCGCTCTACCTGGGCGCGGACCACCTGGAGGCCCACAACCAGCGTCTGCAGGCCAAGTTGGCCCGGGTCAAAGCTCGCGAAGCGCGGTCCGTCGAGGTGCTCACCGAGGACGCCGACCTGCTGCTCGTAGCCTATGGCACCGCCGGCCGCATCTGCACCTCGGTGGTGCGCGAGGCCCGTAAGCTCGGATTTGCCGTCGGCTTGCTGCGGCCCCAGACGCTGTGGCCCTTCCCCGAGCCACGCCTGGCCGAACTTACCGGGCAAGTGAGCGGCGTGCTCGTCGTCGAGATGAGCGCCGGCCAGATGCTCGAGGACGTTCAGCGCGCCGTCAACGGCCGCGTCCCCGTGCGTTTCTACGGCCGTATGGGCGGGGCGATCCCGATGGTAGATGATATTCTCGGCGAAGTGCAGGCCCTGGCCGGCGCCACGCTGCAAGGCGTTTCTATCTGAGGAGGTACGTTGATGACGCAGATCATTCCCGACACGATGGAGCAGGTCTACGCCTTCCCGGCATCCCTCACCCGCGCCAACACCCACTACTGCCCCGGCTGCGTCCACGGCATCGTCCACCGGCTCGTCGGTGAGGTCCTGGATGAGCTCGGCATCCGCGAGCGCACCATCGGCGTCGCGCCGGTCGGCTGCGCCGTCCTGGCCTACAACTACATCAACGTCGACTTCGTCGAGGCGGCCCACGGCCGCGCCCCCGCGATGGCTACCGGCGTCAAGCGCGTCAACCCCGACAAGATCGTCTTCACCTACCAGGGCGACGGCGACATCGCCGCCATCGGCACCGCCGAGATCATCCACGCGGCCAACCGCGGCGAGCACATCACCACCGTCTTCATCAACAATGCGATCTACGGCATGACCGGCGGGCAGATGGCCCCTACCACGCTGGAGGGCATGGTCACCACCTCCACGCCCACGGGGCGTGACTGCCTGATCGCCGGGTATCCGATGAAAATGTCCGAGCTGCTCGCCCAGACCGCCGGTGCCGTCTACGTCGCCCGCGAGATGGCGCTCGACGTCGCCGGCATCCGCCGCACCAAGAGGGCCATCAAGCGTGCCTTCCTCGCCCAGATCCACGGGCTGGGCTTTGCCTCTGTCGAGGTCCTCGCGACCTGTCCCACCAACTGGAACATGGATCCCTGGGCGGCGATGCAGTGGGCCAAGGAGAACCTGGCGACCTTCTACCCGGTCGATACCTTCAGGATCACCGACGAGGTCAAGGCTCTGAAGGTCTAAAAGGAGCACGCCATGCGACACGAAGAAACCATCTTCTGCGGATTCGGGGGCCAGGGCGTTCTCTTCGCCGGCCAACTTCTCTCCTACGCCGGCCTCGCCGAGGGTCTCTACGTCACCTGGATCCCCTCCTACGGCCCCGAAATGCGCGGCGGCACCGCCAACTGCACCGTCATTCTCTCCGAGGAGGAGATCGGCGCACCCGTCGTCGCCCACCCAACCGCCGCCGTCGTCTTCAACAGCCCCGCGATGGCCAAATACGAGCCCCTGGTCAAGCCGGGCGGCCTGCTTCTCGCCAACAGCTCGCTGATCGAGGCGCGGAGTGCGCGCACCGACCTGCGCGCCGTCTACGTACCCGCCACCGACATCGCCGCCGAGCTCGGTAACATCCGTATGGCCAATATGGTCCTCCTCGGCGCCTTCGTCACCCTCACCGGCCTCGTCGCCCTCGACACCGTCAAGGACCAGCTCGACGAACACCTCTCCGACCGCCAGCGCAAATGGCTGGAGCCCAACTACCTCGCCCTCGCCCGCGGCGCCGCCCTCATCGCAGCGCGACAGCCTGCGCCCGCCTAGTGGACAGTCAAGCTGATATTTGGCGTTCGTAGGTCGGCAGTCTGCTGCCGCTTCGACTTCAGTCGTTCCGGTGCCTCAGAAGGCGCGCCCAGCAGACTGGGCGGCGCCAGAACCGCTGAAGCGGTTACTACGAACCAGGTTCACTGACCACCAGTCCCCTCGAAGTAGGTGAGACGTGGCGGCGCTACGGCTTCTGCTCGATTGCCCGCCGCTATCCCAGCGCGCCCGCTTCCTTCAGCCGCTCGATCTCCGCTTCCCCATACCCTAACTCCCGCAGCACCTCCACCGTGTGCTCACCTAACGCCGGCGGCGGCAGCCGGTGCGAGGCGGGCGTGTCCGAGAGCCGGATCGGCGTGCCGAGCACGCGCAACGAGCCCGCCTGCGCGTCGGCCATCTCCACCACCATCCGGTTGGCCTGCATCTGGGGGTCCTCTGCGGCCTCAGCATAGGTATGGATCGCGGCGCAAAGCACGCCCTGGGGTTCGAGGTGCGCGATCCATTCGCCGGTCGTCTTTTCCACGAACCGCGCATCCAGCAGCGCGTTGATCTCGTCTGCGTGCTCGGGACGCGTCGACTTGTCGGCGAACCGCGGATCCTCCGAGAGATCTCCCAGCTCCAACGCGACGGAGATGTCGCGCAGTGCATCGTCCGAGAAGACCGGCGAGACCTCAAGATAGCCGTCTCTTGTCCTGAACGAGCTGCGGATCGCCGCTTCCGACGCGGCTACCCCATCGTCCGAGTCGATCTTGTCGCGATTCAACTCGGTCGCTGCGTGCCATGTGTTGGTGTGATAGGCGGCACTCAGCAGGTCCGTGGAGACGCGCTGCCCCAGCCCTGTCTCTGTTCGGGCGTGGAGCGCCATCAGGATCGCGATGACCAACAGCAGCCCCGCGGGATAGTCCGCGGAGATGCCCGCCGGCACCGGTAGCCCGCCGGGCCCCAGCGGCACGAAGAGTCCCGCGCCGGCCCGGGCCATCAGGTCGTGCCCCCCGCGCCCGCGCTCCACGTAGGGGCCCTCGTCGCCCCAGCCGCTGGAGTAGGCATAGATCAGGCCGGGGTTCAGCGCCTTGAGCGCGTCATACCCCAACCCCAGACGCTCCATCACGCCGGGCCGGAAGTTGTGGACCACCACGTCGGCGCTCTTGATCAGGTCCAGCAGGACGCGCTTGCCGTCCGCGGTCTTCAGGTCCAGCGCCACACTCCGCTTGTTGCGGTTGAGGCTCAGGAAGGGCAGGCTCTGTCCCTTGACGTACGGCCCCCAACTCCGGCTCCAGTCGCCACGATCGGGACGCTCGACCTTGATGACGTCCGCACCGAAATCCCCCAGGAGCTGCATGCCCATCGGTCCCTGAAAGACGTGGCTGAAATCGATGATCCGCACGCCCTCGAGCGCGCCTCTTGGCTCGTTCACCTCTCCTCCTTGGCTCAGCGCTAAGCCCGCTTCCGGCTCCGCAGGTAATCCGCGACCCGGGTCTGGGTCGCTGCGTCTCCCAGGCAGACCTGCGAGGCCCGGACCTCTGCCTCGCAACTGCCGTCCAGGGTATCGTCCGGGCTGCTGTCCAGGAGCCGCTTCATCTGCGCGACCGCCAGGTCGCTGCACGCCCGAACCCCTTCCATGAAGGCGTCCACATAGTTGCCCAGCTCGCCGCGGTCGCCGACGACGTCGACCAGTCCCATCGCCTGGGCGGTGGCCGCGTCGACGATTTTCCCTGTGAAGAAGAGCTCCTTCGCCCGGCTCATCCCGATCCGTCGCGGCAGCCGGTAGCTCCCGCCCCAGCCGGAGACCATGCCCAGCCGCGCCTCCGGTTGGCCAAGCTTAGCCTCGTGGGTCGCCAAGATGAGGTCGCAGGCCAGCGCCACCTCCAGGCCGCCGCCCAGCGCATAGCCCTCGATGACCGCGATGACCGGCACCGGAAGGGCAGCCAGGCGGTTCAGGACGCGATGGCCGTGGCGCACCCAGGGGACGATCGTCTCCGCATCCAGCGTCTTGAGCACGTTGACGTTAGCGCCTACGAGGAAATACTTGGGCAGCGCGCTCCTGACAATGACCGCCCGCAGCTCTCCCCGCGGGCATTGGGTGAGCGTGTCCAGATGTGCGTCCAACGATGCCAACACCTGCTGATCCAGCGTCGTCGGCTTACCTACCTCATCGCACTCGAAGATCAGGATTCCGGTGTCGCCCTCTTGCTCCAATCTCACCGTCGTCTGCATCTCCCGGTTCGCCTCCTGCGGTGTCTCATCAGGCACTAAGCTTGGCTGCGGAAGAGCCAGAAAGTATCGGATGCCTGATCAATGACCTTGGCGCTGACCGATTCCGGGTCCGATCTGTTCGTCATGAACCGCATCGCGATCGACTTCGAGTAGTTCTCGGCGTCTTCGACAGTTTGCCACGCGTACACGCCTTGACACAAGCCGGTCTTATCATTCACACACCAGTATTTCTCGCGGAAGCCGTGAAACCCCAGAAGCTCCGTGTTGAATGTATCGGGCACTTCACTCAAACCGAAAACGCCACACAGCCAGAATGAAGAACACGGCTGCGCAGGCCGCCAGGACGCCTGCCGGCATAAGAACAGAACCGAAGCCCAGGCCACGCATAATGATGTTCTGGAACCCATCCATCGCCCAGGCGGTCGGCATAATGTGGCCGATAGCGGCGAACGTCTTGCCGGCGACCTCCAGTGGGAACCAGGCGCCGCCCATCGCAGCAAAGACGAACATCGCGACCAGGGACAGGACGATCACCTGTTCCTCTCTCCGCGAGATAGCTCCGATCAGCAGGCCCAGACTGGCAGCCCACAGAGCCAGGGCCAGCATCATGAGGAGGATTGCCCAGGGCTGGCGCAGGTAGTTCACGCCGAAGACGACCTGCCCGAGCAACACCAGGATCACTTCCTGGATCAGCACGATCAGGAACATAGCGAGCGTGTGTCCCGCGATGACCTCTGTCGGCCGGATGGGGGTGGTCAAAAGGCGCTGCAGTGCCCCGCTCTTGCGCTCCAATACCAGGATCATGGCAGAGGTGGTGAGGCCAAAGACCGCGAACTGCACGATCATCCCCGATGAGGACTGCACAAATCCGCTCATCGTTCCTATGGCGCTATCCTCCGTGGCTGCCCCTGTCGCCTGTTCCATCCGAACCGTGAGGGGTGGGTCATTCCAGGCAGACACGGCCTGTGCCAGCCCCTGCTCCAGGTAGGAGGTTCGCGCGGCTTCGGTTTCGAATCCGACCTCCTGATCATACGTGGCCGCACTGAGCTGAGCCGTTTCGACCGCACCCAGTAACCGGTTGACCACCGTATCGAGGCCTGTGCCGGCTGTCTGTCCCACCTGAGTGGCTTGGTCGGCCACGACGTTCAGGCTTACCTCCTGCCCGCTCAACAGCCGGTCGCTGTAGCCTTCGGGTATCTCCACCAGGGCTGCCAGCTCTCCCCCTGCTACCTGTTTCGTGGCCTGGGCGAGATCACCGCTTTCGAGCGCGACCGGACGAATCACGTCCGATTCGCCCATCAAGCGCACTAACTGAGGACCAACGACCCCACCAGTATCCTCGTTGATGATCCCCACGGGCAAACGGGTATCCTGGGCCGGGGCAGCATCGTATACCCCGCCGAGGATGAAGCCGAAGAAGAGGGTGAAGAGGATCGGCATAACCACCAAGAAGAGCGCCGACTTCCAGTCCCGCGTGACTTGCTTGATATCTTTGATTGTCAGATCGAGTACTCGCATCGATAGTCTCCGTCCCTGTCGTCAGGCGAAGCGCCTGCGGAAGATCGCTACGCCGACTGTGAAAAACGCGATGCCCAAGAGGACCATCACACCTGCATAGAGGAGCACGTCGGGGGGATTGGCTCCTGATAGGGTCAACTTCCACGCCTGCATCGCCCAGCCTTGGGGCGAGATAAGCATAATGGTGTTGAAAGATGAGGGCAGATTGGGAATGCCATTGGTGAAAAGGCCACCCAGCATGCCGGTGACGACCAGCACGCCGCCGAGTACCGGTCCGGTCTGTCGGGTGGTCTTCACGAACGACATGACCATCACACCAAACCCCGTTGCCGCCACAATCATCGCCCCGGTGACCAGAACGATCGTCAGCGGCTCTCCCCAGTCGATACGGAAGATGAGCATGGATGCAACCAGTAGCACGAGTGTCTGAAGGATCAGCGCCACCAACACGCCGAGGAACTTCCCACCCAGGATCATCGCCTGAGATGTGGGCGTAGTGGACAGCCGCGCCAGCGTGCCGTCCTCATCTTCGCGGACGATGCTCTCGGCGCCGTTGGCTCCCATGAAGTAGACAAAGAAGATCATCATGCCTGCCATGATGGTGCCGATCATGCCGGCTCCGGTGCCCTGTTCAGCACTCTGCCCATCTCCCTCAGGTGCAACGATCGTCATGCCGCTCGACGTATCCTCGCCCCCTCCGTGCTCGGACGTCTGCAACCAGGCCGCGTACTCTTGGGCTACAGCTGCGCCGATTGCCTCGCCGGCGGTGGCGCCCTCGCTGGTCAACTGCGCGACGGTTACGTTGGCGGCGATCTTGGAGCCGGAGAATCCATCCAGAAAATGGTTGACCAGATCCTTGACGATCCCCGGGCCAATGGTCAGGGTCGGGTCCTGGTAGAGGATGACGGATGCCTGGTGGTCTGGGGTGAGGACGGCTTGTGAGAAATCGGGAGGGATGATCACAGCCACGCCGGCATCCTGAGTTTTCACTGCGGCGCGCGCGCTGGCCTCGTCCGGTGCGACGGTCGTTTCGAGAACGTCTTTCAGATCGTCCCCTTGCAGGAAATCCACCAGCATCTGACCTGCAGCCAGTCCGTTTGCCTGGGCTGTAGGTTGATCCAGATTGACGACCTGCACGCGCGTCGTCGGTATCGCCGTCCCTTCACCGCCGCCGGCCATACTGCCGAAGGCGAAGTACAGCAAGCCTGTGATAAGCAACGGCGCGCCGAACATCATCACCACGGAGAAGGGGCTGCGAAAGGTGTGCGACAGATCTTTGAGAGCGATCGCGATCGATTTCATTGCCGGTTCACTCCCTCAGCGCCCTTCCGGTAAGATGTAGGAAGACCGCTTCCAGGTTGGGTTCCTGGATATCCAGGGACGTGATCCGGACACCGACCGCCGTCGCGGACTCGAACAAGCGCGGCAACACCACGTTGCTGTCTTCCACCAGCAAGGTGAGTGTCCCATCCTCTGCCGAGATGTGATGCACCCCTTCGGTAGCTTGCCAGGACTCCAGGACTTTCCCGGAGTCGGCGTCAATCGTCAAGTTGATGCGATCCAGCTCCCCCACAATCTTGACCAGCTCGTCATGGGTCCCGTAGGCGATGATCTTCCCATGATCCATGATGGCAATATGGTCGGAGAGTTCCTGGGCCTCTTCCATATAGTGCGTGGTGTACAGCACCGTCATCCCTTCTTGGTTCAGCGCCTTGACGTTGTCCAGAATGTGGCGTCTGCTTTGGGGATCGATGCCCACGGTCGGCTCGTCCATGATAATGACCTGGGGTTTGTGCAACAGGGCGATGCCGATGTTCAAGCGGCGTTTCATTCCCCCGGAGAACGTCCCCGCCCTATCGTTCTGGCGATCGACCAACTCGATGATTTCCAGCACTTGCGCCGCCCGTTGGTGCAGGACTTCGCCCCGCAGCCCGTACATCCTGCCCCAGAAGACCAGGTTCTCCCGTGCCGAGAGATCCGGGTAGAGCGCGATCTCCTGTGGCACGACCCCGATCGACTGCTTCACCGCCTGCGGTTGGGTCCTGATGGAATGCCCCATGACCCTGGCATCGCCTTGCGTGGGCTGAGCCAGACAGGCGAGCATCGAAATCGTCGTGCTCTTGCCTGCACCATTAGGCCCCAATAGGCTGAATATCTCGCCGTCCGCTACCTCGAAATCGAGCCCGTCCACGGCGTGGAGTTCGCCGAAGTCCTTGTGCAGATCTTGAACTTGAATCGCTTTTCCCTTGTCCACCGTGTTTTGCTCCTTTGTGGAAATGCTTGGGACGCGGCCCATAGACTCTCTTGCCGCATCATAGAAGGGTCACTAACCCTACATCTCCTCCCCCACCTGGTGGGCCTTGACCCAGTCCCAGTCCACCTCGATCCCCAATCCCGGCGCATCCCAGGGCGCGGCATACCCCTCGCCGTCGATCTCCGTCGAGGCATCGCGGATGCCGGGTGGCGAATAGTAGGTCTCGGGCACAAGGCGCTCGAAGTATTTGGTGTTGTAGATCGCGCAGGCCGCGTGCAGATGCGGGATCGCGCCGCCGTGGATCGCCGCCATCATGCCGAAGCCCTCGCAGATGTGTGCCGTCTTCAGCACGCCGGTGAGGCCGCCTTTGTAGGCGTCGAGCGGGCCCGTGAGGATGATGTCAGCGGCGCCCATCTGGATGTGCGTCAGCGCGTCCCAGGGACCTCCGTGGGTGGCCTCGGCCAGCGCCAGCGGGATGTCGAGGGTCTGCCGGAGCCGTGCCAGCGCCGTGATGTTGAAGTGGTCCATCGGCTCCTCGTACCAGGTAGAAGTCCTGCTCCTCCAGCCGCCGCCCAAACCAGACGGCGTCCTCGAAGAGGTTGAACATGCTGGAGGCATCGTACATCAGGACGACGTCCGGCCCGACCCGGTCACGTAGTGCTTTGCACAGCGCCGCATCTTCCTCCAGACGGCCCCAGGCGTGGAGCTTGATCGCCTTGTAGCCCTTTTCCAGGCACTCGTCGGCCAACGCCATGTACGCGTCGAGCGAGTCGAGGGTCACCGTACTGGCATAGGCCGGGACCTTGTCGCGCATCCCGCCGGCCAGCTTGTAGACGGGCTGGTTATGGACCTTGCCCGCCAGGTCCCAGAGCGCACAGTCCACCGCGCCCACCGCCAGGCCGAGCCGGCTGGTGCGCAGGTTGCGCCAGAACTTGTGCCAGATGCGCTCGCGGTTGAGCGGGTCCTCGCCGACGAGCTGGTACTTGATCTCCTCGATGCTTGCGCCACTGCTGTAGGGCGACCAGCCCTCGACGCCCTCATCGGTCAGGATGCGGAGCAGCGCGGTGTGCGCCATCGAGCCCGAGGGCATGATCCCGTCACGCCAGTGGTAGGGGCCCCGTTCCCATTCGATATGGTGGATGTGGATGCCGGTAATTCTCATCGATACCTCCCTTTGGTGCTAAGGGTTGGGCAGCTAAGCCTACGGAGTTAGCGTCGAGTGTACACCAGGCTGCGCGACTGTGCCATCTTCTATGCCGAATCGGGTGCCTATCAGGATAGGGGCGTAACGGCCGCGCCCGGCGATGAGGGCCGCCTGGCGATGAAGTCGCCAGGCTAGGAGGCAACGCCCCGTGAACGGGGCTGACCACGGTGCGAGGTATCTGAAGCCCGATTGATCGGGCGCTACCTTGTAGCACGGGAATTGATTCCCGTGCGGCTTCGAGGCGAAACGCGCCTGGACCTGTCCCCCACCGCTCCCCACCCGCCGCCGCTCGGCACGCCTGGCCCGCTGTCGCCGAGCCCACGCCACGTGTGAAATCGTCTCTCGTTCGCACCTTCGTGGCCACTTTCCCCCACCGCCGCCCACATCCCACAACAAAGGACGGCGGCCACTCTGTAGCCGCCGTCGCCGTCGACTTGTCCCACGAAACACCTGGAGCTGTCCCGGCATCCCTAACCCCTTCCCCAGCTCGTCATATAGCTCGTCAAGCAGCCGGTCGCTTGTTTCCTGTTTGTCTCAATGATAGATCATATGTTCTATCCAATCAAGTCTGGAGCCAGAGGGGGGTGGAGGGTTGATTGGGTAGAACATGTGTTCTATACTGAGACTATGAATACGCAGCACTGCCGCCGCAACCCGCATCCCGTGCAGCATAACCTGTCCCTGCGAAAGGAACCCTAATGGATATCCAAGCCCTCAAGCGAATCCTGAAACGCGTCGAGACCAAGACCACGACGCCCACCGACGCTGAAGCCCTGCGCGCCATCTTCCGCCCCTACCTCGACCCTGACCGCGCCACCCCTGCCGGCGAAGAGGCCCACCACGACGACAAGTTCAACCGCCGCGTCGGTTCCCGCGCCATCGTCGACCTCGGCTTCACCCGCGCCCGCTATCATCGTGGCGAATTCCGCGTCCAGGCCACTTATCACCACACCGACGGCGCCTCCAGCACCGACAGCAGCCACCGGGTCCCGATCCGCGGCCCGCTCGCCGGCATCATCGTCGACCTCTGGGAGACCATCTTCGACGCCACCGCTGTGGCGGCCCAGAACGACCCCGCCACCCTCACGCTGCGCATCGACGGCACCGGCCTCGAGTGCCCATGGTCCCACCTCCTTCGCGCCGCCGCCGAGATCGTCGCTCACGAACTCCACACCCTCCTCGAGGCCCCCGGGCCGTGACCGGCGCACCTCGGACCGCGCCGGTGCTCATCCCCACGGTGCCCCACCCGGCAGACCCACGCACGCCTGCCGTCGTCGCCCCTCGTCCACCGCGACGCCCAAAAAGGCCGTCCCTGACGTGTTCCTGTCCACTTTCCCCCACTGCCGCCCACGCGCAGCGCACCCTGTGAAACACTGCAGGGCGGTCACACCCGTGACCGCCCTGCAGCCCCCGAACGACCAAGGAGGACCGATGGCAACCCGCGACACCCTACTGATGATCCGCAACCTCAAAGGCGCCCCCGCCACCATCCTGCTGATGATGCTCGGCCTGGGCCGCCCCACCGGGCGTGACGAGCTCGTGCTCCTCACCACTTACAGCGAACATACCGTCCAGAAGGCCCTCGACCAACTCGCCTATCTCGGCCTGGCCCGGAACCACGGCCGCTACAACGCCTGGGCCCTCACCGCCCACGTCGCCCAATCCCTCCCTGTGGCGCTGCCCGCCGGGGAAGAGCAAAATCCGCACACCGACCCCGACGCCGGCGAGCCCGACCCTACCCGCGAGGTGCAAAAACCACACCTCGAATCACTCGACCCAGCCCGGGAAGTGCAGATTGTGCACCTCGACCTCGACGCCGGCGACCCCGGTCCCGTCCGGGAGGTGCAAAAACCACACCTCGAATCGCTCGACACAGCCCGGGAGGTGCAAAAAATACACCTCGGCAGTAGTAGTAGTTACTACACTCCCTCTTCAGAGAGACACCAATCTCTCCAAACCTCAGAAACTACAACTACCCCCGACCGCGAAAAGTGCACCTCGCCGCCGCCGGTGCCGGGCGCACCGGTATCCCTGGACCCCTGCGTCTTCGATGCTGACGCCGAAGCTGCCGTCGACCTTCTCCGCCCCACCGGCTGCCCTGAGGTCCATCCCGCCGGCAGGGGCATCCGCGGCGCCATCCGGGCAGCCCTCGCGGGCGGCTGGACCGGCGCCGACGTCCTAGACGCCACCCGGGGCTGGCTCGCCTACGCCGCCACCCCCGCCGGCAAAAGCATCGACCACGCCGGCTTCCTCGCCCTTGCCAGGATCCGTGCCTGCCGGTGGCCGCCCGAGCCCCTGCCCAAATCCGCCGCCGACATCACCCGCGCCTACATCGACGCCGCCTATGACCGCATCGTGCGCCGCTGATGGCCGATGGCCGTCAACTCACAACCGGGGTAGCGTGTAGAATGCGTCCAACTCTCCATCAGGGCTAACCGAAGCGATGCCGAAGAACCCCTACTCCTCAAGATCTGCGTGGCCCTTGCCGAGGCCGGCTTCATCGACCTCGCCCCATCGATCGCCCAGTTCGTCTGCGACAACGCCCCCAGGGATCTCGATTCCCCGACGGGACGTGCCAACATCAACTGGACTAACTCGTGCCAGATCAGGGAACGTCTGCGGGGAGGGCCACTGCTGCCGATGAAGACCTTTGGGGTTTCCCCGTCAAGCAGACGATTACTCGTGAAGAAAACCCCAGAGGTCTCAGCGCGGGCACACGGCGCGAATCGTGTCCGGCTCGAAGCATCTGAGTGCCCAGACCGGTTTCCCCGGCAAGCCTGCCCAATGGCGCCGCCTACTTCGTTGGCGGATCAGGTAGGCGCGGAGACAAGCTGTGGGTCCTACAAGTGGACGTTGGCAAGCGTGCGCAACACAGTAGACTGCGTCACGGCCATGATCCGGCATGGTCGAGAGCGCCTCGATGTGTGCAAATAGTTCAAGAATCCTGAACTCTATGCACACGTCGTCGTTCAGAATCGGGATGTGTATAATGTCGTCATAGAGCTTCAACGAGGGGGCAGTATGATAGATAGAATAACCGTTGATCCTGAGATTCACTTTGGAAAGCCTTGCGTAGCCGGGACGCGCATCACGGTGCAGAATGTTTTGGAGCTACTCGATGAGGATCTGTCCTTCGACGAGATCATTGGGGGCTACTATCCCGATCTGACGCCCGAAGACATTCGGGCCTGTATGCAGTACGCTCTCTGAATCCGATGGTGCAGGCGCGACCTCTCGGTGATCTTGGATAGAATCCTATTCACATGTTGATAAGTGAAGAGCTTTTTATCCAGTCTCGCCGTCACAACGGTGAGCAGCGACAATGGCATCCGTCACCGATATACAGGAAGCCGAAGCGCTCGAGATCTTCCGCCGGCACGGTGGAACGCTGCGGACCAAAGAGGCGCTGGCGCTGGGCATCCATCCGCGCACGCTCTACGCGCTGCGTGACGCCGGGGACCTCGAACGCCTGAGTCGCGGCCTCTATCGCCTGGCCGAGCTGCCGGCGCCGGCGGAACCCGATCTGGTCATCGTGGCCAAGCGCGCGCCCGGTGCGGTCCTCTGTCTCATCTCGGCCCTCGCCTATCATGGGCTGACGACACAGATCCCCCACGTGGTGGACCTTAGGTAGTAGTCAGCTATCTGCCTAAAGGAGAACCAATCGTCACTTGTGAAGGACCTCTGAAACTGAGTCTTCACCTGGGCTCCAATGGAGTCTTCGTTCATATCACACCCCTAGAACCCGGAGAAGAACGGTATCAACAAAACCCTCCACTCGCCTTTTGGATTACCTCTGACCCAGCAGTGTCCGGAGGCATCCTCAAACAACATACGAACTGAGAACTGTTTGCTTAAGTCCTGATCGAATCTGGTGTATGAAATCCGAGTGCCAATCACTGACACGGCTGGAGCAACATCCTCAATACTGGCCATCTCGAAACCTCGGAGCTGGACTTCTCCGAATAACTCTCTGAGCCAGCCCGCAGTCATCCCGACTGTATCTTTTCTGTTCATCGCACAAAGTCGCTGAGCCATCTTGCCGTAATTGCCTACCATCCATAGCTCCAGAAATTCCGCAAGCGCCCTTTCTGGAGTAAGCTCTCCATACGCAGAAGATGGTCCAGACGTCGGGAAATCCGCTGGAGTTGAGAGATTCCGCGGCTTCCAGGCCTCGATCTTGGCGGTCTCCTCTTGGTTATCTCTGATAGATTCCAAGATCTCGATCCAGGAGCGTTCGTGCTCAGGTTCAGGCTTAGGCTTTCTGAGAGCAACCACCCAGTCTCGTAGCGCGAATAAGGCCGCCCAGGACTTCGCAGCACAAGCCTTGTTATCGTAACCAAGATCCCTTCCATGCAGAATCCCATGTCGATAAGGAATAGTGATCACCTCTGAGGTAGTCACCGTGCGACTCCTGCCGAGGGTCTTTGCCAGCGTCTGGAGTCCGGTACTATGCGCTGCAATGGAGTCCCAAGCCGTCAGGTCCGTTCCTTCCGCAAAGAAGCCTTTCAGCGCAATATCATTGACGAGACCCTCGATATTTGCCAGGATCACGGGTACGCAGGCGTAGTATCGTTCCGCTATGTAATCCTCAAGTGCTTTGCGTAGCAGTTTCTCTCTAGGGCGGAACTCCTCGATAAACCTCATCATAGTTAGCCGCTGCTCGATGTGCTGTGGATCATAGCTGTCTATCAGCAGGTGTTCGGCGCTTGCAAGGTCGCCAGCTTCTGCGAAGTCGGTGGCTTGCCTCATCACGTCCGGCTTCAGTGCCCCATAGGCAATCCAGCCCAATGGCGCGAGATTGTCATTGAACCGATCTGGCATACTAATCATAATCTCAAGCTTCTCGGCAAGATCGGGAAACCTATCAGAGATCTCCTGTAGCTTCTCATTCCTGAGGCCAAACTGACTGAGTAAGTTCATGGAGTCTCGAAGAGTCGCAATTTCTGACATTTCTTTGTCGAGTCTTGCGAACGATGGGATATCCCGTATTCGGTCTGTGTCAGCGTCTTCTGTCATAGGTCCGTACAGCTATCCGTAAGGCTGGTTCTCTGTGGCACCACTTTCCCATCCTGCTGGCGGAAAGTATTTCACCGAGCTGCAGGTAAGTTCACCATTCATTAGCGTGATTGATCGGGTTTGTCATCTCAGCAGCCGGATCCGCTCTGCGGCCGCTCTTGAGTACCTCTAGCGCATAATGTATCCACTTCGGCATCATTTCTGGCGATCTGCCCAATGCCGTACCATCTCGGTGCTATCCTCACCTGCGCTTGATGGTATGGCTTCGGCCAGGATATCCATTGCTGCTATTGCAGCCTGTACACTGGGCTGGTTCCCGGTCGCACGGCTCTCTTTCGCTGCGATATACTGCCGTAGCGCCTCGCGTATGAGTTCGCTCCGGCTGCAGCGTTTTGCCTCTGCTACCGCATCGACTTGCGCGAGGAGATCATCGGGGAGTGAGATCTTTGCTCTCGTTGTCATACCCCACCCTTTCACGCTCTTATCAACCAAAGGACATATCCTGTCGGTTACGTGGGGAAACCTGCGACATCTTCCTGGCATCCATCTGTTAGGCGTGAGCGGGAGGCGGCTTCCTTGAGTCGGGCATCTGCGTCCGCTCACCGCTGTGTCGAGGCAGCATTGTGCGGTGACGTTGTGCGACGATGTATCCTCCAGTATATGCACCGTACCGCGCACGTCAAGTTTTCCTTGCGAGCGGATCACCGCCTGTAACAATGGAGGATGCTGCCGGTCCCGGTCTGCTTTCTTGACTCATCTGTATTTAGGTTGAACGATCGGTAAATCCGGTCGGATGACAGGAGACGGGTGGATGAGCGCTCTGGCCTCAATGTCAGACCGTGGGATTATGAGCCGCCCGGTTCCGGGATCTCCCGATCGCACATACGACCTATGTATTCGCCGATCTCTTTGTTTGCCCTAAGGGGGCATTGGGCTGGGGACCTCCTGTTGCAGTAAAGCCGCTTGAAGTAGATCAGGACGAGATGGGCCCACCAAACAGGCGCGGTGCTCGCCGGGAGATCGAGTCCACCGTATCCCGAGTGCCTGTGCCAGATCGTAATATCGGCCTGGGGAGCTACTCAGACTATGCTCAATATACTTCCGCATAATCTCGTGTGCGATGGGGCTCTTGGGTAGCTGTAACCCAAGGCATGGCCCGAGGAGATCTTTCATTCCAGAATCCACAGGAAAGATCCCGCAATGGTATCCCTTGGCGTACAGACACCGCACACTGGGCTACTTTGTAGCCAGCACCCTTTACCCTTTTTGCCATCTCGTTGATCAAAAGATCATTGGGACCATCCAAAACGTCTAGAGTCTCGACCGAGGCCGTCGATGAAAGCGCATATGGAGTGCAAATACTGCCGACGGGCTGTGAAGAGGCCGAGAGGCCCCACGAGATTGTATAGTTCTGCGTCTCTAGGCTGCATAGGTTCTCGTAACCGATGTACGCTGCCTGCCGGACAACCCTTTGATAGGTCGTGATCATAGTGTAGGAAACTCGGGTGCTCCATCCGGCGATCACCATACGGAGCCGCCAGTCTTCTACATCGCGCGGCCACCACCGATCGTCGTCGTGGTTCCTGATCACTTCCTCGCGAACGTCTCCTTGACCAGCGCAGACCGCGAGGATGTCGTAGAGCATCCCGGGGGACAACCCATTCGGTCCTTCATTTTCCGTGATCATGAACGCTCTACGTACCGAGGAACCCCCAAGGTCTTTTCCGAAGCGCTATCTTGCTCCTGCCCTAATCGCGCCCTTCCCCCCGCCCGCCGGCATGGCACTGCGCACAATCGTCGACGTTGTTGATGCCTTCCCGGGCGTGCCGGGCTACGATCTCGGCCTCCTGGTGGTCGTGACACCCGCCGTAGCAGGTATACGTCTGCAGGGCGTCCGGGTGACACGTCTGGCAGGTGTTCGCAGCGGCGCGAGTTCCGTGGTCGATGGGGAAGGTGTGGGTCTGGTTGAACTGGGCCGGCGACCAGGCAGCCGTGGTGTGGCACGACGCGCAGTCGGTGCCGAACAGGCCCGCGTGGTAGGCCGGGTCGTCGTGGCAGGCCGAGCACTGCGTCGGCGTGCCCTTGAAGACGTTGTTCGCGTGACACTGCGCGCACGCCACCTGGACGTGGGCGCCGGTGAGCGGGAACGCCGTCTTGCTGTGATCGAAGGTCGCCTGCTGCCAACTGTCGGCCGTGTGACACGCGCCGCAGTCCTGGCCGAATTGGCCGTCGTGCGCGTCGTCCTTCTGATGGCAGGAGAAGCAGTCCGTCGGTGTGCCCTTGAAGACGTTGTTCACGTGACACTGCGCGCACGCCACCTGGACGTGGGCGCCGACGAGCGGGAAGGCGGTCTTGCTGTGATCGAAGGTGGCTTGCTGCCAGGCCACAGACGTGTGGCACGCGCCGCAGTCCTGGCCGAACTGGCCGTCGTGTGCGTCGTCCTTCTGGTGGCAGGAGAAGCAGTCCTGGGGTGTGGCCTGCAGCTCGGCGATGGTACCGGCCCCGGTGTGGCAGCTCGCGCAGGCCAGGGGGGCATGCCCACCCTCCAGGGGAAAGGCCACACGGTTATGATCGAAGTTGGGACCGTACGTGTCCAGGCCGTCGTGGCAGGCCAGGCAGCCGGCGTCGAACGCTGCCAGGTGATCCTGCATAAAGCCGGCATCCATCTCCGTGTGGCAGGTGGTGCAGGTCGCCACGTCGAAGTTGGCCAGGCCGGACCCGTGGCAGTCTGCACAGGTGAAGGCGGCGCCATCGGCCGTCTCCCGGTGGCCTTTGAGCGAATAGCCGGTGGCATCGTGGGGAAAGGTGGCGGAATCGACGACCGTCAGCAATGCCGCAGCTCCCTTGTGTTCGGGGTGGCAACTGTAGCAGGGCAGGTGATCGGCCCCTACTTTGAGCGCGCCGTGCAGGCTCGTGGCATCTGCCAACTGGCCGGTGACGTCGGTGTGGCAGGCCAGGCAGCGGTCCGACATCGTCGCGCTGGTCCAGGGGGCCGTGTGGCAGGCAGCGCAGTCGCCGCCGGTCGCAGCGTGGGACTGCACCCCGCCCAGCGACCCGCCCGCCTGGGCATTGAGCGGGCCCGGACTGAACAGCCCGCTGCCCCAGATCAGGATGATCCCCGCCACCAGGAGCAGGGTCAACAGCCCGGCGATCATGCCGCCGGCAGAGAGACACCCCAAGGGTTTCTTCATTGGGCTCCCAGCTCCTCCCGGTTCCCCGGGCCTATTTGAGCAGGGTAGCGTAGTAAACAGCTCCGACCACGTGGATGAAAGCGGCGACAAAGAGGACAATGCCGATGGGAATGTGAACCGCGCGCCACACGCCCAACATATGGCGGGCCGTGGTCAGCGAAGCCGCCTGGCGGCGCAGCGTGTTCCGCCGGTTGAGCAGGCGGTCCATCTTGTTGGCCTGGGCGCGGACGTCCGGCGCCATGCGCTGTTTCTCGCGCCGCCAGGCCAGGCGCGCGCCCCAGCCCGAAAACGAACGGCCCATGACCAGCACGAGCCCGTTGGGGGAGATCTCCGTCGCGGTCGCCTGCCATCGGGTCAGGGCTTGCGCGGCATCGGGATGGTCGGCCAGCCAGAGCGACAGCTCGGCTTCGACGGCGGCGATCTCGGTCTCGAGGACGCCGGCCTCGACCTCGGCACCGTCGAGGGTGCGCGGCACCGCTGTATAGATGTAGCGCCCGACAAAGCCGCTCACGACGATGATGGCCGTCATCAGCGTCACGATGCCGGCCAGGCCGTTGTAGGTCCACGAGGTATGCAGCAGCACCAGGAACGGCCCTACCAGGCCGGTGAAGACGTGAAAGCGCAGCCAGGCCGCGGGACGCCCCCACCGTGCCCTGCGCGACCGCTTGCGCAGGGAGTAGAGGGTCTCGGTCATCAGCATCATCACAAAGCCCACGATGCCCAGCGAGTGGCCGATCAGGTGGCCGGCAGCCGGCACTGCACCCAGCCGCCGGACGGCGAGCGCATATCCCGATCCAAGCAGCACCATGGCCGCGAAGGCGTAGGGGAGCTCAAGGCTACGACGCTGCATTCTATTTCTCCTCTGAACAATCATCTGTCGTAGAGACGCCCCGGTGGGGCGTCTTCGGACGCTGAGAGCCTACCAATGGCGTGCTTCTGCGTCCGGAGACGGGCCACCGGCCCGTCTCTACAACGGTGCCAAGGGACCGGTTCTGCGGAAAACTGACGGACACGCGTGGCATTCCCGCCGCTAATCGCCCCCATCAGCCCAGAAGCGCGTGACCAGGTCTTCCAGGCGTGCCTTGGGCTGCAACAACTGCTCCCGAATAGGCGTGATGTCGACCTGTCCGCCGATGAGGTGGTGGAGTGGCCGGGAGACGGCCTGGTCGCCCATCACGACGGCACCCAGCAGGGCTCGCTCGCCCACCACCAGACGGATGCGGTTGGGCCCCGATCCTTCCTCTGCGCCGGCCGCGTCGGGCAGTTGTCGCCAGCTTTCGCTGTCGCCGCGCGCGATCCCCTTCAGATCCGCATCCCGGCCGCGACCCACGCTGCCGATGATGGTCGTCGTCAGCCCGGCAAGGCGGGTGACGTTCAGGGATACGGCCTTGCGATACGAGATGGATTGGCCGGCCATGTTCGCTCCGGCCGTGCGTCCCTGGGCCAGAGCCACGTTCCACAGGGTGTCCAGAACCGATCTGCCGGTGAAGGGGTCGTGGACCTGGGCGATGTCGCCGGCCGCAAATACATCCGGTTCGCTGCTCTGCAGCATCTCATTGACCAGAACCCCTCGATCGGTCGCGATGCCCGCCATCTCGGCCAGCTCCTTCCGCGGCAGGACGCCGATGGCGATGGCTACCAGGTCACAGTCGATCTGCTGCCCATCCTGGGTGAGCACGGCCGCCACGCGGCCTCGCCGGCCCAGAATCTGGGCGGCCTCGGTCTGGTAGTGAATCTGCACCCCTTGCTCCCGGAGGCGGCGCTCGACGATGTGCGACTCGGTCTCGTCCAGGACGTTACTCCAGTAGCGGTCGCGGCGGATGAAATAGTGGGCGCGGACGCCGCGGGCGTGCAGTCCCTCGACGATCTCCAGGGCGGTGATGCCGCCACCCAAGACCACGGCAGTGCGTCCCCGCCGGCCGTGCTTGAGGATGTGGCGAGCGTCGTTCAGATCGTCCAGCTTGGCGACCCCTTCCAAATCGCTGCCGGGGAGCTCCATAGCCACCGCCAGCGCACCCGTGGCGATCAGCAGCCGGTCGTAGGTCAGGCTCCCGTGCTGGTCGGTCATCACCTGATGCGCCTTGGTGTCCACGCCCGTGACGTGGGCGTGAAGCCGGCGCAGATCGAGCCGCTGAAAGTCCCGCTCGTCAAAGGGGTGGAGCAGCGACTCGGGCACTTCGCCGGTCAGGTAGTAGGCCAGGCCCGGCCGCGAATAGTAGCCGTGCTGATCTTCGCTCACCAGTAGGATGTCGCCGCCCGGGTCCTCGTGGCGAATCGTTTCGGCGGCGGCGATGCCTGCCGCACCCATCCCGACGATCAGGTAGCGATGTGTCATTCCGGGCTCCCCCGCCGACTCACAGCTTCGCGGCGGTCGGGGCCGCGATCAGTTCGAAGCGCAGCACATCCCGCGGGCAGCGGGCCACGCACTCGCCGCACGTCAGGCAGTGGCTGTCCTTGACCGGCTCGTTCAGCCAGGCGTAGCGCCGCACGTCGATGTCGATGGGGCAGTAATACGAGCAGATGCCGCACTGCACGCAGCGCCCCGGTTCGGGCACCACCCAGCCGTTGGCGGTCACCGCGTGCCCACTCGTTTTCAAAGCTTTACGCATCCCCCCTCCGCTTGATTCTTGCCTCAGCCTCAACCTTCTCCTCTAGCACCCCACCCGCACGTCGTGCCGGCTCGTGGATACACGCCAGCAGATTCGGATGGGTCAGGGATGTCTAGCAGTTCGCCAATTGGTCGATTGGTTACTTTCAGGCCTCGGTTCTGCAAGGCTCGATCATTAGCATACCAAATAATCACGAACCGAAACGACGGAATTGGTTTGACTCTACGGAATCCTCAACACGAACGACCAGCCCTCACCGCTGGCAGTTGCGCCGTCCTCGACCGGCAAGACCAGGTCGACGGTTTGGGTGCCGGACCAGGGGTAATTGCCGTGGAAGTTGGGTGCGGTGACGTCGACGATCTGCTGGCCCGTCGTCTCGACCTGCAGGTTGAGCGTGCCGCCCTCACCCGTGGCGACGCACGTGCCGCTGACGGTCATCACCGTATCCAACGACACATCGTAGGTTACCTCGTCCTCGACCAGCGTGTCCTGATAGACGATGGGTGTCTGCCCCTGGACCGCGTAGGGGGAAGCATCACCGGTTACGGTAAACGGGATCGACCCGATCGCGAAAGGCTCCAGGCCCACGACTTCAGCTGGGCCGACGAGGAGCTGCGCGTCCAGCACGCCGCTCAACCCCCGGCAAGGATCGGCCACCGGGGTCACGGGAGTGGGCAGATTCACAGCCGGCGCCGTCGTTGGCGTCGGCGTAGCCGTCGGGGCCGCGTCGGGCTCCGGCGTAGACATCGCGGAGGAAGGGGAAGCGGGACTCGGGGTCGCAGTGGGTGATGGGGAAGGCGTCGCCGTGGGTGTCGACGTTAGCGTGGCGGTGGGGGTTGCCGTCTCCGGCAGAGGGGAGGGCGAGCAGGCCGCGACCAGCAAGAGGCTGAACAGCACGAGCACGACAGCGTAGGAGCTTGGTCTTTTCATCGCATTCTCCTTGCGGTTTGATAGGTACTCTACCGGATGAAAAGTGGGATACCGCCCGTGGCTTGTATGTGGGCTGCGTTGCGACGGCGATGAATCTATGATAGCAGGGGGCGCCGCGGAGGTCAAACGGCTTTGTGTGGGTGCAGGGCTTCACCATTTTCGGGCTGGGAGCCCAAGCAGGCCGAGAGCTCCGTGGGCTTGTGATATCAGCCGCGGGCGGCCCGCAGCGCCCTCCTTATGATAGAGTCACCGCAATGCGGGTCGCCGTGTAGGTCAGCCAGTCATCCTCCACCAGGTGGTAGAGGTGATACCGCAGCACCGAGCCGCCGGTCCTGGCGATGGTGTCCCAATAGGCTGCGCCATAGTGGGCCTCGTAGTCCTTCACGATCGCGCCGACGTGCCGCACGAAGGCCGGGATCGGCGCTTCCTGCGTGCGGAAGACGCCCTCGCCCGGACGATAGTATCCCTTGAGCCAGCTCAGCAGCGCCCGGATGGGCGGGACTCCCATGTCGATACCCGCTTCGCTGAACATCAGCAGCTCCTTGACGGTGTTGTGCCCGTGGTAGACCCACGTCCGGATGTGGTCCGGGTTCTGCTGGGAGAGGTGCCATACCAGGAACTCAAGGGCTGCCGGCAGGGCGCGCCGGTGGCGAGGGTCCTCGGAGTAGAAGAGCGCCTGGGCCGCAAAGGTGGAGCCCCACGCGCAGCTTCGATCCCAGGGCCAGCGGCCCTTGGTCTTCGACGGCGTGGGGGAGTCCGCCAGATGGTTGGGGTTGAGCCACCCACCATCCGGTCGTTGGCAGAGGGTGAGCCAATCCCATCCGCCTTGCAGGCGTGCATCCGAGGCCATACCGACGCTGGCAAAAGCCCGCAGGGGAATGGCATAGAGGCCGCAGCAATTCGCCGTCTCCGGGAGTGAGCCATCGCGGTGGTAGTCTGTCTCCTGGAGCACGGATGCGCAGCCTTTCCGGACTCGCGCATCTTCCGCCGTGAAGCCCATTTCCCCCAGAAACGGCAGGATCCAGGCCGTGGTGACGAACTTGGGCCGCGTCGAGGTATAGCCGCGGCCCGTCTGCCGGCGATATCCCCGCGGTCCCCACGGGCCGCCGCTGAACCACGAGCCATCCTCATTCTGTTTGGAGAAGATCTCATCGGCGTCGCTGCCCTCTTCGACCTGGCGCCAGAGCTCCATCATAGGCTTGGCGTGGGGGTCCGTCCTCAGGATATGCTTGTGCGTGAGGTACTTCACGGGCGGCGACGCGTTCTCGAGCAGCCAGTGGGTGCTCGCACGGATCTCCTCGGGGGTCATGAACATAGAGGCTTACTCCTCGATGGAGTACTGTCTACGTCTGCCCATTCCGAAGATCGAGGGATGGGCTACCACGAACCCGGTCTTTATGATGGGGCGAGTGGTGCCTGCGAGGCGTCAGGCCCGGTCGTCGGGCGACTCCGCCAGTGCTGCTTTGACGGTTACCAATACATCTTGGGCAGTACTCAAGGCCTCCTGGGCATCTTGCTCATTAGGTAGGCCCTCGGGGAGTATGCCCGGCAACGCATCCGGATAACGAGTGGGAATATAGAAACGATCCAGCAATTGCACCGTCAAGGTGATTTCTGCAAGAGGGTCTGGACTGAGCAAACCCAGCAGATCGCTTAACCGGTGACTGCGTGGTGGTGTGTGACCTTGCTGTACAAGCAGCCCTTTGACGGCTTTCTCAGCGCACTGCTGGCAGTGAAAGCAGACCTGGTTGTGTAAGGATTCCTGCATCGCAAGCTCGGCCATCCGTAGGTCTTCTTGGGCAAAGGTGAGCCACCTTCTAGCCGCTTCGCTCATACAACACCTTTCCTTTGCCGACGATCTCATCCCGGACGAAGGCCCGTTGCTCGGTCACTTGCTGAAACTCAGCCGGCGTATAGACGAGAACGTCGAGACCCACCTCAGGACGCAGCAGTTCCAGTACGTCGCGGGTGCGGTCGAGGAATCTGCGGTCCGTCTCTTTCACGATCACCAGATCGATGTCAGACCACGGTCCGATCTCGCCGGTGACCAGGGAGCCGAACAGGATGATCCGCAGGGGAGCATAATGCTCGCGGAGCAGTCGTACGTAGCGAGCTAATTCAGTCTCCAGCCGGCCTTGACGCAATGCACTCTCGGATAGCATCCACTTTCTCCGGTACCATCAGCATGGCACAAGAACGGGCGCATGTCAATAATGGCTGTGGCGTGTACCCGTTCCGAGCTATGGCTTCGCCTCGGCCGCCACGCGTCGCTCCTCACGTACGCTTGCCCCTCCGCTTCCTCGCCCATATGAACGTGGCGTGACATTCCCGCTCGCCGGCAGCCGCAGCACGGCCAATCCGGCCAGCGCCATCACGACCCCGCCCACGAAGAGCGGCGCACGCCGCGATATCGTGTCACTCATCCACCCGCCGATGCTCGGACCCGTCGCACCCGCGAGCGAGACCGCCATAGCGTCCAGCCCAAACGCCGTCCCGACCCGCCCCTCGGGCGCCATCCGGCCGATATAGGAGCTGATCACCGCCAGTGTCCCACCGATGCCGAGGCCCAGGAGGAACTGCCCGGCCACGAGCAGCCAGTAGGTCGGCGCCAGTCCCTGGACGATCATCGCCGCGGCAGCCAGCATCGCACTGCCAATCAGCAGCGTCCGGCTGTTGCCGCGGTCCGCCCATCGGCCTATCGTGGGTGCCGCCAATGCGCTGCTGATGCCCGACACCGTCGCCAGCAGCCCTGAGGCCGACCCCAACAGCGTGCTTCCCGGCATCAGGTCCTGGACGATCAGGGGCATCGTCGGCGACGTGAGCCGCAGTCCCACCCGTAGGGCGAACCGTAGCCCCAACACCAGCCCCAGCAGTGACCCGGCGAAGATGGTGGAGAAGTCCTGACGCATCCTGCTGAAGAACCTTCCTTCGGTCGCGCCCTCCACCGGCGTGAATTCCTCGTGCACCAGAAAGAGGATCAGGCCCCCTGCCACGATGAGGTAGGCGCCTGTGAGCCAGAAGGTGGCGCGGTAGCCCAACGTGTCGGCGACAAACCCGCCGGTCATCGGCCCGAAGGCCTGTCCCAGGAAGATCGCAAGCTGTAACTTGCCCAGCGTCTCGCCCAAGCGCTCCTTGGGCGTGTTGCTGGCTACCAACGCCGTCGCCGCGGTCACCGTGCCCGTCAGCGCTCCCTGGATCAGCCTGAGCCCCGCGAACTGCCACACATTCTGCGAAAAGCCCTGCAGCCCGATGATAATGGCACCGCCGAACATCGCGCGCATGATCATCACCTTGCGCCCGTGGCGGTCGCCCAATGCGCCCCAGATCGGCCCGAGTATCCCCATGCTGATCGACGACACCGCGATCACAATCCCACTCCACCGCGCGACCAGATCGGTGGGCACGCCCAAATACTGGATGAAATATGCGTAAATGGGGGAGGTCGAGGAAAATCCCATAATGGCCAATAACTCTGCTATCCAGACAACCGTAAGGTTGCGTCGCCACTTCGTCATCAAGCGCCTACTCCCAATCGTATAAGGTGGGTCACAGTATAGTCCAACTCACAGATTGAATCGATGCGATCAATCGCCACGTGTAATCGTCAGCTCGGCGAGCCGCACCGCGTTGTCCGTCACGGTCCCCGGCTCACCTACCACCGGCAGCCGCACCCCATCCAGCAGCCCGTACATCCCCACCTCGATGGTGTAGGTGCCCGGCGGCGCGTTTGGGTCCACCGGGAGCAGATACGCATCGGCGATCACCGCGCCCGGCGCCCACAACGTCGTCGGCGCCTGCCCGCCCGCCGGCTCATTGTCCTGCTGCCCCCACAGGAAGGTGCCCGTCTCGGCGTTGAACGTTTCCCCCAGCAGATGCGCGAAGACCTTGTAGCGCGCCCCGACGGGCGCCTCAGCCTGCCAGTAGAGCGTCAGCGGCACGCGGTCGCCCGCGGTCACCTCGGTCCTGGGCAGCGCATAGCCGATCAAGCGGATCTTGTCACCGAAACGGTAGTCGACCGTGGTGGGGATCGCCTCCGGCGCGGTCGCTGCCCCCGCGGCTTTGCGCACCAGCGTGAAGGTGCCGACCGGGGTGGCGGCGGTGCCCGGCACGACGACGCTGAGCCGGTAGGCGCCGCCGCTCAGATTGGGCGTCAGGGGGATGTCGACCTGGTTTCGCACGATGTTGGTCGTCGCCATCATGGGGGGCACGGGGAAGCGCAGTTCATCCGTGCCGTTGCTCGCCAGGACCTCGGCCCCATCCGGCAGCGGCGGAATCCAATAGAGCCCCAGGTGCACGGTGTCTCCCGTGCTGTAGCGCGGCAGCGGCACGGACGCGCCCACCAGGCCGTACGACGTCGTGACATCCGCCGGCACGATGTACCCCGGCACCACCATCTCGTGGACCGGCACACGGTCAGGCGTACGCGTGTAAAAGGTCAGCGAAGCCTCGCCGCTGACCACGGTCTGCGACATCACCGAGTGTGCCGCCAGCCACTGCGGCACCGCCTGTGCCGGATCGGTTTGCAGCGACTCCGGCGTCGAGACCAGCCAGATGGCCGCGGTCTGCTCCCATATCGGCTGGAGCAATGCCTCCGTCACCGCCGGGTCGCTCAAGGCCGCGCCATAGGCCAGGTCCGTCCGCGGCCCGGCATAGTGCGCCGTGAAGATCGGCCAATCCCGGTCGACGTAGAGCACGACCGCCTCGTCGACGCGCCGCTGGGCGTTCAGAACCTCCGCAATCGTGACGTAGTCATCGTGCTGCGTCCGCCCCGGATAGTAGCTCAGCAGCCCGGCAACGGCGGCAGCCATTCCCATTCCGGCGGCACCCACCGCCAGCCAGCGACCCGGACCGAACCGGCGCCTGGTGCCGGCCCACAGCGCATCGATGCCCCACGCCAGCAGTGTCACATAACAGGCCGCCAGGGGCAGCAGATACCGTGGCACCAGCGGGCGCGAGAAGGCGAACCTCAGCCCCGGCAGCGACACGATCGCGACGACGGTGGGCGGGAGCACCAATCCTGCCACCAGCATCGCAAGTCCGCCCACTCTGCTCTCCACTTGCCCTTCCGTGTTCTCGTAGAGACGCCCCGGCGGGGCGTCTCCGGACGCGCGATGCCGTGTCGGCGGAGTACCGCCGCCGAAGACGGGCCGCCGGCCCGTCTCTACAGCCACCGCCACCAGCCCCACCGCCAACCCCGCGAACGCTCCGACGACCCAAACGGCGTTCGCATCCAGATCGAGTGGATTTCCCACTGCCAGGATCGTCCCGTAGAGCTGGACGAAGAACCCCAGCGTGTAGGGCGCATCGCTCGACCACGCGTGCATACGGGGCAAGGCATAGAGCGCCCACGGCAAAAAGAGCGCGACGACCGCCACCTGGGCCGTCACCCAAGTCCAGACCCGCGTCGCTTTACCCTGGCGACGCCGCTGCCACCAGAACGCCAGGAACCCCACGTTCGTCACGACAGGCACCGTCGCCGTCAGATAGAGCGAGGCCAGACTCCCCAACGTGGTCGCAACGTACGCGCCCCACGCTACCCACCGGCGGCGCGGGCCCGCGGCACTCGTTCGCCACAGCCACACCGCCGACCACAATGACCCCGTCGCCAGCATCGCCGCCAGCGCGTACATCCGGATTTCCTGCGACCACCAGATCGAGAACCGCGACACTGCCAGCAGCCCTGCAGCCAGGATCCCGGTTCGCGATCCGCCCAGCGCCTTCCCCAACCGGTACACCAGCGGCACCGTAAGCAGGCTAAAGATCGCGGAGAGAAAGCGCAGGGAAAACTCACCCTCGCCGGCTACGGCCCGCCAGCCGTGCAGGAGGACGTAGTACAGGGGCGGGTGCACGTCACCGGCCGTCCACCGGATCGCTTCCGGGATCGGCATCCGGGAGAGCCAGACGCCGATGCCCTCGTCCCACCAGATATTGTGATCCGCCAATCCCCACACACGCAGCACAAACGCCACGAGCAAGATGGGGATCAGCGTCCGAGTATTGAGATTCCTTCGACGCCGTCTAGGGTGCACACGCCAAAGTATCCCCCGAACGGGGCGATTCGGCAAGGTTAGCAGGCTGCTTGCCCATGCAGGTGGCTCGCCGGTAACCTTGCGAAGGTTTCCGAAACCTTCGCAAGGTTGGGGACGCGTAGATACGGTTGCCTTGATACGGTCGTTTGCATCTCCGCCACACGATCCTACAATCAACGCCATCCCGAAGCCTCTCCATCTGTAACTGATAGCTGCCAACCGAAAACTGTAAACTGCCGATATCCGATGAAAGGCATCGCACACTTCCTCACCGGCATCGCGCTGGCTACCTGCTTTCCGGCTGTCGTTGCCCAGGCACGACAGGGATCGCTGCTGCCGGTCCTGGCCGGTGTCGGGGCGATGTTGCCCGACCTCCTCGATTTCCGCTTTGTCCGCTACCTCGTGAGATATGATGCTGAGATCGACCCCGGGCCTGTGCCCGATGCGGCGACGGCGAAAACCGCTGCAGCGTCCGTGGCCGGCGCCCTGGCGCGCACGATGCGCGACGCCTTCGAGCGTGGGACGCCCCAACGCGTCATTGCCCACACCCTTCGGCTGGGCGCCGACCTTTGGCGTCGTTACACGATTTGCTTTGAGCCCGAGCGGGGAGAGGTCGCCGTCAGGATGGGGCCGCTCATCAACACCGGCGGGGTCGACACTCCCGGAACCCTCCCGCCCGATGCCATAGCGGCGCGCCGGCTGGGGATCCCGCTTTCCGACAGCTACAGCCGCTGCTATGACGTGGGTGCCTTCACCGGGCCGAGTTTCACCTTTGCGCGCGAGGGCGATACGCTGGCCATCCATTTCCTTGACTGGCACCACGGCTGGACGCACAGCCTGCCCTTGGCGGTCCTCGCCGGGCTTGTCGCCGGCGCGCTGGTGGGGTTGGCGTGGGGGGAGGCTGCCGGTCGATGGAGCGGGCTCCTGGTGGCCATGGGCGCCGCCGCGCACGCCGTGGAGGACCAACTCGGCTATATGGGCTGTGGCCTGGCGTGGCCCATGATCCGCAGACGCCTGCCCGGCCTCCGGCTGTTGCACGCAAGCGAGGCCGTGCCCAACTTCCTCGTCGTCTGGACGTCACTTGCCCTGATCCTCTTCAACCTGGACCGATTTGGCGGACCGGGGCTGCTCCCGCTGGGGCCCTACGTGCTGCTTGCGATCGTCTTGCCCTGGCTGATCCTCGGCAGCCTCCATCTCGCGCGGCGGCGCCGTGCCACCGCTGAGCCTGCCCTATCCCCCACCGCCGATGCCGAACGTCTCGCCGAGGCCGGCGGCCTCGGCCAATGATCCACCATCCTTGATCGCCAGGGTGCGGGCAGGCCACCCGCAGAGGTAATGGGATGTTCGCGACGAACCTTGCGAAGGTCCCAGAAGCCTTCGCAAGGTAAGCGTATCTGAAATGCGATAGCCCTGCCTTGTTCCTTTCGTTCCCCTCGCCTTGGTCCTCCACGTGGTATAATCCGACCCGTGAACGTCTATCACCCCCCATGGCTTCGCCGGAGGCAGGTCCGTGTCCCGGTGGTCGCGGGAGCCCTTGTCATCGGTCTATTGCTTGCCCTGAGCGCCTGCGACGGCATCCTGACCCCACCGCCCACGTCTACGCCGACCCCGGCGTCGACGTCGGCCCGCGGTCTGGCGACGCCCACCATCTCCCCCGCGATCTACCTGACGCCGATCCCACCGACGCCCACGTTCACGCCATCGCCCACCCCCACGCCCGTCGTACACGTCGTCACCAGTGGCGATACCTTGTTCGGGATCGCGCTGGACTACGGGGTCAGTGTCGATGCCCTGGTGCGTGTGAATGGCCTCGACGAAGAGGCATTTCTGAGCATTGGCCAGGTCCTGATCATCCCGCTGGAGACAGAGGATGAACTCGTCGATGACGGTATGCAGGCACCGCAGGGCAACGTGATCCTGCCCACGCCCACGCCGGTGGGTCTTTCCGTCACCGGCATCTCGCTCTTTCACACGCCGGTCGGCGGGATCTGGTGCATGGGTGAGATCCTGAATACCACCGGGGATCCGGTGACCAACCTCCAGGTGGAGGTGACCCTGCTGGCGCCTGACGATACACCGCTGATGACGGCCCGCGCCTTGGCCGCAGCCGACTACCTAGCGCCCCAGGAGCGGGCCCCCTTCTCGGTGCTCTTCAAGAACCCGCCCGACGGCGTCGTGGACGCCGAAGTGAACCTGCTGCGTGGGGAGGCCATCAGCCCGATCACGTCGGACTTCGTGCCGGTGCAGGTCGTAGGCGCGGAGGGGAGCGTCTCCGGCCCACAATACCGCGTCCGGGGCACACTGCGCAATGACAGTGAGCAGGCCCTCACCCGTGTCGCCGTCGTCGCCACGATCTACAACGCCGACGGTGCCGTGGTCGGGTACCGCGAACTCGTCATGCCCGACGACTTCGTGCTGGGCCCCGGCGCCGAGCAGCCCTTCGACCTCTTGCTCACGCCGCAGGAAGTCACGCCCCCCTCCGGCTTTGGTGCCATCGCCTGGGGCGTCGCCGGCTGACCCGCGCTCCCCGCCTCGACTCAAAACGATGTTGACGCTTCCTTCTAACTATGCTATAATGCCCTGTCGCATATCTTAGGCTTTGTGGGATTGTTTTTCGACACGGGTACGCCCCAAGCACACTCTCAGGGATCTCGAAAGTATCCCAGGAGGGAAGGGTAGAGAATGTCAGTAGCAGACCTTGGCGTTAAATCTTACGCTCGTATTGCTAGCGCATTGCCGCTACCGGGTCTTGTAGAGATGCAGTTGCAGTCCTATGGATGGCTGCAAGAGGAGGGATTGTACGAGCTGTTTGACGAGGTTTCACCGATCGACAGCTTCAATGGCCTTCTGAGTTTGTACCTGCCCGGCCTGAAGGCCAAGGAGGCAGGTTTCAACCTGAAGTATCGCTTCGGCGAGCCGAAGCACGATCAGCAGGAATGCCTGGAGCGCGATCTCACGTTCGCCGGTCCTTTGTACGTGCAGGTTGCGCTTGTCAATCGAGAGACGAGTGAGATCGTCGAGCAGGAGATCTTCTTGGGCGATCTCCCGCTGATGACCGAGCACGCGACGTTCATTATCAATGGGACTGAGCGTGTCGTGGTCAGCCAGTTGATTCGGTCTCCGGGCGTCTATTTCGGTCTTGAGGAAGATGCCGGGCGGCGGCTGGCCAGCGCGAAGCTGATTCCCGACCGCGGTGCCTGGATGGAGTTCGAGACCCGCAAGTCCGGATATCTCACCCTGCGGTTCAACCGCAAGCGCACCATTCCGGTCACTATCTTCCTGCGCGCGCTCGCTGCCGTGGATGACCCTTTGCACGGCGATCTGTTGACCGTGGGCGAGGACGATGAGCTCATCGAGCTCTTCCGAGAAGCCGACAACGACCCCGATCATCCCTGGATTTCGGACACGATTCGTCAGGAACCCACGTGGGATCTGAAGGCCGGCCGCAGTGTCGCACAAGAGGCCTTGATTGAGTTCTACCGCCGCATGCGCCCTGGCGATCCTCCCACGCTGGAGAACGCCGAGGAATACATGGTCTCGCAGCTCTTCGATCCTCAGCGCTATAACCTGCAAGAGGTGGGACGCTACAAGCTCAACCAGCGCATGCAGATCACCGTCCCGATGTCTATCCGGACGATCACGAAGGATGACTTCGTTGCGTTGGTTCGGCGGATGATTCACATCAATAACGGGGTTGCAGGTCCGGACGATATGGACCACCTCGGAAATCGTCGTGTCAAGACGGTAGGTGAGCTGGTCCAGGCGAAGATTCGCATTGGACTAGTCCGTATGGAGCGGGTCGTTCGGGAGCGTATGAGCATCCGGGATGAATCCCCGACGCCCGTGAGCCTGATCAATATCCGTCCTGTGGTGGCCTCGATTCGCGAATTCTTCGGTTCGAGCCAGCTTTCGCAGTTCATGGAGCAGACCAATCCTCTCTCCAGCCTGACGCACAAGCGCACGCTCTCCGCGTTGGGTCCGGGCGGTCTGCGACGTGAGCGCGCGGGCTTTGATGTGCGCGATGTGCACCACAGCCACTACGGTCGTATTTGTCCCATCGAGACGCCTGAGGGACCCAATATCGGTCTCATCGGCCGACTCAGCACGTACGGTCGCGTCAACGACCTTGGGTTTATCGAGACCCCTTATCGGCGCGTGATCCGCACCGTGCCGAACACCGTCGATCAGCTGACCGGTGAGATTCTGCGCGAGGACCTCGAGAACCCTGAGACGGGTGAGGTCGTAGCGACTGCCGGTGCGACGATTACGCCGGAGTTGGCGGAGACCATTGCGGCCATGTCGTTACAGGATCCGGTGCGGATCAAACCACGTGTCACCGAGGAGATCACCTACCTCTCGGCAGATCGGGAGGAGCCCTACACGATCGCTCAGGCCAATGCCTCACTGGACACAAACGGGCGCTTTCTCGACGATCGTGTCGTGTCCCGCAAGGGTGACGGCTATACTTTCGCGCCTCCGGATCGTATCGACTATATCGATGTCGCGCCGATCCAGATGGTCGGTGTGTCCGCGGCGTTGATCCCGTTCCTGGAGCACGACGACGCGAACCGTGCGTTGATGGGATCGAACATGCAGCGCCAGGCTGTGCCGCTGATCAGTCCTCAAGCACCCATCGTGGGCACGGGGATTGAGCGGGCTGCAGCCCTCAACTCGGGGTTGGTCATCACCTCACGCGAAGCAGGCACCGTGCTGAGTGCCTCGGGTGACCGTGTGGTTGTCCTTCAGGACGATGGTGAGACCGCCACCTACACCCTGCAGAAATACTGCGCGGTCGAACCAGAGTACGTGCATCGACCAGCGTCTGGCTGTGGTCAAGGGCCAACGTGTTGAGGCCGGCGACGTCCTTGCAGACAGCTCCTCGACAGAGGATGGACAGCTCGCCCTGGGACAAAACGTCCTCGTGGCGTTTATGTCGTGGGAGGGCGGTAACTTCGAGGACGCGATTTTGCTGAGTGAAGACCTGGTCCGCAAGGATCAGTTCACCTCCGTGCACGTAGAGAAACACGAGCTTGCCGCTCGGGATACCAAACTGGGTCCCGAAGAGGTCACGCGCGAGATCCCCAATGTGTCGGAGGAGGCGCTTCGCGATCTCGACGAAGAGGGTATCGTTCGTATCGGCGCCGAAGTCGGCCCGCTGGACGTGCTCGTAGGCAAGATCACGCCCAAGGGTGAGAAGGAGCTTACGCCTGAGGAGAAACTGCTCCGGGCAATCTTCGGTGAGAAGCTGCGCGACGTCAAGGATACCAGCTTGCGGATGCCGCACGGTGCTCACGGCAAGGTTGTGGATGTCAAGGTGTTTGATCGCGAGGAGTATCGTGATCTGCCCGCAGGTGTGGAGAAGGTAGTTCGCGTCAACGTGGTCCAACGACGCAAGATCACCGAGGGCGACAAGATGGCCGGTCGTCACGGCAACAAGGGGGTCATCTCCCAGATCGTGCCGATCGAGGATATGCCTTTCCTGGCGAGTGGTCGCGCGATTGACATCATCCTCAATCCGCTGGGTGTGCCGGGCCGGATGAATATCGGACAGGTACTGGAGACCCATCTTGGTTGGGCGGCACATCGGCTTGGATTCAGCACGGTGACGCCTGTCTTCGACGGGGCGAATGAGCAGGAGATCGCAGCGGAGTTGGCACGGGCTTGGTTGATAGATCAGGCCTGGGATGACATTACGGAGCAGACCTGGACGTGGTTGAAGGCACAGGAGTATCCGTTGGAGTCGCTCGTCGATGACGAAGAGGCCCGGCTGATTTACGTTGCTTCGTGGTTAGCACCCAAGGGTTATGATGTGGATCGGCTCCGCGATGACAGGATCTATGCACGGCGCTCTGTGCTCCGTGAGTGGCTCCTGGATTTTGGTTACGATCCTGACGCCCTGCTTTCGTTCGAAAACGATGGGCGGTCCGTGCCCGAACGCCAGGCTGCTGATCACAGAGCGCAGGCGGTCTGCCTACGTCTGTGGATGGAAGCCCATGGAGAGGATGTTCAGGATCAGTCGGACGATGACGTGATCCTGCTGGCGACACAGTACAGTCAAGAGCACGACGAAGCTCTGCCGACGTTGGGTAAGATGATCTTGTACAACGGGAAGACGGGTGAGCCCTTCGATCAGCCGGTGACGGTAGGCATCATCTATATGATGAAGCTCGCGCACCTGGTCGAGGATAAGGTTCATACGCGGTCGACGGGCCCGTACTCGTTGGTGACCCAGCAGCCTCTGGGCGGCAAGGCGCAGTTCGGTGGTCAGCGCTTCGGAGAGATGGAGGTATGGGCGCTCGAGGCCTATGGCGCAGCCTACACTCTGCAGGAGATGCTGACGATCAAGTCGGACGACGTGCAAGGCCGTGTCAAGGCGTATGAGTCGATCGTGAAGGGCCTGCCGATCGAGGAACCGGGGATCCCTGCTTCGTTCAAGGTGCTGGTTAAAGAGCTGCAGAGCTTGGCGCTTTCGGTGGAGGCTGTGACTGACTCCGGCGAGGTGCTGCACTTTGGTCGTGACGACCGTCGTGCCCAGCTTCCGAAGTTGGGGATGGGCTTGCTTGGGTTGACACCGCAGAATGTGCGTTAGGGATTCGAGGAGTTGACCTATTCAGGCTTTATGGTAGAATTCCCATTCGCTTACGGGTGGCAGCCACATCTCCTGTCATCTACATAAGGAACGTTACGCGGTCGACAACGAGGAGGCCATCGCAGCGAAGATGGCCTTCTTCACTGCGAAAAAGGGAAACGCCCTGGTGAGGGCGGGCCTTGAGGAAGGGCTAGACCTAATTTAGGAGGAAAAAGTGCCGACGATTAACCAATTGGTGCGGAAGGGCCGGAAGCCAAAGGCACGGCAGCCGAAGTCTCCAGCACTCGCCTATAATGTGAATACCAAGCGGGGCGGCAGGCGTACACGTGTGAAGGAAGGCAACCCCCAAAAGCGGGGTGTCTGCACCATCGTGCGCACGACGACGCCGAAGAAGCCCAACTCTGCGCTGCGGAAGATCGCCCGTGTGCGGCTTTCCAATCGTCTCGAGGTCACGGCCTATATCCCCGGCGAGGGGCACAACCTTCAGGAGCACTCGGTCGTGCTGGTGCGTGGCGGGCGTGTAAAGGACCTTCCCGGTGTGCGCTACCACATTGTGCGTGGTGCGTTGGACTGTGCGGGTGTGAGCGGGCGCCATCAAAAGCGCTCCAAGTACGGCACCAAGTCCGAGCAGAAGTAGCGAGGATGGAGTAAAGTATGTCAAGACGTAATCGTCCAGCTAGGCGAGTGGTTGAGCCCGATATTCGCTACAATAGCGTGCCCATGCAGAAGTTCATGAACCGGATGATGCGTGGCGGCAAGCGGAGCATAAGCCAGCGTATTATGTATGAAGCACTGGATCAGGCAGAGGCGCGCGCGAATAAGCCGGCAGTGGAGGTTTTCAACGAGGCGATGCAGAACGTGTTGCCCTCGGTCGAGGTGAAGCCCCGTCGTGTGGGTGGGGCGACCTATCAGATCCCGGTTGAGGTGCCCGAATACCGGCAGCTTGCACTGGCGATCCGCTGGTTGTTGGCGGCGGCGCGCAGCCGTCCGGGGCGGGGTATGGCCTCGAAACTGGCCGCGGAGTTTGTCGATGCCGCGAATGGTGTCGGGTCTGCGGTAAAGAGGCGTGAGGACACGCTGAGGATGGCGGAAGCTAACCGAGCATTCGCCCACCTCCGCTGGTAAGATTTTCTGCTCTTCAGCGGAGCAGTGAAGTCTGAGCGGGCTGTCGCGGGTAGCTGAAACTGAGATATAGCGATGGCCGAAGCACATTCACTTGAGAATATACGCAACATCGGGATCATTGCCCACATCGATGCGGGCAAGACCACGACGACCGAACGGATCCTTTTCTACACGGGACGCACACATCGTCTCGGTAATGTGGATGAAGGTACCACGATTACCGATTGGATGGACCAAGAGAAGGAGCGCGGGATCACGATCACGTCTGCGGCTGTCACCTGTTTCTGGCACCGATGCCAGATCAACATCGTTGACACGCCCGGACACATCGATTTTACCGCGGAGGTCCAGCGCAGCCTGCGGGTGCTCGACGGAGGCGTCGTAGTTTTCGACGGCACCGCCGGTGTGGAGCCTCAGTCCGAGACGGTATGGCGACAGGCCCAGGAGTTCAAAGTCCCTCTGATTGCGTTTGTGAACAAGATGGACAAGTTGGGAGCTGACTTTTCCTACGCCGTCCAGACGATTCACGAGCGCTTGAAGGCCAATCCCGTCCCCATCCAGTGGCCCATTGGGGCCGAGGGTGATTTCCGGGGAATGGTTGACCTGATTGAGTGGCGCGGCGTCTTCTGGTCCGACGAACTCGGCCAGACATCGGAGTTCGGTCCTATTCCGTCAGAGGTTGAGGAGAGGGCGCGAGAGGCCCGCGAGGCGATGATCGAGTCGATCGTCGAGACCGATGATGACCTGACCAATCGCTATCTGGAGGGTGAGGAGATCTCGGCTGACGAGTTACGCGTCGCACTTCGGGCCGCGGTGATCTCCGGGCAGATGCAGCCCGTGTTGTGTGGTTCTTCGCTACGAAACAAGGGCATTCAGCCCCTGTTGGATGCGATCGTTGATTACTTACCCTCTCCATTGGATGTCCCGCCGATCACGGGGGAGAATCCAAAGAAGGAGCGGATTGAGGAGCGCCCAGCGGATCCATCGGCTCCGTTGGCAGCGCTGATCTTTAAAATAGCTTCGGATCCTTATGCGGGACGTCTGGCGTACTTCCGGATCTATTCCGGCACGCTGACCCGCGGGAATGTCTACCTGAATGCAGGTAAGCAGATCCGGGAGCGTGTCACCAAGTTGCTGAGGATGTTTGCCGATCGCCGAGAGGAGGTCGACGAACTGATGGCCGGCGACATTGGGGCAACGGTAGGCCTGAAGAACACGGTCACCGGCGACACGCTCTCAGCGATGAACGCGCCGATTGTTCTGGAGCCGATCGTCTTTCCGGAACCGGTGATCGCAATCGCTGTGGAGCCCAAGACTGTGGCTGATCAGGATCATCTGGCGGAAGCGTTAGCGCGACTGGCGGAAGAAGATCCCACCTTTCAAGTCCAGATGGACGAAGGGACCGGCCAGACGATTCTGCGGGGCATGGGCGAGCTTCATCTGGAGATCCTGGTAGATCGAATGCTCCGGGAGTTTCGGGTTGAGGCAAATGTCGGTAAGCCACGCGTTGCGTATAAGGAAACGGTTACACAAACCGGTCGTTCTGAGGTAGTTTTCGATCGGATGTTGGCCGGTAAACCCCAGTATGCTCGGGTAGTGCTGGAAGTAAGCCCGGCAGAGGATGGGAAAGCATCCGGGTTTGTTAATCTACTGCGTCCGCAGGACCTGGCAGCTCAATTCGTTGAGTCTGTCAGAGCTGGGGCGCTAGAGTCGTTGGATAGTGGCTTGATTGCCGGATACCCGATGGTGGGTATCGAGATCCGGTTGGTAGATGCGAGTGCGGATCCGGTGTTGTCGTCAGAAGTCGCGTTTCGGGCTGCAGCAGCGCAGGCTTTTCGCCAGGCAGTCGAAGTCGCGCAGCCCGTGGTGTTGGAGCCGATGATGGATGTAGAGGTGGTGATGCCGGAAGGGTTCGTCGGTGAGGTACTCGGCGATCTGAACGCTAGAGGTGCCGAGATCAGACTGATGGAGCCCAGAGCCGGCGGTGGTCAGGCAATTCGGGCGTTTGCTCCCCTGGCCAGGATGTTTGGATATGCCACAGATCTGCGAAGTCTGACGCAAGGACGAGGTACATTCACGATGGAGTTTCACCATTACGAACCGGTGGACTCCCGGCAGATGGATGCCATCGTGTACGGCTATTGAGCCTGAGTGCACGGGCGTATAAGTGTCAGCTATGCTGACATAGAATTGATCACTAAGAGTACACAGAACTAATCTGTAAGCAGAGTAAGGAGAGGCAAGCAATGGCTAAAGAGGTCTTTGAGCGCACGAAACCACATGTGAACGTTGGGACCATTGGTCACATCGATCACGGCAAGACAACGCTGACCGCCGCGATTACGCGCACGCTCTCCACCAAGGGGTGGGCGGAGTTCAAGGGATACGATGAGGTCGCGAAGGCAGATGCGAAGATGTTCCGCCGTGACGCGACCAAGATCCTCACCGTGGCGATCTCGCACGTTGAGTATGAGACCGCGAACCGCCACTATGCGCACGTGGACTGCCCCGGTCACCGCGACTACATCAAGAACATGATCACGGGCGCGGCCCAGATGGATGGCGCGATCCTGGTGGTTTCCGCTGTCGACGGCCCTATGCCCCAGACCCGCGAGCACATTCTGCTGGCGCATCAGGTTGAGGTTCCGGCGATGGTGGTTTACCTCAATAAGGTTGACCTGATGGACGACCCCGAATTGCTGGAGCTGGTGGAGCTCGAGATCCGTGAGCTGCTGAACACCTATCAGTTCCCCGGTGATGAGACACCCATCGTGCAGGGCTCGGCGCTTCAGGCACTGAATTGCCAGAGCAATGACCCTGATGACCCGGCCTATGCTTCCATCTGGGAGCTGATGCGCGTGGTGGATGAATATATTCCCACGCCCGTACGCGATGAGGATCGCCCGTTCTTGATGCCGATCGAGGATGTATTCTCGATCAAGGGACGTGGTACCGTTGTGACCGGTCGTGTCGATCGCGGCTCGATGAAGCCTAACACCGAGGTCGAGCTCGTGGGCGATATGTACGAGAAGCCCCGCCGGACCGTGGTTACGTCGATGGAGATGTTCCACAAGACGCTGCCCGTTGTGCGGGCTGGTGACAACGCCGGGCTGCTGCTGCGTGGTGTCGGGAAAGAAGAAGTGGGTCGTGGCGTCGTTGTCGCTGCGCCGGGTTCCATTCAGGCCCTGCGCAAGTTCGAGGCCTCGGTCTACATTCTGCGTAAGGACGAGGGCGGTCGTCACAAGCCGTTCTTCAGTGGCTATAAGCCGCAGTTCTACATCAATACGATGGACATCACCGGTGTGGTGGAGCTGCCCGAGGGCGTTGAGATGGTCATGCCCGGCGATAACACCACGATGATTGTTGAACTGATCAGCCCGGTCGCCCTCGAGGCCGGTCACCGCTTCGCGATTCGCGAAGGTGGCCTGACCGTCGGCGCCGGTGTGATCACCAAGATGATTGGTTAAGACGAGGGAGCCCTACAGGTTGGTTTATGGCTAAACAACGAATTCGCATTCGGTTGAAGGGATACGATCATCGCATTCTGGACGAGTCTGCCCGGCGGATCGTAGAGGCTGCTGAGCGCACGGGTGCTCATGTTGCAGGTCCGGTGCCCCTGCCCACAAGAATCGAGCGGTTCACCGTTCGACGTTCTCCATTCATCGATAAGGACACGCACGAGCATTTCGAGATTCGTACACACAAGCGTTTGATCGATATCCAGGATCCGGATTCGAAGACGATTGACACGCTGATGCGACTCAATATGCCGGCCGGTGTGGATATCGAGATCAAACTGTAGTCTGATCTGGTTCGCGGCAGGCCAGGGTTCGTTAAGTCTGTCGTAGTCTGATTAACCGCCCCCTGGTTATCGGCTCACCGAGCACGTCGAGCTGATGGCCAGGGGGGTGGTGTCGAAGAAACTGGGATGATGCGGCGTGTCAAGGGTACGGTACGCGGGCCCAAAGGTAGCGTAGATGAAGGGCCCCGGTGACTGCGCTCGAGCGTTGGCAGTCCCAAGGAGGAATCGTGAAAGGTATTTTAGGACGAAAGGTTGGAATGACCCAGATCTTCCGGGAAGACGGCACGGTTGTGCCGGTCACCGTCGTAGAGGCCGGGCCATGCTATGTGACGCAACTTCGTCTGCCCGAACGTGATGGGTATCGGGCAGTGCAGCTTGGCTATGGTACCGCCAAGGCGAAGCATTTGACCCGGGGGCAGATGGGGCATCTTGAGCGCGCCGGGACACCGCAATTGCGTTACCTGCGCGAAGTGCGTACTCGCGAAGATGATGAGCAATACGAGATCGGTCAGCGGATCCTTGCTGACATCTTTGCACCTGGCGAGCGCGTCGATATCGAAGGGCGCTCCAAGGGACGCGGATTTGCCGGTGTCGTGAAGCGCTACCATTTCGCGGGTGGCCCGCGGACCCACGGTCAATCCGACCGCGAGCGCGCGCCGGGCTCCATTGGCGCCTGCGCAACACCGGGCAAGGTTTGGAAGGGCCAGAAGATGCCTGGGCAGATGGGAAACAAGAGGACCACTGTTCAGAATCTAGAGGTCGTGTTGGTTGACCCGGAGCGAAACCTCCTGGCTGTGCGCGGCTCTGTGCCGGGGCCCAAAGGCGCTCTAGTCTTGGTCAAGGGCGCCCGTAAGCAACGGGTCTACAAAGGAGGCTAGCGATGCTCGTTCCCGTTATCAATATGCAGGGAGAGAAGGTCAGTGAGGTCGAACTGCGATCAGAGATCTTCGAAGCCTCGGTAAATGTTCCATTGATCCACCAGGCGCTGGTACGTCAGTTGGCTAATGCGCGCCTGGGAACTCACAGCACAAAGACGCGCAGTGAGAACAACCGGACAAAGGCCAAGTGGTATCGGCAGAAGGGCACCGGTCGTGCCCGGCACGGAAGCCGCAATGCGCCGATTTTCGTCGGCGGTGGTATTGCGCACGGGCCGAAGCCGCGGAGCTACGCTAAGAAGATGCCCAAGAAGATGCGGCGTGCCGCGTTGCGCTCAGCGTTGTCCGCGAAGGCGGCTGAGCAGCAGGTGATCATTTTGGACGAGCTGAAGATGGCAGGCCCGAAGACGAAGGAGATGGCGGGGACGTTGCGCCTGATCTCCCCCAATGAGGGCAAGACGCTGATCCTGCTGGCCGAACGCAATACTCCGGTCGAGTTGTCGGTGCGAAACCTGCCCACAGCTAAGGCGCTCCGGGCGCAATACTTGAATATTCGTGACCTTCTGGACTTCGATACCCTGGTGATGCCGTTGGCGTCGCTCGAGACCATCGAATCACTTCTGGGCACGGGGAGATCCCGGTCTGTTGGGGCGGATCTCCAATCCGCCGGGGTCGAGGAGTAAGGTCTGATGCATAGCTACGATATTATCGTGCGACCACTGGAAACTGAGAAGTCCTACACTCTGCGAGAGCAGGGGAAGTACGTTTTCATTGTTCACGTGAACGCAAACAAGCTTGAGGTAAAGCGTGCGGTCGAGGAGATCTACGGTGTGAACGTCGATCGCGTGCGGACGATGATTATGCCCGGCAAGGTCAACAAGACGCGGGGCCGACGTGCGATAAAGCGGCGCGCTCCTTGGAAGAAGGCGATCGTGACGTTGGTCAGTGGCGGCCGGATTGAGGCATTGGAGGCGTAGGATGGCGATTAAGAAGTTCAATCCAACGTCCCCCGGTCGGCGCCATATGACCGGACAGACGTTCGATGATGTTACACGCACCGAGCCGGAGAAGAGCCTGTTGCGCCCGCTGAATAAGCAGGCGGGTCGCAACTCATACGGACGCATCACCGTGCGACACCGCGGTGGCGGCCATGCTCGGAAATACCGGGTCATCGATTTCAAGCGGGACAAGCACGATATTCCTGCGCGAGTCGACTCGATCGAATACGATCCGAATCGCTCTGCTCGAATCGCTCTGTTGGTCTATTCGGATGGTGAGAAGCGTTACATCCTCGCGCCCTTGGGGCTGAAGGTCGATGATAAGGTTCTCAGTTCCAGAGACGAAGCCGAGGTCCGCGTGGGCAATGCCCTGCCCCTCGATCGAATCCCGATGGGAACTCTCGTGCACAACGTCGAACTTCATCCGGGACGCGGTGGTCAGATGGTGCGTGCGGCGGGCTCTGCGGCGCAGTTGATGGCGAGGGAGGGCGATTACGTATCGCTCCGTCTGCCGAGCGGCGAAATTCGGCTGGTCCGCAAGGTCTGCATGGCCACGATAGGCCAGGTCGGCAATCTGGACCATGCGAATGTGAAACTTGGTAAGGCCGGTCGGAAGCGATGGTTGGGATGGCGCCCTGCGGTTCGTGGCTCGGCGATGTCGCCGCGCGATCATCCGCACGGTGGTGGGGAAGGTCGTACGCCCATTGGTATGCCCGGGCCGAAGTCGCCTTGGGGTTGGCGTACACTGGGTAGAAAGACCCGCCACAATAAGGATACGGATAAGTACATCGTTCGGCGGCGTCAATCCGGCTCGCGCCGGCGCCGCTAGTAAGGGAGGAAGTCGTTATGTCGCGTTCCTTGAAAAAAGGGCCGTACGTCGAACCAAAGCTGTTGCAGAAGATCGAGGAAATGAACCGGACCGGCAACAAGCGAGTGATTCGTACGTGGTCGAGGGCCTCCGTGATCTTCCCGCAGATGGTTGGGCACACACTGGCTGTTCACGACGGACGCCGACACGTGCCGATCTATGTGACGGAGAACATGGTGGGACATCGACTGGGTGAGTTTGCGCCGACCAGGACCTTCCGTGGCCACGTGGCCAGGGAGAAGAAGGTCCGAGTCATGGTGAGGTAAGGCGATGCCAGAGACAGCTCGAGCAACAGCTAGATTTATCCCTATGTCACCTCTGAAGGTGCGCCACGTGATTGACGCTCTCAGGGGAATGGCTGCGCAGGACGCAATGGTCGCCCTGGATGCGATGCCTCATGCGGCTGCTATGCCCGTCTCAAAGCTGATCCGATCGGCAGTCGCCAATGCCGATGAGATGGGTCTCGATATCAACAGCCTGTATGTCGCAAGAATCGCAGCCGATGATGGCCCAGGCGTGATGCCTGGAAAAGGTTGGCGTGCACGGTGGGGAAGCCGGGGACGGTACCGCCCTATTCGCAAGCGCTCGTCCCATATCTCGGTCGTTCTTGAAGAGCGGCTGGATTAACTGGTGTAAGGAGGCTTATCTTGGGACGCAAAGTACATCCCTATGGTTTCCGTTTGAAGGTTATCCGGGACTGGAAGTCTCGGTGGTTTGCACAGGGTCGTGAGTACGCGGATCTACTGAATGAAGACCGAAAGATCCGCAGTCTTATCACGCAACTGATGACTGAACGGTCTCGCGATGGGCAGAGCGGCATCTCCCGCGTCGAGATCGAGCGTTTTCCGCCGAATCAGGTCTCGGTCATCGTCTGGACATCGCGTCCCGGCGTTGTGATCGGCAGGAAAGGCGAGAACGTCAAGGCCATGCGCAAGGAAGTTGAGGATCTGACAGGTGGGAAGCGTGTGCACATTGACGTGCAAGAGGTCGAGCAGCCGGATCTCGATGCGAAGCTGGTTGCCGAGAATATCGTTGCTCAGTTAGAGAAGCGTATCTACCACAACCGCGCGATGAAGCGGGCGCTGCGGCAGGCAATGCGGGCTGGGGCCGAGGGCATTAAGGTGATGTGCAGTGGGCGTTTGTCGGGTTCGGAAATGGCCCGGCGAACGTGGATGCGGGATGGCCGGGTGCCCCTGCAGACGCTACGTGCTGACATCGACTATGCTCAGGAAGAGGCCCGAACCTCCTACGGGCGCATCGGGGTCAAGGTTTGGATCTACAAGGGCGAAGTACTGCCCCAGGTGTCCGCTGCCCTCGAAGAGGCGCACTAATCTGCCGGTTCTTGGGTAAGGAGATCGAGCTATGTTGATGCCGAAACGCATGAAATATCGTAAGCAGCATCGTGGGCGAATGAAGGGTATGGCTGGCCGAGGCGTAAGCGTCGATTTCGGCGACTTCGGGCTGCAGGCCCTTGAGCCCTGCTGGATGTCCGCGCGGCAGATCGAGGCAGCACGGCGCACGATTGTGCGTCATATGCGTCGTCGCGGCAAGTACTGGGTTCGCATTTTCCCGGACAAGCCCATCACCTCAAAACCTGCAGAGACGCGCATGGGCAAGGGGAAGGGCGATGTGGACTATTGGGCGGCGGTAATCCGACCTGGTCGTGTGTTGTTTGAGGTCGGGGGTGTGCCGGAGGATATTGCGCAAGAGGCGCTGCGTCTGGCTGCCTACAAGCTGCCCATCAGGACCCAGGTTATCACCCGTATCGAATACGGTGGCGGAGCAGGAGCGTAGGCATGCGCACGAGTGAGATTAGAAGCATCGCATCTGACGAACTACGCACCCGCTTGCAGGAAACCCGCCGTGAGTTGTTTAATCTGCGTCAGCAATGGTATGCCGGCAGCTTGCAGGATCACAATCGACTAAGTGCTGTCCGCAAGGATATCGCCCGTATCCTGACGGTCCTGCGTGAGCGAGACCTGGTCGCGGAAGCCGCAGAAGCTGCGGAAGCTGCAGAAAAAGAAGAAGGAGCGGCGGTATGAGGGAGCGACGAAAACGACTGGTCGGCATCGTGACCAGCGACAAGATGGACAAGACCGTGGTTGTGACTGTTGAGCGACGATATCGCCACTCGCTTTATGAGAAGGTAATCCGCTCGGCGAAGAAGTATGCGGCGCATGATGAGCGCAACGACTGCCGCGTGGGTGATAAGGTCCAGATCGTGGAATCACGCCCATACAGCCGTCGGAAGCGTTGGGCTGTCGAGGAGATTCTGGAGCGCGCCGCGTAGCCGGCTGTGAGGGAGTCGTCCAATGATCCAACGAGAATCGCGGTTAAAGGTAGCTGACAATACGGGGGCCCAGGAGCTGTTGTGTATCCGGGTGCTGGGCGGATCACGGCGTCGCTATGGCTACGTCGGGGATTCGATCGTCGCCACGGTCAAGGCGGCTACTCCGACCTCCTCTGTGAAAAAAGGTGAAGTTGTTCGCGCTGTTATTGTGCGTGTCGCCAAAGAGTATCGTCGCCCGGATGGTTCTTACATCCGTTTTGACGATAACGCCGCGGTCATCCTAGATACGGCCGGGTTGAATCCGCGGGGTACGCGCATCTTCGGGCCTGTCGCTCGCGAACTGCGAGAGCGCGGCTTTATGAAGATCGTGTCGCTGGCGCCGGAAGTCCTATAGTGCCGGTGATGAGGAACTGAGAAATGAATCGGATAAGGAAAGGCGACACAGTCGAAGTTATTGCAGGCGATGACATCGGCGTTCGCGGAGAAGTCCTGCGCGTATCGGTGAAGGATAACCGGGTTGTAGTGTCGAGCGTCAACATGGCCATCAAGCATCAGGATGCACAGCGGGCCGGACGTTCGCAGGTACAGGGCGGACGGGTCCAGTTTGAGGCGCCGCTGGATCTCTCGAATGTGATGCCGGTTTGCCCTGCTTGTGGTCAGGCAACCCGTGTAGGATTCGGAGAGGTCGATGGCCGCAAGGCGCGAATCTGTCGCAAGTGCGGCGAGGTGATGGATTAAGGAGATGGGGACTATGCAACGGTTAGCGAAGCAATACCGTGAGGAGATCACGCGGGCTCTTACTGAAGAGTTCGGGTATGAGAATGCGATGCAGGTTCCCCGGATCCGGAAGGTTGTGGTTAACGTCGGTGTTGGTGAGGCTTTGGACAATCCAAAGGCTCTCGAATACGTGGTTAACGATCTACGGATCGTGACTGGGCAACAGCCGGTGATCACCCGCGCGCGTAGGTCAATCGCGAACTTCAAGTTGCGGGCCGGACGCACCATCGGCGCCAAAGTCACGCTTCGTGGCGCCCGTATGTGGGCGTTCTTGGATCGGTTGATCAGCATCGCCCTGCCCCGCACTCGTGACTTCCGTGGCGTTCCGGACAAGCTGGACGGCCGTGGAAATTACACGCTGGGGTTGCGTGAGCAGCTCCTCTTCCCTGAGATAGAGTACGACAAGATCGATAAGATCCGGGGGATGGAGATTTCGATCAATACGACGGCTGAGACCGACGAGGAAGCCCGGCGTCTTCTGGAACTGCTGGGGTTGCCGTTTGAGCACTAGAGACAGTGTATCTCGGGGCTAGTGTCGCCCCGAGATCCGTGGAGTTCTGAACAAGGAGTAAGGTATGGCAAAGACTTGTATGCCAATTCGCGAAACCCGGCGCAAATTCGATGTGAGAGTGCGGAATCGGTGTTCTCGCTGTGGTCGTCCGCGGGGATACTACCGTCGGTTTGGCTTGTGCCGGATTTGCGTCCGAGAACTGGCCTTGGAGGGGAAGATCCCCGGCATGGTCAAGTCCAGTTGGTAATGAGGTGCTAGGATGACAACATCAGATCCGATTGCCGATATGCTAGCACGTGTGCGTAATGCCTTGATGGCAGGTCATGCGACGGTCTCAATGCCTTCATCCAAGATGAAGGTAGCGATCGCCAGGATACTGCAGGATGAGGGCTACATCAGCAACTACCACACGACCACTGACGAGAAATCGTTTCAGGCGCTGGTATTGGAACTCAAGTACGTTGGCGATATGAAACACCAGCGCGCCGTGATCACGGAGTTGAAGCGCGTCAGTAAGCCTGGGCGCCGCATCTATACGTCCGTCCGGGAAATCCCGTGGGTTCGCAGTGGAATGGGGATTGCTGTTCTTTCCACGCCCAAAGGGGTGATCACCGGGCAGCAGGCACGTCGCCTCAACGTGGGTGGCGAAGTCCTGTGCTACGTGTGGTAGACGGGGCTCCGCCCGCGGTGGGCGCAAGCCCCAATAGTGGGGCCGTAGTAGCTCCGATACGTGGGGCCGTAGCCCCAATAGTGGGGCCGTGATAGGGAGGTAAACAGTGTCTCGAATAGGAAAGATGCCGGTTCCGATCCCTGCTGGGGTCGAGGTATCAATCGAGGGAAATACGGTCACCGTGCAAGGTCCCAAGGGGACAATGTCGTGGGACTTTCATCCTGAGATGATCGTCAGCCTCGATGAGGGTACGCTGCTCGTAAAGCGGCCGAACGATGAGCGGTTCTTCAGAGCGCTCCACGGCCTGACGCGTGCACTTATCAACAACATGGTTACTGGGGTTACTGAGGGGTTCAGCAAGATACTGGAGATTCGCGGTACCGGTTATCGTGCAGAACTCCAGGGCGCCAATCTGGTAATGAATCTCGGGTTCTCGCATTCCGTGGTGGTCAAGCCACCTGAGGGAATCGAGTTTGAGACTAATCCGCGTGCCAGCACGGTTACCGTGAAGGGATACGACAAGGAAATGGTCGGGCGCATTGCGGCTGAGATTCGCGCTTGGCGCCCTGTTGAGCCCTATCTGGGCAAAGGTATCCGATATCAGGGCGAGGTCGTGCGGCGCAAGGCCGGGAAGACCGGGCAGGCTATCTAGCCTTGGTCTCTGTTGAGAACGTGGTACTGAGGGTGTGAAGATAATGAAACCAGAAGTAGATCGTGAAAAAGCCCGGGCTCGGCGTCATGTGCATATCCGCAAGCGTGTGGAAGGTACGCCGGAACGTCCACGTCTAAACGTTTTTCGCAGTCTGAGCCATATCTACGCTCAGGTGATTGATGACAGCGTTGGTGTGACGCTGGCGTCCGCTTCCACTGTCGATCGCGATGTCCGTGATCAGGTCGCCGGGCTTGAAAAGGCTGAACAGGCAAGCATCGTCGGCAAGATCGTCGCTGAGCGTGCGATGGCTAAAGGCATTCAGACAGTCGTTTTCGATCGGGGTGGTTACAAGTACCACGGTCGCGTGAAAGCTCTTGCCGAGGCGGCTCGCAAGGCCGGCCTTGATTTCTAGTGGCGGTTATCTGACGGCGCGCCTCACCAAGGTTGCGTCCGGCTGGAGGAAGTATGGCAGAAAGTAGAAGGCCCCGAGGTCGTAGAGTTGAGGAAGAGAAGGACGAACTTGACGAGCGCGTGGTTGATATCACGCGAGTGGCGAAGGTTGTCAAGGGTGGCCGTACGTTTGGTTTCCGGGTTACGGCTGTCGTCGGCGACAACAGTGGCCAGGTGGGGATTGGCATTGGCAAGGCTCGAACCGTGCCCGATGCGATCGCCAAGGCTACCCTGCGCGCCCGCAAGGATATGAGAGCAGTGCCTCTCGAGGGGACCACAATTCCCCACGAGGTGCTCGGCGTCTGTGGCGGTGCGCGCGTCTTGCTCCGCCCGGCGACGCAGGGTACCGGTGTCATCGCCGGTGGTGGTGTTCGTGCTGTCTTGGGCGCGGCAGGCGTTCACGACGTACTGACGAAGTCAATGGGAAGCTCAACTGCAGTGAACGTCGTCCAGGCGACGATGGATGCCTTGGATCAGCTGCGGCGTGTTGAGCAGGTCGCCGAGGATCGTGGCAAGCCCGTAGCTGAGGTCATGCCCTTCTGGCGCCGGAGGAAGGCGTAATGGTTAAGCGGTTGCGCATTACCTTAGTCCGCAGTCCCATCGGCTATTCCGTGCGACAGAAATGCACGGTAGAGGCTCTTGGACTGCGCAAGCTACGGCAGACCGTCGAGCGTCCTGACAACTCCGCTGTGCGTGGAATGGTGGAGTCTGTCACTCACCTCCTTGAGGTCGAGGAATTCGAGGCTTAGTGGGTTGGAGGTTATCGGATGAAGTTGCATGACTTGCATCCCGCAAAGGGTGCCAAGAAAAACCGCAAGCGTGTCGGGCGCGGCATTTCCGCCGGGCAGGGCAAGACTGCCGGTCGTGGTACAAAGGGGCAGAATGCGCGCAGCGGTGGTGGTGTTCCTGCCTATTTCGAGGGTGGGCAGCTGCCACTTGTGCGGAAGCTCCCGTTCGTGCGCGGATACAGTTTCTTCAACCCCTATAAGGTTGAATTCGAGCCGGTGAACGTGAGTGAGTTGGTCGAGCGGTTCGAGGCCGGGGCTGAGATCACACCGGATGCCCTGCATAGTGTCGGCCTGATCGGTGATGCCGAAGAACTCGTGGTGGTTCTGGGACGTGGTGAGGTCGATCGGCCGCTTCATATCAAGGTGCATCGCGTTTCGAAATCGGCACAGGAGAAGATCGAGGCCGCTGGGGGTTCGGTGGAGCTGTTGTCTTGGGAGCGTGGCGGCTTCCGAACTCGTTAGCGACGCCTGCGGGTGGTCGTTAAGGGAACCGTGGCCGGTATCAGGCCTGGTCCCAGACTAAATGGAGGGGATTGATGATTGAGGCCCTGCGGAATGCATTCAAGCTGCCGGATCTGCGCCGGCGGATGTTATACACGCTCCTGATTCTGGTGATCTTCAGGATGGCGTCAAACATTCCGGTACCTGGTGTGGATCGACAGGCGTTGAGCGCTTTCTTTAGTTCCGCGACCGCCACCAGCCAGTTAGCGGGTCTGATGGACCTGTTGTCGGGCGGTGCTGTCTCCAAGTTCTCGGTCCTGGCTGCAGGGGTCTACCCATACGTGACCGCACAGCTTGTTGTCCAGTTGCTGCTCCCCATCTTTCCCAAGTTGGAGCAACGGATTCAAGAAGAGGGCGAAGAAGGCCAGCGCAAGATGAATCAGTGGGTCTTCTATATCACGGTGCCCTTGGCAGCTCTGTCGGCCTTTGGCCAGGCACAGCTCTTCCGGTCGGCATCTGCTGGTAGCCGTCCGATTCTTCCTAACTTTGGATGGGGCCCAGGTAATATCCTGCCCACGATAACAATGTTGTTGACGATGACAGCCGGGACGATGTTTGCGATCTGGCTGGGTGAACTCATCACCGAACAAGGGATTGGCAACGGCCTCTCTCTGATCATCTTTGGTGGCATCGTCGCGCGCGTACCTTCAAACGTACGAAGTATCGCACAGACTGACAAGCTGCTGGGTGTCGTGGTGTTCGTGCTCATCACGGTGCTTACGATGCTCTTCATTGTCTTCGTGCAAGACGGAGAGCGCCGCGTTCGCGTGCAGTACGGCAAACGCGTGCGTGGAATGAAGGTCTATGGGGGTGGGAGCACGTATATCCCGTTGAAGATTAACACTGCCGGGATGATCCCCCTGATTTTCGCCCAGTCCATTCTCACCTTTCCGGCCGTGGTCGCGCAGTTCTTTCTGGCAAGTACCAATCCGTCGGTGCGAAACATCGCTAATGCGGCGATTGGCTTCTTCAGCGGGAAGAATGCATGGTATGCGCCCGTCTATTTCGCGGCAGTCGTAGGATTCACTTACTTCTACACTTTCGTCCAGGTAGAGCAGCAGAACCTGGCGGAGACGCTGCAAAAGCAGGGCGGGTTCATTCCGGGTGTCCGGCCGGGTCATCGCACGGAGGAGTTCATCCTGGGCATCTACAAGCGCATTACGCTGGTTGGTGCTCTCTTTCTGGGACTGGTGGCAGTACTGCCCTATATCATTGGTCTCTTTATGAACTCGAACCAGATGCTTATCCAGAGCTCAGGTCTGCTGATCGTGGTCGGCACCGTGATGGATACGATGCGGCAGTTGGAGTCCCAGCTCATGATGCGCAACTACGAGGGATTCCTGCGCTAGACGCAGAGGCTGATGACGACCGGAATGTGGTATAATGTAGGACTGCGTTGTGCGCTATCAGATTGCGCACCCGCCTGACGATGATCGGAAGAGACTGCAGATCGCGTCTGTCTAGAGGATTAAGGAGTCATAGCGATGAAGGTATCACCATCAGTGAAGAAGCGCTGTCCGAAGTGCAAGATCATTCGGCGACGAGGAGTTGTGCGGGTTATCTGTGAGAACCCCAAGCATAAGCAGCGTCAGGGGTAGGATTCGCTCCTGTCAGAAGCGTAGTATAGAGGAGGTTTAGAGCATGGTTCGTATTGCAGGGATTGACCTGCCACGAAACAAGCGCATTGAGGTCGGACTCACCTACATCTATGGAGTTGGTCGCAAGACCAGCAACAACATCCTGGAACGTGCCGGCGTGGATCCGGATAAGCGTGATACTGACTTGACCGAAGCTGAGGTCAGCTCAATCCGCGACATCATCGAGAGAGAGCTTATCGTCGAAGGTGATCTGCGACGTGATGTTCAGATGAACATCAAGCGCCTGATCGAGATTGGTTCCTATCGCGGATTGCGGCATCGCCGGAATCTACCCGTACGTGGTCAGCGGACGCGCACGAATGCGCGCACCAAGCGTGGCCCCAAGCGCACCGTACCTGGGCGTGGGCGACGGCGTGGTTCCAAGAAGAAGTAATCTGACTGAGCCAAGTCAAACCTGACACGGTCAGGCCTGAACACGACAGGGTACAAGAGGTATGAGGAGGTTCCATGGCTAAACGTGAAAGTCGACAGGCACAGCGAGGTGCGCGAGCAAGTCGGACGCGACGTGTACACCGAAACGTGCCTCGCGGGTGTATTCATATTAACACTTCGTTCAATAACACGATCATAACCGTGACCGATCCTGAGGGCAACGTACTGCGCTGGTTAACCCCAGGGGTAGTGGGCTTCCATGGCACGCGCAAGAGCACGCCTTTCGCGGCCCGGATTGCGGCGGAGCGAGCCGCTCAGGATTCGATGAACAACGACGGGATGCGTGAGGTGGATGTCTTTGTGAAGGGTGCTGGCCCAGGACGTGAGGCTTCCCTGCGCGCCATCGCCGCTGCGGGATTGCGGGTTCGCTCGATCGTTGATGCGACCCCGATTCCACACAATGGGTGCCGTCCTCCGAAGCGTCGGCGCATCTAGGTCGGGGGAGAAATAGGAGAAAGTATGGCAAGATATACCGGGCCTGTTTGTAAGCTCTGCCGACGTGAAGGGGCGAAGCTTTATCTCAAGGGCGAGAAGTGCTATACGGACAAATGCCCGTTTGAGCGGCGTTCTTATCCTCCTGGTCAGCATGGTAAGCAGGCCAGTTTCCAGCGGCGACGATCATCCGACTACACGCTGCAGTTGCGTGCGAAGCAGCAGGCACGTCGAATCTACGGCGTGCTGGAGCGCCAGTTCCGGCGCTACCTGCGGATGGCTGAGGGACGCGAAGGTCTGACCGGTGAGAACCTGATCATTGTGTTGGAGCAGCGTCTGGACAATGTTGTTTACCGATTGGGCTTGGCTGATTCCCGAGCACAGGCGCGGCAACTGGTTCAGCACGGCCATATCACGGTTAACGGGCGCAAGACCAACATCCCGTCCTACCTGGTGAGATCCGAGGACGTCTTGGCTGTTCGTACTGAAAGCCGTCGTGCGACGTACTTCCGGCAACGCCGCGACCTTCTGGGACAACGGGAAGTTCCTGCTTGGTTGAGTTTGAACGAAGAAGAACTCTCCGGGCGGGTGCTTGCATTGCCGACTCGTCAAGAAATCGACATACCAGTCGACGAGCAGATGATTGTCGAGTTCTACTCGCGCTAATACTCCTCACGCCAATTCGCCGGAGTTCATCGAAGGCGTCGATTGGGGTGGAGGAGTTTTAGTTCAGACAGGAGGCAACGTGCTAGCAGCGCCAGTTCTGCCAAAGGTAGAAGTTGATGTAAACGCCGAGCAGTACGGCCGATACGTGATCGGCCCACTGGAGAGCGGTTATGGTGTGACGCTAGGGAATTCAATGCGACGGGTTCTGCTTGCGTCCCTGGAGGGAGCAGCGATCACGGCCGTGCGGATTATGGATATTCCGCATGAGTTCACCACCATCCCCGGCGTCAGAGAGGATGTTATACAAGTCATCCTCCGACTCAAGCAGATCCGTCTGTCATTGGAGGGCGAGGGCCCCCAGTATATGACGCTTCGCATCGAGGGCGAGGGTGTAGTTACCGCAGGAGATATCATCGCTCCTCCGGAGATCGAGATTCTTAATCCGGATGTCTACCTGTTCACGGTGGATGCCGAGGATGTGCATCTGGATTTCGAGTTCACGGTCGAGAAGGGACGGGGATATCTGCCGGCAGAGGATCGTGGGCGTATGCCCATCGGAGTGCTGCCGGTTGATGCGATTTTCAGCCCGATTCGTCGGGTGAACTTCCGAGTCGATCAGGCGCGCGTTGGTCAGTTGACCAACTACGATCGCTTGACGATGGAGATTTGGACTGATGGGCGCATCCCACCTCTTGATGCGCTGAAGGAATCCGCGCGGATTCTGGTGACGCACCTCCGGCTGATTGCCGGCGCGGAACTGGAAGAGAATGTGGAAATCGAAGTGACGGAAGAGGAAGAGGAGATTCCGCATCAGGCGTATGCTACCCCCATCGAGGACTTGGGGCTCGGCGTGCGCGTCTACAATGCGCTAAAGCGTACGGGAATCTCCAATGTGGGCGAAGTACTGGAGATGCTTGCGCGGGGCACCGATGCGCTGCTGTCCATCCGCAACTTCGGTGAGAAGTCGCTCACAGAGCTCGTCGAACAGCTTGAGGCCAAGGGGTTCTGGGCCGAGGAAGACGAAGGCGAGGAGTAGCACACGGGTGCGCTCTTCGCTATCATCGACCTGGCCGGATTCTCTGACCGATTCAATGATCAGGAGGTTGAGGCATGCGACATCGTGTCGCGGGTAAGAGACTAAACCAAACATCGGGGCAGCGGCGCGCCCTGCGGCGGAATCTGGTGACGGAGTTGATCCGCCACGAGCGGATTCGTACGACGCGGGCCAAGGCGCAGGCCATCCAGGGCCAGGCAGAGAAACTGATAACGTTGGCGAAGCGTGGGCTTATCGCTGCGGAGCAGGAGCCGGCCAAGGAGGTCTTTGCGCGCCGTCGGGCGGCTGCGCAGCTGAATGATCCCACGGTCGTCCAGAAGCTATTCTCTGATATTGCGCCCCGTTACTTGGACCGCCCTGGCGGTTATACGCGAATGCTCAGGCTGGGCCTGCGCAAGGGTGACGCGGCGCAGATGGTGGTTCTGGAGTTGGTTGAGGAGGCTTGATCGCTAAGGGTGCGGATCAAGGCAATCATAGGCTATGACGGTACGGGGTACGGGGGATTTCAGATCCAGGAGAATGCCCCCACTATCCAGGCCGCAGTAGAAGACGTTCTGGTTCGATTGACAGGTGTCTCGACCAGGATTCTGGCAGCAGGGAGAACAGACGCGGGGGTTCACGCGGAGGGTCAGGTCATCGCCTTTGATACGGCGTGGCGGCATGCGCTCTCTGATCTGCAACGGGGTATGAATGCGTTGCTTCCAGAGCAGATCGCCGTTTTTGAACTGAATGAGGTCGATCCTGAGTTTCACCCGCGTTTTGATGCGTTGAGCCGGACCTATCAGTATACGATTTACCAGGCTGCTGTAAGGCATCCGTTCTATACACGGTATAGCCTGCATATAGCGCGGAATCTGGATGTCGGAGCGATGCAGGACGCGACGTGTTGTTTGGTGGGCGTGCATGATTTCTTGGCGTTTGGCTCACCCCCTCAGGGGCACAATTCGACGCGTGAAGTCATCCGGGCGGCCTGGTCTCTTGAGGAGCCTTGGCTGAGGTTCGATATTGAGGCCAACGCCTTCTTATATCGTATGGTAAGGATGCTTGTGGGGACGCTGCTTCGGGTTGGGACTGGAGCTTTGACGCCAGACGACTTCCGAGAGATTCTTGAGACGCGGAATCGAGATGGTGCCGGGCCGGCGGTCGCTGCTGAGGGCCTTCGCCTGAAGTCGGTTGCTTATGACCAGGGACGTAAGGAAGTGTGAATGAGCGTCTTCACAGTAAGTGTCTGTGAACGGGCTCTTATTCCGATACGGGAGTTTTGAAATGGTGAAGAACATAGGAATACACAAGACTTATGTCGCCAAGCCGGGAGAGGTCGAGCGAAGCTGGTACATTGTCGATGCGACCGGACTGACCCTCGGCAGGTTGGCGACGCAGATCGCGAGCGTTTTGCGGGGAAAGAACAAACCCCACTATACACCTCACGAGGATGTTGGGGACTTTGTGATCGTCGTGAACGCCGAGAAGGTCGCGGTTACCGGACGTAAGATGGACCAGAAGAAGTACTACTGGCACACGGGTTATCCTGGTGGTATTCGGGAGATTACCCTGCGCCGGCAACTCGAACTGCACCCCGACCGCGTGATTCTTCATGCCGTCAAGGGGATGCTGCCTCGCGGCCCTCTGGGCCGACGCCAGTTGCGAAAGCTCAGAGTCTATCGAGGTATGGAGCACCCTCATGGGGCCCAATTACCGCAGCCGTTAGCTTTGAACAGCCGCTAGAGCTTGCTTGAAGGAGATGTGAATGTATTACGAAGGTTTGGGACGTCGCAAGACATCAACGGCGCGTGTTCGCCTGCATCCTGAAGGCACCGGCCAGATTGTGGTGAACGGTAAGCCCTACCGGGAGTATTTCGGCCGCGAGGATGATTGGTCGAATGTCATGCAACCCCTGGAAGCCACCCAGACGGAAGGTCGCTTTGATGTGACTGTTCTGGTGCAGGGTGGCGGGATTACGGGGCAGGCGGGGGCAATCCAGATGGGCATGGCTCGAGCGCTACTGGAGGTCAATCCCGACTTCCGCCCGGTATTGCGCAAGGGGGGTCTGCTAACGCGTGATGCGCGTATGAAGGAACGGAAAAAGCCTGGTCTCAAGCGGGCCCGCAAGGCACCACAGTACACGAAGCGCTAGGTTTCACGTATCAGCTTGGTGGATCGCGCTCCGAGGGCGCAGTTCTGATGGGTGCTTCCGGGCAGATGTGGATCAGCGCCGAGCGGCTTTGAGTCGTTTGGCCAAGATGAATTGACACGTACAGGTAGGCAGGATTAGCTTCTGCCTACCTTTTTGTTTTTCCGGGGGGACGTATGCCGCAAATTACCATCGTGGGCCTGGGACCTGGTTCCGTAGGCGATCTGACGCGGGATGCCTGGCAGATTCTGTCGGATGCGCCGGAGATCTGGCTGCGCACGCTGCACCATCCTGTCGTGCCCGATCTGCCGAATCAGTCGACTCTGCACGCCTTCGACGAGGTGTATGAGCGCGCCGATACCTTTCAGGATGTCTATGCGGAGATCTGCTCCCGCGTACTCGCCCTCGGTCGGCGGCCTCAAGGGGTCGTCTATGCGGTTCCCGGACATCCTATGGTGGGAGAGTCCACCGTCACGCGTATCGTTGAAGCGGCCCGCAGCGAGGCCCTGCCGGTCCATATTGTCAGCGGGCTGAGTTTCGTGGAGCCGTCGTTGACTGCCATCGGCCTGGATGGCCTCGACGGACTACAAGTGGTCGACGCGCTTGATATCGTGGCGCTGCATCATCCGCCGCTGAACCCAGATATGCCGTCCTTGATTGCCCAGGTCTACAGTCGTGCGGTCGCCTCTGAACTGAAGTTGGTCTTGATGAATCAGTATCCCGACGAGCATCCAACGGTGCTGCTTGATGGTGCGGGTACCGGCAGGGAGCGGGTTATGGAGCTTCCGCTCTATGAAATCGACCGCTACGACGCTACGCCGCTCACGTCGCTCTATGTGTCGCCGATGCCGGTCATCTCCGGCTTTGAAGGTTTTCAAGAGACGATCGCGCGGCTGAGATCACCCGAGGGATGTCCCTGGGATCGCGAGCAGACCCACCAGAGCTTGCGCACAAACCTGTTGGAGGAGTCTTATGAGGTCCTAGCTGCGATTGATGAGAACGATCCTGATTCCCTCAGAGAGGAGCTCGGCGATCTTCTGCTGCAAGTTGTCCTTCATGCGCAGATAGCGGTCGAGGAAGGCGAGTTCCGTATGGCGGAGGTCATCGCCCAGATCGATGCGAAACTCAAGCGTCGGCACCCGCATGTCTGGGACAACCTGGAAGTCGAGGGCGTGGACGAGGTCATCTCGAACTGGGAGGTCATCAAGCGCCGTGAGCGTGCCGAAAAGGGCACCCCGGAGCGTTCGTTGTTAGGCGGCATCCCGTCGGCTCTTCCGGCCTTGGCTCAGGCGGCTGCCTACACCGACCGTGCCGGGCGTATCGGCTTCGACCGTGTCTGGGCTGATGGCGTCTGGGTTACGCTGGGTCGACCTGAGAGGGAAAGGCTAGCGGGGTTGCTGGACGCGCTCTCAGAGGTGATCGCCGACCAACCGGCACCGGAAGCTCACGTCCAGCTTCTGGGAGACATACTGCTCGTCATCGCGGACTGGGCCAGAAGCGTAGAGATCGATCCGGAAAGCGCGCTGCGCGAGGCAAACACGCGGTTCGCGCGACGATTCGCGGTCCTGGAGAGTGCCTCACGGGAGAGCGGGGAATCCCTGGAGAAGATTCCGGTAGAGCTTATCCGGAAACTGTGGCGCGAGGCCGGGCTCCTCTAGGTGACTCACACCTTCGCCCGGCCCCTGCACTTACGGGTTAGTCGAGGTAAGGCTCGAGTTCCTTCTCCAGCGCACGCCTGGACTGGTTGCCGACGAGCCGCTTCGCCTCTTCACCATCTTTGAAGACGATCATCGTCGGGATATTCATCACACCATACTTCGTGGCCAGGCTGGACTTGTCCACATTGACCTTGACGATCAACAATCGTCCGTCCATATCCTCGGCCAACGATTCCAGTGTTGGCCCCAACCTCTTGCACGGGGGACACCATTCGGCGAAGAAGTCCACCAGCACAGGTACAGAGCTGCCATCGATAACGTCCTGGAAGTTGCCTTCGTCAACCTGCTGTAAGTTGCTCATTTCTAGCTTTATCTCCTGTGCTTTTCCGGTGGTGTGGTTTCACTGCGCCGGATTATCGCATGCCCAATGACGATGTCAAGCGCCACGATGGTCATGTTCGTTAGCGGTGGTTGCGGTCTACCTGTGGCTGTGCTATAATGAAGGTGATGGCGGAGGTATGAGATGTGTGGGCCCCAGCCTTTCTATGGACTGGCTCAGGCCCAGGTAGGTGATCTTCGTTTCTACGAGTTGCCTGTCGCTACTTATCCGCTTATCAAACCTATGACAGACGAATCAGACAGCGTGGACGCTAGTCCACCAAACTCTGGCCAGGGATCCAGCCCAGTTGCGACGGGTGATCCCTGCCGAGAACAGCCCGATTTCATTGGGTGCGCCATAGCTCAGCTCACAGCGACCGTCTGGCGATGGGGACATGACCGCCAGTCTGTGGCGGCGTTTGTGGGACGCAGTAGCGCGCATCTGGCGATCATTGTGTTGGCCGTGATGATCGGCCTCGTAGGTCGCGTCGCGCTCAATCCGATGCAGGTCACCGGGTTCTCCACCTCACAATCACTCTCCTTGCCCGCTGCCGCCGAGCCCGTCGCCACGCCAACGGCTCTCGACGATGATGCCATGTCCTATGAGTTGCAGCGCCCGAGGGCCGTCGTGCGGGAAGCCAACCCCCTGACGACAATTCCGGAGCGGGTTCGCCTGGAAGTGATCACCTACACGGTACAAACGGGCGACAACATCTTCTTCATTGCGGACAGGTTCAAGCTTGACTACACGACGATCGTCTGGTCCAACATGGAGACGTTGCAGGGAGCCCCCTGGCTGATACAGCCTGGGCTTACGCTATCTATCCCTCCCGTCGATGGCGCTTACCACACGGTGATGGAGGGGGAAACCGTGGCCTCCCTCGCCGAGCAGTATCAAGTTTCCGCTGCTGCTCTGTACAATATGTGGAATGATATTGAGCCGGGAGCACCTCTGGCTGAGGGCAGACTGCTGGTTATCCCAGACGGCGTCGGAGAGGACTTCGACCTCGAACCGCCGCCTCCGGAACCAAGTGCACCAGCCGTGGGGGCTGCCTCGGGTAGCTGGGGGTACTGTGGCGATACGGCTGTAGCGGGGTATGGCGCCAACGGCTGGTTCATTCTTCCCACAGGCTCCTACGCGGTGTCAGGATGGACGTTCCACGATCCACGCAATCCCGGACACATTGGCCTCGACTACCGTTGTTCGCTGGGCGATCCCATTTACGCCTCTGACGCCGGTGTGGTGGTGTGGGCAGGGTGGAACGGCGGCTACGGCAACCTCGTTCGTGTTCGCCACGGCAACGGGTTCGAGACCTACTACGCTCACTTCAGTGCCTACGCGGTCGGTTGTGGCGATCCGGTCTATCAGGGCCAGGTTGTGGGATATTGTGGGACGACGGGATGGTCGACGGGCCCGCATCTTCACTACGAGATTCGGCTGAATGGCGCACCTCAGAATCCCAGGCTGTATGAGCCCTAGATGACATCGACACGACCGACGTCTCAGGAGCACCGCGCTCGCCCTTTGGAGTTGCAGCGCCCACTGCTGCTTCGCGCTGTAGCTCGCCTGGTAGCGTTTGTCTGGCGGTGGAGCGGTGATCGTGTGGGGCAGCGCCCCACGATCGGACGAATCACAGCCCACACCGGGCTCTTCATCGTGCTTGCTCTTCTCATCGTTCTAGGAAGCCTCCGGTTGGACTCTCCCTCCTCCCTGATGAGGATGGTAGACGCGACCATCCTCGACGGGTTCGTCCAGAACGTTGATGCTGCGTCATCTCCGGCGGAGATCGTGGAACGGCCCTACGACCGCGGGCAGTCGCAGGTGGGCATCGCACGTCAGGCTCAAGCCCACACTGCTATTCCGGATCGACCGCGATTGGAGATCATCACCTATACCGTGCAGGCGGGAGATACCGCAGACAAGATCGCCGCGAGCTTTCGGCCTGCAGCCGACCACGCTGCTCTGGTCCAATCCGGAAATGGAGAAGATGCCTGACCTGCTTCGCGTGGGCCAGGTCCTGACTATTCTGCCGCTTGATGGTGCCTACTACACTGTCGGCGTGAGTGATACGCTCGAGAGCATCGCCGACGTCTACAGCGTCGACGTCAGCGATATCGCGAATTGTCCCTTCAATGAGATTCCGCAGGGTGGGACTTTGGCCGAGGGCCTGCAGCTCGTCGTGCCCGGTGGAACGAAGCCTTACGAGTCGCGCGACGTCATTACGGCTTATGACGGCCCCGTTCCTGAGGATGCCCAGGTGTTGGGGCTGTTCTCGTGGCCGACCTCGGGTGTCTTGACCCAGGGGTATTGGTACGGACATCGGGCGATTGACATCGGTGGGTTCATCGGCGAGGCTATCAGAGCCTCGGACGGCGGATACGTGAGCTACGCAGGGTGGACCGATATCGGCTATGGTTACTCTGATCGTCCTCGATCATCAGAACGGATTCCAGACGTATTACGCGCACCTGAGCAACATCCTCGTGAATGAGGGGCAGACGGTCGCTGCGACGCAGGTCATCGGCGAGATGGGCAGCACGGGCAACTCGACCGGTCCGCATCTGCACTTCGAGATACGCTACGACGGGTATCCTACAAACCCGTTGATTTACCTTCCGTAATCGCCTTCAACATTTCAGAGGCCGGGCCGGAGCTGAAGATACCTGCGAGCCGCAAGGCTCGCGTTTTTGTTACCTACAAGGAGACGCTCTTGGAACTCACCATCGAGGAGGTCCGCCCACTGTATGGTGAGGCGGACAGTGTTCACGACTTCGACCATATTCTGCGCGTCCTTACACTGGCCGAGCGCATCGCCAAGTCGGAGGGCGCCGATCTGTCTATAGTGCGTACTGCGGCGCTACTCCACGACTGGGGACGCGCCGAGGCGCAGACCGGTGGACTCAACCACGCCCGGGTCGCAGCGGATCGCGCGGAATCTTACCTGCGGAGTCGGGGAGGGGCCGAAGCGATGCTCCAAGCCGTCTGTCACGCCATACTGGCGCACCGGTTCCGGGCCGAACCGATGCCGGAGACGTTGGAGGCCAAGACGCTCTTCGATGCGGATAAGCTCGATGCAATCGGGGCGATTGGCATCGCGCGGGCGTTCGCCTATGGCGGGGCTCACAACCAGCGACTCTGGGCCCCCCGTGATGCCGTCGACGTCGCACGTTGGCAGCAGATGGGGGACGATCCGGATGCCCACACGCCGGTGCACGAGTTTGTCGTGAAGCTGGCGCGGATCAAGGATCAGCTTTACACGGCGGAAGGCCGGCGCATTGCCGAGGAACGGCACCGCTATATGGCTGCCTTCTACGATCGCCTGGATGCCGAGGTCCGCGGGGAGATGTGAGGCTGAGGAGATTGGTCCAATCTGTCGCTGGATTGGACCAATCTTGAGTCTTCTTTACTCGCGCGGACGTAGGTGCGGGTAGAGCAAGACGTCGCGAATTGAGTGGTTATCGGTGAACAACATCGCCAGGCGGTCGATCCCCACGCCAAAGCCCCCGTTGGGGGGCATGCCGTATTTCATCGCCCGCAGGTAGTCCTCGTCCATCGGCTGGGCCTCTTGGTCTCCCGCGTCCATCTCGCGGCCCTGCTGCAGGAAGCGCTGCTCCTGCTCAAAGGGATCGTTGAGCTCGGTGAAAGCATTGCCCAGCTCTAGGCCACCGATGAACAGCTCGAAGCGCTCAACGTGTGTCGCGTCGTCAGGCTTCTGTTTGGCGAGCGGCGAGATCTCTACGGGATAGTCGTGGACGAAGGTGGGCGCGATCAGGCCTGGCTCCGCCTCTCCCGAGCAGATTGTCGACCAGGTGCCCCCAAGTGGCGTCGCCGGCAGCATCGAACCCCCGGTCGCGCATGACACCCCGCAAGTGCGTCCGCATCGGGGAAGGCCGTGTAGTCGATGCCTGTCCGCTCAAGAATAGCCTCACGCAGCGTCATGCGGCGCCAGGGAGGCGTCAGGTCGATCTCATGGCCGGCATAGGTAAGGTGTGTCGATCCGAGCGTCCGCTCCGCCGCATACGAGAGCAACTGCTCTACGGTCTCCATGACGTGGTAGAGGTCGGCGTAAGCGCAGTAGAACTCGAGTTGGGTGAACTCGGGGTTGTGCTTGTAGGAAACGCCCTCATTCCGGAAGTCGCGCCCAATCTCGTAGACCCGCTCGTACATCCCGACCAGCAGCCGCTTGAGGTAGAGCTCAAAGGAGATCCGCAGATATAGATCCTGCTTGAGCTGGTTGTGATAGGTGGTGAAGGGACGTGCCGCAGCGCCGCCGTAGATGGGCTGGAGTACAGGTGTCTCGACCTCAAGATAGCCATGCTCATCAAGCCAGGAACGTAAGGCTGTGATCATGCGCGAACGAACTCGAAAGTCCTCGCGCACCTTCGGGTTGACTGCGAGGTCCGCATATCGCTGCCGATAGCGCTCCTCAACATCGGAGAACGCGCCAAAACGCCTGACGTTGCCTTGCTCATCCTCGACTTCTTTGGAGATGGGGAGGGGGGTGATGGCCTTGGCCAGCATACGCAGGGTCGTCGTCTGGACGCTTATCTCGCCCGACCGGGTGCGCATCATCGTGCCACCGGCTTCGATGAAATCGCCCAAGTCCACGGTGGTCTTGAAGAGCTCGTAGGGCTCCTCGCCAAGGTCGTTACGTCGGACGAACAACTGCAGCCGGCCACTGCCATCCTCGATATGGGCGAAGGTGAGTCTGCCCATATCTCGCATGCTGATGACCCTTCCCGTGACCGTTACCTGCGGAGCGGCTGTTCCGTCGGCCTCGGTGGCGTCAAACTCCTGGATGGCTTGATGGATGGTGTGTGTGCGATATGAGCGATGGGGGTAGGGTGAGATGCCGGCCGAAAGCAGCCGGTTCATCTTCTCCAGGCGTTGTTTCTCTAGATCGTTGAGCTCCATATCGAGGCACCTAGCTGATCGTGATAATCTCGAAGACGAGATCTCCATCCGGTGCCCGGACCACGGCCTTGTCGCCGACTCGTTTCCCAATGAGCGCCTTTCCGAGCGGCGATTCGTTGGAAATGCGGCCATTCTTGGGATCGGCCTCAGAAGAGCCTACGACAAAGTACTCCTCGTCGGTGGCGGCTCCATCCTCTTTGACTTTGACGGTGTTGCCAATGCCGACCGTATCAGTATCCACTCCCGATTTCGCGATAATGTGCGCCTTACGCAGGCTCTCCTCGAGATCCAGGATCCTGCCTTCCACGAACGCTTGTTCGCTTCGGGCTATCTCCAGCTCGGCATTCTCAATCAGTTCGCCTTCGCCAAGTGCGTTGTGTAGTCTCTCCGCAACTTCCTGGCGGCGAACTGATTTCAGGTACTCCAACTCCTCTTCAAGAGCCGTGTATCCTTCTTGGGTCAGGTATACTACAGCACGACTACTCATTGCACACATTCCTCCGGGCCGCTGTCCGTGAAGTGTCAGGGCCATGATAAAAACAAAACCCGAGAGCCCCGGGGCTCACAGGTTCGGCCATTATACCATTGATTCTAGGGTTTGTAAAGTCAGACAAAAGTAAGAAACTGTCGACACCCTGTAGGATGGGGCTGCGTCCGCCCCGCCCGGCCGGATTGTAGGGAGTTGCCTCACGCCTCCGTATCCGCTAGTATGACGGGAAGCGTGAAATAGAACGTGCTCCCCTTGTCTTCCTCGCTTTCGCCCCAGATTTGACCTCGATGTGCTTCGACGATCTGGCGGGCCACGACTAAGCCCAACCCCGTACCACTTGCTTCCAATTCGCTCCCGCGAAGCCGGTGGAATTTCTGAAAGAGCTGTGGTAACTGATCCGCCGGGATGCCTGGCCCCGTGTCTGTGACACTCACTTTGATCGTGTCCCCATCGCTTGCAGCCCCGACGGATATCGTGTCGCCCGGGTCGGAGTACTTGATGGCATTGTTCAGCAGGTTGAGCAGCACTTGATGTAGACGTGCACGATCCCCCACCGTCGGCGGCAAGGGCTCATGGACGTCGACGTGCACGACCCGATCTAGTTGTTCTGCATTGGGTCGGATGACGCTCACGGCACGATCGATCAATTCATCCATTCGTATGATATCTCGCGCCATGCTGATGCGACCTGATTCCAGGCGTGCCAGGTCGAGGAACTGGCTCGCCAGACTGCTCACCCGCTCCGTCTCTTGTTGGATCGTGACGACAAATCGCTCACGCGTCTGCTCGTCAAGATCGGGGCGCAGCAACAGATCTGCATATGATAGGATAGCGGTCAGCGGCGTCCTGATCTCGTGGACGACTTCAGCCACCCAGTCACTTTGCTGAAACAGCCGGGCATTCTCGACGGCCACAGCGGCCACACCCGCCAGCGTTTCTATGGTCTCCTGATCCTGCTGCGTGAAAGTGTGGCGAGACTTGGTGGTCACGGATTCGAGGACGCCGATCACCCGATCCCCGAAGATCATTGGCATAGCGATCATCGATTGGGTGGCATCGATAGCACGGATGCTATAGACGCGGGAGTCAGCCTGGGCGTCCTCAAGCACAGCCATCTCACCATGGCGCACGACCCAGCCGGCCAGACTGTTCTGCATAGGCACTTCGGTCCCGTCGAGGATTCCAGACTCCGGGCCCGTGGCAGCTGCAAATCGCAGGGTCCCCTCCCCCTCCATAAGCAGGATGGAAGCACCATCAGCGTTCGTGAGGTCCCTCGCGGACTCAACGATCTGCAACAGCAGGGGCCGCATCTCAAGTGTGGAGTTGAGTCGGCGACTAACGCTCAGCAGCCGCTCAAGGATGGTGATGGTCTCTCGAAGCGTCACCGCCTGGTCTTCTGGCTCCGCGACTTCCCGCTGGTACATTGTACTCATCATCCGGAGGCGGCGGCGACGATGCTCAGTCCCCGACGATGGCCTGGACGACCCGCCGAACCTGTTGAGCCACGAGACCATGTGGCTGAATTTCCACCATCGGTTTGCCATTCTCCACACTCTCGTAGGCAAGATCCGGCATCAGCGGAATCCCGGCGATCATCTCACGGTGGAGCGTTTGCTCGATCACATAGCGGTTCAACGCGCCGGCAGCGGGGACGCGGTGGATCAACACGACGCGGGTTTTCTCCCTGCCGATGCCGAGCACATCCAAGGCGTCTAGCATCGCCTGCGCTAGCGCAAAGCCGATGCGGCTGGGCTCAAGTGTGATGATGATGAGATCACACATGCTAAGAGCTTCCCGACAGCCTCCATCAAGTCGGCAGGGAAGGTCAAGCAACATGTAGTCGTACTCCGTGCTCAAGTATCTCAGGATGGTGTGTGCCAGCCCTTTGTTGAGCCCCGGCCCCGAGCCTACCGGTCTTGGAGATGCAAGCAGAGCACGCAAACCGGTTGGGTGCTCGACCATGTGCTCGCGCAGGGTTTCCTTGGTGATGTAGGACAATGGCTTGTTCAGCAGGACGGAGAGCCCAAACTCTGCCTCCGCAGCGGGGTCGAGACCGAGCTGTAGCCCCAAGGTGCCGTTCCCTTCGAGGAGCTCAACCACTGCGCTGGAAGCGTTCTGGTGCATCCGAGCTAGCTCGATAGCGGTATTGAGCACGAGGGTGCTGGTGCCCAGTCCGCCCTTTGTCGGGAGGAATCCGATGATGTCGCTTCGCTTCGACTCTTCGTCGGGGTGGGTCTGACGAGCCAAGAGGGCTTCAACCCGCGTAATCAGCTCGCCAGGACGTACCGGCTTCGTCAGGTAGTCATCCGCGCCGGCCTGGAATCCGGCGATCCTATCATTGACTGCGTTCCTGGCAGAGAACATCAGAATGGGGATCGACTCAGTGGCCGGATGGCTGCGCAGTTTGGCCGCGACCTCGTAACCACTTATGTCGGGCATCATCACATCGAGAATCACAAGTGCAGGATGAGCCTCGATTGCTTTGTCCAGCGCTTGTTGGCCATTCGAGGCAGCGAGGATCTGGTAGCCTTGGCGCTCGAGCATCAAGCCTATGAGTCTGAGGGCATCGACATCATCATCGGCAATCAGGATCTGGCGAGGTTCCATAGAGTGCTCTCACTTTCTTGACCTGGGCCAATCCCATTATAATGTGAAGGCTGTCATACCTCAAGTTCGCGCAGACTTGACGGCTAGAACGCGAAACGTGCGAAGAGGTAGCCGATAACGGCAATGATCGCGATGATGATGAGGCCAAACTCTGTCGTGCGGCGAAGCGCCTCACTCTCGCCTCCGCTTAGCCCTACCGTGCTGCATCCCACGATGATCTTCGCAGGTGCGAAAATGGAGCCCACGGCGGCACCGGCGTTGTGAAGCGCCAGGATGAGCGGGGCAAATAAGCCCAAGGTCTCGGCGACCTGGAGCTGAAAGGCGCCCAGTAGGACATTGGAGTTCGTGTTGCTGCCGGTCATAAATGCCCCCATCGCTCCAATGAAGGGCGAAATCAGGGGGAAGAGGCCACCGGCCAGGGCGGCCATTGCCGTCGCAAGCGTCGAGACCATTCCGGAGGTCTGCATTGTCGTGGCCATCGCCATCATGGCCAGGATGCCCAGGGTCGACTTTACCCCGCTTTTCAGCACTCCATTGCGGATCTTCGTGCCGCTTCCAGGCGGTAGTCGATCCTGTAGTTTGGCCAAGGCCGAGCGAGATCACCGCGGCATAGACCAATTGGGCGCCCGGGTGACCCAGGATGGAGATAGCCTTGGTCTTGCCGGCCGGAATCACCGTGCCATCCCTAAGGGTTAGTGAAGGCATGTTGAACTGGAGCACCCAGTGGTTTAGCAGCGTATCGATGAACGGAACGAAGTTGACCACCATAATGATCGAGATCAGCAAGACATAGGGCAGAAGACGCAAAGCCAGCTGTTGTGCCGGAACCTTCTCGCCGTCGTCGGCTGCCGAGCGCCTTCGCAGAACTGCCCACAAAGCGCCAACGAGAAGGCCCGCAAGGGCTCCCAGCATAGCAGCAATGTTGGGCACTCCGACCCGCACAGCCAGATATTGGCCGATGCTCATTGCCAGGGCCATCGAGATCATCGGCCCCAATTCCTGCCAGGGGTGGTCCTTGTCTCTACCAATACGCAGGACGATGAAACCGACCTGAAAACAGACAATGCCCAGCATGACCGCCATCCAGGGAGCGATGACTGCGCCATTCACTCCCGTCGCCGAGATGAGCGCCTCATATGAAGCTCCCAGCGAGCCAAACGAGACGGCCCAGCCGTGTCCCAGGGAGGGCATCACAACCGCGTCCAGCGCGGGGAACCCTAGCGTCACGAGAATTGGGGCCACGACTGCCACCGGCACACCGAAGCCGCCTACACCTTGGAGGAACGAAGCAAAGCCCCATGCAAGCAGCAGTACCTGCAGCGTCCGCCCTGGTGCCAGACGCTGCAGCAATTCGCTCATAGCCTTCAGCGTTCCGTCCGCTTCGGTGACGCGGAAGAAGAGCAGCGCACCCCAGATGATGTACAGGACGTACGCAGCCCGGAAAAAGCCTTCGATCTGTGCCCAAAGAAGGACGTTGGGACTTGCCCCGAAGCGTAAGCCCGCAATCAGCAGTGCCGCGATCCAGCCGGCGGCGCCCGCCTTTGAGCCGCCCCACTTGAAACCCGCCATGAGGACGAGAATGATAACCAACGGTATCGTAGCCAGGAAGATATCCATGGAGATTCGCCTTATCTGTGGACCAAAGCCGCGTCACCCTTCAAGAGGAAGCTGGGCGACACGCATTCACACGAGGTTATTGGGCTCAACACGAGGCTATTCTAGCACAGAGAATCAAGAATCGAAAAATGGAGAATCTTAGATTCTTCGATTCTCCATTCTTCGACTCTTAGTTTTCGCCGTAGAGCTGGCCTTTGAGCAACATCATTTCGCGCTTGAATTGGTCGTCCTGCTCCAAGCGCACGCGCACGCGCTCATACCCATAGAGCACGGTTGTGTGGTCGCGCCCGCCCAGCTCGGCGCCAATCTGTGGAAGCGAAGCATCCGTCTCCTCGCGCATAAGGTACATCACGATCTGGCGAGGTTGAGCAATCCGACGCGTCCGTCGACTTCCCCGGAGTTCCTCGGGGGTGACGCCGAAGAAACTACCGACGGCCTTGACGATATCGTCGGCAGAGACCTCCGGGCGGTTCGGCAGCAAATCGGCCAGCGCTTTCTCGGCAACCTGTTTGTTCAGGGGGAGATCGGTCAGGCGGCTCATTGCCAGAACGCGATTCAGCGCGCCCTCCAGTTCTCGGATGTTGCTCTCGATATTCGTCGCGATGTAGCTGAGGAGGTCATTGGGGACCACGACGTTGATGCGCTCTGCCTTGGATTGGAGAATGGCCATACGCGTCTCATAGTCGGGCGGTTGGATGTCGACGATCAGGCCCCACTCGAATCTTGACCGTAGTCTTTCCTCGAGTGTGACCATAGCTTTGGGTACTCGGTCGCTGCTCAGGACGATCTGGCGACCATTATCTCGCAGGGCGTTGAAGGTGTGAAAGAACTCCTCCTGTGTGCTCTCTTTCCCCGCGATGAACTGGATATCGTCGACCAGCAGCACGTCTGCCGTCCGATACTTCTCCCGGAACTGCTCGGTCGTATGGGTCCGGATCGACTCGATCAACCCATTGGTGAACGTCTCGGACGTGATATAGAGCACCTGCATTCCCCTGCAATAGCAGAGGTGCCCGATGGCATGCAACAAGTGGGTCTTGCCCAGCCCCACGCCGCCGTGGATGAAGAGCGGATTGTACGCGCGAGCCGGAGACTCGGCGACGGCTTGCGATGCCGCCTGAGCGAGCCGATTGCTCGGACCGACGACGAAGGATTCGAACGTGTAGTCGCTGTTGAGGCCAGGATCTCGCGGCAGTTCTTGCGGCATCGTATTCTCTTCTTGGAAGATCACGGGAACGCTATTGTCTGTCTGCTTGGCGTCCCACACCACGAAGCGAGCTTCCATATCGCCGCCCGTGAGCCGGGCCAGAGTGCGCTTGATAACGGGATAAAGACGGTTCTCCAACCACTCTACGGCATAGCCATTCTTGACGCCAATGACCAACGTGCCTTCATTCTCGACACCAATACAATGAGTATCTCGCAACCACGTATCAAACGTCGCCCGAGCCATCTTGAGCTCCAGCTCGCCCAGCGTGGCCTGCCATATTCTTTGAGGATTGAGATCGTTCATGCAGATCTCCTTGTGTTTGAGTGACGCAAAACGTCTCCTTACCAGCAACAGATCACTGCCGAAGAAATGTATCTGAGACTCTCCAGCATCCGCTGGAGAAATCCTGAGGTGGTATCCGGCCGGCCGGAGGTCCTGATCTTGCCGCAACCCGGTGCCGGGGATGGTTTTCCCCAAGAAGCTTCCGCGTTGCCCCCCCACCCTTAACTGTTCTCAGGACGGTTGGGACTATCCTGAAGGCCCTAGGGCTCTTGCCAGATCACCACTGACATTCTACCAAAAAGCGGGCCTTCATGCAATAACACTTCGGCATCTCTGCCTTAAAAACCGATAAACTTTAATACTGCGAAATCCGCTGTGGACAGCAACTATTATTATCAGTGCATGTGCCATATGACGGGCGAGGAGACACTAGATCCGGTGTCCGGGCTGTGAGTATCTCTGTGGATAACGCCGCATGATTTGTGTGGACAGCGTATTTTGAGCTCCATTTGGCCACCGTCTAGTCCTGGGCCTTCGCAATCTGCCGGTAGTAGCAGCAGATATCCCTCAGGGGGCAGGCCTCGCACTGCGGATTCCGTGCCCTGCAGAGCGTGCGTCCGTGCTCAATGAGGTTGAGATGGAAGACGTAATAGAGCTCCTCAGGCAGGAGCTCCTCCAGCAGGGTGTGCGCCTTCTCCCGGGACGTCTTTGGGGGAATCAGGCCAAGTCGCCGTGTGACACGGTGAACGTGGGTATCGACCGGGAACGCAGGGCGTCCCATAGCAAACAAGAGTACAATCGCTGCGGTCTTGGGCCCAACGCCGTCCAGGTCGAGGAGCCACGACCTGGCTTCCTCAAGGGGCATGTCGCGTAGGAAATCCAATGAAATCTTGCCCTGTGATTCAGTGATCTTCTGAAGGGCCTTCTGTATGCGGGGAGCCTTGGTAGGAGCCAGCCCCGCCGGTGTCACGGCTTCAGCGATCTGCGCTTCCGGCGCGTCTCGCACCTCTTCCCAGGATGGAAATCGCTCTCGGAGGCGCTGGTAGGCGATGTCCCGATTGTGGTCGTTTGTGTTTTGGCTGAGAATTGTGTTGACCAACGTCGCAACCGGATCGCTTTCGTCGCCGGCGTCCCTGCGTTTGTCACCGTAGGTCTTCACCAGCCGGCGATGCACTTCGAGCGCTTTCTCGGCCAGGCGTGCGCTATGCTCGGCTCCTCCCTGGGTTATCGTATCGACTCCCACGCGCGCCGAGCGCGCTTGACCCACTCCCGCTCTGCCTCAAAGGTCAGATGCTCTTCCAGCTCGGACCACGGCACCCAGACCGTGAAGAACTGCTTCTCGTCGGCCGGTGGGCGCTTGGTGCGTTCCGGCGACTTTATGCGCATAAGGAAGTAGCGTTCGGTTCGATCGATTTCATTCTCGTCCAACAGGAAGGTGACCATCAGCTCGCCAAGGTCCGCAATCACCTCGAGGTCGCCATACCCGGTTTCCTCTTGCACTTCCCTCAGAGCGGCAGCCACAGGCTCTTCGTCGCGCTCGATATGTCCTTTGGGAAGCCGCACTTCATCGCGGCTTGGACGTATCAGCAGAAGGACTTGATCGCCTGATTCATCCAGGACTATACCGCCCGCAGACCTATACTTGACGCGTTCCTCTGAGTTACCCATGGGTTCGTATGCTCCTCAGTGCTTGCCGTGCGACGTTATCTCCGGATGACAACGCCCTTAAGTTCCCAACAACCTTCGATTCAGTTCCTGCACCCACGTCGTATATTGGTTGAGATCTTCCCGAAGCTGTGCCACGTCGGCCCCATAGTGCATACGACGCGCCAGGAAGGCAAAAGCCTCCGAGTCGACGGGGGGTACCGTCAGGTCCTTTGCATTGCCGCGGACCATCCGTAGCCCATCGATCAGCCACCGCAGGAACGTGTGGGCCTTCCGGAGCTTGACGTAGTCTCGCTCTGATAGGAAACCGGCCTCGGCCAGAGCTTGCATCACGTCACGAATATTCGTGCTCCGCAGCGCCGGGTCCCCGTGGCCATGCGTGATCTGCAGTCCCTGGACGAGATATTCCACGTCGACCAGGCCTCCGAGGCTATACTTCGCGTTGAACGTTCCGCCGGTGACGAGATGCCGGACTTGTCGTTCGCGCATCGCACGCATCGCCGTCACATCAAAGGCACTTCCATCGTATACATATCGATCCCGCCAGGCTGCGATCTCTTCTCCCAGTTCAGGACTGCCGGCGATAGGTCTGAGCTTGACCAGTGCCTGGCGCTCATAGGCCCACGCGGGTCCATCCGGCGCGAAGTACCGCCGGAAGGCCTCCAAGGAGACGGCCATACTGCCGGCCTTGCCGTAAGGTCGAAGTTGCAGGTCAATCTCGAAGATGCCCGCCCTCTTCGCTTCGATAGCCTGAATGAAGATCTGGACGAGTTTCTCGTAGAATTCCGCTGTCGTGATGATGTGTGGCCCTGAGGTCTTGCCGTTGCCGGTGTAGATGAACATGAGCTCGATATCCGAGGCAAATCCAAGCTCGCGTCCGCCGCACTTGCCCAGGGCCACGACGGCCATGTCGCTGATCTCCCCGTTCTCCAGGTACGGGGTACCGTACTGCGTGCGCAGGTCCTCGTGGCAGAGGTGGTATGCCGAATTCACGATCACCTCGGCCAGTGCGGTCAGTTCCTCTGAGAAGTCCCAGAATTCCTGCGTATGGCCGAGAATGTGCCGCATGTCGATACGGAACATTTCACGGTCTTTGAAGGCATTCAGAGGCCTCTCGCCACGGGCCCTCCGAGGATGGAGCTTGAGGACCCTTGTGTACGACAGCCAAAGCCGCTTCCAGCTCGGCCTGAAGCCGCGTTCGCGTCTTCTTGGTGTCCAGCGCATCCACGTCTCGCACAATGGGAAAGAGGTTGGAGTATTGCATCCGCAGAAAGTCGTCCCAGAGGAACTCGCTGACGCCCAGCAAATGTGCTAAGGCGTTCAGGACTTCGGGATTCTCAAGCGAAGCGAGTTCATCGGGCCAGTTGGGCTGGCGGAAGAGATGGTTGACGAACTCCCGGAAATGGAGCAGCGCAGTCTCGGGATCGGGCGTGTGGGGCAGCAAATGGGTGAAGTGTTTGATCAGCACTACTGCGGCGCGGAGCTCTCGCTGTCGATCGGGAGACACGATTTTGCGTCCATTGACATCGGTTACGAAGAGCGTGTCGTGGGCTCGATCGCCGAAGGACTCTACGCTGACCCGGCCGATGTAGGTGCGGCTGTAAGCCAGGGCGTTGGTGAGTTCGTAGAGGAACCCTACGGTGTCCGGGGCCGTGATGTGCAGGACGGTGTAGTGCAGGGAGGTCTCGTTATCGATCCGGATGTCCACCGGGTAGAGGGTCGGTTCGCTGTCGGCGGCGCCTGCGATGGCCGATGCGACGCGTTTGGCCAGGACCCCCCGTGCTTCCTGTCCCTGATCGCCGTGCGAGAGGCGAAGCAGACCCAGCAAATCCTCTGCGTAGGCTCGCCACGTCCCGGCGGTGACTTCACCTCGAACTGCACGCACCGTGAAAGCGTCGACGATCTTGCGTCGTTCGCGCATCGCGGTTCGGACCGATGCCTGGTCCGCAGAGGGCTCATAGGTGAAGACCTGGCCCTCCTCGATTGATAGACCGTAGACAAACAGCAGCCCGCAAATCAGCGAGAGCTCGCCCGGATAGTCATATCCGACGAGCGTCACTCGCCACCGCTCGTCGTCGAGCATGGCCGCCTCGACCTCGATGAGATTCTCAGGGTCGAGACGCGCCGCCAGAAGGGCGTGTCGCTGGATTTCCTGCGGTGCGAAGACTTCCGTGTACGAAGCATCCATCCGGGCGATATGGGCGGTGCTTGGGTCCGCCATCGCCGGCTCCGAAAACAACGCGTTCATAGGCTGTTCTCCCAGGAATCTTAGGTAGACGGCCCGGATTGCTGATCGATGTTGTTCGTATCGCGCTGTAAACTGCTCGCCCGCGGCGTCTCCTTCGAACCCGAGCCGGTAGGCCAATCGGCCCAGGGCGCGCGGGTCGTCAGGCAGCTTGTGGGTCTGCCGGTAGTGCATCATCTGCAGATAATGCTCAATCGTGCGGAGGAAGACGTAGCCCTCGGTCAAGGTACGGGCGTCGCGTCGCGAGAGGTATCCGTTGGTCGAGAGCCGGTTCAAGGCGTCCAGCGTGTTATGACTGCGGATAGCAGGATCTGCGGCGCCGTGCGCCAACTGCAGATACTGTGTGACGAACTCCACATCCCTGATTGAGCCCTCGCCCAGCTTGACCTCGCCCCATTCATGCCCCTGTTGTCGCAAATAGCTCTCGGTCAAGCGTTTCATCGTGCTCACACTCTTCCGCGCATCGCTCTCCGTGACGCCGAAGATGATGGGGGCGGTCTGTTCCAGGAAGGCCTCCCCAATGCGCCGATCTCCTGCCACGACACGCCCCTTGAGCAGGGCCTGTTTCTCCCATACGCGCGCGTGGTTTTCGAGATAGGCCATATAACCCCGTGTGGATGTCACCAGGGGCCCGGACCTTCCCCACGGGCGCAGACGCATGTCCACTCGATAGAGAAAACCCTCTCCGGTAACCTTGGTCAGACCTTCGATCAGGCGCTCGCCCAGGCGAGTGTAGACGTCCAGACTGCTCTCAGCCAGGAACAGCAGATCGATGTCCGAGCTGTAATTCAGCTCGTGTCCCCCGAGTTTTCCCAGAGCCAGCACCACGAAGCCAGGAGTATCCTCTGCAACGAGCTCTAGCTCGATCGGCTGCCATGCTCAGGCATGCCTGGACCAAGCTGTCGGCCAGGTTGGAGAGTTGGGCGGTGACGACGGGGAGATCGAAGAGGTCCAGCAAGTCGCACGTGCCGATGCGCAGAAACTCCCATCGCTGGAAACGGCGGAGGGCGTCGAGGTGATCCGTCTCGCAGAGAGCCTCGCTGTCGACGAAAGCCTCCTCGCAGAACTGCTCGACTGTCTTTGCGCGCGCGAGGTTGTGGTGTTCCACGAGAAGGCTTGCGTACTCGGGATTGCGTAACAAGATCTCCGTCAGGAACTGGCTGCCGGAAAAGAGCCTTACGAGAATCTCGGTTGCGCGCAGATTGCGCGAAAGCCATACCAATTCCTTCCCCATCGATGGCGCGCTCTGGAGAAATCGCTCCAGGTTGACCAGGACCCTGTCAGGGTTGCCGGTCTCCGAGAGCATCGTCAGGAGATAAGGCATGAGGTCGGCAAAGGCACGTGTGGCCCCGGATCTCTCCGATATCCGTTTCAGGCGACGATAGGTCACTTCCCAATCCGCAAAGCCGGCGGGGAGTAACCACTGCCGTATCCGCTCGGCGGTCGGCTGGTCATACAGGAGTTCGCGCGACTCCTGGAATAGATTCGCGTCCATGGGGACCCATTATAGGAAGCGGCCAACCGGTTGTCAACGCCTCAAGGCGCCGCCTCATTCCCTTTCCATCGAATATGGCCCATTTGGGTAATAGACAGGTACCTCGGTCTCGTCTACCATGACTTCTGTAATATCGCTGGCCGTTGAGTTCGCATCGACGAACTATAGACTAAAGGAGATACGCAATGTTAGAGACTGTTGCCGACGTACTGAAGATGGGCAAGGATGTGGAGATGGTCGACCTCCGCTTCACCGATCTTCTTGGCATGTGGCATCACTTCACGCTTCCGGCTCGAGAGCTGTCCGAGGAGCTCTTCACGGAGGGGATTGGCTTTGACGGGTCCTCCATCCGAGCTTTCCAGGAGATCCACGAGTCAGACATGATCTTGATCCCGGATGCATCGACGGCTTTCATGGATCAGATCTTCGAAGTTCCTACGCTTATCATCATCTGCGATATCTACGATCCTGTGACGCTGCAGCCCTATACGCGTGATGCGCGGTATGTTGCCAAGAAGGCGGAAGCGTATCTCAAGCAGACGGGTATCGCCGAAATCAGCTATTGGGGACCCGAGGCTGAGTTCTTCCTGTTCGATAGCGTCCGATACGGCGGGGGGACCAATAGCGCCTTCCACTACATTGACAGTGCCGAGGCCTGGTGGAACAGCGGCAATGAAGGCGGCAAGGGTGGGCAGATCGGCCCGAAGCGGGGCTATTTCCCTGTGCCTCCCGCGGACAGCAAGCAGGATGTCCGCAGCAAGATCGTGATGGCCCTGGAGGCCACCGGGGTGCCGGTGGAGGTCCACCACCACGAGGTCGCGACAGCGGGACAGTCAGAGATAGATTTGCATTACGCCCCATTGGTACGAATGGGAGATAGTATCCAGATCTACAAATACCTGGTGAAGAGTGTCGCGCGCCAGAACGGGCTGACGGCTACTTTCATGCCCAAGCCCCTGTTCGAGGACAACGGCAGCGGCATGCACGTCCACCAGAGCCTGTGGCGCGGAGAGGAGAACGTCTTCTTCGACGAGGCGGGTTACGCTCAGTTGTCAGATACTGCAAAGTACTACATTGGCGGATTGCTGGCTCACGCTCCGGCTTTGCTGGCCATCGTGGCGCCCACGACCAACTCCTATCGTCGCCTGGTGCCCGGCTTTGAGGCACCCGTGAATCTGGCCTACTCGCAGCGCAACCGGTCGGCCGTGTGCCGCATCCCGATGTACTCGAAGAGCCCGAAGGCGAAGCGTGTCGAGTTCCGTGCACCCGACCCCTCCTGCAATCCGTATCTCTGCTTCGCAGCGCTGCTGATGGCCGGTCTGGATGGTGTCCAGAACCAGATCGATCCCGGTGAGCCGATGGACAAGGATCTCTACGATCTTCCGGCAGAGGAAGCCGCCAAGGTCAAGCAGGTCCCGGGCTCGCTCTCTGCAGTCCTGGCAGCCCTCGAGGACGATCACGATTTCTTGCTCCAGGGGGACGTGTTCACGCCGGACCTGCTGGAGGCCTACATCAAGTACAAGAAGACAGCGGAGGTCGATCCCATTCGGATGCGCCCGCATCCCTATGAGTTCACACTCTACTACGATATCTAGGCTCGACAGGTAGGTCTGCGAGCGGCAGTCCGCCGGCATATCCGGCGGACTGCCGGATACGCCGGCGGGGAGCGTAGCTTATCTCGCTGTCCCGGTCCTGGGCGGGTCTTGCCAAGACGACCATCCGATGCTGGCCTTTTGGGGGAAAGGGTGGAGGAGGAGAAGTGCTCGATAGCAACGGTCGGTCTTGGCAGACCCGCCTAGGTGTTTCTCTGGGATCATGATTGTTTTGCATCATGATCCTGTTAGAATCTCGCTAGATGTCGAGCTTCACAGATTCAGACCTGGTCCAAGGCGATCCCCGAATCCTTGAGGCGCTGTCCAGTCTCAACCGGATCGGTGTTGCCATCAACCGCCTCACGCCACGGGCTAACATCAGCGTTGACGTAGCCAGCGTGGGGGCCACGCTGCGTCTGATCGCGGAGAGCGTCGTCAAGGTGATGGACGATGCGGTTGCCGTGATCTACACCTACGACGCCGCGAAACAGGAGTTTGATCTCTCCTCTGAGGTCTCGGCGGGGGAATCCGGCAGCGGCGACCTCTACGATCCTCCACGTCCCAATGGCATCGGGATGCGCGCCATTCGGCAACGCCGGCGCGTTCTTTCCTACGAAGAGCCCGATCTGGCAATCCATCCGCGAGCTGAGAAGGCCGGTGCCGGGACGGTAGCCTGTTTCCCACTCGTCGTTGCCGATCAACCCGTCGGAGCCCTCTACGTCTACCTGCGCCGGCGAGAGCCGTTCGCCGAATTCGAATTGCTGATCATTGAGAGCATGGTCAACCATGCAGCGATGGCGATTTACCAGGCGCGCCGTGTGTCAGATATCCAACGTGACCTTGCGCGCAGTGAGGAAGCAGTGGATCGGCTGTGGCGTGCGGGCATGCTGATCTCATCCCGATTGGGCCTCGACGAGACGCTTGAGGCGATCCTCCAGATGGCGCTCGGGGTCACGGGAGCGCATCACGGGATCTTCCGCTTGGTGAACGATGTGGGGACGCATCTGGTGACCCGGGCTATTGCAGGTGCGCCCGGTCGCCCCCAGATGGGTGACCTGCTCGTCGATGGTTCCAGCATTATGGGATGGGTCGCAGCGCATCGTCAGCCGCTTTGTATTCACGATCTGGAAGCCGCACCGTGGGTGCGGCTTTACCATCCTCTGGATGCCGACTTGCGGATGCGCTCCGAGTTGGCGGTTCCACTTGTGGGGGCCAGCGGTCGGCTGGAGGGTGTGCTCAATCTGGAAAGCCCTCAAATCGGTGCGTTTGGTGACCAGGATCGTCATCTACTGCAGTCATTGGCCACGCAGGCGGTGATCGCCATCCAGGAAGCTCGGCTGTTGGATGCGCTGCTCGGCGTGGCGCGATTGCTGCTCCTGGAACCGACCCACCGTGTACTGGACCATCTGGTGATGCAGTCCTCCGATCTGTTGAGCGCGTCGACAAGCGCTATCTGGACCCTGGAGGGCCAGGAATTGGCTCTACAGGCTACCACCGAGGGGCTGCAGCGCGGCGACCGGCTTCCGCTCGAGGGCAGCCTCACGGGGCTGGCCGTGCTCAACCGTGCCCCGGTGGTCTCGGAGGACGTGCGTCAGGATGCACGCTTCTACCGGGCGGATCTGGCGCGCAGCCAGTCGTGGACCCGGGCGCTCATCGTGCCATTGCTGTCCAGCGAGGATGGCGAGGCCATCGGCGCATTCAGTGTCTACGGCGTCCAGGGCGACCCGGGGCTCTTTACCGAGTCGGAATGGGATCAGAAGGTGCTGACCTGTCTGGCGTACTATGCGACCCTGGCGTTGCAGAATGCCGACCACCAGCGGGCGCTGCGCATAGCGCAGGAGCGTCACGCGGTGGCGGAGACATTCGCCGCCGTCGGCGATGTGGCTGCCAATGTGCTGCATCACCTCAACAACAAGGTCGGCACGATACCGGTCAGGGTCCAGGGCATCCAGGACAAGTGCAAGCCCTCGTTGGCGGCAGATGAGTATCTTGCTTCAAACCTCACGGAGATTGAGCGGAGCGCCAGGGAGGCCATGGATGCCGTCCGCGACAGTCTCGTCTACCTGCGTCCTATCAACCCGGCCCCGGTCACGGTGGCCGGGTGTGTAAGTGCAGCTCTGGATGATGCTCATCTCTCACCCTCTGTTCACGTCCGTACGGAGGGGTTGGAAGCGCTTCCCCAGGTTGTTGCCAGCCAACGCAGTCTCGTCTTCGTTTTCACGAATCTGTTGGAAAATGCGGCCGCCGCGATGGAGGGTGCGGGCCAGATCGTCATTCGCGGAGAGGCGGTCGGGCCATGGGTCGAGGTGGCGGTCATCGACGATGGCCCGGGGATTCCGGCCGCGCTTCACGAGCGCATCTTCGAATTCAGCCTTCCCAACCATACATCGCGACGCAACGGTAGTCTGGGGTTTGGCCTATGGTGGGTCAAGACGCTGCTTATGCGGTTAGGGGGTGGGGTGACGGTAGAGAGTGATGGCGCGCACGGAACACAGTTCCAGCTTCGGTTGCCACGCGTCGGAGCAGACGATGCCTAAGAGCCGGATACCAAGGGCGCTGGTCGTCGAGGATGAGCCTGCGTGGCAGCAGATTGTAAGCGAGATCCTTCAGGATTGCGGCCTTGAGGTTGACGTTGCCGGGAATCTTGAGGAGGCGGTCTTCCTTCTGCGTCAGGCTCCCCATCGCCTGGCGGTTGTCGATCTGTCTCTGGGCGACGAGATGGCTGCGAATCAGGATGGGCTGCGGGTTCTGGAGTCCGTCGAGCTTCAAGATCCCGGCTGCACGACACTCCTGCTCACGGGCTATGCCACGGTTGAGCTGGCGGTGAGCGTCCTGACCGACTATGGCGCGATGAGTTGCTTACAGAAGGCCACCTTCGATCGCGCCGAGTTTCGAGCGTTGGTCCGGCGTGCGCTGTCGGTCCCACCGGTCTACGAGGAGACACAGGAACGCGCTGCTCCTCGGTCAGCCCTGCCCCGACGTTCCGGGTCCGATCACGACGTTCCGTCGGCATCGACTGCGGTCCTGGTCGTCGAAGATGACGCGGGCTGGCGCGGTATCCTTGCGGAGCTGCTCTCAGAGGCGGGGTACCATGTCCGGCTGTGCAATAGCTATGGTGAGGCTGTCGGGTGTTTGCGCCGCGAACCCTACGCATTGGCCATCGTGGATCTCTCCCTCACCGATGCGCCTCGCCCCGATGCGGATGATTCACAGGACCTCGGGGGCTACCAGCTTCTGGCCCTGGCGGGCGAAGAGGGCGTTGCGACGATCGTAGTCAGTGGCGTAGCCAATCTGAGTGACATCGAACGTGCATACAATGAGTTCGGTGTCTATTCGTACCTGGAGAAACAATCGTTCGACCGACGCGCCTTTCTGCAGACCGTGGCAGAAGCTCGAGAGACCAGTGCATCGACCCGCGAGGTCGAAGGACTGACGTCGCGCGAGCTTGAGGTGCTGGCCCTTATTGCCCAGGGCATGACCAATCGCGGGATTGCGGAGGCCCTTGTCATCTCGACGAACACGGTCAAACGTCACCTCAAATCCGTCTTCGACAAGCTGGGCGTTCACACACGTGCCGCTGCCGCCGCCAAGGCGATCAGCGTTGGTATTCCCCCCGATGCGTCCTCTTACGAGGGTGTGAATTGAGCTATGTCCTGATCTTCCGAGAAGGGACGTAGACGCCCTTCCCTCTTCTGTGTATAATGCGTCGCGATGACCACGATCAAGCCATCGCCCCGCATCGCCGCCCTTCCGGACCGGACCCGTGCCGTGCTCGCGCTCGTGCTGACGGCGTCCCTATGGAGCACCAGTGGCGTCCTCATCAAGGTCCTCGACTGGCAGCCCATGTCCATCCTGTGCGGGCGCAGCATCTTCGCGATCTTTGTCTTCCTGATCTACCTGCGTGGCACGCGCCTGCGCATCACCTGGATGCACGTGCTGGGTGCGGCAGCCTTCCTGGTCACCCAGATCCTCTATATCTCGGCCACCAAGATGACGACCGCCGCAAACGCCATTTTCCTGCAATACACCGCGCCCATCTACGTCATCTTGTTGAGCGTGTGGTGGCTCAAGGAGCGCCCCGAACGCGCCGATTGGCTGGTCCTCGCCGTGATCCTTGCCGGCATGGGCTGCTTCTTTGGTGAGCGGCTGAGCTTCACGGGGTTAGCGGGCAACGTGCTGGCCTTGGTCAGCGGCGCCACCATGGCCCTGATGAACATGACGATGCGGAAGATCTCGATTGGTAGCGACGGGAACACCGCCCAGGGCCAGACGATTCTCCTCTCCTTCATTGCAGGTTCCCTGGTCGGGCTCCCCTCGATGGTGCACGAGAGCTTCGCCCCCCGCAACGTGGCGATGATCGTCTTCCTGGGTATCTTCCAGATCGGCTTGGCCTTCGCACTCTACGCGTCGGCGATGCGCCACGTGCGTGCGCTGGAGGCGACCCTCATCCTCGGGCTGGAGCCCATCCTCAACCCAATCTGGGTCTTCCTCGCCATTGGCGAGACCCCCGGGCCGGTCGCCCTTCTCGGCTGCACGCTGGTCATCGGCGCTGTGGCGCTCCGCGCTTTCCTGAGCGCTCGGGCGGCGTAAGGGGGCCGACAGCGGAGTCCTGCTCCGCTGCCGCGATCTGTGAGAACACCTCAAATGGTTTGCTGCTGCTCCACACGCCCAACGCCGGCGCCGGCGTCATCATACCCCTATACTTGCTCAGACGGTGAAGGAAGGTATACTTCGCCCTACGATTCGATGCCGTAGGCTCACAGCAAGTCGGTGTGAGCCTACGCTAGCGCTAGAGCTTGGGGGCAGGGACGCGGGCCCGATGGCTTCCGGGTGTGTCGCGGGTCCTGCATAGCTAAGCGATTCGGTCGCCTTCGTCTGGTATTGGCATGCCGATCTACGAATACTATTGTCGTTCGTGTCGTGTCCGGTTCAGCCATCTGGCCCGTAGGCTGAATGCCGGCGCTCCTGCCTGCCCTCGATGTGGGGGTGACGAGGTGGAGCGATTGATCTCCGCGGCTCACTTTGTCCGGGGAGAGGGAGATCACCGGCGCGAACTACACCAGGATGCGTCACGGGTGGGTGGTGAAGATCCACAGGCGATGGCGAGGTTTCTCAAGGAATCGGGGCGGTTGGAGGATGCTGCCGGGCTATACGGAAGCAAGGCGTATCGCGAGCTAATCGAGCGCCGCATCCAGGGCGCGACCGATGCAGATCTTGCCGATCTCGTGGGCGATCTCACCGATGAGATGGCCTCCAATGAGCTGACACAATTGGCCGGCGCGGTGGCCCTATCCGAGCAAGTTGAGAACCGCATGGCAGCCGAGGGGCCGCCGCACGAACACGGTGCAGTGGAAGCCGAGCCTGAAAGCCGTGGGGATACAGACCGTACGATCGCCGATGCTGAGTCCGGACCCAGAGAGACGCACTCGCGCAGAAGTGCCCCCGATTTGGGTTGGGGTTAGCCACGGCGTGTTTGATTCTATGGGGGTGGTATGCAGAATCCGTTTTGGCAGCACTTGAAGGACCTCTTTTCTAGACTTTCGGGACGATCGCTGATCGGTGCCGGTGTTGTATGGATTGTGCTGATGGCCATAGGGTTGTCCTGCGCGTTTGGGGTCATCGACCTTCCTGCCCTGTCCGCGAAATCTACCCCAAACATTCCTACCCAGATACCTACACCTGGCGATCCGTTTTCTCCCGGAGTTGTGACCGTTCCGCCGGATGCTACGCCGACCACCGGCGCATCTATTTCACTGCCCACACCGACACCCAGTGTTACGGATAGCGCCAGCACCTTGCCGCCCTTGCCCTGGGGGGACTTCGGGTACGGCATCGCGGCCCATGGCATCGGCATGCCGGACTATACGATGGATCAGATCAAGAATCAGTTGGGGCTTTCTTGGGTGAAGCAGCAGGTTCGCTGGGACGATTTCTCCACCGCGCCCGGGCAGATGGACTGGAGCGGCTATGATGCGATGGTCCTCTACGCGACCGAGCGAGGCCTCAACGTGATGATGAGCATCGTGGGGGCTCCCGACTGGTCGCGCTCCTATTTCGATGCCAATCCCCAGGCTGCGCCGCCCGACGACCTATCGCTGTACGTCAGCTTCGTCGGCGAACTGGTTGATCGGTACAAGGGCCAGGTCCAGGCGATTGAGGTCTGGAACGAGCAGAATCTGGATCGAGAGTGGGACACCGAAGAGGGTGTGAACGCAGATCGATATGTCGAGATGCTGCGCCTGACCTACCAGGCCATTAAGAGCCGCGACCCCAGTATCATCGTGATCAGCGGCGCGCTATCTCCTACGGGCGTGACCTCCACCGACCCACAGAATCCCAATCGTTACACGGTCATGGACGATTACGCCTACTTCCAGCAGATGATCGAGGCCGGGTTCCTGAACTATGCCGACTGCGTCGGGGCGCATCACAATGGCTATAATATGCCGCCCGACGTTACCTGGGACGAGGGGTACAACGATCCCACGGCCACCTACCGGGGACCCTTTGACTCGCCGCATCATTCCTGGTCGTTCAAGAGCACGCTCTGGGACTATCATAATATGATCACTGCGGCTCAACGTGATACGCCGATCTGCGTGACCGAGTTTGGCTGGGCGACGTCCGAAGGCTTCGATGGCACGCCGGCGGGGTTCGAGTTTGCCCAGGATAATACCCTGGCCGAGCAAGCACAGTGGGATGTCGAAGCATTCCAGTTGATGCGCGAGTGGGGTTTCGTCCGGCTCGCTTTCCTCTGGAACCTGGACTACTCGTATAAGGGCGGCATGGGTGCCCTGGACCCGAATTCGCCCTACAGCATCCTCGATCTCAAGGGAGCGGCTCGTCCCGCCTATGGCGCGATTGGGTCGATGCCAAAGGTGCCGTAGGTGTGGGTAGACGTTACCCAAACGTTTTCTAGCGCTTGATATCAGGCATAACCGGGGGCGGGGCGGCACCCGCCCCGCCGGCCCCACGGATAAGAACGTTACGTCCATGACACAGACGCCTCACCATCGCCGCGTGCTTCCTCTGGTGCTCATCCTCGTGGTCATAGCCTACCTGTTTGCCTTTGGCAGCCTTCCCGGCTTTGACCATGCGAAGCCGCGCCCTCAACCCACACCGGTGCCCACGCCGACCTCCTGGCCCTTGGAAACCAGGCTTCGCTCACCCGAGTATGGCATCAACGTGCATATGTGGTGGGATCCGTGGGCCGCGATACGTCGTGACTGGCATCTGGTCGAGGATGCAGGTTTCACGTGGGTCAAGCAACGCCTCGCTTGGCAGGATGTGGAAGGGGCCGGCCCCGGTGCGTACGAATGGCAGGCCGCCGACAGGATCGTCGACGAAGCCGGAGACGCGGGTGTCCAGCTCATCTTCCGGGTGGATCGTCCTCCTGTTTGGGCCGTGCCTCAGGTGCCTGAAGGGCAGCAACCGGTAGTCCCGGTGTCGCTTGAGGCATTCGGGGATTTCTGCTCCACCCTGGCCTCGCGATACGCGGGGCGGGTTCGGGGGTATCAGATCTGGAACGAGCCGAACCTGGCCCGCGAGTGGGGCGGCTACGCACCCGATGCCCAAGGCTACGTTGAGTTGCTCAAGACCTGCTACGTCGCGATCAAGCGTGCCGATCCCCAGGCTCTCGTCATCTCTGCCGGCTTGGCTCCCACGGGCTCGGCCCCGCCCGATGCGATACCTGACGTTGATTACCTTGTGGCGCTCTATGAGGCCGGTGCGTCACCCTATTTCGATCTCCTAGGCCTGAACGCACCGGGCTACAAGGCAGCTCCTGAGATATCGCCTGAAGAAGCGGCAGATCCCGAGAATGGCTATGGCGGCCAATCGTTCTTCTGCTTCCGGCACGTTGAGGAAATGCGGGCGATCATGGTGCACTACGGTGATGCGGACAAGCAGGTCGCGATCCTGGAGTTCGGCTGGCATACGGCAACGAGTCCCGAGCATCCGGACTATGCATGGTTTGCCGTAACCCCTGAACAGCAGGGCGATTATCTTGTGCGCGCGTTTGCTTACGCCCACCAGAATTGGGCTCCTTGGGTCGGCCCGATGTTTGTGTGGAATCTACCTGATTCGAAGTGGACGCCCGATAACGAGGAATATTGGTGGTCAATTGTCGATCCTTTCTGGTGGGGATTCGACGGTGATTTTGCCGACTGGGCCGGCGGCGCTGTGCGCCCGGCGTATGAGGCGCTAAAGGCCATGGAAAAACCATAGAGGGGCTAACCTTCGCAAGGTTTGCGGGGGAGCCCAACTCTTGCTGAATCATTGTTCGGCGGTATAATCGATGGGAACGGGGAAGTGTCGGAATTGGCAGACGAGCATGACTTAGGATCATGTGCCGCGAGGCGTGCGGGTTCAAGTCCCGCCTTCCCCAACGGAGGGGCGAGATCGTTCTCGCCCCTTGACTTTGTGGAGCTTGCTTTTTTGAGGAGGTAGTCCCGTGACGAGACAGTCTCGGATGAACGGGGGAAGTCAGCTGCCTGAGGTTCCTCCTGAACTTCAATCATCGGTACGACTCACCACGTTGGATCAAGTCTACGCCTGGGCCCGCAAACGATCACTCTGGCCAATGCTGTTTGGGCTTGCTTGTTGTGCATTTGAGATGATTGCTATGGCAGCGGCACGATATGATACGGCACGCTTTGGAATGGAGATCATGCGTGCCAGCCCAAGGCAGTCAGATCTGTTGATTGTCAACGGCACGGTGACGAAGAAGATGGCGCCGCTCCTGGTCCGGCTCTACAACCAGATGGCAGAACCCAAATACGTCATAGCGATGGGGGCCTGTGCCATTTCCGGCGGGCCGTTTAAGGAAGGCTATAACGTTGTCTCAGGTGTCGATCGCCTGATTCCGGTCGATGTTTATATTCCTGGATGTCCTCCTCGGCCCGAGGCGTTGCTGCACGGCATTCTCACGCTGCATGCTCGCTTCGATCACGAGACAATCAAGGATATCCGCGCTTTCCAGACCGGCGAGGATGAGGGGATTCCCGAGCCGACCCTTGGCCTGGATCTCGTTAGCTGGCGCGATTTGGAGGGATTGGTCGGCCCCCGCGAGGAGGACGTCTAGGCATGGCAGAGATGATCTACGATATGCCGGCCGATGTGTGGGAGAGCTTGCAGGCCCGGTTCCCCGGAGTCTTGCAGCCGGCTGAGCCGCCCGATCAGGGAGACGCCGAGACCTATTCTGAGGGCAAGGAGCACCGGATGACCCGTTCGGTCTCGCGCTCCCAGTTGATGAATCGGCCGCGGTATGAAGGAGTGTTGGTTCACGCTCGGCATCTGGTGTCCGTGCTCCAGTTCCTGCGGGACGAGCTTGGCTACAACATGCTCTCCAACCTCACGGCTGCCGATTACCCGGAGGCCCTGGATGAGTTCCCGCCGCACATTGACGTCGTGTACCACCTGTTCCGACAGGCAGGCGGCGGTTATGTCGTGCTCCACGTGCATACTACCCGTGATGGTGCCGTCCTACCATCCGTGACGCCTGAGTTCCCATCGGCCAATCTGCAGGAACGCGAAGTCTGGGACATGTTTGGTGTGCGCTTCGAGGGTCACCCGGATCTGCGCCGCCTTCTGATGTGGGAGGGATTCGACGGATTCCCACTGCGCAAGGACTGGAGAGAGGCTTATTACGAGGAGGAGCACAAGCCATATCGCAGTCGCTTCCCCGATGGCAGCAGTCCACTCTATGCAGAGGAACGCACCCCGAGCCACGCGAACATCCGGTTCAGCGAGGAATTTGCCGAGAGTTGTCCGCCACCGGCCGAGGATTTCAGCGACGCTGACGAGTTGCTCTACGAGCGAATGCTGTCCGCAGACCGCACTCCTGACAAGCCCCTCAAGACCGAGGAGATGATCCTCAACATGGGCCCGCATCATCCCAGCACGCACGGCGTCTTCCGGATGGCCGTGCGGCTGGACGGCGAAACCGTCCAACACCTTGAGCCGGTGTTTGGGTACCTGCATCGCTGCCACGAGAAGATCGGTGAGCGCAACACCTGGTTGCAGAACATCCCATACACGGATCGCCTGGACTATCTCAATGGGATGACCAACAACTTGGCCTATTGCCTGGCGATGGAGAAGCTCCTGGGCTGGGAGGTGCCGGAGCGGGCGGAGTACATTCGTGTCATCATGTCCGAGTTGTCGCGTCTGGTCAACCACATGCTTGCCGCCGGCTTCTTCAGCAACGAGATAGGGATCTACTTCACCGGCTCCCTGTATGCGCTCGAAGAGCGGGAGCTCGTGCTTGATCTCTTCGAGAGTGTCTCCGGTTCGCGTATGATGTTCAACTACATGCGGCCCGGGGGAGTAGTCCGTGACGTTTCGCCCGAGTGGCTGGACCGGGTACGAACGTATCTCCACGACCGTCTCCCCAGCAAACTTCGCCAGATGCAGGGGTTTCTGCTCGACAATGAAATTGTTCGCGCGAGGAGCATCGACGTCGGCGTTTTGCCGGCGGATGTAGCGGTTGCTTCCGGGGTCACCGGCCCGATTCTACGCGCGAGCGGTGTTCCCTATGACATTCGGCGCGCTGAGCCGTATAGCATTTACGATCGTTTCGACTTTGACGTCGTAAGCCGGCAGAACGGGGACGTTTTCGATCGCATCGCGGTGCGCTTTGACGAGGCCTGGGAGAGCATGCGGATCCTTGATCAGGCCCTGGATGGGATACCCGAGGGTCCGATCCAGTCCAATAGGCTTTCACCAAAGATGCGCATCCCGCCCGGCGAAACCTACGGGCGCATTGAGGCCCCCAAGGGTGAGTTGGGCTTCTATCTCGTTTCCGACGGTGGTGCAAATCCGTACCGCTATCATATCCGGGCGACGTCGTTGATCAATCTCACGCCGCTGAGTGAACTGACCCGGGGGGGAAAGATCGCGGATGTGGTCGCTGTCTTGGGCAGCATTGACCTGACTATGGGGGAGGTGGATCGCTAATGTACGGTTGGGGGATTATCAAGACATTGGCGAGGACTCTCTACCATTTCATCCTCACCTACGTTGGCGATGCTCAGGTACTGTGGAGCAAGCTCAGCGGACGCAAAGCCGACTCCGGGGAAACGCGGGCACACGGGCGAGGTGTTTTCACGATCGAGTACCCCGGCGAGCAGCGAAAGCTTCCCGAGGCCTACCGTAATCTGCCCTTTATGGTTGTTGACGCTGAGACCGGGCAACTGAGGTGTACTGCGTGTGGCATCTGCGCGCAGGTCTGTCCTGTCCAGTGTATCTGGATCGAGCGCGCCAAGGACCCCGAGACGGGGCGTCCGCGCCGCTATCCTGTCTCATACTATCTCGACGTCAGCCTATGCATGACCTGCGGATTCTGTGCTGAGTTCTGTCCGTTTGATGCTATCAAGATGGATCACGACTTCGAGGTTTCTTCTTACCGTCGCCTCGGCTTTCAAAGCGCCAGAGATCTGGCAAAACCCGAGTCCTACCACGCAGCCATTCACCCACTGGCGTACGCAGAAGAGACGAAGCCCAAGGCTGAGTAGAGCAAGCGCCCCAAACCCGAGCAGCCTCGAGGGTGGGGCGCTTCTGTATCCGGCGGCTGGATTAGTCTGAAATCACGCCGGCGCCAACCTGGTGCAGCCGCTCGGTGAGCTCCATACAGGCGCGCCCGTTGTGGTACGGGCACTTCCAGAAGCTCACCTTGGCGTTGTCCTCGTCGACGCCGGTCGGGCGCGTGTGGTCCCGCTCGACGTACCTGAGCCACTCGCCGTATTCTCGGTCGACCAAGAAGGCCTCGATGAAGTCCCAACTGCCGAGGGATGCTTCCAGGAAGTGGCCCTCGCCACTTAGCTGGTAGGCGTTGAGAAATCCGACGGCGGCCTCGGCCTGTGGCCACCACTGCTTCGTGGAATCCACGAGTCCCTCGGGCCCCGATTCGTAGACAATGGCCCCATCCGGATCGAGTCCTTCATCGTAGACGGCCTGTGCCATCTTGACTGCGAGCACTTTTGCCTGCTCGAGGAGCGCCGGATCGCCGGCAACCTCCGTCGATTCTACCAGAAGCCAGCTTGCCTCGATATCGTGGCCGTAGGAGACATTTCGAGATCTGGGGGCCCAGGTCTCGTCGAAAAACATCGTCATATGGTACGTTTCCGGGCCGATGATGTGCGTCATCATCACGCCGAGAAGCTCCTTTTGGCGATTCAGAAGCGAATCATCACGCCAGACGCGGAGCAGGTTGGTGAAGGCCTCCATGACGTGGAGGTGCGTGTTCATCGACTTCATCTCCGCCATGTCGACGGCGCTCAACCGCACATTTTGCTCCAGCTTCCAATCGCGCGTGAAGGACTCGAAGTAACCCTTGTGCGTCCGGTCGTAGCTGTGGGCCTCCATCGCCTCATAGATGGCGATGGCTTTCTCGAGAGCGCTCTCGTTTCCCGTAGCGGCATAGTACTCGGCCAGGGCGTAGATGCCGAAGGCCTGACCGTAGATCTGTTTCCGGGGCACGAGAGGCGTTCCATCGACGTCCACCATCCAATAGAGCCCACCGTACTCGGAATCCCAGAACCGCTGGATCAGATCCTCAAATGCCCAGTCGGCCATATCCAGATAGGCGGCATTCTGGTAGCGTCGATAGGCGGAGGCGTAGGTCCACAGAATCCGTGATGTCAGCAGGGCGCCACGTGGAGCATCCGCCTGAACCGCCAGATCGTTGGTGATTTGGCCATAGAAGCCACCGCGCTCCTTGTCTACAGCATGTCTCATCCAGAAAGGGAGAATATCCTCTCGCAGCTCGGCTTCCGCCTGCTGCATCATGGCTCGCATTCTGGCATCATTGGACATCGATCACTCCTTTGGCACGGTGAACGCCGCCAACGGAGCCGGCTGGCTCTTCTGGGAATGGGTAGACAGGCAACTCTCAGAACGACGACTGCCAACTCGACGGATCCTCTATCGGTCCGTCGACCTGTTTCATAGGAGTTGTCATCCTGAACGAAGTGAAGGATCTAAGCCTGCAGCATAGATCCTTCACTTCGTTCAGGATGACAACTTCCAGCTTAACTGACCCTTACGCCAGGGCCTCTACGGCGTTCTTGACGATGGCGGCAAAGTCTTCCACTTTGAGACTCGCCCCGCCGACCAACGCTCCGTCGATCTCGGGCATCACGATGAAGTCCGCCATGTTGTTGGGCTTCACACTACCGCCGTATTGGACGCGGATGGTCTGGGCCGTCGCCTGATCGTAGAGGTCCGTCAGGACATCGCGGATGGCCTCGCGGATCGTGCGATCTGCGTCCTCGGGCATCGCCGTGCGGCCGGTGCCGATGGCCCAGATGGGCTCGTAAGCTAACACGACCTTCCGGGCGTCGGCCGATGAAAGCCCCGCGAACGCTCCGCGAATCTGCTTCCCCACGAAGTCGACCGTCTCCCCGGCCTCATTCTGCGCGAGGCTCTCGCCAATGCAGACGATCGGCAGCAATTCGTGGCTCAGGGCAGCCTTGAGCTTCATGTTGACCGTCTCATCGGTCTCGCCAAAGAGCTGGCGGCGCTCTGAGTGGCCGATGATCACGTAGGTTGCCAGTTCCTTGACCATCAACGGAGAGATCTCCCCGGTGTAGGCACCGCTCTCCTCCCAGTGCATGTTCTGGGCGCCCACCCCGATGTTGGAGCCGGCCAATGCGTCGCTTACGGCGCTCAACGCGGTCGCGGTGGGGCAGACGGCGAGGTCCACGCCGGCGACGTCGGCGAGGGCGGCTCTGAGCCCGCGGGCGAGCTGCGTCGCTTCAGCCGCGGTCTTGTGCATCTTCCAGTTTCCGGCAATAAACGGTTTGCGCATGGATATTCCCTTTCAGGGGCCGGGCACTGGGATCCCAGTGCCCGGCCTCTCATCTCAATCACGCCGATATGGAGTCTACTTGTCGTTGAGCGCGGCAATGCCGGGCAGCGTTTTCCCCTCAAGGAATTCGAGACTGGCCCCCCCGCCCGTGGACACGTGGCTCACCTTATCCGCGACGCCGGCCTGGTTCACGGCTGAGGCGGAGTCGCCACCGCCGATGATGGTTACGGCATCAAGGTCCGCCAATGCATGTGCGATAGCGAAGGTGCCCTTGGCGAAGTTGGGCATCTCGAAGACACCCATCGGGCCGTTCCATACCACGGTCTTGGCATCGGCTAGCTTCCGGATGAAGAGCTCGACGGTCTGGGGACCGATGTCCAGGATCCGCCAACCCGCCCCGACGTCGTTCACGCTGACCACCTTCGTGGCTGCGTTGTTGTCAAAAGCATCTGCCACGACGGCATCCACCGGGAGCACCAACTTCCCCCCTGCCTTGGCCATCAGCTCCTTAGCCGTGTCCAGGACATCGTCCTCGACCAGCGAGTCGCCCATCGCCAGTCCCTGGGCCTTGAGGAAGGTGTTGGCCATACCTCCCCCGATCAAGATGGCGTCGGCCTTTGAAAGCATGTTCTCGATCACACCGATCTTGTCGGAGATCTTCGCGCCACCCAGGATGACAACGTAGGGATGCTCGGCGTCTCCCGTGGCTTTTCCGAGGTACGTGATCTCCTTCTCAATCAGGAAACCGGCCACCGCGGGCAGCCTTTCGGCGACGCCGACGGTGCTGGCGTGTGCACGGTGGGCGGAACCAAACGCATCGTTGACGTAGACATCGCCCAGGCGGGCCATTTTGTCAGCCAGATCCGGCGCGTTCTTGGTCTCGCCGGGATAGAAGCGGGTATTTTCCAGAAGCATGACGTCGCCTGGCTTCATAGCCTTGGCAAGTGCTTCTACCTCATCGCCCACGACATCAGGGGCCATTGTGACCGTCTTTCCCAGGAGTTCGCCGAGCCGGTCGGCGACGGGCTTCAGGCTGAACTTGGGATCGGGGCCGTTCTTGGGACGGCCGAGGTGCGACATCAAGATGAGCGATGCGCCGTGATCAAGGATGTAGTTGATCGTCGGCAGCGCCGCTCGAATGCGGGTATCGTCGGTGATCGTGCTGCCCTCAAGGGGCACGTTGAAGTCTGCCCGCATCAGGACCCGCTTGCCCTGGAGGTCAATGTCACGAACCGTTTTCTTGTCCATAGTGTCTCCTTACCTAGCAAAAAGGGATAAGGAGACTCTCCTTATCCCTTCCTTACGGATTGCTTGCAGGATTCCTTCTACAGCTTGCCCGCGACGATCGCGGCAAGGTCTGCGACGCGGCTTGAGTATCCCCACTCGTTGTCGTACCACGAGACGACCTTGACGAAGCGCGGGCCCATAGCCGTGGTCAGCTCGGCATCGACGATGGAAGAGCGGCTATCGCCCTTGAAATCCATGGACACCAGGGGCTCCTCGGAGAAGCCGAGAATTCCCGCCAGATCGCCCTCGGACGCGCTCTTGAGAGCGGCGTTGACGGCCTCGGCGGTCGTGTCGGTCTTCAGTTCGACGACGAGATCCACAACCGAGACCGTCGGCGTCGGGACCCGCATCGCCATACCGTCAACGATGCCCTTGAGCTCCGGCAACACCAGCGCTACGGCCTTGGCGGCCCCGGTGGTGGTGGGGATGATGCTCAGGCCGGCGGCGCGCGCGCGACGCAGGTCCTTGTGGCCCTGATCCAGCGTGACCTGGTCGTTGGTGTAGGAGTGAACGGTCGTCATCAGGCCGGCGGCAATACCGAACTCATCCTGGAGCACCTTGGCGACAGGGGCCAGGCAGTTGGTCGTGCAGGAGGCGTTGGAGATAATGTTGTGCTTCGCGGAGTCGTAATCGCCCTCGTTGACGCCGATCACGATGGTGATGTCCTCACCCTTGGCGGGCGCGGTGATGATGACCTTCTTGGCGCCGGCCTTCAGGTGCTTGCCTGCCCCGTCGCGGTCACGGAAAATGCCCGTCGACTCAATCGTGATGTCGACGCCCAGTTCGGCCCACGGCAGTTCCTCAGGGTTCCGAATCGCATACGCCTTGATGGTCTTTCCGTTGACGATGATGCTATCATCCGTGTAGGAAACATCGCCGGGGAAATCACCATAGGTTGAGTCGTGCTTGAAGAGGTGCGCATTGGTCTTGGTGTTGAAGAGGTCGTTGATGGCGACCACCTCCAACTCGTCCGGATGACGTTCGAGGATTGTGCGCAGCACCAGCCGCCCGATGCGTCCGAATCCGTTAATGCCGATCTTTGTGGTCATAGTCACTCCTTTGTCTGCTAAGGTTGGTTAACTGAGTAGAGATCCAAGATTGATGGCTAAACGTACGTGTAGTCATCAATCACACATCCCCAATCACTGTGCGATCAGCGCAAGCAGTATCTTGGCTAGTTTCTCGCTGTCGTGATGCCCGGCCAACGTCTCATCGACGAGGTCGGCCCGTATGACGCGCACGTGGTCGGACTCGACAAAGTCCGGAACGACCCAATCTATGCCTTCCAGCGCCGGAATCCCGGTTGGCGTGCGGTCATTGATGATCACAGTGTCGATCACGTCCTCGCCGATATGTTGCTTCAGTGCGTCAAAGTGTTCTTGTGCACAATAGTGATCGGTTTCACCCGGCTGTGTCGCCACGTTGCATACGTAAACCCTGTGGGCGTCAGTAGCCCTTAGCGCTTCCAGAATTTGCGGCACGAGCAGGTTGGGCAGAATACTGGTGAAGAGACTGCCGGGCCCGATGACAATCATCTCTGCCGATAGGATGGCCTGTATTACGCCCGGATAGGCGTGCGGGGGGCTTGGATCCAGAGTGACCCGAAGAATGCGCCCGCCGACCTCAGGAATCCTGGATTCTCCACACACACGGACCGCTGTCTCACCATCCTGGCTGATATCGGCACACAGTACCACGGCTTGCAGCGTGCTGGGAAGAACTCGACCCTGCACGGCCAGAACCTGACTTGACTCTCTCAGGGCAGCCTCGAAGGACCCCGTGATCCCGGCCATTGCCGTGATGAAGAGATTCCCAAAGCTGTGTCCGCTTAGGTCTTTGCCCTGGGCATACCTGTATTGGAAGAGCCGCGTAACAAGCGACTCGTCGTCAGCCAGGGCCGCGATGCAGTTACGGAAGTCCCCCGGCGGCAGGATACCGATCTCGCGGCTCAGCCGTCCGGACGATCCGCCGTCGTCAGCCACCGTGACCACAGCCGTCAGATTCGACGTGTAGGACTTGAGTCCCCGCAGGGCCGTGGCCTGGCCATGCCCGCCACCGATAACGACCACCTCGGGGCCCCGTTCGCGCCGGCGATAGTCGTGGAGGACCGTTGGGACGGGCACGTGGTTTCCGACGATGAAGGGCTCGAGGATGGCACGGTTCAAGCCCCAGACCCCGTACGAGAGTACCCAGAGCCCCAGCACGAAGGTCAGCCCCGCCCTTAGCCACGGCGGCAAGAATTGGAGCGTCAAATAGTAAAAGTACTGTGGGAGGGGATAGAATGCACGCAGAGCTACCGCACCGCTCAGGCTCAGCAGCCCAACACCGAGGGCCAATATGATCAGCCAACGCTTGACGCCGATGCCTGGCGTAAGCCACTGCAGGTGGGTTTGCCAGCTCTGCGTTGCAGCTTGGAGAACCCTCCGCTTCATCGCAGAAATTATACCTAGATTAGCAAACGTGTCAAACGAGCGCTAACCAAACAGAGAGCCCAAAGTCACGCCCGAGCTAGCTCGGGGCATGACTTTGGGCTCTCTGTGGCTTCAAAAGTAGATCTTCACGGCTATTGAATGTGAGCGACGACCCGAGCGTTTTTCCAGAGATCCTCGAGGCGATAGAAGTCGCGCATTTCGTCGGTAAATAGATGTACGATCACACTGTTGTAGTCGATCAGAATCCATCCCGATTCCGGATCACCTTCCACATTGACCGCAAGTTGTCGAACGTCTTCCTGCTTCAGAGCCTCTCGTATCGCGCTCTGCAGAGCATCCAACTGGCGCCGGCTGCCTGCAGTGCAGATGACGAAGTAGTCGGTGAAGGTCGTCACCTCAGTCAGGTCAAGGATGAGCGTATCCTCTCCTTGTTTCTCGACAATGATCTCGGCAATCTGGCTGGCTAGTTCTCTACTCTCCACTCCACCTCCTCTGTTTCACAACAGCGTGCGCAGGGCCCAGATCCCTACTGCTGTAGCAGCAGCATCTGCACGCGCGTCGTCTGGGACAAATCGTTGTCCTGCATACTGATGGTCACCCGGCTCTTGCCCATCTGCATGTTGAGCGTTGCCAGATGCCCCATCACAGTTGGCTGGCCCAATGGTTCCCAACCCTTGGCCTTGAGTTCAGTCTGGATATAGTCCATTGTTTCAGCGACCATTCCGGGCACGACATAGACGTAGGTACCGGCAGCATCGTTGGCCTGAACGTCCATGGCATCAGGATGAAGCACGAGGATGTCAGGAAAGGTACTGCTCGCCTCTTCCGCACCGCCGGCGGTATCCGCAGTGGCATCAGGCTGGTCGTCGACAACCACAGCCTGGCCGTTGCCGGCAACCGTGTCGCCCTGTGTGGTTGGGCTGCTTGTGGCCCCCCCGGCACAAGCAGCTAACAAGAGGGTGACACCCATGACGACCCCCAAAAAGATGCGTAGATTCCTCTTCCTCTCCATGACTTTCCTCCTGGCGTGGGACTGAATGGTAACGATCGTATCATAACATAGAATGAAGGCCGAAACCAACAACTCGACGGCTGCACAAATCGCGGCCGTCGAGGCTACGTCCCTGTGACGAGGAATACCCCTGTATGGGCTACATCGGCTCGCTGAGGAGCGAAAGGAGTACCTCGATGCCGTGCTCGACATCCGCTTCGTCGACCATCTCGGATGTGGAGTGGACGTAGCGACATGGCACACTCAGACAGCCGCTGGGTATGCCGGATCGCACGAGCTGCATGGCGGCAGCGTCGGTGGTGCCTCCCAGGAGGATCTCCATCTGGTAGGGAACGTGCGCTCGTTCCGCCGCATCGATCAGACCATCCCTGACCTTGGGATGGGCAATCATGCCGCCATCTTTGACCTTGATGGCCGGGCCCTCGCCGAGGCTGACGTCCATCGGGAGCGACTTCGGGAGATCACCGGTCGCCGTGACGTCCACCGAGATCGCGATATCGGGATCGGCTCGGTAAGCTGACGTCCGGGCGCCGGACAGCGTGATCTCCTCCTGCGTCGTGAAGGCGAAAGCGACGTCGTGAGCGGGTGCTTTTAGCCGGCGCATGACCTCGATCAGGATGTAACACCCAATCCGATCGTCAAGGGCTTTGCTCATCAGGCGCGTACCTTGCTGGACCAGGGGGCCGACGAAGCTCGCCGTGTCTCCAACGTGGACCGGGCAAGACGCGCGATCCTGAGCACCCACATCGAGATAGAGATGGTGCAGGAGCGGCAGCTTGGATGCGTCATCGCGTCGTTCCACATACATAGGGCCCGTGATCCCATTGGCGAATCTTGCTCGCCCGCCAACGCAGTTTATGGCTCGGACGCCACCGATGGAGGTGAAGCGCACGAACCCTTTCTCTTCCACGTGGGTTACCATGAGCCCGATCTCGTCCATATGAGCGGCCAGCAGGATTCGCTGGCCCCCATCTGTGGATTTTGAAGCCCTGCGATGGGCTACCAGGCTGCCCAAGGCATCCACACGTGTCTCGTCCGCGATTGCCTCAATCGCCGCGCCGATGACAGCACGGATTTCATCTTCGTAGCCGGATGGCCCGAACGTCTGGGTGAGTTTCTCTAGCAGTGGCAGGTCCAAAGTTCTCTCCTTGTTTAGTCTCAAGCCGTCAGTTCACGCGGGAGCTCACGGATGGCTGCATCAACCAGACGAATGTGCTCAGCCAGGTCGTGTTCGCGCAGCAGTGAGACCGGGCTGTGGATGTAGCGACAGGGGATTGCCACGGTAATCGAGGGTACGCCGGCCCTCGTCCGGTGAATGCCGCCCGCGTCGGTCCCGCCGATGCCCGGCTGCTTGATTTGATACTCAATGCCTTCTGTCTCGGCAACGCGCATAAAGTGCGAAAGCAATCTGGGGGGGGTGATGTACGAGCGGTCCATTGCGGTGATGGCCGGCCCTTTCCCGAGCTGTGTCGTCGGGCTCACGTCCGTCTCTTCCTTCGGGAGGTCGTCGGCCAAGGTGCCCTCCAGGGCAATACCGACATCAGGCGCCACGGCGTAGGCGGCAACCTGGGCGCCCCGTAGGCCAACTTCCTCCTGGACGGTGAAGACTCCGAAGAGATCGAACGGATAGGGTGTACCTCGCAGGAGTTCGATCAGCGCCGTGCAGCCCGCACGATCGTCAAACGCCTTGCCCATACAACTTCGACCCACGGTCTGAAACTGCGTCGCGAAGACAACCGTCCGTACCCATCGGGGCGAGTCGCTCGGCCTCTTCCCTACCGGCGGCACCGATGTCGACGACAAGTTTGTCGACAGTCGGAGCCTTGTTCAGAGTACCCTTATCCGCACGATGGATGGCCTGGAGTCCAATGACGCCCGGAAGGGAGTCCTTCCCCACCCGAACCGTCAGGCCTGGGAGCAGCCGCGAGGGGATGCCGCCCACGGTATCCACACGCAGCCCACCGTCGCTCGTATGGCCGACGACCATGAAGCCAACCTCGTCCATATGTGCCGACACGAGGACTCTCAGCCCCGAAGCTCCTGTTCCGGCTTTGCGCACGATGAGATTCCCGATGGCATCGACGTGCATCTCATCGACGTATTCCTCTATCATCGGCCGAATGGCGCGCCGGACCTCGGTCTCGTTCCCCGAGATGCCGGGGACATTGGAGAGGGTACCCAGGCGATCTGTCAGATCACTCATCCTTCATCCTCCCATTCGGGCCGGTACCCCGGTTCCAGCCGGGTAACGAAGCCTGACAATAGGCGCCCGGCTCGCTCGATATCGCGCAGTGCGACCACCTCGACCGGCTGGTGCATATAGCGCACCGGAATCGAGATGAGGCCCGAGGGAACCCCTTCTCTGGTAAGCTGAATCCCCCACGCATCGGTTCCGCTGGACCCGGAGAGGGGCTCGATCACGAAAGGGACCTCATCCGCCTCGGCGGCTTCCTTAAGACGCTTCACCATATCGGGGTGGAAGTTCGGGCCAACGCCAATCGTGGGGCCTTCGCCCAACTCAAACACACCCGGGTCACTATCGCCGTGCTGCTTCGCGAAGGTCACATCCAGGGCCACGGCGATGTCTGGGTCGATACCATAGGCACTCGTGATCGCCCCTTTGATCCCGACTTCTTCTTGCACGGTGGCGACAGCGTAGAAATCCCAGGCGTGCTTCCGGTGCCGCAGGGCCTCCAGTGCCAGGGTGAGGGCCGCCACCGAGGCCCGGTTATCGAAAGCCTTGCCGGCAGCGCGCCCGTTCTTCAAGGCGACCAACGGCTGTCGCACGGTTACATAGTCGCCTACTCTCACACGCGCTTTGACTTCCTCGGCGGAGAGCCCGAGGTCGACGAAGATCTCGTGCCACGGCAGCACGTCCTGGCGCTCCGAGGCCGGCAGGACGTGGGGCGGACGGCTTCCGATCACGCCTGGCAGGCAGCCTGCAGGTTCGCCTGTCAGGCCGCCTGACGGTTCGCCGGGCAGATCCTCACGACCGTGCACGCAGACTTCCAGCCCCAGCAGCACGCGCCTGTCCACGCCGCCGAGGGCGTGAAGATGTAGGAACTCATTCTCGATACCGGTGACGATCAGCCCAATCTCATCGATGTGTGCGGCTGCCATCACGGTCTGTCGTGGTGCGGGCCCGGTGCCTCGCTGTACGGCGACGAGACTCCCCATCGCATCAACGCGGATCTCGTCGACGAAGGGCAGCCACAGCTCTCGCACGACGTTGCAGACTGATTCCTCGTATCCGGTAGGGCCAGTAGCCTCGGACAATAGGGTGAGTAAGTTCAGTGTCTCCAAAGGGCTCCTCTCCGGCTTAGCTCAGGGTGTGATCACGACCGTGTCGGTAATCGAGGGGGTCGCGGTGAACGTCGCCGTGGGCAAGGGCGTCCAGGTTGCCGTGGGCAATCCCGTCGTTGGCGTCAAGGTGGGGGTAGGTGTCGGCGTGGATGTGGACGTATTCGGTGCAGGGGTCATGGTGAATGTCGGTGATGGTGTAAAGGTTGCCGTGCCTGTGGCCGTTGCTGTAGCCGTGGCCGTTGACGTACCCGTGGGGAGCGGCGTCTCGGTCGATGTTGGGGTTGGCGTCTCGGTCGGCGTCTCGGTGGCTGTCGGCGTCTCGGTGGCCGTCGGCGTCTCAGTTGACGTTGGGGTCGCCGTGCGTGTGGGTGGGAACCACTGAGTCGGCGTCGGCTCGAGTGTCTTGTCAGGCGTACCGGTGCCCGGTCCAACTTCAAACGGCGTTGGGCTGGCCGGTGGCGTCGATGTCGTGGTGGGTGTAGGTGACGCCTCCGGCGTCGCAGAAGGAGGACGAATCGCCAGTGCCACGAATCCGAGGCAATAACACGGAATCGTGGCGATGATGATAGCGATCAGCACGGTATAGATCGGCTTCTGCTCGCGCAGCTTTTCCATTGGCGGATCGATCAGTCCAGAAGCGTCTGCGCATCGTCGATGATGTGCCGGCCCGCGGCTACCTCGTCGACGGAGTGGATCGCGCCTCCCATCTCCTCAATCAGACGCGAGACGACATCGAAGTCGACGGCCTCTCCCTCAATCGTGATCTTTGCATTCTCGACTTTGCGGTCCATCTCGTAGATGCTGATATTGACGGCGGAAATCCCCTCCAGATCGCTGAGTTGGTCTGCCAGCTCGATAATGCTTGGCTCGTGAGGTTTCAGCGTGTCCAATACCAGCCTTCTGATCCTTCCCATATCTCTCCTCGCTCTTCTCGACCGATCCACATCTCGCGCGGCGCTCAGACGTACAAAAAAAGACTCAGTCGTCCGGAGCCCGCATCGCCTGCCGCACCGGACAACAGGATGGCCCTGCTGTTAGGACGGGGCGCCCCTCCGTTAGTCCCGGTCGCGGTACGCTCGATGCCTTGGCACTTACTGAGTCTTCTCACACTTCAATGTGTCCCAATGATAGTACGAATCACGCCAGATGCAAGTATTCGCGAGTGGGGGAAACACAAAAAAGCCGTCTGGGGTCTCCAGACGGCTTCACTATAGGCTGGCGCGCGAGATCGCGCTACAGGGCAACGACGTTGCTCGCCTGAAGTCCCTTGTCGGTCTCTTCGAGGGAGAACTCCACCTGCTGGCCCTCCACCAACTTCTTGAAGCCTTCGGACTGAATTGCCGAATAATGTACGAACACGTCCTCGTTGCCTTCTCGGGAAATGAAACCGTATCCCTTCGCGGCGTTAAACCACTTGACAACACCAATCTCTCGCTCACTCATCGCTATATGCTTCCTTTCAACATCGCGAATTTCAGGATGCCTGAGTTCTCCAATCCAGTCCACAGAAAACGCCCGGATTCCGATTAACGCAGATCCAGGCGCTGCCCGACTCAGGATTTGGCTGCATCCAACTGGCGAGATTTATACCAGATTCAGCCAATCTGTCAACTTGCTGCAAACGCGTTGTTAGGTAGACTCGTGACGGGTACCGTCAGAAGTGGCAGGCGGTTTGGCCGTGACGTGAGCCGGCTCAGCCTGCCTCTGTTGTTGTTTGTTGGAAGTGGTATCTAATGTCGGTGCCCAAGGATTCTGTTAAGGCGCGATCAAGGGGGCGAATACTGTGATTAGCACGAACACCGGAATCTCTGGAAGGGAATTGCTGCTGAGGACCCTTCGCCATGAGCAGACTGACCGCATCCCCTGGGTACCCTTTGCGGGCGTGCACGCCGGCAAGCTCGTGGGGTACTCGGGGCAGGAGCTCCTTACCGATAGTGACAAACTGATCGAGGCTCTCCTGGCTGTAAATCGTACCTACGACCCCGACGGACAGCCCGTGGTCTTCGACCTACAGATTGAGGCCGAGATCTTGGGGTGTGATCTTCTCTGGGCAGACAAAGCGCCCCCCACCGTCGCTTCCCATCCGCTCGCGGCCTCGATGACCCTCCCCGATCGGTTGCCGGAGCCTTCAGATGGGCGCTTACCGATGATCCTGGACGCGATGCGGAGGATGAAGGCGGAAGTCGGTGGGCGGACGGCGCTCTACGGCTTGGTCACCGGCATCCTGACGCTGGCCTCCCACCTACGGGGCACCGAGATCTTCATGGATATGTACGATCATCCGGAGTACCTCGGGCAGTTGCTCGCCTTCAGCCGTGACGTCGCCAAGCGCATAGCAGCGTTCTACATCGAAGCGGGCATGGACGTCATCGCCATCGTGGACCCCCTGGTCTCCCAGATCTCTCCCCGCCATTTCCGAAAGCTGCTCTCCGAGCCCTATCAGGACGTCTTCGATTTCATCCGGGAGCAGGGCGTCTTCTCCTCGTTCTTTGTGTGCGGGGATGCCACCAAGAACGTCGAGGTGATGTGCCAGACGGGTCCGGATTCAATCTCAATCGACGAGAATATCGATCTCGCGGGGGCCAAGGAGATCACCGACCGCTACAATATCATCATTGGTGGCAATATCCCCCTGACTACCCACATGTTGTTGGGCAACCAGCAGGACAACATGAAATTCGTGGTTGACCTCCTCGACAAGATCGACCCGCGCAACTTCATCCTGGCACCGGGATGTGATATGCCGTACGACGTGCCCACCGAGAATGTGGTCGGTGTGGTGCAGGCCGTCAGGGACCCCGAAGGGACCCGGGCGATGCTGGCGAACTACCAGGCCGAGGAAATGGATCTGGACGCTGTGCATCTGCCCGACTATGCCAACCTTGACAAGCCTCTGGTCGAGGTGTTCACTCTGGATTCGGATACGTGTGCTGCGTGTGGCTACATGAAGGACGCGGCGCAGCGAGCAGCCCAGGAGTTGGGCGGGCGCGTGAACATGATCGAGTACAAATTCACAGAGAAGGCGAATGTGGCCCGCGTCGTGAAGATGGGAGTCAAGAACCTCCCGAGCATCTACATCAATGGAGAGTTGGCCTACTCCTCGCTGATCCCGAGCAACCGGGAGTTGGTCGAGAAAATCAAGCACCGTCTTGAGGAATAGCTTGGATCTACATATCGTTGGGGGATTCCTGGGTAGCGGCAAAACGACCGCGATCATTGGTGCGGCAAAGCATCTCATGGCCCAGGGAAAGCGCGTTGGTGTCGTTACCAACGATCAAGGTCGGTATCTGGTGGATACGGCGTTCTTCAGGAGCGAGGCCGTTCCCGCCGTGGAGGTCACCGGAGGGTGCTTCTGCTGCAACTACGCCGACCTCGACGCACAATTGGCCCAACTCAAGGAGACGGCACAGCCGGACGTGATCTTCGCCGAATCGGTCGGGTCGTGTGCTGATATCGTGGCCACCGTCGTCAAGCCCCTACTGCAACTGCGCGAGTCTGCGGCGGGCACCCCGACCAGCTTCTCGGTCTTCGCCGATGCCCGGCTCCTGCGCCGGCGGCTGTTGGACCAGCCCATGCCCTTTGGTGACAACGTGACCTATCTCTTCGACAAACAGATCGAGGAAGCCGGGATCCTGGTGATCAATAAGCGGGATCTTCTCTCTGAGGAGGCTGTGGATGGGGTCGCGGTGTTGGCTCGCGAGCGTTTCCCCCACGCTTTGGTCCGCACGCAGAACTCGCTGGTTGAAGAGGAGGTCATGGGGTGGATCGCTGCGATCGCACCGGGGCGAGCTCTATCTCCCGGTCGGTCGCTGGATATCGACTACGAGCGCTATGGTGCCGGTGAGGCGGCGCTGGCCTGGTTGGATGAGCGCCTGGTCTTTGAGATGTCCGAGGGCCGTGGTCGAGAGGTCGTGATTGGCTTTATGTCCGAATTGCTGCACACGTTGGAGCATCGCCGCCTCGCCATTGGGCACTTGAAGTTCATGGTGACGAGCGGGGGCGTTGAGGTCAAGATCAGCTTTCCGACGCTGGGCACAGACGATTGGAAGGCGGGAATCCCGGAGTTGCCCGGCGGTCACGTCGAACTGATCGTCAATGCGCGCGTCGAGGCTCCTGCGCCGGTGCTGCGCCAACTCGTGCAGCAAGCCGCTGAGAGCACGGCAAGTGCGTTGGGTGTCACGTGCGAGGTTCACGATGTGGCTTCGTTCCACCCGGGGTTTCCGAGCCCGACACACCGCATCGGCTGACCCTCACTCGTCTGTACCAGAATAGGGCGCGCGGCCCGAGGCGCGAAGGAGGCTACCGGTAGGGATAGATGTTGAGCATCGTGGTGAAGCGGTGGTTTTTGGATTTGACTCTATTTGCTATATAATACTGGGCTAATGCTGGCCCGTCGTAAACACATCGGCTATTAGGAGGAAGCAGTATGGCGAACAAGCTAGAAGTCATCCGCGAAGGCATCATGGATGGAGACATGCATTTGGTCGAAGATACCGTAAATGCAGCCCTGGAGGAGGGGATTTCCGCCCCCGAGATCCTGAACGAGGGTCTGATCAAGGCTATGGCCGAGGTGGGGCGCCTCTTCGAGGAGGGCGAGTACTTCGTCCCCGAGATGTTGATTGCCGCGCGTGCGATGAAGGCCGGACTGGCCATTCTCAAGCCAAAGCTGATCGACGCTGACGTCAAGCCCGTCGGCAGAGTGGCTGCCGGGACGGTCAAGGGTGACCTACACGACATCGGCAAGAACCTGGTCTGCATGATGCTGGAGGGCGCCGGTTTTGAGATCGTCGATCTCGGCACGGACGTCTCGCCTGACCAGTTCGTCGATGCCGTCCAGAACAAGGGCGTGCAGGTCATCGCGATGTCGGCGCTGCTGACGACGACGATGCCGAATATGAAGAACACGGTGGATGCCCTGGAAGAGGCCGGGATTCGCGATTCGGTCAAGGTGATGATCGGCGGCGCGCCGGTTACCCAAGCCTACGCCGACGAGATCGGCGCTGACGGCTATGCCCCCGACGCCAGCCGCGCTGCGACATTGGCCAAGCAGCTCTTGGGGGCCTAGGCTCACACTCCCCTGCTTTACGACTCGACCCTGCGAAGGTGACCTGAGCGATCCATCGGGTTACCTTCGCAAGCTTTGTTGTCTCAGCCGGGTACCTGATAGAGCTCCAGTAGCACACCGTGGGCGCTCTTGGGGTGGACAAAGGCATACCGCGTGCCGTCAGGATGTTGCCTGATCTCGCTCACCATGCGAGCTCCCTCTTGTTCCAGTCGCGCAACGGTGGCCTCGATATCGTCCACCTGTAGGCAGACATGGTGTAGTCCCTCGCCCCGCTTCGCCAGGAAGCGCGCGATCGAGTTGTCCGGGTCAAGGGGCTCCACCAGCTCCAGTTGTGACTCGCCCATCGGTAGGAAAGCAATCTCGACTCCCTCTACCGGGACCTCGTGACGCTGCGCGACGTCCGCGCCCAGCGCGTCACGGTAGAACGCCAAGGCGTCGTCCAGGTCCTCGACCGCGATGGCGATGTGGTGGATGTGCATGGTATTCCCTCCCTCGATGTACGCTGCTTTGCCTCTATCGTAGCCGCCCTCATCGATTGTCAAGGAATGCAAGGGTGCATTTGACTCATGCAGTCCGGGCCTTATACTCCCCATAGCAACCCAGCGGAGGTGGAGGCATGTTTCATGAGGCCGATCGGGTTCTGGTCGGTGTGATGACCGACACCCGCGATTTCCACGTGGCGCGGGACGAGGGTTGGTATCGCGTGCCGGTCCGACACGCTCCCGAGTCCGTCATGGATGCTGCCGTGCTGGCATTTTACTTCACGGCCGCATTCGAAGATGAGAAGTGGGCCATCCACTGGTATGCAGAGGTCAGGGGGCATGAGCTCGTGCTGCGCCGGGACCTTTTCCCCGATGCCGCCGATCACCCGCACGCCGATCATCGTTACTTCAAGATGCAGATTGGCCCGCTGATCCGGCGTGAGCCCCCCATACCCAGCCTGCGATGGCGTAGGATCAGCTTCATTTCCACAAGTTGGGACAGGTTCTCCGCGGCGGAAGAGGTCAACGATCTCTACGAGTCAGGGGCGGATGGTCTGTACGTAACGCTCAAGGAGAGCGGATTCTTCCCCGAACGTGAGTATCTGATCCGAGACGACGCCGAGACCTATACCGCAGATCTGGCCGTGCCCTGCAAGGATGGCGTGGTCAAGGTTGTATGGGGCAGCGGACCCGCCCCCAGCGATGCCCTCCGCAATCCCAACGCCGACATGGTTCGCCGGGAGGTCGCGCGGCTTGGAGGGCCCCTCATGCCCCCGACGGGCATATAAGTCGCTCAGCGTTTGCCGTGCCCTTTCGAAATCTCACTCCGACCTGCTGGGTCGCACAAAGCCCCACCTTCGCGACGAATACCGGCCTTTTCATCGCCGACGATGAAGCGTACCTCGTAGATCCCGGCATTGCGCCTGCCGAGCTCGATGCAATCGAGGCCTTTGTCGCGGCTCGAGGTGCAGCGGTGCGGGGCATCATATTGACCCACGCGCATTGGGACCACCTCTTGGGTCCATCCAGGTTCCCATCCGCTACCGTTATCGCCCACGCGGCCTATGGGGCTGTCGTCCGACAGCATGGGGCGGACCTCCAACGTCAGGTGATGCATTGGCGATCCTCAATTGCAGGGCCGGGAAAGCTGCAGCCTTTCATACCCCCCAGGCCCGACATCACCTTCCAACAGCGCCTCACGGTGCATCTGGGCTCTCTTTCACTGACCGTGCTCCACGCGCCGGGGCATGCGCCGGATCACTGTGCGGTCTACGAGCCCTCAGCCGGGCTGTTGTGGGCCGGCGACATGCTCAGTGACCTCGAAGTGCCGATGCCTATGTGGCGATTCTCTGCCTATCGTGCCACACTGCGCCACCTCTCGGAGTTGGACGTCAGGATTCTGGTGCCCGGGCACGGCACGCCAACCGGTGATCCGGACGTCATCTCTGGTCGTTTCAGTCAAGATCAGGCATACTTAGCGGCAGTGCAGACCTGTGTCTCGCGCGAGGTCGACCGCGCGGCATCTTTGGCTGAGGTTGTGGGGATGTGCTGCGGGGTTCCCTTTGCCCAGCCGGATGACTACCCCCACGCCCGCGAGTGGAATATCGAGCAAGCGTACCTGGAGGCGGGGGGGAAGGCTGCGGGTGTTGTGGGATGGGAAAAGGACTGGATAACGTAGGAGAGGGTATGCTGACTTTGGAGCATGTGGAGGCGTATCGCACACGGACCTATCGTATGACCGATGAACTGCGAGTCAGGTCGAAGGAGGAGGCGATCCGGTTCGTCGACGCGCGTGGATATGTGATGTTCTGGCCGATCAAGGATATCGTGATGCCGAGCCTTTGGTCTGCGGTGGCGGGCGACCGCCCCGTCGCCGACGCTCACGATGATCCCGGTCACGTGACGTGGGGCTGGAAAGACTCGCTGCTCAGCGAACGGCGTTGGTACTATGGCAAGGTTCTCCGTCGGAGGGCGACCATCATCTCGCTTGGGGTTGCCCCCCTATTCTACGCGCTCAGCGAGAATTTCGGCTCCCCGGAGGAGGACTATCTCGACCAGTACCGCGATGGCACCATGACGGCCGAGGCGAAGAGCATCTACGAGACCCTGCTGCAGGAGGGGCCGCTCAATTCCGTGGCGCTTCGCCGTGCCGCTTCGATGGCCGGCAACTCGTCGAGTTACCGGTTCAACAAGGGATTGGACGAGCTCCAGGCAGATTTCAAGGTGCTGCCGATCGGTGTTGCGCAGGCAGGTGCGTGGAACTACGCCTTCATCTACGAATGCGTCCACCGGTACTATCCGGAGCTGCTCGAACAAGCGCGGGCGTACAAGATCAGTCAGGCCCAGCAGCGACTGCTCAAGCTCTACCTGCGCTCCGTGGGGGCTGCCACCTTTGGGGACATCGTCAAGGTCTTCTGGTGGCCCAAGCGCGAGGTCGAGAGTGCCCTGGCCGCGCTCTCCGCGGAAGGGCAGGTGGTACGGGATCTGCATATCGACGGGCAGACGGGTGAGTGGGTGTCGCTTCCCGAGCTTGCATCCTAGTGGTCAGCTAAACTGATTCGTGGGGACTGTCATCCTGAACGAAGTGAAGGATCTATGCCTCGCAAGGGTAAGATCCTTCGCCTGCGGCTCAGGATGACGACTCTAGTCTTCAACCTAACTATCCACTAGCGGTAAGGAGCTGGTCATGGATGACAAGGATGTAGTAGAGCAGGTCGAACTGCCGGCATCGGAGCCCGTTGCCGGTCGCGGACTAGAGCCCACGGAGGCGCGGACCGCGCAAGGTGAATCTCGATGCGTTGTTCGGGGCGACGGCCCTGGTATGGATGGGCGTTGTGCTTCTGGCCTCCAACTTGGGCTATCTTGGCTGGTTCACGTACCAGGGCGGAAGGCTGGCGTGGGATCTACCGTTCCGACCGGCTGCGTGGCGGCTGGTCTTCCTGGGTGTAGCGGTGATTGTCGGGGCTGAGATCGCCGTGCGTTTGCTCGTTCCCCGATATCGCCGGAATGTCCTGGGTTACACGATCCTCGTGATTGTCTTCGTCTCGCTTGGCCTGGGCTACGTCAATGTCATCTGGCCGGCGATCCTGATCGTGCTGGGCGCCGCGTTGATGCTGCGCAGACGACGCGGTAGGTCCGAGGAGTAGCGGACCGACCTCGGTACTATCTGGGCGCTCTGGGCATCTATCCGGGAGAGACTATCATCATCATTGACGGCGAAGGCGAGCCGGAACGATGAGCGCCGGACAGACGCGCCGTTTTTCGTTGCTTGACATCTGGCACGCTGCCCCTATAATCTAGGCTAATGGACTCGGTGGCAGCGAATCGTCCAATTCTCATAGGAGGCACGTGCTCGATGTTGTTGTTGAATCAGTACCAGCAGATCAACGATAACGATAATCCCGGCGTGCGCCTGTGGGAGGGTCGAGCCTAGCCGCTCAGAAACTAGCCAAGGACCCAAGCCACGGGCGCACGCAGGTGCTCGTGGCTTTTTTCGTGCTTCAGTCTAGCGAAAGCCACGGACCGGCGTAAGAGCCCGTGGCTTTTTGCATAACTCGGGCACAAGAGGGGGGATGTCGAATGGAGAAACGGACGCATCGATGCGGGGCCTTGCGGTCGGAGCACATCGGTCAGCACGTCACGCTGATGGGGTGGGTGCGCACGCGACGTGATCATGGTTGGCTGATCTTCCTCGATCTATGGGATCGCGAGGGCGTGACCCAGATTGTCGCCGATCCCAACGATTCCGCCGATGCCCACGCGGTGGCTGGGGACCTCAGGGATGAGTATGTCATCGCCGTAAGCGGCGTGGTGCGCGCGCGACCACAGGGCACGGAGAACCCCAGCCTGGCCACCGGAGAGATCGAGGTGGTCGCCAACGCTATCGAGATCCTGAACGCCACGACGCCGCTCCCCTTTCCCGTCGAAGATGCGCCGAAGGTGGATGAGGTGGTACGTTACCGTTACCGCTACCTGGACCTTCGGCGTGAGGCGATGCAGCGGAACTTTCGGCTCCGCCATCGCGTGGTCAAGACGCTGCGTGATTTCCTGGACACAGAGGGCTTCCTGGAGGTTGAGACGCCGGTCTTGACCCGGAGCACGCCCGAGGGTGCCCGAGACTACCTGGTGCCCAGCAGGATTCATCCCGGTGAGTTCTACGCGTTGCCGCAGTCGCCCCAGCAGATGAAACAGTTGCTGATGGTCGCCGGCGTGGACCGCTACTATCAGGTGGCGCGCTGCTTTCGCGATGAGGACCTCCGGGCCGACCGCCAGCCCGAGTTCACGCAGTTGGACCTGGAGATGAGCTTTGTCGAGCAGGAGGACGTCCTTTCCATGGTCGAGGCGATGGTCCGTGAGATCGTCGCGACGGCGGCGCCCGACCGTCCTCTGGCGACGACGCCCTTCCTCCGGCTGACCTACGACGAGGCGATGGCGCGGTACGGGACGGACAAGCCCGATCTGCGTTTCGGCATGGCCTTCGTCGACTGCTCGGCGATTCTGTCAGAGAGTGAGGTGCGGATCTTCCGGGACGTCACCGCGGGGGGCGGGGCCGTCAAGGGATTCCGCGCTTCGGGGTACGGCGCGACCTCTGCGACGGAGCTGGAGACGCTGCAGACGTTGAGCAAGGAGTTGGGCGCCCAGGGCGTGATCTGGTTCCGCGTTCGGGACGGCGGGTTGGACGCTCCTGTTGCGCGCCATCTCAGCGCCGAGGAGCAGCGGGCGCTGATCGAGGCCTTCGACGCCGGGGATGGGGACCTGCTGCTGCTGGTGGCAGGTGCCCTCGACGTCGTCAACGGCGCGCTCGACGGGCTGCGTCGGGAAATGGGTCTACGTCTGGGTCTGATCGATTCGGGAGCCCTGGCCTTCGCCTGGGTGGTTGACTTTCCCGCTCTTCAAATGGGACGCAGACAATCACCGTTGGGATTCGGAGCACCATCCGTTTACCAGCCCGCGACCGGAGGATCTTGCGACACTTGAGTCGGATCCGGGTGGGGCACGCGCCAGTTGCTACGATCTGGTCTGTAACGGTTGGGAACTCGGGTCGGGCTCGATCAGGATCCATCAGCGGGCGCTTCAGGAACGCGTGCTCAAGTTGTTGGCTTACACGCCCGAGGAGGCAGAGGCCAGCTTTGGTCACTTGATGGAGGCCTTCGAGTATGGCGCGCCGCCGCACGGTGGGTTCGCTGTGGGCATCGATCGCCTCGTCGCGATATTGGCCGGGACTGACACGATCCGGGATGTGATTGCCTTCCCGAAAACGCGTCAAGCCACCGACCTGACGATGCGCGCGCCGGCGCCCGTCACGGCTGCCCAACTGGAGGAAATCCACATCCGGATTGCAGGACGCCGCCGTTAGGGGACAGCCCAAAGATCAAGTTAGCTGAGCACCAACGTGGCGGGAGGAAGGGCATTTAGGGACGAGGAGGTAGAGATGACAACCCCTGACGAAGGGCACGTGATCGATCAAGCGTTGGTCGAGCACGTCGCTTTCCTGATTCGACTGGCGTTGACGGATGACGAAGTGGAGACCTTTACCGAGCAGTTGAGCACGATCGTGGGGTACTTCGATCGGCTGGCCGAGGTCGATGTGACCGACGTGCCACCGTATCGCCAAGCTCAGATGGGACGTGCACGCCTCCGTGACGACGAGGTGAGGCCTTCGATGGCCCGCGAGGACTTCCTGGCAAATGCGCCACAACAACAGGATGGGTTTGTGCGTGTTCCCGTCGTCCTGGATGTTCCTGACGAAGGCTGAGGAGGCGCCATGGACCTTCATACATTGACCATACGTAGGGCGAGCGAGCTGCTCAAATCGGGCGAGATCACGGCGATGGAGCTCACCCAGGCGACGCTGGCGCGGATTCGTGCGGCTGACCCGACGATCAAGGCATACGTCACGGTTTGCGAGGAAGCAGCCCTCCAGGAGGCACAGGAGGCAGACCGACGCCTCCAGGCAGGTGACGCGGTGACGCCCCTCACGGGCATTCCCTACGGGGTGAAGGACTGTCTCTCGACGAATGGTGTGCGCACGACGTGCTCCTCACGAATCCTCGAGAACTACGTTCCTCGCTATGATGCAACGGTGATCTCGCGGTTGCGGGAGGCCGGCGCCGTCCTGGTGGGCAAGCATAACATGGATGAGTTCGGCATGGGCTCGTCGTGCGAGAACTCAGCCTTCTTTGATACTCACAATCCGTGGGATCCCGACCGGGTGCCCGGGGGGTCGAGCGGCGGCTCGGCGGCAGCGGTGGCTGCAGATATGGGGCTTTTCTCCCTGGGAGAGGACACCGGCGGCTCCATTCGCATGCCTGCCGGCTTCTGCGGGGTCACCGGTCTCAAGCCGACGTACGGTCGCGTCTCACGGTACGGGCTTATCGCGCTCGTCTCATCCTTCGATAGCATCGGCCCTATCGCCCACGACGTTTGGGACACCGCCCTGGTGATGAACGCGATCGCGGGCCGAGATCCGCGCGACAGCACTTCGCTGGACGCGCCCGTGCCCGATTACGCGGCCGGGCTCGGGAATCAGGATCTCCACGGGGTGCGGCTGGGGATTCCCATTGAGTATTTCGCCGAGGGCATTGAGCCGGGGGTGGAGAGCGCAGTCCGGTCCGCGATCGCCCACCTGGAGTCTCTCGGGGCCACTGTAGAGGAGGTCTCACTGCCGCATACGGACTACGCCATCTCGATCTACTACCTGATCCTGACGGCGGAGGCGAGCTCCAACCTCGCCCGCTTCGATGGCGTCCGCTTCGGGCTTTCCGAGCCCCCCGAGGGTGTCGATATCATCGAGCGATACCTGCAGACGCGTGAGAACGGCTTTGGGGATGAGGTGAAGCGGCGGATCATGCTCGGCACCTTTGCGCTCTCCGCCGGCTATTACGACGCTTACTACTTGCGAGCCCAGCGCGTGCGGACGTTGCTGAGGCAGGACTTCGAGCGCGCGTTCGGCAAGGTCGATGCGCTCATCGCCCCCGTCTGTCCGACGACGGCATTCCGGATAGGGGAGAAGATCGACGATCCTCTCAAGATGTACCTCTCCGATATCCACGTCGTGGCGGCTAACCCCGGCGGGGTCTGTTCGCTGGCCGTCCCCTGCGGTTTCTCGGAGGGGATGCCGGTGGGGATGCAGATCGTTGGACCGTCCCCTGGGCGAGCCAACCGTTTTCCGCATAGGCGGTGCGTATCAGGCAACGACAGGGTGGCACGAAGCGCGGCCCGGTCGCGTAGCGGGAGGAGCGTAGCGCCATGGCGAACGACACATACGAAGTAGTCATAGGGATGGAAATCCACGCCGAGCTGCGGACGGCCTCAAAGATGTTCTGCGGCTGCCCTGTGGTCGATACGACCGTAGCCGAGCCGAATACCGCCGTCTGCCCCGTTTGCACGGGGCTGCCGGGTGCGATGCCGGTTGTCAACAAGCGTGCCGTTGAGCAGGCGATGATGGTGGGGCTGGCGCTCAACTGCCGGATCAATGAGTTCACCAGCTTCGCCCGCAAGAACTACTTCTACCCCGACCTGCCCAAGGGATACCAGATCTCACAGTACGATCATCCCATCGCGACCGACGGCTGGCTCGAGATTCGGACCGATGACGGCGAAACGGTGCGGGTTGGGATCACGCGCGCGCATCATGGAGGAGGACACGGCCAAGAGCTTCCACCACGGAGCCGGTGGGTACACGCTGATCGACTTCAACCGGTCGAGTGTGCCGCTGCTCGAGATCGTCTCAGAGCCCGACATGCATTCGGTTGCTGCGGCTCACACCTATGCGACGAAGATCCGCGAGATCCTTCGCTACCTCGGCGTCAACACGGGTGACATGGAGAAGGGGGTGCTGCGCTTCGAAGCCAACGTCTCCGTGCGCCCACGTCGGCAGCGAGATCCTCGGCACCCGGACGGAGATCAAGAATCTGAACAGCTTCCGGGCACTGGTGCGGGCATGCGAGTACGAGATCGACCGCCAGATTGACGTCGTCGAATCCGGCGGCATCGTGGCGCAGGAGACGCTGGGATGGGACGAGGCGCGCGGCGTAACCTATTCCCAGCGCAGCAAAGAACACGCCCACGACTATCGATACTTCCCGGAGCCGGATCTGCCTCCGCTCTACATCGATCGCGCCTGGGTTGAGGAAGTGGCGGCGACACTGCCCGAGCTGCCCGATGCAAAGTACGCTCGACTGGTCAAAGCCTATGGTCTCCCGGAGAACGACGCCCGCATCCTAGTCGGCGACCAGACGCTCGCCGACTACTTTGAGGCAGCCGCCGGAATCTACGATGGAGAGGCCGCGTCGGTGAGCAAGTGGATCGTGGGCGAATTGGCAGCGCTGATGAACCGGCAGGGAGTGGCCGTCGACGACATCCGCGTGACGCCGGAGGCGCTCTCGTCGCTGGTCGCGCTCGTCGACAAGGGCACGATCAGCCAGAACAGCGCGAAGGACGTCTTGGGTGCCATGTTCGAGACCGGCAAAGCCGCCCAACGTCATCGTACAGGAGAAGGGACTTGTTCAGATCTCCGACCAGGATGCACTCTCGCAGGTCGTCGATCAGGTGCTGAGCGAGCACCCAGGTGAGGCGGCAGCATACCTCGAGGGCAAAGAAAGCCTGCTACAGTGGTTCATGGGCCAGGTGATGCGTGCGACGCGTGGCCGTGCCCAGCCGCAGACGGTCCTCGGACTGCTGCGCGAGAAACTCGAAGCCCGTCGGTCCTGAGACGCCAAAGATTGGACCAATCTTCCGAAGATTGGTCCAATCTTGCCTTCTTCGGAGGGGGATTCCTCCTCCCCGTCCCTCACCCACGGGGAGAAGGTGTCTGTTACTCGGCCTTCGCCTTCTTCTTCCGCAGCACCAAGATGACCACGATCGCGACGACCACACCCATGATCGCACCGGGCAGCCACGCAGGCGGCTCAGGTAGCGGCTCAGGCAACTGCTCCGGCGGCACCTTCGCCGCCGACCAGTCGACCTTGCCGGAGCGCGTGCCGGTGGTGTCCACATCGCTGAAGTCAGCGCCTGTGACATCCACTCTCTTTAGCGTGGCGCTTGTCAGATCGGCACCGGTGAAGTCCGCGTTCTTGAAGTTGCTGCCGGCGACCTTGGCCGCCGTGAAATTGGCGCCGCGCGCGACGGCGCCCTCCAGGTTGGTGCCCATCAATGCGGCGTCCGTCAAGTCCGCATCCGTGAGGTCGACCTTCTCCAGATTGACCCCCGCGATCTTGGCTGCCGTCATTCGCGCCTTGCGGAGCAATGCTCTGGCCAAGTTGACGCCCATGAACTTCGCGTTCGTCAGGTCAGCGCCCGTGAGGTCGGTCTGATTCATATCGGCGCCCGCGAACAGGCCGCCCGCCACGTTGGCCCCGGCCAGACTGGCGCGCTGCATCTTGAGACCTGCGAACTTCATCCCCGTGAGATCCACACCGCTCATGTCGGCGCCGCTGAGGTCGCGCTGGGCAGCCATTTTCTGGGCGATCTCCGCCCTGGTAGCCAACCGCGCCGGAACCTCTGCAACCACCGCATCTTCCTGTTTACTCTCTTCGTTCATCTCGTTCTCCTTTTCGCTTCCGCTTACTCTGCTGAGACTCCCGCCAACCAGAATATACGAATTCCCCAGGCCAAGGTTGCACCTGAAGGCACCCTGTATTCTACCGCGTGCCGACTCGACTTTCCAGCCTATCCAGCATCTGTAACATAGCGCTGCGCCGGCGACCGTCGTGGGGATCGACCGCAGCCAGTGCCTCGTGCAGCGGCTGGACTGCTGTTGCGCCAAAGTGCTCCAGTGTCTCTGCCGCTAGCTTCCGGACCTTGCGATCGGGGTCCGCCAGGGCATCGATCAGCGCGGGGATGGCGACGGGATCTCTCGCCACGGCGAGTCCACGGACCGCGCCCCGCCGCATCATGGCAGCATCGCGTGACAGTGTCTCGATCAGGGCGCGGACTGCGACTTCACCGCCGATGGCGCCCAGCTCCTGGGCAAGCCATGTGCCGCGCCAGTCCGTCGCATCCCTTACTTGCTCGACCAGATAGGGAACACAGCGTGGGTCGCGAAGCTCACGCAGGAATTCCACGGCGTCGTCGCGGTTATCATCGTCTTGCAGCTGCTCGACGAGGATTTCCGCGCCACGAGGATCGCCCTGTCGCGCGATGAAGTAGGCGGCCGCGGGGATGCGTTCGGTGATGGCCATCTGCTGGAGCGCCCCGGTTCCTTCACGCCCAGTCCCTCGATGATCCCGGACGCTTCGATCGCGTGCTCCGGGCTGGCGTCCCTTAAGTATGTGGTCAGGGTTTTCAGGTCCGCGGGCGTGGCCAACTTGGCCATCGCCCGGACCGCGGTGCGGCGTACTGCCTCCTCGCTGTCCCAGAGGGCCCCTGCGATGGTTGGCTTAACATGCGCCGCCACGTCCGGCCTTGACATCGCGATTCGGCTCAGGCACAGGATGGCGTAACGGCGAATGCGCGCCTGGTCGCTGTCCGCTGCATCGAGAAGGGGAGCTACGGCGGGCTCGCCGATCCGCACCAGTCCCGTCATAGCTTGCTGCCTGACCTTTGTGTAGTCGTCGTTCAGCGTACGGATCAGCATATCCGTGGCGCGCGGATCGGCGAGGGATGCGAGGGCGGACACAATCGCGCGCCGGAATCGCCGCTCCGGGCTGTTGGCCGCGATCAACAGGAGGTCCGTGATGCCGGGCCCCAGCGCCGTGAGTTTTTGGGCTTCGCGAGCTATCTCCACCCTGTTCCACCCGCCGAGGGTGCTCATAACCTCCAGGGCTTTGATTCCCCTCCGGAGCCTGGCTCGCTCCTGGGGCGGCAGATCCTGATTCGCCTTAAGCGGTTCGACGAGTCGCAGCGCCGCGACCCAGTCATTGCTCACCGCACCGGTCGAACACGCCACGACGAGACGTGCTTCGTGGGCACTTTCGGCGTTGGCGATCAGAGTGTCAAACACTGCCTGTCTCAACGATGGGCTCTGCGCCAGCAGATAAGTGGCGCCGGAGCCGATAGACGCGTGGCTGCTCAGATTCTCGATGGCCGAGGCCACCATGGGCAGAATCGCTGCCTCGAACCGGAGCAGGGCATCGATAGCGGAAGCCCGAGTGTACTCCTCGTGTTGTGCGAGCAGGCTGTCGAACACCTCGGGTGAGATGCCTGTGCCGTGGAACACGTAGGCTTCTGCCGAGAGCCACGTCGCGTCCGGGTCGTCCTGTGAGAGCCCCTCAAGAAGGTCACGCGTCGTCATCGGGACGTCGCTTGCCAGCTGTGCCCACGCGTGGCCGATCGTGCCACTGCCGTTGAGGCGCGTCCAGCCGGTCCCGATAGCGATCCAGGATGTCCCGCGGGTTCTCGATCGTAAGGTATCAGTCTGTCGGGCACGGGCTTTGGCGACGGTTGCTCTGATGTCTCCGATGTGAGATCGTGGATGAGCTCGGCTAGGCGTTCTTGATCCTCCTCGTCCGGTTCGAGATCCCAAGAGGTTCGGGCACGTCGACCAGATGGAGGTTGGCCTGCCAGGGGCGGAAGGCCGAAAGCTCGCCTCGTTCGATGGGGAGGCAGGCGAGGCCGGAATCCTCGTTGAGGCTGTAGGGCATCCGCGTGATCCTGGGCAAATGGTGCGCCTGGCTGTTGCTCCAGCCGAGCAGCGCCCCCGCGAGTTTCCGCGTCGATTTCCCACGGTATCCCGAGGGGACGATCTCACCCGGAATGACGATGTGCAGGCTGCGATGTCCGCTGAACTTGTGCTGGTAGGGAACGCCATACCGCTCGAAGAGTGAGATGACGGCACTCACGTCCTGGAACGAGTCGCGCCAGGTGGGCAGATCGGCCTCGAAGACGCAGTCCATGTGCTGGTCTCGGGCGTGCGGGCCCTCACCGCCGGGACCCTTCCGGACCGACTGGTGGAACGCCGGGTAGAACTCCGGTCGTTTGTCCGCTCCGACCTCGGGCAAGTGTGCTTCGATCTTGCGCTCGATGAACTGTCGTAAGGCCGCGACGTCATCGCCTACGACCTCGTCCTTCTCCCAGTTCGGTTCCCAGTGCTTTCTCTCGGAGATGATGAGCACCACGCGCCGCCTCCGCACGGTGTCCAGGAGATAGCGCAGGAACGAGTCCTGGGTGTAATACTCGATGACTTCGCCAAGGGTGGGTCTTCGGCCGAGTGTGATTGTGTTCATAGGATCCTTTGGGGTTTTCTCGTCGAGTAGGCACCCGCTTGTGAAGGCCCGAGGCTGCTCGGGCTTGACCCGAAAGGTCTTCGCCGACCGTCGCAGGTTTCCCGAGGACGCCGCCTGATCTTGCACCAGGCATGGTCAAGCGACGCCACCTCGGTGGAGATGCCGAAACGTTGACAGGTGCCTGAGGCTGGAAAGGCATACTCCCGCAGCCTGATGCCCTTCAGGTGCTTTTCGTCCTCCGGCGATCCGTCAGGAGCCATTCGCCCAGTACGACCAGCGTCAACGACCCTGCCATCGCACCGGACCATACCACAAGGGTGATCAGTCCCATCTGATCTATTCGCTTCTCCGCCTCACGTAGAGACCGACCCGCAAGCACATAGCCTGGCTGTGCACCTTCGTTACGAACGATCACGGAAGCAATGCGGACGCCCGGCTCGGGCTGCCACGTGATACGATCCTCCCCATGCTGCAGCGACGTAGCCAAAGACGCCCTCAGGCACGCCGGGAGTCTGGTCACGCAGCTGCACCGACGACGCAAGCACGTTGCTCTGGGCATCATAGACCACGATGAACGGCGCCAGGCTCTGAGCCAAGTCGACCTCGTGGCTGGGAATCACAGACTCGACTGACTCGCCTCGCGTCAGCGCCGCCGCGGCATCCTCAGCCATCTGGATCTGCGGATCGTTCGCTCCCATCCTCAGCAGCTGCTGGGCGATCGTGTAGACAAGGCCACTGGCTGCCGATATCGCCAGGGCGATCGGAAGCCATCGCTTCAGAGTATTCCTAATCATATGCATGACAGATCTCCACCAAAAGGTCGCCAGCACAGCTCGCCGGGCCTCGACCATCGGTCACTTATTGTGCATCACCACCGGCACGTAGATGCGTTTTAGCGAACCGGGCGCCCAATATTCGTCGGCTCCCAGGTCGGGAACGCCGAATCGCGGCTGGCTGTCGATGTCGGTGAGGATCCCCGCGGGCACACCTGCATCCGCCGCCGCGGAAGCCGATCCGATGTGATAGCCGTCGGAGCCGAATTGGGGATTGCCGTTCACCTGGTGCTGCACGGATAGAGCGCCGCCTGTCAGGGAGGCGGTGACGGGCGTCCCGTACCACAGCACGCCATCGAGCGCCACGGTGCTGCTCGTCGTAATGCTGACGCCGACTGCGTGGCTGGACATCACCGTGTTGGTCATGGACAGCGTACTGTGGGTGGTTCCGGCGTCGGTGACGAAACGTTGCGCTGCCGTCGCCCCCGGCGTTGCGGGCCATGGTCGTATGCAGCGCCTGCGGCTTGGATCCTCCGACCCACAGGCCACTCCCCGACATGCCGGCCTCGTTATCGATCAGCGCGTTGTTGACCAGGAGGCTGTGGCTGTACCACAGGTAGATACCGCCACCCTTCTTCGCACTGTTGTCGGAGATCACGTTGGCATAGAACGTCGGGCTGCACGAGGCGACGTCGATCCCGCCGCCAAAGTTCAACGTAGCATTGTGACTGATCGTGTTTCCCTTAAGCGTCGCGGCGCTGGAGAACAGATATACGCCGCCGCCGATGTTGCCGGAGGTGTTGGAGATGATGTGGGCTGGCCTCCACGTCCACGGCGCCCTGGTACGAGAACAGCCCGCCGCCTCCGGTGTCCGCGTGGTTGTCGGAGATCACACTGTCCAGGACCCTGCCGCTGCTGCCGGCAATGAATGCACCACCTCCATGCCTGGCAGTGTTACTGTATACCCGAACATCGATCAAAGTCGCGGTCGCGGTCATCACGTAGATGCCGCCGCCTGCGTCAGATGTTCCAGAGTACTCGTATCCGCCCAGGCCAGTGGCATCTCCGTTGGTGATCCGTAGCCCATCGAGGGTGGGCTGGATGTCACCGACGATGTAGACGCCCCGGCCCCGCCCCTCAGCGTCCAGCGTCGTGGGATAGGCCTCCGTGTCCCGAGTTGAGAAGTCGGCGCTGTAGCCGCCCCGTATGACCACGGTCTTGCTGATGTAGACTGTCTGCGTGACGAGGCCCGCAGATGTCGCGTCGTGCCGAGGCCGGGTCGTGGTCTGGGTGTAAAGGCCGGTGGCGACGCGGATCTCGTCGTTCGGTGCCGCGGCGTCCACCGCTGCTTGCAGATCGCCAAAACATGGCGCTGCGCCACCGCAATTGCTGCCTGGGGCGACGTAGAGCACACCCGGGTCTGCCCGTGCACCGGGCGGATGCATAGCGAGGAACAGCGCGACGGTAACCAGACAGGAAACGCAGAGCAAGGCAGCCGGTCTCTTCATAGGTAGACCTCCCGGAACTATAATGTCCAGACATACACTCGCGCAGGGCCATTATACGCGTCGCCCCTTGCAGTTCAATGAGAGACCTGGCGCCGGCGGATCCCGGGAAGGCGCGAAGGAATGTGGAAATGGTGAGGATCTGAGCACGCAGACGCTTGACACGTAGCCGAACCGGGGTGAACCTGGTGTCGCCTTCAGGAGTAGTATTAACATGGTGATTCTTCGTCTCGCGGGAACTGAGGTGATCGGGTGAGATACGCTGTGCTGCTGGTAGCTGTGCTCTTGGTCGCGTGTAGTGCTACCGCTGAGTCGACTCCATTGCCTACTCCCACCGCGGCCCCGACGGCAGCACCGACGGCCATGCCGCCTGACGTGATGGCCCAGGCTCGACGCCTGGGGCGCGGTGTCAACCTGGGAAACGCGCTGGAGGCTCCTGAAGAGGGCGAGTGGGGCATGGTCATCGAGCCTGAGTTCTTCCCGCTGATCCGTGAGGCCGGCTTCGATACCGTGCGCGTCCCTATCCGCTGGTCGGCCCACGCGATGGTTGCGGCGCCGTATACCGTCGATGCTGCGTTCTTCGAGCGCGTCGACGAGGTGATCGGTCAGGCCCTGGACCAGGGACTCAACGTGGTGATCAATATGCACCACTATGATGAGATCTTTGTCTCGCCCGCCGATCACGAGGACCGGTTTGTCGCGATGTGGGAGCAGATCGCGGCGCGCTACCAGGACATGCCGGACAGCGTCTACTTTGAGCCGCTGAATGAGCCCAACGGGAGCCTGGACGCCGTCACCTGGAACGCCCTGCTGGCGAGGACCATCACGGCGATTCGCGAGGCGGATGGGGGTCGCCATACGCTGATTGTAGGCGGCGCCGACTGGAACAGCATTGCGGGTCTGCGGTACCTGGTGCTGCCCGACGGTGAGGACAACGTCATCGCGACCTTCCATTACTACGAACCTTTCCTCTTCACCCATCAGGGCGCGGAATGGGTCGGGCCGGAGTATGGCACTCTGGGGGTCACGTGGCCGGGGCCGCCCGACGCGGAGATCGCATTGACTCCGGAAGCAAAGGCAACTGATTGGGTTCGCAACTGGTTCAACCGCTACCAGCAGGTATCAGGGCGCGAGAATCCGGCAAGTCCGGAGCAGATCGCCCGCGCATTTGACGATGCAGCGGCATGGAGCGAGCGACAGAGTGTACCGCTCTGGTTGGGTGAGTTCGGTGCCTACAGTACCGCCGACATGGCCTCTCGCGCGCGCTGGACCGCCACAGTGCGGGAGGAAGCGGAGGCACGGGGCATTATGTGGGCCTACTGGGAGTTTGGCGCCGGATTTGGGGTCTATGACCGTAAGTCGCAGAGCTGGCGCACGCCGCTGCTTGAAGCCTTGGTTCCTGCGGAGTGAGATCCTGGCCCTTTGCCTTTTCCGGGGAACGCGGTAATCTATCTGCCATAGCCATTACAGCTTTTCCCGCCTCATCACGTGGCGCGGGATGGTATATTGTTATTCCCTTTGAGAGACTTTCCATTGTGGAGGAATAATTCCATGTCACCGAATCAGCGTGACCGTGCCATATCGACGTCGTCAACTTCTCGCATATCGCGACGACGTTTTCTTGAGCTCGCCGGCGCCGCCGCTGCGGGCCTGCTGATCTCGAGCTGCACGCCGGAACCGTCGGCAGCGCCCGTAGAGAGTGTCCCCACGTCCGGCCCCACGGCTGCTGCGCCGGCCGTTGCCGACGCGACGCAGGTGGCGTCGACGCCCGCGGCAACGACCGAAGCTGCCGTGGCGCAATCGGCGCCGACCGGCTTATCGAGCCAGGTGGCAATCGCCACTGCCCAGGACTACGATCGCACGCGGATCTACAACGCCATACGCGATATGCTGGACAACCTCGGTGGGTTTGGCGACGTGGTCAGGCCTGGTGATCGCGTCGCGATCAAGACCAACCTCACGGGGGGACTGGGCAATAACGCGCCGGCCGGTCTGACGCCGATGCAGTCCTTTGTTACGCATCCCGAGGTCGTGCGGGCGCTGGGGGCCCTCGTGCTCGATGCAGGGGCTGCCGAGGTCTTCATCGTTGAGGCCGTCTACCAGTGGGGGTCGTATACACAGTGGGGCTACGAGGAAGCTGCCAAGGATATCGGTGCGACCTTGATTGACCTCAATTCCCCGGATCCCTACGATGAGTTCGTGGACGTCCCTGTTCCTGGGGGCGGCCGATTTTACGATGCCTTTAGCCTGAATCCCCTCCTACAGGAAGTCGACGCGTTCATGTCCGTTTCGAAGATGAAATGCCATTGGGTTGCGGGGGTCACCCATACGATGAAAAACCTGTTTGGGATAGCTCCCTTGCAGGTCTATCGCTCGGGCAGTCGGGACACCTATCGCTCGGGCTTTCACGGCCCTTCGGACGAGACAGCAGGACAACGAGTGCCGGAGATTATTGTCGATCTCAACAAGACGCGCCCGGTCAACTTCTCTCTCATCGACGGCGTGATGACGTCCCAGGGAGGGGAGGGCCCGTGGATCCAGACCTTCACCTCAATCGCGCCCGGCGTGCTTTTCGCGGGCAAGGATCCCGTTGCGACCGACTCCGTCGCGACGGTTGCCATGGGCTTCGATCCGACCGCGGCCCCGATGACCGTGCCTTTCGTCCGGGGCAAGAACCACATCGCCATTGCCGCTGCGGCCGGGTTGGGGACCAATCGGTTGGATGAGATCGAGATCGTGGGCTCGAGTCTCGATGAGGTGACGCGCGCCTTCAATCCGTGCGTAGTCGGCCTGTAATAGGGCCGGTTGTTGCGATTTCCGCGAGTCCGTGTAGAATCGGACCGTTCACCTTTCCCAATGTCCAGCCACCCGGCCGGCTAAGTTGGCATCATTTCCTTGAAGGAGACAGGGCATCCCGTCATGGCGACACCATTTCTCGAATACGAACTTCAGGATGGCTTTGTTAACAATTGGCTTGTAGTCGGTCCCGTGGAAACCGCTATCGCCCCCGCGTCCGATGGCGGCCTGAGTGAGTCCGAACGCAAGTTGCACATTGTACAGGAATATCAACGCGAGCGTGGGTTGGCAGGGTCAGGCACGGGATTGGTCGGCGAGCCCGTCGACCGGGGTGCTGTGACCGTCGATGGGGAGGGGTTCCGGTGGTCCTATGTACGGTGTCTGGATGACCACTTCGTCGATCTATCGACCTTCCGTCACAATTGGACGTATCTTCGGGCTTGGGCCTACACACGGTTGAGCCTGTTTGACCCGGCGGAAGTCACCTTTGTACTCACTACCAACGGGCCGGCGGATGTGTGGATCAATGGGCAGCCCGTCCATCGCCACGAGCACTTCCACCATCAGGACCCGAAGAGCGTCTCGTTTCAGGCCTCGCTGCAAGCCGGTGATAACGAGATCCTCGTGCGGTTCGAGGAGGTGGCGGCTCGTGAGTGCCCCTACGTGATGGCCTTGGCGCTGGAAGGTGACTTTGAAGCTGAGGATGTCGAGGTTAAGATTCCCTCGGCAACCGGAGCGCACCGTACGTCATCAGATGTTCGAGCAAGTCTTCGAGCAATCCTCTATCGAGGATGTGGCTAACTACCGTGGCAAGGTGCTCAACCTGCACTGGTCCGACGATCTGGAAGCCAACTTCAGATACCAATACAGCATCCAGGGACCCGGCGACCGCATCAATGTGGACGGCAAAGTGGAGGCGGCACCGGGTGTGGTGGTCGACATTGGCCACGGCTTCCGAATCTGGCAGGGACCGTATCGTGCGGTCGTTCGCCCGATTCCCAAGGAGTACTACGAATACGATATCCGCTACCAATGGGATATGCCGGTTTACATCCTGGACAACGAGTATTCCGAGACGCCCTATGGCACCCTGGAAGAGCGCAGCCAGGAGGCACTGGAATACGCGGTAACCCAGAAGGACGACCTCTACGCCGAGATTGCCAAGTTCAAGCTGGGCAAATGGGCGGATGTTGACCAGGACGTGATCCTCAGTGCCATCGAGTCGATCAACCACCGTGAGGATTGCAGCGATTTCTATCTGGTCGGTTTGTTGGGCGCAATCGCCCGCTTTGGCGGCGAGGACGGATTCCCCGATGCGCTCAGATCAGCAGTCAAGGAGTGCGCGTTAGGCTTCAAGTACTGGCTGGATGAGCCTGGTGTGGATGCGATGGCTTACGCCACGGAGAATCACTCCATTCTCTTTCACACCTGCGAAATCCTGGCCGGCCAGCTCTATCCTGACGACGTCTTCACCAATGTGGGGGAGGCGGGCGGGTGGCACCGTGAGAAGGGCGAGAAGTTGGCCACGGCATGGCTTGAGCAGCGTGCCAAGGCCGGTTTCTGGGAATGGGACTCCAACTGCTACTTTCGATGAGGATGTGTTGGCGCTCTCACACCTGGCCGGGCTTGCCGAGGCCGAGGATGTCGGCGAGTTGGCCGCGGTCGTGATGGACAAGCTCCTCTTCACACTCGCTCTGAGTTCGTATAAGGGCGTCTTCGGCTCGACCCATGGGCGGACCTATGCCCAGATGATCAAGACCGGAAAGTTGGAGCCCACGTCGGGCATCGGTCGGCTTCTCTGGGGCACCGGAGTCTACAACCAACACCTGCGCGGGCTGGTGGGTTTGGTGTGCTCGGAATACACTTTCCCTCTGATGATCGGCCTCATTGCGAACGATGCTTCCGCCGAAATGTGGGATCGCGAGCGGCACGTCATCAGTGATGCCGGCGACGAGGTGAATAAGGTCACCTACAGGACGCCCGACTACATGCTCGCGTCGGCACAGGATTTCCGCCCGGGTGAGAAGGGTTACCAGCAGCATATTTGGCAGGCCACCCTTGGTCCCGACGCGGTGGTCTTCGTCAACCATCCCCCCTGTGTGAGCGAAGACGGCGCGCACCGGCCAAACTTTTGGTCGGGCAACTACGTTTTGCCGCGGGTTGCCCAGTGGAAAGATACCTTGATCGCGCTACACGACCTGCCCGAGGACGATTGGTTGGGCTTCACTCATGCTCACTTTCCCGTGTATGCCTTTGACGAGTACGTGATCCGTGGCGACTGGGCATTCGCGCGCAAGGGCGACGGATACGTAGCATTAGGGGCTTCGCAAGGGCTATCCTTGATCAAGCGCGGTCCCGCAGCCTATCGAGAGCTCCGCTCTCCAGGACGCCAGAATGCCTGGGTCTGCCAGATGGGACGTGCCGCGGTGGACGGTGACTTCGACGCATTTCAGGACAGAGTGCTGGGCCTCACGTTTGACGTCGAGGGTTTGAACGTGCAGTTCGAGACGCTCCGAGGTGAGATGCTGTCGTTCGGATGGCGGGGCCCGCTATTGCGCGATGGGCAGGAAGAGCCCATCGCCGGGTTCAAACACTACGAGAACCCATTCTGCACAGCCGAGCTGGGCGCCGAGACAATGGATATCCAACTGGGTGGATATGTGATGCGTTTGCAGTTCTGAGGCGTTCACCCCAAACCTGGGGGCCTATGAAGCACCTTAACAGGCGGCCTTCGCGAGGATGTGATGGTCTGGCTGTTGTGATCCGTCACGGTGGAAATGACGGTGACGTGCCTACATGCGGTCCAAACGCCGGATTGGCGATAGAATTCGCACGGAATGGTAGCCGATTATGACATTTGGCGCCAAAATGGCCGAACATTCTCTTGTAATGCGCAAAAACATGAGTATAATGGCCTTATGACGTTGTGACGGCTCACAATTTCTGAAAGCCCACACTCGATGCCCGAATCTCAAGTGAAGCTCGCAACACTGCGTGATGTGGCCGATATCGCCGGGGTCTCGTACCAGACGGTATGGCGTGTGGTGAATGAGCATCCCCACGTAGCGGCAGATACGCGGGAGCGTGTGCTTCAGGCAGTTCGTGAATTGGACTACCGACCCCATCGCGCGGCACAGGTGTTGACTACGGGGCGCTCTTTCATTCTCCAGTTGGCGATTTTTGAGCAACGCTACGGCAACCCGCTCTCGTCTATCCTGCATTGGGCCTGGGAGTTCGGTTATACGATGGTCGTGACGGAACTCCGAGATGCCACGTCGGAGGAATCCATCCGGACGATGCTGCGCGACACTGCGCAGATTATCGATGGCCTGTTGATGGTGATGCCGTACCCGCATCTCTCCTATGAGGCACTCGAAGAGCTTTGCCAGGGAAAGCCCTTTGTCATCGTAAGTACAGAGTTGGGCGCGAAAATGCCCTCGGTCGTGTTTGATCAACGTCACGGTACACGCCTGGCGGTGGAGCACTTGCTCTCACTAGGTCACCGCCAGATCGCCGAGATCAGCGGACCGCTTGACAATTGTGACGCCCGCGCGCGGCATAGCACCTGGCTGAAGATGGCCAAATGCCAGGGCCTTGAACCGGGGCCGAGCGTGGCCGGGACCTTCGACGTGCGCAGTGGGTATACGGGCGCCAAGCGGCTTCTGAGCAGCCAGCAGCCGTTTTCGGCGATCCTCGTGGGTAACGATCTGATGGCTCTGGGCGCTATGCACGCTCTGAGTGAAGCCGGGCTTCGTGTGCCGGAGGATGTTTCGATTGTGGGCTTCGATGATATCGAGGAAGCCGCCCATTTCGCCCCGCCCCTGACCACGGTGCGGCAGCATTTCGACGTTTTAGGCAGGGAGAGCGTGGAGTACCTGGTCTCCCTGATCGAGGACACGACCACCCCCATTCAACAGCGTGTCCTGTATCCGGAGTTAGTGATTCGGCAAAGCGCGCAGAATATCATCGTCTAGGGTTGCGTGAACAGAAAGGAGGTGACGCAAGGAGAGCGAATAATCGAAGTGACCCCGCGATGTGCATCGCTTTAGTCTGAGTATTCCCAAGTCTCTAGGAGGAAGAATGATGAAGAAGATTTCACGTCGGCAGTTCCTGCGCATCTCAGCTGTTGCTGGAGCAGGTGCTGTGTTGGCGGCCTGTGGGACCGCAGCTCCCACGGAGGCTCCTACGTCGGCCCCCGGAGGGGCAGCGGTGGAGCCTACGGCGACTGCCAAGCCTGTGATCCCCCCGACCGCTGCGCCGGCGGCTGTCGATACCCCGACGCCGGTGGCCGAAATGGTTTGGCCCCGAGTTGACGTAGCGCGCGAGCGCACGATGGCCTGCATGAACGGCGTCCATCCCGTTGGCATCGGCAACCCGTACGCCTCCGGCTACAGCCACCAGCAAGGTGCTGCCTCACAGCATGAAGCGCTGTGGTACTACGCTGCAGGCAACGACAAGACCTATCCCTGGCTGGCTGAGAGTTACGAGTACAACGACGACGCCACCGAGGTGACCTTCTACTTGCGCAAGGGCGCGAAGTGGAACGACGGTGAGGACTTCAATGCAACAGATGTTGCCTTCACCTATCAGATGCTGATGGATTTCGCCCCGACACTGCGAAACTCGACGGATACCAAGAACAAGGTGTCCAAGGTCGAGGCTCTGGACGACTACACCGTCAAGTTCACGCTGAGCGAGCAGAACTACCGCTTCCAGTTCACCGAGGGTACCTTCCGCTTCGACCTCGGCACCTATCTGGCGGCCGAGCACGTCTTCAACCAGTTCGCGACTGCGGAAGATATCCAGAATGGCTTGGAGTGGGATCCGGACAACGGCGTACATCCCGTCCACACGGGTCCGTATCTGATGACTCGTACGGAGGAGAACTTCACCGAGTTCCAGTTGCGCTATGAGTGGTGGGCGGTCGACGTCGGCCTGGCCGATGGGATGCCCTGGCCTCAGGCGATCACCGACATCGCTTATCCCAGCGACGAGTTAGGTGCGCAGCTCCTCATCAACAACGAGGTGGACGCGACGCTGGACCTGCGACCCGCGACGATCCAGTCGATCCTGGAGCAGGCAAGCGACCATATCATATCCCACACCGGCCTCGAGAAGCCCTATGGCTACACCGACTGGTGGCCCATCTCGCTCTATCCGAACAACCTCGAGTGGCCGTATGACGATGTTCGCGTTCGCTGGGCACTGGCCTACGCGATCGATCAGCAGACCCTCGTGGACGTCGGCTGGAACGGTGCGGGCACGGTGGCCTATGGCCCCTTCCCCAACTATCCGGGCATCGTGCCAGTACTTCCAGAGTCCGGCGATGAAGACGTTGTTCGAGACGTACAATGTGCTCGAGTCCAGCCAGGATAAGGTCGATGCGTTGATGACCGACGCCGGCTTCAGCAAGGACGGTGATGGCTTCTGGGCCGATGCCGATGGCAATAAGCCGGACAGCACGGTCTACGCTGCAGTCCCGCTCTTTGGCGACATCGGACCCATCACCGCTGAGTTGCTGCGCAGGGCCGGGTTCGACAGCAATCACGCTTCGCCGCCCGACGTCTGGACGTTGAAGGACAATGGCCAGGCGCTGCTACATATGTTCGGTCACGGAGGCAGTGTCAAGGAGCCCTTCCGGACTCTTGACTACTACCACAGTCGATGGAAGAAGCCCACGGGCGAGTCCTGCGGCAACAACCGCCCCCGCTGGTCCGATGATCAGTACGATGCCCTACTCGAAGAGATGGGCCGCACCAGCCCGGACGACACCGCGAAGATGCAGGACCTCTTCGATCAGTCGATGGCAATCTGGTACGAGAAGTTGCCCGAGATCCCGCTAGTCCAGTGGTTCCATCGCCTGGCGATGAACACCACCTACTGGACGAACTGGCCCAACGCCGACAACTGGTACAACACCGCTTTCTGGCACTTGACGTTCCCCATCACTCTGTGGAACATCGAGCCGACACAGTAAGCTGGCAGTAGATCATATCCTATGGCGGGGAGCTCGTCGGGGCTCCCCGCCCTGATAGGAAGCTGAGAGACGGCCTCGGGTAAGATGGAGTCCACCTAAGGCCGAGAGAGCCCGGAGTCGAAGTGTGAAACGTGAAACGTGAAACGTGAAATGAATGCCGTCCGGTGGAGCCTGTGCCGGGGCAGTGGTTCACGTCTTACGTTTCGCGTATTCTGGTGCAGCACAGGTGCTGAGCCAATCATGGCTCTGGGCAAGACACTAACTAAGAGGTGCATTTATGCGAATTCCACCGATGTATGTCATCAAGCGGCTGGGGTTTCTTGTCGCGGTGATGTGGACGGCGGCAACGCTCAACTTCCTCCTGCCGCACCTGAGTCCGAAAGATCCGGTCGCAGAGCAGGTGACACAGAAGATTGCGTCGGGCGGGCTGACCGCCGAAGCTGCACAGCAGATGATGGTGGGCCTGCGAACGCTCTACGGCCTGGACCAGCCGCTGTGGCGGCAGTACCTCAAATACATCTGGAACACTTTCCGCTTTGATCTCGGCAATTCGATCTACTCCTGGCCGCGGCCGGTTATGGACATCATCAACCAAACGATCTGGTGGACCCTCGGCTTTGCCGGTATGGCCACAGCGTCTTGCCTTCCTCCTCGGTACGGTGCTGGGAGCGTTGGTGGGGTGGTCCAAGGCGCCGCGGTTCTTTGGCTGGCTGATTCCACCGCTGGCCGTGTTCTCTGCGATACCGGGCTTCGTGTTGGCGCTCCTCTTGATCTACTTCGGCGCCTTCAAGGCGCAGCAATGGTCGAACGGGACCCTCTACTTCCCGCTCCGCGGTGGCTATTCGGATAGTACCCTCATCAACTACGCGATTGGGGGTTCTGGAAGGACGCCTTGTGGCACTCGGTCCTGCCGATGCTTCTCGATGTTGATGGTAAGCCGGGAGGCTGGGCGCTTGGCATGCGCGCAATGATGGTCACTGTCGAGGGGGCGGACTACATTACCTTCGCGGAGGCCAAGGGGCTGAAAGGTACCAGGGTCTTCTTCCGCTATGCCCTGCGCAACTGCCTGCTGCCCCAGACGACAGCGCTGGCCATGCAACTTGGCGGGATTGTCACGGGTGCAGTGCTGGTGGAGACGATGTTCAACTATCCGGGCATCGGCAACCGCCTCAGCACCGCCATCTCGCAGTTTGACTACTACGTTATGTACGGGATCATCTTCTTCCTCGTCTGCGGTATCGCGCTGGCGACCTTCCTCGTGGACATCGTCTATCCCCTACTTGACCCGCGCATTTCGTATCAGGAGGATTAACGATGAAGCTCAAGAGTTTTGCCAGTTACGTGCGCCGCAACCCAATGTTGGGGGTGGGGCTGGGCGTGCTGCTCTTCCTCCTCCTCTTCACGACGGTGCCGCGGCTCTTCATCAACACGGAAGACGCTTATGCTCTGTCGGTACCGATCAACTTGCCGCCTTCGGCCGCACATCCGTTTGGGACGGATAGCCAGGGTAAGGATCTCTTTGCCGGGATGGTCGTTGGCACGGGGATGACGCTGACCATCGGCCTGATCGCAGGGGCAATCGGACTGGGACTTGGCGCGTTTCTCGGCTTCACCACCGGCTACTTCGGTGGCATCTTTGATACTGTGATCAAGTTTATGGTCGATGTGTTGCTCACAATACCGGGTTATCTGCTGTTGTTGTTGATTGCGACCACGCTAACCGACCCGTCGACGATGAAACCGGTGGAGATGGCGCTGATCCTTTCGATTGTGGCCTGGGTGCAACCAACGCGCACCATCCGCGCCCAGGTACTCAGTATGAAGGAGCGCGCCTTTGTGATGATGGCGAAGCTCTCCGGGATGAGCGGAATCGAGATCATCCTCAAGGAGATGATGCCAAATCTGTTGCCTTTCCTGGCCATCAGTATGGCGGGAGCGGTGTCCGGCGCCGTGCTGGGTTCTCTGGGTCTCGAGGCCCTGGGCATCGGCAACCGGCGCGAACCGACCCTGGGAATGATGCTCTACTGGGTCCGCTACTACGCGGCTTTTATTCGTGGTATGTGGTGGTGGATACTGGAACCGGTGGTAGCTATTGCCCTGGTCTTTATCGCCTTCCTGTCGCTATCCATCGGACTGGATGAGATCGCGAACCCGAGAACGCGGAGGACAGTATGAGCGAGCTCGCACCCGCACTGCTGCAGGTTCGAGACCTGCGTGTCTACTACCATGTGGTAGCCGGCGCTGTGAAGGCCGTCGATGGCGTAACCTTCGACTTACGGGCCGGGACCAAGATGGGTCTCGTGGGTGAATCCGGCTCCGGTAAGTCCACGATGGCGTTGGGATTGATGCGGATGATCAAACCGCCGGGCAAGATCGAGGGCGGTCAAATGATCCTTGATGGCGTCGACTTGGTCGGACTTTCAGAAGAGGAGATGCGCCAGACGCGGCTGAGCAAGGTCGCGATGATCCCGCAGGGCGCGATGAACTCCCTCAACCCCGTGACGAAGATCGAGCGTCAGATTCTCGATGGGATGATGGATCACGGGATGGTCTTCTCCAGGGATGAGCGCAAGGACAAGATCGCGGAGTTGCTCCGAGGGGTCGATCTCGATCCCAAGGTCGCGCAGATGTTCCCTCACGAGCTGAGCGGTGGGATGAAGCAGCGGGTGACCGTCGCAATGTCCATCGCCATGAAGCCGGACCTGATCATCGCGGATGAGCCGACGAGTGCGCTTGACGTGGTGATCCAGCGTCGTGTGATGGAGACGATCAACCACATTCAGGAGACACTTGGGTTGGCCGTGATCCTGATCGGCCACGATATGGGACTGATGGCGCAGTCCGTGAACCGCTTAGCGGTGATGTACGCAGGCAAGATGATGGAGATCGGGGACACGGAGGTCATCTTCCGCGATCCGCTGCATCCGTACACGCAGTTGCTGATCAGTAGCTTGCCGGTGTTGGAGAACAAGGGCGTGTTCAGTGGCATTCCCGGAATCACGCCCTCTCTGTTGGATCCGCCGCCGGGTTGCGTCTTCCACACGCGATGTCCCAAAGCCTGGGATCTCTGTCGTGAGGTGACGCCCGAGTTCGCCGAGGTTCAGCCGACACGGTGGACCGCCTGCCACTTGCAAACGGCATAGATGAGGGTTGAGACATGAACGAACCACTAATCGAGCTGAATCACGTAACGAAAATCTTCGGGGGTAGCAAGGACGCCACCGTTGCCCTGCAAGATATGACTTTTTCCTTCCCTGAGAAGTTCCCGAAGATTGTCACAATCGCAGGGGAGAGCGGCAGCGGCAAGACCACGATGGGCATGCTGATGCTGGGGTTCTACGGACCGACGTTCGGAGAGGTGAAGTTCCGGGGCAAGGCGCTTCCGGAACTGAGCCGGTCGGAGATGTGGACGTACCGGCGGCAGGTCCAGGCAGTTTTCCAGGATCCGTTTGCCGTCTACAACCCGTTCTATAAGGTGGACAATCTTCTGAGTATCCCGATCAAGAACTTCAAACTCGCCGGCTCCAAAGCGGAGGCACGCGAGATGATGGAGAATGCGCTGGAGCGGGTCGGACTCAGGCCGGACGAGACCCTGGGTCGGTTTCCTCACCAACTGAGCGGCGGTCAACGCCAGCGTATTGCCGTGGCGCGTGCGCTGCTGTTGCAGCCCAAGCTGCTGATTACGGATGAGCCGGTCTCTATGGTGGATGCGTCGCTGCGTTCCACAATCCTGAAGAGCCTCCGGACGCTGAATCAGGAGTTCGGCATCCCCATCTTCTACATCACCCACGACCTCACGACGGCCTATCACATCAGTGACTCGATCATTATCCTGTATCGGGGAAATGTGATGGAGGCAGGGGATGTCGACGCGGTGATCCGGGATCCTCAGCATCCCTATACCCAGTTGTTGGTGGCCTCGATCCCCTGGCCTGATCCGGATCTCCACTGGGGCAACATCAAGATCATCACTCCCACGACGAAGATCGCCTATCATCAGCTCAAGGGATGCAAGTTCGCACCTCGATGCCCGCACGTGATGGATATCTGCCACGAGGCTCCGCCGCAGCTCTACCGTGCCGGCGAAGGGCGTGTCGCCGCCTGTTACCTGTACAAAGACAACGACTATCTCAAGCGTGAGGACCTGAGCATGCTCTTCCAGGAGAATCTTGAGCCGGAGTACCATACGCAGTAGCGATGGCGCCGGTAGACCGCTCGTTCTGAGGAAGAGCGATGTAGGGTATAACCAAATCCACGTGCGGCACCGCAGGACATTCACCGTCTTGCGGTGCCGCTTTTAGTCAGGTTCGCACGTAGTCTGTGTGACGACGTCTTTTCTGGTATCATACGCTCCTAAGTCATTTGCTGGCGCCCGGATACCAACTCTTCCTGGAAAGATAGGTGACTAGTGAGCAACACCGTTTCCAGAGGCAGGTCCGTTGGTCGAAACGATCCCTGCCCATGTGGTAGCGGCAAGAAATTCAAGCACTGCTGTGGTCGGCCCAGGCCTCCCGCCGATGTGGTCTATGTGCATCCCGCCAAGCAGGATGTCGACTTCTACGTGCAGACGATGGGCGCACGGGATCTCCAGATGGGCCGATCCTATAACCTGATTCCTGTGGGCGTCCCTGCCTTGGCGCACGTGCTCCAGGCAGCCGGCATTGAGGTTCGGGGTGTGAACTATACGGTGGAACTCGGGATCAACCGGACCTTCGATCTCCGCCGCTGGCTTCGAACGCAGTCGCAGGCGCGTATGGTGCTGATCGACCTCCACTGGTACGAGCACAGCTATGGCGCGATCAGCGTGGCCAACGTCTGCAAGGAGGTGCTTCCTGATGCGTGGGTGGTCCTGGGGGGGCTGACCGCTTCCGCGTTTGCCCGCGAGATCCTTGAGCACTTTCCGTCGGTCGACTTCGTGGTGCGGGGCGATGCTGAGGTACCGCTGCTGACACTGGTGCAGCGCTGTCTCGCCGCTTCTTCTGAGGTGCCTCCGGATCTCGTCGACGTGCCCAATCTCACCTATCGACAAGGGCATCAGGTGGTTGAGAATCCCATTGGCTACTGCGCCTCGACGGAGGACCTCGACCGCCTGGACTTCGCCGACCTCAGTTTCCTGGACCATCACGATGAGTATCTGGCCTATGAATACATCGTCACGGACTTGCCCAAAGCCCGCGCAGCTTTGGCAACTGACCCGTACCAAGGTCGATGGATAACGACTGCCCGGGGTTGCAAGTACGAGTGTTCGTATTGCGGTGGCTGTAGAAGCGCCCATCGCGTGCTCGCCACGCGGGAGGGGATCGTGCCCCGGTCGCCGGAGGCCGTTGTCGATGAGATCGGGCGATTGGCCACTGCAGGTGTTGACCAAGTCTCGCTCTCGTACGACATCGCGGAGTTGGGGGACGACTACTGGCGAGCGTTCTTCTCGCTGCTGCGATCGAGCGGGATCAAGATAGGGCTCTACAACGAGTGTTTTCAATTACCGCCGCTCCGGTTCATCAAGCAGTTTGCCCGCGTTGCAGATCCCGAGCACTCCTGTCTGACGTTCAGCCCGCTGTCAGGTTCGGAGCGGGTACGCCGGCTCAACGGCAAACTCTTCTCCAATGCTGAGCTGATGAATGTCCTGGATTATGCGGACCTCAACGAGCTTTATATGGTCGCCTACTTCTCCCTGAATCTGCCCGGGGAGACGGAGGAGACACTGGCCGAAAGCATCGCGCTGGCTCGGCAAATGGTTGATCTCTATCCCGCCTCACGCATCAAGATCCTGAGTTCCTGTCATACGCTTGACCCTCTCTCGCCTATGGCCGTGCATCCGGAGAAGTATGCTATCGAGGTGACGATGCGGAGCTTCGCGGATTGGTACGCGTACTGCCGCGATACGCAGCTAGGGGGGCCTGAGGCAAGAACAGAGGCGCACCGCGGATTCGCCCCGAGCACGGACGGGGCACGACGCCTGGAGGCGATGGCCGACACCTGGGATGCCGCCCGCCAAGGCCACGAGGAGTGCTGGTGGCCTATACCCCCAAGCTGGTGACGAAGCCGCAGAGAAGCGCGCGGCCGAGCGTATCACGGTTATACTTGTCATCATTGGACAGGAGGACGTTGCTGTGAACGATGCACCCATCGCGCTCTACATCCACCCGTCGAAGCAGGCGGTGGAGCTCTACGAAACGCCGGTCCGCCGGAAATTCGGGCGCCCCTATTGGCTGCTGCCCATGGGCGTACCCGCGCTGATGAACCTGCTTCAGGACGAGGGCATCCCCGTCAGGGGGATCAACTACCCGATGAGGAAGCAGCTGGATCCCAACTTCAGTATTCGGCAGTGGTTGGAGAGTTACCGGCAGGCGAGGATAGTTCTGATCGATCTGCATTGGTATGAGCACTGCTATGGTGCGATCAAGATGGCCGAATTGGTGAAGGAGGTCCTGCCCGACGTCTGGGTGATCATTGGTGGCCTGACGGCGTCAGCATTTGCGGAGGAGATCATCCGTGATCACGCGGCGGTTGATTTCGTGATACGTGGCGATGCCGAACGCCCACTCCTGTCGCTGGCTCAGGCTCTCCTCTCCGAAGAACACCCCCGGGTCCTACCGGACCTATCCGGAGTTCCGAACCTAACCTACCGCCGGAATGACCAGGTGGTGGAGAACCCCCGTACATATTGTGCCGCGCCCGAGGATTTTGCAGACTTCAACTTCATTGATCTGGACTGGCTGGAGCATGGGGAAGATTACTACACCTATGAATACCTGGTCATTGATATGAAGCTCGTCGAAGACGCCCGTCAGGGGAAAGATATCAGTAAGTACCGGGGCCGGTGGATCACGACGGCCCGTGGTTGTGACTTCGAGTGTTCCTACTGTGGCGGCGCGCGAAGTGCGCACAAGGCCATCGCGGGGCGTAATGGCATCGTGCCCGTGCCGGTGGAGACGGTGGTCGACGAGATCAAGCACCTGCTGGAGCTCGACGTGATCCAGGTCTGTTTCTCCTACGACCTTGCGGCTATGGGCGAGCGATACTGGAAAACGCTCTTCCGCACCCTTCGCAAGGAAGGCATCAAGATTGGCCTCTACAACGAGTTCTTCCAGCTCCCTCCGGCGGGTTTCCTCAAGGAGTTCACACGCACGGGCGATCCGGAGCATTCGTGCCTGGCGGTGAACCCCTATTCGGGCTCGGAGCGTGTGCGACGCCTCAATGGGAAACGCTACAACGATATCCAGCTTCTCAATGCCCTGGATGAGGTCAACTCCTACAATGTCCCGATCATTGTGTACTTCTCCCTCAACCTGCCGGGAGAGGATGAGGAGGTAGTGCAGCAGTCCGTCGGCCTTGCGCGAACTATCTACGACATGTACCCGCACTCCAAGGTGAAGATCCTCAATTCTTGCCACACGGTCGAGCCTCTGTCGCCGATGGAGCAGCACCCTGGTCGCTACGGGGTGGACGTGAAGTGGCATACCTTCAAGGACTGGTACGAATACTGCCGAAACACACAGCTGGAGTTGCCCGGGGCGCGTACCGGCGAGTGGCGCGGGTTCGATCTGTTGCCGCCTGCTGAGCGCTCCGTGGAGGCGATGGCCGACGCCTGGGATGCGGCGACCGAGGGGAACGAAGCCTGCTGGTGGCCGATCCCACCCCGTTGGTAAGCCGGCGATGGGAAGACGCCTCCCCTTCCGGTATGTGCTGACCCGCATCTTCTACCTCATTGCCGTGGTGTGGGTCGCTGCCACCGTCAACTTCGTCCTGCCGCGGCTCGCCGCTCGCGATCCGGTGCTGGAGCATTTCAGCAAGCTGCAGGCCAGTGTGGGGAGCAGGCAGGGCGATTTGGTCTCCGAAGCCCTGGATAGCTACCGGCAGTGGGCCGGACTCAACCAGCCGCTCTTGCGGCAGTACGTTACATATCTGAATAACATGCTTCGGATGGACTTCGGCCTATCGTTCACCCGATTTCGTCCGGTCATCGATATCGTCGGTTACGCACTGCCCTGGACCATTGGGCTTTTGGGCACCACGACCCTCTTCTCCTTTGTGCTGGGCACCGTGCTGGGAGCGGCCGCCGCCTGGCGACGCTCGGCACGCTTGCTGAATATCACCGTGTCTTTCCTGATGGTGCTGGCCGTGATCCCGCCCTTTGTCATCGCCCTGGTTTTGGCCTACGTCCTCGCGTTCCGTTTGAAACTTTTCCCCATTGCCGGCGTCTTCACGCCTGGGCGCATCACAAATCTCCTCGACGTGGAGTGGTGGCTTGACGTAATCCACCATGCCGCTATCCCCGCCATATCCCTCATGTTGGGGACGGCGGGAACCTGGGCGATGGGCATGCGGGGGATGACCATCACCACGTTAGGAAGTGACTTTCTGCTCTTCGCGGAGGCCAAGGGGTTGAGACGGCGGCGACTGCTGCTGGGGTATGCGATTCGCAATGTATTGCTGCCCCAGATCACGTCCCTGGCGATGTCGCTGGGCACGCTTGTGGCGAGTGCCACCATCGTCGAGATGCTATTCGGTTATCCCGGCGTAGGCAGCGTACTCGAGAATGCAGTGGTTTCGTTCGACTACAATTTGATCCAGGGCTGTATCTTCTTCTTGATCGTCGCGATCGGCATCGCGACGTTCGTCATCGATCTATCGTATCCTTTGCTGGACCCCCGAATCACTTACGGCAAGGCGATGTAGAGGTGCGTCAGCACTCGAAGCATGCGCACTCCATGTCACGATTTGCACATTCTGCGAGTTTCGGGCACTATACACAGGTGATGCACAGATTGGCGGGGTGCGGGATTCGGAGATGGAGGGTGTTTATGGTGATGCGGTCGGAAATAAAGCGGTGGTTTGCTGTGCTGGTCATAGCACTCTCGGTACTGGTGGCAGCGTGTGGTGGGGATCCGCCTGCCGGCGGGAGCTCGGATGGCCAGATGCTTCTTGAGACACGGTGCACTGCGTGTCATAGTCTGACCCGTGTCACAAGCGTCCGCAAGACTGAGGCGCAATGGCGTGTAACCGTCACGCGAATGGTTCAGCGCGGAGCAAGGCTCAGCCCGGCAGAAGAAAATACGCTCATTACCTATCTGGCACAGACTTATGGGAAATAGCAGCATTGACGAGCCCTCTCGACAGGGTGATTCCGATGAGTCATGGCGTCAGTTAGCATGAACCAGATCGTCAGGATTCTATATACCTGCATCCTGGCAGGGCTCGCGCTCTATGCGCTCTACGTCGTTGTGCTCATCGTTCTCTATCTGCTGCATCGTAGGGATGACCCCCCCGTGCTTCCGGTGATAACGGATGCACAGTTGCCGTGCGTGACCGTCCAGATTCCGCTTCGGGACGAGCGGTATGTCGTTCGCCGGGTCCTGCAGGCCGTCGCCGGTCTGGACTGGCCCCAGGACCGCCTGGAGATTCAGGTGCTCGACGATTCTGATGATGAGACCGTCGTCGAAGTGGACGACGAGGTTGCACGATTGCGGGAGCAGGGCCTGTCCATCGTGGTGCTTCGTCGAGCGCAGCCGACAGGTTTCAAAGCCGGCGCACTCGCCGAAGGGGTCGTGCTGGCCCGAGGGGAGTATCTCGCCATCTTTGACGCCGATTTCCACCCCGCACCGGATTTCCTGCGCCAAACGGTGCCCTACTTCCTGACGGATCCGACGTTGGGGATGGTTCAGGCGCGGTGGACCCACCTTAATGCCGACTACTCGCTCATGACGCGCATCCAGGCGCTCGCTCTGGACGCTCACTTTTCGGTCGAGCACATTGCGCGTGGAAACTCACGACTGCTGACGAATTTCAATGGGGCGGCCGGCGTGTGGCGCAAGGCCACGATTACCGACGCCGGTGGGTGGCAGACGGACACGGTGACGGAGGACCTGGATCTCAGCTACCGCGCGCAGTTGGCAGGTTGGCGGGTCCTCTACCTGCCGGATGTCACCGCGCCCGCGGAGCTGCCCCCGCTCGTCACAGCGTTCAAGGCACAGCAGATCCGCTGGGCGAAGGGTGCCTTCCAGTGTCTGCGCAAGTTGGCCAGGCCCATCCTACGCTCCCGACGCTATAACGCCGCGCAGAAGGTGATGGCTTTGCTGCACCTGGGCGGCTATGGGAACCAACCGTTGATCCTGCTGATGATTCTGTTGACACTACCGATGGTGTTGACCGATCCGAGATTCTCCGACTTTACCATCTGGTTGGGGGCCCTGGCGTCCGTGCCTCCTGTGCTATATGTGCTCGGTCAGATGCACTTCTATCGCGACTGGTTGCGCCGGATTCTCGTCTATCCGGTCCTTATGCTGTTGTGGATTGGCTTGGCGTGGAGCCTGACGATTGCCGTCTTCCAGGGCTTGTTCAGTTGGGGCGGGACGTTTGTTCGCACCCCGAAATTCGAGATCACAGGACGCACGGGCGACTGGCAATCCTCTGCCTATCGACCGCGAATCAGCCCCAGCTGGATCGGCGAGGCGCTTATCGGCGTCTACGTCTGCGTCGCGATCTGGTTTGCCGTGAAGTTGCAGCACAATCACCTTGTCCCGCTGGTGCTGGGGTACGCACTCGGCCAGCTCATGATCCTGGCTATGACGGCTTCTCAGGCATTTGCGGCCCGGCGATCGGAGGCCGGTTAGCGAGTCCGGAGTTGCCAAAGGCATACGAGCCCCTATAGGTATCTGGGACTCTAATTACTGCAGGGCATCGACGAAGCAGGAGGCTGGATGTTACGCCGCGATATGGGGAAGTGTGTGTTAGGGCTGTTTTTATGCGTGTTGCTGGTGGCGGGCTGCTCCCAGGTCCTGCCGAAGCAGGATCCTGTGACCATCTCGTTCGTACACCCCGAAGATCCGACGGGCTCATACGAGCAGTGGGCGCAGCAATTCCACCAGCAGTTCCCCAATATCACGGTTGAGCTCCGTACCGACACCTCGACAACGTCGGAGGATGCTTTCGTCGCGACGCAGTTTGAGCTGGGTCAATATCTGGCGGACCAGTCGGTTCTGGATCTGTCGACCTTTCTTGATGAGAGTCAGGACATCAATGCCGTTGACTTCTATCCTGCGGTCAGCGACGTATTCAAGAGCCAGGGACGTCAGTGGGCTCTGCCGTTTGGTATCGACATGATGATGATGTACTATAATCAGGATCTCTTCGACCGATACGGTGCGGCCTATCCCACAGTCGGTTGGAACTGGGAGGACTTCCTGAACGCTGCGCTGGCGACCACCGACGTCGATGCAGGCATCTTTGGCTACGGACTCAACCACGCGACCGATCTGGGGACCTTCGAGCCGGTGATGTTTATCTACCAACACGGCGGGCAGATCTTCGACAGCTTCAGTGCTCCAACACGGATGACGCTCGACACTCCCCTGAATATCGAGGCTATGGATTTCTACGCGAGCCTGATCCATGAGTATCACGTTGCGCCGACCCTGCAGGAGGCGCAAGGGCTTGGGCGCCAGAATGCCTGGTATGCGATCTTCCAGGGACATTTTTCGATGTGGTCGATGCTTTTCTCCGAACGCGGTGGAACGCGCTGGCCTTCACCCTGGGAGATGGCCTGGGGTGTGGTGCCTATGCCGAGGGATGCGACCGCGGCCTCGCTGGCCATCGCCGACGGGCTATACATCTCAGCAGATACCGAGCATCCGAAAGAGGCCTGGGCGTGGATATCGTTCTTGAGCCGGCAAATGCCACCTCTCGCCATGCCGGCACGCCGGTCTCTCGCCGAATCGCAGCAGTTCGAGCGCACTGCAGGGGCCGCTGCGGCTGAAGCAGCCCGCGCGGCGTTGTCCGATGCGATCCTCGTCAATCCCGATCTGCTGGGATTCGACACTGGGTTGAGTGCAATGGCAGAGGCCTTCGCACGGATACGCAGCGGTGAGGTTACGCCTGAGATGGCCTTGGCCGCCGCGCAGGAAAAGTCGGGATTCTGACAAGAAACAGGGGTATGTTGCACATGGTGCGGAGAGATCTGGCTCGCTTGGTGTGGCGTGCGGTGAGACGTGGCCTTGCTGTCGGCTGTCTGATGATGCTGCTCGCGGGATGCGGCGATCTGTCCATCCTCGCCCCGAGGGAGCCGGTGACGATCAGGTTCGTCTATGCAGGTGAGGCGGCCTATTATCAGCCGTTGATCGAGGAGTTCCAGCAGCAAGAATAAGTACATCACGGTAGAGTTGGTGTCGCCCAACTCACTCCGCTCCGGTCAGATTGGCGACATTGATGTGGTGGTGGTGCCTCAGAATGCTATGAGCTATCTATTGGACGCCTCTTTCCCGATAGACCTCCGTACCTTCATCATGGAGGACTCGAGTTTCTCACTCGATGATTTCTACCCCACCGGTGTCCAGCTCTGGGGCACGGGCGGTCAGCAGTGGGGTATTCCCTATATGGCCGATCTGATGGTGATGGCCTATAACAGGAACCTCTTCGACCGGCACGGCGTGGCTTATCCCGATCTCAACTGGACGTGGGATGGGTTCCTGGAGCGAGCCATCAACCTGTCAGATCCCACGCACGGTGAGTACGGTTACGCCTATTATCAATCGGGCGAGTTGAGCTTGTACGAACCTATGCTCTTTATGTACCAGTTGGGCGGGCGGCTCTTTGACGACCTCGACGAGCCCACTGCCATGACCATCAATGATCCCGCGAATATCACGGCCATGCAGGGATATGCCGATTTGATCTACCGGTATCACGTGGCCCCGGCACCGAGCAACCGGCGCGTGCCCTTTCCGCAGAGCGGGATTGAGGGCGGCAAGTACGCGATGTGGATGTCGTGGCTGTCCGACATCGACACGTACGGCGATGACCTGGATGTCGGCGTGGCGACCATTCCGGCCGGCCAGATTCCTGTGACCATGGGGACGGTATACGGCATCGTGATTTCGTCGCAGACCGTGGACCCGGAGGCGTGCTGGAAGTGGGTGAGCTTCGTCAGCGGGAAGGCGCCCCCGATGCTGATGCCGTTGCGCCGCTCGTTGGCTGAATCGGATAGTGGTGTGACGGCCATTGGTTCGGAGGCCGCGGAAGTCGGGCGGGTCTCGTTACCCTATATGATCGGGATGAACTTCAGCTTGCAGGGCCAGCTCGGATCGCAGTGGGGCGTCGCGATGCAAGCCTTCAACGCTGCGCTCGTAGCGATTCAAAATGGCGATCCTGTCGGGCCCGCGTTGGATGCAGCACAAAGTAAGGTGAACTTCTAGACAAGGAGATGTTAGAATGCCGCTGACCTTCGATTACTCTCTGGAAAAGCTCAAGACTTACAAGGGGATGAATCCCCGCCCTGCCAACTTCGACGCCTACTGGGATAGCGGGCTGGCAGAGATGCACGCGTTGGATCCGGAGGTGGAGCTGGTGCCGGCGAGCTATCAGACCTCGTTCGCCGATTGTTACCATCTCACCTTCACCGGTGTCGGCGGCGCCCGCGTCCACGCCAAGTTCCTGCGTCCCAAGGGCATTGTCGAGCCAAGCCCGGCCGTACTGATGTTCCACGGCTATTCCGGTGACTCCGGGGACTGGACGGATAAGCTGGGCTACGTCGCCCAGGGCTACGTCGTCGCGGCATTGGACTGCCGGGGTCAGGGCGGGCTTTCACAGGACGTCGGCGGCGTGACGGGATGGACCTTGCGCGGTCACATCATCCGCGGGCTGGACGATGCGCTTGCGGGCAGTCCGCAGAAACTGCTCTTCCGCGACATCTTCCTGGATACGGCGCAGTTGGCGAACATCGTCATGGCGATGGACGAGGTCGACGAGACGCGAGTAGGCGCGACCGGGGGCAGCCAGGGCGGGGCTCTGACGGTCGCCTGTATGTCGCTGGAGCCGCGGATCAAACGGGCCGCTCCCGTTTTCCCTTTCCTGAGCGATTACAAGCGCGTCTGGGATATGGATCAGGACAAGGACGCTTACGCCGAGCTGCGTGAATACTTCCGCAAGTTCGATCCCACCCATCAGCGCGAGGATGAGATCTTCACCGCGCTGGGCTATATCGACGTCCACAATCTCGCTCCCCGCACGCGGGCCGAGGTGCTCTGGTTCACAGGCCTGATGGACACGATCTGCCCGCCGTCGACGCAGTTTGCGGCCTACAACGCCGTCACCTCCACAAAGTCGATGGTGATCTATCCCGACTTTGGTCACGAGGGTCTGCCGGGCAGCAGCGATCGGATCTTCCAGTTCATGATGGGAATGTAGGCAAAGGGGGCCACGGATGGTACTAACCAAGAAGAAGCGCGATGAATTGCTCGAGCTATACGCCGACCTGCGTGTCGCCGACGTTCGCGACGGGATGGATTGGATGATGCGGCACAACTACGGTTCCATGATTCCTGAGATTCGACCTCTCTGGCGCACGCGGGCGGTGGGAATCGCCAGAACGGCGCGCTATCTGCCCTATCAGGGCGAGGTGCCAAAGATGACGCCGAAGGAATACACCAAATGGTCGGGTTGGTACTACCGCGAGGTGTGCACGTATCCCTGGATGGCTGACATCGAGAAGGGTGACTTCTGTGTCATCGACCAGAGCGGGGTAGATGTCGGGCTGCTGGGCTCAAACAACGCCATGGACGGCATCATCAAGGGCGCAACGGGCTACGTGACCAACGGTGGCGTGCGCGATACCGACGAGGTCATCCTTGAGAAGATCCCATTTTGGTCACGGATGATCTCCCAGGGCATGGTGCAGGCGCGACTGCAGTTCGACGCCCACAATATCCCGGTGGAGGTCGGGGGAGTCCTGGTTCATCCCGGTGACGTTGTCGTGGCCGATGGCGATGGTGTCATCGTCGTGCCGCAGGACATCGCTGAAGACGTGGCGAAATATGCTCACCAAGAGTTGAGCAGTGATAAGGTCTCTCGCCGTCAGAAATACGAGGCGTTGGGGCTGGAGTTGGACGAGACGGTATAAGGAGAGCTCATAGATGTTCACAGATTCGTACGCCGGCGACCTCGAGGTCGTCGTGGTTGGGATTGCACCCGGCGAGATGCTGTTGGAGACGATTGAGGCGGCGATTAAGGAGCACGGCGTCCGGAACGGCGCCGTGGTGTCGGGGATTGGAACCCTCAAGGTTGCTCGGATGCACCATATCGAGCACGATCGATTCCCGCCCGATGATCGGATCTTCATCGTCGAGAAACCCCTGGAAGTGTCGAGCATCAGCGGCATCATCGCTGATGGCAAGCCACATCTGCACATGACGGTGGGATTCCGCGACGAATGGTCGATCGCCGGACATCTCGAACCCGGCTCGGAGGTGCTATATCTGGCCGAAGTGGTGATCCTCCGGTTCGATGGCTTGGAGTTGGATCGGCACTTTGATGCCGAGCGGCGGATCAGCCTGCTGGGAAGGAAAGGCTGATTGACAAGCCGGGAACCTGGTTTAGAATAGAAGCACCATTCTTTTAGGAGGCGCACGATGTCGATGAACAATAGCTCTGCTGTCGCAACCAACGACCGACAAGTGCGCCTGTACCTGGCAGGATAACCACGATCTGCTAGCATAGGTTTCCAACCAAGCCACGGGCTCACTTCGGCCCGTGGCTTTTTTGTTCCCTCATCCAGAGACAACGCCTCCGCGTCTGTTATAGCCACGGGCCCACCGGGTCTCGTGGCTTTCTTTGTTTCCATGTGGGAGGTGAGTGATGTCAGAACGACGGATGGATGTGCCAAGTGCTGAAATGGCGGAAATGAGCACCGAATGGGTACCTATTCATGAAGCTGGAAACCAGGGAGTTGAGGAATGTTTGATGAAGTAGACGATCTCACCCTCAGGCCGTTCAAGCCTGAGGATGCGTCGAAGATGGTGGAACTGCAGCGGCGCTGCTTGGAGGAGTCCCGCGATACCAGCCTGCTGCCTGAGGGTTTCTATTTCAGCCCCGGCTTTGCCGGTGGGGACAATATCCTGTGTGCCGTTGACAGCGCCGGGACGCTCGTCGGGCACGCGATGGTCTACCCGAGCCATGTCCATCCACAACTGGGCGTCTGGATGCTATGGCTGGACTTGCGGGTGGATCCCGACTATGCACCTGCGGATCAACTCAGGGATCGCCTGCTGGAGCGCATCCAGGTGCGCGCGCGAGAGATCCAAGCCGGGTTGGACCGGCGGGCGATGCTCTACGCTACGTATCTCTCTGAGGGCGGGGCTAGCCTCGCCTATCTGCGATCCAGAGGATTCGAGCTCGTGGAACGCATCTACCAGATGCAGCGGGACCTATCGAAGCCTGTCCCGGACTATCCTCAACCGGAAGGTGCGGAGGTTCGGGACTGGCGGATGGAGACTGAGGAGGAGCAGCGCCGCTACCTGGAGGCCTATGATGCCTCCTTCGAGAACGAGAGCAAGCCCCTGGAGCGACTGCAGCACTTCATGGGATGGTCGGCGTGGGCGCCCGGCACAACCTTCACTGCCTTTGTCGATGACCGGGTGGTGGGGAGCGTGATGGTCTACTACGAGCCTGACCTGGAACAGAACGAGGAGCGTGTCGGTTACACGGAGTACGTTTTCGTCCGTCCCGGATGGCGGCGGCAAGGCCTCGCCCGCCACCTCGTGACGCGGGGACTCCACTTCCTGAAGGAACGGGGGCTCGCTTACGCGCGGCTGGAAGTTGCCGCGCACAACGAGGGGGCTGTCGGGCTCTATAGGTCGCTGGGATACGAGCGCCTGCACGAGGAGATCACACTCGGTCTGCGCCTCGACGATCCGGTGGGCGCAGGGGGCAACGTATGACTCCGCCGAGCACACTCGAGGATCATACATCCGTGACGTCCGACTCCACGACTGACACCGATCTCCCGCGCGTGCAGGGGCTCGTGGTCAGAAAGGATCGCGGTCGCTATATGGTGCAGGTCGGCGACGACCTCGTGCCGTGTTCGATCTCGACGCTGCTTCGAAAACGCCTGCTCTACCCTTTCCGGAATCCGGCCTCCCTGGAGCACTACAGCGTCCAGCGAGTGGAGGACATCGAGACGGTCGATCCCATCGCTGTGGGCGATCGGGTGATCTTTGTGGATGCCGGGGACGGCTCGGGGATGATCAAAGAGGTCCTGGACCGCAAGAGCCGGCTTTCTCGACGCGACCCCGGCCCCGTTCCCTTGGAGCAAGTCCTGGTCGCCAACGTTGACCAGATGATCGCCGTCTTCGCGGCCGCGCGCCCGCAGCCGAAGTGGCATCTGCTCGACCGCTATCTGGTCACGGCGGAGGCGGCCGGCGTTCCCGCCAGGATCTGTATCACGAAGCTTGATCTCGTCGACGCTGCTGAGTTCGACGCCGTCATCGAGGCTTACCAGGCCCTGGGGTATGCGGTGACCCTGACGAGCACGGTGGACGGGCGCGGCATCGACGAGATGCGGGGTGTGCTGCAGGGCCGGATTTCGGTGCTGCTGGGCAAGTCCGGCGTTGGCAAGACGAGCCTCCTGAATGCGGTCGAACCGGATCTGGGGCTTCGGGTCGGCGCCGTGGGCACCGGCAAGATCGGTAAGGGGCGCCATACCACGACGCACCTTGAACTCGTGCCGATCTCGGGTGGCGGCGGGGTGGTGGACACACCGGGTATGCGTGAGCTGGCGCTGTGGCGGGCCACCCGTTCCGAGCTCGGCGCCTACTTTCCTGAGTTCAGGCCTTACCTGGGTAGGTGCAAGTTCGGCGCAAGCTGTCATCACGAGAGTGAGCCGGGTTGCGCGATCAAACAAGCCGTAGATAATGGTGACATCTCGGTGGAGCGCTACCGAAGCTATCTGCGAATGGCGCAGGAAGTTCCGGCGTGAGAACAGCGTGGAGGTAAGTCGGACGGCTTGCCTCCACGGAAGTTCCTGGAGGAATCGATTCTATGCCGACGTCTGCTTCTTCCTCTCCGTACAAGAACGCTATCTGGATCTTCGGGGATCAACACAGGGCACAGGCCCTGAGCTGCAATGGCGACCCAAACCTGAGCACGCCCAACCTTGACCGCCTGGCGTGCGAAGGACAGAACTACGAGCGCGCGGTCTCCGGGTTTCCCCTATGCTGTCCATTCCGAGGCTCGCTGCTGACCAGCCGCTATCCCCACGAATGCGTGCCGGGCCACGAATACCCTTTGCCCCCCGATATGCCCACCGTCGCCGATGTCTTCAATGATCACGGGTTTGATACCGCCTATTTCGGCAAGTGGCATCTCGGTGGTTTCAAGGAACGAAACGGACGGGCCGCCATGCACATCATCCCGCCCGAAGGGCGCGGCCATTTCGATACCTGGATCGGTTACGAGAACAACAATAGCCAGTGGGACTGCTGGGTGCACGGTGGCGTGGGCGAGGACGCCTTCCACTATCGGCTGCCGGGCTACGAGACGGATGCCCTCACCGAAATGCTGATCGACTATATCCGCCGCCAGGGCGAGGACCGACGCGCCGGACGGGGCCACCGTTTCTTCGCCGTGCTCTCCGTGCAACCGCCTCACAACCCTTACGTCGCTCCCGAGCGGTGGATGTCACGTCACGTCCCCGGACAGGTCGCGCTGCGTCCCAATGTGCCCCCCGTCGCGTGGGTCGAGACGCGTGCGCGGCGTGAGTTGGCCGGTGCCTACGCGCAGATTGAGAACTTGGACTGGAATGTCGGGCGGGTACGCCAGGCGTTGGTGGACGCGGACCTTGACCTGGACACCCATATCCTCTTCTTTTCGGACCACGGCGACATCCATGGGTCGCACGGCCAGTTCCTGAAAACGGCGCCCTGGGAAGAGTCGGTTCGCGTTCCCTTCCTTATAGGGGGCTTGCATCCGCGCTATGAGGGCCGGTCGGGTCGCACGGATGTCTTGATCAATCACGTGGACATCGCACCGACGACCCTGGGCCTCTGTGACATCGAAAAACCGGATTGGATGCGCGGGCACGATTACTCAGGTGTCCGGCTGCCCTCACGCCCCCAGGTTGAGGCGCCCGATTCTGCTTTCATTCAATCGGTGATCCCAACCGGACACGGTGACAGCGTCGACCGGCCCTGGCGCGCCGTCGTCACACGGGATGGCTGGAAATACGTGGTCCTCGAGGGGCAGCCCTGGCTGATGTTCAACCTGAATGACGATCCCTATGAACTGGTCAACCTGGCGCACAACACAAAGTTCGGCATAGAGCGAAAGCACCTCCAGGATCGACTGGCCTGGTGGATCGAAGAGACCGGGGATCGCTTCGCCCTCCCGGCGATTTAGGCAGTGAGACGCGTTTTCACGTCAGCACGTCCGAACGTGGAAACGTGCCGACGTCGCAGCGCATCAGCGTCTGACCAAAGGAGTCCGCAAGCATAATGGCAACCAGTTCAAAAAAGTGGCAGCGACCGCGCGTCACCTTCCAGCCTCAAGTTCATCGTGGTATGCTCCGTGGCGTTGAGCAGATCGTGGATGCGGTGCAGCCGACGTTGGGTCCTCTGCCCCGGATTGTTCTTTACGACCAGAGCATTGGCCATACCACTCGGGTGCCGGAGCTGTTGGATGACGGCGGCACCATCGCTCGGCGTATTGTCCAGATCCGCGGTCGAGATGCGGACGTCGGGGCAATGCTTCTCCGCAACGTCTTGTGGAGACTCCGAGAGGAGGTCGGAGACGGTACGGCAACGGCGGCCGTGCTCTTCAAGGCGGTCTATGCGGAGGGTCTCCATTATTTGGCCGCGGGCGGTAACCCAATGCGCCTGCGGGTTCATCTCCAACGAGCCGCCCAGGAAATCCTTACCGAGCTCGATGGCATGACCTCGCGCATCCAGGGCAAGGATGAACTCACAAAACTGGCCTCGGCCATCTCCAACGATAAGGAGATGGGCAAGGTGCTCGGCGAAATCTTCGACATCATCGGCGAGTATGGACGGCTCGAGATCCGCACGAGCCGGGGGCGCGGCTATGAGCGCGAATACGTGGAGGGTATGTACTGGGACGGCGGTCTGGTCTCTCGCGCGTTCATCAACGATATGGCGAGACAGCGAGCGGAACTCCCAAATGCCGCCATCCTGATGACGGATTTCGACATCAGCGATCCCCACGATCTCGTCCCACTGTTGACCACGTGTGTGCAGGGCGGAATCGACAATGTCGCCATCATCGGTCGGAGGATCTCTGATGTTGTCGTGGGCATGCTGATCATGAATCGCGATAAGGGCAAGGTCAAGATCAATGCCGTCGGGGTGAAAACGCCCGGTGTCGCCTCGTCTGAACAGCGTACGGCATTGATGGACATGGCAGTTCTGACCGGCGGGCGTGTCTTTCGCAGAGATGCCGGCGATAGCATCCGTGACGTCAAACTGGCCGACCTCGGTCGAGCGCGCCGCGTGTGGGCAGACAATCGCAACTTGGGCCTGGTCGGTGGCCAAGGTGACCCCCGTGCACTCCGGGAGCACATCGCGCGCTTGCGCAACACCTTTGTCTCGACGACTGATGCCGACGAGCGCGACGAGTTGCAGAAACGAATCGGCAAACTGATGGGAGGGTCGGCGACGCTTCACGTGGGCGGCAGCACCGAAACGGAGATGAATTTCACCAAGGCGCAGGCACAGCGCGTGGCAGACGCAATGCGGGGGGCAATCCGAGAGGGTGTGCTTCCCGGCGGCGGTGTGGCGTTACTGGCGTGCCGGCCGGTGTTGGCGGCGAAGATGGCTCAGGCCGAGGAACCGGAGGAACGCGCCGCCTATCATATCCTGATGACGGCCCTCCAGGCACCGACGCGCGCTCTCCTGGAGAACGCGGGATATGAGCCGGGCGAGATCCTCGGTAGCATTGAGAAGGCAGGGCCGGGGTATGGGTTTGACGTTGTCACGGGCGAGATCGTGGATATGAACGCCGCCGGAATCCGGGATATCACGACGGTGGTGAAAGCGGCCGCGCTGGCTGCCGTCAGCAGTGCAGCGATGGCCTTGACCACCGACGTCGTCATCCATCGCGCTCTCCCGCCGGACGCGCTGAACACTTAGGGGAAACCGAAAATGACAGAATCACAGTACCCGCACGCATCTGACTCACCTGAAGATCAACCCTCTGCGCCCGAGGCTGAGGAGCTCCAGAACGACGACCTCGTCTACGCACTGACCTGTACGCCTGATATGGCGCAGTGGTTTGCCGCGCGGGGTTCCGGGCTCTATCGTTCTCAAGACGGCGGCGCCACCTGGACCTGTCTTTTCGACTCTCTCAATCTCGAGAGCGCTCTGCTTGCCACGTCCGTCGTCCTCTCACCCGACTACGATGGCGCGTCCCACGCCAGCCTCTTTGCCGGGGTACCCGGCGGCGTCGTGCGTTCGGTGGACGGGGGCGAAACCTGGTTTGCCTCAATTCTGGACTCGCCACCTCCGGCGGTTTCCGCAATGGCCATCTCTCCCAATTTCGTTGAGGATGGCGTCGTGCTCGCAGCTACGACCGACGATGGGATCTACCGCTCCGCGACCCACGGCACCCATTGGGCTCGCTGGAATTTCGGTCTGCTCGATCTCACGGTGTTCTGTCTCGCTATCTCGCCGGGCTTCGCTCAGGACGAGACCCTTTATGCCGGCGTGGAGAGCGGCATCTTCCGGAGTACAAATGGCGGGCGGGCTTGGCGGGAGATCGATCTTCCGATCGGCTATGAGTCGGTCCTGAGCCTTGTGCTCTCACCACACTATCCCGAGGATGGCACGCTCTTCGCCGGCACCGAAGGCCAGGGCCTGCTCGTCTCCGAGGACAATGGGCTGACCTGGTCCCGCCGTGGCGCAGACCTGATTGTGGATCCCGTGAACGGCATCGTAGTGTCGCCGGGGTCGCCTGATCAGCTCGATGTTCTGGTCCTCTCGGAAGATGCCCTCTGGCTCTCACGTGACGGCGGCCAGGCGTGGGTCGAGATCCAGGGAACACCGCCGGGGATGACGGCAGTGGCGGCCCCCCAGGGGCTCTCGGTCCAGGCTCCGTTGCTTATCGGCACAATCGACGGCAGAGTCGAGGTGTTCGAGTTGGACAGGTGAGTTGCGGAACGTGTGTGCGTAGCGTGGTGCTGGTACGCTCGATGCATGCTTCCGGCTCTGGATCTCAACTAAGTCGCCTGTAAAGACGAGGACGATGCAATACACGCTCTTCATTGTGCTGGCACCGATTGCCTGCGTGTTCTCGGTAGGTCTCTTGCTCTACGCGTGGCGATGCAGGGCCTCGGCAGAGATATCGGCCTTTGGTTGGCTGATGATCTCCATCGCGGGCTGGCTCATCTTCAACACACTGGAATTGGTCGCCCGGTCACCATCGTGGACCCTGGCTTGGGCGAAGGTGACCTACCTCTTCATCGTGAGCACACCTGTGGCCTGGCTGACCTTCATTATGCAGTACGTCGGTCTCCGGAAATGGCTGCGCTCGCCGGGTTACTGGGCGGTCGCCGTCATACCGGCGATAACAGCTTTGCTTGTCTGGACCAACCAGGCTCATCATCTCGTCTGGCGCAGTTATCGATTCGAGGCGGTAGGGGACTTCCTGGCGCTGCAAGTTGACCATGGCCCCTGGTTCTGGGTGTACGTCGTGACCAGCTATGGGATGGTAGTCGCCGGGGCTCTGCTGGTGGCACGTCGGCATTTTACCGCGCTGAATCTCTACCGCCAGCAGACGCGGTGGCTGCTGTTAGGAGGATTTATCCCGGTTCTTTACAATGCCGTCTACGTACTGCGTCTGATTCCGGGCCTGCTAAAGGACTACACGCCGATCTCGTTCGCGCTTGCCGGGATCGCCTTTGCCGCTGGGATGTTTTGGCACCGTCTCTTTGACGTCAGGCCGGTGGCGCGCGCGACGCTCATTGACACGATGAGCGATCCGGTGATCACCGTTGATGTAGCCGACCGGATCGTCGACCTCAATCCTGCCGCATACCAACTGCTCTCAAAACTTGAGCCGGGTACGGTCCCTGCCAGGCTGCTGGGACGACCCATTGACGTGTTATCGGCCAGGTGGCCGGCGTTGGTGAGGTGCCTGGGCGGGCCGGGGGTAGATAGTGTCGACATTGACCTGCTCATCGGCGAGCAGATGTGCCACTACGAGTGTCATCCCTCGCACCTGAAGAGTCAGCGGAACCGTCCGGCGGGAAGACTGATCGTGCTGCACGACATCACCGAGCGCAAGAAGGCTGAGGAAGCTCTACGCTACCATCTGGCGGAGCTTGAGACGAGCAATAAACAGCTTGATGCCTTTGCCGATGCCGTCGCCCACGATCTCAAGGGGCCGCTTAGCACGATGATCGGGTATGCCGAGATGCTCAAGCTGACCGCGGGTGAGCTTTCATTGGACGAGATCCTGCAGCACCTGGATACTTTTCTGCGGACGGGCTACAGAATGACGCGGATTGTTGACGCTCTTCTGCTTCTGGCAAAGGTGTATCGTCAGGAGGACGTGACGCTCGATACGTTCGATATGAATATGGCGGTAGGCGAGGCCCTCTTGCAGGTGCAGTCGGCGCTGGAGGCTCGCGATGGCGTCATATCGGTGCCGGAGGACTGGCCCTGGGCGAGCGGCTACATGCCCTGGGTGATCGAGGTCTGGATCAACTATCTGACCAACGCGATCAAATACGGAGGCACACCACCTCGCATAGAGCTGGGATACGATTTCCCGGCGGCTGACGCGCCATCGGACGGTGCAGACACTCCGATCGGCAGCCGGTTTGTGCGTTTCTGGGTGAAGGATAACGGGCCGGGGCTCTCGGTCACCCAGACCGCGAGGCTCTTCACCCCCTTCACCCGACTCCATCCATCCCGCGCCTCGGGGCACGGCCTGGGCCTGTCGATCGTCCATCGGATTGTCGTCAGACTTGGTGGGCAGGTGGGTGTGGACAGTACACCCGAGGGAGGCAGCACGTTCTGGTTTACGTTGCCCGGTGCTGGGGTAATGAGTGAAGATCCGAGCGAAGCGCTGGATACGCAGATGACCCGTCTGGAGGCAGAGGCTACAGGTTGAGCTGGTAGTCCGGCACTCACTACAATCGAAGGAGGTCGCTTCATGGTGATGTACGAGGGTATGGACATTCATCCGACAGCCGACATTCACCCCTCGGTGCTTCTCGAGGGCAAGATCTCGATCGGTGCGTATACCCGGATTGACGCCGGGACGGTGATCAAGGGCGACGTGACGATCGGACATCACACGCTGATCCGCTGCAATGTGGTGATCCGGGGACGCAACGTGATCGGCAACTACACCCACATCTACGATTCCGTCTGCATCGAAGGCGGGCGTCCCGCGCTGGTGGGTGGGTCGTTGGCCGAGGAGCCGGACAGCTCCATCATCGGCAGCGAGTGCTGGGTCGACCATGGGGCCGCCATGCACGGCACGCAGATCGCCGACGGCGGGGCCGTGGGGCTGAACGCTTGCTGTGACTATAACACCCGCATCGGGGAAGGGGCGATTCTGGGCAACGGGAGTGCGACCCACGTGGGGCAGGTCATTCCCGCCAACACACTGGCACAAGGTGTACCGGCCCAGGTCGTGCGCGAGGACCTCACCGATGCAGATCGCCAGGCCTATTTCGGCGTCCTGCCCGCCGCTTGGACCCACTACGAGGGCGACCACATCGAGGCCGATATCCGCCGCAAGCGCCAGCAAGCCGTCTGAGCTAATCGTGGTGCCAGAGAGACTTTCGGGGTTTTCTTGTAGAGCGAGCGCCTGCTCATAAGGAAACCCAAAGGTCTTCGGACTCACGCAAGCGGAGGCAACCATGCAATGGGAGAATCTGACCTCGTTGGATTTCGCGAAGGCGGTCGTGGAATGCGAGGGTGTGGGCGTCCTGCCCATCGGGGTGATCGAGCCGCACGGCCCGCACCTGCCCCTCGGCACGGATATGTTCGAGTCGCACACCGTCGCCTGCCGGGCGGCGGAGCTGGAGCCCGCCATCGTCTTCCCCGCCTACCCCTACGGCATCAACCACGAATCGGCGCACCTTCCCGGGTCCGTGGTCTTCCGGCGCGATCTGGTTTTGGCCTTGCTGGAGAACGTCTGCGACGAGATGGCCCGCCAGGGCCTCATCAAGATCGTCATCCTCAGCGGTCACGGGGGGAACCGGCACCTTCTGCCGCTCTTCGTGCAGACGCTCGTCGAGAAGGACAAGGCCTACACCGTCTACGACGCGCACCCCGCCGAGATGCCGGGGATCGACGACCTGCTGGAAACGACCGAGACCGGTCACGCCTGCGAGATGGAGACGAGCACCGCTCTCCACCTGCACCCCGACCTGGTCAAGATGGATCAGGTGCCGCCGAAGCCCTTCACGAACCTACGGCGCAACGAGGCGCTCCGCGAGGTTGGGGTCTACTCTCCGCTCGACTGGTACGCGATGTACCCGGCGATGTACGTGGGGAATCCCGGCAAAGCCACCGCCGAGAAGGGCGAGGCGATGATTGCACATAAGGTTCGGGCCTTTGCCGAGATCATCCGCCGGATCAAGGCCGATACCGTCACGCCCGCGCTCCAACGCGAGTTTCTGAACCGCAAAGCACGCCCATCTGCGCCCGCGGTGTGGACGGAGGAATGAAGAAGAGAGAATGAAGAATCGGCGAATAGGCGGCAACGTGTGTCACTTAATCGCTCCATGATCGATCTGACTTCTTGGTGCAAGATCAGGAGAGCTCTTTGGGAAAGACCCATCGTGTTTCCGTTCCAGGCGGATCTGTGATCCGCCGTCTGTCCGGAGACTCGGCGGATTACGTTCCAGGCTGCTCGAGCTAGATCCGCCTGGAACATGCGCCTCGGGTGTGGCATATATCCGGCAGATCATGCAGTTGGTGTTGTTCGGCTCGAATAAGTGATTCGACCGGAGTCTTAGGTGATTCCGGAGTTTGGTGCTCCCCTCCCGTACTTTGACGCCCTGCAATAACTCCATATACTCTCCCTGAGATCAGCAAACACGGCTACTTGACTGCCTTTCTCGACGTCGCTACTGCGGATCGGAGAAGGTCCCGTGACTGTTATTCGAACTGGGATCTACAACTGCAGCATCAGCCAATTGCGCGCTCGACTGGAGCGCATCTGGCACCGCCTGGGAATGGGGGGCTGGATATCCGGTGATGGTAAACGTCTGGTCTTTGGCAAGTATCCTTACACGTCAATCTCCTACGATCCTATCCCCGCCGGCCCTGAGTATCCGAGCGCCCCGATTGGTGTGTACAGACGATCTGGGGAACTGCGTGATGAGGAAAAGCAATTTCTCTCCACGCGCCCGACGACGCGGGCAAGTTGGGAGGTTGTGCCCTGGCGAACTGTGACGATGCGTCCGCGGTGGGATCCAGGGAAAGGGCGCACCATCGCCGGCATCGAGACCTACGAGGAAGCGGATCGGGAGACCAGAGTCGAGTTCCTCGATGGCAATAGCCCCCAAGAGCCCCTGGCAACGTACGGCCAAATCGGTCAGCCTTTTGAGGAATTCGTGACGATGCTGGTCGATGAAACGCGGGAACCGGACGGTGCTGTTGAACTCGGTGAGGCTGCGAGAGAGGAAATGCCCCTCTCGTTCTCGGGAGGCGCGCAGGAGCAACAGCCGCCTGTCGTCGGCGCCTGGGACACTGCCACGGTTCGATCGCTGCTGATGGCCTCGCTCGACGATGTGGCGCTTGACGCGCTCTGCCTGGACCACTTTCCCGAGGTCTACGATACCTTCGGGCGCGGCATGCGGCGCGACGAGAAGGTGAATCTGCTGCTGGACTACTGCCGCCATCGGCCCGAGGAAGATGCGCGGCTTTCCAGTCTTCTTCGGTTCCCTTAAGTGCCTCTGGTTCGTGCTACCAGACAGAGGGCGCACCGATGCTGCCGGCGGTATAATGGGAGCTGGAAAGCTGGTTGATCCGGAGATGGGTTGTGCTCGAGAGTGAGGTGAGATAATGGGACGTATCCGTTGGCAGGAGCATATAGCGATGGCGCCTGATCTTCATCACGGTGACCCGTGCATCAAAGGTACACGGATTCCGGTTGCCATAGTCGTGGGAAGTCTGGCGGACGGCCTCACGCCTGCCGAGATCATCGACCAGTACCCACGACTCACCCACGAGGACATACAGGCAGCGCTGGCCTACGCGGCCGAGATGGTGAGTCAGGATGTCTTGATGCCACTGCAAGCCCAGGACTGACGATGCGTATCAAGGTAGATGAAGACCTACCGCGTGCTGTGGTCGGATTACTGGTTGCGCGAGGCTACGATGCAGCCAGCGTCGTGGATCAAGGTATGGGAGGGTGGCCTGATGCGGCGCTCTGGAACGCTGTGCAGCAAGAGAGGAGGTATCTCATCACGGCCGACAAGGGCTTTGGCGATATCCGTAGGTATGCGCCGGGAACACATATAGGAGTACTGCTCTTGCGGCCGAATGAGGATGGCATCCGTCCTCTACTCGATCTCTTGAGTCGTGCTTTGGATCAGTATAATCTCAATGATCTAAGTTCTACGGTTACGGTTGTGACCCCTCGTACAGTACGGGTACGGCGTCCTTGAGTCCAGCTTCCGCCGGTCAGACGCTGACCCGCTAGACCGCAAACTGGCCGTTACTCCTCCTCGTCATCCTCCCCATCGCCGAAGAGGTTGCCCAGCGCCTTGCCCCATACGTCGCTAAGCGGCGGGACGAAGGGATGGGCGTTGAACTCGTCTGCCACTTCCTCCATATACGCCCGGACGTCGAGGTCGGGCATCTGCTCGTCCAACTCCTCGATCTTGCCGTCCATCGAGACCATCAACTCGTAGCTCTGGTCCTCCAGTTCGGAGAGATCGATCTCCAGGTTGAACATATGGTTGAGCCGGCGCATCACGTCGTACCACGCCTTGAAGTCGTGCTCGATGCTGATGGCCTGGACCATCTCGGAGACCCCGGTGAAGTTGTACGCCGGGACGAACGCATAGAAGACAAAGAACTCGATGTTGTGGGCCTCGGCGCCGTCAACGAGATAGGTGCCGATGGTCGTGCCGCCCTCGTAGTCGGAGAAGCGCACGGCATAGCGGCTCAGTTCGTCCTTCATGCCCGGCAGGCTGTAGACGCACGAGACTTCGCGGTCCTGATCGTAGGGAATCGCGCCGTAGACGCCCCCGACGGCGCTGACGCGCTGCACACCCAGCATCTCGACGGCGTTCAGGAGCGCCTCGGTGTAGCGGTCGACCCGCATATGCGGTTCCTCACCCAGGAAGATGACCAGCCCCTTTTCGTCGTCGCCGGTGTAGTAGATCTCGTTCTGGGGCTTCTTCAGTGATTTCCGGTAGCCGTCCTCGAGCTGGATCTCGGGCCGCAGGAAGTGGTGGGCACCCGGCAACTGGAAGAGATAGAATCCATCGTCCTTGATCTCACCGATCTTCCGGGCATCTGTTTTGTGGATCAGGTAGAGCGGCAGCCCCGAAGAGATCGCGCCGGCGTCGGCCCATTGGTGCCAGCCTGCGATCATCGTGATCTCTTTGGCCTTAGGTGTTTCCCACAAAGTCACTAACTCGTCGTTCATGCTCAGGTCCCTCGATGGCGCGTGTTATCTGTGATAGGCTATCCCGCGCCGATTCCTCACATTATACAGTAAATGACGCGGGTGTCCCCCTTACGGCGCAGCATATCTTCCGGGAAGCCGGGCACCGAATTGTAGCGTCGGCTCATGCTCTTCGCCTCACTACAGCGCCGCGATCGTGACATCCTCACTTGGCGCAACGGCGATGGAGTTCCTCAGTGGGCGCCCAAAGCCCTCGGCTTCGATCTCGATCTCGTCCCCGGGTGTCAGGACGATTCCATCCGAGAAACTGAGGGTCGCGGTTCCGAAGAAGTGCGCGTGGACGTCGCCGGGCCGGCGGAACTGTCGATACTTGAAGTGGTGGGCCTCCAGGTTGGCGATAGTGTGCGACATGTTCTGCTCGCCACTCAGGAAGGTGCGCTGCCAGAGCGTCCTGTCGTCCCGCAGGATGCGCGCCGTGCCCCGGATGTCCGGCGGCAGATCCCCCAGACGCAGCTCGGGGCCGAAGGCGCACGGACGCAGTTTGGAGTGCGCGAGATAGAGATAGTTCTGTTTCTCCATCACGTGATCGGAGAACTCATCGCCCAGGGCGAAGCCGATCCGGTAAGGTTCACCCTCGGGCCCGATGATATAAAGCCCCACGATCTCCGGCTCCTCCCCGCCATCCAGCCCAAAGGCAGGGCTGAGGATGTCCCCGTACGGTGCCACGACGATGCTGCCGTCTCCCTTGTAGAACCATTCCGGCTGAACGCCCACCTCGCCCGGTGCGGGCTTTCCTCCCTCCAGGCCCATCCGGAACATCCGCATGCTGTCGGTGAGCGCCGCGTCGGCATGCGACTTGTGCATTCGGTCGCGCGCGTCGGCGCTGCCGAGATGGGTCAGCCCGGTGCCCGTGATCAGCATATGGGCGGGGTCAGGGTGATCCAGGGGCGGGAGCACGCGCCGCTTGGCGACCAGGTCTGCGTAGTCAACGACGCCGTCGGTCAAGTGCTCAGTGAGCACTTGGGCAAACGAGCGTCGGCGCCGTATCGCCTCCAGGGCCAGCCCGTAGACCGTCTGCTCGCCCGTCAGGGCTTGGACGCTCTTGGCATCCTTGACGATGCCTACCCGCCGCGTGCCTCCGGGTCCTGGAATTGGATGATCCGCATACTCTCCTCCTACGTGGGATATCTCGGCCCGAAGGGTACCGTAGGGACCTGAAAACGCAAGCATGAGTGCGGGAAACTCCCGAATCCTATCGGCTACCTGGAAGGTTTCCGAGACCTTCGCAAGGTTGGGCTTCGCACAGTCTGCCCCGTCCTTACAGCCACCGGTCCGCAAACGCGAGATACTGCTCCCAGTCGTACGCGGTCACATCGTGGCCACCGGTTCTGACGTGATACCCGATCGTGCCCTGGACGGGCCGGTTGACCTCCGGCATCTCGACAGCCGGGAGCCCCTCGGTCCCCAGGAGCCGGTAGACTGGGTCGGCCGCCACGGCCGAGAGGAACTCGCCCCGTGGGTCCGCCCACAGATCCTCGACCGCGCTGGCCACGTAGACCGGTCTGGGAGCGACGAGCGCGATGAGCTCGTGCTGATCCACCGGCAGGTCGGCGACCCGGTCGTTGTACTGCTTGAAGTTCGTGCAGAACCAATGTGGGAAAGACGTGTTGATGCGCTTGACGGTCTCACCGAACTCACGCCGTGAGAGGGCCGCCCCACCGCAGCCGGAATCGTTCGAGATGACCATCGCAAACCGCGGGTCCGCCGCGCCCGCCCACAGGGCGGTCTTGCCAAGCCGCGAGTGGCCCATAACGGCCACGCGCGCCGCGTCTACGGCATCGTCGATCTCGAAGTAATCGAGCGCCCGGCTGAGCCCCCACGCCCAGGCGCTGATCGTGCCCCAGGCATCACCACGGCTGTCGTCGCGGGGATAGAGCCCGTGGACGCCGTTCTCGAACCCGTCGTGAAAGTCGGGATCGATGTCCCCACAGTAGATCGTGGCCAGGCCGTAGCCCCGCTTCAGGATCGTCTCGACGGGCCAGCGTGAACTGGCCATGCCCCGGGCGGCCTCGGTCGCGTGGTGATCCGCCGTGCCTTGCCGGATGAAGTCCGGCATCCAGGCCTTCGACAGCGTGATGCCGGGGTCGGGATGGATCGTGTGGTTGCCGCCGAAGTTGAGCCCCAGAAACAGTGGCACACCCTCCTGCGCCCCCGAGGGGAGGTAGACCAGGACATTGAGCTTGACGGCCGATGGATCGCTGACGAAGCGCAGCGTGACCTCCTTGCGGGTTGCCAGCCCTCCCAGCGCGCCGCCCTCAACGAGGTCACCTCGGCTGGCATCTCGCCGTCCTCGCCCAGGAGGCGAAGCTCGGCGCCTCGGGCGCGTGTCCATAGACGGTGTGCTCGAAGAGCGACAGGATCTCGCCGCGCCGCCGGGTGGTCCAATCCTCTGCCGTAGTCACCGGCGCTCCGTCCTCGAAGATGAGCGGGTCCGGCAGGGTGTAGGCGGGTACCTTCGATTCATCGTAGTTGATCACGATCTCAGACATATTGCATCTCCTTGGTTCGGTGTCTTCAGATAGGTATGCGCCAGATTGCCGCTTTTGTCCAGCCGGTGCCTGGACCTGAAGCGCCGATGTCGCCCTGTCCAATTCTGTGCGAGATGCCGATTCGATGCTATGATGGCCGCGTCCAGCCTGATATCGGTAACGACAGCTGAGCCGACGGGAGTAGGGCGTAAGGGGGCTTCATGCGTGCCATTATGGTGATGTTCGATTCGCTCAACCGGCATATGCTGCCGCCGTACGGCTGCGACTGGGTCCACGCGCCCAACTTCGAGCGGCTGGCCGAGCGGACGGTGGCTTTCGACAACAGCTACGTGGGCAGCATGCCCTGCATGCCCTGCCGGCGCGAGTTCCACACCGGGCGCTACAACTTCCTGCACCGCAGCTGGGGGCCGCTGGAGCCCTTCGACGACTCGGTCCCCGAGATCCTGCAGGCGCACGGCGATCTACACCCATCTCGTCAGCGACCACTATCATTACTGGGAGGAGGGTGGGGCGACCTACCACACCCGCTACACCAGTTGGGAGATCGCCCGCGGCCAGGAGGGCGACCCCTGGAAGGGCGTCGTCGCCGATCCCGAGATCCCGGAGCACGTGGGCGAGCGCGGCGACAAGATGTGGCGCCAGGACTGGGTCAACCGGACCTATATGCAGGAGGAGGCGCTCCAGCCCCAGGCCCGGACCTTCGAGATGGGCATGGAGTTCATGCGCACCAACGCCGGTGAGGACAACTGGTTCCTGCAGATCGAGACCTTCGACCCGCACGAGCCCTATTTCACCCAGCAGCACTACAAGGACCTCTATCCTCACGACTACGACGGCCCGCACTTCGATTGGCCGCCCTATCGCGAGGTCGAGGAGACGCCGGAGCAGGTGGCGCACGTCCGCTACGAGAACGCCGCCCTCATCTCGATGTGCGACACCTACCTGGGCAAGGTGCTGGACCTGATGGACGAACTCGATATGTGGAAGGACACGCTGCTGATCGTCTGCACCGACCACGGTTTCCTGCTGGGCGAGCACGACTGGTGGGCAAAGTGTGTGCAGCCCTTCTGGAACGAGGTCGCCCGGACGCCGCTCTTCCTCTGGGACCCGCGCACCGGGCGCCAGGGCGAGCGGAGCCGGGCACTGGTCCAGAACATCGACTGGGGGCCGACGCTGCTGGAGGCCTTTGGCGTGCCGCTGACCAAGGATATGCAGGGCATCCCTCTGACGCTGGCCCTTGCCTCGGAGGCGCCGCTCCGCGAGGGCATCCTCTTCGGTCTGCACGGCGGGCACGTCAACGTGACCGATGGGCGCTACGTCTATATGCGGGCGCCGGCGACCGACGAGAATCAGCCGCTCTACGAGTACACGCTGATGCCCACCCATATGCGCCATACCTTCGACGTCGACGAGCTCCAGGAGACGGAAATGGCGGCGCCCTTCGAGTTCACCAAGGGATGCCCGGTGATGAAGATCCCGGCCCGGGGCAGCGACAGCTGGCAGGGGATGCATCGCTTCGGCAACCTGCTCTACGATCAGCAGGCCGATCCCCAGCAGGCACATCCGCTGGATGATGCCGAGGTCGAGGCGCGCATGATCGACCTGATGGTAAGGCTGATGCAGGCCAACGACGCACCACCCGAGCAGTTCGAACGGCTGGGGCTCGGCTGAGCCACGACGTGAGCATCGGTGGCGTGTGAGGGTATAGGGAGGCGGGCATGGTGGGTGACGAAGAACCCGACGCGGGTACGGCGAGGGTGGGGGACGTCGATATTGTCTACGAGCGGTTCGGTGGCGCGGAGGCGCCGGCAGTGCTGCTGATCGCGGGCCTGGGTGATCAAATGGTGATGTGGCCCAGGGCTCTCTGCCTGCAGTTGGTGGCACGTGGTTTCCAGGTCATCCGCTTTGACAATCGTGACACGGGTTTGTCGACCAAGTTCACGCAGGCAGGTGAGCCGTCGTTGCTTCCCCTGGTGTGGGCCGCGATCAGGGGCGAGACGGTGCCGGCGCCCTATACGCTTAAGGACATGGCGGCCGACGCGGTAGGGGTGCTCGACGCGCTGAACATCCGTTCCGCACACGTCTTTGGGGCCTCGCTTGGTGGCATGATCGCTCAGGTTCTTGCCGTTTGCCATGCTGAGCGCGTCGCCACAGCCATACTGATGATGACCACGATGACCGAGCCGATCGTTGCGCTGCCCAAGGCGCGGATGCTAACGCTGATGCGGATGCCCGGGCCCGGCCGCGATGCATATGTCGGCTATATGGTCGGGATGATGCGCGCGGTGCATGGAGAGGGCTATCCTCTTGATAGCGAGAGCCTCCGCGAGGAAGCGCGGCGGCACTACGATCGTGGCGATGGATTGGATGGAATGTCGCGCCAGGAAGCTGCGATCGTCGCCTCTGCCCGCGACTTGCGGCGGAATGCTCCGCGCATCGCCGTGCCGACCCTGGTCCTCCACGGTCGTGACGACCCGCTGATACCATCGGCCCACGGCCGGCATCTGGCGGAAGTCGTGCCAAACGCCGAGCTGAAGGTCGTCGAGGGGCTCGGACACGAATTGCCCGAAGGTGTCTGGCCGGTTATCGTTGAAGCTATTGCGAACTTCGCGGCATCGG
>CAVVUS010000011.1:0-519980 GCA_963751345.1 uncultured Chloroflexia bacterium
TCGCTCCCGCCTATAGTAATTCCTTATGGGACATCAAGAGCTCTCTAGCAATAGAGGGCTCTTTTTGTTTTGGTTAAGTTTTCGGAAGATCCCTGGTAGGCCTATAAGCGTCTCGTCGTGAAGTTTTCGATCCAGGGTTACGAGGTTACCGATAGGGATCGCCAATTCTCACCCAACGGACTGCGCAAGGCAAGTTCACCGCGCTTGAGCACGTGGGTGCAAGCCGACGCAGACGTTGGTTATCGTTGCTTTCACGTCCTTGTGATTGTGACTCCTGAACAGGTTTGGCTATTGCAACGTTGGCGTCAAGGAATTCATGGGTTTTTTGCTTTGATCTTCCATCTCGAAGCAGAAAACACCGTTGACGTCCACACCATCCTCATGTACCCTTATACCAAAAATCACCCGAGCTTGAAACTGAAAGGTGAGTACCATGTTTACAAGAGCGATAACAAGGAAGCCCTGCCCAAACTTTGGGCAAGGCATTACTACATCCAATCTGGGTGCACCTATCTATGCCCGAATGCAAGCGCTTCACAAAGCTTATATCGCTGCTCTTCAGGATGCTGGGTTGACTGTCATTGAATTGGCGGGCCTGCCCGCATATCCTGATGCGTACTTCGTGGAAGATGTCGCGGTTGTTACGCCTGATGTAGCCGTAATTGCCCGTCCTGGTGCGCCGGCCCGACGGGGGGAAGAAATTGCAATGGAACCTGTCCTCGCCCAGCATCGGCCCATTGCCCGTATCGAAGCTCCGGGAACACTGGATGGCGGCGATGTATTGATGGTAGGGACTCATTTCTTCATTGGCATCTCGGAGCGCACGAATCAGGCAGGGGCCGAGAATTTGGGGAACATTTTAGAGCAATACGGGAATACATGGACGGCCGTTCTCATCGCTGACGGGTTGCATTTCAAATCGGATGTCAATTACGTGGGCGGAAACACACTTCTTGTCACAGAAGCCTTTGCCGGGCGACCGGAACTGTCCAGGTATGATCAGATCGTTGTGGACGTGGATGAATCATATGCCGCAAATGTGTTGTGGGTAAACGGGCGCATCCTCATGCCAAGAGGTTTCCCTAAAACCAAAGAAAAACTTCGCGAACTAGGAGCCGATATCATCGAGCTAGACACCAGCGAAGCCCAAAAGATGGACGGGGGGCTCACCTGCATGTCCCTCCGATTCTGATTTTGCCTGTTATGCGAGATGGAAACCCGTGGGGTTCAAAAATGGCTGTGGGGGACCCATAATTCATCCACCAGTAATTTAGTTCCTTTATGCTGAGTTATCAGACGTTCTCGGGAGATTTAACCAGGGGCCTGCGACAGCGAGGAGAGCAAACCTCCTCGAGCGCGGCCTATTCCGTCGGAAATCGAGCGGCAGAGCCGTTGCTCCATGGGTCTTCCGCTTTGCCTATCCGTTCCAGTGGCAATACAGCATCCTCAAGGCTGCTGACCATTTCCGGTAGTGCGGACGAGTATATCTCCTAACGTGCACCCGACCTGTGGAACTCGTTCCGCCATATTGAGATTTTTGCTTCTCGAAATATCTTGCCGGATAATGAGCTAAGTCGATGTCCCACCCACAGGCAGGTAACGCAAACCGTTGGGTGCTTTCCTGCAGAATAAGCCAATTCAAGGAGAATAACGATGGCGAAAACCAAAGGCATTGAGAATATGGGCGGATCTGAGTTGTGCGCCGAATTAGCGATATGAACCGAATCATGAGGTACGACAGTTTCGACTTCAAAGCTGTAGAAACACAGATTTCCGTTGAAGTCGAGAGCGGAAAAATCCCATCAGCTGCGTTCTCGATTGCTAAGAACGGGAAGATTGTTCATGAGAATGCTTTTGGCTGGGCCGATAGGGAACAGAAGATTGCGGGTACAGTCGGGACACCCTATCCATTGGCCTCTGCGTCTAAACCCATCGTTGCTACTGCAATGATGATGCTACACGAGCGTGGTATCGTCGATATTCAAGCCCCCGCAAGTCATTATGCGGGTAGTTGGTTTTCTCATCAAGAATTGGCTATAGCACATCCTGACTACTGCCTAAGGCAACTTCTCAACCACACTTCAGGACTTGGGACATACGCCCGTATCTACTGGAATGACCAGGATCTACCGGTTCAAAGCCTGGAAGACGCTTTTCACAAGTATGGGTTTCTAGCGCAGCCGCCCGGAACACTCTTTGAATACTCTAATCTTGGATACGGTCTTATTGGTCACATCATCGAAGAGCAGAGCGGAACTAGCTTAACAGATTTCCTCAAGACCGAAGTATTCGAACCCCTCGGTATGATAGACTCAATGATGGTTGATGCATCCTCATCTCCTGCAAAGGCAGCGAGGAAGTATAGCGCGAGTGGGTTGCCTCTTATTGAGACGTATAATGACACTCCCGGTGCGGGCAATGTGTTTGCAAGCGCTCATGATCTAACTCTATTTGGTCTCTTTCATCTACGCAGTACTGAAGACTCGCAATCTATGCTCAGTCAAGAAAATAAGCTGCTAATGCGGAGTTATGTTGAGCCAAAGGCAAGATACCCGTACTACAACGCATCACACTATGGTCTTGGCTGGTATTTCCGAACCAATTCCGATGGAAACTCTATCGTGTGGCACGAAGGGGGCATGCCAGGTGCAAGTGCGTTGATTCTTCTTCTTCCCCAGCAAGATATAGTCGTAAGCGTGGTAATTAATGCAACAGATGCAAATTCCCAAGCGCAGGCTATTGCTAGTTCCTTGATTCAAGTACTCGAACCGAGCAACCACTCCATCTCACTCGATGCAACTGAAGGATTCGAAAGATACACTGGTCAGACTGAATTGCTTGGATGCTGGGAGGGACGCATCGTTCTCGGTGCGAATGATTTGCCTTGGACATTAACTTTTCAAGCTGATGGCTCACTTTCCGCCGAGTTTCCACAGCGCACCTCAAGCAATCTGCTTCCTGAACAGGTGGAATTTCCCGCTCTGGTAAATGATGATATGCTTGTAGCCACCTTCGCAACCACTTTGCCGGCGTCTGATATAGTCCAAGAACCCAATGGCTATGTTCTGCTTCGACTTTTGCACCGTGGAGATGAATTGTCCGGAGCTGCAATTGCCTACTCATCAGTACACCGGCTTGAGCATCTCTTACCTTTTAGGTGTCATTTGCGACGGAAGACTAATTGACCCGCGCAGGTAGGTAAAGTGACCCCCATGTTATGGACCACGACAGGGGCAAAATAAGTGAGAATTCCGGCTTAGCAAGGCTGGTCGAGCGGTATGCCTCCTTGTAGGAGTCTCACGGCCTGTATACACGCGCTTGCCCGAATCCCGTCGCTCCCGCCTATAGTAAGTCCTTATAGGACATCAAGAGCTCTCTAGCAATAGAGGGCTCTTTTTGTTTCTGGGGCAGTTTCTCGTCTGTGAGCGGTGGGCCTATAGCACGTGCCTTGAAGACGCAAGTGACCTGTAACTATCGGATCACGAAATATGCGCCAGCACACCACGTTTGTGTGATCACACTGATGCTATTCCGCTTTCTACAGTGTGGGTCGATGTCGAGACGGCCATGTGCGATCTACGAGCCTGCAAATCTCTTGGCCGAGACCGCGGTCATCCGCTATGCCTACCACTATTCGGGCCTGCGCAGCCTGGGGGTGATCGAGTTCGAGCCTCCGATCTTTGGCCCGAGCAGCAACGCCCGTCTGCACAGGGACATGGTCGTATCGGTGGACATTCCTATGTATAATGCCCCTTGGGGCGGATTGCCCAATCCGCCCTACGCCGTGGGTCAGGCCCGGCACGTTTGGAGACGCGCCCCACGACTTGCGGAACCCAGGTTCGTCACAAGACTGGTTTTTGGTTGTGCTGGTCGAAAACTCTATCCGTTGGCTGGTTTGCCTGTTGGGGAATGTCGATCTGAATCTCTTGGGAATAGGGACACCGTGGACCGTGCACACACCTGTCGAGTGGTAGGGGCTGAGCTGTAGGAATCATTTATGAGTTCCCTGAGATGAGGAGGAATAGCAGTGGAGAAGCAGATTACGCACGAGGATGTCGCAAGATTTGGGGCTGGATTTGATGCCGAACCCAAGAACCGGTTGGCGCTGAACGCGGTGACCAAGAACGGTGTAGGTGCCGTCGCACTGAGCCGGGAAACGGTCAATCGCCTAGACCACACCTATTCGAACTTTGTCACGACACCGGAGGCCACTAACCAGCAGCGCAGTGGACGCTGTTGGCTCTTTGCGGGACTCAATTTTCTTCGCCTGGCAGCCATGTCCAAGATGAACCTGGAAAAGTTTGAGCTTAGCCAGTCCTATTTGATGTTCTGGGACAAACTGGAAAAGGCCAACTTTTTCCTTGAGACCATCATCGAGACGCGCGACGAACCTCTGGAGGGGCGGCTGGTCATGTGGCTGCTTGCCGACCCCCTGCCCGATGGGGGACAGTGGGATATGTTTGTGAACCTGGTCCAAAAGTACGGTGTTGTGCCCAAAACGGCCATGCCCGAAACGTTCAGCAGCAGCAACTCTGGGGCGATGAACACATTGCTGGTGGCCAAGCTACGCGAATACGCCTGGGTTCTGCGCGAGATGTATGCAGAGGGCGCTTCCGTCCAGGACATGCGGCAGACCAAAGAACAGCAGATGGCCGAATTCTACAGGATGCTCACGATTCACTTGGGCAAGCCGCCGCGACAGTTTTTCTGGGAGTGGAGGGACAAGGACAAGGCCTTTCACCGGCACGCCGACATTACGCCGACGGCGTTTTTCGAGCACTACGTGGATGTCGACCTGGATGACAAGGTGTGCCTGATCCATGCGCCCACCAAGGACAAGCCCTTCGACAAGACGTACACGGTACAGTACCTCGGCAACGTGGTAGGCGGGTACACCGTTCGTTATCTGAACGTCCAGATCGATGTGCTCAAAAAGGCTGCGGTGGACATGATTGTGGATGGCCAAGCCGTGTGGTTTGGCTGCGACGTGGGCAAGATGTTCGATCGAGATCTGGGCGTCATGGATCTGGAGATCTATGACTATGATCTGGTCTATGGGACCCAGTTTAGGCTGGACAAAGGGGGGCGGCTGGACTATGGGCACAGTCGTATGACCCACGCTATGGTGTTGACCGGTGTGGACTTGGATGATGCCGGTCAGCCGCTCAAATGGCGCGTCGAAAACAGTTGGGGTACCGAGGTTGGCGACAAAGGCTACATGATCATGAGCGATGCTTGGTTCGACGAGTACCTGTACGAGGTGGCCGTCAGTAAGCAGTATCTCGCTCCCGAGTTGGTTCATCTATTGGACACAGAGCCGGTCGTGCTTCCGCCGTGGGATCCGATGGGGGCGTTGGCGACGGCGGGGGTCTAGGGTTCGCGGATGTTCTAACCTAGCAAGGCAGGGCGGGTAGTATGCCTTGTGGCAAGAATCTCACAGTCCGTATCCGCGTGGTCGAACGACTCCCGTCGCTCCCGCCTATAGTAAGTCCTTATGGGACATCAAGAGCTCTCTAGCAATAGAGGGCTCTTTGTGTTTTGGGGCAGCTTCCCGGCTGCGAGCGGTGGGCCTATAGCAGATGCCTTGAAGAGGCAAGTGACCGGTAACTATCGGATCACGAAATACGCGCCGGCACACCGCGTTTGCGCGATGACACTGATGCTGCTCCGCTTTCTATCGCAGCGCTCTCCTCGCCAGGTTCCGGCCCACGCTGTCTCAGTCAAGGTCATCAGGATCCGGCAACCTTGGTCTGTTAAGCCGGAACTCTCACGTAGTCTGCCCCTGTCGTGGTCCATCGAATGGAAGTCACCTTGCTCAATATGAGAGCCCGCCACATTGTGGTGGGCTTCTTTTCGAGGTTCACTTACCGCGCAGCGGGCTAGATATCCAGCAACAACGACTTGTGTACTTGAAGTCTCTCAGGATCCCTACAACTCATATCTGTAGGAACTCGTATGTCAGGTTTTCAACTTTTGGCCATTCACGCTTTGTCACATCGATGGAAATGCGATCTATTTCGAGTTGACCATAGACATCATTCGTTATTGACGCATATTCATTGAAGAAGTCCACAAAGCCATCGAATCCCGTCAGGTTTCTCTTCCGGCCATATGGCGTAGTATCAATGAAGCCGTCCAGTTTTTCTGACCATTCACCGCCCCGCAGTTTATATGTCTCTTTCAGGAAGGTTACGGCATTGTTCGCCGTATAGAGAACCAAGACAGGCGGAATATCCTTTATGATATTCTCAATCTTACGGCAAAATCCCACGATCTGATCTCGGGTACAGTCTATGAGAAGCATCTCTGCAATCGTATGTTGGAACCAGACGTACTCCATGACACACACCTTCTGTTGAGCGACAATGTCCGCAGATAGCTTTTCCCACTCCTGTAGGGTTCTAGCCGGCCATACACCGATGTCAGTAATGGCTCCCCTGTCAATCGGACTGGAATCCGAAGATTCCTGAATAAGGCATTTGTTTTCCACGCTTATTCGATCGAACAGTTTCCTTGACATTGTCGTCTTGCCGCTTCCAGGAAGACCTTCGATCAGTATAAGTTTCGCATTTGTCATCTCTTGCACGTGTTCACCGTTCTCTGGTGCTCCTTTGGTTAGCGTAACATGATCTCTGAAAAATAACCCATAGCAACCTGCATACACGCTCGGCGTCGAACCCCGTCGCTCCCGCTGGGTACAAAGTGTACTCAAGTTATGAAAGCCCACCAATGTGGTGGACTTTTTGTTTGTCCGAAAATGTGATTGCGGGAGCGATTGAGGCAAAGATGGCATTAGGTTGCCCTAACTTGCCGACGACTGTTTCGCCTAGGCCTCCATAGGCAATACCTCAATGATGAACCGGCACTGTGTCGGGTTATCTCCTCGATGGGCACAAGAATAGGGCTTGATCTCAGGATTAGTTCTACTTGGTGCATTATCTGCCTTTCCAGTTGAGATTGCCCATCGAGCCGAGCGTGCCACGTCCGTGGCTTTCAGATACTGGATCTGGGTGGACGTTTCGCCCAAAATCAACTTGTCCTATAATCCTAGAATAAGGTGACCCCATGTGTTGGACCACGAACGGGGCAAAATAAGTGAGAATTCCGGCTTAGCAGGGCAGGGCGGGTCGTATGCCTTCCGGCACGAATCTCACGATCCGTATACGCATGGTCGAACGACTCCCGTCGCTCCCGCCTGCAGGAATCCCTTATGGGACATCAAAAGCTCTCTAGCAATAGAGGGCTCTTTGTGTTTGTGGGAGACACGGGGGCAGTCTGGGTTGGGCCTATAGTGGTGGACAACACCAGAAGCGGCGAACAGCCGGCTGTGCACGATCTTCTATGAGTTCGAACCACATCCCCTTGAAAGTGCGGCCGACGACAGCTGTCGTCGGCCGCTGACTCTGATACGCCGCGCAGCCTAGTCGAACTTGACGCGGTTCGTCTCGTGTTTCTCGATCCAGTTCCAATCGAACTCCACACCCAGGCCAGGCCCTTCCGGCGCATATACGTTGCCCTGCGCATCGATGGCTTCCAGGCTGTCTTCGTAGTTGGTGTAGATCTGGGAGGTGAAGGTGCCTTTGTTACACGGGTGCACGAGGCCCATCTCATAGTAGTTCGTGTTGCGAATCGAGGTCATACAGTGCCGTTGAGCCGGGCCGGGACCGTGCATCTCGATGTCGATGCCCAGACCCTCACTGGCGTGGGCCAGTTTCATCACGCCGGTGATGCCGTCATAACCCACATCGCCGCGAAGGAAATCAGTCGCATCCGCCAAGGCGAAGTCGACGTGTGGTTCGAGCGTGCGCACGTGCTCTGTGAGCAGCAGGGGCGTGCGGATCATCTGTCGCAGCTTGCGGTGGGCGAACTGCGAGATGCCGCCGTCCTTGTAGGGGTCCTCCAGCCAGAAGAACTTCTCCTCGTCGCACGCCCACCCGACCTTGAGCGCGTCGCCGAAGGTCTCCAGCTCGCACGCGGGATCGATCAGCAGGTCCATTTTGCCGCCGACGCGCCGGCCTACCTCGTGGATGTTGGCGATCTCGAGGTCGGTCTCCGAGTTGCCCCAGCCGTGAATCTTGAACGCGGGATAGCCCATCTCCAGACAGCGTTCGGCGAAGTCGGCGTAGGCCTGCGGGGAGTCGAGGCCGCCATTGTGGTCGCCGTGCGTGGTGCTGGCATAGCAGGGCAGGGGTTTGATATGCCCACCGAGGAGTTCATAGACGGGCGCATTGTAGTACTTGCCTGCGAAATCCCAGAGCAGGACGTCGATCTGAGCCATACCCATGCGCGCCTGTTGGCGCAAGGCGCGCTTCAAGTCCTGGTAGATACGCTCGCGCTCCAGGGGATTCTTGCCCAGCAAGTAGTCGCGGTAGCGCGCCTGGGCCACCAGCCCGGCGCCTCCGGCGATCTCACCTGTCACGCCGACGCTGGTGTACATACGCAGCACCGAGCCCTGGCGCGGAATCGTGCTGCCTTTTTCATAGACCGTGTTGAACCCGTTGTAGTCGGTGCCCATATCCTCCATGGGCGGCAGGTCGAACTGGATCACCTCGAAGCCCGTGATTCTAGGTTTCTCACCCATTTTGCTGCTCCTTTCGGTTCCGGCGTGGTGGTAGATAGAGTCTAGTCCTTAGCAGGGCATCGTCCATATGTACATTGTAGGCCATTCTGCCGTCAGCGGGCGGTGACCTTGCCTCGTGGGGTAAGCCAGTCAGAATGAACTGCATGTTAAGGCACAGAGGGTTACGCGCGTGTAATTGCTCCGACGTACTTGTCGCGGTCTGGATAGCATTCTGATCATCGCTCCCAACGCGCTGGGAGGTACACAACCAACCGCATACACGTGATCGAACGAGTCCCGTCGCTCCCGCCTATGGTAGAGTCCTTATGGGACATCAAGAGCTCTCTAGCAATCGAGGGCTCTTTTTGTTTTTGGGGTGGCCTATAATGCTTGTGGCGTTCAACGGCCCGTGACCCGGATCCTAGCTCCAACCCGGGTCCGGAGATGAGACTTCACGATATCTAGGGGCAGGAGTTCTGATGACGGAATCAAGACTGACTGGCGCGTATATGCGAGGGTTGTACCACGCCTGCGGTGTGGATGAGATCGAGGGTCAGCCACGGATAGGGATTGCCAACTCGTGGAATGAAATGGTGCCGGGCCACATCCACCTCGATCTCGTTGCGGATGCGGTCAAGGACGGCGTGCGCGCTGCCGGCGGTGTCCCACTGGAGTTCAACACCATCGCGCTCTGCGACGGCATCTGCCAGGGGAGCGGCATGCACGCCGTCCTGCCTAGTCGCGAGGTGATCGCCGCCTCGGTCGAGCTGACGGCGCGCGCCTACAGCTTTGATGCTCTGGTCTGTTTGGCCTCGTGCGACAAGATCGTTCCCGGGATGCTGATGGCTGCCGCGCGTCTGGATCTACCGACGATCTTCGTCACCGGCGGTCTGATGGCCGAGGGGGAGTGGCGGGGCGGGCGAGTCGTGACCTCTGATGTCAAGGAGGCCATAGGGCGAGCAAACCGGGGGGAGATCACGCTGGATGAGCTCCACGAGATCGAGTTCGCTGCCTGTCCGGGCCCGGGCGTGTGCAATATGATGGGCACAGCGAACACGATGTGCACCGTTGTCGAGGCCGCCGGATTGAGCCTGCCCGGCAATGCAACAGTCGCGGCGACAGAGGGTCAGGACCAGATTAGCTCTGCCTTGCTGTCGCTCGCATCCGCAGCGGGCAGACAGGCGGTCACGCTATCCGGGAGCGACGTGACGTTCGGTGATATCGTGACGCCTGCCACCTTGCGCAACCTGATTGCAGTCGTGCAGGCAATGGGCGGCTCAACCAACCTGGTGCTGCACCTTACCGCACTCGCCACAGAACTGGGCTATCCTGTCACGCTCGACGATTGGGATCGCATCGGGCAGCAGACGCCGCTCCTGGCAAAGTTCAAGCCGGCGTCGTCCTATTCCGTGTCCGACTTCGGGCGCGCGGGTGGTGTCCCAGCGCTGCTCAAAGAAATGGCGCCCCTGCTGGACCTGAGTGCGCCTACGGCCTATGGGACTCCCTTGACCCAGGTCGTCGCGCAGGCTGAGAATCGTCTCCCTGAGATCATTCACTCACTAGAGGCTCCCCTAGCTCCCACGGGGGGCATCGTCGTTCTGCGTGGCAACCTGGCTCCCGAGGGAGCAGTCGTCAAGGCCAGTGGCGTCTCACCGAACATGGTGCATCACATTGGCCCTGCCCGCGTGTTCGACAGTGAAGAAGACGTGCAGAGATGCCTGCTTGACGGCGGCGTCCATCCCGGGGACGTGCTCGTGGTGCGCTACGAGGGACCGCGCGGCGGCCCAGGCATGCGCGAGCTCTCACTGCCGGCAGCGATCCTGGTTGGCATGGGGTTGGCAGAGTCGGTGGCTATGGTCACCGATGGGCGCTTTTCCGGCGCGACACGCGGCCCGTGCGTTGGGCACGTTTGCCCGGAAGCTGCACGGGGCGGGCCGCTAGCCGTCCTGCAGGATGGTGACGTGATCGAGATCGATATCGCCAACCGCACGCTGAACGTACGCTTGAGCGAGGAGGCACTGGACGCGCGGCTGGCTGCGTGGACGCCGCCCATCAAGGAAATCCCACCGGGCTTCCTGCGTATGTATGCCGCCCACGTCGGACCGGCGAGCCAGGGAGCGGTGGTGCGTTAACTCGGAGATCACCCTCACTTACACTGTGGGGCTGTAGCTTGGGGAGCCGCCATGCGAGCTCCGGAAAGGAGTCGGGCAATGGTCACTGACGTAGTATCAGAGCGTTTCGGATTTCTGGCCTCTCTGGGCTTTCAATCATGGCCGGTGGAAGACGTGGTTCGCTGTCTTGCTGATCTCGGCTACGATGCTGTGGAGTGGACACTGGGACATTTCGATCCGACCGCAAGCTCTGGCGATCTCGCCGATCTGGTCCGCGTACCAAGCCGGCACGGTCTCGTGGCTTCGGAGATTGTGGTCCAGCAGGACTTCGTGACACCGGATCCGGCACTCTTCGAGGCGCGGGTATCGCTGGTTGAGGCCTGCATCCCGGCAGCAGCAGGGATCGGCATCAGTGTTCTGAACCTCTGCACCGGCCCAGCGCCCTGGGATCCAAAGGCACCGCGCCTTGGGAAGGACATCTCGGAAGGCGAGGCTTGGGCGCTGGTGGGCAAGGCCTTTGACAGACTGGTCCCCCTGGCAGAGCGCCATCATGTCTACCTGGCGGTAGAGGCGGTGTTTGGCCATCTCTGCCACGACTACTACACGCTGCTGGAGCTGTTGCGCCGTTACGACTCCGAGTTTCTCGCCGTCAACATGGACCCCTCACACTACCGGTTGTATGGTAACGACATCGATTGGGTCGTTCACCAACTGGGAGCCAGGATCCAGCACGTGCATCTGAAAGACGTCGTCGGACGGCCGGGCATGGTGGGAGAGGACTTCACGTTCCCGCTGCTTGGGGAGGGCGTGGTCGACTGGGGTGCTTTCCGGCAGGCGCTGGGGGATGTGGATTATCGTGGCGTGATGTCTGTCGAGTTCGAGGCCTTCGGCTACTACGCGCAGATCCTGGGGCGGGATCCCGCCAAGGCCGCGGAGCTCTCAATGCAGCAGATCCGGGCTCTGTTTCCGTCTCAGTAGCTGAGACGGCGATGTGTGGGGTGAAGCTGACCGGTGGTGAGATCGTTGGTGAGTCATTGATAAGGAGGAGTAGACCCTATGAAAACCCTAGTGACTGGTGGAGCCGGAGATATCGGAGCCTATGTAGTGGCAGATTTGGTGTCTCACGACATCGACGTCACCATCCTTGATCTCAAGCCCCCGCGCAAGGAGGTCGAAGGCGTGGGGTTCGTGCAGTGTGACCTGATGGACCTGGAGGCCACGATCGAGACCGTCAAGGATTATGATGTCGTGGTTCATCTGGCGGCTATCCCACATCCATTCAACGACCCTGCCGACCGGGTGATGGCTGTCAACATGGTCACGTGCTTCAACGTGCTGGAGGCGGTTCGGCTGAACGGTATACGGCGCGTCGTCTACGGGTGCAGCGAGTCATCGACCGGCTTTGGCATCCACAACGTGGAGCTCGTCCCCCTCTACCTGCCTATCGATGAGTCCCATCCGTGCTGGCCCCACGAGGTCTACAGTTTCACCAAGCGGTTCGGCGAAGTGATGGTGGAGAACTACGCCAGGGCCTACGGTATAGAGGCTATCGCACTGCGCTACTGCTGGGTATGGCTGGAGCGCGACCGGGCGGGAATCCAGGCAATTGTAGATGCGGGGCTGCGTGGCGAGGGAAATGCCAAGCCCTGGTTCGGGTGCTATGTCTCACCCCACGATGTGGCGCAGGCGGTCCGGCAATCCGTGTGCTATAAGTTCCCGGCGGAGCAGGCGATGGATTTCGAGGCATTCTACGTCACTGCCGATACCACCTACCTGACCGTACCCTCCTTGGATGCACTTGGGGCGCACTTCGATCCTATGCCCGAGCTGCGAGATGCGGCCTACTTCGTCGACGAGCCAAAGGCATCGCCATTCGACAACCGCAAGGCCAAACGGCTGCTCGGATTTCAGCCCACGATGGACTGGCGGACCTTCGCCCAGTGGCCGAAACCCTAGCAGACGACGGGTTGTCGTTGAGCACCGTATGTCGCCTCTTATGGCGAGATGGTGAATCCATATGCGGAGTGGAGACGACTGACCATACACGTGGTCGACCGAGTCCCGTCGCTCCCGCCTATAGTAATCCCCTATGGGACACCAAGAGCTCTTCTTCACCGGAGGGCTCTTTGTGTTCTCCGGTAGATTGCCCCAGTCGACCGGAAGGCCCATAGTGGGCGCGAGCGCGGGCGCAGGACTGTCTTGGATGGATGGCTTCGGCCTGTAGAATACCACCCTCAATACCCCCATTGTGTGATGACGCCTATACTCCCTCTCTGGTATGCTGTGGACGATGAAGAGTGTGATTCCAACCAGGCGGGGCGAGTATCTAGCGACCAAACCGGCACAGCTACCAGATTCGTCCGGTTGATCGCCGAGGACGACTTCAACCAAACAGGAAAGGACAGAAACATGAAAACAACGCATAGAGGCTACGCGGAGACGTCAGGAGACTTCAACCGGCTGTGTCGTTTCATCTCGGAGCGTGGGAATGACTTTCGCGACTATTCGACGTGGTCGCTGGGGCGGCTGGTGGACTGGAAGTACGGTCTCTACGACAACAAGCAGGCGGTCGCCGACTTCTGCGATCAGAACGCCCATCTCTGGTTCGATGCTTTTGGCGATCTGATCGGCTTTGTGGTGTCGGAGAGTGGCGACGCGAGCTTTGCGATCTTACTGGCGGATGGCTACCGGTTTCTCTTCGAAGAGCTGCTGACGTGGGCGCTCGACGCTTGGGGCGACCGCGAGGGCACGACACAGGTCGAGGTGACTGTGCGCCAGGACGTGGAAATCAGGGCATTGGAACGCCATGGTTTCCAGCAGCAGACGACCTTCTACGCGCGGTGCTTCGACCTGACCCGGGCGTCGGAAGCGCGGAAGTCGCTGGCGGAGGGATTCACCATCGTCGATATGCATTCGCATCCTGACTACGCCGGACAGCGCCGGCTGCGCGACAACGCGTTTGACGGCAGGAATGACCTGCCCCAGGATGTGATCGAGCGGGAGCTTGAGTTCTACAACCACAGTCAGAAGGGCCCGATCTATCATCCACAGGTCGATCTCTGCGTGATGGCGGCGGATGGGCAGCTCGTGGCCGGGTGCGAGGCGCTGCTGGACGCGCGGAACGCGACAGCCGACCTCGAGCGCATCTGCACGCATAGCGATTTTCGGCGCCGGGGCTTTGCCAGGGCCGCGATCCTGGCGTGTATGGACCGGCTCCGCGAGATGGGCTTCAGGACCGCCTACATCACCGGTTATAGCCCGGGGGCCATCGCCCTCTACGGTTCGTTGGGCCACGTCGGTGAGACGGTGTGCTTCGAATACCGGCTTGCTTGATGCCGGAGGGAATGTTGCGCTAGTGCGCGGGTACGGTACACTTGGTGCATGGAGACACAGCTCCTACGCACCAAGTTCTATGTGCCTCCCATACGGACCGAGCTGGTCTGGCGCCCACGCCTGATCGAGCGGCTGAATGCGGGCCTGTGGTGGGACGGCGGCGCGGCGCGCAAGCTCACGCTCGTTTCTGCCCCGGCGGGCTTTGGCAAGACGACGCTGGTGAGTGCGTGGGTCAAAGCGCTGGGGGATGCTTCTCCCTCTATCGCTGTCGGTTGGCTCTCGATCGATGAGAGCGACAACGACCCGATCCGCTTCCTCACCTATCTCGTAGGGGCGTTGCAGGCCGTCAACGCCGATATCAGCAAGGGGGCCTTGACGGCACTGCGATCTCCGCAGCCCCCGCCCGTCGAGGCCATCCTGACCACGCTGATCAACGACATCACAGCTCTCCCTGAGCGGATCGTCCTCGTGCTTGACGACTACCATCTGATTGAGGCGCAAATGATCCACGATGCGCTCACCTTTCTGCTTCGCCGCCTGCCGCCCCAGCTACACCTGGTTATCGCCACGCGTGAGGACCCGCTTCTCCCCTTGGCCCGTCTACGCGCCCGGGGACAGATGACGGAACTGCGTGCCGCGGACCTGCGGTTCACCCATGACGAGGTCGCCGAGTTCCTCAACCGCGCGATGGGATTGGACCTGTCATCGGGCGACACTGCAGCATTGGGCGATCGCACTGAAGGCTGGATTGCCGGATTGCAGCTAGCCGCGCTCGCCCTGCAAGGGAGTGTTGCTGAGCAGGGGCGCGGCGATGTGGGTCGCTTCATCGACTCATTCGCCGGCAGCCACCGCTTTGTTCTGGACTACCTGATTGAGGATGTCCTGGAGAGGCAGTCGAAGAGTGTCCAAACCTTCTTGCTGCGAACCTCCATTCTAGAGCGGCTAACCGGCTGCTTGTGCGATGCTCTCACCGGTCAGGAGGATGGCCAACAGACTCTGGAGATGCTGGAACGCGCCAATCTGTTCATCGTGCCTTTGGACAACGAGCGCCAATGGTATCGCTACCATCATCTCTTTGCCGATATGCTCCGGCGGCAATTGCAGCGCACAGAGTCACATCTGGTTTCCCAGCACCATCATCGGGCGAGTATCTGGCTGGAGCAAGCTGGATTCTTCGATGATGCGATCAGGCATGCGTTGCTGGCCAACGATTTCACCCGCAGTGCCGACCTAATCGCAGACCTGGCCGATCCTTTGTGGAAACGAGGCGAACACGTCAAGCTGCGGTTATGGTTGGCGAAACTGCCAGAGGAGGCGCTATGTGTCCGGCTCGAGCTCTGTATCTATCAGGCCTGGTTCTTATTCTCCACCGGGCAACCTGAACCCGCTCAACAATTGCTCCAGGTGGTCGAGCGGGACATCGAATCGGACCGTGATCATCCCAAACTGCGGGGCCGGCTGGGAGCCATCAGGTCACAGATAGCTTACTGGAAGGAAGATATGCCGGGCATCGTTCGGTATGGTGGTTGGGCAATGGAGTATCTGCGATCGGGCGATCCCTGGCGCAATATGGCAGCCACCGCTATCGGCGATGCACGCCATTTCCAGGGCGATGTCCAGGCTGCCTACCAGACTCGTCTGGAAACCCTAGCCGCCAGCCCACCGGAAGATGATCTTTTTTTCTATATGGTTGCCAACCTGAAGGTCGCATCCAGCTTGCGAGCGATGGGAAAGCTCAACGAGGTCATCCAGATCTGTCAGCAGCAACGGGAGTTTGCCACACAGCGGGGCCTGTCGAAAACAGTATTTGTGGGCTGGGCCCTCGCGCTCTGGGCGGTTACTCTGGCGGAGCAAGATGAGCTAGACCAGGCTCTGGAGTTTGCCCAACAAAGCTTGGAACTCAACCTGGGTGGCGATTATGCGTTATTGAGTTTCAGTTACCTTGTCCTGGCGATCGTGTGTTTCCATCGTGGGGATTACGACAATGCAGAAGCCAACCTAAAGACATTGGCCGAAATCCAACAAACTCACCACATCCCCTTCAATACTGCCGGATCCCTGGTAGGATGGCAAGCCCGGGTACTGCTGGCGCAGAATCGATTGGGTGAGGCCGCACGGTGGATCGCTGCCCAGGATTGTGAGGGCGACGAAAAGCTGTTCATGACATACGACCACGTGATTGTGGTACGCGCCCGCCTCCTCCTGTCTCAGGGAAACCTGGATGAAGCGACCAGCCTGCTGACTCGCTTGGCGAACGCTTGTGAGGCTATTGGGCATGTCACCCACTGGATTGAGATACTGATTCTTCAGGCCCTCACCTACTACAAGTCCGACAGGATTTCTCTGGCTCACCACCACCTTGAACAGGCCCTCATCTTGGCTGAACCCGGTGGCTTCATTCGAGCATTCGCCAGCGAAGGCCAGCCGATGGCCCGGCTGCTCTATGAAGCCCTCTCGCGGGGGATAGTACCGGACTATGTCCGGCGGCTGCTATCAGCTTTCCATAATACTGGACCGGCGTCGCCACCATCGTCTGGGGTCCATCGTTCATCGTCGGATCTGATAGAGCCGCTGAGCGATCGCGAACTCCAGGTGCTGAAGCTGGTCGCGGAGGGTTTCACCAACCCGGAGATCGCGTCCAAGCTCTACCTCTCCCCGCATACGATCAAGACCCACACGCGAAACATCTACGGCAAGCTTGGCGTACACAGTCGCACGCAGGCTGTAGCGCGCGCTCAGGTCCTTAGGGACTTCTGTCGACCGGATAGGTGCCGTGTGGGCTCATCCGTGGCGGCAGTGGCTTTGCTGCCCACGACCTCTACTGAGGCTGGCTTCAGTCGTGGGACTCGTTGTCGTTTCCTCCATTCAGTACTACTACCCCGGTTACCCCGTTCGTGTGATGACGCTACTCCCGCCTCGCGGCTACAGTGTGGATGTTGCTTTCAATGAGAGAGTCGCACAAGGAGAGAGAGAAGTGAGGATGGCGAGGAAAGCAAAGGATCCGGCAAAAGGATGCCGACACGGCATACCCTTCATCACGAGCACAATGCTCATCCTATCGATTCTGACATCATCGAGCCTGGTCGGATGCGGTTCTTCGGAGCCGCAATTGGCAGTCGTAGACTATCGACCCTTGACAGGGGATGACTGGGAAGTGTCTACGCCGGCAGAGCAGGGGATGGACCCGGAACTGGTGGCTGAACTCTACCATAATGCGGCTGAACTTGAGACCCTCTATGGGCTGCTGGTGACCAAAAACGGTTATCTGGTGGCCGAGGAGTACTTCAACGGAGGGACAATCGGGCAGAAAGCCCTGTTGCAGTCGGCGTCCAAGAGTTTCCTCTCCGCATTGGTTGGCATTGCGCTGGATCAGGGCTGCTTGTCAAGCGTGGATCAGAAGATGCTTGACTTCTTCCCAGAGTCTGTCGACCAAATCGTCGATCCGAGGAAAGCGCAGATCACCCTTCGCCACATGTTGCAGATGCGCGCCGGCTACCCTGACGAGGAGACGGATTCGGCCTATCTGGATGCGCTCTACTGGGGCGAGTATCTTCCCCTGATCGCTGAGTTCCCACTTGTCGACGATCCAGGATCCGCATTCAACTACAGCAACCTGACAAGCAGTTGGCTGGCAATCATCGTGGCCCGAGCGTGTGAGACGGACCTCAAGTCTTTTGCTCAGCAATACCTATTCTCGCCGATGGATGTCGAGGTGGGCGAGTGGTTGCAGGATCGGGATGGCCACTACATAGGCAGCGGGGGCATCCACCTCACGGCTCGCGAGGCGGCAAAGTTTGGCGCGTTGTACCTCAACAACGGCAAATACGAGGGGAACCAGATCGTCCCTGCCGATTGGGTGCGTGATTCGCTGCAGACGTATACGGAGCATGCCCGGAACTATGGTATGAGCGTTCGCTTCCGCGATATGGCCTATGGTTACCAGTGGTGGTCCGCTCGGGCGGGGGGGCATCGGTTTAACTTCGCATGGGGACATGGCGGACAACTGATCGTGCTGTTGGACGACCTTGACATGGTGATTGTCACGACTGCCGATCCGTTTTTCGGCCAACACGACGGCCAATCATGGAAACATGAAAAGGCAACCATGAATCTAGTGGCGGATTTCATAGCATCCTTACCGGGTGAGTGACACTCAAGCTGGAACGCCACTGTGGCCGGTTGACGACTCCGGCCGCTCCCAAAGGGAAGCAGCCGGGGGCACTGTAGACCGTCGGATCGCGTGCGGGGGGATCGCAGGCTATAGGGCAGCACCACGACTGTATGAATACACGCGATCGAACGACTCCCTTCGCTCCCACCTCTAGTATTTCCCTATGGGACATCAAGAGCTCTCTAGCCATAGAGGGCTCTTTGTGTTTTGCGGCAGTCTGCTATTCTTGAACGAAAGGCCTATGGTGCGTGCTGTATGCGTCGGATGGTCCGGTGACCTGCGTTTGCCGAACCGCGATGGGCATACCGTTAGTGCGTGTCTGCGTGGAAGGGGTGACGTGATCTTCAACCGCCGTATGCGTCAGAAAAGCGGAGATTTCCGTCCTCCCCATCTCGCGGGGATGGCGTTTGTCATGAAAAAGAATGAAGCGCTCGATCCAAGTAACGTAGACCTGTTCCGTACGGAACGATTCATGCTTCACGCGCAACAAGTCGCGTACCTGATCGAGTCGTGTTTTCGCCGGCGGCATCACCTCCTCGATTGACTCAGTGCATGCACACCCTATACTGATGCTACCATGCCAGGCGAAGGAGATATCCCAGGAATGGAAGAAAAGACGATGGATGCCGATGCTAGAGCGAAAATGACATTCGACTACTACAAGCAGGAACGGGAGGAATTTGCGAACCTTTCACGTGAACGCACTTCACTCTCACTCCAGCTCCTCGTTATCCTCAGTGCTCTCAGCTACGCGTTCTTTCAGGCTGGTTCGATCGTCGTCAAATGGGGCATCAGCGGAGTTGTTGTGATGCTCGGCCTGATTGGCTTGGTCACAAACATGAGTCTCGAGAGCGAGATGCGCATACACGTCGCGCGTGCGAGGGCGGCCAGGAAGAGTATCAGCTTTCTCCAAGATTTCGTCGATGCAAAGCCGGGGGACCATCAAGGCTCAAAAGGGATCCGCCAAGACAAACTCTACATAGCTCTCATGGTTGTCATCACGCTCGTTGGATTGTTGTATGCCCTCACCATCATACTCAAATAGGGTTTTTCGAATCGGACAGGTTTACATTCGGATCGTTCAGTTGGCCGTCAGCGTGTGATGGTCCGGGATGCGTTCCACCTCTACGAGGCACGGCTACGCCCAGCTTCTCGCGGTTTATACACACATGTATAGAGAAAGGGCAGGACAATCAGGAGTTCCGGCTCAACTACGCAAGCCTATCCCGGCGGCAGAAGTCCTAGCGTCTGAGCGCGCATCACGGCCTGTGTGCGACTGTGGACGTCGAGCTTCCCGTAGATGTTGCGGGTGTGGGCTTTGACTGTGTTCAGCGTCAGGTAGAGTCTGGACGCGATCTCGCGGTTGGTGAGACCCTCGGCGATGAGCTGGAGCACCTCGATCTCACGATCGCTCAGTGGCTCGAGCAGATCGGAGGACGCGGCGGGCATCACGGCGGGTGAGGCCGGCGCCGCCTCCGCGGTCGGGAACGCCAGGAGGAGCCGGGTAGCGTAGTCGGCGACACCCCCCTGATTACGCGCTTCCTGAAGCAGGCGGGCCATCGGCAGCCCCCCGTCCAAGAAGACGCGGACGTAGCCGCCGGGTTCGGCAAGGTTCAGGGCGCGCTCCAATGCGACCAGGGCTGGGGCCGGATGACCAGCAGCCTGCGCGGTCAGTGCCTGAAGGGTCAGAATCTCAATGATCCGCGCCGTGTGCTCCTCTGCTTCTGCCGCCTCCAGCAGGCGGTTCAACAGCCGGTTGGCCTTCTCCAGTTCGCCCTGCGCGAGCAGAACGCGGGCCAGCACGACGAGCACATGGGTCGACCAGGAGACGACGACCTCATCTGCGTCCAGGTCTCTGCTCTTCGGCCCACCGGGCGGCGGCCTCAAGTCGGTCGTCCGCCAGCCACACGCGTGCCTTCCAGGCGGACATGGCCTCCGAGATATTGAACGGCAGACGCTGCTGCGGCGCAATGCCCTCCAGCTCTCGAAGCACGCCCTCTGCCTCTGCGAACCCCCTTGATGGAACAGAACCTGTGCCAGCACCAGGTGGCTGAAGCCGGAGAACCCCAGATCTCCTCCCCGGGTCAGGTCCATGCTCTGGTTCGCCAGCACCAGAGCTTGATCGAGCTCATTCCGGTCGGCCAGCGTCAGTGCCCACAGGGCTAAGGCCCAGCCGTTGAAGATGGTATGGGAGAGCCCGCGCTCGCGAGCGAAGTCCACCTGCTGCCGGCAGATGTCGATCGTCTCCTGCAGCCGTCCCAACTCTCTCAGGCTGGTGGCTACTTTCAGGTTGGCTATGATCATCGCGAAGGGTCGTCAGGTCTGCAGGCCTCCGAAGCCGCCAGTCGGACCTGGTAGGCCGCCATCATATCGCCCGTGAAGTAGTGGGCGTCACCCAGAGCAATGACCGCCATATCGCGCCAGGGGTCATCCTCCGGCAGAGCCGCCATCGCCTCGCCGGCATACTGGATGACCCCGGGCAAGTCCTTCGCCAGGATCCCATCAATGCCCGGATGGCACTCAGCCTGGCCGACACCTTGGCGTGATCCTCGGCAGAAAGAGGTTCCTGCTGGGGCTGCGATGAGCTCGTGCCGGGGACCGGGCTCGTGTCAAGGCAGGCTTCGGCAGCCTGGAGAACCTGCCGTGCGGCATGTTCGTGGCCTACTGAGAACAGGAACCAGGCGCGGTAGATGCAGAGCTGTGGTCTTGTGCATAGCCATTCGTCAGGCAGCCTGGACAGCCAGCGCTGCAGTCTGCTGTGCTCACCCAGGTCCCACATCGTATCGACGTGTTGCTCGATCAACCCGGTGGCCCTGGCGAAGTCATTGGCGCGGAAAGCATGTTCCACGGCGTAGTCGACTGAGGCCTTGCTGCTCATACCATTCACTGGCCCGCATGTGTAGCGCAGGCTCCCAATCACCGTGAGCTTGACGCAAGCGCTGCTCTAGCAGATCTGCAAAGAGGTGGTGGTAGCGATACCAACGTCGTTCGTCGTCTAGCGGCACGACGAAAAGGTTGGCTCGCTCCAGCTGCTCTAGGATCGCCTGACTGCTGGTCGGTTCCTGAGATCGGTCGGAGGCGGCGATCTCGTCGCAACGTAGGGCGTCACACAAGGGGCCCGTCAACTGATCGAGGACAGACGTCCGCAACAGAAATGCCTGGATTTCCTCGGACTGCTGCTCCAGGACCTCTTCAACTAGGTAGTCCAGCACAAAGCGATGGCTACCGGAGAAGGAGCGAATGTAGTCAGTGATGTCCTGGCGTCCTTGCGCGGTATCGATCCTGCGCAAGGCAGGGCCTTGCCCTGCAAGGCCCTGCAGAGCTAGGGCCGCCAGTTGCAGGCCGGCGATCCAGCCCTCGGTGCGGGTTTCGAGCGCCGTGATGTCAGCTGCCGACAGGGCTAGCCCCGCCGCCCGGTTGAGGAACTCCGCTGCCTCTGCAGATGTGAAGCGCAAGTCGGCAGCCCGCAGTTCGGTCACCTCTCCGCGTGCGCGCAATCGGGCCAGAGGCACAAGCGGATCCTCGCGGGTGGTGATCACGATGTGAAGCTGTGGCGGCAGATGGCGGAGCAGAAATGTCACGGCATCGTGGACCGGCTGAGCGTCAATGAGATGATAGTCATCCAGGACCAGCATGATGAGGCCGGAAAGCGCCGCGACCTCGTTGATCAGACCGGCTAGGATAGCCTCGACCGGCGGCGGCTGCGGTGAGTGAAGGGCGCGCAACAGCCCCTGTGCGAGCCCATCGCGAAGGGTCTGCAGCGCCGCGACAACGTAGGTCAGGAAGCGGGTCGGGTCGTTATCGCTTTCGTCCAGCGACAGCCAACCGACGGCAATCGGTGGCTCTGTATGAGCCAAGCCGTGGGCCCATTCGGCGACCAGCGTCGTCTTGCCGAAACCTGCCGGTGCCGAAATGAGGGTGAGCTTGCGTGCCGGAGATCCATCGCGCCAGAGGCCTGAATTGAGAGACGAGATCAGATGCGGGCGCGAGACCAGCCCAGCTCGTGGGGCAGGGGTGTAGAGTTTCGTACGCAGCAGCGGCACTTCACCGAGAGTGCTGGGGCGCTCGGACACCATCTCACCTCCCCCCATCCTCGCCTAGGGCCCCACGGCCGCATTGTAGCCGAGTGTGGATTTGGGGGCAAGCCGCTACCTCCCCTTCTGTGACTCGAAGGCTTGCTGCAAATGGACGGAGGCCTATAGTGTGGATGATCGCTGCGGTCGGGAGCCTTGGTCATTGGGTCTCAGTGAAGGAGAGATGTGAGCGGACTATCAGTGCCACGCTTGGCCAAATGGGGCTCCGGCCGACTGATGTTCCGCCTTTCGATGGCGCCGGTAGATGTAGGAGAGATAGCGCGGCACAACATCGTGACGCAAACGCATCCTTCCGATGCCATCGGCGTCTCCGCTCGCGGTGAGTCCGTCATTCCCGGCGTCTGGTTGGAGGAGGAATAAGGCTTCAGTTGGATGGAATGGGAAGATATACCGCATTGTGGGTGCGATCAGGAGGACGATATGGAGAACAGATCATTTTGGATCCTCAGGACCTGGGGAATCCAGTGGACGCAACACTTCCTGGGAGGCCGAGGAGACCTTCCTGACGAGACGACCGGACCTTGGTACGGCGTGGATTGTCGATCTCAAGGGAACGTCAACGGCCGAGAAGTTGTTCATGCGGACACTGCAGGGCACGATCAACCGCACTGAAGCGCGGCTGTATCTCATCAATTCTGACAGCACGGAATTCGCAGAGGCAGAGCGATTCTGGATCGAAGAATACGAGAGGCGGGGATGGATCGAGGTCGGAGGGCACCTGAGCATCACCGAAGCTGTGGAGAAGTACGGTTCTGAGGTCGCCGGATTTGTGGTAGCTTCTGAGGCAGAACCGTGGACGATTCACGCCGCGACCGTCGTCGCCACGCTAGAGAACGGTGTGGTAGCACCAGATACCGTAGCCGATCGCCTTCGCGATGCCGGATGGCTGGAACTGGACGACGTGCGCGGCAGATGGTCTGATGCTGTCTCTGCCTACCAAGCAACCGTAGCGAAGTACAGAACCAGACTTGCCTATCCCGGACTGGCGATTCTGAGACACACCGAGAATCTCTGGGATTTCCTTATACAGCAGGAGATCATGCCGGTCTTTTCGCGGCCAAAGCATGACACCTGGGACGGTGTGGCGGCAATCATGGACTCCTATCCCGATGGGCACGTTCTTTATGGCTACGTGTCCGACGATACGGTTGAAGAAGAGATCGCGGTGGAGAGAGCCTCCACCTCGGGCAAATACCTCGTGCCTACCAGCCAAGTCAGCAACCTGTCGTTCCACGTCGCAGTTCTGGGAAAGTCACCGCTCGCGCCTCTTGAGGAAGAATCCGAGGAGGCTGCTTCCGCAATGCGACGCATCACAGGTCAACGTGGCCATCGCCATTTCGGATGGGGACAACTTGCAGGTTCCGATCCTTCAGTACCCTCAATCGACGTACTGGAATACCGAAGAGCGCGGCGCCCTCCCCATCGGCTGGAGTATGGGGGTGAGTCTATCCGTCTTGGCGCCCGGAATCTGGGAGTTCTATCGCAGCACGATCAGGCCAAACGACGACATCGTCTCCATCATGGGCATCGCTTACGTGCATGCGTCCTCACTCCCCGAGCCGGAGAAATACTACCGGGATACGTTTTCCGCGATGGGAGATGCCGGCATCCATACGCTCTGGTCCCTTGACAGCTCTTTGACCATCACCGACGAGCCGTTGTGGCAAGTCCTTGAAGGCGCGCCCGGCAGAGAAGTGCTTCACGGTGTCCTGATCGGCTATGGTCCCAGTATTGACAAAGCGTTCCGCAGAGATAGCGGTACACCTGTGCTGATCCCCCAGAATGGCTACTCAGACGATGCCGCACGTATCAAGGCGCGCATCGAAGCGATATTGGCGCTGGATCCGTCCGAGCGGGCTCCGGTGAATTTCTTCATGTCCACCAACTGGAATAGCTCGGCCAGGGACTTGTACGAAGCCCTTGGCCCTCTGGTCGATAAGGGCGTCCGATTCCTCACGCCATCGCAGGCCCTGGCCTGTATGCCGGATATCAAGGGCATAGCTAGATCAGCATTCGACGCAGACCCATCTCCCGGTGAGTGCCTGCCCTCCGGGCCTCTCGAACAATTCGGCTCGCCGATTCTCAGCGCTCCCACACTTGCCGGAAGCAGTCAGCCGATCCCGATTCCCGTTTCAGTTGTGATCGAGGCGACGAAAGCGATCAGCCCCGGAGGAACGATCGACTACACCGCAGTTCTCAAGATCGACGTGAGTGGCATCGCCCGTGACTTTCTCAAGCATCGTGTACTTCCTGTCGTTGAAAGCTATGGACTAAGCGAGGAGTTCGCTGAGCACGTTTGGATGAGACTGGTCGCATCCAACATTTGCGTCGATCTGCCATTGCCCCAAGCCACCCGTGGCGCCGAGATTCTCAGCTTGGAGTCCAGCGGCATCCAGGCCTCAGCGGAGTTCGGCGACGGTTCACTTGTGATTGCCCTCGACACCTTTGCATCTGACTCTCGCACAGAGAGCCCGTTGGCGGAGGTGTCAGCAAGCTTCACCGCTGCTCACGATGACCGTGATTCATCGGCTAAGCTCGAGATGGCACCCGAGTCAGTCACCTTTGATTTCGTGTTGACCGTGGGAATAGGTGAAGAAGACGGGCCTCTCGTCGGTGGCATCAGCGGATCAATGGCAGGTCTAGGCGCGAGAAACCTGGCTGAGACCACTGTGAGACAGTAACCCGGGAAGACGGGCACCAGATAGCTATGCAACGGTGAACTGCTGGAGCTCTCTCTTGCGCAGGTCACGCTGTGGTGCGGCTATCCAGCCGGATGGCGCCCCATCCCCGACGGGCGGCATAGCTGTGGTATGATGGACGTACGGAGGGTCAGGGCCATGAATCCTAGATCACAGATCGTAAGTTATGTCGGCACAGAGACCGCGAACACCGACTACCATGACGGGCAACTGCGCCCGGCGGTGGGCGTTCACACGTATCAGGTTCTGCGCGCCAATCGGCTGCACCCTGAACAGGCAGAGGGGTTCGGATGGACCTACAACCATGCTCCGATGCTCGCCTACTGGAACGACCGCTTCTATCTTGAATATCTCAGCAATCCGGTCGGAGAGCACGGCCCACCCGGACAGACACTTCTCACGACTTCCCGAAACGGGCTGCGGTGGGATCCGCCCCGGGTTGTGTTCCCTGTTATCGACGTGCCGGAAGGCGTGTACCGGGGTTACCCACTGCCGCCACAGAGCCAGGCTGTGATGCACCAGCGTATGGGCTTCTACGTCGCGCCCGGCGGTCGCCTGCTCGTGCTCGGCTTCTACGGCTGTTCTCCCGTCACGCTCGGCGGACCCAATGACGGCACAGGGCTGGGACGCGTGGTACGCGAGGTGTATCCCGACGACACCCTGGGTCCGATCTACTTCCTACGCTACAATCGCCACGCCGGTTGGCATGAGACCAATACCCCCTTCCCCTATTACGAGACCTCGGGGGACGCCGGATTTGTCGCAGCCTGCCAGGCCCTTCTGTCAGACAAACTGGCGACGCTCCAGTGGTGGGAAGAAGACCGCAGCCCTGACGGCTTCTATGCCGTGGAAGGATACAAGGCGCTTTCCTACTATCATCTTCCCGACGGACGGGTCGTCGGGGTCTGGAAGAACTCTAAAGCAGGGATTAGTGAGGACGAGGGAGAGACCTGGAAGGTGGGGGATGTTCCCTCACTCGTGATGAGCGGGGCCAAGATCTGGGGACAGCGGACACCGGATGGGCGCTATGTCTTGATCTACAACCCCAGTCCAGACGGGGAGCACCGCTGGCCACTGGCACTCGTCACAGGCGAGGACGGCCTCACCTTCGACGGGTTGCTTCGCGTATGTGGCGAGGTGCCGCCAAGGCGCTACGTGGGCACCTACAAGGACTTCGGCCAGAACTATGTACGGGGGATCGCCGAAGGTAACGGTCTGCCCCCGGACGGCGGTCTCTGGGTAGCATACAGTATGAACAAGGAAGACATCTGGGTCAGCCGCGTGCCTACGCCGGTTCGCTCGGTTGTCGAAGGCCCCGTCGATGACACGTTCGACGACGTCGCCGCGGACGCCGTGATCCCAAACTGGAACATCTACAGTCCCCGCTGGGCGCCGGTCTCCGTCGTGGCCTTTCCTCGCGAGACGGACCGGAGTTTGGAGTTGAGGGACCAGGATCGTTACGACTATGCCAAGGCCGAGCGTGTTTTTCCCGAGAGCCACCGTGTTACCGTTGAATTCCGCATGAGCGCCCGCCACACCGGCGTGGGCCAGCTCCAGTTCGAGATTGTGGACGGTCGTGGGGGAGTCGCAGTGCGTCTTGTTTTCGATTCAGGAGGTCTGATCCAGGTCAAAGGCGCCGGGCACCTGAATCCCGTGGGACTATACTATCCGAAGGTCTGGCATAGGGTGCGGGTCGGGATCGATACCCAGGTGCACCGCTTCAGCCTGACGGTAGACGACAAGCTCCTTGTCAGCGACGGATCGCTGGCGATGCCGCTTAGGAGTGTAGAACGACTTGTCTTTAGGACAGGTCCGCGCCGGCGCGAGCCGACGCTGGATACCAATCGCTTCGACGGCAATGATCTGCCCGACGCCGGTGAACCGGCGATGCCCGCTGTCTTCTGCATCAACTATGTGCGTACCAGCGACCACCACCTGGTCTAGTGGGCTTGGTTAGGGAGTGCTCATTCGCCTATGCTTAACCTGTCTGCAAGGGCCTGTGCTAGACGTCCAACTATCGAACCGAAATGAACTCCCCACCCAGACTCAGAGACTAGCAGGAGGATGATGGATGGAGCACCGGTCATTGGGAAGAACCGGTGTTTCGGTCTCACCGATATGCCTGGGAACGATGGATTTCGGCGATCGAGCGGATGAGGAGACGTCCGTCACCATCATTGACAAGGCCATCGATGCAGCTGGGGCTCCTATCCGACAAGTACACTGTAGATATGGCCGGTGGCGCAGCCTTTCCACCTGACACCCGTGCCGGATCAGGATGGAAGCCCATCCCAAGGCGAGTTCTCGGCCTCGTCGTCCTGATGACCGTAGTCTGGAGTCGCGTATACTACGCCCCGCTCTTTGGCATAGGCGGGGTCATCATCCTGGCCTCCTTCTTCTCAATCGTTTGGCTGTGGATGAAGAAGGTCGTGACGCTCGACAAGCAGGAGAGGACCGCCAGCGAGTTCAAGTTGGTCGGGTATCTCTTCTGGATGAATGCGACCTGGTTCCTCTGTGGGGAAACTGGAAAGCTGCACCTCAAAGCGTTCGCCGGCGACCCTGCGCCAAGCCCCATCGAGATCATGGTCTTCCTCGTCTTGGGTTGGCTCTTTGTGCTCGTTGGTGAGTACATAGCTGCGCGGCTGAAGAAGAGCTGACGCAGAGGTCGCAGAAACGGGTAGGCACGCGCCCCCTGGATGGTCCGACCTCGAATTCGAGATGCTTATGGTCAAAGGGACGAGCAAGATGGTGCTGGATCTCGTCTTGCTTGCGGCGGGAGCTCTCCCGCACGGCGCGTCGCCTTGGACCCAACGGGGCGGGTAAGACGACGATCAAGCTCCTGATGGTGCAGGACCTGGGCTGGGTCTTTGATGCCAGAGTCGGCCTGCACATCGACGTCTTCCCGTCCGCCTTCGTCTCGGAACACGATCCGGTGTCGTTCATGATGCCCGTCAAGCGCGCGACGAAGGCTGAAAACTGCTAACCTGACCGGGAGCCGCTTCCGGTTGCGGCGAGGGCGTCAGTCGACAGGCCGGCGCATCACCGTGTAGCCGTCGCGTACCTCGATGGGCAGGAATCCGCGTGCCTCATACATTGACCGTGGGCCGCGGAAATGGCCGGCGTCGCTCTCTTCGGGGTCGTTGTGGGGATACCCCTCGATCCACGACGCACCACGGGATGAAGCATCCGCGATAACCCGATCCAGCAGTGCCGAGGCGATCCCGTGTCGCCGGAACGGCGGCGCTATGACGAAGCACGACACCCCGATCACCGATAGTGGTTTGGGTCCGTCAGGATCGACAAGCCGGTAGAGCCCGTAGTCGGAGCGCAGTGAGGCGTTGACCCAGCCAACGGGTCGATCGTTGATGTATGCGAGATAGCCAACGGTCGTGCCGATACCGAGTCGCTTGACCACAGCCGCCCTTGTCTCGCGCCATGCGCGTTCTGGTTGCTCGGGTGTCGCCGGTACGTGGGGTTCGAGGCAGTAGCACGAGGCCCAGTCAGGGTTACCGGCAAAGGCGTCGTGGTCGAAAAAGTGAAGCCAGTCGTCAATGCGGCTGTCGGTCACTGGGTGAATCGTGACGTGGCCGATCTCGGACAGTCGTTCGGTGCCCCCGGTGAGCCGCTCGACCGCCTCCGCGTAGTTCTGTGCGTAGTTGCGGATCGACTCCTCGGGGTACGACCAGTTATGGACTTGCCGCCCGTGAGCTACGAAAGCGCCGGCGATGGTGTTCAGGTCATCCGACTCGATCAACGCATCACACTCGAAGCACTTCACTTTCATCGTCTTTCTCCTTCCCTACATCTGTAGTATATCCTTTTGTCGAGCTTCGATCAACAGGAAACGGATGACGCGAACCCTGGCTCTGCCCTCAACACCCGCCGTCTTGCTAATGCCTCCGGGACGCGAACTCGCTGTGTACCACGGACGCCACGGTGCCTGGATCCTTAGTGCCGACTCGTGATTCTCACTCTTGACGATGGCGATGTCTGGCCAGCGAGCTGTCAGCAAGTTCTCACACCACTCCGGCTTGCCGAGGGCAACACCTACCCGTTTAGGTCATTGACACACCACCGCTATCAAATACAATCGTCATGTAGGCATGTTGCCCCGATCCTTTTGCTGTTTGTGAAAGGAGGCACTATCGAGAAAACCAGACACGATGTCCTTCCTGATCATTGAGTCCATTATCCGTTCATTCACTCATCAGGGCATCAAGAAGGAGAACGACATGTCCTGGCTAACAGCACTTCCGAAAGCAATCACCAAAAAACCGTTGCTCCCTATTCTGGCTGTTGTATTCTTACTTGCCGCCATTTTCGGTGGGCGTGCGGGTATTGCCGTCATCTTCAACGCCATTCTGTGGGGGGCCTTCGTCTACTTCCTGATAGCTTTTTTCCTCAATTGGGCGCGGGAAGCCGGTGCGACTGCCTTTGTCAATTCCTACACGACACGCGATGTGGTGGTGATGGCGGCTTTGATCGCCATCGGGGGTATTGCCAAAGCTTACTGGGGGCAGCTCCGCATGGTGCTGGAGTCCGCGTTTGGACCGTATGGTGAATTCATCATTGGTCCCGGCTTCTATATCTGGGGTATTCTCGCCTGCAATCTGGTCCGCAAGCCCTTGAGCGGGACCATCAGTATGACCATCGGCAGTGCCGTGGAAATCCTGGCTGGAAATCCCTTTGGATTGCCGGTATTCCTCTTCAACTTCTGGGAAGGTTTTGGTCCTGACATTTCCTATAACTTCATCTTCAGGAACAAGCGTTATGATCTGCTGGTCGCCATCATTGGTGGCATCCTATCGGCGGATCTGGGACTGGTGTATGGCTGGTTCTATTTCGGATTCAGCCAGCTGCCGGCCCTGGCCTTCATCATCTACGTGATTGAGGTGACCCTCTCCGGTGTGGCTGCCGGCATCATCGGGTACTATCTCGCGAAGGCACTGGAGCGCATCGGTGTGAAAGCACCGTCAGCAGCCGTGATTGAACCATAATCTCTCCTGACTGTACAAGGGGTTGTACCTTATCAGCCCAGGCCACGTAAGGTACAACCCCTTTTTTGTTGAAAGGACGTCACTATGGAAAGGATCTCTCTGCAGGATATCCGCTTTTCGTATACTGCGGACAGCCCGCGTGTTTTGGATGGTCTATCACTGGACTTATTTGCTGGAGAGATTGTCCTGTTGGTTGGTCCCACCGGCAGTGGCAAGACTACCTTGCTGCAGATTATCGCCGGCGTCACCCCCCAGGTCACCGGCGGCCACATCGGTGGCAAGGTGTTATTCGACGAAACCGATATCCTCCGGTCTGCGGGTGCAAGCAGGGGGCAGGTGGGATTGGTGCTGCAGGACCCGGAAGCACAATTGGTCAATCTGACCGTCAGTGACGAGATTGTGTTTGGTCCCGAGAATCTGAACCTGCCTGAGGATGAGATACGCGCACGGTTGGAGTGGGCACTCGAGAAATGCCGTTTGACATCCGTGCGCGATGCCTATGTCTACGCGTTATCAGGCGGTCAGAAACAAAGGATTGCCATCGCTGCGGGATTAGCGATGAAACCAGAGGTCTTGCTGCTGGATGGCCCACTCACTAACCTTGACCCGCAAGGTGCAAGTGAAGTTCTGCAGACCATCACTGAGCTCATCGAGACAAACGCGACCAAAATCGTGGTGATCTCCTCCAACAAGATCGATGCACTGCTGCCGCTGGCAACCCGCATTCTGGTCCTCAATGAGGGGCGCATCGCATTCGATGAAAAACCGGATGACGTCATCCATATGGCGGATCAATTCGCCGAGTTGGGGTTGTTTGCTCCTGAGGTCGCCTACCTTTGGCCAACCGTGCGGTTGCGGGAACCTGAGGCTGACCTACCCAAGACAGCAGTGGCGTCAGCTGAAACGCTAGAGAAGTACAATCCTGTCTTTCAGACCACGCGTACGAATCGGAGTGCAGCCAACCACCAGGAGAATCTGATTGAGATCGAGGGCGTGAGTTTTGATTATGGGTTAGGACCGGTGCTCACGGGTATCGACCTGGAAATTGACAAGGGCGAATTCGCTGCTGTGGTCGGCCAGAATGGGTCCGGGAAAAGCACCTTGATGCGCTTGATCACCGGCTTGTGCCAGCCTGAGAAGGGATCCATCGCCATTGCCGGGAAGGACACCAGAGACTTTTCGCCGCAAGGGATTGTGGGCTACGTCTTCCAGTATCCCGAACACCAATTTGTCTCTGATACTGTCGAAAAAGAACTCAGATTCGGGTTGGCCGACAAGCTTGCACCGGCGGAGATTGACAGCCGAGTTCGGGAGATCATCTCCCTTTTTGGCATGGAGGGAAAGGAGGAGGCCTCCCCATATACCTTATCCATCGGGGAGAAGCGGATGTTATCCGTTGCCAGCATGCTCGTCTTGCGCCCGCAGCTGCTGATTCTGGATGAACCGACCACGGGGTTGGACCGGCGCCTCACAACCAACCTGATGCGGATCCTGAAGCGGTTTGTTGAGGAATCCGGTCTGACCGTGCTGCAGGTCAGCCACGATATGGAGCAGGTGGCTGAATACTGCTCCAAGGTTGCAGTGATTGATCAGGGGAAAATCACATTTACGGGGACGCCAGTGGAACTGTTCCTGAACCAGGAGGTCCTCCATCGGGCGAAACTTGATGCTCCCGTCATCTTCCAGATTGCGCACCTCCTTTTTCCGGAGATGGATGCCATTCCGGTGACGGTTGAGCAGTTCCTGGAGGAGGTTCACTATGCCAGTCATTGAATACACTAAAGGTACGACATACTTCCATAGATTGTCACCCTTGCAGAAAATCGTATGGGGTTTCATTATCCTGGTCTGGTTGTTTGTCACCTTCAACCCATTACACACCCTCATCCTGGGCATTATTGTTTTCGCGCAGGCTGTGTTTCTCGCCGGCATCCCCCTGGGAAGGTTGCTCAAAACCGTGCTGATCATAGGCGTGGCAAGCATTTTCATTATCGTCTTTCAGACCCTGTTGTACCGTGGTCAGACGGTCATGTTCGAGATCGGTCCTTTCCGTCCCACTCGCGAAGGGCTGTACGTGGGGCTGGCGATTGCGTTCCGGATTCTCTCCATCGTGGCATCGTCGATGATGATTGCCCGGACGACGGATCCGCACGATATTTTCCTGACGATGACGTCACTGGGGATGCCGTACAAACTGGCATACGCGGTTTTCATCGCCCTTCGCTATATTCCTCTGATGGAATATGAAGCGGGGAATATCCAATCCGCGCAGTTTGTCCGGGGTATTGTGCAAAAGGAAGGCGGCGGGCTACGGAGCAGAATCAACCAGATCAGCAAATTCCTGATTCCCTTTATCGCCATCGGGATCCGGCGCGCAGACCAGTCTGCGTTGGCCATGGAGGTCAGGGCTTTTGGCCTCCACACTACCAGGACGAACCTACGCAAGCTGAACTTTTCCCGTAAGGGCTGGATATTTGTGGCGGCTTGGGCAGTGGCGTTTGTCGCCTATAATTTGATTATGGAAGCGAACGTTTTCTCTGTGGTCTTCTTTGAGCCCCCGCATTGAGAGAGGATAGGTGAATATGGAACCCGAACTGAGCCGTAAAGACCTTGTCGCCGTTGCGCGCGGGGATGGCGTAGCAGACATCGTGATTCGAAACGTACAGATGGTCAATGTACTCACGGCAGAGATCATGCCGGCGGACATCGGGATTGTGGGCACTCGTATCTCGTATGTCCTGCCCCCGGGTGAGGGTGGGGATGCCAGAGTGACGATCGATGGGACTGGGCTTTATGCGACGCCGGGTTTCATCGATGGTCACGTGCATAACGAATCGTCAATGGTGACGCCCGCGAATTGGGCGAAGGTCCTGGTGCCGAACGGCACGACCACGGTGTTTACGGACCCGCACGAAATCACCAACGTCCTGGGGATGAAGGGTACGAAATACATGCTGGAGGCCAGTCAGGGATTGCCCTTGCGGTATTATGTGACTGCTCCCAGCTGTGTGCCTGCCGTTCCCTCCATTGAAACTGCTGGTGCCGAAATCACCTGGAAAGAGATGGAGGAGCTCCTGAGCTGGGACCGTGTGGTCGCCGTGGCGGAAGCTATGGATTTCATGGGATTGATCACCCAGAGCGGGAACATCACACCGATTGTGGAGGTGGCGCATCGCCAGCAGATCGGCATCGAGGGCCACGCTCCTGCCGTGATGGGCAAGCTCCTGCAGGCTTATGCTGCGGCAACCGGACCCGTGGGTTCGGACCACGAAGCGAGAATGACACAAGAGATGCTGGAAAAGGTCCGCTCCGGCATCGTCATCTACGCCCGGTGCAGCACCTTCGAGGATGATTCCAAGGACATTGCGGATGCCATCAAATCGGTGAAGGACACGCGTATGTTCGGCTTCTGTACGGATGACATTATGCCCCACCACCTCGGCAGGGGGCACCTGAACTACGGTATCCGGCGTATGATCCAGGAAGGCATTGATCCCGTGACTGCCATCCAGATGGCTACCATCAACAATGCCCAGCATTACCGGTTGTATGGGTTGGGGGCGATTGCCGCAGGATGGACAGCGGATATTGTGCTGCTGGACAGCCTGGAGGACGTGAGTGTCCGCCATGTGATTGTCGATGGTGAGGTTGTGGTTGAGGATGGTGTGTTAGTGGTGGATATTCAGGAACCGGTCGAACCGCTGACGTCCAACAGCGTCCGTATCTTGGAGGGAATAACGGCGGACGATTTCCGCCGTATGGGGTCCGGTTCAGGTCAAGTTCGCTTCAACGCCATGAATATGTCTGGTCTCTTCACATCACTAGTGCAGGTGACGGCAGAGATAGAAGACGGTCTCCTCACCATGCCTTTACCGGAGGGGGTCGCCATTGCTGCCATTGTCCCCCGTCACGGTCAGGGCAGACCGCCCTCCGTTTGCTTGACCAGCCAGTATGCCCTGCAGAGAGGGGCTATCGCCTCCACTGTCTCGCATGATAGCCACAACTTGGCTATCTTGGGGAAGAACCCGCAGGACATGCTGGTGGCCATGGAAGAAATCAAGAAGGTGGGCGGCGGGTTGACGGCAGTCTTGGATGGAGAGGTGCTGGCGACGGCCCCCCTGCCCATTGCCGGACTGATGACCCCACTGGCAGTAGAAGAGATTGGCGCACTGATGGACAAGTTCGAGGCCAGTCTGCCTAAATTGGGACTGCCGCAGGCCTTCCCGATTGACCTGCTGGCGTTGGCGTTGCCCGTGATTCCGCAGGTGCGGTTGACGGACTACGGCCTGGTGGACATCGTCACGCAGCAAGTGCTGCCGGTCGTCGTGGAGTAAACCGGTATTGGCATGCTCAGTGCGGTTATCCAATAGGGCTATAGCATGATTGGAGGGGCGCAGCATGCTGCGCCCCTCTTCTCGTAATACGTTCTCTAGTATCTGAAGCTCGGTAGAATCGCCTTAGAATTTCGTGACCGCGCGATGCACAGATTACGGATTGCGCTTCACATAGCAAGTTTCTCGAACCGAAATGAACTCCCCACCCAAACTCGTAAATTAGCAGGAGGATCAAAGATGGAATACCGATCATTGGGAAGAACCGGTGTCTTGGTCTCACCGATATGCCTGGGAACGATGAATTTCGGCGATCGAACGGATGAGGAGACGTCCATTGCCATTGATTAACAAAGCTATCGATGCGGGAATCAACTTCATAGATACAGCGGATGCCTATGGCCGTGGTGAAAGTGAGCGTATCGTCGGTCAAGCACTCGCTGAGAATGGCAAACGGGATCAAATTGTCCTGGCGACGAAAGTCCATGGGCGGATGGGGGACGGCGTGAACGAGCAAGGGATCTCCCGATACCATATTATGAAAGCGTGTGAAGACTCTCTGCGTCGTTTGCAGACCGATCACATTGACCTGTACCAACTCCATCGCCCAGATCTCGATATTCCTCAAGACGAATCATTGAGAGCCATGGATGATCTAGTGCGTTCGGGTAAGGTAAGGTATATCGGCTCCTCCAATCATGCCGCATGGATGGTCATGGAATCCATTGCTGTCAGTGAGCGATTGGCCATCTCACGACTCATCAGCACGCAGCCACCCTATAACCTGTTGGATCGGCGTATTGAGAATGAGTTAGTGCCGGTAGCGCTGAAATATGGCCTTGCGGTTTTGCCATGGTCCCCCATCGCCGGGGGTCTCCTATCCGGCAAGTACACCCTGGATATGGCCGATGGCACAGCTTTTCCGCCTGACACCCGTGCCGGATCAGGATGGAAACCCATCCTAAGGCGGATCAATAGCAGAGCCCTTGAAGTCGCGACAGCTGTGAAAGAGATGGCTGAGGAGCGCGGTCTGAACACCGCACAACTTGCGACACTTTGGTGCAAAGACCAACCCGGCATTACCGCACCGATTATCGGGCCACGAACCATGCACCATCTGGATGATGCCCTCGCCATCATTGACATGCATCTCGATGAAGCTGACCGGCCCTTATTTGATGCTCTGGTGCATCCCGGCAACGCCGTTGCTGATTTCCACAATGCTAACCCTTGGATGAAAGCCCGCCTTCAGGTGTGACTAGGAGCCGGTAACTTCGGCACTTCCATCGGGAACAGGGGGAGTACCGGTGGGATAAAGTGCCCCCTAGATGATGCCCATTCGATAGCTATGGAGGTTATCTGAGTGAAAACGTCACAGCATCCGGACATGACCTGGTGGAGAGACGCCCGGTTCGGTATGTTCATCCACTGGGGGCTCTACGCCATCCCCGCAGGGGAGTGGCACGGCGAGCGGATCCCGAGCGCCGCAGAGTGGATAATGAACCGGGCCAGAATACCCGTACGTGAGTATGAGAAGCTGGCAGAGCAGTTCAACCCGGTCGATTTCGATGCCGATGCGATTGTGCAGCTCGCTAAGGACGCCGGGATGAAGTATCTGGTGATCACCTCCAAGCATCACGACGGATTCGCGCTCTTCAGGTCCAAGGCATCATCCTACAACGTCGTGGACGCTACACCGTTCAAACGCGATATCATCGGCGAGATGGCCGCGGCGTGCGATCGAAAGGGTATACGCTTCGGCGTCTACTACTCCCAGGCCCAGGATTGGCACCATCCCGACGCCGCGGGCAACACTTGGGACTGGCCGGATGAGAGCAACAAGGACTTCCGCCGGTTCCTGGACGAATTGGTCTTCCCTCAGGTCGATGAACTGCTCAGCAACTACGGGCACCTGTCGGTGCTCTGGTTTGATACGCCGGTCAAGATCACAGAGGGCCAGTCACAAGAGCTACTCGCTTTCGTGCGCGAAAAGCAGCCCGAGTGCATCGTCAACAGCCGGCTTGGTCCGGGCGGCGGCAGCGAGTGGGGCGACTTCGTGTCGCTGCGGGACAATGAGGTCCCTACCATGCCATTGACGGAAAATGGCGAGACCTGCGCCACGCTCAACGGAACCTGGGGCTACTCCAAGTTTGACGCCGAATGGAAGACACCGGCCCAGGTGGCGAGGCTGATGTCGGATATCGCCGCAAAGAACGCCAACTATCTGCTCAACATCGGCCCTGACGCGCGCGGACGCGTGCCGGAGCGAAGTGCGCAGATCCTGCGTGAGGTGGGCGCCTGGCTCCAGACGAATGGGGAAGCCATCTACTGCACCCAGCCGACGCCATTCCCGGCTAACTTCGATTGGGGCGCCGTGACCCATCGTAAGGGTAAGCTCTACTTCCACATCTTCGATGAGAACGTCCGCGGCCTCAAGGTCGTCGGGCTTCGCAACAAGGTAACCCGAGCCAGCTTTCTGGATGCGCCGGACACGAAGTATCCGGTCCGGCAGATGCCGGTCACCGCGGACGGGAGCCTGGTGGAGACGACGATCGAGACCGGGCCGATCTCGATCGGGCCGATTGGTGACGCGGCACCGCACCGCGTGCTCGCGCTCGAGATCGAGGGTGAGGCAGATGTGGCGCCCGGCATCGTGCAGCAACCGGATGGCAGCATCGTGCTCGAAAGCCTGGCTGCGATCGATACAGCCACGGGTGAGTCCATCGCGCCGGCTATCATGGCGCGCGGGGCCGTGGCGCGATCCCTAGAGGAAGGCATGTGCCTGGCCTGGGAGTTCAGGGTCCTGACGCCCGGCACCTACGAGATCGCTGCCGACTGTGCGACAAGCCGTACTGCAGACCTCGCCGGAAATAAGCTGGTGGATACCGGGCACGAGATCATCATCAACGTGAATGGCGAAACGATCCCGGCGGTCATCCACGAGGATGCCCGTCAACCTATCCGCGGTAATGCTCACTGGATGTGCATATCGAGTGGTATCGGCACGGTGCGCTTCGATGAACCGGGCCTATATACGCTGACACTGAGTGTCAACAGCGTCGTGACCGGCAAGGGCGGCGGATTCATCCTGCGCAACCTGAGGCTGAGCCACGCCCCTGCGATCTCTACACGGGGAACAAGGATAAGCGGGTAGGGTAGTGTGATGACCTTGAAAGACCTGATGCCCCTCGACGCGTGGGAGGCGCTTGCCCCTGGCGTCTGGCGGGTCCGGTTCGGGGAAACCGGCAAAGAGTTGGCCTACACGAGCCTGGCAGCCCGTGAGCCACGGTTCGCCGCGCTCAATGAGTTGTCCGCCCCTTCCTTCCCGTTTTCGGATGCACCGATCCTGGCAAGCCGATCTGAGGACCGGCTGATTCAGGTACGCATACCGGTTGATGCCGGGGAGTCGATCTACGGCTTCGGGCTTCAGTTCGACGGCACCAGGAAGAGCAAGCAGGTTCTCGATCTACACGTAGACCATTGGGCGAGCGGCGGTGGACGCACCCACGCACCGGTGCCGTTCTACATCTCCAGCAAGGGCTACGGCGTACTCTTCAACACGGCCCGGTTCCTCAAGGTCTACGTGCAGGTTGGCAATCGTAAGGACTCACCGAATAACCCGCCTCCGGTTGACCGGGTTCCCCCACCTCAGGAACCGGCGTCACGCCCGTGGACTGCACAACCGGAGAGCGATGCCATTGAGGCGCATCTTTCAGCGAACGGGCTGGAAATGGTCGTGTTTGCCGGTGAGAGCATGCAGGACGTGGTTGCCCGCTACAATCTCTACTGCGGGGGCGGTGCCCTGCCTCCCCTATGGGGGCTCGGGTTCTGGCATCGGGTGATGAGTGACTTCACCGACCAGCAGGCCGAGGATGAGGTCGATGCGTTCGCGGAGCACGACATGCCGCTCGACGTCTTGGGATTGGAACCCGGGTGGATGACACGTTCCTATCCCTGTACGTTCGAGTGGCAGAAGCATCGCTTCCCGGAGCCTGGAGCCTTCGCTCAACGCATGGCGCACAAGGGCATCCGCCTGAACCTCTGGGAGAATCCGTATATCTCACCCGAAGGCAAGCTCTACGAGCAGCTTTATCCCTATTCCGGATCGCATCTCGTCTGGCTCGGGCTTGTTCCGGACTATACCCTGCCTGAGGCGCGGGACATTCTCTGCAGCCAGCACGCAGAGGACCATCTGAGCATTGGGGTTAGCGGCTACAAGATCGATGAAGTCGACGGCTACGACCAGTGGCTTTGGCCGGAGCATGCCACGTTCCCCTCCGGTACGCCTGCCGAGACCATGCGGCAGACGTACGGGCTGATGATGCAGACTATGCTCTACAAGCGGCTGTTCCACGCCAACAACACCCGCACCTACTCACTCGTGCGCGCCAGCAACGCCGGTGCATCGGCCTTGCCGTTCGTGATCTACAGCGACGCCTACAGCCACGCGCAGTACATCACGGGTATCTCAGCGGCGTCCCTGTGTGGCATCCTGTGGACACCCGAAGTACGTCAGGCGGCCACAGCCGAGGAGTGGCGGGCCAGAATCCAGACTGTCTGCTTCTCGCCGCTCGCGATGCTAAATGCGTGGGCGTCGGGGAAAAAGCCGTGGGACTACGAAAGCGTCGTTGACGACGTGCGGGAAGCCATCCGCCTGCGGATGCGGCTGCTCCCGTACCTATATACAGCGTTTGCGAGTTACAATCGTTTTGGAATCCCCCCTATGCGCGCCATGGTGTTGGAGCAGGGAAACTCAGATGCGCCGGTCCAGGCCGACTGCGCGGAACTCGACGACGTAACCAACCCGTACGGAGAAGCCACCGAGCACAATCCGGACGATCAGTTCATGTTCGGGCCGTCCATCCTGGTCGCCCCCTATTACGAACAGCAGACGCTGAAGCGCACCGTCCGGTTACCACGTGGCGACTGGTACGACTTCTATACCGGTGAGTTCGTTGGTAACGGCACCACGATTGAGGTCGCTACCCCTGAACATATACCGCTGTTCGTGAAAGATGGTGCCGTGATACCGATGCTCACACAACACGTGGACAACACCCGCCAGGCCTTTGGTCACCCGCTCGAAGTACGGCATTACGGCGAGATCCCCGGGTCGTTTGAGCTGTACGAGGACGACGGCGTGAGTTTCAATTACGAAGACGGCGCATTTGGCCTGCGCCGGTTCGATTTTGCCGCGGGCAGGGGCACCGAGACCATCCTCAGACCAGGCCCAAACATGTTCGGCACAGTTGAGCGCTGGGTGCAAATGACTGACAGCCGCGAGGCACCAGAATGAAGCGCCTTAACGTGGCCTGAAGTGGGGCGGTCGACCTGGGTGTGGCATGATCACCACTGATATCATCTCAAGCCCAGACGTTCATACTGCTCTTCAGGGCAGTCAGCGCTCTTCATAGCACGTACCAGCATATCCTGCATGCGTCTCTCTGCGGCAGTGCCGCACAGATCATGCAACTGATGGTAATCTTCGACAATGTTGAAGCACTTGTTCTCGAATATCTCCTCATGAACGCCGAATTCGGGGATGCCGGGCACCCGTAGCACGGGAATGTCGATATACGGCAGAAAGTGGCCCAGCTCGGCGTCTTTCATCCTCACAACTTCCATGCGGTGGTGGTATTCGGTGGGCATCAAGAAGTACTGGTACAAGGGGCTGTTGTCTCGGGATGCCGGACCCCGGAAGTACACGTACTCCCCATCAGTCACATTCACCGTCTTGCCGTACCAGCCAAAAAGAGCCGCGCTATGCTGCTGTGGCGTATTGTGCTCAGCGATATCTAGGAATGATCTCCCATGAATTGCGTGGTCAGTCCGGGTCCCAAAGAACTCGGTAAGTGTTGGAAACATATCGATGCTCTGAGTCAGTTGGCTGCGCCGTTCTCCCGCATGCCTGTTACCTGGCAGATGTACGAACATAGGAATGTGGGAGAGCTCATTCCATGCGTGACAGGCGTTCTTCCCTCTTGTCAGCGAGTCTGGCCATGTTAGGGGTGGCGACGGCCTTGCAGCCATAGGGACTCAAGAAACGACGGCACAGCGTGTCGTACAGGATCACGATTGCTTTCATGCATGTTCCCCTTCAGTATCCGGATCTACCCAATCGCATGGACGTAACCGTCTGCTGCAAGCACGAAGACCTTGTCGCGGTAGATGCAGAGCGTGGCTTCCTCGACGCGGTGTCCCAGCTTGTAGATCCACAGTGGCTTGCCGGTCTCCTCGTCGAGACAGTAGAAGAATGGGGAGTTCCCTGATGCGATGTAGACTCGACCACTCGCAACAGCCGGCGCCGACAGGCCTCCACCGTCCGGATGCGTCCACAGGATCTCGGCGGTCTCGGGATCGACACAGTAAACCGTGGAGAATAGCGGAACGCCGTGGAGCCCGATTCCGCCGCGTGCCGAGAAGAATGCGCGACCGCCGTGAAAGGCAGGTGTAGCATTGAAGTCGGAGAACGTGCCTTTCTCCTCGTCGCTGGTGTTTCCGTCGTTCAGAATCTCGCCTGTTGCTCCATCCAAAACCTTGAAGATGTTGCGATGGTGGGGGAGGTAGACCTTACCATCGAATGCGATAAGCGTGCCTGAGTCGAGGGCGACGCCGTTGGCCTTCCATACGACCTCACCCGTGTTTCTGTGGAACGCGTAGATGGATCGGCTCCACGAGCCAAAGTAGACGAGGTCGCCGTCGATAGCCGGTTCTGCCGGGATCGACTTCGCGGTTGGGAACATCCACACGATGTGGCCTGTCTCTGCGTCGAGACAGACGGCGTACCCACTCACGGTGGGCACGTAGACCAGGCCCTCATATACCATTGCCGATCCCCAGACCCAACCGCCCGGAAGCGTCTGTTTCCAGATCAGCGACCCATCCTCCGCATCGATACAGTAGAAGAACCGTTCTCCGCCTTGCTGACCGGCAAAGATTCTCCCATCAGCACAAGCAGGTCCCACCGAGATCGCGGCTCCCATCTCGAACTTCCAGATCTCCTCCCCCGTTTCGGCATTCGCAGCATGAAGGAATCCAGACGGGGTGCCGAAGAACAGCTTCCCTCGATAGGCTGTGGGTTTCGATTGATAGTAGGTGCCACCAGACAGCTGGTCAGTGAAGATACGTTGACCGGTGCTGTCGACGAATGCGTTGAGCGTGCTCTTCTCCCATAGTCTCTGTCCATCGGGCGACAGGCAGGTGAGCATGAGGTTGCTATCGCTAATCAGCAGACGGTCTTCAGCGTACACGATATCCGCGTAGATCGGATGGGTGCTGACAGCTTTCGACCAGGAGAGCGCGCCGGCACTGTCGCCGGACGCGTTGATACAATGGAGCTTTCCGTCCACAGTCGCGACGAGTACACTGTCGCCTAGGGCGACGGGTCTTGCCCGGACCCAATCAGAGGTCTCTGTTTCCCAGGCAACGGCACCTGTTTCAGCGTCCAGCGCGTAGACGCGCTTGTTGGCAGCGCCGACATAGACGTACTCGCCGTGAACGAGTGGCGTGGAGAAGTGTTTGCGGGCGCGGTGTTCTACCGGATCAACACGCCTTTCCCAAATGAGTGTGCCGGTCTTCTCATCAAGGCAGTAGATTGAACCACTGTTACAGCCGAAGAAGACCCGCCCATTCGCAAGCTCTACTTGCGTATTCACGGCACCCGATGCCTTGAAGGTCCACGTGACGCGATCGTCAGAGCGCACGCTGTCGAGCTTCAGAGCATAGAGATAACCTTCCATCGTGCCGACGATTGCTGTGTCCTGTGTTACGACCGGCTCAGCCAGAGCGTCGACGTCCCCGACGTTGAAATCCCACAGCCATGCATCGTTGTTGAGATCTGCGCAGATGAGGCGGTTGAAGTTCTGGCAGATCGCCGGAGATCCGTAAATCTCGTGTACGCCGAACGGATAGACCATGTAGGTGCCGTTCGTCGCGACTGATGCGTACTGAGTCCGGTAGTCCACGTGCCCGGCGTATTTCCGATACAGCACTCTGCCGGTCGCTTTGTCCAGGTAGACCAGGTTCTTGGCTTGCCCCTGGTCTCCGCCGTGACTGTTGACCTCTCTCAGAACGATTCGGTCATCGAGAACTAGAGGTGTTGAGGCAATGGCAGGGTACTTGTAGATGCCGAGTAGCGGATGCTCCTGGGTCGACTTCCAGATTTCCTCGCCTGTTTCGAGGTCGAGGCAGAAGCTTGTCGTGTGCATGCCCGGCGAGGCAACATAGACTCTTCCGTCCTCGATGACCGGCCGTGCATACCAACCGAGGCCGACGGGGAATCTCCATAGGCCTCGTCCATACCGAGGTCCCGGAGCCTTGGTGTATCCCGTGTGGTGGATGTTGCCCTGAAACATGGGCCACTCTGCCTCTATATCCCCTCCCTCCGGGAAATCTGAAGCGTCGCCCGTGCTCGGCGTGGCGATGGGCCCCTGCTGGATGAGTCGGGACTGGATGGCTTCCATCACGTGATAGCCCTCGTCGATGAGGGTAGTCAGTTCGTGCAGCAGCAACGTGCGTTCGGCGTCCGAAGCTTGCGCGACTCGTGCCTCTAGCGGATGGTAGCGTCTGTCCACCCCTGCAAACGGCCGGGTATCCGCCCCCTGCTGTTGCAGGGCACCCAGCCACATGTAGAGCAGCAGCGCTCGCCGTTGGTAGTTGTCTTCACGTGCCGGCGATGACGTGACGTTCGTGACGCATCGCATCGATATCGGCACTTCCGCTCGAGTAGGTTGGCGGTTTCTGGTTGCCGGAATGAGTGGTCGATTTCACGGCGTCCTCCTTCATCAGCATTCACCTGCATGCCAGGTAGATCATCTTGCGATACTGCGTGTGCGCTGCGCCGTGGAACGATACTTCGCCTTTCCAATCGTAGCACTCAGGATCGTCAAGTACCGCTTTGCACGCCTCCATCACGTTGACCAACATGGTTGTGCCCACGTCGACAGGACCGTGCCCTGGATACAGGCCGTCGAACTCATCCATACGAGCGGTGATCTTTACGAGCTCGTTGTAGAGTCCCTCAACCGAAGCGTAGTTTGGTCTTCCCCCGAAAACGTGGACAGTCAATTGAAAGGACCACCGCTCACGCAGCCTCATCCCGGCCAGTTGCGCCATCAGATCCAGTTCCGCAGGCCAGACGTAGCGAAATGGTATGGACATGTGCTCCCACCTGCCATCAATGATCTCGAAGTGATGCGAAATCAGGCCCTGCTCCGCGATATCGTATTCATCAAACCCCAATCGGGTCTCGCTGAGTCTGAAAGGACGAACCCGCTCACCTGGCGGCAGGCGCTGCAGGTCTGGCAGAAGGACCTCAATCACAAAGCATCCGCCTGGAACCAGGTGCGCTGCGGCGTTGCGGAAGCATGCGACCTGCGCCGCCTGCGTCGTCAGGTTCATGATCGTATTGAAGACCAAGTATGCGACAGAGAACGCCCCACCGGCGCTCGCCGTCGAGAAATCGCCTATCGTGATGCCGATGCTCTCGCTGCCGGGCTTCTCGCGTAGGCGTGCCACCATCGCTTCCGACATATCGATGCCATGGACAGACACGCCGCGCTGTGCAAGCGGTAAAGCGATCCGTCCCGTGCCGATACCAAACTCCAGCGCACGCCCTTGCCCAGCGAGTGCCGCAAGGAAATCCACGGTCGGGATGACCACGGCGGGGTCGAACATCTCCGCTGAGGATTCGTCGTATCGAGCAGCCACACGTTCATCGAAATACCCGTCATCGTTCATTTTGAGCCTCCCCTGAAAATGTGGACGGTCAACTGAAAGAATGATACATCAGGGAGACTCTCTTGGACATCAAAGCCTCCGGAGAATTGCCCTCTCCCCCTTCCGGTGTATCATCCGGCGAGTTTGTCGTGTGCGCCAACCCATCATCTGATACCTGTGATAGACCGGAGGATACTCAATGTCCAGCGAGAGCAAAAACACAATCGTCAAGACCTGTGGATTACACCACGTGACCATTCAAACGCGGGATTGGGAAGCGTCCCTGCACCTGTATAAGGAAGTCCTGGGTATGCAGGTTGCCGCGGAGTTTGGTCCAGAAGAGCGCCGCATGATGCTGCTTGATGTGGGCGATGGCAGCCACATCGAGTTGATCGCCCCAACGGGGGATAACTCGGCCGTGGGCAGCGATCTGCTGACCCATTTCGCTCTCGCCACAGCCGACGTCGCTGCGTCCATCGAGCCCGTCCGTGAGGCGGGGTATGAAGTGACGATGGAAGTGAAAGACGTCACGCTGGGCGACATGGAGGCGACGGTGGCTTTCTTCAAGGGCCCGAACGGCGAGTTGGTCGAGTTCTTCAAGACGCGGTAGCGAGCGTCCAGCGGTTCCGGCTTGTACGACGTGGCTGGGCCGTTCTGCCGCAACCTGAGGTGTTCGCGAGCCATCCGATATAGCGGATGGCTCGTCTGTATTATTTACCAGGCCATGTGCTGGTGGTCAGTCAAATCGAGGTTTCCGTCCTGGTCAGTGTCTTGGTGAACCATCGAGCAGGTGTAACTTTCATGCAGGCGCAGGGCGTAAGGTGACGTGGCTCAAAGACACCGAGGGCTTTCGCGGCTTGTTCAGATGGGTTATTCGGCGGCCCGGAGGCCCAGGATGATTCGGACGATCTCGGCGAAACCTTCGCCGCCTTCCTTGCTCGCGACGTAGGCAGGGAGGTGGGTCATGCGCCCGGAGAAGTTGAGGACGTTCTTCACGCCGGCAGCGTGAGGGAAATACGCGAACATGGGTTCGTCGTTGGGGGAATCCCCGCAGAAGATGAAGCGGTCCTTGCAGTCATCCAGCTCGAGGCCCCATAGCTCCAACGCAAGGAGCTTCGTCATGCCCAGCTTGTTGTAGTTGCCAAACCAGCCATTGACGTGGACCGACGACACCTTGCAGGTGGCGCCGTGTTCGTGAAAGATGTCGCAGATGCTTTGTACCTCGTCCCAGGGCAGGGGGGGCACGTCCTCACAGTAGTCGATGGCCAGGTCGGTCTCTCTGTAGGGCTGGTCGCTGGCGAGAGCCGTGCCCGGAACAGAAGTCAGGATCTCTTCTCCCACCGCGCTCAGGCGACGGCGCTTCTCCTCCCGCACAGGATCGGGGTCCATGAATCGCCGCTTTGACCCTCTTCTCCTGCCGGTCGTACCAGAAATAGAGAGCGCCGTTCTCGCCCACGACCCCATCCACCGGCCACATACGCGCGATGTGATCGCACCATCCGGCGGGCCGCCCGGTGATCGGCACGACGCGCAGCCCCGCATCCTTGAGAGACCAGAGGGCCTGAAACGCCTCGGGTGGTATCTTTCCGTGCGTCGTGAAGGTGTCGTCAATGTCGAAGAAGACGCCCAGCAGGTCTCCGGCGATCTCCGGGGGGAAGTCTCGTATCGGCGTCATCGTGGTTTCCATTCACTCATAGGGTAGATTGTACTGCCCGATACCCCGGACTTCAAGCCGGCCGGTTTGTCACCTCGAACGCCGGCCCCAAAGTGGACCGCTTTCTGATGTATACTGTCCGGAGCGAGGAGGGCATATGTCGACTGAACAACACATCATTGATCCTCATGATTTCTCAACAGAGACCGGTACGCTGAGGCCCGGTGAATCCGATTTCCGCAGCGAGATCTGTCTCAACGGGAGATGGGATTTTCAGCCGGTCGAGCTGCCCGACGGCTTCAAGGCGGGCGAGTCCATTCCCGAGTTGCCTCTGCCACAGCCGGACAAATGGGACAGCGTGAAGCTGAAGGTGCCGTCCCCTTGGAATATCAACGGCTTCGTGGACCAAGACGGCATTCCGGGCGGGGACTTCAACTGCTACCCCAGCTATCCCGAAAGCTGGAAGCATGTCAAGATGGGCTGGCTGAGACGCTCACTGCGGGTGCCGGAGGGCTGGGAGGGGCAAAGCATCCTGCTGCACTTCGAGGCCGTGTGCGGATACTGCCAGGTAACCATCGATGGGCGCAAAGTCGGCGAGCATTTCGATAACAGCATGCCGAAGTCATACGCGATTGACGATTTCGTCACGCCGGGGAAAGACCACGAGTTATGCGTGGGTATCCGCGCGCCCGAGCTTATGAACGTCAACCATGGTCCCACCAAGTATACGTACCCGACCGGGTCCTTCTTCAACATGAACACCGCGGGTATCTGGCAGGATGTGACGTTGCTGGCTGTTCCAAAGGTGCGCCTCAAGGACGTCTATGTACAACCTGACGTCTCGGCCGACCGGCTGAGGATCCAGGTGACCGTTGAAAATCGAAGCGGCCAGACTGCCAGTGCTGGCCGTCAACGGCGTGGTGAGGGCGCTGAAGCCCTTCTCAATGCCGGACGACGGCATCCGGATTGTCCCTCACTATGACCTGGAGGATGACTCTGTCGTTGACCTACCCGGAGGACAGATCACGGTTGAAGCGGATGCGGAAGCCGTCCTGACCCTGGAGGCGGAGGTCGCCGGGAAGCTCCTCGAGATGGGACACGGACGCCCCCAACCTCTATGCGAGTCTCGTCACCTTGGAGGTGGACGGGAAGGCCATCGACCGGAAGTACGCGCGCTTCGGCTGGCGGGAGTTCAAGATCAAGGGCGAGGACTTCTACCTGAATGACCGGAAGATCCGGATCAAGGGTGATTCGTGGCACTTCATGGGCATTCCGCAGCTCACGCGGCGGTACGCCTATGCGTGGTACCGGGCACTGAAGGACGCCGGTGGCAATGGGGTCCGTCTCCACGCGATGCCGTATCCCACCTTCTACCTGGAGGTGGCAGACGAGATGGGTGTCTGCGTCCTGGATGAGAGCGCGATATGGGCAAGCCATTGTGCTTTCAACTATGATGAACCCGTCACCTGGGAGCGTTTCTACGCTCACGTGACCAGCCTGGTCCTGCGGGATCGCAATCATCCCTCGGTGATGGGCTGGAGTGTTGAGAATGAGATACGGATGGCTCTTGCTCGCTATTCCCCGACCGAAGAGACTCTGAACAGTGATGCAGGAGAAGGTCGGCAAGATGCTGGACATCGTCCGGGAGCTCGATCCCACCCGGGACTGGATCAGCGCAGACGGCTCGCTCGATTGGTTCGGGCGATTCCCAACCTGTATGATCCACTATGCACCCGAAGGAGATGTACCAGTACGCAAGGGATGAGGCCGGCAAACCTGTGGGGGTAGGGGAGGGGACGATTGCGTATTTCGGCACGCCGGTCCACGCCTCAGCGTTTGCCGGTGATCTGGCTTTCCACAGTATCGAAGATCGGATGAAAGGGGTTGCGGTCGAAGCCTATGGCGATCTGAAGGCCCAGCTCCTGGCAGACTTCAGCTACCTGAGTGTCTTCAACCTGGCCTGGTACGGCCTCAAGCCCCTGCCGCTCGGCCACGCGAATCAGGAGCATGCGCCAACGGTTGACAACGGTATTCGTGTTTGGTCCCTATCAGGAGGGAAAGCCGGGCGTGCAGCCCGAACGGTTGGGCCCCTACTGCAGCACCTTCAATCCGGGATACGATCCCGCCCTGCCGCTCTATGCCACGTGGCCGCTGTACGATGCGATCAAGGCGGTCTTTTCGCCGGGCGGTCCCTTGCCATCACCCTATGAAGAAGTGATGGCGTCGCCACCGAGGAAGCCCCTGCCGCAGGTCGACAAGCCCGAACCTGTGGCGTTCTTGGGTGACCCCAACAGCGTCATCTATCAGGGCCTGGAGGCTTCCGGCATCAGATTCAGTGAGCGACGCAGCCGGCACCTTTGTCTTTGCCGATCTGGCCTCCATGTCTCCGGAGCAGGAGGAGGCTTTGAAAACCAGGATGGAGGAGCTGAAATCGAGCGGCGGCACAGTTGTGTTGTCCGGATTGACCCCTGCCTCTGAGCCACTGTTGGAGGACCTTGTTGGTGAGAGGGTCGGGATATTCGCGCGGGAAGCCTCCTCCTTGGTCTTTGCCGGGGAGTACGCCGACACGGATCCTATCGTCGATCACTTCCGCCTGCAGGAACTCTATTTCTCCGAGGCGGAGGACTACGTCATCCAGCGCTACGGCATTCGTAGCGATGACGCTCAAAGCGCAAAGGCGCTCCTCAAGGCATGTAGCTGCGATTGGCGGATGTGGAACCGCCGCGGTGAAGCCTCGAAGACCGGGGCTCTCTACCGGAGCGAGAAGGAGTTGCCGGAGGCCAATGCCTTGGTCCAACTCCACGTCGGCAGCGCCAGGCTGCTGCTCTGCACGATAGAAATGACGGGAGATCCTTCAGCTCCAAAACTGCGGCTCTCATCGGCCAGAAAGTCTCTGTGGAACAGGCTCCTGAAGGCTGCCGGTGCTGAGGTCAGTGACGATTTCGGCAAAGAAGCCCACGCCCTGGAAGGGGACAGCATCGTCCGGGTTCTGGCCGCGGGTTTCCTGGGAGGGCACAGCAGTGAGCATCTGCTGGATCACGACCTTCTGGGCGGGGAAAGCCAAGTCGCGCCCGCGCAAGGCGACGCGATCATTCGAGGTGATTTCACGACCCATTGGCAGGTCGAGCGCGCCGACTCCGACGGGTTCCACTTCGGGGAGATGGCGTTCAACGGACCTAAGGAGAACTCAGCCGGCTATATGAGTTTCTATCTGAACAGCCCCCGTCGGATCGACGATCTGCTGAGCGAGCCCAACGTCCCCGAACTCTATCTGAATCTGGAGACGGCTTGCGCTGTCCGCGTATGGTTGAACGGCGAGGAGATTCTCACACAAGCGGCGGCTTCGGCGGACCCGGTCGACATCCGGGCGCGTCTGCTCTTGGGACAGGGGAGCAACCACCTCCTGATCAAGGTCGTGAATACAAACACGGATTACGTGGTCAGGGCAACCCTGTCGTCGTCACACAAGGATTACATCGACAGCCTCGATAGCTCCGTCGAGCGATAGAGGTGCTACTCAGCGAGGAAAGAAACAGCCGCCCCTCAACAATGTTGAGGGGCGGCCGGCAATGCTCCTGATGTCTGGGACCTGCTACCGCATGCGCTGCACCCGCTCGCGGCGGGCCTCGATGATCTCCGCCGCCCGGTCCTCGGGCACCGGCGCATAGTGCGCGAAGGCCATCGTGAATTGTCCGCGCCCGCTGGTCAGGGAGCGCAGCGCCGTCACGTAGCCGAACATCCGACTCAGCGGCACGGTGGCCTCGATCTCGTACCCCGCCGCCTCCACCACTAACTGCATCTGCGACACGCGCCCGCCCCGCGCAGAGACGTCGGCGACGGCGGGGCCCACGTAGGCCTCCGGCACCCGCGTCGTGACCGCCATCACGGGCTCCAACAGGATGGGGCGGGCACGCTGGTACGCGCGCTTGAACGCCATACTGGCCGCGATCTCGAAGTCGCGGCTGTGGGAGTCCACCTCGTGGACTCGCCCGCCGGTCAGGACGACCTGGACGTCGACCACGGGGTAGGCGGCCAGCGGTCCCTCCTCCATCGCGCCCTGGATGCCGCGCTCGATGGCGCGCTCGAACGCCGGGGGAATCTCCAGGGGCGGCGCGCGGTTCTCGAGAACAAAGCCCGATCCGCGCTCGCCGGGGACGAGGGCCAACCGCACCACGGCGTAGTGGCCCGAGCCGCCGGTCTGGTGGATGTAGCGGCCCTCCGCGCGGGCGCGCCGGGTTGCCGTCTCCTGGTAGGCGGCCTGGGGCGGCGCCATCGCGCACGGCACCTTGAACTCGCGCTGCACCCGATCCGCGAGAATCTCCAGGTGCAGCTCGCCCATCCCGCTGATGACGGTTTGATCTGTCTCGTCGGTCGAACCCCACGGTGAAGGTGGGGTCCTCAGCCGCCAGGTCCTGCAGCGCCCTCATCAGGCGTTCCTCGTCCATCGGGTCCTGGGGCGTGATGGCCGCCCTGATCACGGGCTTGGGGAACTCGATGGACTCCAGCAGCACCGGGTGCTCGGTGTCGCAGAGTGTGTCGCCGGTGGCGCTCTCCTTGAGGCCGATCACGCCGACGATGTCGCCCGCGACACAGCGGTCGATGTCCTCGCGCTTGGCGGCGTACATCCGCAGCAGGCGCCCGATCCGCTGTCCACTCTGCCGGGTGGCGTTGACCACCTGCGTCCCTTTCTCCAGCAGGCCCGAGTAGACCCGCACGTAGCTGAGCCGCCCCACGAACGGGATCGCTCACGACCTTGAAGACCAACCCGCAGAAGGGCGCGTCGGGATCGGCGGGGCGCAGCTCCGCGTCCCCGGTCTCGGGGTGGGTGCCCTCCACCGGGGGGACGTCCGCTGGGCTGGGGAGGTAGCGCACAACCGCGTCCAGCAGCGGCTGCACGCCCTTGTTGTACAACGCGCTGCCGACCAGCACCGGCACCAGGGCGTTCGCGATGACGGCGCGGCGCAGGGCGGCGTAGAGCTCGGTCTCGGAAATGGGTTCGTTTCGCAAATAGCGCAGCGTCAGCGCGTCGTCGGTCTCGGCGATGCGCTCGACCAACTCCCTGCGGGCCTCCTCGACCCCGGCCACGTGGTCGGGGATCTCGCCCTCGGTGGGCGGGGCGCCGGCCTCCCCGGAGAAGAAGAGCGGCCCGCATCCGGAACAGATCCACGACGCCCACAAAGGCCTCGCCCTCAAAGATCGGTACCTGGACAGGCAGCGGCACCGACGACAGACGCTCGCGCATCATCGCCAGGGTGCGCGCGAAGTTGGCGCCCGCGCGATCCATCTTGTTGACAAAGCAGATGCGGGGGACGTGATAGCGATCGGCCTGGTGCCACACCGTCTCGGACTGCGGCTCGACCCCCGCGACCCCGTCGAAGACCACGACGCCGCCGTCGAGGACCCGCAGGCTGCGCTGCACCTCGGCGGTGAAGTCGATGTGGCCCGGCGTGTCGATGAGGTTGATCTGGGCGTCCTGACCCGTCACGGTGTCTTTCCAGGCCGTGGTGACGGCCGCCGCCGTGATGGTGATGCCGCGCTCGCGCTCCTGCGCCATCCAGTCGGTGATGGTCGTGCCGTCGTCGACGGAGCCCACGCGGTGCGTGCGCCCCGTGGTGTAGAGCACGCGCTCGGTCAGCGTGGTCTTGCCCGCGTCGATGTGCGCAATGATGCCGATGTTGCGGATCATGCGAATCATCTGATTCGTGCGAAGCGAAGGGTTGGGTTTGCTCACAGTCACTATGGTACCCGCAATCGTGATCGTAGACAAAGGACCAACCAAGAATGGAAGGTTCCTCATGTTTGGCGAAAGATTGCCCCCCTAGGGCAGCAGGCCTATAATCGGTGCACTTCGCGCCTATTCGTCACTCACCCGAGTCCTGTTCCCTCTTCCACACCGACGATCGGGACCGTCGGATTGAGGCTGACGTCATAGCCTGGGAGGATCGCTGCGACCCGCAGCCAATGAATTGAGCTTGCTTGTCCTCAGTGCACAGGGAGAGAAACCACGTGAGTCAACAGCAGATTGACGACACTTACGATCTGGTGGCAGCCGCGTTTGACCGGGTTGAGCCGCGGTTCTTCTCCTACTCAGGGCGCCGCTTGGTCGAATTGGCTCGGGTTCCGAGCGAGGCAAGTGTCTTGGACGTTGGCGCAGGCCGGGGAGCCGTCCTCCTTCCGGCATCTGAACGGGTGGGGCGGCGAGGGCGAGCCATCGGCGTGGATAGATCTGTTGGGATGGTGCTTGAGGCTGCGAAGGACGTCAGGCGAGAGGGTATGGGATGGGCAAGACTATGTCAGATGGATGCGGGGTGGTTGGGTTTTGCGGATAGCTCATTTGACTACGTGTTCTGTGGACACGCAATCTTCCACTTTCCTGAGGCCGCACGCGAGTTTCACCGGGTCCTGCGGCCCGGAGGTCAGGTGGGGGTGACAATCGTGGCCCAGGGGTGTCTTGACTGGATCTTTGAGCTGCTTGGTCACCACTTGCCTGGGGAAGGGCCTGAGGAAGACGAGGTGGATGACGTGGAGAATATGCCCATCACGACGCCAGGTGGGCTATCAGAGGTCTTGAGTGGGGCAGGTTTCGAGGGCACTCGGGTGGTTGAAGAAGAGACGGATTTCGTCTATGCGGGCGAGGCGGCGTGGTGGTCGGTAGTGAGGACGATGGGGGTACGTAGAGTCCTTGAGATGATGGATGCCAGGACGGTGGAACGTTTCAGGGCAGAGCTAGATGACTACCTGCAGGCGTTCAAGCGGCCCGACGGCGTACACATTTCGTATCGTGTGCTGTATGCTCTAGCCGGCAAAGCGGGATAAGTGATTGGGAGCGAGTTCTGCGAGCGTGTGGTACGAATAGGTGAAATCGATGCCCATATCAGAAAGCAATGGGGTGGCCTTCTTTGACGTAACCGTCGTCGGCAATGTTGGCATCGACACCAACGTCTACCTCTACGGCAATGACATCGACTTCAACGTCGAGGCCAACTTCAGCGAGAATCTCGACTACGTGGGTCAGGCGGGCGGGTACACGAGCCGCGGTTACGTCCGCCTCGGCAAGCGGACGGCCTTCATCGGCACCGTCGGTGATGACTACAGCGGGCGATACATTCGCGAGGTGTTCGCGCACGACGGCGTCGACACGACCGCGCTCTTCGTGGACCCGGCGGGGACCAGCCGCAGCATCAACTTCATGTACCGTGATGGGCGGCGCAAGAACTTCTACGACGGCAAGGGGCACATGCACCTCGAACCCGACCTGGAGACCTGCCGAGCTGTGCTCGCGGCATCGAAGATGGTCCACGTTCACATCCCCAACTGGGCGCGTTACCTGCTCCCCATCGCCAGGGATCTCGGACTGCCCATCGCCTGCGATATCCAGGACGTCGTCTCACCCGACGACGACTACCGCCGTGACTTCGTCGAGTACGCCGACGTGCTCTTCTTCTCGGCGGTCAACTACGCCGACCCGACGCCGCTGATCGAGACCTACCTGCGCTCGAAGCCCGAGCCGGATCGTGGTGGTGGGGATGGGCGCCAGGGGATGTGCCCTCGGCACGCGCGAGGCGATCGAGTTCTTTCCGCCGGTTGAGATGGAGGCCCCCGTGATCGATACCAACGGCGCCGGCGACGCGTTGGCGGTCGGCTTTCTGTCCAGCTACGTGCTCGATGGCTATCTCGCTGCGTGATTCGGTGCTCCGCGGCCAGATCGCGGCGCGCTATGCGTGCACGCAGCGGGCCACCTCGTCGAGTTCCATAACGCCGGAGCAGCTCGAGCGATATAGCCGTCAGTAGTAGCAGAGAGTGTTACTGCCTGTCGGTCACGACCAAATGCAGCGCTCAGTATCCGAAAACAAACCGGGCGAAATCGATGAACCAGTGGAAGGCCACGGCCGACTCGAAGCTTCGCTTGACCTGCAGCAGCGCCATGGGTAGGCCGAAGAGGAGGGACGTGGCGACCAGCATGACGATCCCCATCGCCGGATTCTGCAGGAAGAGATCGGGGAGGTGGAGCAGGCTGTGAGGGACGACGGCCAGGGCAATCGCCGTGGCCCAGACCCATCGCCGGTGCGGGCTGTCCTTCAGAAGCGCAAGACAGATCGCCAGTATAAAATAGCGGTAGACGGCCTCCTCGTGGATGCCGGGGCTGAGCGCCTCGAATGCGCTCGGGAGAACGTTCTGGAACTGGGGGCCGCCGTTCTGGAGGTAGAAGTACACGTTGTTGACCACCGCCAGGGGAAGGGCGAAGAGGATGCCGATCCCCAGACTTCGCACAAGCCCGCCTTGAAATGCACGGACCCCGTCGTCGTCCAGTCCTGCGAACAGGATGGTGCCGGCTACAAACGTGAGCCAGACGGCGACGCCTTCTACCATGCCATCGGAGAGGCTGGGCGCGTGCGCCCAACGGCTCGCGCCGCTGAGCAGGCCCAGCCCGGCCCCGATGAGGGCCGGCCTGAGGCGGATCGACCGCCACCGGAAGGCCAGGACCGCCAGCGCCCCGGCCGCCAGAGACCACTCGGCCCAGTCCCAGATGCGCGTGGTGTAGGAGCCGCGGTTGAGGGGGAGCAGGAAGTTCAGGACGTAGAGCCCGGCAAAGCCAAGCGCCAGCAAGCCGACGTAGAGCCAGCCCGACGTTCGGCGCGGGACTGCAAGGGTTCTCGTTCTCGCATTCATCTCTGGGTCTCTGACTCGTTCATCTCAATGTGGCGCATCCGTCACTTATCGACGGCGTGGTGTCCTCGGGAAGGCTGCCCTTCATGCCCTCTCGGAGCGGACCCATCACGAGCGTGAGCTCACGTCAATGAACATACTTCCCACGCGTACGCTGTACGCGGTGGGAGGCTGAGTTCCCGATGGAAGGCATTCGGTGCGACGAAGGTCTCCTGCGTTCCTTCTTGATCGATGACGGTCACGCGAACCTGTTCGCCATCCATACCATACCGGCGTCCATCGAAGTGGAACGGGGCGGAGACGGGCGAATCGCTGACGTTGACGAACATCAGGACGAGGCTGTTCTCTTTGGGCAGTCGCCATGCCCCCGTCATCACGGCGTCGGTTGTGACCCACCATTCACCTACCCACTGCCAGTCGGCCCGTACCGTTGGGATGTCGCCCTCAAGCCGCGGCGGGCGGCACATCTCACCGGCGGTGAAGTAGCGCCGCAGACGCCAACGAAGCCTGACGACCTGTCGGAGGAATGCCGCGCTTTCCTCCTCGTTGACGATGCCGGGCTCAATCCACCCGATCTGCTCGCCGAAGACGAACTGCTGTCCGGCCTTCATTCGCAGCGCCAAGCGCCTTTGTCTCTCCACCGCGGTACGCACGTCCGAACATCTGGATCGCCCCGCCGTAAACAGCCATGAAGGCAGGGACTTGACCGTCGTGTTGCCATGTCCACGTGAGGTAGCCATCGAGCCAGCGGGCATACGGTTCGGCGTTGCACTCGCTGGTCAGCATGCCTCCTTCGGGCATGGCGTCCCGGATCGACTGCAACATCTCCCAGTATCCCTCGACCCACCAGTGTCCTCCACCCAGCGGATGCCCGTGTGTCTTGTCGAAGCACAGTTTCGGTGACATGGCGGATATCTGGTCGATGTAGACACCGTCAACGTGGTATTCGTCGAACAAGCGCAGACAGATTGAGCGGATGCGGTTCTGCCACAGCTCGGTAGCGGGACACATCACCGCGAAACGCACCGGGCTGCCATCCGCCTCTTTGCTGCCGTACATCTCCACGTAAGGCTGCCCCTCCTCATCCTTCGTTGCCGCGGGCAAGGCGACACTGGTGAATTGGTAATCTTCGACGCCTCGGTCGTGCATATCCCACAGACGCCCGTTGATATAGGGCATCACGTAGATGCCGGCCTGCTGCAGGTCTCGAACCCCTTCGGAAAAGCCCTCCGTCACCGGAAAGTAGTGGGGATAGTCGTTATCAAACGGGATTTGGTGCCAGCCGTACCAGTGGAAACCGACCGGCACATCCATATACTCCGCAAATTCCTTGACCTGGGATACCACCTGCGCCCGGTCACCCGAAGCCGTCGTCCAGACGGGTAACTCCCGCATCCACTGCGGCGTATCATCACGGCCCTCATCACCCAACTCGGGAAACCACCGTGCCTCTCGGCGTGTCCAGTGACGGTAGATCATCGCGGCATCAAACCAGTCACCTCGAAACAGTTGCCATATGGCCTCTCCGCTCAAGACAAAGCCATTTCCTCCGACACTCATATCCTCCGCGGGATGGTCAAAGGTAAAGATGACGGCTCGTTCTTCGGGACGGCTTGCCACCGAGATGTCCTTGGCACCGGCATTGGGGTCGTGCATCGCCACGTAAAGGCCGGTCTTGCTCTGTTCATCGTATGCCGCCATGAACTGCATGGTGGTCCAGGGTTCGGGGTAAAGTCCCTGATGGTGGAATTCCCTCTGCCAGAGCCCCTTCTGTACTTCGCCGGGCGCGCGCGGAAAGAACACCTTCGCGTCCGGGCCCAGCTCGGTGATAGCGATTTGGGGGAAGCCCACTCGCCAAACGCTCCACTGTGAGTTCTGGTTTTCCACCTGCAGACTCCAGCGCAGTGCGTTTGCTTCGTTATCCGTGGTGACACGAGCAATGACGTGTAGACCCGCTACTTTCGCTTGGTGCCACGCCTAACTCGGCGCCATCAACGGTTGGCTCAATAGCCACCTGACCCCAACCTGAATCAGCGTCGAACTGGAGCTCCTCTTTCGTCTCACAGTGACGCAGTTTCAGCGTGAACAGAGGCAGCGTAGGGGCTGACAGGAACTCGCAGTCTGTGGTCGTGTCAAACAGACTCTGCAGCCTGATTCCGTCGAGCGTTCGCTCGAATACCACTCTCAACTCGCCGGCGGTCAGGATCGATTGTGTAGATAGCTCTGTTTTCTTGCATATCAGCTCCATACTGGGCGACGAGTTACGGTCGCTCATCGAGGGCGGGGCGTCCTCGGGGCGGCTGCCCCAGGCCTTGTTCGGGCGCGGGCCCATGACGAGCGTGAGCTCGCCGCCGTCCTTGATCGCGTCGTGGGGGAACCACGGCCGCGGGTGGGGGACGCCGTTGAGTTCGGCTCGCTGGATGTACTTGTTCTGCGGGCTGCTGCCCTCGGCCGTGATCGTGACGACCGGGCCGTCGGGCGGGTGGAGCTCGATGTGCTCGAAGACCGGGCTGCCCAGCGCGTAGTAAGGCTCGCCGGGGCAGGTGGGCAAGAAGCCGATCGAGTTGAAGATGTGCCAGGCGCTCATCGCGCCGCCGTCCTCGTCGCCGCAGAGGCCCAGCGGGGTATCGTCGAACCAGATATCCATCATCTGGCGGATGCGCCGCTGGGTCTTCCAGGGCGCCCCGGCCCAGTTGTAGAGATAGGGGATGTGGAAGCTGGGCTCGTTGCCGGTGACGAACTGGCCCATCAGGCCGGTGGAGTCGGGGAACTGGCCCAGGAAGTGCCACTTGGCGTTGTCGCACGGCTCGATGAAGAGCCGGTCGAGGCGCTCGACGAACCGCTCGCGCCCGCCCATCAGGTCGATCAGCCCGGCCACGTCGTGCTGCACGCTCCAGGTGTAGGTCCAGGCGTTGCACTCGGCGTAGTAGGCGCGGCCGCCCTGGCCGCCGGAGAGCTTGGGATCGAACGGCGCGATCCAGGCACCGTCGGCGCCCCGCGGGGACATGAACCCGTTGGCCGGGTTGTAGAGGGTGCGGTAGTTGCGCGCCCGCGCGAGGAAGGCGGCGGCGTCCTCCTCTTTGCCCAGCTCGCGCGCCATCAGGGCGAGGGCGTACGCGTCATAGGCGCACTCGAGGCTCACGGCGACCGCCTGCCGCCGCTCGAAGGGGTGGACCTCCGGGATGGTCTCCTCCTCGTCGGGTCCCAGCGCCGGGAGATACCCCTTCTCCTCGAAGAAACGGTCGAGCGCGGTCCGCGGCCCGTTGCGCCACGGGAGGTTGGTCGCCTCGGCCACGCGCTTGCGCATGGCGGCGTAGGCGGCCTCGACGTCGAAATCGGTCTATGCCTTTGCGGTAGGCGTCGACGATCATAGCGACGGTGTGGTGACCGAGCATGCAGGGGACGTCGCCGCCGACCTGGGGGAAGCGGGGCAGCCAGCCGGACTGCTCGGCCATCCGCACGTAGGAGCGGATCATGTCGAGCTCGCGCTGGGGATCGATCAGCAGCCGCAGAGGGTGGGCGCTGCGGAACGTGTCCCAGATCTGATCGCTCACGTAGAAATCGGGCTCTCCGGCGTGCACCCGGCCGTCGTAGCCGCTGAAGTAGCGGCCCTCCTCGGTGATGGCCTGCATCCGGCCCATATAACGGTAGAGCGCGGTGTAGAAGACGCGGCGCTGCGTCTCGCTCCCGCCCTCGACCCGGATCTGGCCGAGCGCGGCCTCCCACTCCTGCCGGGCCTCCTCCACCAGTTCGGCGAAGGGGCGGTCGGCCCAGCTCCTGCTCCCGGTTACGCCGGGCCTGGGCCGCGTCGATGAGCGAGACGCCGATGCGGACCTCAAGAGGCGCCGCGCCCGCAAAGCGGAGCCGGAGCCCAGATGGGAGGTCATCACGGCCTGCTACGGGGCGGTCGAAGCGGAGGCTGAAAAAGCCGGTGACGCCGCCTCCGAGGTCCTGGTGGCCCTCAATAGCTGTCCCGTCGGCGTGCTCGATGCTCGCTTCCCTCGGTGCCAGCAACAGGCAGGGATTCTCGCCCTGCGGGAAGGTGAAGCGGTAGACGACGCCGTGGCGCGTCACTGTGAGCTCTGCTTCGACATCGTAGCGCTCCAGCAGCACGTGGTAATAGTGGGGCGCCGTCGTCTCAAAGTCGTGGTCGAAGAAGGAGGCGCAGTCCTCAATGGTCGGGGCCGGTGAGCCGGTCACCGGCATGAGCAGCGGGCTGCCGAAGTTGCGATGGAGGTGCACCGGCACCGGGAAGCCATAGACGTGGTCCGCCAGGTAGCGGTCGCCGACCGCCGGGTCGAACTGGGGATGGACGCCCACCATGCCGTTGGGACGATAGACGGTGGGGTAGGTCGCTTTCAGGAGGTGGCCAATGCCGCCGATATCGGGATCAACGTACGTCAAGCTCATATCATACCTTCTTTCTGATTGTGAGGAGCCTTCCCCTCAGTGGCGGTCGTGGCTGTCAAGCACCGCCGCCACGTGATCGAAGGCGTCCCTGGCCTCCGGGAGGAACGGGACGCTAACAAAGACGTGGAAGGCGCCGGGATACTCATGGAGATGAATCGTGCCGCCGGCCGCGGAGACCTTCTCCTTCAGCTTCCGCGCATCGGGGATCAGGAGGTCAGCGGTTCCGTGAACCACGTCAATGGGGGGCAGCCCGGAAAGGTCACCGAAGATCGGGCTCAGCAGGGGCGAGCGTGGATCGTCCCCGCCTGCCCACCATCGACCACACTGCACCAGTGCGGGAATGCCGAGCAATGCGTCGTGTGGCTCTATGGCGACCGCATCGGGGTTCGACATCGTGATGTCCAGCCACGGCGAGAAGAGGACCAGACGGTCCGGCGGCCGAAGACCCAGATCGCGGTAGTGGTGGGCTTGCGCCAGGGCCAGACCGCCACCCGCCGAATCGCCGCACAGCACGATGGCTTCATCTGCGTGGTCGCGAAGCACGTTCCGGTATACCGTCTCCAGCTCCGGAAAGGCCGCCCGGTAGGTGTGTTCGGGCGCAAGCGGATAGATCGGCACGGTCACGCTCGCGCCGACTGCGCCCGATGAGCTCACCGATGATGCCCCAATGTATGGGCTGCAGCGGGCAGAACATAGGCGCCACCGTGTGTGTAGATGATGTGGATCGGCTTGCGGTCGTGACGCGGCGCGAGCGTGTACACGGTCTGCCCGTGAACGTGCCGCGTCTGCACGCGGTACCGCCGGCTGAAGGATCTGGGCACCGGGGCGGGCGAGGGATAGGCGCGATGCTCGATCTTGCGGCGCCAGCGGGGAAACCTGCTCGTCGTGAGACCGCTTCCCAGGATTCGGAGCATGGACGTCGCAAGCCGCATTGGGGGACTGGGCCCATCTGCCATCACACGAGTCTTCACGCGCTCACTATCCGTCATGGGTCGAGGTGCTCGTGAAGCGTCGCCATCTACCCGTTCCTCACTCCTGGCGCTAAGCGTCCTAGAACGGCATCTTCAGAATCCGGTCGGCCCGATAGTTCCGGCATCAGGCTCGAGAAAACCGGCGCCCCGTCACCAAGTGCGCGACCGCGTAGCGCCGTCACGGGCGTTTGGCGAGGAGGGCTCTCGAGGATCACGCTCCGCCACCTATCGCGTGGGCCTATTTCGAAGTGTATTCACGTTCTGTGTAGTCCTCAGCTCCGCCGGCGTCTGGATGCCGCCACATCAGAACGGCCTTGGTCGTTGGGCGTGGGGTTGTCAGCAGCCATGATAGTTCCAATGTTGCTGAGTTCTCCAGGGCCCTTTACATCAGGTAGAGCAATCTTGTGTTAGCTGGCGCGCGCGCCTCTCCTCCGCCACCAGGCCTATCAGCACGTCGAAGGCATACAGCGTCTTGATGCGATGCGTGAGGTGTGCGCGTTCGCGACGGATCTCCTGTTGGGCGCCCAGAATTCCGGCGTGCGGGGGTCGTGGGTCGTAGGCGTTTCGGCCCCGAATTCGTCTGAGACGTCCGGTAGCGTGCGGAACAGCCGCAGATGACGGTGGTGGGCGGGCAGTCCTTTCATCGCCAGGTCGCGGTATCCGTAGGCGGCCAGTTCGACCAGGGCCGCCGCGTGGTTGATGACGTGCCACATACCACCAAAGCCGTCCCGCCGCTCGCCCGCAGTCCGGATGAGTTCCTCCACCACGACCTCGGCCATCGCCGGCAAATCCGCATAGGGCGGGAAGGCGCTATCCTTCGATAGCGAGACCGCGCGACCATCGATGCGACCACGTTCTTTGCCGTAGTACCCGCTCCCAGGCCCGGTCCCGTCGAAATCGGTGATGAGTTGGCAGATACCATTGACCACCGCCGGTGTGGCGAGGTGGGGATGATCTTGAGCGCACGGATCGCGATGGCGGCGAAGATGACGTTGTGTCCCGACTCGTGGGGTTCGTCGATGTTGCCCGCCAGGGCTTCAGCGATGTTGGCAACGAGCTCTGGCTCTGGCGCTTCTTCCGCATGCGGCTCGAAAAGCTCGTCGACCGTGATCGGTGAACTCTCCCGAGGACTGAAGACCGATTCCCCGCGGATGATGCGATCCAGTTCCCCCTCGATCCCGGCGTAGACCCTATCGTCGAGCTGTGGATGCTGTTCGGAGATGAAATAGCCGGCGACAACGGCTGCGCCGAGGTGGCCGGCCATTGTGTTGACGCGATGGGCGCGACTCATCGCGTCCAGGCCTTTGACGAGATAGTCAGATCGAACCATCGTGTGCCTGTGCCCCTTTCACCCTTTGGCTGAATACCAGTCCAATACTCTTAGCGCGTGGAGCGTGTTCCAGCGGCTCGGCTTGCCCTCCCCGCCTTCCATATCGAGCTGGATTGGATCGGGGTGGTAGCCGTGGAGCGGCCATCGCCCATCCTGAGCCCGTCTGCTGATCACGATACCGACGGCCTCGGCAACGCGTTCGTCCGGCTTGACGCCCGCGGCGCGCAGGTAGTCCAGGCCCCTGAGCACATCGTAATGCCACGTGGGCGGGAATGCGAACTGCGTCCAGTCGTGATTCCCCTTTCGGTCGTGGATCACCTCGCCGGTGGACAGCCTGCGGAGCATGCGACGCTCCAGCATATACTCCTGTCCCCGGACCCGCGCGTCGGTTACTGCGGCCGTGGCGCCCCTCGCCTTCTCGACCTCCAGGAGCCCCTCGAGGACGCAGATCGTGGTGTGGAACGAGGAGCGGACAGAGCCTCGCTCCGCTTCACAGTTCCAACCGCCGTCGGCAAGCTGCTCGCCGAGGAGGCGGTCGAGCAGGCGATCGCTGATCTCGCCGAAGTAGGCGCCGAGCCCCAGGACCCGGCCGTTGATGCAGGGCTCAACCTCGCCCTCGAAGAACGGCGAATCATCGAAGTACGGGCCCCAGGTCACCCGGTCGCGGACGAGGTCCACGGCCCTGCGGGCCGGTTCGCTCGCCGGGTCGAGTCCCAGGTCCCATAGCAGCACGAAGGTGGACAGGGTGGATTGCCATAGCGGCGTGTCGACATCGTCACCCCAGGTGCCGTCCGGACTCTGCCGGGCGAGGAGCCGGGCACCCCAGCCCTCCGTGGCTACACGCGACCGCTCTGCGGCCACGACCTCGTCGGGCTCGCCGGTGAGGTCGCGCATCACCTGCCAGCGGATCGCGGGGTCCGAATCAAGTAGCCACTCGATGACTGACTTCTCTGGCATGGAGACTCTCCTTTCGCCCTCTCGGATCGTCACGTGCGATCCCGCTGGCTTGCTTCTGTCTCTGTCCGGTCTCTCCCGACGGGTTGAGGCCGACATGAGCCGTTCCAGATCCTCCAACAGCCTGGGCTTTGTGTATCCAGATTACGTAGGCGTCCACCATTGTCAAGACTAGTCTGGCACACGGAAGCGCGGTTCGGTTCCACGGCACAGCTCACCTCGCAGACCGGGTGAATCATGGTATTAACACGATGTTCGTTTGACAAATTGCTCGTTCTAGCGTATACTAACTTATATCCAGACGTACTCCAGTGTACTCTCGTTGCCGAGTTGATAGGCACTACCGTCAGGAACGGGCGCAAATCTGTTGGATGAATGCGCTGCTGAACCCGCTCTGGATATGCATCCTTCTGAGGGATGCATACTGAGAGGCTCGGTACGAGCGTAATCTCGAACGGAAATGCAGAATCAGGAGGAGTACGATGGACCACGCACAGACACAACCGGTCGCGGTGGCCCGAGGGCCCTTTGGCACCAGAGAAACCTGGGTTCTCGTCACAGACGCCTATGAGGCCGACCTATTGGAGTGGGCCGGGGGACCCCCGGATGAAGCTCTGCCACTCGCATGCATTGCGTAGTCTCACTTAGCGCCCGCCGCACTCTAGGTCACGGCAAGCAGTCCGGAGTAGCTGCTGAGAATGTCGCGCGCTTTGCTTCACCAGAGAAGGACATGATGTTATGGCAATGCTAGATACAGTCGTCGTAGGAGCCGGTCAAGCCGGACTGGGCGTCAGCTATTTCCTTCAACAGAATGGCCGCAGCCATAGAGTCTTTGAGCAAGGGCGGCTTGGTGAGTCGTGGCTATCTCAGCGTTGGGATTCATTTACACTCAACACGCCCAATGCCATCAATTCCCTACCGGGCTTGCCGTATGACGGTCCAGAACCTGATGGCTTCTGGCGGCCCGACGAACTGGCCCACTATTTCCAAAGGTATGTAGATCACTTCCGGCTGCCGGTTCGGAAGGGTGTTGCCGTTGTCTCTATCGAGCAATCCGAAGATGAAGGGCATTTCATCGTCGCCATAGAGAGCAGCGGAAAGAGGGAGGATCCTGTCACAAGTCGGTCAGTCGTCATCGCTTCAGGCGGCCAACAGACGCCGAAAATCCCCGCAGTGCACTCCCGACTACCTGGTGACATTCTCCAACTACATACAGCCGACTTCCACAACGCGGCGGCATTGCCGTCGGGTGCGGTTGTTGTTGTCGGCAGCGCGCAATCGGGTTGCCAGATTGCCGAGGATCTGCTGTCGGCCGGCCGGACTGTCTATCTATGCACGAGCAAGGTTGGGCGGATTCCACGCCGCTATCGAGGACGAGACATATTTGAGTGGTTGCTTGACACGAAGTTTTTCGACGTCACATTTGCAGGTCTGGAGGACAAGGCTCTTAGCCGCGTCCCTCAGCCGCAGCTCTCTGGTGTCGGGCGCCTTGGGCACACCGTCAGTCTGCAATACCTGGCACGCCGAGGCGCTGTGATTCTAGGCCGCTTGCTGGATGTCGAAGGGACCCACGTCACGCTGAATGATGATGCTGCGGCGCATGTCCATTTTGCCGATGCTTTCTCGCAAATGGTTAAGGACAATATCGACGCCTATCTGTTGCGGTCAGGCATTACCCCTCCACCACTCGAGGAGGATCCGGCAGATCTTCCGGATCCTAAGGCCGAGTGCGTGTCGCCTTTGCGGCGACTGGATCTGCGTGAGTCAAAGGTCAGTACTGTCATCTGGGCCACAGGATTCACGTCAGATTTCAGTTGGATACACTTGCCGGTTCTCGACCCTGAGGGTGGGCCGATTCATCAGCGAGGAATCTCGCCGGTACATGGTCTGTACTTCATCGGACTCCCTTGGCTCAGTAGTCGCAAATCGGGCATCATTTATGGCATCGATGAGGATGCTCACTACATCACTGATGTGATCTCGGAACAACTCCTGGGTGACCGCAGAGAAACCGGTGGTCACACGTGATCAGGGAGGTTGAGTTTCCGTCCGAGGGACGACGCTTGGAGGACTGCTGTTCCTGCCGGAGTCGCAGACCAAGAGATTGAGGGCAAACACCGATGCCCTCAAAGAGGTACTCTTGCGGGGTGATGTCCGCGGGTCACCCGAGATGACAGTGGGTCCGATGGCCGTTGTCCCCTTCGACCAGGCCGGTACACCGTCGCTGCTGAAGCCCCTTCAGGCGTTCCGATGGTTCATTGACTACGGAGCGCGCGCAGGGACTCAGTGGGACAACCGTGTCACGCGGGTGCTGCCGGCAACGCCGGTCCCGTACAGCCCGGCACTGTGCGCGCTCTTCATCAAAGTGCCCACGCTACTGATGGCTGCGCCGGACGACGAGATGGTGCACGCCAACTATGCGGTCACCAGGCAGACCTACGAACTCATTCCCGGGCCCAAGCAGTGGTACGACATTGCCGGACGGCACTTCGGCCTGCTCTATCATCCATGTGAACCGTAAACCAGGAGACGTCCTTTGATCGGAGTCCCGTGAGAAACCACTGCAGTCCAGCGTGCCTGCCCAGAAGCGGGCGCGCTCAATATGCTCTTCGATCGCCGGGCAGTGGGTCGCCAATCGCCGAAGGAACGTCTCCCCATAGACGTCGATCAGACAGGCGGAGTCCGTCGCGGGATCTCCCCAGCCTGCCATGCCGAAGTCGATGACCCCACTAATACGGCACGGTAGCACCCGTAGTCAAGACGGCTCTTCCCGGCGCGTCAACCTACGAGCCCGGATTTGCCGCAAGGCAGTGGGTCAATGTAAACTGTGTGGGAGCACCCACTGTGGTGGTCCCTTAAATGACATTGCATACCGGTGCCGGCAGATAATCGTACGAGGAGAGATGAGGGGATGCGATGAAGACGAGAGACACGGTCTATACCAACACGGATGGGGCGTATAGGGAAATCTGCGATTTCCTCAACGCGCTAGCGACCAAGGACCCATGCATGCTTTGGGAATCCGGGCGGATGAACTTCTGGCGGTACAACGTCCACGCCGACAAGGATCCTGATGGCCCTTTCTTCAGGGAGAACGTGCACGTCTGGCGGGCAAAGGATGACGCGATGGTCGCCCTGTTCATCTCGGAGTACGGCAAAGATGACTTCTTCATAGAAGTGATGCCAGAGTACCGTGAGGTCTATCCTGCCATCTTCCGCTGGATCGATGACCACTGGGCGACCACGCGGGCGAACGTTGAGATCGATGTTTACAGCGACGACGAGGAGAAGATCCGAAGGCTGGAGTCGCAGGGATTCCGGTTCAAGTGCCACTTCGAGAACAAGCGGACTTACGACCTGGACGCCATGGGATCTGGACTACACCCTCGAGGATGGATTCACGGTGCAGGCGTTCTCTGAGTCGCTCAACACCGCTAGCCGGGTGGCCCTGGTGCAGAGCGCCTTCGACAACCCGGGGTATAAAGAGGGCCGCCTCAGGGGCCTGATGTCATCGCCCGACTACATCGACGAGTACAACCTGGTGGTCGTCTCGCCGGAGGGCGAACACGTGGCGTATTGTGTGGGCTGGCACGAAACCGCCAGAGAGCACGCCGCATACATCGAGCCGGTGGGCACACATGCCGGCGTATCGAAGGCGGGGATTCGCCTCGGCCGTGATCAAGGAATGCTTCCGACGGATGAAGGCCAATGGCATCCGAACGGTCGAGATCGCATCACGCGCGGAGCCGGACGTCTCGAACTATCTCTACGATTCACTGCATCCGCGGACCAAGCGAGAGGTCTACAAGTACGCCAAGGCGATGGCGTGATGTTTAGCTACCTCAGCAATGCTGTTAGCCGCGTCCCTGCAGCCACCGGGATGTGTAGAACCGTGTCCACAACAGCATGAGTATGGTGGGCAGAACGCCAAACCCGAAGATGAAGCAGTACAGCGTGTACTGCGCGGGCGGGGCCCACGCCTGTAGATAGGATGTGAAGGCGTAGACAAACGCATTGGCCAGCCAGTGGACCAGCATTGCCGGGAGTAGGCTGTCCGTCTTCACGGTAGCGTAGCCGTACCACAGCCCCAGGATGAACGCCCAGCTGATCTGCCCTACCACGCCGATCAGCGGCCCGCCGTTGAGGACATTGATCACGTGCATCAGGGAGAAGCCGAGTGCTGACATCGCAATGGCTTTACGCTGTGAGAAATGATACAGAAACAACGATAGGAAGATCCCACGCCACAGGATTTCTTCAAAGACGGAGCCGAAGGATGTGAACACACTCATCGACCGAGGCGGGAGTTGTTTGGTGATGTCTATGGTGTCCAGCAGGAAGCTGGGTGTCAACGGTAGTTGCTGCCCGAGGCGGAAGACGACTGAACCAGCCACCTGACATAACGCGTTCAGCGCCCAGCACGTCAACCCCAGCAGCACCAGCGACATGATGGGCCGCACTCTCGTGAGCCGGATGGCGTCGAAGTAGTCAAGATAGTAGGCGAAGAGCGCCCGAGCCCACAGCCAGACAGACGAACCCGATGCACGCCGGCGCATGTCTTCCACATGCTGGTGAAGCGAGCGCTTGGTCCGCGGGATGCGGAAGCCCAGCGGCGCCGCGACGACGATCATCAAGAGCAGGGCCGAGCCAGGGCTGAACAGCCCGGCAGCGTTCCGGAGCAGCGCGAACCCGAGCAGCACAACCCACGCCGCGATGATGAACACAACCATCGCTGTCCACGGATGGACCGCGAACCGGAACCCGGGTTTGCGAACCTTCGAAGTAGCGATACCACTCATGCTTCCTACTCCTCAATAAGGTGGTCAACCCTCTGAATTAATCAACCGAGAGCGCTCCCCACGCCATCAACAGCCCCATCACGGCAAAGCCGATCAGGGGGGCAAGCAGACCGGTCGAGGCACCCTCAACCGTCATCTTGCCTGTGTAGATCCCAGAAGCCCATGCGCCTCCAATCGATAGGAACAGGAACATCCACCGGGGCAGAGTGCGCGTGTTGCTCTCTTCCATGTCATCCTCCGATCTTGAGACCCGGTTCACGCACCCTCAGCATAAACGATGCTGTGAGACGCGTCACGAGTCCTTAGCGAGGATTGTTGCCTGTCGGGAGAAAGATACGCTCACCTATCTCCGGTTATGGTTCTCAGAGACAGGTGAACGGGAGGGTGTACTGCGTTGTGAACCACGTTCGTGGTTCGTTACCTGCCTTTACGCCGGATAAGTCCTTCTTGCCAGGCGTATACCGCTGCCTGCGTCCGGTCGGCAAGGTGGAGCTTGCTCAGAATGTTGCTGACGTGCCCTTTGACTGTGCCCACCGTGATCACCAACCGCTCGGCGATGTCTTGATTGGCGTGACCCTGGGCGATCAGCTTCAGGACCTCCATCTCGCGATCCGTCAGATCCGCAAAGGGCTTTGGCTCCTGCACATCGTCGTCCCAAAACTGCATAATCACGCGTCTCGCTACCGTGGGGTCCAGTGTGGCCTCGCCGATAGCCGCCTGCCGGATGGCATCTACCAGGTGCGGTGCTGTTACATCTTTGAGCAGATATGAAATCGCGCCCGCCCGTAACGCGGGAAAGATGTGCTCGTCCTGATGGTAGGAGGTCAGCACAATGATCTGCGTGCGCGGACTGATGTCCTTGATACGGCGGGTCGCTTCCACACCATCCATGCCCGGCATCATGAGGTCCATAAGTACCACGTTGGGGACCAGTTCTCCTGCGCGGCGCACCGCTTCTTCTCCCGACCCCGCCTCTGCCACCACAACGATATCTTCCTGTGCGGCGAGGTAATCTGCTGCTCCTTGCCGCACCAGCGCATGGTCATCCACGATCAACACGGTGATTCTGTCATCCATCTCGTTTGCTCCACGTACCCCAGTCGGGATTGAGGGGAAACACAGACCGAATCTGGGTGCCGATCCCCTGTGCCGTTTTCAGATCAAACTGCCCGCCGAGCAACTGGGTGCGTTCCCGCATCGACGCCAGCCCCAGGCCACCCCGGACGCTGCCTGGGTCGAAGCCACAGCCATCGTCGGCAATTGTCAGTGTGACCGTACCGGCGTCACAACCCAGTTCCATGCGCACCGCCTGCGCCGCGCTGTGACGGGCCACGTTCGCCAGCGCTTCCTGCAAAATACGCAGCAGAGCCTGACTGGTGGCTAAGCTGCAGACACAGTCGCCGACGACCAACACATCCGCCTGTATTCCTGTCTGCACCGACCACTGGTGGGCATAGTTGCTCAGTTCTTCGGCCGGGCTGGTCTCGTCAGGTTCTGGAGGCCGCAGCTGGTGGATCACTTCGGTCAGTTCCTTGCGCACCGCATTCACCAAGCTGTCCGCTTCTCCCAGATGCTTTCGTGCCGCTTCCGGCTCGCGCTCGAACAGGGCGAGCGCGGACCCGATTTGGAACGAAGCCGCCAAGGCCTGCTGTTTGGCACTGTCATGCAGGTCGCGGGCCAGCCGGTTGCGTTCCTCGGATACGGCCATCTCCTGCCGCCGTGCAAGAAGATGGTCAAGCTGCTGGGCCATCGCGTTCATCTGCTGGCCAAGCAGGCTGAGTTCGTCACCGGTCGGGTCGTCGATCATCGTGGTGAAATGTCCCCGGCTCCACAGACTCGCTACGGCAGCCAGGTGCTCAAAACGCGCGACGATCCCTCTGGCAGTCAGCGTGCCAAAAAGTGCTCCGATAACTCCCGCCCCGAGCAGTAGCAGTATCAGGCTGCGCCTGACCAACCCCAGCGTCAGCGTCGAGATGTCCTGTCGGGTAGGCAGTCTGCGGACAACGCCAACCAGGGCGCCGAGGACATGATCTGCGTCATCCTCCTTCGGTATCGGCACGACGAAACCGATGCGGTCCGCAGCCTCTTCCGTGAACGTAAGTTTGGCCACGTCTTCCTCTCCGGCGAGTACCAGCGCCAGTCGTCCGTCCAGTCCGGGGATGCCGGAACCGTCGAAGGGTTCTCCAGGAGCGATGTCCGCCGTCAGTTGTGGGTTCGACGCAGCGAGCAGCGTGCCATCCGCGCCGATGACAAGCACGCTCAACTGAATATCGTGCCGGATGACAAGCTGTGTGCCGCTGGCAAATTGCATGATCTCACGTGGTGGCGACCGCGTCTCCAGCGTGTCCACCCACAACGGCAGTAGTTCCGGCGCAGTGGTGAGGATCTGTCGGACCATTGGCACCGTGTGGGCTGCCGTTGCCTGATACCAGAACTCCGGCGTGAAGTACTCATCGGAACCGAGAGAGCCCGAGAAGAGGATGGCACTCAGAATGAGCACTAATGTGAGCAGGGTGCCCACCGTGACCGCCATGTAACTGATCGTCAACCGCCAGCGGAGATGTTGGACTGCGTATTTCACGCGCTTCCATACGGCGGCCATCGCACCTCCCTTCGCATCGTACGCGCATCGGCAGAAAGGTAAGCGTATGCTCATCTCTAGTATACGTTAGGTTTGTCGACTGGAAGCCTGACTTAAGCATCGTATCGCACATACCTCCGGCTATGTTTCCCCCACGGCCCTACTGCCTGAGCCGGCCGTACAGATCGCCCTCGCTTACATCGTTCTCACGCGAACAAATCTGGCGCTGGTTGATCCGTGTTATGTCCGGGCAGCTTCACTCGACGACGGTCACGATCTGGCACACAGGTGAGGCTGATAGTATACTCTTGGTGGATTCGACCTCGTCCTTAGGTGGAATAGGCTGTCACACGCGAGCTTGTGGTCTAGTTTCTTGTGGTGGTCATTATTGGGCGCTCATACGGACGGACATCGAGATAGATGTCTACAGCGACGACGAGGAGAAGATTCGAAGGCTGGAGGCGCAGGGACTACCAATTCAAGTGTCACTTCGAGAACCTGCGAACCTACGAGCTGGACGCCCTCGATCTCGGCTATACGCTCGAAGAAGGGTTCACCGTGCAGGCGTTTTCCGAGTCGCTCAACTACGCCGGCCGGGTGGCCCTCGTGCAGAGCGCTTTCGACAATCCCGGATATACGGAGGCCAACCTCAAGGGGTTGATGTCATCGCCTGACCACATCGACGAGTATAATTTGGTGGTCGTCTCGCCGGAGGGTGAGCACGTGGCGTACTGCGTGGGTTGGCACGACCGTGCGAAAGACCACGCCGGCTACATCGAACCGGTGGGAACGCATGCTGCGTATCGAAGGCGGGGATTTGCCTCAGCCGTGATCAAGGAATGCTTCAGGCGAATGAAGGCCAACGGGATACGGACCGTTGAGATCGCGTCCGGCGCAGAGCCGAACATCTCAAACTTCCTCTACGATTCGCTGCACCCGCGGAGCAGGCGAGAGATCCACAAGTATGCCAAGGCGGTGAGGTGAGGTCTAGTGCGAGTGGCGGGCGCTGTGGATGACCGTGTGGGTGTCTTGCGTCGCGGGAGCCTTGGTGAAGTCGGCGCAGGTGGTGATGCTATCGAAGCCGGCACGCTCGAGCATCAGACCGACCTGGTGTTAGTGGAACCAGCGTAGACTGTGGGCGCGAGTCTCGGAGCCGACCACGATGCCGTCGATGGTGAGGTCATACCTGCGCTTGGAGGTCAGCGTCTGCTGAAGCAGATGAACAGACTCGGACCAGAGCGTGGCGCGGATTCTGTCGTCCCCCCTTACGAGGCGACCTCGTCGTCCTCTTCTTTCTCTGCCTCCTCCGGTTCCGAAACATCCACCGCAATGAGCAGAGTGTAGGCGTTGACCGCGGCTGTGCCCAACAGGGTCACGATGATACCGACAAGAAAGTAGGTGCCGGCGGTGATGCGGGCCATCAGGAGGACGGAGATGATCGCTAGTCCTGCCAGGCATATCGTAGGAACCGTGAACCTGCGGTCGATGCTCTTGACACCGTGGTCCTGCTGCCGTTGCTGCGCACGACGCCGTTGGATGATCGCGTTGGCCACGCCGAGGATGCCTAGAAGCAGCAGCGGCACTCCCAGACCGAATGGTGACACGTTCGGAATCAGGAACATGATGGAGATGAACAGCACGTAGAAGAAGCAGTTGAAGGTAAGACCCGCAAACTGCTGCAGGTCGGCGTAGGCCTCCCTCCGGAAAGCTTCCACGTTGATGGAGACGGCCACAAAGAGCAGCCCCATCAGCGTGGCGGCTGCGGTCCCGGCCAGCAGGTAGAAGGTCTCCCATTCGGACATCGCCAGCGAGAAGTCAGTCATTGTCGCCCCCTAGAACTCCACGAAGAACCGGAAATCGCGGGTGTCCTCACCTTGGGAAGTACGAAGCGCCACCCACTGGTGTTCGTCGTCTGGGGGTGACGTTTCCGCGATGGTCCACCCAAGATTGGTGATATAGAAACGCGCCGCACGCGCGATTCCGGGCAGGCGGTAATCGTCGAGAATGATGATTCCACCCTTGCGGACCAGGCGCGCCAGGTAGTACAGGTCCACGAAGACCGCGTCGAAGCGATGGTTGCCGTCCACAAAGGCCAGGTCAAACTGCCGGCCTTCCCCGACAAACCGGGGCAGGGCGAGCTGCGAGAGCTCCCGATGGAATTCTACGAGTGCCCCAACCCCGGCCTCCTGGAGGAGCTCCAGGCCGCGATCGGCGTATCCGGCTTGCTGAAAAGGATCGAGCGCGACGTGCGTTGGGTCGGGGTTGCCGGTCAGCAGCAGGCCCTCACAGATGAACAACGCGGAAAACCCGAAGGCCAGTCCGATCTCGATGGTGTGCGCCGCGTTCTCCCTGCGGATCCACCGTCGGAGCGCCTCGCCCTCCGAAGTCGTGATGGCTACAGTGCGGAAGTCGTGGTCGGAGCCGCCTGTGTCAACGGGCGACGCGCCATCGCGATCCAGGCCTTCGATGACGGCACGGACCTGCTGAAGCGCGGCACGGCGTGGCTCTGTGGCCTTGGTCGTCATCTGGCCTCCTTTCGACAGAAGAACCCAGCCAATATCCTCAGGCTCGCCAAGTATCAGCATAGCATACGCCTACCATCTTGGCTAGACGGCAGGCGCTCTTCTCTCCATCGGCTGGACACTAACCAAAAACCGACCTATCATGATGGAGCTGGTGGTTAGTTATCACTGATTGGGATTCTCCGTCGCGGAAGATCATGTAGCTATCACGTCCGAGTGGGTCTCAACAGCATCGGAAGGAGTGCACCGATGACGACACATATGCGCCTGATGGCCCTGCGAGTCTGCCTTGGATTGGTGCTGGCCTGTGGTCTCTTGCTTGTCGCGCGCCCGTCGGCTACCGTGGTCTCGGCGCCGGGCGACATCCAGGCGCCGGTGCTCAAGTGGCAGCACGGGGGCTGCTATTCATCGTGGTGTGAGACCGGCTGGTACTCGTCACCGGCGGTCGCCGATCTGGACGGCGACGGCACGATGGAGGTCATTGCTTCGGCATACTCGGTAGTCATCCTTGATGGCGCGACGGGGACATTAGAGAAGCGGATCGAGCACGATGGCGGCCGCACCTGGGCGGGCATCGTGGTGGCGGATCTGGACGGCGACGGCGACTTGGAGATCGTCACCGCCCACGGCGGCGGCTACGTCAACCGCATCAACCACACCGGCGCCATCGATTGGACGCAGCGTCCGGCGACCAACGAGTTCCGCTCCCTCGCCGTGGGCGACCTGGACGCTAACGGCGACATGGAGATCGCCGTTGGGCTCGCGCGGCTGGATCACCTCAACGCCTGGGTGCTCGAGGACGATGGCACGGCCCGCGCGGGATGGCCGCAGTTGACCGGGGAGGGTTCGGCAGCCGGCCTCTATAATGACAACATCGGCCTGGGCGACCTGGACGGCGATTCAGAGCTCGAGTTGGTCGTCCCGTCGGACACGATCACAATCGCGGCCTACGAGCCGGACGGCAGCCAGCTTATGACCGACGAGATGTACCACGACCAGCCGGGCCACGACATGGACACCTGGGCCGAGGTACCGGCCTACGTCGACCTGGCCTACGAGACCCGAGGGTGGGGGCCCTGTTACGAGGAACCCACGGCACGCGCGAACTTCGCCGACGGCCCCGCGAACGTCGCCGACGTCAACGGCGATGGCGTGAACGAGGTGGTGGTGATCGGCAACGTGCACGACTGCCATACCAGCCCCTACACAGACCTGTACAACACGCCCTACATCCTCAACCTCGATCGCACCCGGTTCAACCAGGATGGTTACGATTGGACTACGCCACCGGTGGACACCGGCGCCCCGATCAGCGAGGACTACAACGTGATCGAGAGCGTCCAGCCGAACCCCGTCACCGTGGATCTGGACGGCGACGGCAAGCTGGAGATCCTCTTCGCCTCGTATGACGGACGGCTCCACGCCTTGTGGCTTGACAAGACGGAGCACGGCAACTGGCCCTATGCCGTCTACACCGGCGGCGCCTATCGCTTCGCCACCGAGCCGGTGGTTGCCGACCTGGACAACGACGGCCACGCGGAGGTCATCTTTGGCTCGTGGGTGCAGAAGGGCTCGCACGCCACCGGCAAGCTGCACATCCTGGACTACTTGGGGAACCCGCTCCAGGAGGTCGATCTCCCGCCGGCCTACGGCAGCCCCGACTGGAACGGCGCGCTGGCGGCCCCCACGCTGGCGAACATCGACGCGGATGGCGATCTCGAGGTCGTGCTGAACACGGCCCATTCGGGCTTCGTCGCCTATGACCTGCCAGGCACGGGGAACGCCCGCGTTTTGTGGAGCACGGGACGGGGGAACTATCTGCGAAACGGATACGTGGTGGAGCAGCCAGGCACTCTGGCACGCTCGACCAAGTACGCCAGCGATACGACGCCGGCGCCGGGCGACAGCTTAACCTACACGATCCTCCTGAAAAACCCCGGTGAGACGCTGGACCACGTGGCTGTCACCGACACGCTACCGACAGGCGTCTCCTATGCGGGGAAGCTGTGGTCCTCCTCAGGTCTGGCAGGCTACAATGGTGGTGCCGTTACCTGGAGCGGGGAGGTGTCCTCCACCGCACCCGTGACCGTGAGCTTTGTCGTCACGGTCAGCAGCCAGATCATAGGGACGCGCGTGATCATCAACGCCGCCAGCCTGGACGATGGTAGGGGCACCGTGCTGCATCGCCAGGCGACGGTGATCGTCAACGGCACGTCGCTGTACCTGCCGGTCGTGCGCCGCGGCAGTCCCTGAGCTGGGATCGCGCCAACACACCGCTCTCCTTCGTCCGGGTCGCAGGGCAAGGCCGGCGTGCGGCCTCACGAGGCGTGTGTACCATGACTGAGCCATCAAAACCGGACCCGGCAAAAGGCCGGGTCCGGTCGCGTCGTATTCATCGACAGATACTGTGCTCAGCGCGAGCGTCAGCCCTGTCCAGGTGCGGGGATTGCCCCGAGCTGCTGCATCATTCCCATCATGTCCAACTGGCCCCAGTGTTCGACGAACCTGCCGTCGGCGACGCGTATGATGTCTATCACCGCGATGGATACGCGCCTGCCGGTCGCCGGAATGCCCATGAACTCACCCTTGTGAGTGCCGCTCCAGGTCTGACGGATCACGACTTTGTCGCCTTCGGCGATCATTGAGCGGCAAGGGTTATGCTCAAGAAGTGACGGCGTTCGGCGCCTTGGCGCCGAACGCCGTGCTTTAGAGCTCTAGCCGGCCAGACCTGCGGCGCGCTCCTGCCACACCTGGACGTTGACCCCCTTGATCAGCAGCCACAGGGGGAACACCAGTTCAGCTACGGTGATGAAGATCGCGACGACCACAGGCGTTGTGTCGTAGCTGGGCACCAGAAGCAGCGCGACCCCATCGACCAGGTAGCTCACAGAGGCCAGGAGCAACAGAACGCCCAGGATCCTGGGCAGATAGCCTGACTTGTAGACCAGATACCCCAGCAGCAAGACGTGGCCGCTGAGGAAGACCATCCCGATGGACCATCCAAGGTCGTGGGCGTTGAGGAAGAACATCGCCAGGCCGTGCAGCTGATTGGGCTCAAACACCGTCAGGTAGCCGGCACCACTCAGGAGCAGCAACGCCGAGAACTGATTGAGCAGGTTGATGCCGTGGATGATGGTCATCGCGATCCTGAAGGCTGCTGCGATCAAGGCCAAGGTCTTGTTGACCGGCCGTAGCAGCACGTACAGCAGGATGGTCAGCGGGATCTCGCTCATCAGAATCACGAAGTAGCTCCCGATGCCTGCACGGAACAACGTCGGAGAGGCGGTGATCGCGCTGGCCGTTGCTGCGGCATCGCCCGGCACGATGAGCGTGGACTGTACGTAGATCGGGCCAAACATCGCAGCCAGGAACACAACGAAGTACAGAATGCCGGAAACTCTCGCGGTCAACTTGGGTGTATTCATCTCAGACTCCTTTGTCTATTCGGGTTCCACCCGAGTAACGGAGAGCAACGGCTTGCCCAGATCGCGTATTTTCCTCAGCAGGCTGTACAGCGCAGCTTGATCGACGACGCGACCGGTCAACACTGTGTTGCCGCACGTGTCTGTCACGATGGTCATGCCATCGAACCAGTCCTCCCATTGACGTCCCAGATGCCCCTCGATCCTGATCTCGTAGATCGCCGGTCCACGTGCATCCGCCTTCGTATTGGGTTCGTCTGGCATCGCCCTGTACCCTTGTGATCGATCGCCGGTGTCTCTCCCGATTACATAATGTACAGGCAGTATGATGCAACAAGGCATCGCGGTGTAGCTACGAAAGTACTGTTGGGGGTACTGTTTCGGGGTACGGCGAGACCAGGCGCTCAACGGACAAGGTCTCACGGAAGTCTGGGGGAAGACGGTCAGAAGCTAGATGAGTCCCAGGTCGCGGGCGCGCGCCACAGCTTCCGTACGCCGCTGAACCTGCAGCTTGCCATAGATGCGCTGGTTGTGGCCTTTCACCGTACTGACCGTGATGAAAAGCCGCTCGGAGATCTGCCGGTTTGTGAGGCCCAGGGCAACCAAGTGCAGGATCTCCAGCTCACGCTCGCTTAGCGGCTCGATGAGCGGCTGTTGGCCGGCCGGACCTGGTAGACCGGAGTCACCCGCGTCCCTCGGCGTCGTTGCCTCCGCTGCGGCCAGGAGTTTGCTCGTGGTCGCCGGCATGATGCCCCGCGCACGCGCTGCGGTCAGAAGCTGTGTCATCGGCGGGCCCTCATCGATAAAGCTGCGGATGAGGTTACCGGGTTCTGCCGAGTGCGAGCGCGCCCTCCAGTGCCTGAAGGGCGCCATCTGTATCGCCGGACATCTGGAGCGCGACCGCCTGTAGAATGGTTACCCGCAGGTGTTCGGCGAGCGGGCCCTTTTCCTTAGTTTGGTGGCGCAGTGGCCCCAATAGGCTCAGCGCCGCCGAGGGATTCCCCTCGGCAAGCCACACCCGGGCTTTGGACAGCGGAAGATCGTGGGTCTGAGCCAGAGATGCCGCGCCTGCAAGGTCTCCTCGCCGCAGGCGTGTCAGCACCTGGACCGCAGCGACCTCGGGAAGGCGGTGCGCGAAGCCGCGCTCGCGCGCAAATGCCTCGGCCTCGGACAACAGACGTAATGCGCCGGGTACATCTCCTCGGGCAAGCTTCACCCGGGCCAGCAGGGCCTTGCAGGCAGCCGGCGTGTCGATGTTGGGGAGATGTCGCCCCAGCACGAGGCTCTCCTGCCCGTGTTCTTCGGCAGCGCCAAGATCATTCCACTCATAGGCCAGTCGGGCCAGGCCGAAATGTGCGGCGCACGCAAACGGCAGGGGCGGATCTCCGGTCAGCTCCAGGACCCGCCGGAACGTTCTCTCCGCCTCGTGCAACTGGTTCTCCTCTTCCTGGATCTGCCCCAGAGAGACGGCAGCCCCGATGGTGATGATGAGGTTGCCGGATGCCTGGCTGATGGGTATGGTCTCCTCATACACTTGCCGAGCCGCGGCTCTGTTGCCCTGAAGCTGATAGCCGTGCCCTAGGGTCCAGGAAGCCACGGTGCGGGCTAGCAGATTGTCCGTCTTCAGGTACGCCAGGGCGAGGCGTGATTGCTCGACGACCATATCTGCCCGGCTCTGGGGAATGGCCTGCATGGCCCGTATCGCCGCGATCCGCCCGAAGAGATCCCGAGTCTCGTCGTCCGGTTCGGCCTCTGCCAAGGCCGTTTCAGCCGCTGACAACTTCTCCTCCACGTTCTCGGGCATTTCGCCTACGATGGTCAGCGCAGAGGCGTAATTCACCCACAGTGCGGGTCGGGCATCCAGCACCGCCGCCGGCAGTGACGCAAGCCAGTCCAACACCTCGGTCGCCGCGCCTCGGTACTGCAGAGGGGTGCCGCCGCCCTCAATCAAGTCCGCTGCGCGTTCGACGTCGTTGGCGGCGGCCGCACACCGGAACGCTTCGACGTCCAGGCCATTCCCCTCGTACCACGTGCAGGCCCTGAGGTGCAGTTCTTCCACGTCCGGCGAACCATCCCCCGACAGCACAGCGGCGCTGTGCTGCAGCCGGTGCCGCAACAGATCGGCAAAGAGACGATGATAACGGTACCAACGGCGCTCGCTGTCCAGGGGGACGAGAAACAGGTTCGCGCGTTCAAGGTACTCCAAGGTCTGCTGGCCGCCCGTCTGGCCGGTGACTGCATCGCACAAGGCGCCGGTCAGCCGGTCGAGAAGGGAGGTTCGCAGCAGGAATGTCTGGATACTCTCCGTTTGCTGATCCAGGACCTCCTCGAGCAGATAGTCCAGTATGAAACGGTGACTGCCGGTAAACGACTCGATGAACCCCGCGGTGTCTCGCCGTCCCCGCATCGAAATCGCGGCCAGTTGCAGCCCGGCGATCCAGCCCTCGGTACGTCTCTCTATTGCGGCGACGTCGACCGCGGATAGGTGCAGACCCATCGTCTGATTCAGGAACTCGGCTGTTTCAGCGGAGGTGAAGCGCAGGTCTGCGAAACGTAGTTCGGTCAACTGGTTCTGGGCGCGCAGCCGCGCCAAGGGGAGCTGGGGGTCCTCTCGTGTCGCGATGACCAGGTGCATCGCCGGCGGCATATGACTCAGCAGGAAGGTGAGGATGTGGTCAACTCCCTGGGCTTCCACAAGATGGTAATCGTCCAGGATGAGGAGTAGCTCCTGAGAGATCAGCGCGATGTCATTGAGCAGAGCCGCCAGCACTACTTCGGAGGGTGGGGGGTGAGGGGACTGGAGCAGACCCAGCGCCCCTTGCCCGATGCTTGCGTCAACGGTCTGCAAGGCAGCGACGAGATAGGTCAGGAACCGGAGGGGATCGCTGTCGGCCTCATCCAGCGACAGCCACGCGACGGCTCCAGGCGGAAACGTTTCGCCCAGAGCCTGGACCCACTCGCTCACCAGCGTGGTCTTGCCGAAGCCCGCCGGTGCTGAGACGAGTGTGAGTTTACGGGGTGCTTCTTCGTTGAGGCGCTGAATCAGGCGCGACCGAGGGACGGCCCTCGGTCGCGGCCTGGGGATGTAGAGCTTGGTGGCCAGAATGGACGGTGGCATAGACCGATGTTAGCCTCGGCACCGAGCGGGAAAGCCCCAACGCGCGACCAGCGCGGTGTGACTTTGGACAAAGCTTCCCGCTACTCCAGGTGTCCGCCCTCCTTCGCTTGTTGCAGGACATCCAGGATGGCCGCAACCAACTGCCGAGCATCCTGCTTCGCTCAACTCAACAGCGACTCGGGCGTCCAGCCCCAAATCCTCGTTGACGAAGTCAATGTTCAGGGCGTGTTCGTGTTGGATGTGGAACGGGTGATCGTACGACACGTTGGCCTGGTTGACCGAGAACCAGCCGCCGGTCCCCTGGCCGCTGCCGTCGAGTTCGACTTTCTTGACAATCATCGTGCACATGGTTTCCCTCCCCTACGCTTCCGTCTGCAGGTACTTGGCCAGGAACGCGAAGATCTTCTCCCACCCATCCACTGCTTGCTGCTGCCGGTAGTTCGGCCTGTGGTAGTAGAAGAAACCGTGCCCTGCGCCCGGATACCTGTGAAACTCATAGACCTTGCCGTGGTCGATCAGTGCCTGTTCGTGGATGTCGACCTGCTCCGGACTGGGGCTGCTATCATCATTTCCAAAGAGACCCAGGATCGGGCACGCGAGGTCCGCAGTGTAGTCAATCGGAGCGACCGGGCGCTTGGGAGTCAAGTCTTTCTCAGCCGTCACCACCCCGCCTCCCCAGCAATCCACCACCGCATCCACGTCCGGGATCCTGCACGCTGCCAGATAGGCCTGCCGGCCACCGGAACAGGTGCCGAATAGCCCGACTTTGCCGTTGACGTAGGGCAGGGACCGCAGGAGTGCGACGCCACCAGCGACGTCACCCACGACCTGATCATCCGGGATTCCGCCATCCCCACGGACTTTCACGGCGACGTTTTCCGGTGTGCCATGCCCAACCCGGAAATACAGATCTGGGGATAACGCTACATAACCGTGGTGCGCGAACCTGCGGGTTGCTTCCCGGTACCATTCATCCCAACCGGGCATATGGTGGAGCAACACGAGCGCGGGGAAGGGTCCAGGTCCCAATGGACGCGCAAGGTAGGCGTTGATCAACGTTCCGCCATCTCCGCACACAGTGACCGTTTCTGCCAGCATACCTTCGTACATCTGCGTTTGATACATCTTACCCTCCTTCGCAACTGCTATGCCAGACTCACCGAACGGTACGACTCGAGTTGCGGCCCACAGCCAGTCCATACTGAAGTCGAGGATCCAGAGTTCCGCCGCCTTCCTCGCCCAGAATGTCGGTGTCTCGTAGGCTGCATCGTCTATGATATGCCCGATCCCATTGTTCGCCATCGTGATCATCAGGGCATCGGCAAAGGATGCCTGCTGCCCGACTTTCCGCGAACGTTGGGGAAGTGCGGGACTGTTTTGCGCAATTGACCCCCGGTTCCCGTTGACAGATTACGGAGCAGCGTTACAATCCTGCCTGTGTAGGCCCTCCCATCTATCTTATGGGGAGCGGCCTATTTTCTTGACTTGCACTGTGCATATGTAGCTTCTGGTTTGGAGGGGGCATGACTAAGCGTACTTATAGACGTAAGGAAGGGTCTACTCGCAATAGTTTCATCGCGATTGCCCTTTTGGCGGTGGTGGCGACGTACCTGGTGGCGCCGCTCCCGCATCCACAGTGGCTGTCTAGCCTGCTCTTCTGGCGTCCAGAAGGCAGGCGGTCCCTAGACTTCCAGTTGGGCCTGGATCTGCGAGGCGGCATTCAGGTGCTGTTGGCGGCCGATCTGCAGCCGGGGCAAGTGCTGGCGCCTGGTGCGATGGAAACGGCGCGCACGATTATCGAGAATCGTGTCAATGCTCTCGGCTTGACCGAGCCCGTCGTTCAGGTACAGGGAACGGATCGCATCGTCGTGGAGATCCCTGGGGTTGACGATCCTGCCCAGGCTCTTGATACGATCCGCGAGACGTCCCTGCTCGAGTTTGTCGAGCCGCCTGCCAACATCTCCGCTGAAAGTCTGGTCGCGGGCACTGTCGTTCGCACCACCTATCTGATGACCGATACAACCCCGATCACGCCCTCTGCATCGGGGACGCTGCCGCCGCTCTTCACCACGATTTTGGCCGGTGGGGAACTGCAGGGGGCGTATGCAACTCGAGACCCGCAGACTTCCGAACCTGTGGTCGCCATCCAGTTTACGTCGGCAGGGACGCGTGTCTTTGCCGCCTACACAGCATCGCACGTGGGGCAGAGGCTCTGCATGGTGCTGGACAAGAAGATCCTCTCCTGCCCGCGCATTAACACCAGCATCCCCGACGGAAATGCTGTGATCCAAGGGAGTTTCACGGCGGATTCCGCCCAGCAGTTGGCGCTGCAGTTGCAGTACGGCGCGCTTCCTGTGGCCTTGAAGATTGAGAGCTACAAATCGATCGGCCCCAGCCTGGGCACGATCTCGGTCGAGAAGAGCATTCGGGCAGGCACGGTTGGACTGGCGGTCGTTTTTCTCTTTATGCTGCTGTATTACCGTGTCAACGGTCTGGCTGCCGATCTGGCGCTGGCCCTCTACGTTGTCCTGAACTTGCTGGTCTACAAGCTGGTTCCCGTGACACTGACGCTGCCGGGCATTGCCGGCTTCTTGCTTTCCGTCGGCATGGCCGTGGACGCCAATATTCTGGTCTTCGAGCGGATGAAGGAAGAGGTGCGCCGGGGCAACGTGTTGTCCCGGGCCGCCGAGAGTGGATTCTCCCGAGCGTGGACGTCGGTGCGTGACTCCAACATCGCCACGTTGCTGACGTGCCTCATCCTGTACATGTTCGGTTCGGCGTTCGCCGCGAGTCTGGTCAAGGGTTTTGCCATCACCCTGGCCTTGGGAACGCTCATCAATCTGTTCACAGCGATCGTCGTGACACGCACCCTGATTCGAGTGATCTTTGGCGCGCTGGAGACGCGGCTTCAGGCTAGACCGTGGCTGTTGGGGCTTAGGAGGGGCAATGACTAACTTCGTGCAGCGACGCAAACTTTTCTTTACCATCGCCGGCATACTCATCCTGCTGAGTGTAGCTGCGTTAGTTGCCTCTGCGGTGCTGTTCCAAGGTCAGGCCCTGCGCATCAGCACTGACTTCACCGGTGGCACGTTGTTTGTCCTGCGCTTTGAGCAGCCTGTACTTGCGAGCGATATCCGCGGCGTCTTTGCCGATCACGGCCAGGCCGGCGCAATCGTGCAGGAGTTGGGGGCGGTGGAAGACAACACGTGGCAGGTACGAACGCGCTATATGACTGCCGATGAGGCTCAGCTAGTCCTGGCAGAGCTGGATGCGAAGGTGGGGACGGTCGACCGCCAGCTTTCGAACTGGAGTGTTGTAGAGCCGACGGTGGGTGCAGAAGTGGCGAAGCAGGCCGCTTTGGCGGTGTCGGTCGCCTCCGCCGTGATCCTGGTCTTCATCTGGTTCTCGTTCCGGCGTGTGCCCAATCCCATGCGCTACGGTGTGGTGACGATTGTCGCTATGCTCGTTAACGTCGTCATCGCCTTGGGCTTCTATGCCTTGATGGGGATCCTAAGTGGTTGGGAAGCGGACGCGCTGTTTCTGACCGCGCTGTTGACGGTGATCGGTTTCTCGGTGCAGGACCTGATTGTGGTTTTCGACCGTATCCGCGAGAATACCCCACGCTATCGCGGCGAATCGTTTGAGACCATCGTGAATCGTAGCGTTGCCGAGACGGTTGTGCGGTCGTTGGCCACGCAACTGAATGCAATGTTTGTGATGGTGGCGATCCTGGCGTTTGGCGGCGCAACGATCAAGCCCTTTATCGCCGTGATGCTGGTTGGTATGATCAGCGAGACCTATACCTCGCTGTGTGTGGCCGTGCCGTTGCTGGTCGTCTGGGAGAATCGCAGCAATAGCCGCCTTCCGCGTGGCGCGGCGGCTTAGGGATGGATGCCTCTACCGGTGGCTCTCCCTCTCCTCTGTCTAGCACACCACAACGGGTATCCGGACGACGAGGTGAGGCCGGCAAGGGGTAATCGAAGGGGCTTCGGGCGGCGAGGTCGTGATTGGGAATGTGAAGAGAGGCGCCGGGCTGGTAAGCCCGGCGCCTCTCTCTGCCGCACGCACGACCGTTCCTGGTGGGGACAGTGCGCAACCGCGCGGTCTTCTTCTCCACGCCCTGCACCGATGGAGCGGCTTGAATCCTGTGAGGTCCACTCGTATAACGGAACGACAGCGCTCTCGGCGCTTGGCCCCGGGCGGAAGCGGCGACATACTTCTCCTCTGCCGGATGGGTCAGCACAGCCTCGATTCCTCTGCAGATACACCAAGATCTGGAAATATGACGAAAAACATCGTATAATTACATAGGCGCGCGCAGTCTTGCGCTCGGTGAATCTGCCGGAATGACAAGTAGGACTCACGAGGAGGAAACCAAGATGAAGGCGAGACAGCATATTGAGGCGGAGGCTGCTTCAGCAGCTGCGACTGCCAAAGACCATGTCCGTAGGCCCACCTTCCAGGATTGGGCCCAGTTTGTCTCCTTCCGACCACAACTGTACTTCAGACCTCAGGATCCGGATGAACTCAAGAAGCTTCCTGACTGGCGTGCAGCAGGGGGCCTTGGGGCCGAGAAACCCGCGCATCCTCGGTGGTCTGCACTCCTGCTCCGACATCTGCGTGTCCGATGCTATCGTCGACGTGAGCGACTTACCCAAGACGATCGAGTTCATGCTGATAACACGACTGTCACTGCGTCGGCCAACTGGCATCTGCACGACTTTCTGTCGGCGTTGAGCGAGCGTGGCAAGTCACTGAACGCCACGGGTGGCACAGATGCACAAACGCTCGCAGGATTGATCTCCACCAACACCGCGCCCGCCACGCCGCGCTATGGGATCTATGAGCTGCTGGAGTGGGTCGAATACCTGACGATTGACGAGGATGGCGAGTCCGTCGTTGAAAAGCGTGTGTCCAGAACTGATCCCGCATTCGCCGCCGTCGTCTGTTCACTGGGTGCAATCGGCGTTCTGACGAGAGTCCAGTTCAGACTTGTCGACGAACCGTACTTCGAGACCATCCAGAAAATCGTCAGGCTCAACGAGGTACTGACGGATGTTGCGAAGACCTCACAGACCTATGATTTCTGGCGGATTGATTGGATACCCAATACAGATGTAGGGTTGCTGTGGGCCGCGACGAGAATCCCACAGGCGGATCCGGATGGAGACTATCCGGCGGATCAAGCGGAGAATATCATGAAGTACGTCTTCACCCTGCTGGATAGGTTCGAAGCAGCAGGTCCGTTGCTGGATGGCGCGATGCGACTCATCTACGCCGGCTTGGTGCAGACTTACGGTGAGACCAAGGTAAGTGGACCTCTCCGCACCATGCTGCCGGTGGATCGACGCGCACCGCTGCATGTGGCGATGGCCGAATGGAGCTTTGACCCGGCTGACCTAGACAACCTGATGGGCCGTTGCAGGGAGTACTTCCGGCACGCGGGGTGGCCCAATCTGCCGATCGAGATCGAGCTCACGAAGACGGACAACTACTATATGTCTCCGTGGAATTGGCCGGGCTTGGACTACATCGTCAAGTTCAACTTCATGTACATGACCGATATCAGCGAAACAGAGTCCGAGAGAGAGCAAATACTGCACGCACTTGCATGGCCTCTGGGATCATCTCATGCACGCCGGCATCCGGTTCAAGGCGCATTGGGGCAAAATCAACTTCCTGGACCACAAGTACGTGCGCGACCACTACAGCTTTGAGCAGTTCAAGCCGTACATTCGCCCGATGTTTCTCAACAAGTATCTGACCGACCGATTCTACCCAACGGCAGAGTGAGGCTACGAGTTCGTCGTCCCGGGGAGGGCGCCCTACAGGTGGCACGAGCGTCTCCGTGGCCAGGGCAGTGATCTGACGCGTTGATCCTGATTGCCCTTGGGGTCTTTCGGCCCAGTTGGGCGCGCGTTCGCATCATCATGGCACAGAGCACGGTCTTCTCTCTCACCGCGACTGCGCTGACCTTTGTCACGACACCCTCCCCTCGGCGCCCGTGACCCCACGGGTCGGCATCACTTCGTCATGTATCGTCTGTTATGGTATATTCCTTCGAGCGAACACCAAACCCTACACTGGCTGACCCGTCACTGACAAGGAGCCGCCATGGTCGCATCTGAAGCTGCTGAACACTCGGATGAGAATTCCGAGACCCTCGCGCAACAGCGGTTTGGGCAGTATGCCCAGAACTACGTGACCAGCGCGCCGCACGCACAAGGTGCGGATCTGGACCGGTTGCTGGAGCTGGCAGAGCCGCAACCAACATGGGTGGTGCTGGATGTGGCGACGGGTGGGGGACATACGGCGCTCAAGTTCGCGCCGCACGTGGCGCACGTGACCGCGAGTGACATCACCCCAGCAATGCTGGAAGCAGCGGAGAAATACCTGACGGGCAAAGGCGTGAGCAATGTGACCTTCAAGCGGGTGGCTGCCGAGGCAATGCCCTTTGACGACGCGAGCTTCGATCTCGTCACATGTCGCACCGCACCGCATCACTTCGACGATGCCGCGCTCTTCGTCCAGGAGGCGGCGCGTGTGCTCAAGCCCGGTGGGGTGCTGTTGGTTCAAGATCACCTGGTACCCGATGACGTCGCGGCGGCCCGCTACATTGAGGCATACGAAAAGCTACGTGACCCCAGTCACAACCAGGCGTTTGCCGAAGCTGAGTGGCGCGCGATGTTTGCGCACGCCGGCCTGACCGTGACCCACGTGGAGTCGTTGGACAAGATACTCAACTTCGATGACTGGGCAGATCGCCAGGGCGTGACCCCTCACACCAAAGCGTGCCTGATCGAGCTCGTGCGACAGGCGTCACCTGCTGTCCTGAGCTGGATGCAGCCCCAGGCTTGGGGCACACCCGATGCTACCTACAACTGCCATCACGTGATCCTGCGGGGCGAGAAGCGCTAGGGGCGATGACCCTGAACATCATCTCGTGTTCGGGTGGCCATTGAAGCCCGGGCAGCGCGCCGCGCAGCCTAGATCGGCCGGAAGGGGATCTTCAACCGAGATCGCTCCTTTGGGGGCAGCCGACTTATCCGATACCCGGATAAGTCGGCTGCTGAGCTGCTTCTGGCTACCGCTCTACAGCATAGCGATTCCAGCTTGCGCGTTGGGCAAAAGGCTTCTTGGTCCGCCTGGGGCCCTGGTCGGCAGGCAGACCGATGGGCACGATGACGATCATCAGCCGGTCGTCAGGGATCCCCAGTAGATCGCACACCGGTGTGCGTTTGCCTGAGTCACGGAACATACCGTCAATCCATCCACCACCATAGCCCAGAGCTGTGGCTGCGAGTAGCATCTGTGTGGTGGCGCACGCGTAGTCCTCAAGATAGTAGGTTGATCCTTCGGGATCGCGGTTGTGATCTACCACCACCACGATCATGGCCGGTGCCGTCTTGAGTGGGATGGTTCCACCAATCTCCCCGATGCTGGACAGTGTGCGGATCGGTGAGGATGAGGAATGTCAATCCATCCACCACCATAGCCCAGAGCTGTGGCTGCAAGTAGCATCTGTGTGGTGGCGCACGCGTAGTCCTCGAGATAGTAGGTTGATCCTTCAGGATCGCGGTTGTCATCTACCACCACTACGATCATCGCCGGTGCCGTTTTCAGTGGGATGGTTCCACCAATCTCCCCAATGCTGGACAGCGTAGCCGGATCGGTGACGATGACGAACTCGGCGCGTTGAGCGTTGTTGGCCGTAGGTGCGGCCATCCCGGCCTCCACAATCTGGCGAAGGTGCGCTTCCGGCACCGGATCCGGCCGGAAGGCCGCCTTGTGACTGTAGCGTTTTGATATCGTGTCAAAGAACTCCATTGGGTCTCTCCTCTGGCTGTGGAATCACCAAAAAAGAAGGGTCACGAACTCGTTCAGGCACCGGCGCCATGTCAACCATTCGTGGGCGACGTCGGGCGTCTCCCAGTAGACGTAGTCGATCCCGGCTTCGTCCAGCTCTTTCATCCTGCGCTGGGTGATGCCCCATTCACGGGGCCCGCCCGTGCCCGCGCCGAACCAGAGCAGGCCTACCCGCGCGTTGAAGACTGCCGGCACCGGGTGCCTCCAACCGGAACGTGATGCTGCCGTCGGGGTTGATGCGCGGAAAGGGCGCGCCGCGGACATTGGTGGGTGCCGGGCACGAACCTGCTTGCGTGCTCATCGGACCTCCTTGGATATCAGTATACCTTGTGCAAGAACACCTCGCTCATTTCAGACCTCGTCGATTTCCCGGGCCTCCTTGTTGAACTGGACCACTCGGTAAAGGTCCGTTAGCTTCATACACGTTCCTCGGTGATGGCTATCGGTTCCGGTGCGGGCTGGAGCAAAGGCGGTGCGTCAACCTTGATCGCCAGCGCGAAGGGGACGGACAGCATAATGATAGCCGCCGCACCCCAGCACAGCCACTCATATCCAACCACTCCCAAGAGTGTGCCCGCGACCAAGGACATCGATACAGACGTAATGTGGTTGACGCTGACCCCGGCAGCCAGCGTCGGCGCCAGCTCCTCGGGTGGCGCGATGCGCCGTACATAAGTGGACAGACCGATCCGCAACGTGACCAAGAGGTTGATGCCGATCAACATGCCCGCCCAGGAACCACACATTGTGCACGGTTGCGTAGCCGACAAAGCAGAGCGCCAGGGCCACGTAGCTGGCCGAAAGCATGACTCTCTCTCCGACGACGTCGAGCAACTTTCCCAAGGATGGCGAAAGCACGAAGTTGATGATGCCGCTCACTACCAACAGGAGGCTGATCTGGCGGGCATTAAGACCATAGTCCTGTACCAGAATCAGGGTGCTAAACGTGCCGAAGACCTGCATGCGCGAGCCTTCGAAGAAGGTGAGCACGTAGTAGAGCCAATACCGCCGCCTGAAGAGTATCTTCGTCTGGGCTTGCGTCCTCAGCGCCGACATTGGTCGGAATCCTTAATAACAGGAGCCCCGCCGACAGCGATCACGACACCGCCGAAAATGTAGAATCGGCGCAAGGGTAGCGTGGTAGCCAATGCGGCCGTTACCCCCATGCCCACGATGGAGGCCAGCGAGCCTACCGCTGCCAACGCGCCCAACACGCGTCCGGCCTCCTCTTTCTTGGTCAGGGCAAGGCCCAGCGTACTTTGCAGGGGCGACCAGTTGTGAAAGCCCAGGCTGGCTACCACAGCGACAACCAGGAGCGCACTGAAGGAATGAACGATCGTGTAGAGGCCATACCCCAGCCCCATCAACAACAGGGAAGCTGCCGCTCGCCGCGATAGCGGCCAGCGCATGATCAGCGCCGCGATGAAGACCAGGGCCAGACCCGGTATCTCCCGTATGCCTGCAAGCCAGAGCACTTGCTTGCCGCTCATATCCAGCGAATCTACGAAGAAGTTGGTGCTTACGCCCCGCAGCAAGCCTTGCCCAAGCCGGGACAGGAACACCCCGCACGCGAGGATGATCAGGTAGCGGCTCCACATCGTGGACGCTGTCTTGAGCCTATCACTTGTCGAAACAGTCATCTGAGTCCTTTCCGGTGTAGCTTCACTGTTGTGTTGTATACCATAGGGCTCTGAAAACCACCGCGCCGACGCGGTGGCCGCAGGTCGGCGTCATGTCACGGATAGCGCGTACGCCGTCTTCGTCGTTTCATCTGGGGCGACGACCTCGATCGTGAAGGTGTGACCCTGGTCCGGCACCGTTGCCTCGAATGCCTGCCCTGACTGAACCTCGTTGCCATCGATGGTGAGCGCATGATACCGGCGGGACGTCGCAGTGGGGATGATCTCGACGGTCTGCGCGTCCGGGGAAACCGTGGCGGTGTAGCTGAGCTGATCCGGCGTGAAGCCCTCGGCCATCGCCGCACCCTCGATCCGCAGGTTGCTCAAGCTCGACATCTGCTCTGGCGGCACGCTGAGGGGAACGTCGCGATTCACGTTGATGGAGGCCCAGTTGGGGTCGGTGAGCCGGTCGCCACTCACCGTTCGCCATGCATTGCCGGGACGGGGCGAGGGGACCAGGACGTCCGAGCCATGGTCCACGACCTGCTGGGCGGCTTCCTCCAGGTTGTCCAGATACCCTTCACCTTCCAGATACGGCACGCCGTGACCGGTACAGATGTATCTCACCTTCCCCGCTACCTTCGCGTGGAACACCTGCAGCGCCGAGAGGAATTTGTCAACACCCTCCGTGCTTCTCTGCAGCCACACCGCGTCGACGATCGTGGGCCCATTGCTGCCGATGGCATCGCTGGCGAAGAGAATGCCGCTGGGCTCATCCAAGAGCGCGAGGCAGCCCGGCGTATGGCCGGGGACGTGGTAGACGGTGAGCCGACGGTCGCCCAGATCAAAGGTGAATCCCTCGTCGATCCATTGGATGCGATCCTCGTCGATTTCGTAGTTCATGCGCTTTTTGAACATCTGGAGCGTGGGAAGGTCGGCGCGGTGCATGTAGACGGCATGATCCGCCTGGAACTGGCCCATCGCTGCGATGTGATCCGGGTGTCCGTGCGTGATGCACACGTCGAGGGGTAGATCGCCGACGAAGGGCTCAATGTAGCTACGCAAGTCACCCGTACTCTTGCCCGCGTCGATGAGGAGGGCGCGCTCACTGCCGGTCACGAGATACATCTTGTCATTGATCCAATCCTGGATCAGTCGCACACTGGGGAAGAGCTGCTGTGAGATGAATGTTGTCTCGTCACGCGGCTCGATGTCATATTGGAACACGGCTTCGTCACCGACTTGATCGCCAGCGACAGCGATTGCCCGGATGGTGTAGGACCGCTTGCCGTCCGGTACGTCCTCACCGAATTGTTCAAGCGGGATTATCCGGTTGGCATCAAAGACCGGGCTGTCCGGTGTTGGCTCGGAGCCGTCGCGCGTGTAGTGGATCTCGGCGCCCTCCGCCTCGCACAACAGGGTGATCATGTGCGGGCCGTCGTAGACGCCTGCCTCCGGGTATGCGGCTAACGACAGCCTAGGATCAGTTACTTCGTGGGTCTTCATAGTGCTCATTTGCCTCCTGATGATCGTGATAGCTCGATCTCACGTGTGTCTGTCATTGTGCTTCCCTCTGCTCGCTAGAGTTTACGCCTTCCAACGCCTGGCTCAAGTCCCAGTCATCGCTCTCCAAACAGATCATGGCGGTCGAAAAGGAACTGGGATTCTCTCTCTTCGACCGCAGCCAAGCGTGATCAGGTTGGCCAAGGTTGGGGAAGGGTTCCAACTGCACGCCCGCAGCCTGAATGCTGCCTGTCGGACGATGCTGGCGGAGTGGGCGCGTTCAAGACGGCGCCATCGCAAAGCCTGCCGCCACGACGCGCCGGCCTACGGCGACGGTTGTGCCCACCGAGACGCCTTCACCCACTCTTACACCGGCCCCTCCGACGCCTATGCCGGAGCCTTTGGCGACATCTAGGCCGACGAGAGTGTGTCGGCCACTGAGGTGGTAGTCTTCTCCCATTCTACCAAGGGGACATCGGCTGCGGCCATACCATCGGAGAGGCCTCCGGCAATGGAGGGCTCTTCGTATCCTCAGGTGTTGTTCCAGTCTGAGACGTCCTATAATTGCAGCAGGAAACCGAAGGTCGGGATTGAGGAGGACCCGAATGGCCGACGCAGACAGAGCGCCTGATAGAACCGAGCGAACCCCACGATCAGCCTTCGGGGGTGAGAAGACCCTCCGGCACAGGTTCGACCGCTATGGCTTTCTCATGGTGGATTTCATCTGCCTTTCCACTCGGGCAGTGAGAAATTCCGAACGATGACGGAGGGGCCTTACGTGGTGAGCGTCGAGAACGATCCGTGCCGGATCAAGGAGGGATACCATGCTGCTCAAGGATAGAAGTGCCGTAATCTATGGGGCAGGAGGACACATCGGAGGTGCGGTTGCCCGTGCCTTTGCACGTGATGGGGCCAAGGTCTTTCTTGCCGGTCGAACACTGTCAAAGCTTGAGGCCCTGGCTGAGGAGATATCCGCCGCAGGAGGCGCAGCCGAGCCGGCTCAAGTCGATGCCCTCGATCCTCAGGCGATTGAGGCGCATCTCGAAGCGATTGTGAAGAAGGTGGGGAAGATCGACATCTCGTTCAACGCGATCTCGATCCGGGGAGATCTGCAGGGCGTCCCACTTATCGAGATGCCACACGAGAACTACACACTTCCGGTCCTGACAGGCATCAAGACGCACTTTCTTACAGCGACCGCAGCGGCCCGGCACATGGTGCAGAAGGGATCGGGCGTCATTCTGACCCTCTCTTCATCTGCGTCGGTTCTGTCCGGGCGTGACCGTAGATTTCATCTGACCGGGGGCTTCAGTACCGCGTGCGCCGCGATCGAAGGTCTTTCCCGCAGCCTGGCAGGTGAGCTCGGCCCGAAGGGAATCCGCGTCGTGTGTCTGCGCCCCGATGCCATCCCGGAGACCTGGTCTACAGCCGGTGACGGCGACGGCAGCCCCAACGAGGTTGGGACGTATATGACGAACGGGACCGTCCTGGGACGTCTTCCGACGCTGGACGAAGTTGCCAATGCAGCGGTCTTCGTGGCCTCCGATCGGGCAAGCGCGATGACCGGAACCATCGTGAACCTGACCTGCGGCTCAGTCATAGATTAGGCCTGAAGGATCCCCAGCGGATGCTTCGGCGTGAACCGGCGGAACGCTCCTTCATCCACCGCCGGTGAATCCGCTGCCGCCCATCGTGTTTCCATAGGATACCGAGAGCCCTCCAGCCATAGAGGGCTCTCGGTGTCCTATGGGACGTGTGGTGCCAACACTGACCCGGGATCTGGAGGTGTACCCTCGCTTACACAATACTTCCCAACCGGGATGTTGAAAGCCGCCATTGTGACGATCCCGTGACCACGAAGCGCCTTCGCCAGAGGGATGTCGCGATAATTTTTCAGATAAGGGTATTGCAATTTCAATGAATCTGGAGTAGTATGATGCTGACCTGAACGCAACCGAGCAGCGTCGCCGACACTCTGTATGTCGATTGCTCACCGTGGCCCAGATCCGCGCGATACTGTCCCAGGCGCAGGCGAGGGTTAGTATTGGATGTGATCTGCCATGCCGTTAGGTGGGACTGCCGAGAGGCTTTCTAAGGACATTGGCAGGCAGGAGCAATCACTTGTCGACAGGGGGGACCCATGAGCGACGAAGAGCTGTCTGATTCACCGGCACCGCGCGTGCCGCTGGGGGGGGACTATTGGCAGGCCGATCCGGGTACTGATCTATGGGGCTTTGCGGATCTGCATGCCCACCTTATGGCGCATCTCACGTTTGGCGGCAACGCCTTCTGGGGACAGTTCTACGACCCCGAGCGCACCGGCGACGCCGCGATGGAGCACGCCCTGCCTTCGTGCGAGCCGATACACGGGGGTCTCTTGAATGTCAATCCCGAGTTCGGCCACCCGGCCGGCGGCGGGTGGCCCGATTTCATCATCTGGCCGCGATTCACCACGTTGATTCACCAACAAGCCTACATCGACTGGGTGTACCGCGCCTATCAGGGGGGGCTGCGGCTCATCACCTGTCTGGCCGTCAACAACGAATTGCTCGGCACGCGCAGCCGTCCAAATGTGCCCACGGACGATCGTAGCGCCATCGAGCGTCAGGCGATGGCGATGAAGGAGCTGGTCAAGGAGCTCGATCGCCGCGCCGGTGGTCCCGGACAGGGCTGGATGCAGATCGCCTATTCGGCCGGCGAAGCACGCGCCATCGTCAAGGCGAACAAACTGGCGATCGTTCTGGGGATTGAGGTTGACTCACTCGGCAATTGGCGCAGTGTGGAAGATCTGCAGGCATTGTGCAGCAACGACCCCGAGCGCGCGCGTCAGCTCATCGGTGCTGAGTTGGACTGGCTGCACGCACTCGGGATACGTCAGATCACGCCCATCCATCTCACCGACAATGCCTTTCGGCGGTACAGCCATCTATATGCGCCTGCTCGACATCCTGAACGTCTTTGTCACCGGCCGCCACTATAGCGTTGAGAATGCCTGGGATACCGGCATTCGCTATCGGCTCGACCGCGATGGCACAGACGTGGTCGACGAGGCCGAGCGGGCGGTGGTGGCTTCGGGTGAATCGATGTCGCCTGAACATCGGCCGAAGATGACGCGCCAGGCGCTGATTCGAGAGGTGCCCGCCGTGCGTGATCTCTACGAAGCGCTGGAGAGCCCCTCGGTGAGCGGTGGCCACGCGAACGCCCGTGGGCTTAACGATTATGGCATCATCCTGCTGGAAGAGATGATGCGGCGCGGTATGCTCATCGACATCGATCACATGTCGCAAAAGTCGACCGATGCGGCGCTCGACATGGCCGAGCAGCATGCGTATCCGGTCATTTCGTCGCACGCCTGGTTCCGGGATCTGGCCTTCAGTGCCGATGAGGAGTTCAGCCGCGCCGACCCACAACACTATGGCACCGACGACGTGCATAAGGTGGCGCACGAGGCGGGCAAACGCGCCGATCAGGTTGAGCGGCTGGGCAGGTTGGGCGGGATCATCGGTCCCATCCTCAACCAGGGCGACGTCGTGGATCTCGGCAACGTTCTGCCGGAGGTGGGAGATAAAGTGGCGCGTTCGGCCGCGGGGTCCAGCACGGCCTGGGCATCCAGCTATCTGTATGCCGTAGAGAAGATGGGCGGGCGCGGCGTCGCCATCGGCAGCGATATCAACGGAGCGGCCGGACTGCCGGGGCCCCGTTTCGGCACGTATGCCGCCTATGGGGCGCGCGGCGACCGGCGCCGTGAGGCACTGCGCCGGGCCCAGATTGACGCCCAGGTCAATGGCGTGCGTTACGCCACTCCGATTCGCGACTATCGCTGGTATCGCTTTGACGAAAGCGGCTCGCATGCTTACGATCGTGAGGAGCGCGAAGCCTGGCAAGGCATCGCGCAATATGAAGCGGGTTTTCATCCCGATCGAGAGCAAGCATCCGGAGGGGGATGCCCCACGAATCTCGCTGACGACGGTCGATAACGCAGTGCACATGTTGTTCCGCCAGGACAACGTCGACAACATCACGCGTGGGCTGTGGGCAGCCGATGAGGCTGAGGCGGCGAACGCCGAGCCTGTGCGGAGCCGATCGTTGATGAAAGGTCACTGGTACGACGAAGAGTGGGCGGCGTATCTCGTAAAGCGTGGTCTCGAGCCGGCCGAGGGCGAACGTGACGATGACGTGCTGCGGTGGTTCAAGAAGATCGGGGAGGTGTGGGGCAAGTGGCAGGAGATGTCCGGCGACAACCCGCCGCTGGAACGGAACACTGCCGGACCGCGCCGTGACTTCGACATCAATCTCGATGGGCTTGCGCACTACGGCCTGCTGCCGGACTTCCTGCAGGACCTACGCAATCAGGGTTTGTCGATTCAGGATCTGGCGACGCTCTTCCGATCAGCCAACGATTATGTGGAGGTGTGGGCCACGTGTGAACAACGCGCGGCCATACTGACCGAAGCCGAGGCCGCCAGCGAGAGAGCAAAGTGAGGGATCACGTGGCAGCCTCTACGGCCCTGCTCGGGACAGAGCCGTAGAGGCCGCCGAGATGAAGAGGACGAAGCCTGGTCGGTAGGGCCCCTAACTCACCGAAAGGAAGTGCTCGCATGGTATCCTCCAGCTCTGGAAGACGCCCCCGAATCTCTGGCGTTGTCGGGATGGCGTCTGCCGTGCTCTGGCTGGTTGCGCTGACGATTGAGTACCGTTACGATCTGCAGCCGCCTGGTGATGGTAGTCTGCTGTACTTCGCAGACTCGTTCATGTTCTTTCTCGCGCTTGCCGGCTATCTGATCATGCTCTTGGGACTGTGGCAAGCTAAGGCCACAGGGGAGGGCGCCTTCGGGCGAGGTTCCCTGGGCATCTTTATCGTGGGCTTGGTTCTATTACTCATCGCCCAGATCGTCTCCTGGCTGACGCGCAACCATGACAACTTCCTGTTCCCTTTGGGCGGGTTGTGCCAACTCGTCGGTGTCGTTCTGACTGGGATTGCCGTGGTGACTGCCAAACGCTGGGACGGCTGGCAGAGATACGTCCTGCTGTTGCAGGCTGTCTGGTATGTCGTGCTCGTCATTCCCCTCTTTGTCGCCGAGGTCGTCATTCCCGTCGTTGCTACCAACCAAGGCCCAACTCAGTTGGGAGAGTCGCTCTGGCAAGTAACGTGGTTCATCACGAGCCTGGCGCTTTTCACTCAGTCCCGCAAGACATAGACCGTCAGCGCACTGCCGGCGTTGCGACCAAGTAGATCCAGCATGGGAGCGTGTGACGTGTTCCTCGCGCCGCGCCTCCAGAGCGGCACCTGCAACATGTATGGTTTCTCAGTGCCCGGCGACCCTCACGGTACCCAGCCGCAAGTACTCATTGGCCAGCCGCCCGTAGTTGCCGAACTTCACTATGGCAGCCATATCATTCCCGTCCGGAGCGACGAGGGCGATGTCGACGAAGTAGTCGCCGCTCGAAAGGTCAGCCAGCTCCCAGGTATACGACGCGGTCGTCGTCTGCTCCGCTGGCCAGTCTCTGGCGTCGGAGGAGACGGCGGTCTCCTGATAGGCCGGCGCGTCCTCGCCCACCTTGGTCAGGGCCAATGCCAGTCTGTAGGCGCGGTGGATCTTGTCCACCCCGCGGTTCTCAACTTGTAGCTCCAGCGTGTTTGCGGCGTTGGCCACCAGCGGTGACGGTGCCGTCGCCTGCTTCACGATGAACCAATAGCCCATCCGGTTGGCCCAGTCGTCCACCCAGTCCTTGCCGAGGTTGTTCACGAAGTCGCGCGGATAGTGATGGATGCCGGCATAGCTCACCGGGGCCGAGCGGCACGACAAGACAGTATCCAGGTCCTCCTTCACCATCTGCCAGGGGACATTGGGCAGATCTTCGTGGCCCTGCCACTCGCGGATGTGGCGCGACTCCATGATGTTCGGCCGGTCCAGACGTGCCCGACGCATACACGGGAACGAGTAACCGTCCCAGCGGTAGGGGCTGTCGTCACGGATCCACGCATCCTTTTCGTCCAGTGCCCAGTCGCAGCATTCGGCTCCCATGTCATCATTCACGACGAGCCGGTGGCCCGGGAACGCATGCTCCAGGATCGCCCAATGTTTCTGGAAGGTGGCGAGGTCGTACGGGTGGCTGTGTCCTTCGCCCCAGCGCCCGAGCGAGCCAAGGTCGATGTAGCTGATATCATCGCGGCTGCCGTATCGTTCGCCCAAGGCGTTCATGAACTGGGTCAGCTTCTCGAGGTAGATGGGATCGTCGGCCAGTGGACGCCACTCATTGCCGTGCACGATCTCGCCTTGGGCACCGGCCTTCTCCACCCACTGGGGCACCGCATATTTCCGGTCACACGGGGTTGGTCCCCAGTAGCCGTAGTTGGCAATCCGGAAGCTGAACGTGCGCCCGGTTCCCTCGAAGCGACTGAAGACGTTATCCAGCCAGGACCAGTCATAGACGCCCTCGCCGCCATCCTCGAAGCACGACCACGAGATGCGCGTGTAGATGTCGCTGATTGGCACATCGGCCAGCGTGTCGCCAGGGACAACGACTTCGGCCAGATACTCGGGATAGCCCCCGCCCCTGCAGCGGTTGCCCTCGGCCTCGTAGGCGATCCAACCTTTCTCGGGGTTGATCAGCACTTCATCGGATGCCGTCGGATGGAAGGTCTTTGTCCCGTCGTGCTCGGTGGGGGCGATGGCGAGGGGTGGGGAGGGAGTGGGGGGCGGCGGGGTAGGCTCCGTGTAGCTAATCGTGGGGTTCCAGGCTGTGGCGTCGCCGCTAGCATCGCCCTCGTTCATATTCACGACGAAGCGGATCTGATCACCGGCGTTAACTACCACGGTGAAGTCGTGGTTGAGTCCGACGGTGTCGTCGGGGGCAAGCGTTGTCCAGGCATCAGCCATCGTCCCGCCGGGTGGCCAGACCTTGGCGTGGTTCCTGGTGATGCGCACGCGCACGCCGTCGCCCTGCGGTGCCTCGTGCCTGGCGACCTTGCCCGTGATGCGGATGGTCCCGTCCTGAGGCGCTTCCCAACCGAGCACCGCATCGTGTGCCCGGTTGTTCACCAATCCCGGGTGCATCACGCCTGGACCGATGTACGGGGCATCGATGTCCGCGGCCGCCTGCCAGCGCCCGTTAGCCCAGACCAACGGCAGGTTCATCGGTCGTTCGTAGAACCACCGGTCGCGTCCCTGCGTCGCTGAGAAACCATCCGCTGCTGTCCAAGTCTCTTTTCGCATCAGGCGCCTCCTGTATGCTAGCCTACACCTCGCGGGAGCGATTCACCTTGTGGCTGTGTGCTCTGCTCGCCGGATGCTACTGGTATAGAACACAATGACGCGCATGCAAGAGCGTGCCCGAGGCTATTGTGGCCCCCATTGTCAGGGCCACGAATGCATCGTAGCTAAGCCTAAAGCATGTCTGATAGCTGGGCACGCCTCCCAAGGACCGGTCGCCGCGTCTGGACTTTGTTTGGATTGTGTAGTATCTATTACGCCGACACTGCATCGACGAGGCTGCCGGACCCTTCGCCGCTGACCCGGCGCCTCGATAGGCGCCCTGGCGCGGCTAACAGATCGAGGATTGCCTAATGAGAAACATCGACCGCAAGTGGTGGGTGCTGATCGCCATCGGCGCCGGCTCGTTTATGTCTGCGCTGGATGGCAGTGTTGTCAACACCATCCTGCCGATCTTGCGCGCAGCCTTCAACAGCAACGTGGCTACCATCGAGTGGGTTGTGACCATCTACCTGCTGGTGCTGAGTGGCCTGCTACTGACTTTTGGCCGCCTGGGCGATTTGCGCGGGCACAAGATCGTCTACGTTTGGGGTTTCGGTATCTTCGTCACAGGTTCCATACTGTGTGGCGCAAGTGGATCAGCGACCGCATTGATTGTTCTCCGTGGTCTACAGGCCATTGGATCTGCCATGCTGGCCTCCAATGCACCCGCGATTGTGACCGGCAATGTACCTGCCGCGGAGCGTGGGCGTGCCTTTGGCCTGGTTTCCGCCATGACTTACCTGGGACTGACCGTTGGCCCATCGTTGGGTGGGGCGCTGGCCCACGCTCTTGGGTGGCGGACGGTATTCTACATCAATGTACCGGTTGGGGGGGCGGCATTGGCCCTGAGTCTGATCTTCATTCCGAAGGATTCTCCTCCGGAGAGTGAGAAGCGCTTCGATCTGCTGGGGGCAGCCGTGTTCGTGATAGGGCTGACTTCGCTCTTGCTGGGCCTGAATAAGGGCGCTGAATGGGGCTGGTTTTCTGCGGCGGTCCTGGGACTGCTGGCGCTGGCTTTGGTCCTGCTCTTCGTTTTCATCCTGATCGAGCGCGGCTCTTCCGCTCCTATGCTGGATCTGGGTCTCTTCCGCATCCCCCTGTTTTCGACTTCGGTTGTCAGCGCAGTGCTGAACTATATCTGCGTCTACAGTATCACCTTTCTGATACCTTTCTACCTGATCCAGGGACGCGGGCTGAATCCCGCCCAGGCGGGCCTGCTACTAACCGTGCAGCCGGTGATGATGGCGATCACCGCTCCGATTAGCGGCGTCTTGTCGGATAAAGTCGGTTCACGCAGGCCGGGGATGCTTGGTATGGCGATTCTGGCTGGAGGTCTGTTTCTGCTCTCCAGGCTGGGAGCTGAATCGGGTCTATGGATGGTGGCCGTGGGACTGGCAATTGTGGGTGTTGGTACGGGTACGTTCATCTCCCCAAATACCAGCGTTTGATGGGGGCTGCGCCCCGCGCCCGGCAGGGGATCGCCTCGGCGGTTCAAGGTGCGGCGCGCAGTGGGTATGGTGCTGGGGATTCGATTGGCCGGTGCTGTTCGCACCACCCAGTTGGCCCAAAACGCAGCAGATGCCCTGAATCGAGGGATTAGCCAGGCGTTGATCGTAGTCGCTGGGGTGGCCGCGTTGGGACTATGGCATCAGCCCTCAAAGATGAGGTCATCGGGGAATATGCCGCCGCCTACGGGATCGCCGGAGGGCCGCTAACCTCCAACTCCGCAAACTGCATCGCGAAATCATCGTCCTCGACTCGCCAAGCTGCGTGGCCGTCACGCGGATGTAGCGGTAGGCGCCGGGCGCGAAGTTGAAGGCCTGCACTTGCCGTGCGGGATCGCCGGGATCGTAGTCGGTCTCGGTCACCAGGTCGGTCCAGGCGTCCGGTGTCACGGCGCCCTGGATGATGAAGTCCACCGGGAAGCCGGCACCCTCGTATTGCAGATCGTCGCGTGGGTACAGGCGCACGGTATCCACCACGGCCGGTGCCCCGAGGTCGACCTGCACCCATTCGGTCTGGTCCGGATCGCCGTGGATGTCGCTCGACCAGCCCAGCGCATCAGGCAGGCTGTGCCGGATCTCGTCCACCAGGCGATCGGGGCTCCATCCCGACCCATCATACGCGGAACTGCTCGCCACTTGCTTCGTGGCTGCGTAGTTGTCGGGCTGTGTCGGCGCTGCTACGGCTACATCGCCCGGCGACTCCTGCCCGGTGGGTGTCAGCAGGACCAGCATCACGCTATCCGGTGGCAGGTCATATCGCTCCGCAAAGCCGTCGCTTGGCACTGACCTTCCCCGATCGATGGCTGTCAGCGCTTCCGTCGGCCCAACGTCATAGCCCCGAAGTCCCTGGACGTAGTCGTTGTAGTAGTTGGCGTGCGTCGCATCGATCAGGTAGCGAGTCACGACGACATCCTGACCACCTGTCAACGTCGGAAGGCCACCTACCGAAAGGTCGACGGTTCGCCCGCTCTCCCAGTAGTTCCAGATCAGCACCGCTACCTGTCCCGACCCGTCGCGCGTAGCCATGGCGTAGCTGTGCTGATCCCCGGTGTTGTCGCCCGTCACGACGGTCGTGAGGCGGCGCTCGCCGAGGCGCGAGATCATGTCGAAGAGGTTGTACGTTGCCTTGCGATGGCCGTTGACGGTCAGCAGGCCCAGATCCCCGTTGAAGATCTGGCGCGGCGTGTAGCCCTCGATCGGCGTGAAGAAGAAGGCCCGGCGGATGCCGGGATGTGCGAGAAGGTCGTAGAGCTTCACCGCGACCGCTGAGGCGCCGACATTCGTGTCCGAGGGTGCTCCCGGGCCGGTAGTCATGCTCGGCGTCAGGTTCCACTCCGTCACATAGATCTCGCGAGGCGCCAAGCCGGCATCGGCGATCATCGTCTCGACCGTGGCCACGTTCCAGGCGAGGGTGTAGGGTTGCAGACCGTCGCCGTCGGGGTCGCTGTAGTCGTGGTAGGAGACGAAATCCAGTGCCACATCGGGATACGTCTTCACATAGCTCAACAGGGCGCCCAGTTTGCTGCCCGGCGAGGTCACGGAGCTGTCTGCCGAGCCGCCCACACGCGCAGTCGGGTCAGCCTCTTTCACTGCCCGGGCGGTTGCGCCGTAGAGGTTGACGTACTGCTCGGGGTTACCATAGAAGAAGAACTCCAGGTCCGGCTCGTTCCAGACTTCCCAAGTCAGGCCGGAGTAGCCGAGGCTCTGGTAGTGCTCGACGAAGGTACGGACCACCTGCGCCCATTCGTCCAGGTTACCCGGTGGCGTCTTCGACTGCCCTCGGGGGTCCAGTGCCTCCGGCTTGTAGGAGAGACACATCAGTGGCTGCATCCCTTGCTGAAGGATCGGCACGACGACACGGTCGAGCCGCGAGAAGTCAAACTGAAGACTGCCGCCAGCATCACGCCAGACCACACTGTAGAAAGCGTCATCGGTGAGATGATCCAGACGGATCATGTCCATCCCGATCGCAGCCAGCTCATCGTAGGTGTCGGGGAGCCAGTTGACGTTTTCCATCGGTGCGTAGCCGCCTGCGGCACTGTTGAGCATCCGTGTCTTGTCGAAGGCACCTTCCTCCCCGGTGGCGTCCACGTCCACCGCCAGCGGCAGGATGGCGAGCGGCGTCGGTGTCGGTGTTGTCTGTGCGGGTGGCTCCGGCGCCGGTGGCCTCGTTGCCGTTGCAGGTGTCGAAATGGATGGGGCCTCCGTTGGTGTCGCGATCGGCGGCAAGATGGTCTTCGCCGGCCTCTGCGTCACCGGGCTAAGTGTCTGGGTGGTCGGCGACGTCGCCGGCGGGGTCTGGGATGCTGAGCAGGCTGCCGCCAGCACGATGACCATCCCCAAAAGTATCCACAGCCTCTTGCGCAATTCGCTCTCCTCTCCGGGGCTCGCCTGCTGACGCGGGCCCAATCAGTGCGGGTATGTAAGGGCTGCATAGTACCACACTGGGCCACGAGGCAAGGCTGAAGCGCAGGCCTGATCTCAGCTAGCGGGACGATGCTCGTGATCAGCCGTCACAGCGAAGAGGAACTTGCCCCGCTGATCTACAATACACGCCCGAACGTTGGCCGGTTCAGAACAACAGCGGAACCGCAATCAGCAAGAACAGCCCCCACACCAGGTAGGCATTCGTCGCGTAACCGAAGACTGATTGCAGTGACTCCACCCATTGACCACGGGCGTCTCTGAACTGTCTGTAGAGCAGCCAGCCCAGAATGGCCATGTTGATGACGTTCCAGCCGATGATCGTCAGCCGATTGGGTGTTAGCCCACCCTCGATGGTGCGGAAGACGGTGGCAGAGAGTGCATAAGCGCCGACCAGCTCTACCAGGATGGCTACCGCGATGATACCCCTGCGCAGCCACGTTTGAAGCGCCGGAGATAGAACGTCTCCCCGGATAGGCGTAGCACCCAGGAGCAGCCCAAGGATGGCAAAGAGCATAAGGTTATAGACGATCAGGACATCCCGGTTCTCATAGGGCGCCAGGAAGTTGAAGGGGATCACGAGGATATAGATCACCAACACGCCCAGGGTCAAAGGTAGCAACAGCCGCATCATCGTGGCGATGAATCTACTCAGGCCTTGGTCGAAATCCTGCTCCGAGGGTGGCACGCGAGGGTCGTAGATCGTGGCGATGGCCAGAACCGGCAGCAGACCAAAGCCGCCGGCGGCGATCAACCGCATCCAGATTTCCGGCAAGTTGATGCTCAGTGCAGCAAACATCCCCACGGTAATGCCGCCGAAGGCCACGCCTGCAATCAGATACAGGCCGGCCGTGATCATAACTTCGACCGATCTGAACAGGAAAGCAAAACGGTCTTGTATGCTGGATCTGAATCCCAGAACCGAAATGCCCAGGCCGACCCAACACAACAAAGGAATGTGAATGGCAGCCAGAACGATAAACTGGTCGGCCTTCCAGATCGGGTCGAGGGTTGGCGCCAGTATGACTGCATACGCCGCGGTTGCCAGCAAGCCCAATCCCAGAGCCAGCGCACGGCCATAGTGCTTCTTGGAGGTGAGTGCCATGAAGATCAGTGCGCTCATCGTCGCGATGGGCGACCACCAGAGCAGCAACTGAGGGATCCTCTCCAGCACGATCAGGTGCTGTACATCGGAAAGGGCCCAGAAGATCAGGCCCGTCAACACGCTGAGAGGCACGGCCGCAATCCAGTTTACGCCCCGGTCGGGTTTCGCCGATGCCTCCGCGACCTGCTGGAACCGGTAGAACCATGCGGCATAGAGCATATTCTCAGGCGCCGTTTCATAGCAGGCCAAGAGGGCGGACTGGAAAGCTCCTGCCTGCCCCTTTCGTCGCGCATCCCGATAGAGCTGCTCCAGCTTGTGAGGATCTGAGCCTGCCGTCCGGATTTCCGCTTCGAGTTCCATCGCTGCCTCCGAGATACGTCGCGTGTTGAGTGCCGGGTCGTTGGGTACGGCACACGAAGATGACCCGATATAGTGACCATGATACAGCCAACGGGCCTCTCTGTCGACGGTGCAAGACCGCGGCAGGCTGCACTCAAGTGCTTGACACGCTCCGTCCGGCTCCGAGGCTTCTCGGCCTCCTGGGCAACGGAGGGCTTCCCTATCCCAGGTAGGGCTACCTGCGATTACCGGATGCCTCGCCGCGCGGACCGCCATCAGGTCCTGAGCTGCACTGTCCTTGCGGGACCCGCCAAGGTCGGGTATGCTTGGGCCGTGACGATGGGAAGCCCTATCGGGGAGTGCCGGGTAGGGTTTCTTTGCTGATGAGAATCACCCAATGGAGATTCCTGAATGAACGCTGTCATTACAGGGGCATCCTCGGGAATAGGCAGGGCGCTGGTGAGAACCTTCGCTCGGAACGGCCACGCTGTTCTCGCAGTGGCGCGACGAGAGGAGCGCCTGCTGGCGCTCTGCCAGGAAATGGCGGACGCATGCCAGGCCACTGTCTACCCCCTCGCCCTGGACCTCACTTCTTCGGACGCGCCGGAGATCCTGTTCGGGGAAGCCGTCCGCGTTTTCGGGAAAGTCCACGTGCTCATCAACAACGCCGGGATGAGCCCCTATCAGGAATTCGGTGAATTGAGCGCGCTGCACCTGCGCCAGACCATTGTTCTCAACGTGCAGTCTTTAACAGAACTGTGTCACCTCTTCATACCCCACATGCTGGCCCACGGTGAACCCAGCCATGTGGTGAATGTGGGCTCCGTGGGAGGCTACGCGCCTCTTCCCCACTTCTCCGTCTACACGGGGACGAAGCACTACGTTCGGGTCTTCACCGACTTGCTCTACCATGAGTACCGTGGCACCAATATCCATATCGGCGCCCTTCATCCCGGAGGGACGCTGACGGAGTTCCCCGAACTCGCCGGCCAGCGCGTGAGGCGGTTCGCTCGGAGAGGCATGCTGACGCCAGAACAGGTGGCGGAGAGCGCCTATCCTGCCATTCTCAAGGGAAGACGGATCATCATCCCGGGCGCCACGAACAAGCTGGCCGTCGTTATGGGCAAGGTGCTTCCTTTCCCCTGGGCTATTCGGGTGATGGAGCTCGTCTATAACCTCACTGTTGCTAGGACACCGCCCACCTACCCATTGTAGGCTGTCTGCAGACCGTGACCTCGACATCGGCCGATCGACGAAGGTAGAGATGAGGCAAGCTGTGCAATCTCCAAGACAAAGCAGGAAATGAGACAGGACGGATGCCTATGAAGGTTCTGATGGTGGGCTCTGGCGCCGTGGGGCAGGTGTTCGGCCTATTCCTCGCCAACTCCGGCGTTGAGCTGGCCTTCTATGCCCGACCCGGATCTGCCGATGGGCTGAGAGAGGCACTGGAGCACGGCGGGCTGCCGTTGTTCCAGATCTCCTATCTTCATAGGCGGAACCCCATCGCTCACCGACTGAAGGCCTATCAGGTGGTGACGGATGTGGCCGAAAGTCAGAGATTCGACCCGGACCAGATTTGGTTTGCCGTGCCCTCGCCTGTCTACTACTCTGAGTGGTTCCGGATGTTCCTGCGCGAGGTGCCCTCTGAACGCGTGGTGTGTTTCGCTCCTGAGGGGGGACGGCCTGAGATCGTCCCCGAAGGTGTACCTGAGGGCAGGCTGGTTTTCGGAGGGATCACGTTCGTCGCCTGGCAAGGAGATCTGGAAGGCGGAGGCGGACGGTCGGAAGGGGTGAACTTCTGGCTGCCACCCGGTCCGGGGATCCCTCTGATGGGCGCAGAGAAAGCCTGTCTCGAGGTGAAGGAGGTATTGGCGACCGCAGGGATCCGCAGTGGGGTAAAGGATCCGGGCTACCGCAGCAGTCAGGCGGCCGCGACCGCCCTGCTATCAACCTTTGTGGCGGGAATCGAGCTTTCAGGATGGTCGCTCGGGGCATTTCGTAGAGGTCCGTGGCTCAGACGGGCTGCACGTGGCTCGCGGGAAGCAGTGTCGGGCCAGCTTTCCAGCGCCGGCGGCCTCGCGCGGCGGCTTCTTGGGATTCCTCTATCGGCGGCGGGATTCTATCTGGTCACTCTTTTCCTGCCCATCTTCTTCCCATTTGACCTGGAGAAGTATCTGAAGTTCCACTACCTGAAGACCAGGCCGCAAACCCTCGCTTTGCTTGAGCTTTTCGTCAGTGACGGAAGCGGGCAGGGGCTTCCGGTGCAGAACATCCGGATCCTCCTCCAAGGACTCCTTGATTCCGCATGATGGCTAGGGTCGATGGACATCGGGCAGGCAGATGAGGCGGGCTTCCGGGAAGTTGCCGGTTGCGGTCAGTCGACTAGACTGGAGATGAGCAGCACTTCATCGAAGACACAGAGTTCGTACCTACCCTAACGAGAGCACTGGAGGCCATATGCTCAAACACATTGTCTTGCTGAAACTGAAGCCTGGTGTGACGGCGGAACAGTCGTCCGCTCTGCTGGATGCCCTCACCAACCTGAAGGATCGGGGTAGCATCCCCGGCATCTTGGACGTATCCGGTGGCTACAACAACAGCCCCGAGGGGAAGAGCCAAGGCTACGACTACGGGTTCGTTATGTGGTTTGAGGACGCGGAAGCCCGGGACCGGTATCTCCCGCATCCGGAGCATCAGGAACTCGGACGGCGGTACGTCGGCCCGATCGCCGAGGATGTGCTGGTCTTCGATTTCGAGTGCTCCTTGCCTGACTAGCTATCGGGCCATTGATCTGCGCCGTGTCACGGACGTCCTCGACCCGCGGCACGGCGCAGCGATGAGTTGAGACTCACCCGGTCCGGTACGCCTCGTCCTTCCCATCGATGTGGCACACGGTTACTCCAGCGTCTTGACGTGCGGCTGCATCGCCCAGACCAGGACGATGGCCAGCACAAAGAGCCCACTTAGGACAGTGAGAACCGCGGGAACGCCGAAGCGATCGGCGAACGCCCCTATGGGGATCGTGCCCAGTTGGGTTAGCCCGAACATCATCATGTACGCACTCATAAGCCGGCCCAGGTAGGGCGCATCACAGTTCACCTGCAGCAGAATGCGGTTGGTAACCATGTAGATGTTGCCTGCCGCACCGACGATGGCGAGCAGGATCAAGACCAAGGCAAAGGCCTGCGACCTGGAGAACAGGAGAAGCGCTACCCCCAAGACAACGCCCGAGCCGAGTAGCAGTTTGCCCTTGCTCCGGAAATCGCTCATCGAGGCCATGACCAACGAGCTGATGAGCGAGCCAACACCTGGCGCGGCCACGAGGATACCCAGCCCACTGGCGTCCAGATGCATCACGTCCTGCGCATACTTGGGCATGAGTGTGCCGTAGGGCATCGCGAAGAACCCCCTGAGGAAAACAAGGGCCAGCAGAGGGATCAGGGCAGGACAGATCCGGATGTACTTGACGCCGCTGGCAATGTCGGACCACACCGAAGCCGAACCCGGATCGGTCGAGCCGGTCAGCGGCAGCTTCAGCGTGGTCAGAAACACCGCCAGATAGAGCACGGCAACGCCGAAGTAGACAGCCGCCACGCCGACGGTATCGATGAGAAATCCGGCCAGCGAGGCGGCAAAGATGCCTGCCAGCCCCATGCCAATGGAGTTGAGTGACACGGCGTTCAACAACGTCTCACGATCGACCAACTCAGCAAGGTAGGCGTTCTGTGCCGGCATCAGCACCGCGAAAAGGACGCCGCGGAACAGTGAGTACACCACCAGGTGCCACACCTGTACAAGACCCAGTGAGATCACCACGGCGATCACCAGCGACGACAACACCATCACGGCTCTTGTCCAGAGAAGTAATGTGCGTTTCTCGACGCGGTCTGAGAGCACGCCCGCCCACGGGGAGAGCGCCGAGCTGGCAATGCTCCAGCCGGCGCTCACCCAGCCCAAGGCGAGGGCAGAACCGGTGATCTCATAGATGAGCCATCCCTGGCCCACGCCGCCCATCTGCATGGTCGACGACGAAGCCAGCATTCCCAACCAATACCAGCGGAAGTGGCGATCCTGGAGTGCGGCAAATGTGGTGAGTCGGCGTGGCGCCGCGGTCATAGGTCGAGGTCCTCTCTTCGCTGTCGTCCCACGTTATGTTCTGGCATGTGCCTGAGATGGTAGTCACTTGCCCTGTTTGCACAAGAGGCCCTAGATCGCAAGAGTCCGCCCTCGGCAATTCTAGCGCCGGATGTGGCAACCAAGCTCACCAGCCGATGCTTGTCCACGGTTTGGGCCAACAGATCGCGTCCAGTATTAGCGTTCGCCCGCTCCGAGTCCTACCCACCTGATTACCACGTTTGGGCGATGACACTAATACCATCCCACGGATATGCTGTACCTGTAGGGTGCGATGGATCTCACGAACACCCAGAAAGGACATGACCTGTGACCATCCGTAACAGGAATCAACTGTGGCGCCCCCGTCATACCGGCAGCCCTCTCAGCAGGGCGCTGCTTGCCTTATCCATCCTGATCCCGCCGGCTCTCCTCGGCTGTGGCGCCTCGCCGACCGATCTTGAAGTCGTACAGTACACCCCGCTGCCCGGCGGTGACTGGCAGGTGTCGACACCTGAAGCGCAGGGGCTTGATCCAAAGCTGGTGGACAGGCTCTACCGCAAAGCTGCCGGCATGTCGTCCGTCTACGGGCTGCTCGTGTTCAAGAACGACACCCTGATCGCCGAGGCCTACTTCAACGGGGCGTCCGTCGACCAGACGCTCAACATCCATTCGGTCACGAAGAGCTACAACTCGGCGCTGGTCGGGATCGCACTTGAGCAGGGCTGCCTATCCGGCGTCGATCAGAAGATGATGGACTTCTTCCCGGAGTTCGCCGACCGGATCAGAGATCCGCGTAAGGCGGAGATCACGATTCGCGATTTGCTGCAGATGCGTGCCGGGTATCCGTGGGAGGAATCCGGGCCGGAGCTCCTTGAGCTCCTGTTCACGGGCTTCCACACTTCGAACGTGGTAGACGTGCCCTTGGCCTACGATCCGGGCACCAGTATGCAATACAGCAACCTGAGCTCCCATCTGCTGGGTATCATCGTCTCGCGGGCGTGCGGCACGGATCTCAAGTCATTTGCAGAGCAGTATCTTCTTGGGCCGCTTGGTACCGAGGTCGCGTTCTGGCAGACAGATTGGGACGGCAACTACCTGGGCTTCTCGGATCTTCACGTTGGAGCACGTGATCTGGCCAAGTTTGGTCTTACATATCTCAACGACGGGCAATACCAGGGAGTGCAACTTGTCCCATCGGACTGGGTGCACGACTCCCTCCAAGTCTACTCGGAGGACGCCTGGTCCTACAGAGTGGGCCGTCATTGGAAGGACGTCGGATATGGCTACCAGTGGTGGTCCGTGAGGGCCGGCAGCCATCGCTACAACCTGGCCTGGGGCCACGGCGGCGAACAGATCGCTCTGTTGAAGGACCTCGATATGGTCGTCGTGGCTACCGTGGACCCGCTGCATCTCCAGCACGGGGACAAGCCGTGGCGGATCGAGAAGGCGAACTTGAACATGGTGGCGGACTTCATCGCCTCTCTGCCTAACGAGTAAGCAGGGGCGACGGCGATGCACTGTCTGGCAACGGAGCTCATGAGTTCACTGGAATGATGGGAGGAGATCTATGAAGGCGATGGTGTTCACGAAGTATGGGTCACTCGATGGTCTCAAGTCGGCGGAAGTCCCCAAGCCGGTCTTGACCGACGACGGTGTGCTGGTCAAAGTCTACGCCTCATCCGTCAACTTCGCGAACGTCGCTCACGTGCAGGGCGAGCCGTTCGTCAGCCGGCTCTGGTCCGGCCTCCAGGAGCCGAAGAACCAGATTCCCGGCGGCGACGTCGCCGGGCGTGTGGAGGCCGTCGGCCCAGACGTGACCCGATTCCAACCCGGTGACGAGGTCTATGGGGACGTGGCTGACCGTGGGTTTGGCGCCTTCGCCGAATGGGTGTCTGCGCCTGAGAGCGCATTCGCCCTCAAACCCGCCAACGCGACCTTTGAGGAGGCTGCTGCGGCAGCGCAGTCGGGACTCGTCGCCCTGCAGGGTCTTCGCGACAAGGGAGGCATACGATCAGGACAGAAGGTCCTGATCGTTGGGGCGTCGGGCGGCAACGGTACATTCGCCGTGCAGATCGCGAAGGCGTTCGGCGCAGAGGTGACGGGTGTGTGCGGCACCAGGAACGTGGAGCTGGTGCGGTCCATCGGCGCCGACCACGTCATTGACTACACGCAGGAAGATTTCGCCCAAGGCGAGGAGCGCTATGACCTGATCTTCGCCACCGCGGGCAACAACTCGATCTTCGACTATAGGCGTGCGCTGAGCCCCAACGGTACCTACGTCTCCGCCGGAGGCGCGATGGCCCAGGTCTACCAGGGGATGTTCCTGGGACCGCTGATCTCGGCGGGTGGGAGCCGGCGAATGACCTATCTCTACATGAAACAGAACGCGCAAGACCTGGTTGATCTGAAGGAACTCATCGAGGCCGGCAAGGTGAGGTCCATTATCGACCGACGTTACCCGTTGAGCGAGGCTGCCGAAGCGCTTCGTTACTACGCGGAGGGACACGCCCGCGGGAAAGTCGTCATCACGATGGATCGTGGTGACACCAATGGGTAGTAAAGCTAGTCATTGGATTCTGTCATCCTAAGCGATCGCCCACGCAGGGGACGCGCGAAGGATCTCAGTCCCGCAAGGTATAGATTCTTAGCCTTAGGCGAAGAATGACACATGCAACGCTAAACGCAACAGAGCGCCGGGTATGTTTGACTTCATCCATATGAGGAGGTGGTGGAGATGAGTGCGATACGGATACAGCTTTCGGCTCTATGGGTTTCCCTGATGCTGACCTACTTCCTGGGGGACATCATACGGGTGTTCAGCGGCGATTACCTGAAGGGCGTGGCAGACCCAACGCAGATAGGGCAGGCCGCGTATCTCGGTATGGCAGCGCTCTTTGTGATCCCCATTGCCATGATCTTCCTGTCATTGGTCCTGCCTCAGCCTATCGATCGGTGGGCCAACATCGTCGTGGCCGCGCTCTTTTTCCTGATCAACATCGTTGGGCTGCCAACGTATGCTTCTGCCTTCGATAAGTTCCTGATCGTCGTCGGGCTCGTCTTCAACGTCGTGACCGTGTGGTACGCCTGGAAATGGGCCTAGGCCACGATACTCGTCAGCCAAAGTGAGGATGAACGTGAATCAGACACTGTCAATCGAGGAGGCGAGCCACAACTCGCCAGTCACGTCGCTTCTATTGCACCTCGTTCCGGGGGTGTTGGCGACCGCCGGCTTCTTGGTCCTGAGGCCGGTCGTCGAGTCGGCCGGCTTTCCGCCTCTGCTCGCCTTCCTGCTGGCGATCCTGTTGCTCGACCTGCCGTTCATGCTCGGGGTGATGCTCAACGAAGGGAAGAAGTCGAACGGACGGTTCGGCCTCAAGGGTGTTGTGCACTACGGTCACAAGCTGGCCTGGAAGACCTTCGCTTTGATCTTCGTGGGCGCCTTCGTAGGGGTGTACCTGCTGGTGATGTTGGTGACCCCGATCAGCGCTTTCCTGGAGGAGCGATTCTTCACCGGCCTGCCAGCGTGGCTGTTCCTGGAGGAGCGGACACAGTACGAGGTGTACGCCAAGAACGTCCTCGTCGCCATCTTTGCCCTTCAGTTGGTTCTGACGGGTGTGGCCCTGCCGTGGGTGGAGGAGCTCTACTTCCGCGGCTATCTGCTGCCCCGGCTCTCACGATACGGCCCATGGGCGCCGCTCTTGGGTGGGGCGTTCTTTGGTCTCTATCACGTCTGGCAGTTATACGGTTTCGTGACCGTCTTCTTGCTGGGTACCGCACTGGGATACGTCGTCTGGTGGAAGAACGACCTGCGGCTCAGCATCGGCCTGCACCTGTTGTCGAACGTCTTGACGCGGCTGATGCTCTTAATCGCCGCTTTTGCGATGTGAGATTGACTACGAATGTCGTCATCAGAAATCCTAATCAAACACGAGGAGAGAAGAGATGAACTCACGTAATGGATCGATGCGGATCTTGGGGGTTGCCTTCTTGCTGCAGTTTGTCACCTCTATCGCCAGTGGTGTATTCGTGCAGCCGGCCCTGATCGTGCCTGAGGATATCGCGGCGACGATGACGCGTATCGCCAGCCATACGGGCCTGATGCGACTCAACATCCTATTGGATATGCTGACCGCCCTGGGCGTCGTCTTTCTCGGCGCGATGCTGTACCGGAGCCTAAGGCGAACCGGTGAGCGAGTGGCGCTCGTGGGTCTGGGCTTCTACATCCTGGAGGGCGCGCTGTTGGGCGCCAGTAAGCTGCAGTCCTTCTCGCTGCTGCGCATTAGCGAGCTCTACGCGGGCGGTGGAGAGCCGGAGTTATTGTCGACGATGGCAATGCTGGCTCTTGAGTCGGCGGACTTCGTGGGCTTCCTGCTCCATATGGTGGCCTTCTGCTTGGGTGGCATCCTCTTCTATATTCTGCTCGTCAAGTCCGGCGTCGTGCCGCGCTGGCTGTCATTGTGGGGGGTGATCTCGGTCACGCCGCTTCTGATCGCGACGGTGCTGGATCTCTTCGAGGTCGCTGTCTCACCGATACTCGCTCTACCCTACATTCCCTTCGAGCTTGTGATCGGGCTTTGGATCGTGGTGAAGGGTTTGAATGTCGCCGAGGTGGCGTCAGCCCCTTCGCCGTCGGCCCTAGCCGGCGCCACCGGCTGAGTGCAGACCTATTCGCTGCGAGCCAAGACAGGAGCAGCTATGAAGAACCATCGGGTTGTCGTAACGGCACACGGCGGGCCGGATGTGCTGAAGGTCATCGAAGAGGATCTCCCCGAACCGGGAGAAGGCGAGGTGCGTTTGAGAGTGTTGGCCGCGGGGGTCTCGGCCTACGACGCCATGCTCCGAAGCTCGGGGGCGCTGCCCGGCACACCGCGCGTGCCGTACACGCCCGGTGAGGACGTCGTCGGGGTGGTGGACGAGTTAGGTGAGGGCGTGTCGATCCTCGAACCGGGGCAGCGAGTGGCAGCCTTCACCTTCGGCGACAGCGGCGGGTACACGGAGTTCATCTGCCGGCCCGCCGACCAAATGGTGACTGTCCCCAGAGATGTGGATCCCGCCGAGGCCGTCTGCCTGGTGGTGAACTACCTTACCGCGCACCTGGCGATGCACCAGGCCGCCAAAGTGCGGGACGGCGAGCGGGTCCTCATCCATGGTGCGGCGGGCGGCGTGGGCACCGCGCTCCTCGAGCTCGGGAAACTGGCCGGGCTGGAGATGTATGGCACGGCCTCCGGCTACAACCACGATTTGGTGTCCGGCCTCGGAGCCACGCCAATCGACTATCACGCCGAGGACTTCGTCAAACGTACCCGCGATCTCACCGGCGATGGTGTGGACGTGGCGTTCGACCCAATCGGCGGCGCCCGGCACATCTGGCGCTCGTATCGGGCCCTGGGCAAAGGTGGGCGGCTCGTATGGTTCGGTATGGCCGCCGCGAAGAGCAAGGGACTGTGGATCATCCCCTTCACTCTGGGGATGCAGGTGCTGCTCTCGGTGATCCCAGACGGCAAACAGGCGCCGCTCATGCCGGACCTTGGCACGAAGACCGCCGCACAGAACGCCTGGTACCGTGAGACCCTGACAGAGCTCCTCGGTCTGCTAGCGGAGGGGCGGCTCAAGCCGGTGGTGGCGGCGCGCATCCCGCTGATGGAAGCTGGCCGCGCTCACGAGCTGCTCGATCGCGGCGGATACGCCGGCAAGATTGTACTCACCCACTAGCACAAGGAGAGATCAGTATGGAGACTACAGATACAAAGGGCATCGTCAGCATCGTGCTGAGGGCGGTAGCCGTTGGGTTGTCCGTTGCCAGCATCGCGCTTGGCTTTGTCCCTGGCGTGGCGGACGTGGACACGCAGATCACACTGCTGAGCATCGGTCTCGCGGCGCTCGCCATCGAGTCCCTGCAGAAAGAGTGATTATCGCGACACTCATACATACTACGTAGCATCCCAGTCCACGCAGCTGACGGTGGTCAACAGCCGCGCACCTAATTCGATCGAGCAGATCCTCAATTAGCGCAATCATCCTCCTGGGTCTATAATCGGGACTCCCTTTCCTGATCACAGCCAAGGCGAGGTGTCATGGCTTCCCGGCCAACGGTTGATGCGCAGGCATTGCCGTTTCTGCGCACGAAACTCTATGCCCCACCGCTGCGGTCCGAGCTGGTCTCGCGACCGCGCCTGATCAAGCGGCTCAACGCCGGTCTCTGGCGTGCCGGCGGTGCCGCGCGCAAGCTCACCCTCGTCTCTGCCCCTGCCGGCTTCGGAAAGACGACGCTGGTCAGCGCGTGGGCGCAGTCGCTGGGCAATGCGCTCCCAACCGTCGCCGGCCCGGACGAAGCTCCCGGCTCAGGGGATACTGCGGTCTCTTTCGCCTGGTTGTCCCTTGACGAGGGGGACAACGACGTGATGCGCTTTCTGGCCTATCTCATCGCCGCGCTACAGACGGCCGAGGCCGGACTGGGCGGCGTCGCACTGTCGAGACTGCAGTCCCAGCAGCCGCCTCCCGCTGAGGTGACCCTCAGCGCCGTGATCAACGATGTCGCCGTTCTCTCCACGCGGATCATCCTTGTTCTCGACGATTATCATCTCATCGAGGCCCAAGCGATCCATCAGGCCGTCGCGTTCATCCTTCGGCACCAGCCCCCGCAGCTACACCTGGCCATCGTCACCCGCGAAGATCCCTTCTTGCCCGTCGGCCGGCTGCGCGCCCGCGGAGAAATGACCGAGCTCCGTGCAGCGGACCTGCGCTTCACTCCTACCGAAGCCACCGCTTTCCTAGATGAGGTTATGGGTCTGGCGCTGTCGAGCGAAGACGTAGCTGCGCTGGCACAGCGTACTGAGGGCTGGATCGCCGGTATCCAGTTGGCTGCGCTATCGATGCAGGGCCGCCGGGATGTCTCTAGTTTCGTGCGCTCTTTCACAGGAAGCCACCGCTTCGTGCTTGACTACTTGGTCGAGGAGGTTCTCGACCGACAGCCCGCCCCTGTTCAGACCTTCCTCCTCCAAACCTCGATCCTTGCCCGGATGTCGGGCTCGCTGTGCGATGCGGTGCGACTGGGACGTGCTGATCTCCCGACAGGCACGGATGATGGTCAGACCACGCTCGAGGCACTGGAGCGCGCCAACCTGTTTATCATCCCCCTGGACCACGACCGCCGCTGGTACCGGTACCACCATCTCTTCGCCGATCTGCTGCGACGGCGCCTTCGTCAGACCTATCCGGATCAGATTCCGACCTTGCATCAGCGGGCGAGTGCATGGTTTGAGCATCACGATCTGCCGGCTGACGCGATCCGCCATGCTTACGCCGCGGAAGATCTTGAGCGGGTCGCCGATCTTGCGGAGCTGGCCTGGCCCGATTGGAGCGAGACCTACAAAGCTATCATATGGCTCGGTTGGGTTAAGGCGTTGCCCGACGCCGTTGTGCAGAACAGGCCGGTGCTCGGTATGGCCTATGCCTGGGCCTATCTGAATTCCGGTCAGTTGGAGCAAGCCGAGAGCAAGATCCAAGACGCCGAGCGGTGGCTCGAACCTCCGACCGGTAGGGCAGCGGACTCAGACATCGACTCGCCATTGCCAGTCGTCGTTGACGACCAGCAGTTCCAGGCGTTGCCCGTTCAGCTGGCGATCGCTCGGGCATACCTTGCTCAGGCCACCGGCAATGTGTCCGGCACCGTGACCTATGTGACGCGTGCGCTCGATCTGCTTCCCCAAGATGATGCCCACAATCGCGCGTCGGTGACGGCACTCCTGGCGCTTGCCTACTGGGCCAGCGGGGATGTGCGGGCTGCTCAGCGGGTCTTTCCCGAGGAGCTCTTCTACGACGATTATGACCTGATCACGGGTACGTTCGTCCGCGTGGGTATGCGGCTCGCGCTCGGGTGTCTACGTGAGGCGTTCGTGCTCTGCGAGCACGCCCTGCAGCTGGCGGACAAACTCGGTGAGCCCGTCGGGACTGAGGATGTCTACATCGCGCGGGCCCGGCTTCACCGTGAGCGCGGCGAACTGGAACGCGCGGCCCAGGACTTGGCCAAGGCAAAGGACCTCGGCGACCAGGTCGAGCTACCGGATTGGTACCACCGCTGGTATGTCGCTCAGGCTGGACTCAGTGAGTCCAGGGGATATCTTGACGGCGCGCTGGGCTACCTCGATCAGGCTGCACGCAGCTTTGTCCGAACCCCCGTGCCGGACGTTCGACCTATCCCCGCACGCAGGGCACAGGTTCTGATCAAGCTGGGGCGATTGGGCGAGGCTGAGGTTTGGGCGCGGGAACGTGGTCTGTCCGTCGATGACGCCCTTAGCTTCCTCCACGAGTACGAGCATATCACCTTGGCCCGGCTGCACCTTGCGCGATACCGCCGCGATGGCGGGGGCGAGCTCCTTTACAGCGCGACCAGTCTCTTGGATCGCCTGCTGATAGCCGCCGAGGATAGCGACAGGATGGGGAGCGCGATTGAGATCCTCATACTGAGAGCGATTGCCTTCGAGGCCGAGGGTCGCGTGTCTGACGCGTTGGTGCCGTTGGAGCGTGCCCTGGTTCTCGCCGAGCCCGAGGGCTACGTCTCTTGTTTTGTGGACGAGGGAGCGCCAATGGCGCGGTTGCTCTACGAGGCGCTGTCCCGAGGCATTTCGCCGGCCTATGTGGGACGGTTGTTGTCGGCAGTCTCGTCCGCCGAACCTGGTCCGCCGGTGACCGGCCAGCCGCTGCTCGCGCAAGAGGGCTTGCTGGAGCCCTTGAGTGAACGCGAGATCGAGGTACTTCAGCTCATTGGGCAGGGCTTCACCAATCCGGAGATCGCGAAAAGGCTCTACCTCTCGCTGAACACTGTCAAGGTGCATACCCGCAACATCTACGGCAAGCTCGACGTCCACAACCGGACCCAGGCGGTCGCGCGGGGCAGGGCTTTGGGCCTGCTCTCTGACGTGTAGCCGGATTACCACTCCGGTCGATTCCCCTCTCGGCTCTTAAGTGGGACCAGGTACCGGGCCTGATTACCCCTGCCATTACCACGTTCGTGGGATGACGCTAGTACCGCTCTCCTCATACAATGAAAACGTCGGCTAGATTCGTCAGCACTGTAGCAACAGACAACTCAGAGGAGAGTCACGAATGAACAACCACAGAACCATTGCCACCCTCGTCGGTATCTGCTTTATCTTGTCGAACGCCACCTTTATGATCGGCGCCGTTGCCTTTGTCGAGCCCGTACTGGGTGCGCCGGACCTTCTCAGCGCGGTCTCAGCGAACTCGGCGAAGCTCGTGACGGGCACCCTGATGGAGTTGGTGAACGGGATTTTCTACCTCAGCATCGCGGCGCTGATGTTCCCCATCTTGCGGAAACGCGCCGACGCTCTGGCGATCGGGTACGTGGCCTTCAGGGTGATTGAGTTCATTATGCAAGTTCTCGCCGAGCTTAGTCCAATGGCCTTGCTGACCGTGGCCGAAGGTGCGGCCCAGGCCGGGCCCACCGGATCTTTCCAGGCCATTGCATCCCTGCTGCTGGCGAACCGCCTCTGGGCCTTCCGGATGATCTCCGTCTTCTTGGCGGCGGGAGCTTTCATTTTCTACCCGACGCTCTACAAGACGCGGCTTGTCCCGCGCTTCATCTCGATCTGGGGGCTGATTGGGGCGGCAGGTGTCCTGGTTACCGCTATCCTTGAGATGTTCGGTGTCACCCCGCCCAGCTTCGGCATCCTGATGCTGCTCAATGAGCTCTTCTTGGGCGGTTGGCTGATCGTCAAGGGTTTCGCCGAGCCGGTTGGGAAATCGGGCACGCAGCTTGGCGCAGCGGCCTTCATGCCCGTGAAGTAGCGGTGGCAAGGTGAGCGCAGCCAGCGTAGTCACGAGAGTCGAGAGGTGATGGATACGAAGGGAAGTGGGTCTCTACCGCTACAGGACACAAGTGTGAGCCTGAAGCTCAAGCTTTCGGCCCTATGGGCAGCTCTGATGTTCCTGTACATCTACGTGGACCATTTCGCGCTGTTTATTCCCGGCGTTCTCGAGGACGCCATCGCGGGAGAAGTGGGGGGCTTCCGGGTGACCCAGGGCTGGCTCGTGGCAGCGATGGCCCTGATGACCATTCCGAGCCTGATGATTCCGCTTTCAGTGTTGCTGACAGCCAAGGCGAGCCGTTGGCTCAACATCATCGCCGGGGTGGTCTACGCTCTGGTAGTGGTCGGCAACACGGTCGGTGAGTCTTGGCTCTACTACATCGGCGCCTCCGTCGTTGAGCTCGTGCTTCTGGCGTTGATCGTATGGCACGCCTGGCGCTGGCCCAAACTGGAAGCGTGATCGGAAGGGTTCGCTTGTTCTCGACAGACACGGTGGAGCACCACTTCCTCCGCTGTCAGGCGCGTGGACCGCGCGTCCCCCCGAGCGATCACCTGGTTCTCAACTACCCCTCGATTACCACGTTCGTGGGATGACACTAGTACCTTCTGTCAGTCATACTGAAAGCGTAACATATCATCAGTCCGGACCATACCGGAGAGGAGATGTATCGATGTCCAATGCACTGACACTTGAGGCGAGCAGTCCACCGCGAGCACAGGCGACAGCGGCTAAGCCGTCCCGCCTGTTCTTTGTGGATCACCTGCGCGTTGCCCTAGCTATTCTCGTGGTATTACACCACGTGTCGATGGTCTACGGCGCGAGCGCGCCATTCTATTATGCCGAACCCCCTGTCACCACGCCATTGGCATTCCTGGGGTTCCTGGTGTTTGCACTCGTCAACCAGGGATGGTTTATGGGTGCCTTCTTCCTACTGGCGGGCTACTTTGCGCCAGGCTCCTTCGACCGCAAAGGTGCCGGTGGGTTTCTTGAGGACAGGCTCGTGCGCCTCGGGCTCCCCCTTCTCTTCTTCTTCTTCGTGCTAGGCCCGGTCTCCGGCATTGGCTTCTACTTGATGCCGCCAGAGCTGACGGGGATTACGACGCCGCTCACGTGGGATGCCTATCCTTACCTCTTTGGGCTGGGTCCGCTCTGGTTCGCGGCGCTCCTGCTCATCTTCAGTTTCGGCTACGCTGCGTGGCGAGGGTTGACGCGCAACCGGCCGGCGCGCGTCGTTGGCGATGACAACGGGCTCAGTTACGCCGGCATTGGTCTCTTCATTCTTGGCCTTGCTGGGGCCAGCTACCTCATGCGGATGGTCGTCCCGCTGGGCGAGACGGTGCTGGACTTCCCAACGCTCGCTTATCTGCCGCAGTACCTCAGCTTCTACATCGTCGGCATGGTTGCGTACCGACGCAACTGGTTCCGAACGCTGTCGAACAGGATGGGCCTTATCGGATTCGTCGCGGCGCTGATCGGGTCGATTGTCCTATTCCCGCTGGCATTCAGTGGTCAGCTATTCTCGCTGGAACTGGGACCGGCGCTGTACAATGCGATGGGGAACGGGCACTGGCAATCCGCCGTCTATACCCTTTGGGACGCAATACTCTCAGTTGGGTTATTCCTCGGGCTTATCGCGTTCTTCCGCCGCTTCTTCGGTCAGCGTAGCAAGGTGGGTACGCTCCTTTCGCGACAGAGCTACACCGTCTACATCATCCATGTCCCGATCCTTGTCTTCCTGGCGTACGCACTGCGAAACCTGCAACTTCCACCGGTGGCCAAATTCCTGGTCGTGTCGGCGATCGTCCTCCCGATCTGCTTCGCCGTTTCCTATGTGATCAGCTTGGTTCCCGTCATCGGCACGGTGCTCGGGTCCGGTGGAAGCGATTCCCGCAGACGTCATGGCGGCGCCGGTGTCGGATCCCCTGCCCTGAGTCTGTCGGACGGTGGGACGATCATCGGGATAGACGGTCTGGTCAAATCCTACGGCGAGGTCACCGCGGTCAATGGCCTGAGTCTCGATATCAAGAAGGGCGAGCTCTTCGGACTGCTAGGACCCAACGGGGCGGGCAAGACGACCACGATCAGCATCCTGTCGGGCCTTCTCCATCCCACCTCGGGAACCGCAACAATTGGTGGCATGGATATTCGCGATGACATGCAAGAGATCAAGGCGGGCATGGGCGTCTGCCCGCAGGAAGCAGCGGTCTATCCTTTCCTGACCGGGCGCGAGAACATCCAGCTTATCGGCAAGCTCTACGGAATGGACCGGCAAAGCCTTAAGGCGAGGACCGCTGAGCTTCTCGAGCAGACCGGCTTTGGTGAGGCCGCCAAGCGCAAGGCTAAGGGGTACAGTGGGGGGATGACGCGCCAACTGAACCTGCTGATGGCCATCGTCAGCGATCCGGATATCGTCTTCCTCGACGAGCCAACGGTGGGGATGGACGCTCGGGCTCGAAGGCAGACTTGGGACTACATCGCCTCCCTGAAAGAGCAGGGCAAGACCATCATCTTGACCACGCACTACATCGAAGAGGCGGAGTCTCTCAGCGACAGGGTAGGGATCATCGACTATGGAGAGTTGATCGATCTTGGCACGCCCAAGGCGCTCATGGAGAAACACGGTGCGAAGGACCTGGAGGAGGTGTTCCTCAAGATCACGGGCCGCAGAATCGGGGAGGGAAGTTAAGATGAAAACACGCGCGATAGCGGCGTTGGTTGGGGTGGAGTTAAAGAAGCTGTATCGAGATCCGACAAGCTTGGCCGTCATCCTGGCGATGCCGACAGTGCTGACGCTGGTCTTGTCGCTGGCGATGGGTGATCTGCCCACCTGGTGGCTCGAAGGTGCGACACACTTTGAGTTCCTGGTCCCCGGCCTGATGGGGTTGGCCGTCATCTACATGATCATGCTCTTCGCAATGGCGCTCTGCACCTACCGGGATGCGGGTCTGCTGAAGCGTCTGGAGACCACACCGACACCAGCTGACACCTACCTGGGGAGCCAGGTGATCGCCAATGTGATTATCGGCACAGGCCAGGGGCTGGTGGTCTTATTGCTCAGCGTGATCCTGGGGTTCCGGCCTCAGGGCGGTCTCCAGGGAGTCGTCTTTGCAGCGGTCTTTCTGGGGATGCTGTCCGCTGCCGCCGTGGGGTTCGGGCTGCTGACCGCGACCATCGCCAAGAGTACAGGGGCGGCCAGTGGCCTATCGATGATTTTCGTGATCCCGATGATGATCTTTGGCACCTGGTTGGCGGCATTCGACGAGTCGACCTATGCCATCTCACGATACACGCCCAACTTCTACGTGACCGAGCCTTTGACGCGGATCTTCCACGGTGCGCCGATGCTGGATGGCATCGTGTGGAAAGACTTGCTGATCCTCACCGTGATCAGCTTGGTTGCTGTCACGGTGGGTATCCAAGTCTTCAAGAGGACCGAGTACCGGTAGGCTTTCATCATGGAACATGCTGAGCGATGGCTTACGCTGGACCGACCGGCACGCTATGAGATCAAGGTGCCGGGGCACCTGGATGAGACCTGGTCGGACTGGATCGAAGGGGTGACGATCACGCTCGAGCACGGGATCGACGGTTCGCCGGTCACAAGGTTGACCGGCACCGTCGATCAGGCCGCGCTGCACGGCCTGCTACGCCGCCTCTACGCGCTCGGCTTGCCGCTGCTCTCGGTGGTCTGCGTGGGCGGCGGTACACCTGGACATAGTTAGGATTGTGTGGTATTTGTTGCAGCGTTCAGCCTGTTAGGGAGGGACTCCAGAACCTTGCCGCTGATTCGGCGCCGGATGCGCGCCGTGGCGCGGCTCACACATCGAGGATTGCATAGTGAAAAAGATCGACCGTAGATGGTGGGTGCTGATCGCCATCGGCACCGGATCCTTCATGTCTGCCCTGGACGCCAGCGTCGTCAACACGATCCTGCCTATCCTGCGTGCGGCCTTCAACAGCGATGTGGCCACCATCGAATGGGTCGTGACCGTCTATCTGTTGGCCCTGAGCGGGCTGCTGCTCACGTTCGGCCGCTTGGGTGATCTGCGTGGGCACAGGACCATCTACGTATGGGGGTTCGGCATCTTCGTCGTGGGGTCGATGCTCTGCGGCGCGAGCCGATCTGCAGCGGCACTGACCGTTTTCCGCGGCCTGCAGGCCATCGGGAGTGCGATGCTGGCCTCGAATTCCCCCGCCATCGTGACCGGCAACGTGCCTCCCGAACAGCGTGGGCGCGCCTTTGGCCTGGTCTCGACGATGACGTACCTGGGGCTGACCGTCGGCCCGTCACTGGGAGGTGCGCTGGCTCACGCTCTGGGGTGGCGGACGGTTTTCTACATCAACGTCCCGGTCGGGGGGATGGCATTGGCCCTGGCCCTGGCCTACATTCCGAAGGACATCCCCGTAGCAGGTGAGCGGCGCTTCGATCTGCCGGGCGCCGCCGTCTTCCTCGCGGGGCTGACCTCGCTCTTATTGGGGCTGAACAAGGGAGCGGAGTGGGGTTGGTCGTCCCCGCGGGTCCTGGGCCTGCTTGCACTGGCCTTGGTCATGCTCTTCATTTTTGTCCTGATCGAGCGCAAGTCTCCGGCGCCTATGCTGGACTTAGGCATGTTCCGCATCTCATTGTTTTCGACATCGGTCGTGAGCGCGGTGCTGAACTACATCTGCGTCTACAGTATCACCTTTCTGATGCCCTTCTATCTGATCCAGGGGCGCGGGCTGAACACGGCCCAGGCGGGCCTGATGCTGACCGTGCAGCCCGTGATCATGGCGATCAGCGCCCCGATCAGCGGTGCCTTGTCGGACAGGGTCGGTTCGCGCACGCCGGGGATGCTCGGTATGGGCGTTCTTGCCGGCGGCCTGTTTCTGCTCTCCCGGCTGGGCGCAGGTACGGGATTGTGGCTGGTGGCAGTGGGACTGGCAACGGTGGGCCTCGGCACGGGTACCTTCATCTCCCCAAATACCAGCGCCTTGATGGGATCCGCGCCCCGCGCACGACAAGGGATCGCTTCGGCGGTCATGGGGGCCGCGCGCAACTTCGGTATGGTACTGGGCATCGGGCTGGCCGGTGCAGTATTCACCACCCAGTTGGCCCAGAATACGACCGCGGCCCTGTACCGCGGGATCAGCCAAGGGCTGCTCGTAGCTGCCGGCGTGGCCATACTAGGGATCGTATCATCAGCGCTGAAAGATGAGTCAAGAGGGTGATGCGCTTGCACAGCTTCGCCTGTCGTCTCTGTACTCCAACTCCGCAAGCTAGAGTTCATCGTCGTCACCGGCGGTGCCAAGCTTCGTGGCGATGACCCGGATGTAGCCGTCGATGCCGGGGCGCGATCGAGGCCCTTAGGTGGACCTGTACCCATTCGGTGTGATCGGGATTGCCATACAGCCGTTTCATGTGCAGCTTTTCCTTCCAAGGTCGCGGGCCTATAGTAGGTGCACTGCACGTCGGGGAGAATGAGCGCCGATACCTGTGACACCACGATAACTACAGCGGTTTTACGCGTCTATCCCCACGTCGATAGTGCTTCGCCCAGTTTTCCGAGGAGGATACGTGACGATGACATCTCCATTGAACAGCGATCGGCTCGGCCTGTTCCAGGGCCAAACGGACGTTGGCGTTGTGACCCCACCAGGTTTCTGCCAGTACGATGCGGAGCGTCAGGTCTATACGATCACCAGCGCCGGCGCCAACATCTGGGGCGACCACGACGACTTCCACTTTGTGTGGAGGCGCATGACCGGCGATTTCATCCTGACCACACGAGCCGAGTTCGTCGCCCTTGGCGCGAATCCGCATCGCAAACTAGGCTGGATGGTGCGTACCAGTCTCGATACCAGTTCTCCAAGTGTGAGCACCGGAATCCACGGCGATGGGCTGCTTACGCTGCAATTCCGGCGAACGCAGGGTGGCCCCACCGAGGAGGTGCGGATGGCCCTGGAGGCGGCGGACGTTGTTCAGTTGGAGCGCAGAGGCACGACTTACATCATGTCAGTCGCTCATTATGGCGAGGCCTTCGTCACGGCCCAGGTGGCCGACCTCGACCTGGGCGATGAGGTCTACGTGGGCCTGCTGGGCTGCTCGCACGAGGTGGACGTCGTCGAGACCTTCATCTATCGAGACGTGCGTATTGTCGCGCCGGTGGGGGAAGGCTTCAACCGCGAGCGCGATCCCTTCGCCAGCCGGCTGGAGATCCTGGACGTCGAGAGCGGTCACCGGGAGGTCGTCTACAGCGCGGACACCGTGTTGGAGGCGCCCAACTGGACGCGGGACGGCAAGGCCCTGATCTACAACCGGGATGGACGGCTCTACCGGTTCGACCTGGCGACCAGGACCTCCTCGCTCGTCGACACGGGCTCGGTGGTCCACTGTAACAACGACCACGTCCTCTCGTTCGACGGAACGATGCTCGCGATCAGCAGCCACAGCGAAGAGGCCCACGCCTCGCTGGTGTACACCGTGCCGGTGGAGGGTGGGGAGCCGAAGGTCGTCACGCCGACAGGCCCTTCCTACCTTCATGGCTGGTCGCCCGACGGCAAGTCCCTGGTGTACGCCGGACTGCGCGATGGCCAATTCGATATCTACCGGATCCCGGTCGATGGCGGTCAGGAGACGCAGCTTACCGCGACGCCGGGGCTGGACGATGGGCCGGAGTACACGCCCGACGGCGCCTATATCTACTTCTGCTCCGTCCGCAGCGGGCCTATGCAGGTCTGGCGGATGAAGCCGGACGGCAGCGATCCGGAGCAGTTGACCGGCGACGCGCCTGGGACGGGCGTTCGCGCCTGGGATGGCGTTCGCGCCTGGGACGGCGTCCTACAACAACTGGTTTCCCCACGTCTCGCCCGACGGCACCTGGGTCGTCTTCGTGACCTATTTGGCCGGTGAGGCCGAGCCGAGCGATCATCCGGCGGCGAAGCGCGTCTACCTTCGCCTGATGCCGCTCGATGGTGGCGTACCGAAAGTGCTGGCCTATCTCTACGGAGGCCAGGGCACGATGAACGTCCCTTCGTGGTCGCCGGATAGCAAGTACATCGCCTTCGTCAGCAACACGGTGCCGCTGGAGGGGGAGACGTGGGCGTAGAGTCGCGCCGAGTGCACTCGTGACCGCGTCGACGAACCTGAATCCGTTTCCTGTACAGGACTCCACGCTCTCGGCCGAGGCACTGGCCGAGAGCGTGCTGAGTGAATATGGGTCGCTCGATCGACCGGTGTGCCGGTTCCACAGAAAGGGGATCTGCGATACCTACCGGGTGACCGCGGGCGATCGTGGGTACTATCTGAAGGTCTACCGGCACGGCCGCAGGACGCGGCTGGACGTGTCGGAGGAGGTGAGGCTGCTCAACTACCTCGCCGCCAACGGGGTCTCCGTCGCCCGTCCGGTTGTGCGGCGGGACGGAACCTACGTCAACCGGCTGGCGGCCCCGGAGGGCGACCGCTATGCGGTTCTCTATGAGGCTGCGCAGGGTGTTTCCGGGGATCGGGGCGACCTCGAACGGATCGCTGCGTTTGGCGAGATGGTGGGCCGGATGCACGAGGTCGCCGACCGGATGGACGAACCCTACCGGCGCGTTGCTCTGGACATGCGTCACCTGGTGGACGACAACCTGCCGGCCATCGAGCATCTGATGGCCCACCGTGAGGCCGACTACCGGTTGATCGTCCGCATCGCCGAGGCGTGCAAGAGCCGAGTCGCAGAGCTGCTCCCCACCGTCAAGCCGGCGTTCGGCATCTGCCACGGCGACCTGCACGGCGGGGACGTCTGCTACGGTGAGCATGGCACGCCTGCGCTCTTTGACTTCGACAGTTCCGGTTGCGGCTGGCGAGCGCTGGACATTGGAGTCTTCCTGGCTTCGGACGAGTGGATGGACACGACCGCCGAGGCGGAGGCGCGGCGCCAGCGCAGACTAGCGACGTTTCTGGAGGGCTATTCGGCGATCCGCGAATTGACGGAGCCCGAGCTGATTGCCGTGCAGCTTGGACCGCCGATCCGCCACATCTTTCTGATGGGCTTTGTGCTGCGCTACACGGCCACGTGGCAGGGCGAGCACTGGGCCGACGACGGCTTCATTGACTGGCATATGGCCTGGTTTCGACATTGGGCTGAGCGGAACCTCTGACGTACGTTTCCAGATCCGAAGAGCGACGCTGTTGGGTTCTATGGCGCAACGTGACGCCATCTGGTTTGTGCCAGACCCCGTCGATTCAAGCCGGAGGTGGGCAGTAGACGCATTCAAGGTGTGTGACAGGAGGCCATGGCATGGATGAGGCATACCGCCTAGCCCTTCAGGCTACGACACTAACAACTGTGTGTCGCTACGACGTGGATGGCGACACAGGCTGCGTCCCGTAGGCGTATCTGCGGATGCACCTACCAAGAGGAGAGCGAGCCAATGCCGGCATCTCGACAGGGAGCACGCAAGGCGACGATTTGCCGAGATCCAGATGCCGAGGAAGATAAGGAGCAGGCGCAGGATCCGATCTGACACACAGGAGGGTTCATGGATCTCGAACACAAGACAGCCATCGTGACGGGAGCCGGTAGCGGCATCGGGCGGGGGTTGGCGCGCACCTTCGCGAGGGAAGGGCAGCCGTGGTCTGCTGTGGACGCACCCTATCCCGTCTTGAGGAAACCGTCGCGCTGATCGAGGTGGAGGGCGGCACGGCGATATCTATCTCGGTGGATGTCACGGAGTGGGCGCAGGTCCAGGAGATGGCCCGGCGTGCCCTGGTGCGGTTTGGCGCGATCGATCTGCTCTTCAACAACGCCGGGAGCTTTGGCGCGGTGGGCCCGGTGTGGGAGGCCGATCCGGAGGCGTGGTGGCACGACGTGAGCGTCAATCTCCGCGGCACGATGCTGTGCACCCGGGCCGTTCTGCCGCACATGATAGAGCGCGACACCGGCGTCGTCCTCACGATGGATGGGGGCGGCGGCGCCAGTGGCGCCAATATGGGCGGCTCCGCCTACGGCTGCTCAAAGGCCGCGATCGTGCGCTTCACCGAGGGATTGGCCCGCGAGCTGGCCCACGTGGGCTCGTCCGTGCTCGCGTTCTGCATGAACCCGGGCTTTGTCGATACCCCGATGACCGAGGATCTGATGGCCACGCCGGAGAAACGGGAGTGGCAGCCGCACGTGCCCAGGCTGATGGGGTCCGAACACGAGGTGTCACCGGACGCCTGCGCCATGGCGACACTGCAACTGCTCCGTATCGCCGGGCCGGATCTCAGCGGGCGCACCTTCACGGTCCACACCGACTTCGACGCGGTGGACCGGAACCGGGAGACCATCGCCCGGGAAGACCTCTACGTGATGCGCCGGAGGACGTGATGCGGGCTCTCCCCAATAGATGAGAGAGTGGACCAATCTAGCAACAGATTGGTCCACTCCGGCTATCGTGGAGACTCGCGGCTGAGAGTTCCAGTCAGTCGCTCAGCCCCGCGGCGTGACGTCTGGCTGCCGGGTCACCGGCGACGAGGTACTCGCCGCTGACAGGGTCGCGATAGAGCATCACCGGGGCGGCAATCGCGTTCTCGGTCGTCGTGACCTTGTGGTTGCGCTTGCCTAGGTCCTCCCGGACATCTTCGTCGACGGTCTCGTTCGTCGTCAGCGATCCTGCCTTGACAAAGGCCTTCTCCCGAACCGGGTTGGGATCGAAGGAGTCCTGGTGGTGGTACGTCGCGAAGCGCGGCTGCGTCACCGCCGCAGCCGGCTCCATCCCGAAGTCGATGAAGTCGAGCAGCAGTTCTAGGGTCACCTGGTCCTGCAGATCGCCGCCGGCGACGCTGATCGCCAGCACCGGCTCGCCGTCCTTGAGCACCAGGGTGGGCGTCAGCGTGATGCGCGGGCGCTTGCCGGGTGCGATGCAGTTGGGATGGCCTGGGGTCGTGTTGAGGCTCACCAGGCGGTTGCCGAAGCTGACCCCTGACTGGCCGCTGCCTCCGGCGAGGTAGACGTTGGCGCTCGGCGTGGCTGCGACGAAGTTGCCCCAACGGTCGGCGACGACGCACGTCGTCGTGCCGCCCACGCCGGGCCGGAAGACGCCCGAAGCGGCGAGCGGCTCCATGGTGTAGGGATCGCCGGGCCTTGCCTCCTGTGAGGCGTGGGTCATATCAATCAGGGGGCGGCGGATCTCGGTGTAGGCGTCGGAGAGCAGGGCGTCCAGCGGCACGTCGACGAACTCCGGGTCGCCGTAGTAGGCGTCGCGGTCGGCCATCGCCAGCTTGAGCGCCTCGGTCACGACGTGGATAGTGTCGGCGGACAGAAGCCCCATGTTCTTGACGTCGAAGCCCTCCAGCAGGCGCAGCGCCTGGCAGAGATAGGGTCCCTGGGTCCACGGCCCGCACTTGTAGACGGTGTAGCCCCGGTACTCGGCCGAGACGGGCTCCTCGATCCGCGTCCGGTGATTTGCCAGGTCCTCTCGACGCAGGAATCCGCCCTTCTCGATGTAGAACGCCTCCAGTTCCTCGGCGATATCATTGTGCTCGGGGCGGCGCCCATAGAAACGGTCGCAGGCTGCCTGGAGCCCTTCCTCGCGGCTCCCACCGGCGAGCTGCTCCTCCTCTATCATCCGGCGCAGCGTGTGCGCCAGCCTGGGGTGCCAGTCCTCTGTTCCCGCATCCAGCAATGCCAGGGCGGGCGCGGCGATCTCCGCGAACGTCTTGGTCCCGTAGTGCTGCACCGTGGTGATACACAGGTCGACCACCGAGGGCACCGGTGCCATCTTCATATCGGGCCACGGAATCCCGTTCTCCATATACCAGTCGATCGCGTCCTGTGACAGCGGGGCGCGGCCCTGGCCTGACAGCGCCTTGACTTCCTTGGTCTGTGCGCTGTAGATCAGCAGGGGTACCTCGCCGCCGATTGAGCACTCCCCGTGATCGGTGACGTTGAGCGCCAAGATGGTCGCCGCCGCGGCATCGGCGGCATTCCCGCCGCTATTCAGGAGCTCGATTCCGGCGGCGACAGCTCCCGCGCCCCCGGCCGCAACGACCCCGCTCTTGCTGGAAGCCTTCCAGCCGATCTGTCCAACGTCGATGTTGTCCATAGGCATGATCTGTATTCCTTTGACTGTGCTGATCCGTGGTTTTTCGTGGTCCGATATCTGTGCGAGCAATCAGGACCCAGTATAGGCGAGGTGGCGCAGCCCGCCAGAAATGTACCCCCTTGATGCGCCTTTCGGTGGAGGTGCGGCGAGCGCACTGTCTGTATAGTGATACCGATGGCGAAATCATGAGGCAACATCATTCCGGAGGTCGTACTGATATGAAAAGCTATGCAATGATCACGGGTGCCACCGGTGGACTCGGTAAGGCGCTGGCGGCGGAGTGTGCGTCTGCGGGGATGGGATCTCTACTTGACGGACCTGCATGAGGAACCGCTCACCCGCGTCGCCCTAGGGTTGGAGCGCCTCTACAACGTCGACGTTCGCACTCACCTATGCGACCTGGCAGATCCCCAATCGCGCAACGCGCTCTGGACGGACGTGGCCAACCGTGGGATGCGGTTTCACTTTCTGGCCAATGTGGCCGGCGTCGATTTCGAGGGTCCCTTTATGGAGCGTCAGATCGATGATCTGCGAAGCATTCTGCGGGTCAACGTTGAGGGGACCGTCGAGATGATCTGGCACGTCCTGGCGCATCGGGATCCGACCCGAACGCTACGTATCGTCAACGTGAGCAGCCTTGCAGGCTACTATCCTATGCCACTCAAGGCGACGTACGCCGCTTCGAAGCGTTTCCTGCTCGATATGTCGATTGCGCTGAACGCTGAGCTGCGCGGCGACGACGTCTCGGTGACAGCGCTCTGCCCTGCCGGGATGCCGACCACGCCCGACGTGATTGAGAAGATCGAGGCTCAGGGCTTTATGGGGCGGGTTACGACGATGAACGTCGGCGACGTTGCCCGCCGGACGGTGACCATGGCACTACGTGGACGGGCTGTCTACGTCCCTGGCGGCGCCAGCCAGACGCTCAGGGTGCTCGGTGGACTCGTGCCTGCGTCGCTCGTCGCGTCTCTCATCGGGAGGCGTTGGGCCGGGCGCCGCGAGGATGCGGATGGTGGCGGGAAGGCCGCTCCTTCATTGCCGACGGTGTCGTCAGTGACGCCGTCACCACTGACGACGCAGTCGTCGTCGATCCGGCCGAAGTGGTATCTGAGTATGCGCGAACTGACACTACTGCATTCAGGGGTGAGAAGATGACAGAGAGCACGGATCTTGAGGGTAAGGCGATGGTGGTGACCGGGGCGACGTCGGGCATTGGGTTGGCTGCCCTGGGAGCTTTGGTGGCACGCGGTGCCTTTGTCGTGGGCGTTGGGCGCTCGGAGCTGCGCTGCCGGGAGGCCGAGCAGAGCGTCTTGGCCGCTCACCCCGAAGCAGCCGTGACCTTTTGCGTGGCCGATCTCGCGTCACAGCATCAGGTGCGGGGCTTGGCCGACCAGATCGCGGCGCGCCTGACGGCTGCCGGTTACGCCGGACTCGACGTACTGGTCAACAACGCCGGCACGGTGTCGAGCTGGTTTGTGGCCACGGAGGATGACTATGAGCTGCAGTTCGCGGTCAACCACTTGGCGCCCTTCTTGCTGACGCACGACTTACTGCCGCTGCTGCGGAGAGTCCCAGAGGCCCGCGTGATCGTCGTCAGTTCGGGCTCGCACCGGCGGGGGAAGATGCACTGGAAGGACGTGATGCTGCGGCGCCATTACAGCATCCTGAAGGCCTATAAGCAGTCCAAGCTCGCCAACGTGCTCTTTGTGGCGGAGCTGAACCGGCGTCTGGGCCAGGATGCATCGATTCGTGCCTACGCCGCCGATCCCGGGCTGGTGAATACCGAGATGGGGTTCAAGGGCACAGGGGGGCTCGCCCGTTGGGTCTGGGAGAGGCGTAGGGGCGGTGGCGTCAGCCCGGAGGAGGCTGCCAGGACCGTGGTCTTCCTGGCTACGGATCCCGAGGCGCAGTCGTCCCGCGGCATCTACTGGAAAGCGTGTCGCCCTGTCCGGCCCAGCAGAAGGGCGATGCGCCGAGAGGATGCGGCGCGACTGTGGGACCTCTCCTGCAGGCTCTGCGGCATCCCTTGGGAGCCACAGGCGGTGCCAGACGACGCGGCGGCGCTGAGCTTGACCCTGGGGCATGGTGCCGTATAACACGCACAGAACCCAGGCCGGCTTAGCGAGGAAGAAGATACTATGGAATTCGATTTCGCCGATATCCCCGTTGTCGATGGCCACATTCACTTCGGTGAGCCCGGACGGATGGATGACATTCTCAAGATCATGGACATTGTGCCCTTCACCAGGGTGAACCTCGTGAGCGTGCCCCATCCCGCCATGCTCAACCAGAACGCCGCCCTGATCTACTTCAAGGCTACCACGGGAGACAAGGCCTATCTCTCGGGCGGGCTGGACTACAGCGAGGTCGTGGCTGACCATCTGCAGCCCGGAGAGGATTGGGGCCAGGTGGACTGGGAGCGTGTCGATCCTGAGGCAATGTCGGCAACGCTTGGACGCCAGATCGCCACGCTGAAGGCGATGGGCTTCGACGGGCTCAAGCTTATCGAGGGAAAGCCGACATTTCGCAAGCAGGTCCCGATCCCGCTCGATGCGCCCCACTATGAGGGGATGTGGGCGGCGCTCGAGGCACAGGAGATGCCGGTCATCTTCCACGTTGCCGATCCGGAGGAAGACTGGGACGAGGCGCACGCCACCCCTTGGGCCAAGGAACACGGCTGGTTCTACGGCGATGGGACATTCCCAACCAAGGAGGCCCTGTACGCGGAGGTGGACGCCGTTCTCGCCCGCCACCCAGGTCTCAAGCTCGTCTTCGCCCATTTCTACTTCCTGTCCGCAGACCTCGAACGAGCCGCGAGCTTCTTCGATCGCCATCCCCGCGTCTGCTTCGATCTGACGCCGGGCAACGAGATGATCAGCAACTTCACCCGCAACTATGATGCCGCGCGGGATTTCTTCATGACGTATCAGGATCGGTTGGTGTACGGTACCGATATCGCGACGTGGGGATTGCAGCGCGAGGGGGGGATGGCCCACGCGCTGGGCACCGCCTGGGCTGTGCGAATGTACCTTGAGAAGGACGACGTCTTCGAGCCGCCGGAGGCGTTGTCGCACTGGCGTGAGGCGGACCTCGATGGGTTCCGCGGCTTCGCGCTCCCACGTGACGTGCTGGAACGCATCTACCACGGCAACTTCGAACGCGTCTTTGGCAAGGCTGCCCGCCCCACTCAACCGGGATGCTGCGACGGTGGAGCTGATGCGGATGGCGAGCCAGATCGACCGGCAGGCCGGGGAGGCAGGGGGTATCAATCCCGCGCGCGAGGTCCTGCAGGCGCTCGGGAGGGACGGATGAAGACGTACCGCGTTGGTATCATCGGCTTTGCACACATGCATGTGAATGAGGTCGCGGTCCACTATGCAGAGCATCCTCAGGTCGAGTGGGTCGCCTGTGCTGACACGGTGCCACTCCGACCCGAGCTGCGGGATGTACCCTATACCAGGGTCTGGAATATGCAGCACGCCCTGAAGCATTTCGGGATTCCCAAAGGCTACGATGACTACCGTGAGATGCTCGATCAGGAGGAATTCGACCTGATCATCGTGCAGTCGGAGAACGCCCAGCATGCCGACATCGTCGAAGCCTGTGCTGCTCGGGGCGTCAATTGCCAAGTGGAGAAGCCGATGGCGCCCTCGCTTCCCGATGCTCTCCGGATGGTCAGGGCCGTCAAAGCTGCCGGGACCGCGATCTTCATCAACTGGCCCTTGACGTGGTCCACGGCGGCGCGGAAGGCGAAGGAGCTGGTGGATGCGGGCGTGATTGGTCGAGTCCTTGAAGTGAAGTGGCGTGCCGGGCACACGGGTCCCCTGGGCCTCTGGCACCATGCATTTGGGGATGAGCGACGAGATGGCGCCCATGACCGGTCCGGAGCGGGGAGCAACGTGGTGGCATCAGGCCGACGCGGGCGGTGGGGCTATGTTGGACTACTGCAGCTACGGCTCTATGGTGTCACGCTGGTATATCGGGGAGCAGGCGACTGCCGCACTGGGTCTCAAGGCAAACCTCGACAGCCACTGGGGGGACGCTGATGACAATGCGGCTATGCTGGTCCGGTTCCCAGGCGCCATGGCAGTGCTGGAGGGGTCGTGGACCACGTGGGATCACGGCTTCCCCATCGGATCGATCCTCTACGGCACGACGGGCACGCTCGTGGCAGAAAGGACGGATGACGAGCAGTCTGTCCGCGTCGAGCGCGGGCACGGACGGACGGAGATCTACCCGCCGGATCCGTTGCCGGAGGGCCGCGAGGACGTGGCTGCGGAGATCGTGCACCATCTGGAGACGGGCGATCCTGTGCACCAGACGATGGAGATGATGTTCAACCTCGAGGCCATGGCCATTCTCGATGCCGGCGTTCGCTCGGCTGCTACCGGCAAACTGGAGGCTGTGGACAGCGCCACCTGGTGCATCGGATAGGCCACGACGACGGTTCGAGGTTGACAAGGGTTCGAACATCGGGACCTTCGAGGTCCTCTCGCACACAAGGAGGCATACCAATGACCAGAACCTACCGACTCGGCGTGCTCGGTTTCGCCCATATGCACGTCAGAGACCTGATGGAGCCGTTCACGGCTCTGCCCAACGTGGAGTGGGTGGCCTGTGCCGACACGGTCCCCAGCGTGCCGACGACGGCACAGAAGCCGGCCAGCCGGCCGGCGAACATGCGGTACGCACAGGAGAGGACCGGCATCTCGAGGGTGTACGCGGATTACCACGAGATGCTCGACCAGGAGGAGCTGGACATCGTCATCTTCTGCCCGGAGAACGCGCAGCACGGCGAGGTCGCCGAGGCGCTCGCCGCCAGGGGCATCCATATGGTCACGGAGAAGCCTATGGCTGCGACGCTGTCCGAGGCGCTGAGGATGGCCAGAGCCGCCAGGGCGAACGACGTCACCCTCATCGTCAACTGGCCGATCGCCTGGGCGCCAGGGGTGCGCAAGATGAAATCCCTGATCGATGCGGGTGAGATCGGCGACCTCTGCGAGGTGAAATGGCGCAACGGGTCGTCGATGGGGCCGCTGTCGTACTCGGTCGGCGCGGATGCCTGGACCGACTCGGAGAAGGGCGCTGAGTGGTGGCATCACGCCGCTGCCGGCGGGGGGGCGCTCTTCGATTACTGCTCGTACGGTGCCTGTCTTTCGCGTTGGCTCATTGGGGAGCCGGCGGTGGCGGCCATCGCCATGAAAGCGAATATCGCCAGCCACTACGGAGATGCGGATGACAACGCCGTTATCACGGTGCGCTTCCCCCGGTCGCTCGCGGTCCTGGAAGGCACATGGACCTCGTTGAGTCCCGGCCCGGACGCCAGCATGATCGCCTATGGGACGGAGGGCACGATGGTTGCCGGGCGCGGCGACGTCAGGATCTACACCACACGCAGCTACTATGCCCTGGAGCCCGACCGTGTCATCGAGGCGGAGCCCCTGCCTGAGGGCCGCGCGACGCTTGCCGAGGAGTTCATCCACCACCTGGAGACCGGCGAACCGCTCCATCCCACACTGCAGTTGGACTTCAATCTTGAGGCGATGGCGATCCTGGACGCAGGGGTCCGCTCCGCTGCCAGCGGCAAGCTGGAGACGGTTGACAACGCCACGTGGCGTATTGGGTAGGCAAGCTATGGATGAAGTACGAGCCGCCGTCGTGGGTCTTGGTATCGGTCGGGCGAATGGACGTTCGCTGCAGAAGAACCCGAGGTGCCGCGTTACCGCCATCTGCGACATCATCGAGTGGAAGATGGACGACTACGCGGACGAGCTGCCGGAACCCGTCAAGAAGTACGTGGACTACCGAGAGCTCTGTGAGGATCCTGACATCGACGCCGTGATGGTCGCAACGCCGAACCCGGTGCACGTTCCCGTCGCGCTGGAGGCGGTCAAGCACGGGAAACACGTGCTGGTCACAAAACCGCTGGCCGATTCCGAGGAGGCGGCCCGCGAGTTGGTCGAGGCGGCGGAGGCTGCGGGCGTGGTCAACATGATGTCGCTGGGCATCCGCTTCAGCACGCCCACGATGTACCTCAAGGGGTTGCTGGACCGGGGTGATCTCGGCGACCTCTACTACGCGCGCGCTCGCAGCGTGCGTCGCAGTGGGATCCCGGATTGGAACTCGGCGTTTATCGAGCCGGGCGGTGGTGCCTTCCGCGACATGGGGGTTCACGTGCTCGACACCGTCTGGTGGCTGTTGGGAAAGCCCAAGCCTGTCAGCGTGGTCGGGGTGGGTGGGGCCAAGTTCGGCCCTCACGGCGAGGGCTACTGGGACTTCAGGGTCCCGCCTGGTGCCTATTCCGATCTGTTTGGGGTGGACGACTATGCGGGCGGTTTCATCCGCTTCGAGGGCGATGTCGGGCTCCAGATCGAGAGCTTCTGGGCATGTCATCAGCACCCAACGGAAGAGACGCAGGTGGAGCTTTTCGGCACCGAGGCCGGCGCACGTCTACGTCCATTGACGATCTACCGCACCGTTGATGGCGTGCCACAGGACACGGAGGTGACGTTCCCCACGATGTCGCAAGGATTCGACATGGTGGCGGACCACTTCGTCGAGTGTATCCTTGACGGCGTGGCATGTGAGGCGCCACTGCGCCACGGGTTGATCGTTCAACAGATGATGGAAGGGTTGCTCCGGAGTGCTAAGACGGGACGAGAGGTCCGTTGGGACTAGCGAGCCGGATGCCCCAGAGCTATAGGACCGCCATGTCGTGAGCAAATCCGAGATTCCAATGACACGCGGCGTACGGGTGCTGCAGAGCAAGAAGATCCCGTTTGTTCCCCACGAGTACCCATTCGAGGTGCACGGTGGCACCCGCCACGCGGCGGCGTGCCTCGAGGTCGACGAGCACGCCGTGATCAAGACCCTGGTGATGGAGCCGGACGTCGGGAAGCCGTTCCTGGTCCTGATGCACGGTGACCGGGAGGTCTCTACAAAGAGCCTGGCACGCGCCTTGGGGACAAAGTCGGTCGCGCCGTGCGCCGTCGAAAAGGCCGAGCGTGTCACAGGTTACCGGGTGGGCGGCATCAGTCCGTTCGGGACGCGCCAACCGCTGCCGGTCTACGTCGAAGCCGGGGTGCTGGGGCTGCCGCGGATCTACATCAACGGTGGCAAGCGTGGCTTCCTGGTCGAGATCGACCCCACCGACCTGCGGAGGGCCTTCCCGATTCGAGAAATCGAGGCGGCGATCGAACCACAGCACGGCGGATGACTGACCCACGTTGTCGAGCTAGGGAAGAGAGGGAGATAGGGGAATGATAGAGCTACCTACTACGGTATTGGGGCGGACGGGCCTGAAGGTGACCCGGCTCGGCATCGGCGGCGCCTACTGCGAATCGGCCGATGACTACCGCGCGGCGTTGGACCTCGGCGTCACCTATCTGGACACGGCCAGGAACTACCGAGACGGCGATGATGAACGCGTGATCGGCGAGGCGATCTCCGGTCGCCGGCACGAGATCGTGCTTGCCTCAAAGAGTGACAAGCGCGATGCGCAGGGCGCCAGAGGAGACCTGGAGACCTCGCTACGACTCCTCGGGACGGACTATCTCGACGTCTGGCAGATCCACTACCTGAACACGGCGGAGGAGCGCGAGAAGGTATTGGGTCCGGGTGGCGCATATGAGGCTGCGGTCAAGGCTCGCGAGCAGGGGCTCGTGCGCTTCATCGGGGTCACGGGCCACGTCTGGCCCGAAGTCGCCAAGGCGGTGGCGACCGGGCTATTCGATACCGTTCTCTGCTGGTACAACTGCGCCAAGCCCGAGCCGGAGACGACCGTCTTCCCGGAGGCCGCCGCCCACGGGACGGGGGTCGTCATCATGAACGCGACGAGCACCGACAAGCTACTCGAGGCCGATGACGTGCCCCCGCTGCCCGGGTTCTACCGTTATGTGCTCGGCTCATCCCACAGTCAACGTCGTCCTGCGCGGGCTGCGCGACGTGGCGCCCTTCCGGCAGGTCGCCGAGGCACTGGCCGAGCGGGCCACGCTCGCGCCCGGCGAGAAAGAGCGATATGAGGCCTACGGCGCGCGCATGCGGGCCGCAGGCAAGTTGGGGTAAGCAGCCGATTCAGGACTGAGCCCGGCAGCAGCCGACGTCGCCCTGGGGAGTATCTGAGAACACAGACCCCGGAGCATTGGCTGCAGCCTGAGATTGAGGATCCTGCGCAGCCCCCGGTGTTTCCGGGGGCTGCGTGCATGGTGTGCAGCCGGCAGTAGGGTCGGACGCGGTGACCCTGAGCCGGAGTCTACGGGGTGGGGGTGGCGGCTGGTGCGGGCAGGAACGACCAGACGGTCGTAATGCCGACGCCCTTCACATAGACCCAACCGTCGTACGCCGCCGGCTTGTAGGCGAAGTTGCCCTCCGGTGCCACTAGCGGGATCATCGGCACGACGTTGGAGAACGTCATTTGGACGTTGCCGCTGGCCACATCCAGCGCTGATGGATCGACCGTCAAGGCGTATTGGGCCATCTCGCTCTGCAGTTGGGCATCGACCAGCCCTGAGAGATTCGCCCACCCGAGGGTTGCGGGATCCGCGATCATGTACTGCAAGAACCCACGCTGGAGCTGGGTCTCGCGGGACCAACGCCAGATCGCGATGTCGTAGTTCGGGTTGGCCACGGCGACGTGATTTGGCCAGATGGCGCTGGTTTCGGTGGTCAGGTCCTGGCAATCCTGGTGCGCCCCGATCCCGACGTCCTTGAGCCAACCCACGATCAGGTCAGTCGCCTGAACCTCGAATGGGTCGTTGGAATCGCAGAGGATCGCGAAATCGGTTGGCGCCCCGTCCCACTCGCGAATGCCGTCCCCGTTGCTGTCCGTCACGCCCACAAACTCCAGGAGCGCCTGAGCAGCGACCGGATCATAGTCGTACGGGACATCGATGGCCCAGGGCAGTTCCGGATCATAGTAGCTGGAGGGGAGCGCCGTACCGTGGCCCTGCAGAACGGTATCGACAAGCGTCTGGGAATCGATGGCCAATAGGATGGCCTCCCGCATCTTGTTCTGATCGAAGGGGGGACGCGAGCCATTGGTGTAGAGTACGTAGTTGGTGAAATCCGAACCCGCAGATAGTTGGACGCCCGTCGTGCCTGTCAGGCCGGCGAGTTGATCGGGCGTGGCCGAGGAGAGCATTGCGGCCACCTGCCGCGAGCCAAGTTGTTCGACCTGTTGTGCCGGATCCGTCACGACCTTGGCGACGATGCCGGGAACTTGCGGCTGGCCGCGAAAGTAGTCTGGGTTGGCCTCAAATGTGTACGATTGGCCCGCCACGACCTCGGTAAGTTTGTAGGCACCGGTCCCGATGGTGCCCTGGAAATCGATCGGCGCACCGCTCACTGCTTGCTGATTCCCCCAGAGGTGCTGGGGCATAATGTAGTAGTGGGCCAGCACGTCGTTCATGAAGAATGCGTAAGGCTGCGATAGGTTAATGATGAGCGCGAAATCGCCGCGAGCCTCCATACTGTCGATGACCGAGAGATTCCTTGCCTGTCCCGGAGTCTTTGAGGAACTGGTAGCTGAAAATGACGTCCTGCGCGGTGAAGGGTTGGCCGTCATGCCATCTGACGTCGTTCCGCAGCGCGATCTGCCAGGTGAGTCCATCGGTGCTCAGGGTCGCGTTCGTCGCGAGCGATGGAATCGGGTTCAAATCAGGGTCGAGGGTGTACAGGGAGTCGTAAACCCACCCGAGCATCCAGTAACCTGTGTCGGTATTATAGTTCACCGGTGTGAGCAGCCCTTCATCGCTGCCGATAATCACGGTAAGGGGACCTGACTGTACTGGGGCTCCACAGGCCGAGAGGATCAAACTGGCCGTGAAAAACACGGCGACAAGTATCAAGGTGCGGCGTTTCATCTGAACTCCTCCACTCATCATTGATGCCTCAGCTCGAGAGGCTATGGGCCCACATTCTACCACAGAAGACGGCTCTGCTGTCAGTACCGCTAAGTGGTGCGCTCCAGGCTAGGCCGAAGTACCGGAATTTGTACAATATATATCATATAATTATTGACAAAACCTATGCATTGCCGTATAATGAAGCTATACGATGGGTCAATTGGACCCAGAAATGCGATGCTTAAGGAGAGAGTCATGGCTAAGAGAACTCTGTGGCCCTGGATAAACTTGGCGGTTACGATCGCCACGATCGCGATTAATGGTCTGGCTGAAGCCCTTCCGATCAACGGTCTGAGCACCGGCGAGATCTCCGACAGTTACCCGATCTACTTTGTGCCGGCGGGTTACGTCTTCTCTATCTGGGGCGTCATTTATCTGGCCCTGATCGCGTTCTCGATCTACCAGGTGCTACCCTCGCAGAGGGCAAACGTACATATCCAGCGCATTGGCGTGTTGTACACGCTCACGGGGGCGGCCAACGTTGCGTGGATCTTCCTGTGGCACTATGAGCGCTTCCTGGTGACGGTGCCTGTGATCCTGGTGCTCCTGGGTTCCCTTATCGCGATCTTTCTCAAGCTCTGGGCAGGCAGGACGTCGCTCACGACGGCCGATCGATGGGCCATTTATCGTTCCCTTCAGCATCTATCTTGGCTGGGCCAGCGTCGCCACGGTGGCGAACGTCAGCCAGTTGCTGTACTATCTCAACTGGGGGGGCTGGGGGATCAGCCCTGTCGTCTGGGCGGTCGTGATGTTGGTCGTGGCTGCAGCCATTGCGGTGGTGATGAGCCTGCGCCACGCCAACGTCTCGTTTGCAGCAGTCTTCGTGTGGGCGTACATCGGCATCGCGGTCAAGCAGAGCGGGACGCCCACGGTGTCGATTACTGCGGCGGTTCTGGCGGGTGTCATCCTGGCTGCGCTGGTCGTGAGTCTCCCGCGTCGTCGGCGCCTTTGGTCCACTAGCGCGTAGTCTTCCAGCTCGAGAGGACCGGCATTCCGGACCTAGCGAAGGTGGCCCGAGCCCGACATGCTGCCGTCGGGCTCGGGCTCTTATGCTCGTAGGGTTACCGCCGTTGGGGGCGTAGGGTGATGGATCCGTTGCTCGATCCCGATCTTCCTGCTCTTCGTGGTCAGCGTGGGACCTCCCAAGCCGGACCGTTCTGACCATGATGCTGACTCTTCGTCCGATGACGCCGGCCGATATCCCGCTGGGGATGCGGCTCAAGGAGCAGGCCGGCTGGAACCAGACGTCCGCCGACTGGCAGATGCTGCTTGCGGCGGGCTCCGGCCTGGTCGCCGTCGTCGATGGCCTGGGCATTGGCACTGCCACGGTGGTTCCTTACGGGGATGCGTTCGCATGGATCGGTATGGTCCTCGTTGATTCTGACTACCGGCGCCAGGGGATCGGCACGGCACTGCTGCGGGCCGCGATCTCGTGTGCACGCGAGCACGGCGTCTGCCCGCCTGGACGCCACGCCGCAGGGCAGGCCGCTCTACGCGAGGATGGGGTTCGAGGACGAGGTCGAAATCGTGCGGATGGCGCGACCGGCGACCGGGACGGGGCATACGCTCCCGGATGTGTCAGGCGACGTTCGCTGCCTGCCTATGACGGTCGACGTGCTGTCCGAGCTGTCGGAGTACGATGCGGCGGCCTTTGGCGCACCGCGCCGTGGGATTCTTGCGGCACTTTGGGAACGGGCGCCGGCCTACGCTCAGTGTGCGTGGCGGGACGGCGTGCTCGCCGGCTTCTGCATGGGCCGGTCGGGGAGCACCTTGGAGCAGATCGGCCCCGTGGTTGCGGACGATGTGGACACGGCGCAGGCGTTATTCCGGGCCGCGTTGGCGCACGCCCCGTGACCGCGGCGTCATTGTCGACGTCCCTGTGCCCCAGCAGGCGTGGCGTGCCCGGCTTGCCGCGCTTGGCTTCGAGCGCCAGCGCGCGTTCACTCGGATGACCCTGGGTGGCGATGGCGCCTTTGGACACCCAGCGGCGCAGTACGCGATGGCCGGCCCCGAGATCGGATAGCAGGAAGACCTTTGGGGTCTCTCTGTCGAGCAGAGCACTCGCTCGATAGAAAGACCCCAAAGGTCTTTTCCGGGAGCGTATACAGGAGGTTTCATGCACGTCTACGACGGTCTTCACGCCTACTACGGCGACCTGCACAACCACTGCGGCATCTCCTACGGCCATGGCAGCCTGCGAGGACGCGCTCCTCAACGCGCGCGAGCAGCTCGATTTCTGCTCCGTGACGGGCCACGCGCTCTGGCCTGACATGCCGCCGCGCGACGACGCCATCGGGTATATCGTCGACTTCCACCGCGAGGGGTTCGCCCGGCTGCGGCGAGGGATGGGATGACGTCCAGCGCACGACCGCGGCTTTTCACCGGGACGGCGAGTTCGTGACCTTCCTCAGTTTCGAGATGCACAGCGGCGCCGACGGCGACCGGACCATCCTCTACAACGGGGCCGATGGCGAGATCATCGAGGCTACGGGACTGGCAGATCTCCACGGCAAGCTTCAGCCGCTTGCTGCCCGACGTGATGGCCTTTCCCCACCATATTGGCTACAAGCAGGGGCAGCGCGGGATCAACTGGGACACCTTCGACCCCACGTTCGCACCGGTGGTCGAGATCATCTCAATGCATGGTTGCAGCGAGTCCGACGAGGGGCCACGGCCTTACCTACACTCGATGGGCCCCTCAGATCATCGTGGCACGATGGCCTATGGCTTGGCTCAGGGCCACGTCTTTGGCGTCGTCGGCTCGACGGACCACCACAGTGGCCATCCGGGCAGCTACGGTCACGGAAGGACGGGAGTCTGGGCGCGAGATTTGACGCGCGGCGGGCTCTGGGAGGCCCTGCGGGCCCGGAGGACCTACGCACTGACGGGGGACCGCATCGATGTGCAGTTCGCTGTCAACGGCGAGCCGATGGGGACGGTCCTCGGTCCGGCGCAGCGACGCGAGGTCGCCTTTCGCGTCGTCGGTGGAGGGCCGCTCGATTGCGTGGACATCATCAAGAATGGCGCCCTTCTCCGGCGTTTCTCCCAATACGATATGGCCCATCCGACCGTGGATGCCGATCGGATCCACACGAAGCTGCTCCTTGAGGTGGGGTGGGGTGCCCGCGGCGTCAAGGTGGACTGGGACGTGCACCTCGGCGTCTCCGGTGGTCGTCTGCTGGCAGTCGAGCCGCGGTTCCGGGGGCCGGAAGTGGTGGCCCCGCAGGAGGCCGATCCGGACGCGGATCCTAACCACCATACATCGCACTGGGAGCCGGAAGGTGACTCCGCGATAGGATTCGCCACTGTGACCCACGGCAACCCGAACAACCTGACGCCCGGGACACAGGGCGTTTGTTTGGAGGTCGAAGCCCCGCTTGATGCTGTGCTCTGGGCTCAGCTCAATGGGCACAAGGAGCGTTTCACGATTCGGGATCTCGTGGAGGGTGCCAGGGCGGGCAGACTCGGCAAGATCGACTCGCCTTCCTATCGTTTCCATCGCGCACCCGGCTGGCGGGAACTCGAATGGCAGGCCACGTTCGAGGACCTGAGTTCCGCAGGGCACAGAGATGACATCTACTATCTGCGGGTTCGCCAGCGTAACGATCAGTGGGCGTGGAGCTCACCTATCTGGGTACGCGCTCACTAGGCCTCGCGCACCCGGAACCCCGCGCTATCGAGTGCTCATCATAGAAGGCTCGAGCCGGCAGTACCGGCTGCTTCACCGCGTCTTTTTGGGCACGTCCTCCTGCGCAGCTCTACCGTGGCTCTGCGCCGCAGTAGGGCCAGATCAAGCTGATTGCGTCGAGTGCAGGCGCTGGTATCCTTGGATAGGGTAGTCATCGTTGTTGATGACCACACGCCGGTGCCGCTGAAGTTCCGCCGGAGACAGGAGATACGATGCCCACATACGCAACGCTGCCGGTGCCCGAGCGCATCAGCCGACTGAGAGACGAGCTCTTCGAGACGGCGTCACAGTGGTGTTTCGAGCGCGCCCGCTTGGTCACGCGCGCCTATCGTGAGACCGAGGGATATCCTACCGTACTTCGCCGTGCCAAGGCGCTCGCCCGGGTCTTTGAAGAGATGCCCATTTTCATACGCCCGGGGGAACTGCTCGTCGGGCAGCGGGCGAGTGTGTTGGGTGGGCGGGCCGTCTATCCGGAATATCACCTCAACGGCCTGTCGGCGGAGACGACACCGTCAGAGGTATGGGACTACTGGGCGGGGAATACCCTCGGTGAAATCGTACGAGGGCGTCATCCCAGCCGCCTTCGACGCGCCGAGAGGGAAATGGCGGCGGGCTTCGTGACGGGAACCGCGAGTGGTTTCGGCCACGTCATCATCGACTACGAAAAGGTACTGCGGCGGGGTTTCCGTGACATCGCGCGCGAGGCCGAGCTTCTGCTGGACGCGGCGCCGGAGGAGGACGCGAAGGGCCGTGCGTTTCTGCAGGGCGTGGGGATTGTGGCCCGCGGCATCATCCGGTGGGCGGAGCGATATGCAGAGCTGGCTGAGACTTTGGCAGCCGCGGAGACGGACCCTGCCCGTCGCACCGAGCTTCTCGCCATCGCCGGCATATGCCGGCGAGTGCCGGCCGACCCAGCGCGCACTTTCCACGAGGCACTGCAGAGCTTCTGGTTCACCCACCTCGCGATGCACATCGAGCAGTTCGGGTGGTCCATCTCGGCAGGTCGCTTCGATCAGTATATGTTCCCCACCTACCAACAGGATATCGCCGACGGAGTGCTGACGCAGGAGCGGCGCGTGGGAGCTTGTGCTCAACCTCTGGGTCAAGTTCATGGAGAACGTGGATGGGGGCGTGAAGCAGACCGTATTCCAGAATCTGACGTTGGGTGGGCAGGATGCAGAGGGACGTGATCAGTCGAACGCGCTCTCACGTCTCTGCCTGGATGCGACGGTCGCGCTGCGCTTCAACCAACCGGCACTTTCCGTGCGGTGGCATCCCAACATCGACCCCGATTTCTGGCTGCAGGTCCATCGCGCGCTCGCGCAGGGCCTCGGGCTGCCCGCGCTGTTCAACGACACCGTCATCCTTCCAGCTCTGGAGGCCCACGGCGTGGCGCCTGAGGATGCCATCGGCTACGGCGTGGTCGGATGCGTGGAGGCCGCCATCCCCGGCAAGGAGCAGGGCGTCACAGCCGGAGGCCACATCAACACGGCCAAGGCCCTGGAACTCGCGCTGAACGACGGGCGCTCTCTGCTGACGGGCGAGCCGATCGGCCTGCCCACCGGCGATCCGGAGACGTTCACTGCCTTCGAAGACCTTTGGGAGGCCTACAAGGCCCAGGTTATCTATCTCGCCGGTCTGAACATCCTGGCCAGCCATATTGCCGGTGAGGCGCAGAAGGAGTATGGCCATTGCCCCCTGATGTCAGCGCTCCTGGACGATTGCCTGGTGCGGCGCCGGGACCTCGTCGATGGCGGCACCCGCTACAACCTGCCCGGCATTGCCATTTACGGTCCCAGCAATGCCTACGACGGCCTGCTTGCCGCGAAGCGTTGGGTCTGCGAGGAGGGAAAGATAAGCTGGGCAGAGTTGCACCAGGCCCTGTTGGACAACTTCGAGGGTCACGAGCCGCTGCGCGCGCTCCTGGCGCGACGCACCGATCGCTTCGGCAACGGGATTGCCGAGGTGGATGCCTTTGCCAACGAGGTGAATGCCGTGCACGCCGACTTCTGCTGGTCACAGGTCGATTCAAGAGATGGGCGGTATACATGCGGCGTCTGGCCCGTCAATGGCCACGTGCAGGCCGGGCATTGGACGGGCGCCACGCCCGATGGACGCCTCGCCGGCACGCCGCTGGTGGATGGTGTGGGGGCGTGTCAGGGCGCGGACCGCAACGGCCCTACGGCGCTGCTCCAGTCCGTGGCCCGGCTGGACAACATCGACCAATGGCCTGCCGGCAATACGTGCAACATCAAGTTCGCGGGGCGGTCGATCCACAGCGATGATGATGTCGCCCGGCTGCGAGATCTGGTCACAACTTTCATGAAGCTGGGCGGGCAGGAGCTCCAGATCAACGTCGTGGATCGAGCCACGCTTCGCGCGGCCCAGGAGGCGCCCGAGGCTTACGAGGATCTGATCGTACGGGTGGCAGGGTACAGTGCCTACTTCACCCAGTTGAGTCGTGATATCCAGGATGAGATCATCTCCAGAACAGAGCAAGAGGTCTGAGGACCGGAGAGGAGTGGGGAGGATGGACAAACGCGAGGCGGTCTTGAGCCTGTTGGATACGGACCACGCCCCGGGCTATGTGCCGGCGGCCTTCTTCCTGCATTTCGGTGAGGCCTACAGAGAAGGCCAAGCCGCCGTCGACAGGCATCTGGCCTTCTTCCGGCATACCGGCATGGACTTTGTCAAGATCCAGTACGAGCACGCCTTCCCGCATCTTTCTGAAATACAGCGTCCTGGGGATTGGGCGAAAATGCCGTCGTATGGGGCCGACTTCTATGCGCCGGCTTGGGACGTGGTCGAGGGACTGGTCAAGGCCGCCAAGCATGAGGCCCTGGTTCTGGTCACGCTCTACTCACCGTTCATGAGCGCAGGGCACACCACGAGCGACGAGATGATCACTGCACACCTAAAGGAAGATCCCGAGGCCGTGAAGGCAGGCCTGGAGATCATCACCGAGAGCCTGCTCACCTTTGTCCGCGGGTGCATCCGGTTGGGCGTCGACGGCTTCTACGCTTCCACGCAGGGCGGCGAGGCGCACAGATTCGCGGGGACCGGCATCTTCGAGTCCTACGTCAAGCCCTACGATCTCGTCCTGATGCATGAGATCAACGCTGCCTGTCCGTTCAACATCCTGCACGTCTGCGACTACTGCGGGCCGTACGGCGATCTATCGCCGTTCCTCGACTATCCCGGCGATGTTGTCAACTGCAGCCTCAACGTGGGAGGGGACACGTGGACCCCGCGCCAGGCGGCGGAGTACTTCGATCGACCCTTCATGGGCGGTATGGACCGCCATGGTGTGATCGCCTCCGGCAATCCGCAGGCCATCAGGGAGCGCGTCGCAGCGGTGTTGAAGGAAGCTCCGGATCGCTTCATCCTCGGCGCCGACTGCACCGTGCCCGGTGATACAGATTGGGACGAGCATCCGGGTGGCGATCGATGCGGCGCACGGTGCAACGAGTGACGGGTGACGGTTGATCGGAAGAGACGCTATCGGTAGCGAGTCAACGGCGCTCATTTCGCGCAACTGCCCGGCTCACTCGTCACCCGTCACTCGTTGTATTCGCTTGTCATCCGGGCCACTTGTGCTATGCTAGCCTTTAGTGAGCGTACTCACGAAGTTACCGGGTCTAGCTGACGTCCACGTGCACCTCCGGGTCCCCGGAGGAGAGCACAAAGAGGATGTTCGAAGCGGCACCGCCGCCGCCCTGGCAGGCGGGTTCACTACCGTTCTCGCGATGCCCAACACGCATCCCCCCATCGTCACACTATCCGATCTTCGCGCTGCCCAGCAGCGCGCTCGAGCCGAGGCTCTCTGTGATGTGCACACCTTTGTAGGTGCTTCCGCAGATCATGCCGCGACCGGTGGAGGGCCGGGGACGGAGCTCGCTGCGCTTGCCCGTGAGGCTGTCGGCCTGAAGATCTATATGGATCAGACCTATGGGCCGCTACGCATCGGGGGACTGGCCACGTTGATGCGGTACTTCCGCGATTGGCCCAAGGACAAGCCCATCGCGCTGCACGCAGAGGGCACAAGCATCGCGGTCGGGATCGGTCTTGCCGCGGCGTTCGGGCGCTCGGTGCACATCTGTCACGTCAGCCGGCAATCGGAGATCGAGTTGATCGCTGCCGCCAAGCAGCAGGGCCTCGCCGTGACCTGCGAGGTGACCCCGCACCATCTGTTTCTCACCGAGGACGATCTGCCGCGCCTGGGCACGCTGGGCGACATGCGTCCCCGCCTGGCTTCTCGTGCGGATGTCGACGCTCTCTGGTCGCATATCGATACCACGATCGACTGCATCGCCACGGATCACGCGCCTCACACCCTGGACGAGAAACGTGGAGCCGATAGCCCTCCCGGCGTTCCCGGGTTGGAGACCGCTCTGCCGCTGATGTTGACGGCGGTTGCCCAGGGCCGGCTGTCGCTGTCCCGCCTCGTGGACCTGATGGCGCTGAACCCGAGGCGGATCTACAAGCTTCCGGACCAGCCGGATACATGGATCGAGGTGGATACAAGCGCTACCTCAGTGATCGATGCCGGCGGGCTCCACACGAAGTGCGGGTGGAGCCCTTTTTCCGGCATAGAGGTCACCGGGCGCCTTTGCTCCGTCCGGCTGAGGGGAAGCCTCGTCTACAGGGACGGGGAGGTCATCCCTACGGAAGCCATTCATACTTAGTTCCCAGAGGAGCCCGCATTTGCGGGCTCTTTTTCTGCGGATGCCGGGTTGCTGTAACCTACACAAGGAGGAAAGGGACGATGGACTACTTGAAGGATTTGCCGAAGCTGTTTGACTATGCTGCTGCCGGCGAGTCGGGTCGATGCACGGGCGACTGCGACGGCGGGCAGTGGCGCTGCGGTGGTGGCGGATGGTTTTCACGGTAACGGGCTGACCGGTCAGGATGTGATCTCGGTGGACCAGTTCGATCGGGAGAAGCTCTCCTACATCTTCCATCGCGCTCACGAGATGCGGGAGATGGTTGAGGCTTCAGGATCCTGCGATCTGCTCAAGGGGCGCGTGCTTGCCTGTCTCTTCTACGAGCCCAGCACGCGGACGAGTGCCTCATTCATTGCGGCGATGGAACGCTTGGGCGGCAGCGTGATCCCGATCACGCAGGGCGTGCAGTTCAGCAGTGTAAGCAAGGGTGAGAGTCTGCCCGATACGATCCGCACCCTGGAGCAGTACGCCGACGTCATCGTGTTGCGCCATCCCGAGGTTGGGGCGGCGAGCGTCGCCGCCGAGGCCGCGAGCGTGCCCGTGATCAACGCCGGTGACGGCACCGGGGAGCATCCGACGCAGGGATTGCTGGACCTCTTCACGATTCGTGAGGAATTGGGGCAGATCGACGATCTCAAGATCGCGATGCTCGGCGATCTGCGAAATGGGCGCACCGTGCATTCTCTGACCCGGTTGTTGATGTTGTACGACGTCAGCTTCCGCTACGTCTCCCCCGAGATCCTGCGCCTGCCCATGGCGCTGATGAATCAGCTGATCGATCGCGGCATCGAGGTCAGGGAGACACACGACGTCGCCGACGTCATCGAGCATGCCGACGTGCTCTACGTCACACGCGTTCAGAAGGAGCGCTTCAGCGACCCGGCGCAGTACGAGGAAGTCAGGGACTGCTACCGGATCACGCCGGAGATCATGCAGCGGGCGAAGCCGACGATGGCTCTGATGCACCCCCTTCCGCGGGTTGGGGAGATCGACCCGCAGGTCGATGGTGATCCCCGTGCGGCTTACTTCCGGCAGGTCAAGAACGGCATGTACGTGCGAATGGCCCTGCTGGCCGCGGTTCTCGGGCGAGCCTGAGGCGTATGCCGGACGAGATCACACTACAATCTACGGGAGGACACTGTGGCATCCAGTTTCATCGGTAAGTTGCGATCATCGATTGACAAGAACGACTCGCTGCTTTGCGTTGGGTTGGATCCGGACGTGAGCCGGATGCCGGTCGCTTTTCATCCCGGCCTCTCCGAAGGCGCGCGGATGTTGGCTTTCTGTCGCGACATTATCGAGCTCACGGCGGATTTGGTCTGCTGCTACAAGCCGAATGTAGCCTTCTTTGAACAGGCGGGCCCCGAGGGGTTGGCCGCCCTCCGCGACGTCATCGCGGCCGTTCCCGAGGGCATTCCCGTCCTCCTGGACGCCAAACGGGGGGATATCGGCAATACGGCCAAGGCCTATGCCCGCGCGGCGTTTGAGGTTCTGGGCGCCGACGCCATCACCGTGAGCCCGTACCTGGGACAGGACAGCGTCCTTCCCTTCCTGGCGTATAAGGACAAGGCGGTCTTTCTGCTCTGCCACACATCGAACCCCTCGGCAGTGGAGATACAGCATCACGGCACACCGCCGCTCTACCAACAGATCGTCCGGCAGGGGCAGGACTGGGGGAGCCGGGAACAGCTTGGATTTGTCGTCGGCGCGACCCAACCGGGTGCCCTGAAGGCCGTGCGGCGCCTGGCGCCGGACCGCTGGCTGCTCGTGCCGGGTGTGGGGGCACAGGGCGGCGACCTGGATGCTACGCTGGAGGCAGGCATGACCGTTGCCGATCCCGCCACGGACGGGGGCCGTCAGGAGTACGGTGGACGCGCCGAGTACGGCGGTCGCGCGGAGTACACGGGCGTGATTGTGCCGGTCTCGCGCGGTGTGTTGTACGCGGCGGATCCGCGCGCTGCAGCCCACGACCTGCGGGCCCGGATCAACGTGCACCGGCGCGAGCAGGCCCCGGAGTCTGCGCTGGCGCTTGACCTCTTCGAGGCGGGGTGTATCCGCTTTGGCCAGTTCACGCTGGCGTCGGGCAAGGTCTTCTCCGATCTACGTGGATCTGCGGCGCGTGATCTCGTTCCCCTCGCTCTTCGAGAAGGTCGTCGACGCGTACGCCGGCCTGGTCAAGGCGCTCGCCTACGATCGCTTGGCGGCCGTGCCGTATGCGGCGCTGCCGGTGGCTTCGGCGCTGGCCATGAAGCTCAAGCGATCGCTGATCTATCCGCGCAAGGAAGCCAAGGGCCACGGCACGGGAGAGTTGGTGGAGGGATCCTACGAGCCGGGACAGGTGGCCCTGGTCTTGGAGGACGTGGTGACCAGCGGCGGTAGCCTGCTACAGGCCATCGCGACGCTGGAGGCCGCCGGCCTCAAGGTGCAGGACGTCGTCGTGCTCGTCGATCGGGAGCAGGGCGGCGGGGCCCGTCTGGCAGCCGAGGGCCGCCGTCTCCATACGGTCCTGACACTTGACAGGCTCCTCGCCGCACTCCGCGACGCCCGGAAGATCGACGGCGCGACGGATCGTGAGGTCCGCTCCTACCTTGCATCCCAGGGAAGATAGGCATGGATGAGCGGGCGTCTCAACGTCTGCACGTTGAAACGTTGGGTCGTTTGGGCATCCAACTGCGAAATCCGATCGTGCTCGCATCGGGCATTCTGGGGACGAGCGCCTCGCTGTTGGAGAGGGCAGCGTTGGCGGGTGCCGGCGCTGTGACGACGAAGAGCTGTGGGCCGGCACCGCGTTCGGGCCACGCCAATCCGGTGGTCGTCGATTGGGGGCACGGCGTCATCAACGCTATCGGTCTGAGCAATCCGGGCGCGGATGAGGAAGTGGCTCTGCTGGCAGAAGCGAAGGAGCGCCTGGCCCCCTATCGCGTACCACTCTTTGCCAGCATCTTCGGCGGAACGGTACAGGAGTATGCTGAGGTTGCCGCCACCATCGCGTCCGCGCATCCGGACCTGGTGGAGGTGAACATCTCGTGTCCGAACGTCGCCGATGAGTTTGGCACCCCCTTTGCCGCTCTACCTCGCAGTGCTGCGGAGGTCACCGAGGCGGTCAAGCAGGCTGTGGGAACGCTCCCGGTCAGCGTCAAACTTGCCCCTAACGTGCCGAATATCGCCCGGATCGCAGCCGCCGTCGTCGAGGCTGGGGCAGATGCGATCACCGCCATTAACACGATGCCCGGCATGGTCATCAATGCGGATGCCGGACGCCCGGTGCTATCAAACCGGGTTGGGGGCATCTCCGGTCCGGCGCTGAAGCCCATCGCGCTCCGCTGTGTGGCTGAGATCGCCAAAGCCGTGGACGTGCCGATCATCGGCACGGGCGGTGTCACGACGGGACGGGATGCTGCGGAGATGCTGATGGCCGGTGCCACGCTTGTAGGGGTGGGAACGGCTGTCTGGTATCGAGGCGCCGAAGTGCTGGGCGAGATCGCGACGGAACTGGATGCGTTCATGGGCCGGCACGGCTATCGTCAGGTATCGGAGATGTGCGGCGTGATCCATCGCCCCAGGCAGATTCCTCACTCCGGTCCAAGCCGGCGTTCAAACAGGTCCATTGTGGCCGGGGGGAATTCCTAGATGCACGAGGTCTTCAAAGTAGCGCGGATCCGCACCGAGAACTACCGCACAAAGACGCTGATTTTCGATCGTGCACTTGCTGCTCAGCCGGGGCAGTTCGTCATGGCCTGGTTGCCCGATGTCGACGAGCGGCCATACAGCGTGGCCGGCGCCGATCCCCTGGCTCTGACGGTCGTCTCTGTGGGTCCCTTTAGCGAGGGTCTGCACGGCTTGTCGGTCGGCGACCCGCTGTGGATACGAGGACCTCTCGGGCAGGGGTTCGCGCTGCCGGCGGCGCCCACCGCTGAGGCGCTCCTCCTGGTCGGTGGCGGCTATGGTGTTGCGCCGCTGCTGTTCTTGGCGCGCGAGGCCCTCGCCGCGGGCTGTGCGGTGACGGTGTGCATCGGCGCGCGGACTGCAGCCGACGTGCTGCTCGTTGAGGATCTGCGTCAGGCGGGTGCGCGCGTCGTCGTCGTAACCGAGGACGGCAGTGAAGGCACGCGGGGGGTGGTGACAGACGCCGTTGAGGCACTGATCGCCCGCACGCGTTTCGCCTGCGTCTATGGGTGCGGACCTGTAGGCATGCTTGAGGCACTGGAGCGTCGATGTCTCGCGAACGACCTGCCGCACCAGCTCTCGTGGGAAGCCCGCATGCGCTGTGGTATGGGGCTCTGTGGGGCGTGTGAAGTCCACGGTCGATCCGCCAATCCCGCTGATCCTTTATCCAGTGGATGGTTAGCCTGCCACGATGGTCCGGTGGCCGTAAGCGCAGCCCTCGTTCGTCCTGAATGATACATCCGCGACGCTCCCGTTGTGGCGGTGATGCGGCGCCCAGGGTTGGATCGCCAACGCAAACCGTCGCGTAGACCAACTCGCCCCGTCGGTTTTGCCCGTGAATCGATGCTACAGTGGTAATCGTATCAGTCCTAGGTTGCGGTTGCCACTCTGTAGTCTCTCGTTGCGATATTCCGAGGGTGACTGCGAGTGGGTCTGGACCGAGGCCGGCGAGGGTTGTGGTTGGGAGATTCGGAGGACAGCTCTGTGGTATGGAGCGGGTTCACCTTATTGGCCCCAGGAAGGTGGAATCATGAACGAGCGGATGTTCGAGCGTGCGATTGCGCTGGGCGAAAGATGGCAACACGTGTGGATCAGTACGACGGATGGGGCAGGTATGCCCCACATCGCATCCGTAGGCAGCTTTTTCGTCACTGATGACGGCAGGTTGGTCTTGGGCGATTGGTCGTGCCCCACGACGGTCGCCAACTTACGGGAGAACCCCAGCATCGCAATCGTGGTATGGGATGTCTATACGGATGAGGGCTACCAGATCCTTGGCGAAGTCCGGGCCATCCTGCCGGCGGCTCCGGAGGAGGATGGGGTGGCTACCGGTACCCCTCTCGCTGAGAAGGAGCTCTGGATTCAACCTAACCAGGTGCTGGCATTCAGCCATGCGCCACACGACGATGTTGAGGTCGATAGCGAAGCGGAATGGTCGTTAGCCGGCGGGCCGTCGGCCCTGGAGCATGAACCATCCCCCCACGAACTGCAGGGCTGGCCCCAACAGTTCGTATACTTCGGCGAGACGAGCAAGTAGCACTCGTCTCGACTGCGTACTGCCGGATTCCGGTGAGCCGTGACTAGCTCGCCGAAAGGCTATCGACCCATCGAGACGCGCTCCCGCTAACCCTCTAATGTGCCCGGCGGGCCGGTAATCTGCTTGAGTTCTCATCGTGCTGCGGGCCTCTGATCCGCCTCAGTCCGCACGAATGCAGATGTGACTGTGTCTGTCGAGTCAGATGACACGTCACCGACGTGCCGAAGCGCATTGTCATCGGGCCGCTTTGGGCATATAGTGTTGACATCGATAGGCACTTCAATCTCAGCTCCGGTTCTGTGACCCGGCTACGGTCTGTCTCCAACAATGACTCCCCTGCCGGGGTTAGGAAGAGACAAGATGAGCTTGCTTGAACGCGGGGATGCGAATCCGACGGTACCAGAAGATGGCTTCCCGGACCTCGCCCGGCGGTTGGCCGAGGCCGAGGCTGCACTCGACCGGCTGACCTCAGCTCCTACAAGCGTCTGCAAGGATAGCACGAGCGATACTCAGGCTCTTCTCCACAGTGTTCGTACGGTGCTGCGGGACGCACGCGAAGCTCTTGCGTGGCGGATGCAGCCGCCGGCGGGTCCGCTCACGAACTCCGGTCCGAAGACAGGCGCGCTGCAGGCCCCTCCGCCATCTGATGCTGTGCGTACCCGCGCGGGCCAAGCGTCGCAAGTAGATGCGATGGCGAGCCGGCTGCTGCGGACGTTGCTCGAGGTCATGCCCGTAGGCGTCATCGTGTCTGACGCCGAGGGTGCTCTCCTGATGACCAACCTGGTGGGGGAGGCGATCCTGGGCGGCCGGGTCGCAGGGAGTGCCTTCGATCCGCGGGCAGCTATGCGGCGTACCACACGGATGGGACACCTCTGCCACCTACTCTGATCCCGCTCGCGCGTGCGCTTCGACAGGGCGAGGTCATCCGGGACATGGAACTTGTGATTCGTCGTGCTGATGGGGCGGAGTGGGTACTCCTCGTTGGCGCCGCACCCGTACGAGACGTGGATGGGCGCATCGTTGCCGGTGTGGTGGTTTTCCAGGACATCACGGAACTCAAGCGATCCCAGGCAGACGTTACGTTCCGGGCGCGGGCGCTTGACCAGATCGCAGATGCTGTGGTTGCGATCGACAACGATCTGCGGGTGATCTACCAGAATCAAGCCGCAGCCGATCTGAGTGGCGTCGATCCGACTGACGCGTTGGGCCGTGATCTTGCCGATCTCTGGCGTTATGAGTGGCCGGACGATGCGGCAAAGCAGGTGGCGTACGATCGCCTGAGGGAAGAGGGTGTCTGGCAGGACGAGGCCCTCCTTGTGACCCGAGATGGCAGGCGGATCGCGATGGAATCCACGATCACGGCGCTCCGGGACGACGGCGGGAAGGAGCGCGGTTTGCTGGCCGTGATGCGCGATATCACCAACCGGAAGCGGGCAGAGGAAGTTGTCCTGGCCAATGCGGAAGAATTCCGGGCGATTTTCGAGTCGAACGCGCTTGGCATAGCGATCGCCGATGCGAGGTCCGGGCGCTTTGTGCGGGTGAATCGCAAGCTGTGCGAGATGTCCGGGTACGCTGAAGACGAGCTGCTGGGCATGACCTTCGTCGAAGTCACCCATCCCGATGACCGCTCCTATGCGGACTTTCAGGCCGCGCTGCGTGGCGAGACGGATGAGTGGACGAGCACGAGGCGCTACGTCCGCAAGGATGGGAGTTGGTTCTGGGTGGAGGCCTCCGGGACGGTCATCCGTGATGCCGCCGGCGTTCCTGTTCGCAGCATGGCGACCGTTCGGGACGTTACAGAGCGCCGCCGGGTGGACGAGGAACTGCGGGTAGCGCTGGAGAAATACCGTGTGCTGTTTGACGCTTTCCCTCTGGGTATCACCGTCTCGGACCGATCCGGGCAGATCGTCGAATCCAACCAGGAGGCCGAAAGACTGCTCGGAATTTCCCGGCAGGAGCACCTGCAGCGTCAGATCAGAGGGACCGAGTGGCACATTGTTCGTCCTGATGGCACTCTGATGCCGGCGAGGAGTATCCGAGCGTCCGGGCGCTTCGTGAGGGGCGTCCGGTGCGCAGCGTCGAGATGGGGATTGTGAAGGAGGATGGCGCGACCACGTGGATCGAAGTACAGCGGCGCCTATCCCTCTGGAGGGCTATGGGGTCGCTATGGTCTATGGGGATGTCACCGAGCGCAAGCGGATCGCGGATGCCCTCCGTGAAAGCGAGGCGCGCTATCGTGAGCTGTATGATACGTCGCGCGACGGCCTGGTGTTCACCGATTTGGAAGGGCGATATATCGGCTGCAACCGCGCTTATCTGGATCTTCTTGGCTACGAGACGGTTGAGGATCTGCGTGGCAGATCCTATAAGGAGCTAACCCCACCAGAATACCATGAGATGGAGGCACGTATGTTCAGGAGCAGACCCTGGTACGCGGCTATTGTGACGCGTACGAGAAGGAGTATATTCGTAGGTCCGGGGAGCGGATTCCTGTCAACCTGAGGGCCTGGCTGCGGCGTGATGCGCGGGGTGAGCCTTCAGGGATGTGGGCGATTGTGCGCGACATCAGCGGGCGCAAGCAAGCAGAGAACGAGCGGGAGCGTCTGTTGTCCGAGAACCGCCGACAGCGCGAGTTCCTGGAGCGACTGGTCGAGGCGGCTCCGGTGGGCATCGCCGTGCTCCGGGGCCCCGACCATCACTACGAGTTGGTCAACCCGACGTATCTGGCGATTCCCGGGGTGCCGGATGTACCAATGCTGGGGCGGACCGTCGAGGAGATCTTTCCCGCTTTTGTCGATGAGGGGATCCCGGAATTGCTGGATCAGGTGTACGAGACCGATGACGTCGTTAGCCTCCTCGAATATGAGATGTCCGGCGGTCCGGAGGGAGAGCGGACGTACTGGAATGCGGAGTACGTCCCGCTGTTCGATTCGTACGGGCGAACGGACGGCATTCTCGTTGTGGTCAGCGACGTCACCGAGCAGGTGCTGGCGCGCAGGCAGGTGGAGGAACTGGTGCTGGACGTTGACAACAGCGCAGCATCCTTCAGACGGTGATGGAGCACACACAGGTCCAGTTGGCCTATTTCGACCCCCTCTTCAACTTCGTCAGCGTTAACTCCGCCTACGCGCGGGGCTCCGGCTACCGTGCCGATCAACTGCTCGGGAAGAACCACTTCGACTTTTTCCCCACCCGAGAATATAGCGATCTTTGAGCGGGTCAGGGATACCGGCGCGGTCATCTCGTTCCGGGCAAAGCCATGCGAATACGTGATCGGCCACAACTGGGAACGACGTACTGGGACTGGAGCCTGGTTCCGGTCAAGGATGAGGCCGGCCAGGTCCAGGGACTTGTCTTGTCCTTCTCGACGTGACCGATCGCGAGCGGGCGCGGGAAATACTTCAACAACGTGCCGATGATCTGGAACAAGAGGTGCGTCGCCGAACGTCGCAGCTCCAGGCTAGTGAGGCGCGTTTGCGCGCCATATTCGCACAATGCAGCCCTGGGCATCGCGGTCGCCGACCCCAATGGGACATTGGTGGAGATGAACTTGGCGCTGCAGAGGATGCTTGGGTATACGGCCACAGAACTCGTTGGGGACTCGCTTTGTCGACTACACCCATCCCGACGACGTTGCATTCTGTATTGACCGCTATCGCGAGATGTTGGCGGATCAACAAACGTCCTATCAGGTGGAGAAGCGGTACGTTCGCAAGGATGGGGAGACGATCTGGGCGCTGCATGGGTGCCTCCCTCATCCACGATCGCCATCACCATCCCCGGTTTGCCGTGGGCATGGCGGAGGATATCACCGAGCGGAAGCTGGCCCAGGAGGCGCTGATTCAGGCCGAGAAACTGACCCTTACGGGCAGGCTGGCCGCCGGCCTCGCACACGAGATCAATAATCCCCTGCAGTCGGTGATCGGATGTCTCGCTCTCGCGGAGGAGATACTGCCGGCGGATGACGAGGCCGGGAAGCTGCTGCACATAGCCGTCGAGGAGTTGGATCGCACGGCCGGCATTGTGAAGCAGTTGCGCAACGTGAACAGGCCTCAACCCTGGCGGAGCGCAGACTCCCGACATCAACGCGCTGCTCCGTCACGTGATAACGTTGGTCCGGAAACAGAGCCTGAAGCAGGGCATCGACATCGTGGGACCCGGTCAGAGGGGCCGGTCATGGTGATGGTGGCGCCGGATCGGATTGAACAGGTGTTTCTGAACCTGATACTCAATGCCATGGAGGCGATGATGGGTGGAGGACGCCTCGAGATCATGCTACGACGGCGGACGATGATCCGGTGGCGTTTCCAATGGGGGTGCGTACACATCTCCTTCGCAGACACCGGAAGCGGCATTTCCGAGGAGCTATGGGGCACATATGTTTGAGCCATTCCATACGTCGAAGGCCGATGGGCTGGGATTGGGCCTCTACGTGACGCACGGCATTGTTGCAGAACACGGCGGTCGGATCGAGGCCGGCAACCGCGATGAAGGGGGAGCTGTTTTCAGCGTGTGGCTGCCGTCAGACCCCGTAGCCGTGTAGGGAGGAAGCGGATGACACAACCGATACGAGCGCTGGTGGTGGATGACGAAGAGCGCATTCGCTATTTCTTGACGGAGACACTGCATCGCATTGACTGTGCGTGGTTACTGCGTCAGATGGAACCGAAGCACTGGATCTGTTGCGGGAGACCCTCTTTGACGTCGCAGTCCTGGATCTCAATCTGGGCGGGCGCGTGGATGGCCTGCGTGTCCTGGAGGCGCTGCGGTGGCGGTGGCCCTCGACTGCCGTGGTGATCCTGACCGCGCACGGCTCGTTGGAATCGGCGATGGAGGCCATTCGCCATGAAGTGGATGGGTATCTGCTCAAACCCGCGAAACCCCCAGAGGTACGGGAGGCTGTTCGGAGGGCGCTGGAGCGACGGCAGAAGCTGCGCGACCGCACCTGAGCGCGGAGGAGTCGATGTTGCGATGTGGGGACTTCGTCATCGACGTGGCACAGCACGTCGCATCGCGGGATGAGTGCTCACTGGATCTTGCCCCCCAGGAGTTCAAGTTGCTCGTGCATCTGGTGCGCAACTCGCCTCGCGTGGAGATACCGCAGGAACTGGTGCAGGTCGTGCGGGACTACGAGGTGGACAACAGGGCCGAGGCGTGCAAGATCATCAAATGGTATATTCACCGCCTGCGGCAGCAGGCCGAGCCGGATCCGTCCCATCCCACTCACATCATCACCGTGCGCGGCGTAGGGTACAAATTCCAGCCGTAACGTCTTCTCTCGGTTCCCTGTTCGGGTGGCTTCGGTCCAACCATTTGCACCGTATTTGCACCGATTCGCACTGATCAACAGCAGCCCACAACCGAGTCCATCGGTAGTGGGCTGCTTTCGGTTCTATGATGACACGGAAATGGTACGCTTGGCGGGACGTACCTTGAATATTGTTGGGCCACACTTACCATAGCATCGATGCCGGATAAGCGTTGGTGTCCTATCCATGGGGTGACCCTTCGCCTGTAGAGCCGGGACCATCTACCTCATTAGCATTCAAGGAGCCAAGTGATGCCTGTTGGCAGCGTGGTCGGAGTGTTCGGCCGGATGTCAGGTACGGAGGAAGCTATCCGCCGGTTGGCCACGAGTGGTTTCCCGATAAGGAAAATCTCCATTGTTGCGCGGGACCTCGAGAGTGAAAAAGAAGTCCACGGCTATATCATAGCCGGTGACGTAGACAAGAATGGTACGGCCGCGGGGGCCTGGTTTGGTGGGATCTTCGGTTTGCTCGTCGGAGCTGCGTTCCTGTGGGTACCCGGTTTTGGCCCGCTATTGGTCATCGGGCCGCTGGCAGCAGCCATGCTGTCAGGTATCGAGGGCGCCCTGGCGGGAGCTACAAATGGGGGGCTTTTGGGAGCCTTGATGGGTTGGGGTGTGCCAAGACAACACATCCTCAAATATGAAGAGTGGGTGAAGTCACGCAAATACCTGGTCATTGCCCACGGCAGTGCAGAGGAGGTGACACAAGCTCACGACATCCTGAAAGGCACCGCTGCCGAGGAACTGGCTATCCATTCCTGAGTGTAGTCAGTCATCGATGGGGCACGCCGATTCACGATGTCCCGCCTCGGATCATCCTCCGTGCGATGGCCGGGGTGCGAACCGACCGGCAGGAGGATCTCCTGAATCATACCGCAGTCTTCTTATCCCCAGTTCCATTCGATTGGAGGTAACGATGTTCACGAAAGAGAACAGCGCGAGTCGCAACTTCATGTTGGTCGCAGCGTGCTGGTTTATCCTCGGCGTGCTGATGGGGCTTACGCTGGCACTCCAGTTCGTCTTCCCGGATCTCTTCCGGGGCGTTGCATGGCTCGTCTTCAGCAGGCTGCGGCAAGCTCACACCAACACAGTGATGTTTGCGTGGCTCTCGGGCGGCATGATGGGGCTCTGGCTCTACATCGTCCCGCAACTGACCGGTCGCAGGCTCTGGAGCGAGGTGCTGGGCAACGTCACGATGGTCCTCTGGAACTTGGCTCTTGTCGTGGGGATCGTGGGTCTGCTGTCAGCCCACACCCAAAGCCGCGAGTACGCCGAGTTCACCTGGGGCATCGACGTGGCGGTGATGATCGTCCTGATCCTCAACATGATCAACATCTACATGACCATCACCCATCGTGTCGAGCCCAAGCTCTACGTCTCAATGTGGTATATCATCGGAACGCTGATCTGGATGCCGTGTCTGTACTTCATCGGCAACGTGATGTGGAATCCCCCGACCGGTGCGTTGACCGGCATTGACGACGCGATTTTCAACTGGTTCTACGGTCACAACGTGCTGGGACTGTGGTTCACGACCGGCCTGCTGCCGGTCATCTACTACATCGTGCCGCGGGAAACGCGCACGCCGCTCTACAGCCACTTCCTCTCGCTCATCGCGTTCTGGGGCATCGCGTTCTTCTACACAGGCGTGGGTGCCCATCACTTGCTGTGGTCGCCCATCCCCTACTGGTTGAAGACCATTGCGGTGGCCGAGAGCATCGGCATGATCCTGCCGGTTGCGGCCTTTATGATGAACATCTATCTGACGATGCGCGGCAACTGGAACCGCTTTATCACCAGCATCCCGCTGCGTTTCGTGGTTACAGGTTGGTTCGCCTACATTCTGGTCTCCTACCAGGGATCTCACCAGGCGCTGCGCAGCATCAACTTGCTCACGCACTTCACCCAGTACGTGCCCGGCCACGCGCACCTGTCGCTGATGTTCTTTGCGGCCTCGACCATCATGGGCGCGATGTACTACGTCATGCCGCGCATCTACAAGTGTCGTATCTTCAGCCGGGGGCTGGCTAACGTCGCAGTACAGCCTGTACGTGATCGGGTTTACATTTTTCTTCGGCGGCTTCCTGCTAACGGGTTTGGTCCAGGGCACCGCCTGGCTGCACCAGGGCCTGCCGGTCTGGTCGGTGCTGCCGGGGCTCCGTCCCTACATGGCGCTGCGAGCCACGGGCGGCGTGCTGCTGGTGATCAGCTTCATCCTCTTCACCTACAACATGTTGGCCACGGCCATCCGCCAGGATCAGGAAGTCGTTCCCGAGATTCCGGTAACCACCGAAGCCACGGACCGCTCGCGCTCAGCCGGCGGCTGCGGTCAGATAGAGAGAGGTGACACCGTGAAGATGACGTTCAGAACCATCGTGATCGGCGGGCTCATCGTCTTCTTTGCCGTGGTCACGGCGGTGGTCTTCGTACCCGGCATCATCTACCACCCGGAGCGCACGCTGAAGGCTGAGGACTACACAGACCTGGAGGCGAAGGGACGGGAGATCTTCTATTCGAACGGCTGCAACTACTGCCACACGCAGTACGTGCGCGCAGAGGATACTGCTCTGGGTGACGTGTCCGAGGGCGGTGACTACTTCTTCGACAACCCGATGATCCTCGGCTCCGAGCGCACGGGGCCGGATCTGTCCAACATCGGGCGGAAGCGCAGCGTCATGTGGGAGATGGAGCACCACAAGAACCCTCGCGAGCTTTCCCCGCTCTCGATCATGCCCAGCTTCGAGTTCCTCTCGGATGAGGAGATTATGGCGATGGACACCTACCTGTTCTCCCTGGGAGACCGCGTGGCCCAGGAGCGCATGATCCTCCCGCCGGTGACCTATGCCGGCGTGACGGATCCGTTCGAGATGCCCGTGGTTCAGATCGCCGGTTCCGACCAGCCGCAGGGATGGCCTACCTGGCAGGCAGCAAACCTGCAGGAGGGCAAGGAGATATTCGTCAAGTACTGCCTCACGTGTCACGGGTGCGCGGGCAACGGGCTGGGTAGCTATGGTGGCACGAAGGCCGTGACCCCGGCGGACTTCAAATCGGAGCCCTACCGCAGCATGCCGGCGGACCAGTGGTTCTGGCACGTCTCCGAGGGCGTGCCGGGCACGGTTATGCCGGTCTGGAAGGAGAGTCTCACCGAGGCACAGCGGTGGACCGTGATCCGCTACATTCGTGACATCTTTGCCCAGCCTGTGATGCACGACCCGGACGAGGGTGATCCCGTCGGCGACTACGTGGGCGTCACCAACCCGGTGTCCCTGACAATCCAGGTGCTGGATGAGGGCAAGGCGATCTTCACTCGCGAATGCATGGTCTGCCACGGCGATGCCGGGCGCGGGCAGTGGCCGTATCGTGCCGTCATCCAGCCGGGTCCTCCTGACTTCGGCGATGGGAGCTATGGCGACTACACCGACGCCGACTACTTCTGGCGCATCAGCGAGGGCGTGCCCTGGAGTGCGATGCCTGCCTGGAAGCTCCACTACGGCGAAGAGGACCGGTGGAAGCTGGTTCACTACATCCGCACGACCTTCACCCAGACGGAGACACGCGCCGCCCTGCACCGCCTGAAGGCCAGGACTTCACCTATCCCGACTTCTACAAGCAGTCTGCACGGTTCCCGGATGACGTCTCCTTCGAGCGCGGTCGTACCTACTACCTCGAGCACTGTGCTCACTGTCACGGCTACGCCGGGGACGGCAACGGGCCGGATGGGCAGTATCTCAACCCCACGCCGGCAGACTTCCGGGACATGGCTACGAAGCAGATGACGCCCGAATCTCAGGGCGAACACTTGGCCAAGGTGACCTTCGGCATCCAGGATACGGCGATGCCCGTATGGGGAGAATGGCTCCCGGTCGAGCAGCGTTGGGACGTCATCAAGTTCCTGATGGACGCCTTCTCCACGGGTATGCCACAGACCACGAGCGTGGCTGACGGGCAGATCTCGGCGGACTACCTGCTGGCAAGCAGCCAGACCTACCTGGATGAAGGACATACATCTCGGTGACCCACGGTGCTGAGGTCTACGCGACCTACTGTGCCACCTGCCACGGCGATACATGGGCAGGGCAACGGTCCGGGGACTGACGGGAGCGCCAGCGGTGGGCCGGCGCCCTTCCCTGCCCAGATGCCGGAGGACTACGTCTACTGGCGAGTCTGGGAAGGAGTTCCGGACGGATTGATGTACCCCTTCAAGTGGATCTTCACCACGGATGACGCCTGGGATGTGACCACCTACTTGATGGAGCAGCAAGGAGGTGCGCCATGATGAGCCTGGGAGTGTGGGTCGTCTTCGGATGGATAGCCTTTGTGGGGCTGACGTTGGTGGCGTTCATCATCTACGCGCTGAAGACCGGGCAGTTCAGGAATATCGAGGACGCCAAGTACAAAATGCTTGAGGATCATTAGCCAGAGCCCTGGCCGGGACGGGAAGGAGGCGACAAATGACACAAACTGCGTTCAACCTGTGGGGGGAGATTCTCGGCGTCGCAGGGGGGGCGTTCGTGCTCTTGCTGTTTGGCCTGACGCTGGCTCTGCGCCAGCGTTCCGCGGCGTCGTCCGGGGCAAGGGGGCACCGGCCCATCGAGGACCAGAGCGAGCACGAGGAAATACGCCCCGACGGCTACATCGATAGCTTTGCGAACGTGATCGAGGAGGCCGGAGGCAGACTGCCGCCGGTTGTCCTACTGGCCCTTCCGGCCATCCTGCTCTGGTGGTTGATCTACCTGATCCTCAACTGGACGCCGTGAAAGCGAGGGCGAGATGGCATACTTCTACCAAGTGAGCTTCAATATCAGTTCGGATGACATGACCGAGCTGGAGATCGGCTCCACTCTGGAGCGTGTGATCGGTTACCTCAAGACGCTGCTGCCCAGCGAACCGGGGTATCATCGATGCCCGTGCATTCTACTCTCTCGACAGCGCTGAACCCGATCTACGTCGTCACAATCAGCCTCTGGGAGCGCTGGGACGATCTGGAGCGCCACCGCGATTCGAATCTTGCGGAGGACAAGGTTCTGAAGGAGTTTGGTCCGCATCTCGAGCCGGAGGATCTCATCGTGCGGATCTACAGCGAAGTGAGTTGACGAATGATAGGTCGATATCCTTTCCGGGATGTCGATACGGGCGGCACGATGGGTTTTCATTCGGGCTAGATTCGCGTGAACTGGGCCAGCCAGACAACCTGGCTGGCCCAGTCCTGACATAGGGTATGCGGGACTGCCGTCAGCGGATAAGGAGATGACGCTATGAAGATGACCTTCAAAACAATCCTGGTCGGCGGGTTCATTGTCTTCATCGCCGTGGTCACGGCGGCGGTCTTCGTGCCCGGCCTCATCTATCATCCGGATCGCACGCTCAAGGCTGTGGACTATACGGACTTGGAGACGAAGGGACGCGAGGTCTTCTACTCGAACGGCTGCAACTACTGCCACACACAGTATGTGCGCGAGCAGGATACGGCCATGGGCGCCGTGTCTGAGGGTGGTGACTACTATTTCGACAACCCATTGATCCTCGGCTCCGAGCGTACAGGACCGGACCTGACGAACATCGGGCGGAAGCGCAGCGTGATGTGGGAGTTCGAGCACCACAAGAACCCGCGCGACCTCTCCCCGCTCTCGATTATGCCCAGCTTCGAGTTCCTCTCAGATGCGGAGATTATGGCAATGGATGCCTATCTCTTTTCTCTGGGAGACCGCGTGGCGCAGGAGCGCATGATCCTGCCTCCCGTGGCCTATGCCGGCGTGGCCGACTCCTTCAAGTATCCTGAGGTGCAGGCTGCAGCGGATCAGAGCGAGGTGTGGCCAACGTGGGAAGCATCGGGGTTACAGGAGGGCAAGGAGCTCTACGTTAAGTATTGCCTGACGTGTCACGGCTGTGCCGGCAACGGCCTGGGCAGCTACGGTGGCACGACGTCCGTGACGCCGGCCAATTTCAAGGTTGAGCCCTATCGCAGCATGCCGCCCGATCAGTGGTTCTGGCACGTCTCCGAGGGGGTGCCCGGTACGGTGATGCCCGTGTGGAAGGAAAGCCTGAGCGAGGCGCAGCGATGGACCGTGATCCGCTACGTCCGCGAGATCTTTGCCCAGCCCACGATGCACGCGACCGAGCCGGGGAGTCCGACCGGTGCTTACGTCGGTCTCACCAATCCCGTCACGCTGACCGTGCAGGTGCTGGATGAGGGCAAGGCGATCTTCACACGCGAGTGCTTAGTCTGTCACGGCGACGCGGGGCGGGGGCATGGACCCTATCGCAACGAGCTCCAGCCTGCGCCTCCGGATTTCAGTGACACGGCGGCGTTCAGCAGCTTCACCGACGCCGACTACTTCTGGCGGATCAGCGAGGGTGTACCGTGGACCGCGATGCCCGCCTGGAAGGTCCAGTATGACGAAACGTCCAGATGGCAGGTAGTGCACTACCTCCGTGCCATCTTCACCCAGACGGAGGCCATACCACCCGCGCCGCAGGCGGGTTTGACCTTCACCTATCCAGACTTCTACAGGGACTCACAGCGGTTCCCTGCAGAAGTCTCCTTTGACCGTGGTCGCATCGTCTACTTGCAGCAGTGCGCTCACTGCCACGGCTACGCCGGCGCCGGGAATGGACCGGACGGGCAGTATCTGAATCCTGGGCCGACCGATCTGGTCAGTATCGCTGACCAGGAGATCACCCCCGAATCGCAGGGCAAGTATCTGGCGATGCTCACCTTCGGGATCCAGAACTCCGCGATGCCTGCCTGGGGAGAGTGGCTGCCCGTCGAGCAGCGATGGGACGTCATCAAGTTCTTGTTTGACGCTTTCTCGACGGGACGACCGCAGACGACGAGCGCGGATACCGGAAATATCGCGGTGAACTACCTGATGGCGAGCAGTCAGGCGTACATTGACCAGGGGCATACTATCTCGGTTACCCACGGCGCCGAACTCTACGCGACGTACTGCGCGCCATGCCATGGCGACAGGGGACAGGGCAATGGCCCCGGCACCGCGGGGAGCCTCAGCGGCGGCCCGGCTGCCTTCCCCGCCCAGATGGGGGAGGCCTACGTCGTCTGGCGGGTCCAGGAGGGCGTACCGGATGGGTTGATGTACCCGTTCAAATGGATCTTCACCAGCGACGATGCCTGGGACGTGACGGTCTATCTGACGCAGAAGTAGAGAGGCGGGGGGCGATCGACCTCCGTAGGGTGGAACGATGAACGCAACTGGATCACTCTATACCGGGCTGCTATTGGCCGCGCTCGTCGGGAGCCTGGGACACTGCCTGGGCATGTGCGGTCCCCTGGTCCTGATCCTGGGCGCACAGGTCAAGAAGCAGAACGCGTCCCCGCTTCCGACCCATCTGCTCTACCATGGGAGCCGGATCGGGGTCTACGTGGTGCTGGGCGCCCTCGTCGGAGGGTTAGGTTCATTGGTCGGCGTACGGCCGTCCCTGGGCCGCCTTGCAGGCGTCGTCAGCCTAGTCCTCGGGCTGGGCGTCGTGCTGCTGGGGCTGGGATATCTCGGTTGGTTGCCGCTTCAGCGGCTGGAGGGTGCTGCCACGTGGTGGAGTCGCGCCACCGCCGGCGCGCTAAAGCGGCGAGGGATGGGGCGCGTTGCGATGCTGGGGGCGCTCAACGGGATCCTTCCGTGCGGCCTGGTCTACAGCGGGCTCCTCGTCGCGGCCTCTACCGGCGGGGCGATCCAGGGCGCGCTTGGGATGGTGATATTCGGGGCCGGGACGCTCCCGGCGTTGTTGGTCGTCGGGTTGGGCGCAGGGGCTCTCAGCGTTCACGCACGCCAGGTGCTCGCGAGGATCTCGGGGATCGTGATTGTGCTTGGTGGGGGTCCAGCTCGTCATGCGGGGGTTGGCCGGCCTCGGCGTCGTGCCGATGCTGCGTATAGGAGGCTTCGTGATTTGGTAACGCAAGACAGCTCAGGGGAGGCCCCGCGGCTTGAACGGTGGGAACACCCGCCCTCCCCGCCGGAAGCCCGTTCGAATCGGGATCTTGGGCCGCTTCCGAAGAAAGGGACGTGCGACCTCTGCGGCTTGCAGATCGATGGAGGTCCCATCGTGAAGACCTTTGATGGGGAAGAGAAGCACTTCTGCTGCCAGGGGTGTGCGAACGTCTACGAGGTCGCCTACAAGAACGACATGCTCGATGAGGTCGTCCAGAAGCCCGAGCCCAGGAAAAGCCCCACGGATGTCGTCAAGGACGTCTTCCTCGATCCGGGAGAGACGGCCTACTTCTCGCTGAAGGGTATGTGGTGCGCCGGCTGCGCCGTGGCTGCTGAGCGGGTGCTCAAGAAGGAGCCGGGCATCAAGGGCGTCGACGTCAGCTTCGCCGCCGAGCGGGGGCGCATCCGGTACGATCCTGACGTGGCGAATCCGCGGGAGGTGCTCGAACCGCCTTGGCCCGCTGGGTTACCAGGGGCATGTGCTGACCGATCCCGGGGAAGCCGAAGCGACCGTCGAGAGGAGCGAATGGTCCTCCAGTTGATCGTCGCTGCGGCATTCGGTATGCAGGTGATGATCTTCTACCTGGTGCAACTCTATCCACGATACGCGGCCGGTGACTACAATGCGCCGGACGTCCGTCGCCTTCAGTACCTTGTCTGGCTTCTGGCTACGCCGTCTCTCTTCTTCGGTGGACTCTCCTTTCTCAAGGGTGCCTGGCGAGCGCTCAAGGCGGGCACGGCGACGATGGATACGTTGGTCGCACTGGGCACGCTTTCGGCGTACAGCTACAGCGTCTACATAGCGGTGACGGGGAGTGGCGAGGCTTACTTCGATTCCGTCGCGATGATCACGCTTTTCGTGCTCTTCGGGCGATATCTGGAGACGGTGGGCGGTACCCAGGCACGCAAGGATATTCGGCAGTTGCTGCAGCTCCAGCCTGAGAAGGCATGGCGCCGTGCCCCATCGGGGGAGGGAGGGGAATGGCAGCAAATCAAGGCGCTGTTGCTGGAGGTTGGCGACGTCATCCTGGTGAAGCCCGGAGAGCGGGTGCCCGCTGACGCCGAGATCATCGAGGGGGAGGGTACGGCTAACGAAGCACTGTTGACCGGCGAGTCGGCGCCCGTGGACAAGGCACCCGGAGATACACTCTACTCCGGAACGGTGGTCAACGATGCCGCGGTGATCGCGCGGGTCACACGCCCGGTGGGGACGACGCGGCTTGCGCAGATCACGCAGCTCGTGGAGCAGACGCTTTCGGCGAAGCCTCCGATTCAGCGGTTGGCCGACACAGCCTCGGCCTACTTTGCCTTTGGCATCCTGGGTGCGGCTGTCGTCACGGCCGTCGTGCGCCTTCTGCTGGGACAGGCCGCGAACGAGGCGATCTTGGCCGCCGTGGCCGTTCTGGTGGTCGCTTGTCCGTGTGCCCTGGGATTGGCGACGCCGTTGGCGTTGACGGTCACTTTGGGGAGGACCACGCGCGCCGGACTGTTGGTGCGCAACCCCGCGGCGCTGGAGACGACGGCCAAGGTGCAGCGCATGGTCTTTGACAAGACCGGGACGCTGACACAGGGGGTGCTGTCGGTGACACAGACGGTGGTCGCCCCTGAGGCCGCCATCACACCAGATGATCTGCTTCGCATGGCCGCGGCGGTGGAGCAGTATTCCGAGCATCCTATTGCACGGGCGATCGTGGCAGCCTGGGCCGGCCCTCTGCAGGCAGCGGACGATTTCCGCCCGTTGCGGGGGTTGGGAGCAAGCGCCCGGGTCGACGGACGCCGGATTCTGGTCGGCTCGGCACGCTTTCTGAATGTGACCGAAGGATCGCCGCTGTTGTCTCAGGCCACGGTGCAGGCAGAGCGCGGCGAGACGGTCGTTTGGGTGGGGGGCGACACCCCGACCGCGGGCGGTGATGCCGCCCCGGAAGGTTATCTTACCCTGCGTGACACGCCCAACCCCGCAGCCTGGGAGGCTCTGGCTCAGCTCCAGGCCCTCGGGATCCGATCGGTGATGCTGTCCGGGGACACGGAGAGCACAGTGGCTGCCATTGCGAGCGAACTCGATCTTGTCGACTATGAGGGGAACTGCCTCCCGTCTGAGAAGGCGGAGCGCATCCGAGCGTGGCAATCGCAGGGCGACAAAGTGGCCATGGTCGGGGACGGCGTCAATGACGCACCGGGACTGGCCCAGGCCGACCTGAGTTTCACAGCCGTGGGCGGCACCGACGTTGCCGGTGAGACCTCGGATATCGTGCTGACCCACAGCGACCTGACCATTATCCCATGGTACATCGCCCTGTCACGGCGCACACGGCGGATCATCCTGGAAAATCTGGGTTGGGCGTTCGCGTACAATCTGGTTGCGGTGCCTCTGGCAGCATTCGGCGTGATCAGCCCGGTAATCGCTGCGGCGACGATGGCGAGCAGCAGCCTGCTCGTGGTGGGCAACTCCCTGCGGTTGCGCCGATAGCGTCGCCCGGAGTCGCTTTCCCGGAGCGGCGCCACACTACTGAGTGCAGTCGAGCAGGAGTCATAACGAATGAAGCGAGAGCGACCCGAACCCCACTTCACGGCATCACAGATCGTCCACGACATCGTAATCGGCATGTCGGATGGCCTCACGGTCCCCTTTGCCATCGCCGCCGGCATGTCCGGTGCCTCGGTTGCCACGAGAGTGGTGATCATCGCCGGGCTTTCGGAGATCGCTGCCGGCTCGATCTCGATGGGATTGGGCGGATATCTGTCAGGACGCACCGATATGGAACACTACGAGACTGAACGTAAGCGCGAGGTCAGGGAGACGCATGAGGTGCCCGAGCAGGAGACCCGCGAGGTGGTCAACATTCTCAAGGACCACGGTCTGGATGAGGAAGAGGCCAAGCCCATCGTGGAGAAGATGAAAGAGGACCGGGATAAGTGGGTGGACTTTATGATGCGTTTCGAGCTTGGTCTGGAAAAGCCCGATCCCCAGCAGGCCCTCAAGAGCGGATTGACGATCGGGCTTTCTTACGCGGTCGCGGGGTTCATCCCGCTCACGCCCTATGCCGTGATGAACTCCGTCACGACGGCGCTCTACGTCTCGGCTGCGGTGACAATGGCGGCCCTGATCATCTTCGGCTACGTCAAGGGACGGCTGACCGGAGTGAGTGGCTGGTCGTCTGCGCTGCAGACGGCCGTCGTAGGCGGGCTCGCCGCCGGTGCAGCATTTGTGCTTGCGCGCCTAATCGGATAGCTGATGTTAGGGAAGCCTATGAACACTGAACCACCTCGGCGACAACAACTTAGCGGGAACACCTGGCTGGCCCTTCTGGCTCTAGCCGTGTCGACCTGGCTTGTAATCCAGGGATTTGGCCTCGTCGTCGAGGTGGCATCCGTTCTTTTTGGTGCCACGTTGATCAGCTTGGCCACTCGTCCGCTGGTCGATTATCTCGCAGCGCATCACATCCCACGGGTGCTCACGATGATCGTTATCTACCTCGTGGGGCTGGCGATCATCAGTACGGTGGGGGCCCTACTCGTGCCGGTGACTCGGTCTGAGGTCGCCGCCCTACAGCAAGACGGTCCCGCGTTGGCGGCCTCGATCGTTGCATGGGCGCGGTCGTTGCCGGTGGTTGGCTCTCTGATCCCCTCGACGAATTCCCTACTGACGAGCGTCTTCCAGAGATTGGGTACGATCAGTGTCACCATCCTGGACACGATCACCAGCATCGGTGGGACAGCCTTGGATGTGGTTATTTCGCTTGTCATCGCCGTCTTCTTCACGACAGACCCGGGCCTCAACAGCCGGAGCATCGAACGCTGGATCGGCATTCGCGCTCGCCCGCGCGTTCACACGATACTTATGCACATCCAGCGCCGACTCCAGCGCTGGGTGTGGGCGCAGCTAGCCATCGCGCTCTACTTCGCGGTGAGCTTCAGCGTGGGGCTGACCGCACTTGGAGTCCCGGCCGGGTTGACGATCGGCGTTCTGGGCGGTCTGTTAGAGATCGTCCCGTACCTGGGCGGCGCAATTGCCACCATCCTGGCCGTGCTCAGTGCCTTGACCCTCGGCCCGTTGCGGGCGCTCTGGGTCGTCTTGCTCTACCTGGTCATTGTGGAGGTGGAGTCCCACATCGTTGCCCCGGCCTTCTACGGGCGAATCCTTGGGTCTACCTCCGGCACTGGTGCTGGTAGCGCTTGTGGTCGGCCTCAAGCTCTACGGCATCGTGGGCGTTTTCTTCGCTGTCCCGCTCGCGGTTGTGGTCGTCGCGATTCTGGAAGAGCTTTATCCTCCTGGCACCGACGATGAGGAGGCTCCCGAAGGCCAATAGCCAGAGCGACTCCATTGTCGCGTTCTGTGACTGTGCTACACTCCTTCCCGTCGTCGTCTCCATCGTGCTCAGCTATGCGCAGTCTCAGGATCTTGATATGTCGGCATCGCCCAATCCATTGAGCGCGCCTGTCACCACGATGCGGCTGTTGCGCACAAAGCTCTTTGTGCCCCAGGCGCATCCGGATCTTGTCGCACGTCCCCGGCTTCTTGAGGCCCTCGAACGCGGCTGCCATCGCAGGCTGACGCTGCTCTCGGCTCCGGCGGGCTTTGGCAAGTCGACGCTGCTCGCCGTCTGGGCAGCCCAGCGCGCTGGTGGCATCTTGGAGGGGGCGGAGACGCCGGGTCGCCCCCAGGTGGGATGGGTCTCGCTCGACGAGCGTGACAACGACCCTATCCGCTTCTGGTCCTATGTCATCGAGGCGCTCGATGCGCTGTGGCCGGGCCGATGGGCGACAGTTCGGACGATGATCGGATCCCCGCAGCCCCCACCGATCGAGGGCGTGCTCACCGAGATTCTGAACACGCTCACTACCTGTGAAGGTTCGGCAGCGCTGGTTCTGGACGATTACCACGCGATTGCGGACCCCGCCATTCACGAGGGAATGAGTTTTCTGTTGGAGAACCTTCCCCCTCATCTCTGTTTGATCCTTTCGGGGCGCGCTGATCCGCCCTTGCCATTGGCACAACTCAGGGCGCGACGCCAACTGGTTGAGATCAGAGCCCACGACTTGCGTTTCACCCAGGAGGAGTCGGCTGACTTCCTCAACCGCGTGATGGGCCTGGCGCTCCGAGCGGACGATGTGTCTGCCCTGGCCTCGCTGACCGAGGGCTGGGCTGCCGGTCTGCAGCTTGCGGCTCTTTCGATACAGGAAGCTGAGGATGTCCGTGCTTTCGTCGCCTCGTTTTCCGGCGAACACCGCTACATCTTCGACTATCTGGCTCACGAGATCCTCGATCAGCAGCCCGTAGCGACGCGCGAGTTTCTGCTCAGGACGGCGGTGCTCGACCGCATGAACGGCACTCTCTGCGACGCGGTGACCGGGAGCGACGATGGTCAGGCGATGCTGCAGATGCTGGAGCGAGGCAATCTCTTCGTGACGCCCCTCGATCAGGAGCGTCACTGGTACCGGTACCATCATCTCTTCTCGGAGTTCCTGCGGACGCAATTGGCCGGTGAGAAAGATCCGGCCGAGATTGCCGACTTGCACCACCGAGCGGCCCAGTGGTTTGTGGATCAGGGTGATCTGTCTGACGCCATTGACCACGCGCTGGCGGCCGGCGACTATGTGTGGGCGAAGACGCTTGTCGAAGGTGCCCTCGTCGGCATGTTCCGGCGCAGCGAGCTGCGCACTCTCATCGGTTGGCTGGAGCGTTTGCCCAAGGCCCTCATACAGCAGGATGCCTACTTGACGATGGCTGCGGCGTGGGCGTATCTGGCGACCGGTCAGGCAGGAGGCCGTTGAGACTCGCCTGCGCGACGTCGAGCGTCTGATCGGCGCGGTGGCCGATGGGTCGCCGGAAAGCTACGCTCTGCCCCCGGAGCAGCGAGGTCCCCTTGCGGAGATCTCGTGTCTTCGGGCGACGCTCTGCTTCAACAAAGGGGACTTGGCGGCAGTTGAGGCCTACAGCCGGCAGACCCGCGCCTACCTGGCCGATGATGCGCAGGCCGGTGCCTTCAACCAACGTCTGGCCTTGCTGGGCATCGCGGCATTCCACCTCGCGTTGGCGAAGGAGTTTGGCGGTGACACTGTAGCTGCTGTGGAGGCATTCCAGGAGGCGATCCCTCGTCTCCGTGACGACGATAACCCACATCTCCTGCCGATGTCGATCAGCCACCTCGGGCAACTGCTGGCCGCTTCAGGGACGGCTGCACGACGCCGCATCCACTTACGCCGAGGCGCTTCGCGAGGTCGAGCAACGCGGCACGCCTTCTCCCCTGTCAGGCACGGCCTATACCGGACTTGGCAGCCTGTTCTATGAATGGAACGATCTGGAGCGGGCTGCCGCCTATCTGGAGCAGGGGATCGAGATGGGAAGGCCCTGGTCGCACTGGGAGGTACTCGTCAATGGCTACGTGGGGCTGGCATGTATCGACCTGGCCGGCGGCGATGTCGACCGGGCGATGGGCCGGTTGGCCTCGCTGGTGGACTACACGACGTTGGTCAAAATGCGTTGGGCTCTGCCGCTGATCGAGGCCTATCGCGCTCTATTGTCGCTGCGGATCGGTCGTATCCATGATGCCATCGCGTGGGCCAGGGGTATCGACGTGCCGGCAGAGGGCGCACTCCCGTTTGCCCTCGAACCCAATGCCCTGATCCTGGCGCGCGTCTTTCTGGCCCAGGGGCAGTATGCGGCGGCACTCGCGCTACTCACCCGATTGGCCGCGGGCGCAGAGGCCGCCGGCCGATTGGGTCGGGTGATCGAGGCACTGTCTATTCAGGCGTTGGTCCTCGATGCCCAGGGCGAACGTGCGGCGGCCCTCACGGCGCTGGCGAGTGCCCTGGAGCTGGCGGCACCGCAGGGATATGTCCGCCTGTTTGTCGACGAGGGCCCGGGCATGCGTGGCTCTGCTTGCCGCGCTGCCCGCCAAGTCTGACTACGCGTCCGGGCTCCTGGCTGCTTTCGCAGGGACACAATCCGTTGATGATGGGGGTCGTCACGTGGCATTGGCCCACGCAAGTGGCACGCGCAGATCGGCAGGATCTGGCCGAACCCCTGACGGAGAGAGAGCTGGAAATCCTGGTCCTGATGGCCGATGGACTGACCAATCAAGATATCGCCGACCGGCTCTTCATCTCCATCAATACCGTCAAGACTCATGCCAAGAATATCTACAGCAAGCTTGACGTCCGCAACCGTGCACAAGCCATTGTGCGCGCCGCTGAAGCCGGGTTGTTGTAGCGGTCCCATCCTCCTCGCACTCTCGGCCTCCTCCCGATTCCCATCACTCGTTCGGGTGATGGGTGACGCATGTCCGAATCACCCGATCGGATTCACCCGCCCTGGTGATGACATGGATGCCCGATCTCCTTATACTCAGGATGAATTGAAAATAGAAGGAGGTCGGACAGATGACAGACACTGCAGTTCAAGTCCAAGGATTCCGTAAGGCATACGGCGATTTCGTGGCCGTGAACGGGATCAGTTTCGAGGTCGAGCGCGGCGAGGTCTTCGGTCTGCTGGGCCCGAACGGCGCAGGCAAGACAAGTACGCTTGAGTGCCTGGAAGGGCTGCGCGAGCCCACAGCAGGCACCCTGGACGTGATGGGAGTCGACCCCAGCCGGGAGAGCCGGCGGCTACGCAATCTCATCGGCGTGCAGCTCCAAACGTCGGGCCTACCCGCGAACATGGAGGCGGACGAGGCCATGAGCCTTCTTCTGCGCCTATCACGGCGTGGCGCCGCGCTACGATCTGCTGGACCGGCTCGGGCTCGCCGAGAAGCGCGACACCCAGTATGAGAAGCTCTCCACCGGCCAGCAGCGCAGGCTGGCGCTGGCGCTGGCTATCGCCCATCGCCCCGCCGTGCTCTTTCTCGACGAGCCAACCGCGGGGCTGGATGTCGAATCACGCTCCGAGTTGCACGCGCTGATCCGCGAGCTGCAGTCCGAAGGTACCACCGTGATCCTGGCGACACACGATATGGCGGAGGCCGAGAAGATGGCCGACCGCGTGGCGATCCTGCTCCGCGGCAAGGTTGTCGCGACGGGCACACCCCGCGAGCTCACTGCCACCGGTGACGGGCTCACCAAGGTCTCCGTCCGGACGGAGCAGTCGATGCTGGCTACCAACGGCACGGGCTTCCCGGCCGTACATCAGCGGAGCGTCAAGGACGACTACACGATCTTTTTCAGCCGGGATCCCGGCCCGACGGTCAGCGCGATTCTCAGTTACCTGACCGCTCACGATGACAAGCTTATTGACCTGCGCGTCGAGCGCCCGTCGCTCGAAGAGCGCTTCCTGGAGATTACGGCTAACGGAGGTGCAGCATGACCGCACTGGTTCACCACTTTGCTTTTGAGTTCAAGACGGGGCTGCGGAACTCCACCCTGCTCTTGATGAACTATCTCTTCCCACTCGCTTTCTACGCGATGATGGGGTTGGTGATGGCGCAGATCAACCCCACCTTCACCGAATCGATGATTCCGGCGATGGTGCTCTTCGCGGCAATGGCCAGCACGCTGCTGGGGCTGCCCGGCCCGCTCGTCGAATTCCGCGAGGCCGGGATCTTTCGCAGCTTCCGGATCAACGGCGTGCCCGCCGTCTCGATCCTGCTGATGCCCGCGCTGACGACCGCGTTCCACGTGCTGATCGTGGCGTTGATCATCGCCGTCACGGGCCATCCGCTGTTCGGTGGCGTGAATCCTACGAACTGGGGGGCGTTTGCCCTGATCACGCTGCTCTCGGTCTTCACCTTCACCGGGTTCGGTGCCTTGATCGGCGTCATCGCACGCGACTCGCGGGGTGTGGTCCTGCTCTCGCAGGCGATCTTCCTTCCCTCGATGCTGTTGGGCGGGTTGATGGTGCCGATGAGCATCATGCCGGAATCCGTGCGCCCGGTCGCGTTGTTGATGCCTGCCTCGCACGCGATGCAGGCTTACCAGGGCTTTGCCTACGGGGGAGCGACTGTGCTGCCGCCGATGGTCTCGGTCGCGGTGCTGGCCTCCAGCGGCATCCTGGCCTTTGCCCTGGCGATCTACCTCTTCAACTGGGACAGCCGCAACAGCGCGCGGCGGGGTCACCCGTTGATGGCGCTGCTCGCACTGGCGCCGTACGTCGTGGCGATCGTGACGCAGCTGTAGCGATACCAGAAGACCTTTGAGGTTTCCCTCACCGAGCAGATGCTCTCTAGACAAGGAAACCCCAAAGGTCTCATAGTCGCCATCGGAATGCCCACGTCACCTGATCCCTCGCTCCTGGCGCGTCTGGACGCCGGGATGGCCTATCGGCTCACGCTGCTCATCGCGCCGGCAGGCGATGGGGCAGAGGCCCCGGCAGAGACGGATCGCCTGCTGCACGACTGGATAGCCCGTGCGCAGTGGCCGGTCTATCGTATCGTGTTGGCCTCGCGCCATAGCGATCCCGATCTGTTCTGTCACGACCTCGCGGCGAAGCTCGCGCCGGTCACCGGGCCGCTGGAGCTGGACGGATTGCCGCCGGAAGCATGCATCGTCGAGATTGTCAATGCAGTAGCACTCTCCGCGATCCCCGGGACCACGGAGAGTGCCTACGGACTTTGCGCTCGTGCTCGACGGCTACGAGACGATCGACTCACTCACCGTTCACGAGGCACTCGTCCTGATGCTTGATTATCTTCCGCCGCCGATGCACGTGGTCATCGTCTCCACCGGTGTGCCACCGCTGGTCAACATCCCCCGCTTGCGGGCACGCCGCCAACTGCTGCAGATCGCGCTCTAGCGGGTGCGGCCTCGATGCCCCAGAACGCCAACTCGCGGACAGCGGCTTCGACGAGTGGCCGTACCTCAGCCGCGACCTTCGGCGAGAGCGTGAGGCCCATCTCAAGCGTTGCCGGAACGACACCCAGGAGTACCAGCCGCTCGGGCGTGGTGCCCCTGAATTGGCACATTGCGAGAGTCTCCTGGAGCCCAACCTGGTGCATCGAGATCTTGAGGGCGACGACCGCTGGGATCTCCGCCCCCTCCAGGCGCACCACCGTACCGGGTGGCGCGCCGGTGCGCACCGCATCGAGGAGCAGAACGGCATCCGCCGATTCCATGTAAGGCAGTAGCTCGAGGCCCATCACCCCGCCATCCAGTAGCGTGACGTTCTCAGGCCAGGTGTACTCGGCGTCAAGGTGCTCGAGCACCTTGACGCCGACGCCCTCATCCTGCATCAGTGTGTTGCCGAGGCCCAGAACCAGCACGCGTTCCGGGCCATCCGCGACGCTTGCTCTCTCGATGTCAGGGCACGATTTCAACTCTGGTGACCTCGTTGTGTTCCGTATCCACGATGTGAACAGCACAAGCCATACACGGATCGAAGGAGTGGATGGTGCGGATCACCTCCAGTGGCTGGCTCGGATCCGCGACGGGCGTGCCGATGAGCGCCTCCTCCCACACGCCCCGCCGGCCTATGGCATCACGTGGGGAACCGTTCCACGTCGACGGCACGACCGCCTGGTAGTTCTCGATCTTGCCGTTCTGGATGTTGATCCAGTGGCCCAGGGCACCCCGCGGAGCCTCTGTGGTTCCCCATCCGCTTGCCTGATTTGGCCACGTACTGGGGTCCCATGACGTCCCACTATGTATTGCGAGATCGCCGCTGTTCATGTTGGCCTCGAGTTCGTTGATCCAGGTGGCCATCCGTTCGGATACCAGCAGCGTCTCGACACCTCGCGCCGCCGTGCGGCCAAGGGTCGAGAAAAGGGCTTCCGGCCCGACGTTGAGCGCGGTAAGCACCGAATCGATCACCTGCCGGGTGCGGTTATGTCCGGCGGCATAGGCGACGACCATGCGGGCGAGCGGCCCGACCTCCATCGGCAGGCCGTCGTAGCGCGGGGCCTTGATCCATGAGTATTTGTCATCGGTGTTCAGGAACTCGTAGGGGGGCTGCGGCCCGGTGAAGTTGGGCTGCGTCTCGCCCTGCGACGGATGTTTGCCCTCCCCATCGCCACCGGTGTAGCTGTACCAGGAGTGGGTCACGTACTCCTCGATCAACTGCTGATCGAGTTGCTCCGGCGGGGCGCTCAGATTCTTGTTGCGGACGACGCCGCGAGGCAGCCAGAGCGAGGCGGGGTCGTTCCCCGTCGCGTCGGGGAAGTCGCCATAGGCCATGTAGTTGCCCACGCCCTCACCAATTGCCGCCCAGTCCTTGTAGAAGGAGGCGACTGCCAGGAGGTCGGGAACGTACACTTGCTGCACGAAGTCGAGGCCCTGCTGCGCCCACGCTCGCAGCGCCGCGATGCGCGCCGGATTGACGGCGACCTCGCTTGCCGGATCCACGGGCATCGCCATACCGCCTACCAGGTAGGTCTGCGGATGGGGGTTCTTGCCACCCAACATCGCGTGGATCTTGATGTACTCGTGCTGCCAGTCGAGCGCCTCCAGATAGTGAGCCACGGCCATCAAGTTGGCCTCGGCAGGCAGGTTGTAGGCGGGGTGCCCCCAGTAAGCATTCGCAAAGAGGCCGAGTTGGCCGCTGTTGACGAGCGTCTGGATCCGTGTCTTCACCCCGCTGAAGTAGTCGGGCGACGATTTCGGCCAATCGGAAATCGACTGGGCAAGGTCACTCGTGGCCGAGGGATCGGCGTCCAGCGCCTTGACGATGTCGACCCAGTCCAACGCGTGGAGGTGGTAGAAGTGGATCACATGATCCTGTACGAACTGTGCGCCCTCGATGAGGTTGCGCAGGAGTCGTGCGTTGTCCGGCACGGTGATGCCGAGGGCGTCCTCGACGGCGCGCACCGAAGCGATAGCGTGGACGGTCGTGCAGACACCGCAGATGCGCTGTGTGAAGACCCAGGCGTCGCGAGGGTCACGGCCCTTCAGGATCATCTCAAGCCCACGGAACATCGTGGTGGAGCTCCAGGCGTCTGTGACGACGCCGTTTTCGATCTGGACCTCGATACGCAGGTGTCCCTCGATCCGCGTGATGGGATCGATCGCTATGCGCTGGCCCACCTGCGGAGCCGGCGGCGGTGGCACTGTCGGTGCCGGCGTCGGCGCAGGAGGCTGCCCTTTCTCAACTAATGGGATGTATATGTTCGGCATGGTATTTCTCCTTCTCGTCCAACTGTAATAGGTTAGTCGTCGCCATGATAGAAAGGCGTCATCGTGTCCCAGAAATGGGGGTTGGTGCACCCAACGCAAGGGTGCCCGGATCCGATGGGCCAACTCGTCCCATCATTCCACTTGACGTCGTAGCAGTTGCTACGCGTCTCAGGCCCACGGCACCCCATCTCCTCCAAGCACCACCCCAGGCGGTGTCCTGCGTCGCCCCAGGCGTGGACCTTCTGATCCCGGTTGTAGTACTGCCTCCGCTCACAGTGTTCGTGGATCCTGTTGCTGTAGGCAAAGGTTGGCCGGCGGTTTCCGTCCAGGGCGGGAAGGTCGCCATAGGTCAGGAAGTAGACCAGGGCGGCCGAGATATTGACCACGTTGGCGGGACATCCGGGTAGGTTGATCAGGTTCGTGAGGCCGGGAATGGCACCCGCGACCCCTGTGGCGCCGGTCGGGTTGGGCGCAGCTGCGGCGAGCCCACCGTCGTAGGCACATGACCCCGCCGCTACGATAAACCGCGCGCTGGCGGCTACTTCCTGCAGAATGCTCACGGCTGTGCGCCCGCGGATCATGCAGAATGTGCCGCCGTTGGCGGTAGGGATCGAGCCCTCCACGATGGCAATGTACTCACCGGGATAGGTCCGGATGGTGTCGCTCAGGGAGAGCTCGGTGCCACCACCGGCAGGCGCCATCAGGGTCTCGTGGTAATCGAGTGAGATACGATCCAGGAGGAACTCGTCAACCGAGGGTTGCGAAGCTCGAAGAAAGGATTCCGTGTCGCCGGTGCAGTCCTGAAACTCCAGCCATACCACCGGGGGCCGGGGACTAGCTGCTAGAGCCTTGGCGATGTGGGTGATGCCGGTGCGCGGGAGTGCTAACGTCGCAGCCATCAGGCCACAGAACTTCAGGAAATCGCGACGGTCAATGCCGCGCTGTGCGAGCCGGTCAGCGAAGTCAAGTGCTTCTGTCTTCATCAAGGTACCTCCAGTATTTTGGGTAAGGTTTTCCGACGTCTCGTGAACGGTATGTGGGAGCCGGACGTGCCTACAGGGGCTATGTCGGGAAAATGGCCAAAAGGATACGCTGACTTTCAAACTGGTCGCTAACTTTGCGAAGGTTTGTGCATCGCAGACCCCGGCAAGGTCACGCCCTCAGCTGCCTTGACGTCCGGTCACTGTCAGATACACTTGTTATTGAAAGGAAGTATCATTAAAACGGTCGATGCGTAACTTTCAAGCGTACCTGTCGCAGAGAGGATATCGTATCACGGCGCCGCGCAGCGTGGTGGCTGCCGTGTTGCTGGAGGCTGAGGCCCCGCTCACGGCTCAGGGGATCATGGAGGCGGGACAGCGATCGGCATAGGGCACTGGGGCTGGTCACCGTATACCGCACGCTTGAGCTGTATGAGAAGCTGGGGCTCGCCTCCCGTGTGCATCTGCCTGAGGGCTGCCACGGCTATGTGGCAACGACACCGGGTCACCGGCACGTCCTGCTCTGCCGGCGGTGCGGTCGATCGGTGGAGTTTGCCGGGCGGGGGGATCTGGATGCCCTGGTGGGTGACCTCGAGCGTCAGACCGGCTATCGAGATCCGTGACCATCTGCTACAATTGTTTGGCATCTGTCCTGAGTGCCGCCGGCAGATAGGTGTGCCGGGACACACCTGACACGCTGACCCTTGGTAAGGAGACATTGATGAGAGGCGGGAACCACTCGCTGTCGAGAGCCCTGGAGGCTCTGCTGCTGGCTGTATTGCTGATGTCGGGGTGCGCTTCGGCGAGTCCGGCGCCGCCGGCCTCGGGATCGACGACCCTTGATGCGCTCCCGACCCTGATTCCCGTTACCCTTGCTTCCGGCGAGCGCTTGCGCGTGGTCGCGACCACCAGCATCGTGGCTGATGTGGTCAGGACCATTGCCGGAGATCGCGTCGACGTGGCCGAGTTGGTGCCGTTGGGGGCCGATCCCCATGATTTCCAGCCGACGCCACAGGATGCGGCTGCCATCAGTAACGCCCACGTGGTCTTTATCAATGGCGCGGGGCTGGAGCAGTATATGACGAGGCTGTTGGCGAACGCCGGGGGAGACATCCCGGTCGTGCCGGTATCGTATGGAACGACGCTGCTGACGCTGCAAGGAGGGGGCGAGCGCCGCTGAGGACGATCCGCACATCTGGTTTGACCCCACCAACGTCAAGACGTGGGTGGCGAACATCCGAACGGCGCTGAGCGCGGTCGATCCCGATGGCGAGGTCACGTATACAGGCGAATGCGGACGCCTATCTCGCCCAACTCGATGCACTCGACGCGTGGATTCGGGAGCAGGTATCCGCAGTTCCGGAGGGCCGGCGCAAGCTTGTCACGGATCATACCTTCCTTGCCTATTTCTCCGCGGCGTATGGCTTCGAACAGGTAGGTATGGTGACAGAAGGGAGCAGTACTCTGTCACAACCCTCCGCACAGGAACTGGCGTCGCTGGAGGATGCGATCCGAGCGCAAGGGGTCGCGGCGATCTTTGTCGGAACCACGGTCGATCCCAGAATAGCCCAGCAGATAGCGCAAGACGTGGGCATCCAAGTGGTACCCCTGTACACCGGCTCGTTGAGCGATCCTGCCGGTCCGGCAGGGAGCTATCTCGACTTTATGAGATATGATGTCGGCCAGGTCGTGAAGGCACTGCAATCGAACTAGTGCAAAATGATAGGCGAGTCGATAAGCTTGGCGGAGGGTATGAACGCATGCTGACGGGACTGGGATTCATCAAACCCGCTGTACACACCGAGGGCGCCGATATGCTGGCGATCTCCGACCTCACGGTTAGCTACAACGGTGCGCCGGCGCTGAGCCACGTATCGTTTGAGCTGGAGAGAGGGGAGCGAGTTGCTGTCGTTGGCCCGAACGGCGCGGGCAAGAGCACGCTTTTCAAGGTCATCGCCGGCGTTCTCGACCCGACGAGTGGCGACGTGCGCGTCGCAGGCTGCAGCCCGCGCAGCCATATCTGTATCGCCTACGTGCCGCAGAGAAACGACGTCGATTGGTCCTTTCCGGTGACCGTGGAGGACGTCGTCTTGATGGGGCGCTTCGGTAAACTGGGGCTACTGCGCAGGCCAGGCCGAGCGGATCGAGCACTCGTCAGAGAGTGCCTGGTGACCGTCGGGATGGAGGACCTGGCTCATCGCCAGATCAGCGAGCTGTCCGGGGGGCAGCAGCAGCGTATGTTCATTGCCAGGGCGCTTGCCCAGGAGTCGAGCATCATGCTGATGGATGAGCCCCTGAATGGCCTCGACGTCTCCGCCCAGGAGCGCATCCTGGAAATCCTGGATGCATTGAAGGCGCGAGGCGTGACCGTTATGGTCGCCACGCACGACTTGAACCAGGCGGCGGATCACTTCGACCGGGTTATGCTCCTGAATCACCGCCTGTTGAGTATCGGCTCACCGGCGGAGGTCTTCACGGCGGTACATCTGCAGGATGCTTACGGAGGGACGCTTCGGCTTGTTGAGACCGAGGACGGCGTGATGGTGTTGAGCGACACGTGTTGTGGGGGGGACTGAGGATGGCACAGGTGCTTGAGGTTCTGATCGCCCCGCTGCGCTATCCCTTTATGGTTCGCGGGATCGCTGCGGCTGTCATGGTCGGCATCGTCTGTGCGATGGTGGGCACGTACATGGTGCTGCGCGGCATGGCTTTCCTGGGCGATGCCATAGCGCACTCGATACTCCCGGGCATCGCCATCGGGTATATCGTCAGTGGGGGCGCCCGGCAGCCCATCTTCTGGTGGGGGATGGGGACCGGGGTGCTGACGGCTATTGGGATTGGGGCCGTGGGCAAGGGCGCGCAGGTGAAGGGGGATACGGCCATCGGCATCATCTTCTCCGGCATGTTTGCCCTCGGCATCGCCCTGATCTCTACGATGCGCAGCTATGCGGTGGATCTCTCTCACTTTCTTTTCGGTGACGTGCTCGGCGTTTCCCAGGCAGACCTTTGGCTCACCGCGGCCCTTGCCGCGCTGGTTTTTCTGGTCATCTTCGTCTTCTACAAAGAGTTCCTGGTGCTCTCCTTTGACCCGATTCTCGCGGAGACGCTGCGCTTTCCCTCGGGCTTTCTGCACTACCTGCTGCTGGTCCTGATCGCGCTGACCATCGTCGTCTCGCTGCAGACCGTCGGCGTTGCCCTGATGGTGGCGATGCTGACCACGCCTGCGGCGACGGCGTACCTTCTCACCAAGCGTCTGGCGCCGATGATGGTCATCGCCTCCGTAATCGGCGCGCTCTCCGGCGTTGTGGGCCTCTATCTCTCATACTACGTCAGCGTGGCCTCCGGGGCTGCCATCGTGCTCGTCTGTACTGCGATCTTTCTGCTGGCGCTGTTCGTCGCGCCGCGTCGTGGACTGGTCTGGGGATGGGTCAGGCGCCTCAGCCACTGAATCCATCGAGGCTGCAGAGAACGTTCCGCCGCCTCTACGGGTGGGTGGCTAACCGGCTGTACCACGAACTCGCCGGGGCGTACGAGGCCGTCGCCTGGTCCGGTGAGCCTGGGACGCTGGGATAGCTGGCGCAAGCAGGCGCTGGACTGCATCAGTGCCTCCGAAGCTGGCGGGAGCGCCTCGGACGGCGGGGGCGCCTCGGACGGCGGGGGCGCGGCGGAAGATCTACGGATACTGGAAATCGGGTTCGGCACAGGGGCGCTGCTGGTCGAAGCCGCCAGGCGAGGTCTCAATGCTTGCGGGCGCCGACCCATCGTTCGCGATGCACCGTGTGGCGGGGCGAAGGGCGCGCAGGTCAGGCGTGATACTGCGCCGCGTGGTGGCACCAAGCCAGGCGCTCCCGTTTGCCGGCGAGTCATTCGACGCGATCGTCTCGACTTTTCCGACGGAGTACATTGCGGATCCTGCCACGTTGCGCGAGGCAGCGCGTCTCCTGCGAGACCCGAGCGGCGACCGGCCCGGCGGTCGCCTGGTGATCACGGGACTGGGGGTTCGCGTCGGCGGCGGAACCGATGAACCGGTGTCTACGGATCTCAACGGAGCCTCCCGGGCGCCTGTTCGTAGCTAACGACTTTAGTCGTTCTGCTTCGGGCGTTCTGCACTCCATCGCCCCCTCTGGGGAAAATAGTAAGGTCGAGCCCTCGGATTGGCCCAGGGCCGCGGCCTTCAGGTTGGTGGCCTGGGTGGCGCGCCTGATCTTTGGCGGCGGCACGGAAGACGGTGTTGCGCTGTACGCCCGATTCGCCGAGCAGTCGGGCTTTGACGTCACTATCGTAGAAGGCGTGGGACCGGTGCGGGTACCGGTGCTGATCCTGGAAAAGCCGCTCTCGCTTGTTACTTCGGGCAGCGAAGGCGGTGAGCCGTGATGGTGCCCGAGCTTCGTGCCCTCCTGTCAACCGGGGGCCGCGCCGAGGCGAAACGCGCCGGCGCCTGGCACCTCAGCATACCTGAAGGGCCGGCTGCCTCCTACCGCGTCGCCCAGATTGATGACTACTCGCATCTTGGGCGCCGATCGTTTCGGTGGCAGCCGCCGCTCAAGCTGCACGTGCGTGCCCGCGTCTCCGGGCCGGCGCTCCCGGGTACCTGGGGATTCGGTCTCTGGAATGACCCGTTTACTGCACAACTGGGGTTCGGGGCCGGACACCGGCTCCCGGCGCTGCCCAATGCCGCTTGGTTCTTCTACGCCTCGCCTCCCAATTACCTCGCCCTCTCCGATTCCCATCCCGCCCAGGGCATGCTCGCGGCCACGTTTTCCTCCCCGCATGTGCCTTCATCGCTGCTTGCCCTGGGTGCACCGGTGCTCGCCCTGGCAATCCTCCCCTGGTGGGCCCGCCTGCTGCGCCGAGTTAGCCGGCATATGGTAGGGGACGATGCCATTTCCCTCGATCTCGATCCTGCCGTCTGGCACGACTACGAGGTCGAGTGGCACCAGGATCACGTAGCGTTTCGAGTGGACGAGAGGCCGTGCTTCCGCACCCCGATCAGCCCCAGGGGTCCTCTGGGATTGGTGTTGTGGATCGACAACCAGTATATGGCGCTCCCTCCGGATGGGCGATTGAGGTTTGGCGCGCTCGCGGGCCCGGATGCCTGGCTCGATCTCGACCGGGTCGGCGTGGAAGCGTCCGGCGAGGCTTAGCCCGGCGTGCAGGCGCGTCGATGACTACGTCCGCGACGGCGGCAGCGCACCCCAACTTGGCCCTCGTCAAGTATTGGGGAAGATCCGACCCCGGTCTCAATATCCCTGCGAATGGCTCGATCTCCGTCAATCTCAGCGGTGCCACGACGATCACCTCGGTGGCTTTCGACTCCGCATTGCGGGAAGACGTGGTCAATGTGAACGGCAGCCCCGCCGATGCCGTCGCCTATCGTCGTGTCGTGGCTCACCTTGATCGCCTGCGTGCGATGGCGGGCGCGGTGACCCGGGCGCGCGTGGCTTCGACCAACGACTTCCCGATGGCTGTCGGCATTGCCTCTTCGGCCTCCGCGTTTGCTTCGCTCTCCCTGGCCGCTTCGCGTGCGTTGGGGCTGGATCTGACCTCGCGGCAGGTATCGATTCTCGCCCGCAAGGGATCGGGGTCGGCCTGCCGCTCCGTTCCGGATGGGTTCGCAGAGTGGCTCCGCGGTCACAACGATGAGAGCTCCTACGCCATTTCATTGGCCAAGCGAGACTACTGGGATCTGCGCATCCTGACCATCGTCATTTCTGCGGAGCCGAAGCTGATTTCATCGCTCGATGGACACCGGGCGGCTCACACCAGCCCGTTTTACGCAGCACGACTCGAGACGATCGGACAGACGCTCGATACGGTGCGTTCTGCCCTGCTGGCGCGTGATCTCGACGCGCTGGGCATGGCGGTCGAGCGGGAGGCGATGTCCCTACACGCCATCGCTATGACCTCTCGGCCGGAGGGCTATCCGTGGATGAGTGGTATTTACTACATGGCGCCGGAGACGATGCGCCTGATCCGGGCCGTGCAGCGTTGGCGGGCGGAGGGGCTCGCCGTCTACGCCACACTGGATGCCGGTCCCAGCCTCCACCTGCTCTGTCAGGCGCAAGACCAGGAGAGGGTCGCCCGAGCGGTCGCAGCGCTGGATGTAGTGCCACTAAGGGTGCTGGTCAGCCGCCCCGGTCGTGGTGCGTGGTTGGTCAATGAAACCGCCGAGGCGGATGCCTCGGCGGTGAAGTGATGAACGTACCGGCCTGAACCTAGTGCAAGAGTCAGTAGAGCTGTTCGGGAAAGGATTTTGACCTCGTTTCAGGCGGATCTGTGATCCGCCGGGTCACCGTGCAGACGGCGGATCACAGATCCGCCTGGAACGTATGCCTTGGGAACCTATTACCGAAAAGCTGCTATGCAACTGCCCTAGATCACGGTATTGTCCGGGATGACGGCTCCCTTGGGCACGACGACGATGCCATCGCGCACAACGTACGTGTCCGTTTCCTCTTCCTCGGCTCCCTCGTGGTTACGGATGACGACGTTGCGGCCGATGCGGACGTTCTTGTCCAGGATGGCGTTCTCGATGACGCTGCCATCGCCGACGCCCATACTCGGCAGACCCAGATGAGCGTTCTCCTCAATCTGCACCAGAGTTTCATAGTAATCGGCGCCCATCATAACCACGCGGTGGAGATGCGCGCCCGGCCTCACAATGCTGCGGAGGCCGATGACGCTGTCCGCCACCGCGGCATTGTTGATTTGACATCCGGGAGCGAGAACCACACGGTGGATGCTTGAATCCAGGACCCGGCTGCCGGAGAGATAACGTGCGCGGGTGTAGATAGGCCATTCGGGTGCAAAGAAGTCAAAGGGTGGATTCGGCCCTGCGAGCGCCAGGTTGACCTCGTAGAAGGTGCGCATCGTGCCGATATCCTCCCAGTATCCCTCGAACTGATAGGCAGAGACGCGCAGCCCTTCCGCAATCGCAGCGGGTATGATGTGCTTCCCGAAGTCCGACCCCGGCTCCTCCCGGAGGATTTTGTTCAGGACCTGGGCGCCGAAAACGTAGATGCCCATTGAGGCGAGATAGGGTTTGTCACCCGGCAGACTGGCCAGATCTTTCAGCCGCTCCGGCGAGGGCTTCTCGACCCACTCCGTAATACTCCCGTTCTCGTCGGCCTTAAGGATGCCCAGGCTCGGGGCCTGTTCTGCGGACACGGGCTGCGCTGCAATGGTGATGGCTGCTTCATGGCTCTCGTGGTGTTGAACGAAGAGAGAGTAGTCCATCCGGTACAGGTGATCCCCCGCCAGGATCACGATATTGCGCGGTTCCTGCACCTGCAGTTGGAAAAGCTGCTTGCGCAGGGCGTCCGCGGTCCCCTGATACCACGCCTGGCTGCCGGCGTCTGCTCGGCCGCGAGGATGCGCACCCATCCCCCCGAGAAGCTGTCGAACTGGTAAGTCCGGGTGACGTGGCGATGCAGCGAGACCGAGTTGTACTGCGTAAGGACGTAGATCCGGTTGATCCCGGAGTTGATGCAATTGCTCATCGGAATGTCGATGAGACGGTAGTAACCAGCCAGAGGCACCGCCGGCTTGGCCCGAAGCTTGGTAAGGGGGTAGAGTCGCGAGCCCGCACCTCCCCCCATAATGACACCCAGGGTGTCTCTCATGAAACTGAGCATGAAGATCCTCCTATCGACGCGGCGTACGAAGCGCGGCAGGTTGCTCTGCCCCTAGACGAACGATGACGCGGCCGGAAGGTCGCAATTGTCCTATCCATATGTCTGAAACTCATTATATCCAGACGTTGTGGATAGCAAGCGGAACTGCGTTGCACGTTCACGTTTCAACGGTCCACCTGCTGACGTGCCAGGCGCTCTGTTGACTGTGTTGCTCTCTGGGCTATCATTGCGCCCGATGCCGCCTAAGTCCCGCGCCCATTTCGTGTTGCTGATAGCGATCCTGACCCTGGGCGTTGCCCTGAGGTTCTCGCAGCCTACCCTTGTCGAGTTCAAACGGGATGAGGCGACGGTGGCGCGGTTGGGGCAAGCGATTGCCTTCGAGGGATATCTTCCTGCGGTCGGGGTGGACTCCTCACTGGGCATCGACAATCTGCCGCTGACGCTCTATCTGGTGGCACTCCCCTTGCGACTCTGGTCGGATCCGCTGGCTGCAGTGCTCTTCACGATGTTGCTCAATAGCCTGGCCTTGCCGGCGTGCTATCTTCTGGCCAAGGAGGCGCTGGGAAAGCGGGCAGCGCTGCTGAGCACATTGCTCTTCGCCGTGAGTCCCTGGGCCGTGCTCTACGCCCGCAAGATCTGGTCGCGTACGCTGCCGATCTTCACCCTTGCCTTGATGGCGTCTCTGTTCCTGACTTTTGTGCGGCGGCGGCGATGGGCGCTCGTGGCCGCGTTTGCCAGCCTGGCAGCGCTGGTGGGGCTCCAACTTGAGGCCCTGGCCTTCGCTCCGATCCTCGTGCTGGCTCTCGTGCTCTATCGGGATGCCGTCGCCTGGCGTCCGCTCCTCATCGGCGTGCTCGTCGCTCTCTGTCTCGTCTCGCCCTATATCGTTCACGACGCTGCGAACGGATGGGAGAATGCGCGCGGCCTGATCACGTATGCCAGGGGTGGCGGCACCTTCTCGTGGGACGCCCTGCGGTACACCTTCGCGTTGCTTGGCAGTCAGGGCATTGAGGGCCAGGCCGGCCCATTCCACCTGCAGTTCGCCGCCGGCGTGCCGCCCTTCTGGTGGCTCAACGGTGTGTTGAGCGTCTTGTTGGTGGCTGCAGTGGGGTACGGGCTCTATCAGGCCGTCCGTGGACATACCCGGGAGCGACGCCGGACGTTCACGCTGCTGCTGTTGTGGTTCGCCGTTCCGGTCCTGCTGCAGCTCAGGCCGTCTGCGCCGACGCAGCAGCACTACTTCGTGATGCACTACCCCGTGCAGTTCATGCTCATCGCAGCCTTCGTGGTGGGCATTCATAGGTGGGTGTCGCGCCGGGTGAGCGGGGGAGCGGGGAGGCTGATCGTGCGCTACGTGACCTCCGCGCTCGTGGTCTTGCTCGTATTGGGCTGCGGGTGGCAGGTGCTCGTGACAGCGGAGCTGCGCGCGATGATGGTGGCGCATCCGACGACCGGGGGATACGGGACGCCGCTGCGATACACGCGTCAGGCGGCGCGCGAGGCGGAGCGTCTGGCCCAGGGCAGTGAGGTCATCGTCCTGAGCGAGGAAACCCGGCCCTTCGTAACCGAGACGCCGACCGTCTTCGATGCCTTGCTCTTCGGGACGCCGCATCGCTTTGCCGATCCACGTGCCGCCGTGCCGTTTCCCGAGCGCGACCGATTCGTCTATCTGGTCGGACCGATCTCTCCGGATACGGAGGAAGACGTGGGTGTGGCGCGACTCGCCCAGCTGGCATCTATTGAACCTGGCCCAGGCGTGACGCTGCGCGACGGGGTCAGCTATGGCACATTCCTGGGAACCGCTTCGAGCCGCGACGAGGCGCTTGAGGGATTGACGTCACTGGGTCCGGGTGTCCCATTCGCCAACAACGTCGTCTTTGCTGCCTACGAGGCGGCCCCATCGATTCGGGTCGGAGAGACTCTGGAGGTCTGGTTGGCTTGGTGGCTGCGTGACGTGCCCCCCGAGGATGCCGATTACCATTTCACGGCGCAAGTACTCGGTGATGACGGTGCGCTTCAGGGTCAGGACGATCAAGCCGGATTCCCATCGTCCGGCTGGGCAGCGGGCGACCTGGTCCTCAGCCACTTCACGGTGATCGTGCCGGACCGGATGCCTCCGGGGAGCTACCGGCTGCGCGCCGGCATGTACAGCTACCCGGAGATCCGCGCGGTTCCCGTCGTCGATGTGCAGGGCGAGCCGGTGGACGATGGGCTCACGCTGGAGGAGATTGCGATTGGACCAATCTTCTGAGATTGGTCCAATCTACCGTCGCCACTTCTCTAGTGCTGACCGGCGAACTTGGGTGATGGCGCAGCGTTGATGACCTGATCCACCACGTCTGTCAGCTCGCTGAAGCTGTCGTTGTTGTAGGTCTCAATGGCGCCCTGATCCCCCAGGCTGGCCATCTGGGGATCGATGCCGATCTCGCCCAGGAAGCGGGTATTGAAGGTCTCTGCCATTGCTCTCGTATCGCCCGTTCCAAAGAGCGTAAAGCGCTCACCGCAGTGCGGGCATATCACGTAGCTCATATTCTCAATGAGGCCGATGAGAGGGGTGTCGAGGTGGCCGGCCATATGCGCGGCCTTGCGCACCACCATCCCTGCCAGATCTTGGGGCGACGTCACCAGGACGATCCCCGTCACCGGCAGCCCCTGCATAACGGTGAGTGCTGCGTCCGACGTGCCCGGTGGCATGTCCACGACCAGCGCGTCGAGGTCTCCCCAGAATACATCGTTCCAGAACTGGTTGATCGCGCTCGTGATCATCGGCCCGCGCCAGATCACCGCCTGCTCCTCATCTTCAAGCATCAAGTTGATCGACATGATCTTGATGCCCGTGGAGGTCTGGGGCGGCATAATCCCCAGGGGGGACATCGTGGGTGGCTCTTTCACCCCGAACAACTTGGGAATGCTGGGTCCGGTGATGTCCGAGTCCAGCACGCCGACCCGTCGTCCCCTACGCCTCAAGCCAACAGCCAGCATGGCCGCGACCGTCGACTTTCCGACGCCGCCCTTACCGCTCATCACCGCGATGACGGTCTTCACCTTGTTGAGATTGCCCGCCGGGGAGCTCGACTGCTGGCCGCTCTGACCGTGCAGCTTTTCGCGCATCGCCTCTCGCTCTTTGTCGGTCATCGCCGTCAACGAGATCTCTACGTTGAGCCCGTCTTCCAGCGCGTCGACGGCCTGCCCGGCATCGGCGGCGATTTCGTCACGTAGCGGGCAGTTCGGTACGGTCAAGGCGATGGTGACGTGAACGTCCTTCCCCTTGATCGTGATGTCGCGGATCATGCCCAGCTCGACGATGCTCCGATGCAGCTCAGGATCGATTACTTGTCGGAGTGCTTCCAGTACCTGCTCTTTCGATGCCACTCTTATCCTCCAGGAGATATGCTGTAACGATAATGGTTAGGTGCCGGGCCCCTGACCTCTTCCGCAAGAAGCCCCCCGTCTCGGGGGGCTTAGAGAAACCTGGCGACTATGTCCGCCACTCCCGCCTCACACTGCAGCAGTTTCTGCAGATCGCTCTCCCTCCCTGGCCTCCTCCGCCTCCTCTTCTCCGTGCCGAACCTCCCAGATCCGATCGGGTGCGACGAGGCGATCGATGTACAAGAACGCCGTTGACGTGATCGATCTCGTGCTGGAACACCCGCGCGAGGTATCCCTTGGGCCGCATGTGGAACTTCCCGCCGTGCCGGTCCATGCCGCGTACAAGTACCTCAATGGCGCGCTCAACCTCGCCTACATAGCCGGGTATGGAGAGACAACCCTCCACCCCAATTTCGACCTCCCGAGACTCCTTGACGATTTCGGGGTTGACCACGACATACAGCTCGCCACTTCCCCGGACTTCCTCGTCTTCCGGCAACTCCACGACGATGATCTTGTGCATTTCGCCGACTTGTACGGCAGCCAGGCCGACGCCATCGGCGTCGTGCATGGTCTCCACCATATCATCGATCAGTTGCTCCAGTTCGGGCGTGATCGTCTCAACTAGTCGTGATCGCTCACGTAGGCGAGGGTCCCCAACTGTGATGATCTCCCGCAATGCCATATTGCCTCCAACTATTCTTTCCCAATGTTCAGTTTGTTCACTTACGAGGCACTGTTATGCAGCGCCTTACGATTCCCCTGTCCGACGCAACTCGTCATAGGTGGAAAACCAATTGAGCAGCTCCTGCTGCCGCCGAGTGGCCTCCGCCTGAATCTGACGCTGCCGGTACTCGTACTGGCGATTGGAGATCGTCTGCTGGACGTCCTCGGGCGCCGAACCCATCGCAGTCGGAACTGCCCCTCCGTACCGGCTGTCTCAAATCCCACGTGGCCGTAGTCGAGGATGCGTGCGAAGATCGTGGGCACCTCGTAACTCAGGTTCTGGATGCGATCAAGGCGCGTCTCACGCCGCGTCTCCCGGAGCAGCAATGGAAGACGATCTACGAGGATAATGTGGCTGCCCGTCAACTGGAAATAGTCGTTCCGCCAGTCTTCGACGAACCAGAGCAGCGCGGCGAACGCAATCGCCTCCACAAAGAGCCAGGCGACCAACCATCCCGGAAACGATGGCGTGCCGGCACGTGTCGCCAAGTAGAACGGCCCACCGATTGTGAGCAGGAGGAAGGGCACCAGCGCCGGTGCGCTCCAGACGACCCCCGGCAGCCAGTAACGTTTCCAGATGATGATGTTCCCATCATCGATCTCGATTCTCGCCGGCGGGAAGAGATATTCCCAGAGCGATTTCAACAGCACCCCGAGCTCCACACCCCCAGGCTGTCTTGGCCTTACGGGCCCGGGACTGCCGGCGGCGGGCTGTTCCTCCTCTTCGGTTGGCTCCAGGCGATGTGAAAGCATATCCCGAATCTGTCCGCGGGTCTTCAGCACGTCCCGTGCCTTTGTGCGTCCAACTTCGCGAGAGATCAGCATACGCAGTGCGTCGGGCGCGGGCACGTAGCTCATGTCGACGTCGACCGTCTCGCCGGCTGTCTCGAGCACCAGATTGCCGTAGTCCAGCAAGTTGGACATCAGGCCCGATTGCGTCTCAGAGATATCGACGACATTGTCGAGAGGCGACTCCTGCTGGTGCGTTGAGAAGGGCCCGGTGCGCTCAATATGGACCACACGTTGGGTGGTCACGACGAAGTAGTCGTCACGCCAGTTGATGTACTGCCAGCCGATACCCAAGACAAGCCCCACGATCGGTATCGACAGGAGCCCCCCAAGCGCCATCAGCATAGTCTCGCCGGTCATCAACAGCATCACGACGGCGGGAAGAAGGAGCAGCAGGACAACGGCAGGCGCGACGGCCTGGCGGGAGAGCCGGATCCAGTGTCGCTGGATCGAAGCGATCACCCACTCATCCTCGCGTAGCCAGTCGAACTGGCGAAGGTTGCGCCGCCGGGCGACCTCCGGCGAGATGTTCAGCCTGCGCTCGAGATAGGGGCGTTTCTCGATCAAATCGTTCAGTTCGACCCGCAGCAGGTAGAGCACGCGCGCGTTCCCTTCGGCCATCGCGGTGACGTCGTGGTAGTCTCCGACCAGGAGCCCCGTCTCGCCGGCGCGGTCCCCCGGCCCAAGTAGGCCGACCTCGAGGGTGACGCCCTGCTGGTTGATAGCCGTCAGCCGGATTTGCCCCTCGGTGACGTAGATCATCCGATCCGACACCTCTCCCTGTCGAAAGAGCCACTCGCCGTGCTGGTAGACCTGATCGTGCGTGATCTTGGCGATCTGGTAAAGCTCGAGGTCGCCCATTCGATCTTCCAGGCGGCTGAACAAGGGGATCTTCTTCAGGGTGTCGACCAGGACGTCGGGTTTGAGCGGACCCGGAAGACGCTCGCGAAGGTACTCGCTCTTCTGGTAGGCCCGGACGAGATCGCGGAAACGCAGGATGAGCACCTCGGTCTCGTCGATGGCTTGCACGGTCAGCCTTTCGTAATCGCCTATCCTGAGGCTCAGCCTCCCCAAGGATGCGCCCGCGGACCTGGTTCCTAGAACCTCAGGGGGCGCATCCTGGACGTCGGAGGGCCTCTGAATCCGCACACGGCCGCTCACGATGAGAATCGCCTTGTCCGGGATCTGATCCGCCCGCAGCAGTTGCTCGCCGGCGCCGTAGGTCCTTTCGTCGACGAATGGAACCAGACGGAGGAGTTCTCGGTCTCCTTCGTCATCAAGATCCCTGAACATCGGGATCTGCTTCAGGTGCATGAGTACGTCGCGCGGTTCCATTTAATTGATTATACCATAGTCTTCTTATTGAGGGGCATAGGTTTCCGCCAGAGCTGTGCGGAATGCCGCGAGTGTCTCGCCCGCAGTGCGCGCCCAGGAGAAGCTGCGACTCCGGTCGATAGCGTGGGTGCGCATCTCTTCGTAGAATGCTTGATCGCAGAGCAGCTGGATGAGCGCACCGGCCATCCCCTCGGCGTCCTCCGGCGGCAGGAGGACACCTGCGTCACCGACCACCTCAGGAAGACTCGACACGTTGCTCGCTACCACGGGGGTGCCACAGGATATCGCCTCCAATGGCGGGTAACCGAAGCCTTCATAGGTCGAGGGGAAGATCAAGGCCCGGGCTCCTCGGTAGAGCGCAGGTTTGGAGGGCTCCGCGACAAAGTCCAGAAAGTGCACGGTCTCCTCGGACAGGCCTGCCTCGTGGGCCAGCCTACGCGGATCCGGCGTGAATGGCGTGTCGCGGGCAGGAAGCCGCCCGCCGACGGCCAGTCGGAGCGTCGGGATAGGCCCGATGGGCTATGGCAAAGGCCGTCATCACCGTTCTCAGGTTCTTCCGGATGTCAAAGCCACCCAGATAGAGTACGTAGGTATCCGGAAGCCCGAGCTCGGCGCGTATGGCCGCATCGGTCGCCGCCGGATCGGGTGAGTACTCCGGCCCGAGGGCTAGAGGCACGGCGCGCACCCGCTCGCGCGGCAGGCCGAGATGGCGCGTGAGGTCGTCTCCGGATGCCCTGGAGTCCGTGAGCACGAGGGTAGCCGCGGGGGTGGCAGCCCTGACCAGCGCGGTATAGAGCCTCACCCGGGCATCGCCTCGATAGGCAGGCAGGATGAGAGGGATGATATCGTGAATCGTGACGACGAAGGGGAGGGGAGAGCGTGCCGGAGGCGCCCAATAGGGCACGTGAAGCAGGTCCGCCTCGTGGTCCCGGGCCAATCTCGGTACCTGAACTTGCTCCCACCACACCTTGCGCAGGTTCGTCCTGGGGACACTAAGGGAGGTGATGCGAACGTTGGCGAGACCCGCGAGACCGGCTGTGCTGCCGGTCGCCAAGGATGGGACCAGAACGTCTATCTGCAAGGTAGCATCCGACTGCGCCAGGGCGCCTACCAGGCGCTGGACGTACTGGCCGCTGCCGGTTTCTGGGAGATCCCAGAACCATCCATTCACTGCAACACGCATGTCGGCTCTGGACCAGCCATAAGCGGTGGCGCCCGCATTTCTGTGAGGGGCGTCACCTCGTGACAGGGGACCGCGAGTGGCCGGCCCCGGCTAAAGGTGATCCGTCAGCAACCCGACGGGTCGGTTATTCACGTAGATGAACGTTGATTGCCTGGGGTCCGCGATCGGTGTCGGTCACCTCGTACCAGACCCGTGCGTTCTCACCATACTCGGACGGCTCACCCTCCATAGCACTGCGGTGGAAAAAGATATCGCTTCCATCACGTTGGGTGATAAAGCCGAAGTGCTTGTCGTCCTGGTACCACTTCACCACGCCGGCCCGAAGCCCCGGGCCGGTATCGGATTCCCCCCGGCACTTGGGACAACGCGTGGGGACTTCGGGTTCGAAACCCAGTCCTTGCTGCAGGCGTTGTTCCTCGACCCGGTAGACAAAAGTGTCTCCGCAGTTCTCACAGGTCAGTAGTTGGTCACGAAACGGCATGTATGTTCTCCAGTCAATGTACTGATACCACAATCCGGCACGCTGATCTCAAACATCGATGATCGATCTGGACAAACTATACGTGGAAATGTGGGTTTCGACAAGTGGTCAGGCGCTTTGGTTGTGTTGATTTCTGAGCGTCGCGCGGTAAAGTGAGTTGCATGCGCGAGCGAATTCGTGTCTGGCTGCGTCGGTGGCGTGTGGTCATCGTGGTGTTGGCCCTCTGTCTTCTGCTGGGGCAGGGCGGCCTCCCGATGCAGGATTTGCAGACGAATCTGGAGACGATCACAGCGGGCCTGCGCTTCAACTTCTTCACGTGGGAGGTACGGGCGCTCGCAGGGAAGGTGGCCTACGGCCTCCTCTCGCCCCAACGATATATGAGCGACGAGGCCCAGAGCCGTTTCGTTCTCTCCTATCTGGATGACGTGGCCGAATCGAACCGACTGTCAAGGGAAATCGATCACATTTACACGGATCCCTCGATCGAGGATCCCGAGGCCGCCAGTGCGGACGTGCGCGCGTCATTTGCGGCGCTCCGGCTCAAGATGGACAAGGAGGGGCCAATCGCCGAGGCCATCCTGCAGTCACAGGTCAGCCAGGTGCTCGCGAACGGCGGGCTGGGCGAGATGGCGTCGATCCTACCGCCGGTCGAGGGTACGTTCACACCGCTGCCCTACGTGTTAGTTGTATCTCCCAGGGCCGTTATCGAGAGCCTCAATCAGCAGCAGCTCGTCGCAGGCCTCACGGCGGCGCAACAGAATGACATCGAGACGGCGGTCATGGACGCGGAGCCCGATATGTCCGCGTATGTTACCGACATCGGGGGCCTCGCGGCCTATCCTGCCATGCTGTTGGAGAGCAGTTCCATCGACTGGGTCACCAATGTCGTGTCGCACGAGTGGACGCACCACTACCTGGAGTTTCATCCCCTTGGTTGGAACTACATGCGGAGCAGCGAGACCCGCACGATCAACGAGACGACGGCTGAGTTGATCGGGGGGTGGGCCGGGCAGCAGGTGATGCTCCGGTATTACGACCCGCTTCTCGACCGGACGAAGGAACTGCCCCAGCCGCTGGTGGCGCCGGCATCGCAGCCGGGGGGAGGGGGCGACGGTTTCGACTTCAACGCGGAGATGCACCACACCCGCGTCGTCGTGGATGGCTTGTTGGCTGAGGGCAAGGTGAAGCTCGCCGAGCAGTACATGGAACTGCAGCGGCGCTACTTCGTCGACAACGGCTACCAGATCCGGCGCCTGAACCAGGCGTACTTTGCGTTCCACGGTGCCTATGCCAGCACGCCGGGGGGCGCGGCGGGCGCGGACCCGATCGGTCCGTTGGTCCGCCGGATGTGGGCCCTGAGCGCGGAACCTTCCGACTTCCTGCGCAGCATCGCGCCGGTCACGTCGCTGCAGCAGCTGCAGAGCGTTGTGGACCGCGAACAGACGCCGGCGTGAGCCGCGCTGCTTCTGAGACGAACCCGCTCCCCGGACCCGCCGGCACCAGACGTCCGACGATCCGGCGTGGGGCGCATCCGTTGATATCCACTTCCGTTATGGTATAATCCCTGGCGTTCTCCCCATGAATGTGAGGTCGAGGTATTGATTGTTTAACCCAATAGATTGGCTTCTCGGGCTCTTTTCGCTCGACATAGGCATTGACCTAGGGACGGCGAATACGCTGGTCTACGTGCGCGGGAAGGGCATCGTCAGCAATGAGCCTTCCTGGGTTGCCCGTGACCGCAACAGCCGAAGGATACTGGCTGTGGGCGCCGAAGCCAAAGAGATGGTGGGCAAGACGCCCGCCAACATTGTGGCCATCCGCCCCCTTCGTGACGGCGTCATCTCGGAGTTTGACGTGACTGAGGTGATGCTGCGCTATTTCATCAGGAAAGCGCACGAGCAGCTCCTGATCCCCTATCCCCGCCCCCGCGTAGTCATCGGGATTCCGAGTGGTGTGACGGAGGTGGAGAAACGGGCTGTGCACGACGCCGCGCTGGAGGCAGGTGCTCGTGAGGCGTATCTGATCGAGGAACCGATGGCCGCGGCGCTGGGTGCCGGGTTACCTGTCACCGAGCCACAGGGCAGTATGATCGTGGATATCGGCGGCGGTACGACGGAGGTCGCCGTTTTCGCCCTGAAAGGCATTGTGGTCAGCCGCAGCCTGCGAATCGCCGGCGACGAGCTGGACGAGGATATCGTTCAGTACGCGCGCCAGAAGTATAACCTCGCCATCAGCGAGCGTATGGCCGAGCGGATCAAGATCAACATCGGCTCTGCCTATCCGCTGCCCGAGGAACTGACGATGGCTATGCGCGGACGTAACCTGATTACCGGGTTGCCCGAGGAAATCGAGATCAGCAGTATTGAGATCCGGGAGGCACTCAGCCGGTCGACGAACATTATCGTCGATCTAGTCCGTGATACCTTGGATGAGACGCCCCCCGAGTTGGTCTCCGATCTGATGGAGACCGGCGTCTGCCTTGCCGGTGGGGGTGGCCAACTCAAGGGATTGGCGGAGCGGATCAGCGAGGAGACGCACATTCGTGCCTGGGTAGCCCAGGAAGCGTTGACTTGCGTGGCCCGAGGTGCCGGTATGGTCCTGGAGGACTTCGAGTCACTTCGTGCGGCGCTCTCTTCGGAGGATAGCTGGCGGCCCGGAGGCTCGGCTTCCTGGTAGCGGTCGTCGGGCCGCGAATCTGGTGACTGCAAGATGAAACGCAATGGTGGTCCCTGGCTGGCCTGGGTCCTGCTCCTCCTTGCTCTGCTCCTCATCGTCCTCAGCGAATCCGGCACCCTCAACCCGGTCGAGAGCCTCCTCGGCTACGTCGTGGCCCCCCTGGAACGCGGCCTCTCGGGTGTTGTCGGTAGCCTCGGCTTTCTCACCCGTACAGCCCGTGACGCACAGGCGCTCCAGCAGCAGGTGGACGACCTCACGCGTGAGAATGAGGTGCTGGTTCAGGAGAACTTTCGTCTGCGCGAGTATCACGCTGAGAATGAGGAGCTGCGCCGTCAGCTCAACTATCAGCAGGAGAACCCCACGCTTGGCCTTCTTGGTGCCGATGTGGTCGGGCAGGAGTGCACTACCTATCCGTGTGGCGACGTCGTAGGGCAGGACGTCAACCCTTATCTGAGATATCTCGTCATCAACGTCGGGTCACGGGACGGCGTTGCGGTCGGCATGCCCGTCGTGACTGGAGGTGCCGCAATGGTCGGGCGGATTGCCCGGACCTCGCCGAATCTCTCCTACGTGCAGCTGGTCAATGACCCACAGAGCCAGGTTGCCGCGATGCTCCAGCAGTCGCGTGTCACGGGCATCGTAGAAGGGTCCGACGAAGGGGTGTTGGTGATGACCGACATCCTGCCGGATGAGCAGGTTACCGAAGGTGAGACGATCATTACGTCGTCTATCGGCGGTCTTCTGCCGCGGGGACTCATTCTGGGACAGGTGGAAAGCATCAGCTACCAGGAATCGGACCTGTTTCAGCGAGCGGCGGTCCGCTCGGCTGTGGATTTCCGGCACATCGAGACGGTATTGGTGATCACGGAGTTCCCGCAGCCGGACCTGGAAGAGCTGACCGCGCCATGAGCCTCTATTTCGGCATCCCGATTCTGCTGTTGGCTGCTGTACTGCAGAGTGTCTGGGTGGACGGCATCCGCGTCATTGGGGGGCGGCCCGATTTGGTGCTGCTGTTGGTCGTGACTTGGTCGATCATCCGAGGCGCGAACGAAGGGGCACTGTGGGGCTTCATCGGTGGCATGTTCTGTGATCTTCTGTCGGGCAGCGGTTTCGGCCTGTGGACGGTGTCACTGACGGCGGTCGGTCTCCTGGTAGGGCAGCCGTGGGTGCATTCACTGGGGCCCACCGTGATTCGGCTCGCGTTGATGTCGGCCGTTGGGACTCTGTTTGGGCATCTGGTGCTGCTGTTGACAATGTCGCTCCTGGGATACGCCGTTGAGATCGGTCGCGGCATACAGACTGTGGCCGGGCCGGCTGCCGTACTTAACCTGTTGCTCTCCCCATTTGCGTTTTCTTTCCTCGTTTGGTTCCACCAACGATCCGGACGTCGCCTCGGAGGTTTTGCCGCGTGAGCCGCTGGCTGGGATCTGGGATCGGTGGGACACACGGGGCGTGCCTGGGACAACCAGGGTCGCGATGAATCCGGAGCGTCCCGCCCTGTCTGGGTGCTCGAGGCGCCGCGGATCGCGATCGTGGGCTGGGTGATCCTGTTGATCCTGGGTCTCTATCTGATCCGCCTGTGGCAACTGCAGTTCCTGGAGGGAGGTTCGTGGCGCGCGCGGGCCGTCCAACAGCAGAGTCGTCTCGATGCGGTCAGTCCGCCGCGGGGCGTGATCTACGATCGCAATGGCGAGATTCTGGTGCGAAATGTGCCGGCCTACGACGTCACGATCACGCCGGGGAATCTGCCCGATGATCCGGAGCGCGAGCGAGACGTGCTGATGTGGCTGTCACAGCTGCTCGACATCCCGTATTCCACGACGGAGGGCTTTGATCTTCCGGAGTACAGGCCGGAGATCAGCGCTGTGGGGAGGTCCGAGTACGCGCCGTTTGGGAAGGCTCCTGAGCCGGGCCTGCTGGAGATGGTGAATGAGGTCCGGTGGCTGGAGCCCTACGCGCCGATCGTCGTGGCCCAGAACGTCGATCGCGATCTTGCGCTGCTGATCGCCCAGGAGAGCGGCGTCACGATGCCGGGGGTAGGTATTGAGACCATCTCTCGTCGGCGGTACACGTACGGCGAGTTGACCTCCCAGATATTGGGTTTCCTGGGTCCGATCCCGCCGGAGAGTGTCGTAGAGTACGAGCAGAAGGGCTACAACGCAAACGTCGACCGCATCGGGTATGCGGGCATTGAGGCCCAGCTAGAGGAGTCGCTCCGCGGCATTCCTGGCCGTAGGGTCATCGAGAAGGACGTCTTGGGGCAGGAGCTGAACGTGTTGAGCGAGACCGCGCCGACTCCGGGGGACAACGTCTATTTGACGTTGGACATCCAACTACAGACCGTGGCCCAGGAGGCGCTGGCACAGGGCCTGGCCGATGCGGGGTCACAGCGTGGTGTGGTAGTGGCGCTGGACCCACGGGATGGTGAGGTGCTCGCGATGACCAGCTTGCCGACCTACGATGACAATATGTTCAGCAAGAAGCTGGACACGGACGACTATGATCAACTGCTCAAGGACCCCCACCATCCCTTTCTGAATCACGCCATTGCCGACCAGGTCCCTCCGGGATCGACGTTCAAGATTGTCCCGGCAACGGCCGGCCTCCAGGAAGGTGTGATCAACCGGGTCACGACGCTCAACTGCCCCGGAGAGATGTTCCTGCCCAACAAGTTCGCTCCCGATGACGCGAGCCTCGCGCAGCCTTTCTACTGCTGGCTGTACCTGCAGAATGGATATGGCCACGGCCCGCTCAACGTCGTAGATGCACTTGCGCAGTCGTGCGACATCTTCTTCTACAAGCTGGGTGGCGGCTTTGCGCAGGATAGCTTCGAGGGGCTCGGCGTCGATCGCCTGGCTCACTATGCCACAGAGTTCGGCCTCGGAAACCCGAGCGGGCTGGATATCCCGGGAGAGGCCGCGGGCCTGGTACCCACCCCGCAGTGGAAACGCCAGACCTATCAGGAAACCTGGACGACCGGCAATACCTATAACCTCTCGATCGGTCAGGGCGATCTTCTGGTGACGCCCCTGCAGATGGCCAACGCGCTCGCAGTGGTAGCCAACGGCGGCGTGCTCTACAAGCCGCAGCTCATCCAGCACATCGACGACGCCGCGGGGCACACGATCCGGCCTTTCACACCGGCGATCAGCCATACGCTTCAGGTCGACCAGGCTGTCTGGCAGGTCGTGCGCCAAGGCATCGATCTCGCGGTCTCCCCGACAGGGACCGGGAGCCGAGCTGAGCTGGACGAGACCCTCGGGATCAACCTCGCCGGAAAGACGGGCACGGCCGAGTATTGCGATGATATCGCACTCGCGGCGGGGCTGTGCGACGTGGCAGAGGGCCAGACGCTGCCCACCCACGCCTGGTTTATGGCCTATGGCCCCGTGGAATCGCCGGAGATCGTCGTCCTGGCCTGGGTCTATGATGGCGGCGAGGGATCCGTCACGGCTGCGCCGATCGTCAAGGAAGTTCTCGACTTCTACTTCCGTCGTGAGCTAGGCCTGCTGGGGGCGGAAGAGACGCCCGCCGAGGGTGAGGGGGTCGCGACGCCCGAAGTGCCCGATGCGACCCTGCCCGTGCCGGTAGAGCCCACTCCGGTCGTCACCAATCCCTGAGGTCGGCTCTGCTGTGGCCAGGGGGCAGACCACGAACTCGCCAATGATGCTCAGCCGCTCGTCCGCGGGCCCGCGATGGCTTGTCGGGGGGCTGTCTCTCACCGGGGGCGCTGTCTGGGGGCTGGCGGCGGCTCGCACCCTCGCCCTGGATCTGCATTGGGCCTTCTGCTACAGCCTGGCGGCGGCTATCCTCGGGGCGCTCCTCGGTGGTCTGGCCGTGGCCGTGCTCGGTTCTCTTCTCCGTGTTCCTTTCGGACAGAACGACCGTAGACTTCTGACGGTCATTGCGCTCTACCTTCCCCTGGTCGATCTGCTCAGCGAGACCTATCAGCCCTGGCGTGGGCCCCTGCTGCTTCTCGCGGCGCCACTGACGTTGGGGCTGAGCCTTGCCCGCCCCACCAAGGCCCTGTGGCTTTCCCTGGCCATTGTCGTGCCCCTTGCCGTCTACCTGCCCGACGTCTCGCCCTACGTGGGCCGCGCCGATACCTTTGAGTTCCAGGTCATCGGGCCGCAGTTGGGGATTGCTCATCCGAGTGGCTATCCTCTCTACACGTTGCTGTGCAAGCTGTTCTCACTGGTACCCTTTGGGAGCATCGCCTGGCGGGTCAATCTCACCTCGGCCTGTTCTGCGGCATTGGCCTCCGGAGCACTTTACCTGAGCCTCGACCGACGGAAGCCCGGGCCGGGGGCTGAGACCTCCCGCTTCCTGGCCTTCGTCACCGCGCTGATGATGGCTTTCTCGCCCACGCTTTGGTCTCGGGCCATAGAGGCCGAGGTGTACGCTCTGAACGCTCTGCTGATCGCCCTGGGTCTCCTGTTGGTCACCCAATGGACTGACGGCAAGCTGCAGACGCGACTGGCGTGGCCTGCCTTCGGGCTGCTCCTCGGCCTCGCGGTGGCGGCCCATATTACGCTGGGAGCTCTGGCCTTTTTCGCCCTCGCGGGACTCCTCGCGGCGAGGGTCAAGCCCGCCGGTCGGACCTGGATCTGGGCCATCGGCCTGGGTGCTCTCGGGCTGATGCTCTATGCCTACATTCCGCTGCGCTGGCCCGCGGTGACGGGGGGAGCGGTCATGTCGCCCGCCGACTTCGTCCGCTACGTCCTGAATGCCGGTTCCGGCGGTGCCCTCCGCCCGCTAGCCTTCGTCCAGGATGCCGGGCGCTGGTCGCTGGTCGGCCGTCTTCTCCGTGAGCAGGTCGGGTGGTTCGGCCTCGCGTTCGCCGCAATCGGGCTCCTCTCATTGGGGCGCGACCGCCCGTGGATCGCTGCGGGCACGCTGGCATCCTTCGCTGCCTGGGTCTGGTTCAGCCTCAGTTTCTATGTCGCGGAGCCCGACTACTCCGCGTTCCTGATCCCCGCGCACGTGGTACTCACTTTCTGGTTGGGCCTTGGCCTGCAGATGCTCTATCGTGCGTTGGTCTCGTGGAGGGGGCTGAGCGATTCCGGCGCCTCACGTGCGGGGCACCTCGCGGCCGTATTGGGGCCTGCCTTGGCCGCGTTTGCCCTCTACTTTGGCCTGCGGCAGATCTGGACGACCGGTCCAACGCTGGACACGCTCACCCAGGGCCGCACCGACGAGAGCTGGGCGCGATATGTGCTGCAGCTTCCCCTCGACCAGGGCGCGGCGATTCTGGCAGACAGCGAGAAGTTCCCGCCGCTCTATTACCTGCAGCAGATCGAGGGCATCCGACCGGATCTCGAATTGGTCACGCTCTTCAGTGAGCAGCAGTATCGCGAGGCGCTGGAGCAGCGGCTGGGCGAGGGCCGGCGCGTCTACCTGGCCCGATACCTGCCGGGCATGGACGCATATGGCGTGAGCTCTGTCGGCCCGTTGGTCGCGGTTGCCCCCGACACCACGCAGATATCCGATGAGGATGGGATCGCCAGCTTTGGCAGTTCTCTGGAGCTCGTGAGCTATCACGTTGTGCCGGACCCGCTTTCCCGTCCGATGGTGCACGTCACACTGACCTGGCGGGCAATGTCTGTGGTGCGCGAGGATCTGGAAGTGCGCCTTCGGCTCGTCGATTCTGGCGGCGCTGTCCTCTGGGAGACCATCGAGGGTCGACCGGTGAGCGGCTATACGACGACGCAGGCGTGGGCAGTGGGATCGGTGGTGGATGACTACCACGCGCTCGCGTGGCCCGATTGGGTTCCTGCCGGTGATTATTCCTTGGAGGTGGGCCTCTTCCCGCGTTTTCAGGACGACGGGCTACCGGTGGGAGGCGGGGGTACCCCATGGTATGCCCTTGGTCCGGTGACGGTGAGTGCGCAGGACGTCGAGCCGTCTCCGCCCCGCCTGGACGTGCTTGTGGATGGTGCGACGTGGCTGCTGGGGGCCAATCACCCGACCGAGGTCCAGGCGGGGATGCCGCTGAATCTCGATCTCGTGTGGCTATGTCGCGAGCCCGGAACCGCTGAAGCGGTTACTACGAACCTGACCTCCGGGGTTGGTAGTAACGACTTCAGTCGTTCTGTCCGGGGAGAGGGGATCCTGGATCTGCGCTGGGTGCCCGCCGACGGTTCTCAGCCCTCGGTGGACCAGCCCCTGCTCGCCCGCGGGCAGGGCGATCGGACCACGCCCTGTGCGACGACCGCGCCAGGTCCGACGGCGCGACGCTATACTGTGGTGGCACCGCCAACGGTGGGGCGCTACAGTCTTGAGATCGTGGATCCCCAGGGCAGCCGGCGTCGGTGCATCCTTGCGCTGCAGGTGGCCCGGCCCGGCGCAGGATAGCTGTCCCCTCGGCGTCGTCACGGTGGTGCCCGCCGCGGCGGGACTGGCGAACTTCGACGACAAGATCCTGCTGCTGGATGCGGACCTCGATGCCGGTGGCGTGCCTGCGGGGGGACCCTTGAGCGTCAACCTGACCTGGCGTCCTCTGCAGAGCTTGTCCCTGGATTACACCGTCTTCGTCCAGGTGCTTGGCCCCGACGGCAAGCTCTACGGGCAAGTCGATAGTTGGCCGGTCCAGGGCGCACGGCCTACGAGCGGGTGGCAGCCGTCGGAGGAGATCGTGGATCCCTACCGGTTCTACGTCAAGACGGACGGGCCGGCGGGCGACTACAGGGTCGTCGTCGGCTGGTATCTGCTGGCGGACATGACACGGCTGCCCCTGGTGGATGCGATGGGTCACGCGACCGGAGATTTCTACGTCGCCGGCACCTTTCGGATGCCCTGACCGGCCCTGCAGAGGCCGGCAGTGGGCGATACACAGGAGGCGCCTCCGCGTGGGCCGTCGCTCCACAAGCAGGCATCCTCATAGCCTTCCCTTCTCGGATTTTGGTCTTGACACACCCGGAAAGCACAGTATTATTTAGACGGCTAACGATTAGATAGCATATAAGTGAGGGAAGGAGGACGGCATGAAGTCTCTTCGACGGATGCTTGTATACATCGCACCGTACAAGCGCGACGCGGTGCTTGCCCTGGCGCTGCTCCTGGGGGTCGTCGCGGCGGACCTTGGGATTCCACGCCTTACCCAGCGGGTGATCGACAAGGGGATCAACCAGGGCGATCTACATATCATCATCAACACCTCGTTGTTGATGTTCGCCGCAGCCCTCATCAGCGCGATCTTCGCGATCGGCAACACCATTCTGTCGGTGCGGGTCGGCCAGCGCTTCGGGGCCGACGTCAGGAGTGCGATCGTGCGCAAGGTGCAGACGTTCTCGTTCGGCAATCTCGACCGCGTGCAGACGGGACAGCTCCTGGTTCGAGCGACCAGCGACGTTACGCAGGTGCAGATGATCGTGATGATGGGGTTACGGATTATGACCAGGGCCCCGCTCTGGCTCCTGGGGAGCGTCATCATGCTGGCGATCAACAGCCCTCAGCTTGTGCCCCTGATGCTTATCCTGATGGCGTGCGTTCTGGTTCTGATCGTCGTCTTTGTCTTCCGCGCACGTCCATACTTCCTCATCGTCCAACAGAAGCTCGATCGTCTCAACCAGGTCATGGAGGAGAACCTCGCCGGCATCCGCGTCGTAAAGGCCTTCGTGCGGACAGCACGCGAGAATGAGCGCTTCGGTGAGGCGAACACGGACCTGATGGATCAGAGCATTCGCGTGAACCAGATGCTGGCCTTCCTCTTTCCTACCCTCACGCTGATCATCAACTTGGGCATAGCCGGCGTGATCTGGTTCGGCGGTATACGGGTTGTATCGGGCGGGTTCAGCGTTGGGGAAATCGTTGCCTCGTTTAACTACTTGACCTTCTCGCTCTTCCCTATGGTCATGCTTTCCAGCATGCTCGCACCGCTATCGGCTGCAGATGCCTCGTCAGGACGTATCCTTGAGATCCTGGAAGCGGAGCCCGATGTACAGGAGCAGGCGATCGTGGCGCCGCCGTCGACCTTCGCCGGGCGGGTGGTCTTCGACGACGTGTGCTTCCAATACAACGGAGAAGATTGTACCGAGCCGGTCCTCAGCCACGTGAGCCTTGTTGCCGAACCCAGACAGACGGTGGCGATCCTGGGGGCCACGGGGTCGGGCAAGTCGACTCTGATCCATCTGATCCCGCGATTCTATGATGTCACTGCCGGTCGCATTATCCTCGACGGTGTCGATATCCGGGCGCTGCCCATTGACACCTTGAGGAGCCAAGTGGGGATTGCGATGCAGGACGCCGTCCTGTTCAGCGGCACAATTCGCGACAACATCCGCTACGGGCGCCCTACCGCGACCGACGAGGAGGTCGTCGAAGCCGCTAAGGCTGCGCAGGCACACGACTTCGTCGTGGGGCTCCCGGCGGGCTACGATACTATGCTCGGACAGCGGGGCGTCAACCTCTCAGGGGGACAGAAGCAGCGGATGTCGATCGCACGTGCGCTGTTGGTGCGCCCCCGCGTGCTCATCTTGGATGACAGCACAAGCGCCGTGGATTTCGAGACCGAGGCCAGGATCGAGGCTGCCCTCTCAGAGGTGTTGAGCGATGAGTTCGCGCGCAGCACGACCATCTTCGTCGTCGCGCAGCGCATTAGCACGGTGATCAATGCCGACAAGATCGTGGTGCTTGAGCGAGGCAGAATCGCGGCGATGGGCACGCACGAGGAGTTGATAGGGTCAAGCGAGATCTACCGCGAGATCTATGCCTCGCAGCTTGGCGGCAGTCCCAGCAACCTCGTCGCAGCAGCCGTGGGCGCGGCATAGTCGCAGACAGACCTGGTTCCGTCCGGGTGAGGCCGGGCGAGCAACATTGAGGAGATAGGTGCCATGCTAGATTCGAGTCAGAGGAATTCAGTGCGCCCGAACGGCGGTGATGGACAAGGGCCGGGCGCGGCAAGACAACCGGCACCTCCGCCACCCATCCCCGGGCCTGGGGGCAGGGGGCGTGGGGCAAGGATCGAGAAGGCCAAAGATGTGAAGGGGACGGTCCGCCGGCTATTGAGCTATCTCAGTCCCTATCGCAAGGCGATCGTTGGTGTGCTGGGACTCGTTTTGGCCGGCACACTCCTGGACCTTGTGGGCCCAGCGCTGATGGGCCGGGCGATCGACGCGTTGACGCGCACCCGCGACATGCAGGCTGTGCTTCGCATTCTCGCGGTGATGCTGGCGACCTACGCCAGTTCGTGGGCCGCCAATGTCGTGCAAGCCGTCGTAGTGGCGCACTTTTCACAGAAGGCACTGCGTGGGCTGCGCCAGGAGCTCTTCGAGCACATTCAGACGCTATCGTTAAGCTTCTTCGACCGTCATCCCCACGGCGAGCTTATGAGCCGCCTAACCAACGATATGCAGGCGATCAGCAACGTGTTGACGCAGAACGTGACGTCGCTGTTCTCCGGTTTGCTGACGTTGGTCGGTGTCATCGTGATGATGTTTGTGCTCAATCCTCTGCTGGCATTGGCATCTATGATCGTTCTCCCGGGGATGGTGTGGCTGGTGGGGTTCGTGGGGAAGCGGACGCGGCAGGGGTTCCGTGAGTACCAGATGCGGCTGGGTGTCCTCAACGCCCAGCTCGAGGAGATGTTCAGCGGGCAGCGCGTGGTCCTTGCTTTCGGCCAACAGGGGGCGGTGCTGGATGCCTTCGAGGGCGGCAATGCAGCCGTCAGGGATGTCGGCATTCGCGCGATGACCTATTCACTCCTGGTCCCCCCGTTGATGGGCATCATGAGCAATGCCAATGTCGCGATCATCGCCGGGCTTGGGGGATGGATGACCCTGCAAGGTCTGGCCACGGTTGGGACGATTGCTTCTTTCTACACCTACTCGCGTCGCTTCGCGGCGCCGCTGCGGCAACTGAGCAACCTCTACAACCAGTTGCAGTCGGCAATTGCAGGCGCAGAGCGGATCTTTGAGATCATCGACGAGCGCCCGGAGATCCAGGACGAGCCGGACGCTATGACGCTGGAGCACGTCGGTGGTGACGTTGTCTTCGACCACGTGGAGTTTGCCTACGTGCCCGGCGTCCCGATCATCAAGGATATGAGCTTCCACGCACGTCCCGGACAGATGATCGCACTCGTGGGCCCCACCGGGGCCGGCAAGACGACGATGGTCAACCTCCTATCCAGGTTCTATGATATACAGTCCGGACACATCCTGATCGATGGCGTCGACCTGCGTGGCATGGAGAAGGCGAGTCTGCGCCGGAAGCTGGGCGTGGTGCTGCAGGATACGTTCCTCTTCTCGGAGACCGTGATGGAAAACATCCGGTACGGCCGCCTGGATGCGACTGATGAGGAAGTCATCGCGGCCGCCCAGCTCGCGAACGCTCACCAGTTTGTCGCCCGTCTGCCCCACGGGTACGAGACCGAGCTCTCCGAACGTGGCAGCAACCTGAGCCAGGGACAGCGGCAGCTCCTGGCCATCGCCCGGGCGATCCTCGCCGACCCGGCTATCCTGGTCCTCGACGAGGCAACGAGCAGCGTGGACACGCGCACCGAGATGCTGATCCAGGCCGGCCTTTTGAGGTTGATGGAAGGGCGTACGAGCTTCGTGATTGCGCACCGGCTCAGCACCATCCAGGGCGCGGACAAGGTCTTGGTGATCAACGAGGGCGAGATCATCGAGCGGGGCACGCACGAAGAGCTCCTGGCCGGCCGGGGCTTCTACTACAACCTCTATATGAGCCAGTTCAAGGGGAAGGACGTCGCGGTCGAGGTCGCGCAAGGGGCGTAAGGCAGTTGTCAGTTCCCGTTCGCCGGCAGGAACTCATTCGTGAACGCCTGCCGGACGTCGACGTCGCCGGTGATGGCCTGATAGGTTGTCAGCGTGTCGAGCAGCGCCTGCCACTGCTCCGTCGTCTGCCAGCCGATGCCGTGGGAGACCGTGGAGGGTCCGTAGGCTGCCTGCACTTCGGTGTCCAGCATAAAGCGCATATGGTCTGGGTCCGCATCGGGACCGGTGTAGGTCAGCACGATGTCCACGGCTTCCTGGGGATGTGCTTCGGCGTAGGCGATGCCGCGTAGGGCCGCTCGCATAAACCGCGCAAGCTGATCAGGCTTCGCCTTGATCTGGTCATCGGTCGTGACGTACGTCAGCCCAAGTGTGGGGACGCCGAAGTCCGCAGGGTCCCACTCTGTCAGCTCGTAGCCCCAGCTTCTCAGCGTGTCCGGCTCGTTTGACGTGTAGACCGGGTAGATGTCGACCAGGCCTTCCGTCAGGACGCGGGGATCAAAGCCCACGTTGACCAATTCCACGTCCTGTTCTGAGAGCCCGGCCACATCCAGAAGCGCGAGCAGCTCCGGCGGCGGGGTTCCTTTGTAGCCGATTTTCTTCCCTCGCCAGTCCTGGAGCGTCGTGATGCCCGAGTCCGCCAGCGCCACGAACGCCTGCTGTCCTCGCTGTCCAATCAAGCCGATGGAGACCAGGGGAAGGCCCGGATCCGCCCGACGTCTGAGCAGCACCGCCGCGTCCTGGGTGGTCACGGCGACCTTTCCGGCCACCAGTAGTTGCAGATGCTCGCCGCCCCCCGCGGAGTGCTGGATCTCGACCTGAAGGTTCTCCTCCGTGAAGAATCCCTTCGCCTGGGCGACGTAGACGCCGACGAAGGGTAGGTCGGCCTGGGGCTGATAGCCTGCCATGAAGACGAACGGCGCTTCGGCGCCGGCCTGCGGCCGGGTGCAGCCGACGAACGCCATCAGGCAGATCAGGGTCAGAGCCAGGGACGTGATCAGAGTTCTTTGGCGCATCGAGCCTCCCATACCGACGTCAATCCCAGAAAACCACCCGCGCTTCGAGGGCGATGAAGAAGCCATAGAGGCCGATGCCCATCAGGGCAGAGCAGAAGACCGCCCCGAAAAGCGTCGGCATATCCAGATTGCTGTAGGCCAGCCACATGACTCGCCCCAGTCCGTTGGATGCTCCTGCCCACTCCGCGACGACCGCCCCGACCAGCGATAGTGGCCCTGCCACCTTGAGCGCGGCGAACAGATAGGGCATCGCCGAGGGCCACTGGGCGTGGCGGAAGAGCTCCCACCGGCTGGCATTCAGCGAGTGGAACAGATCCACCACGGCAGCGTCAGTGCTGCTGAGCCCTGCGTGCACGTTGATGAGGATGGGGAAGAACGTCATTAGGGCGGTGACGATGATCTTCGGCGCGGGGCCGAACCCGAACCAGATGATGAGCAGGGGGATGACGGCCACGATAGGCGTCGCCTTGACCAGAATCGCCAGTGCCAGAATCCCACGTTCCAACCCACGCCAGAACGTGATGACGATCGCGACCAGCGTGCCGACCAGTAGGCCGAGGGCCAATCCGAGGGCGGCTTCCATCAGCGTCACCGACGTCGCCCTCAGGTACCGTCCTGCGTTGCGCCACAGGACCCCGGCGACCAGCGAGGGCGTGGGCAGCAGGTAGGCGGGAATTCCCTTCGCCGTGACAATGGCCTCCCAGGCAGTAAGCGCCATACCGACGATCACGACGATGGACGCTGCGCTCCGCAGGGCCTTTCGCCGGTGACTGCGTGGCTCCTCTCCACCTCCGTGGGCTGCGGGAGGCGTAGCCGCTCCAGACGCCTCGGTCGCAGGCTGCATCGCCGGTTCGGTGGTCATTTGCGCAACAGGCTCCTCAGGCGACGGATGATCCGGCCCGTCTCGGGGGCGGTCTCTTCCCTCGGCCTTGGGAGGTCGACGCTCACGATGCCGCGCACCTCGCCCGGGCTCGGCGTCATGACCACGACCCGATCGGCCATCCGGGCGGCCTCGACGACGTTGTGGGTAACCCACAGCACGGTGGGCTTGAAGGTCTCCCAGAGGCGGAGCACCTCCTCCGTCAGGCGTTCGCGTGTGAGTTCGTCAAGCGCGGCGAACGGCTCGTCCATGAGCCACAGTGAAGCGCCGGTCGCAAGCGCTCTGGCCAGGGCCACGCGCTGCTGCATGCCGCCCGACAGCGTGCTCGGATAGGCGCCGGCAAACGCCGATAGCCGGACCATTTCCAGCAGTGCTGCCGGCTCCGGTGCGGGCTGCTGGTGGCGACGATTGACTTTTCGCGGGAGGGTGACGTTCTGCAGCACGGTCTTCCACGGCAGCAGAGCCGGGTTCTGGGCCATCCAGGCCACCTGTTTCTCGGTTCTGGCCTCGCCTGCGGGTCTGTCGCCCAGCAGGATCTGCCCTGACGTGGGCGGTATTTGGTCGGCGATCAGCCGCAGCAGCGTGGATTTTCCGCAGCCGCTGGGCCCGATGAAACAGACGAACTCGCCCGAGGCAACGTCCAACGTCGCACGCGCCAGAGCCGGCAGTGGCTCAGGCGTGTCGACAAACGTCTTGGAGACCGAATTCAGTGTGACGTGCATATTTCCTCGCGCTCTGGGCGTAGTATAGGGAGTCGGGTAGGGCGTGTCAATGGTCCGTTTTCCCGGACCATAGGGAAATGCTCCGTGACCGTTGTTGGCTCGCATGCTTGCGGGAGGGATAGAATATGTTAGAATATCCATCCGTACGCATTTCCACATTATGGTACGGAGGAGTGATCCATGATTGACCAGCCCAGGGATTGGCATGCGCTCGGCGTGCATGATGCCACTCAGGCACTTGAGACCGACGCGCAAGCCGGCTTGACCTCCGCCGAGGCCAAGCGTCGTTTGGCCGAATACGGTCCGAACGAACTCAAGGAGGAACCCCCACCCACTTTCTTTGAACGCCTTTGGAATCAACTGACCGACTTCGTCGTGATGATCCTCTTGGTCTCGGCGGTGATCTCAGCCATCCTTGGTGACTGGATCGAGGCCGCGGCCATTATGTCCATCGTCATCCTGAACTCTGCCGTCGGCGTGATCCAGGAGAGCAAGGCCGAGGAGGCACTTGCTGCCCTGAAGAAGATGGCCGCGCCGGACGCGTTGGTCATCCGGGATGGTCACCGTGTGACGGTGGCGACCCGCGAGTTGGTCCCCGGCGACATCGTACTGCTGGAGGCCGGAAGCATCATCCCCGCCGATCTGCGCTTGACCCTCTCGATGAACCTGAAGATCGAGGAGGCCTCGCTGACGGGTGAGTCGGTCCCGGTGAACAAGTATGCCGACCAGGTTGTGAGCAAGGACGCCGGCATCGGCGATCGTCACAACATGGCGTTCATGAGCACGGTTGTGACCTACGGTCGCGGCCAGGGCGCCGTCATTGCCACCGGCATGGGGACCGAGATCGGCAAGATCGCCGAGATGATCCAGTCGGTTGAAGAGGAGGACACTCCGCTTCAGAAGAAGCTCGACCAGCTCGGCAAGACGCTCGGTATCGGCAGTTTGGCGACCGTCGGTGTGGTTCTGGCCATCGGTTTGCTTCGTCCGATCGTCTTCGGCATCTATATCGAGGACTGGGTCCAGTACATCAAGGAGTTCTTCATCCTGGCGGTCAGCCTGGCCATCGCGGCCGTGCCCGAGGGCTTGCCCGCCGTGGTCACCATCTGCCTGGCGCTGGGCATGCAGGAAATGGTCAAGCGGCACGCGCTGATCCGCCGGCTCCCGGCGGTCGAGACGCTGGGATCGGCGATGGTGATCTGCTCCGACAAGACCGGAACGCTCACGCAGAATCAGATGACGACAGTCCGCATCTGGGCCGACAGTAAGGAATACTCCGTCACGGGTCGCGGTTACAGCCCTGTGGGCTCATTTGAGCTGAATGGCGAGACCATCGATCTGGCCAACCACCCGACCTTGCGCAATACGCTGTGGGGCGGCATGCTGTGTAACGACTCCATCCTGGAGAAGGATGGCGGCAACGGTTCGGATTACCGCATGGTGGGCGATCCAACCGAGGGCGCGATGGTCGTGGCGGCGGCGAAGGCCGGCTACTGGACGGACGACCAGGGATGTGACTTCCCGAGAGTCAACGAGATCCCCTTCGATGCTGAGCGCAAGCGCATGAGCACGGTCCACGCCCTTGACGGTTCCGACAAGGGGGAGCTGAGCCCGATCCACCCGCAGCCCTCGGGTGCCGGGTACATCACCGTCGTGAAAGGCGCGCCGGACCTGGTCCTCGACCAGTGCACGCGCTTGCAGACCGACGGTGGCCCCATAGACCTATCGTCCGAGCAGCGTGAGGCGATCCTGCAGGCAAATGCCGGGATGGCGTCCCAGGCGCTCCGCGTCCTGGCCGTGGCCTATCGTTCGCTGGACGAGGTCCCCGACGAGCCCAAGCATGGCCGAGCTCGAGCGTGACCTCGTCTTCGTTGGTCTTGAGGGCATGATCGACCCCGCCCGGCCCGAGGTACTGCCCGCGGTCAAGAGGGCACAGGGCGCCGGTCTGCGCACGATCATGGTGACGGGCGACTATGCGGCGACGGCGGCTGCCATCGCCGACGAGATCGGTATTCTCCGCCCGGGTCACGAGACGATCTCCGGTGCTCAGCTCGAAGTTATGAGCGACGAGGAGCTGCACCGCCGTATCGACAATGTCGACGTCTTCGCCCGTGTGGCACCTCACCACAAGATGCGCATCGTGGCTGCGCTCCGGGATCGCGGCAATGTGGTTGCGATGACCGGCGACGGTGTGAACGACGCACCCGCGCTCAAGCAGGCCGACATCGGCGTGGCGATGGGCATCACGGGTACGGATGTCACCAAGCAGACGGCCGACATGGTCCTGACGGACGACAACTACGTCTCGATCATCAGCGCCATCGAGCAGGGTCGTGTCATCTACTCCAACATCCGGAAATTCGTCTATTACCTGATCTCGTGTAACGTCGCTGAGATCATGATCCTCTTCCTCTCAACGCTCTTTGGCTGGCCACCGCCCCTGACGGCAATTCAACTGCTCTGGCTGAACCTGCTGAGTGATGGTGCACCGGCTCTGGCGCTGGGGATGGAAAAGGGTGATCCCGATCTGATGGATCGTCCCCCGCGGCCGCCGGAAGAGCCCGTGATCAACCGTGAGATGGTGATCGGCGTCGTCGTTCAGACGATTGCCATTACCTCTGCCGTGTTGGCAGCCTATCTGCTGGGTATGAATTACTTCGCAGCCCGGGCTTCGGCCGATCCGCTGCGCACTGCTGAGACGATGGCTTTCATCACTCTGGTAGCGTCCGAGCTGTTCCGGGCCTACACGGCGCGGTCCGAGCGGTACCCGCTGTTCAAGCTGGGTGTCTTCACCAACAAGTGGATGCAGTACGCGGTTGGCTTCTCGCTGGTACTGCTCCTGCTGGTGGTTTATATCCCGGTGCAGGCAATTCGAGATGTCTTCAACACCACGCCGCTGAACTTCGAGGAATGGCTGACGATCACGCCCCTGATCCTGATGCCCGCGGTCGTCGCTGAGCTGCAGAAGGTGATCGTCTTCCGGTCGAGCCGTAGGGGATAGGCTGTCCTGAATTACCATCCGGGAAGCTCCGCAGCTTCCCGGATGGTTTGGCGCCAGGTGTCGTGATAGCACGGCACTTGGGCCACATATATCAAAAACAGCAGAGCGGCGGTGCCAGCCGGCACCGCCGCTCTGCTGTTGCGACGCGAGAGTCCTACGTCGTCTCGGGTGAGAACGTATACCCGACACCCGGCACGGTGATGATGTAGTGCGGGTGGCGCGGGTCGGGCTCCACTTTGATCCTCAGCCGGCGGATGAGGCCCCGAACGAGATCGCGCTCGCCCTCTCCCGAGTAGCCCCAGACTTGCTCTACGAGGACCTCGGTCGGCAGGACCTGCTCCTTGTGAATCATCAGGGTATAGAGCAGGCGGAACTCGAGCTGCGTCAGCCGCTTTGGGCTGCGCTTGGCGATGACCACGGTGCGCGTGGCCGGATCGAGTTCCACGTCCAGGGCGTTGAGCGTGGGCAGCGTGAAGACGGGTAGATTGGCCGCGCGCCGCAGGAGCGCGCGGGTCTGCGCGATCAGCAGTCGCGCGCTGAAGGGCCGCTGCACGACCAGGTCGGCGCCCGATTCCAGGGTCACCGCGTGGGTAGACTCGTCAAGCTGCTCGGCAATCACCAACAATGGCGTCTGATCCTGCGCACGGATGGCCTTGACGGTGGGTAGCGGCGACCCCTCCGCCGTTGCCAAAACGATCAGGTTCGTCGGATTGTCGATGTCATCGGGCATCGCCAGATCCGGCACCTCGCGGTGGCGGGTCACCGTCAGCCCGGCGCGTTGAAGCACCAGCGAGAGCACTGCGGTCTCGTCGGGGTCCTGCGAGATCAACAGAGCCTTCATGCGCCGCTACTCTTGACGCGGGATAACAGTGACCGACACGGGTTCGGTTTCCGTCTTGTTGCCCGCGGCATCATAGACCACCACGTGGAACTGGTAGCGGCCTGGCCCCTGCAACAGCCAGTTGACGTTGAAGGGTGCCACGGTCCGAACGTTAAACGGCTCCTCCTGACCATTCACGTAGAACTCCACCTTGGAGATCGCGTAGTTGTCGTTGACCTCCGCATTCACGTTCACCCACTCGTCGAAGCCATATTCGAATTCCGATCCGTCATACGGAAAGGTCAGATCTACCTTGGGTGCGGTATTGTCGATCGTCAGTTGGATGGACGCCTGCCTGACCTGTTGGTCGTTGCCGACAACCTGCAGTTGAAGGGTGTAGATGCCGTCGGCAAGTCCCGTCGTATCGAAGTTCTCGAGCAGGTTGTTGTCAACCTGGTTATTGTGGTCCGGGCCGATGGGCAGCCACTCCGTCGGATTCATGCCCTCGCCGAAGACGAGGCGGTAGAAGGCCACGTCCCCCCGCGCGTTACCCACGATGGGCACGATGCCGGCGACGTACGAGTAGGTGGTCGGAGAGATGATCGCCACCTCGGCCTGTGCCTGGCTGGGGGCATTGATCGTGTCGTATTCTGTGGGAGGCTGGTAAAGCTGCCGGCGTTCGTCGGGCAGGCTGGCGATCCAATCCTGTGCCTCGGGCGGCAGGACGATGTAGACGCGGTCCTCGATGAGTTCGGGCGGGGTGAAGATCGTGGCCAGCTTGCCGGTCTCGCGGTCGACCGGGTACTTCTGGTAAAGCGTGTCAACCTCGGTTGGCTCGGTACCAGGGATCATCAGCTCGGTGCGTGTGGGGCAGTTGTCGTTGGGCTTGAGGCCTGACACGTCACAGACTGCGACCTGCTCCAGCCCCCCCGGGTTGGTGAAAGAGACGATCGGCTGATCCTGGAGCGCATATTCCATCACGGCGTGCCATATGTAGGATGCCCCCCGCGATCCGGGGGTGTTGATCATATAGTCATCTCCATCCTTGTTGCCCTGCCACACCCCGACGACGATCTGCGGCGTGTAGCCGACGGTCCAGTTGTCGCTGAAGTTGTTGGTCGTCCCGGTCTTCGCTGCGGCCGGCCGATCATTGGCGAGTTCGAGGGGGTTGGGCGTGCCGAATGCGGGGATGCGCGCCTGGCGGTCGGAGATGATGTTGGTGATCAGGTAGGCCAGACGTGGTTCCAGAACCTGGCGCGACTCAGGTTGGTCCACCTGGTAGAGCACCTTGCCGTTGCGATCCTCGACGCGCAGGATGGAGATTGGGTCAAGCTCGCGGAAATTAGGTCGGCGCTCCTCCTCAGGTACGGGTACCCCATACATGGTGCCGTTATTGTCGAAGACGCTGAAGGCATAGGTCTCGTCGATCAGCTTGACCTCGCCGCCGCCCAGCGTCAGGCTCAAGCCATAGTGATCGAGACTCTGGTCCAGCGTCGTGATGCCCATCTTGTGGGCCGTGCGAAGCACGTTGTCGATGCCCGCGATGGACATCGCCTCGACGGCGGGAATATTGAGGGACCGCGCAAGGGCGTTGCGCATGCTCGACCGGCCCATTATAGGTGCGGGTGTAGTTCTCGGGCACATACGGGGCCATCCCGGGTCCCCTGTCGAAGGCCTGGCGCACGTCAAGGAACATATAGGCAGGATTGTGCCCCTCCGCGAGGAAGGTGACGTAGGTGAAGGGCTTAAAGGAGGAGCCGGGCTGCCGCAGCCCATCGGCCGCGACGTTGAACTTGCCGTCGATGGACTCATCCCAGTAATCTGCGCTTCCGACCATGGCCAGGATCTCGCCGGTTGTCGGACGTATCGCCACCAAAGCGGAGTTCTTTACATTGAAATTCACTCCCACCCGGTTGGCAGGGACGTCCGGAAGATACTGGGCCGCATCACAACCGGCCCCCAGCGCCTCGGAGATCACGGCCGTCGGGTCTTCGCCCGAGAGGATCCTGAGATAGCTCTGCATGACGCACTGTGCCTGATCGTTGAGCTCCAGGTCGAGGGTCGTATAGACCCGTAGACCACCACCCGCCACGACTTCCGGCCCAAACATCTGCTCAAGCTGCCGTCGGACGTACATCGAGAAGTGCGGGGCCTTGATGTCGAAACGCTGGTTGGATTGGGCAAGGTGCCAGGGCTCCGCCTCGGCGGCGGCGGCCTGCTCGCTGGTGATGCAGCCTTCCTCTACCATGCGTCCCAGGACGATCTCCTTACGCTGCAGGGCATCCTCAGGCGCGTCAAAGGGGTTGAGCAGGGGATACTGCGGGATCGCGATGAGCGTGGCTGCTTCGGACAGCGTCAGGTCCTTAGCCCCCTTGCCGAAGTAGGCACGCGCCGCGGCGTCGATCCCATAGGCGAGGTTACCGTACAGGTTGGTGTTAATGTACCATTCCAGAATGGTCTCTTTGTCATAGCGCCGCGTGAGCTCAAGGGAGATCAGGACCTCCTTGATCTTCCGGGCGTAGCTCTTGTCGAATCGCTCCTCCAACGGGATTACCGAGTTCTTCACGACCTGCTGGGTGATCGAAGAAGCGCCCTGGATCTCGAATCCTTGCACGTTATTCACGAAGGCGCGTACAATGCCCCGGAAGTTGAACCCCGGATTGGTCCAGAACGTGTTGTCTTCCATCGCTACGGTGCCGCAGACCACGTATTCCGGCATGGTGGAGAGCGAGATCCAGTTGCGGTCTCCTGCGTTGGGGTCGATCACCTCGTAGATGAGGGTGGGGTCCTTCTGCCCATCGCCGTTGGTGTCAGGGCCCCAGGCGTAGATCTTGGTGGTCTCGAAGGTCTGAACGCTGGCATCTGCTACTTCCTGTGGCGTGGGCAGACCCGCGGTGATCACTTGGTATGCGCTGGCTGCCGCACCGACGGTGACCCCGACAAAGAGGAGGGAGCCCAGGATAGTGACGAGGACCACGAGTCCCAAGACGCGAGAGATGAGGTTGAACCCTGTGCGGCTTCGATTTCGTTTGCGATCCCGGTCGATCACGATCAGGGACCGGATCAGTGAGACAGGCGTTTGCCTTGTCGTCATAGTATCTAGACCTCTGTAGGGATTATTGGTAGTGTTGCTGGATGGTCCGCGACTGAAGTGGATTGTGTCGCACACATTGCTCGCGTATTATGCCGTGGACCAAGGGTTTGGCAAGGTTCGTCAAGGTAGAGCATGCGGCGCTGCTAGGCGTATCACCAAGGTTTTCGGACATTGACGATTCCGCATTATCCATTAGAATGTACGTCAATGGAAGGAAGGTCGGACACGCATGCCCATGTTTGAGTCGCTGAGCGAGAAGCTGCAGGATGTCTTCAACCGTCTCGGCAAGCACGGGGTTCTGCGCGAAGAAGACGTCAATGCTGTTCTTCGTGAGATCCGGCTGGCCCTTCTAGAGGCCGACGTCAACTACAAGGTCGTCAGGGACTTCGTCTCTCGGGTTCGCGACAAGGCCGTGGGAGAGGAAGTCTCGCGATCACTGGACCCGGCTCAGCAGGTGGTCAAGATCGTGCACCAGGAGTTGGTGACGACGCTTGGCGAGCCCGGCAGGTTGGAGTTGAGGGGGAGAGCTCCCTACGTGATTATGCTCTTGGGGCTCCAGGGCTCGGGCAAGACGACGCTGGCGGCCAAGCTGGCGCTCCATCTGCGGTCGCAGGGCCATTTCCCGTTGATGGTCGCCGCGGATACTTACCGGCCTGCAGCGATCACCCAGCTCGAAGTGCTGGGTCGACAGCTGGATATTCCGGTCTACAGTGAGAGGGATGGCGCCAAGCCCCCGGACATCTGCGTGCACAGCTTGGACGATGCACGGGCTCGTGGGGCCGATGTGGTTATCCTGGACACAGCCGGACGGCTCCAGATTGACGACACGATGATGTCGGAGTTGGTTGCGATTCGGGATCGTGTCCACCCGGTCGAGAAGCTGTTGGTAGCGGATGCGATGACCGGACAGGAGGCCGTCCACATTGCTGAGGGTTTCCATCAGCGGGTGGGGCTGACCGGCCTGGTTCTGACCAAGGTCGATGGTGATGCTCGCGGCGGTGCTGCCATCAGCATGCGAGCCGTGACAGGGGTTCCCATCAAGTTTCTGGGGACCGGTGAGAAGACGAATGCCCTGGAAGTCTTTCACCCCGACAGGCTTGCATCGAGCATTTTGGGCATGGGCGATGTGCTCTCGCTGATCGAGCGGGCCGAGTTGACGTTCGATGCAGAGCAAGCGGCTCGTATGGAGCGAAAGCTTCACAAAGGCGAGTTTGATCTGGAGGATTTCCTTCAGCAGTTACGGCAGGTGCGCAAGATGGGGCCGCTACAAGAGGTCCTGGGCATGATTCCGGGTATCGGAAAGGCGCTGAAAGGCGTCGATATCGACCAGGAGCAAACCGAGGCCAGCCTCAAGGCTGTAGAAGCGATCATCCTGTCGATGACGCCGCAGGAGCGGCAGCATCCGCGAATCCTCAATGCCAGCCGGAAACGGCGTGTGGCTGCGGGCAGTGGTACGACGGTTCAGCAGGTGAACCAATTGCTGTCCCAGCATCGGCAGATGGAACGCATGATCAAGCGGATGAACCAGGGCAAACTGCGGGGTCTTCAAGGGTTGTTCCAGTGATAAGATGAGCAACAGGTAAGGACTGATTAGGAGACATATGCTTAGGATACGATTGCGTCGGGTTGGGGCGAAGAAGCAGCCGAGTTACCGCATTGTCGTTGCTGAGTCAACGGCACCCCGGGATGGTAAGTTCGTAGAGAACATCGGTTTCTATAATCCGCGGACCAACCCGGAGACGGTGAAGATTGACGAGGAGCGCGCGCTGCATTGGTTGTCGGTTGGGGCCTCTCCCAGCGATTCTGTGGCCCGTATTTTCAGGACGCACGGAACGATGGATCGCCTTGAACGACTCCGTGGCGGGGCTGCGGTGGATGCTTTGGTGGCAGAGGCGGCAGCCGCAACCAAGGCTGCAGGAGGTCGAGGTGGCCCGGGCGAAAGCCGTGGAAGTTGTTGAGAAGGATGTGGTGGAGGAGCCGGAGTTAGTCTCTGAGGAGTCGTCAGAGGCGGAGGAAGGTTAGCTCGCGGGATTACCTAACCTTCGCGGACCATAGACAACATAGTCGTATGCTACTTCTCAGGGTGCGCCAACTTGATCTTCAGGCTTCTATGACCGATCGTTTCGATATCGTGTCACATCACCCGTTCCATCCAAGCCTATTTCGTTCACAAGCTTAAGGAGGTAGCCGATGTCTAAGGTCAAGGATTTGGTCGAGTATGTGGTCAAGGCACTGGCCGATAAGCCAGAGGCCGTCAGCCTCTCAGAGATCGAAGGCGAGACGTCGATTGTTCTGGAGTTGCGTGTCGATCAAGAGGATATGGGGCGGATGATTGGGCGTGAAGGTCGTACGATCAACGCGATGCGGTCGATCGCCCGTGTCCTCGGCGCCAAGATGGGCAAGAAGGTCACTTTGGAGATTGTCTAGGTATGGCCGGCTTGGCCAGCTGTAGCGATCAGTCGAGGCTCAGGAATGCAGCGGCAACCTGAGCCTCGTTATTTGGCTGTGGGCCGGGTTCAGCGCCCTCACGGCGTACGCGGGGAACTGCGAGCGGCGATCCTCACGGCTTACCCTGAGCAGCTGTCGCGCCTGAGCACACTCTATCTTGGGCAGAAGCAGCGTCCTTATCCATTGGAAAGTGTCCGCCTTCACCAGAAGGTGGCACTGATCAAGTTGGCGGGGGTTGACGACCGGGATGCTGCAGATGAGCTGCGCGGTGAAATCGCTCTACATCGCCGTCGGGGACGCACTTCCCCTCGAGGAACACGAGCATTACGAGTTCGAGTTGGTCGGCACGAGCGTCTTCACCGAGGAAGGTGAGCTGCTTGGTGAGATCGTCGAGACCTTCACCGCTCCAGGGGCTAACGACGTCCTTGTCGTCCATGGGCCTCGAGGTGAGGTGCTGATCCCGCTGATCGAGGACATCATCGTCGATGTGGATCTGGACGCCGGTCGCATCGTGATTCACCCCCTTCCGGGGTTGCTGAGCGACGTCTGAGCCGTTCCCCCATCTGTCGTCCCCGATCTGTATGGGCGCCTGCCGGGCGCCTCTTGCCCTAGAACGTCCTTGCGTGTTGTATCCGAGCCGCACGGCGGAGGTAGCGATGGACGATGACCTGCGGTACTGGCTTGGTTTCAACCTGGTGAAGGGTATCGGTCCTGTGCGCCTGCGTGCCCTCATCAGGGCCTTTGGCGACGTCAAGTCCGCATGGACGGCGTCCGAAGCCGCACTCCGCTCTATCAAGCTGGATCAAAGGGCGCTGACCCATCTGCTGCATGCTCGTCGCACGGAGGATCTGGACAGCATCCTGGTTCAGATCGAGCATCAGGGCATCCAGGTCCTGACGTGGCAGAGCCCCGACTACCCTCCGCTGCTGGCCCAAGTCCCGGATGCCCCTCCCGTGCTCTTTGTCCGGGGTAAGATCACGCCCGAGGATGAGTGGGCTGTCGCCGTGGTTGGAACGCGAAAGGCTTCTGTCTATGGACGCGAGGTGGCCCGCAGGCTTTCGACCGAATTGGGGCGCAATGGCGTGACGGTGGTCAGCGGTCTGGCAAGGGGCATCGATGGGATCTCGCACAAGGCTGCCCTGGAGGGTGGCGGTCGAACCATTGCCGTGTTGGGTTCCGGCGTCGACAGGATCTATCCGGCTGAGCATCGCCGGCTCGCCGCGGCTATCGCCGAGGCCGGTGCCGTCGTGAGTGACTATCCTCTCGGTACACCGCCCGATGGCCCGAACTTCCCGCCCCGCAACCGCATCATCAGCGGTCTGAGCCTGGGAGCGGTGATCGTCGAGGCCGGAATCCGCAGTGGTGCGCTCATCACGGCAGATTTTGCTCTCGATCAGGGACGCGAGGTCTTTGCCGTCCCCGGCAGCATCCTGAGCCCGGTCTCCGCAGGCTGCAACAGGCTGCTGCGGGACGGGGCGCACGTCGTAACGGAGGTCCGCGACATCCTGGAAGTGCTGCATCTCGACCAAATCCCCGACAAGCAGGCTGCGCGTATGGCGCTTCCCGAAACACCAACCGAAGCCACGCTCTTCGAGTATCTCTCGGCCGATCCCAGTCATCTGGACGAGCTTGCCAGAAGGTCGGGGATCGCGGTCGAGGTCGTAAGCAGCACGTTGGTGATGATGGAGCTCAAGGGGATGGTCCGGCAGGTCGGTGGGCTGCAGTACGTTCGGGCCTATGAACCGAGCACCCCCTATAGTGCCGACGATGGAGGTGAGGCCCCGAGCCCCGCTTCCCCTTCTCCCCTATGAAAGGCAAGACCATGCAGGATCATCTCTATGCCGTGATTATGGCCGGGGGAGGAGGCACGCGGTTGTGGCCCCTCAGCCGGCATGAGCATCCCAAGCAGATGCTGAGCCTGGTTGGCGACCGTACGCTCTTCCAGTCGGCAGTTGATCGCCTTCTGCCGCTCCTGCCGATGGACAGAATCCTTGTGGTCACGGCGGCTGAGCAGGTGCAGGCGCTTTCGGCGCAGTATCCTGAGCTTCCGCGCGAGAACTTCATCGTAGAACCACGTGGTCGAGGGACTGCATCATGCATCGGGCTCTCCGCGCTCCACATCCGCCACCTTGATCCCCAGGCCGTCATGATCGTGGTGACGGCCGATCATCACGTCGAGGATACCGACGCTTTTACGCGCTCCATGCTGGCCGCGGTCACCGTCGCCGACGATGGCTACCTGGTCACGTTGGGCGTGACGCCCTCGTATCCGGCGACCGGCTATGGCTACATACGCTTTGGCGAGCGGCTGAGAGTCGTGGGGGAATTCGATGTCTTTGCCGTCGCGGCTTTCACCGAGAAGCCGGACCTCGACCGCGCACGAAGTTTCGTCGACTCGGGTGGCTACGCCTGGAACAGCGGCATGTTCATCTGGCGTGTCGATCGTATTCTGCAGGAAACGGCACGGTTGATGCCCTCACTCCACGCAGTTCTGGAAGAGCTCGACTCGGTATTGGGATCAGATGACTATCAGACGCGCTTGGCCATCTTGTGGCCTGCGCTGGCCAGCGAGACAATAGACTACGGTATTATGGAGCGGGCGGATCGTGTGGCGGTCATCCCGGTGGATATGGGATGGTCCGACATCGGCACCTGGTCCTCCGTGATGGAGACCCGGGAAGCGGATGAGGACGGTAACGTGATGGTAGGCGATGTGCTTGGGATTGAGACGGAGAACACCATGGTGCTCTCGCAGGGCCGGCGCCTGGTCGTGGCTATCGGTCTCGACGATGTCATCGTGGTGGACACGCCGGATGCCGTTTTGGTCACGCGGCGTGCAACGTCGGAGAAGGTGCGCGATGTGGTCAGCCGGCTTAGGGAAGCTGATCGGGGCGACAAGCTCTAGTGTGGACCCTTGACAGCCCATTGCACATCCGTTATGATTCACCACGGTACGGATGTTATGTATAAATGGGAAAGTGTATGACGGAACAATTTAAACTTGTGGCGTATTGCGTAAAGTGCAGGGAGAAACGGGAGATGGTCGATCCAACTCCCGTCTTCACTGCTAAGGGGCAGCCGGCAACTCAGGGGCGATGTCCGGAGTGCGGCACCAAGATGTTTCGGATGGGAGAGACGCCGATGCATGCGAGCCTGGAGCGTCCCCCCAAGCCGGAGCCTCCCAAGCCAACCGGAAAGCTGGTGATCGTGGAGTCGCCCACGAAAGCCCGTACCGTGGGGCGATTCCTGGGTAAGGGCTACACCGTGAAGGCATCGGTCGGGCACATTCGGGATCTGCTGCGCTCGAAGTTGTCCGTCGATGTCGAACACGATTTCGAGCCGCAGTACCGCGTGCCCAACGAAAAGCGCGCTGTGGTCAAAGAACTATCCGCGGCGGCCGCGAAGTCGGCGGAAGTCTATCTGGCAACCGACCTGGATCGCGAGGGAGAGGCCATCGCGTGGCACCTCTATGACGTGCTGGGGCTCAACAAGGAGCAGACGCGGCGTGTCGTCTTCCACGAGATCACCAAGCCGGCCATTGCGGAGGCCTTTGCGCACCCTAGGTCCATCAATATGGATCTCGTCGATGCGCAGCAGGCCCGGCGGATCCTCGATCGACTCGTGGGCTATAAGCTGAGCCCGTTGCTGTGGCGCAAGGTGCGCAGCCGGCTATCGGCCGGACGGGTACAGTCCGTAGCACTGCGCCTGGTCGTCGAACGAGAGCGCGAAATTGAGCGCTTCGTGCCTGAGGAGTATTGGACGCTCGACGCGGAACTGGCAAAGAAGAAGGCTGCCGGCCGAAAGGCTCCCCCTACGTTTACCGCCCGTCTGGTTCGGATTCGGGGAGACGAGGTGGAGCTCAAGGCTGAGGGCGAGGTTGCGCCTATCCTCAAGGAGCTTGAGCACGCGATCTACACCGTCTCGAAGGTCAAGGAAGGGACGCGGACAAGGAACCCATCTGCCCCCTACACGACCAGCACGATGCAGCAGGAGGCTTCGAGCAAGTTGCGCCTCGCCGCCCGCAGGACGATGCAGTTGGCGCAGCAGTTGTATGAAGGTATCGACCTCGGTGATGGCAGCACGGAGGGCCTGATCACGTATATGCGGACCGACAGCACCAATGTCTCCGAACTGGCGCAGGCCGAGACGCGGAGCTTCGTCAAGGAGCAGTACGGCCCCGAGTTTCTGCCGGGCAAGCCGCCGATCTACAAGACGCGGTCGAAGATGGCCCAGGAGGCCCACGAAGCCATCCGTCCCACGAGCATTCACCGCACGCCGGACGAGATCAAGCGGTATCTGAGCAAGGATCAACACCGGCTCTACGATTTGATCTGGCGGCGCTTCGTCGCCAGCCAGATGAAGCCTGCGCTCTATGACACGCTCAGCGTCGAGATCTCCGCGGGGAGCAACGACGAACAGCCCTATCTCTTCCGTGCGTCGGGGTCGACGCTGCGCTTCCCGGGATTCCTGGTGGTGTATGAGGAGACCCGATCTGAGGATGAGGAAGAGGAGAAGGCTCAGCAGATTCCGCCGCTCAAGGTAGACGAGTTGCTGGATCTCATCCGCCTGCTGCCGGAACAGCATTTCACCCAGCCACCCCCGCGTTTCAGCGATGCCACGCTGATTCGGGCCCTGGAGGAGTATGGGATCGGTCGGCCCTCTACCTATGCCAGCATTCTGACGACGCTTCGTCAGCGCGGCTACGTCGATCGGCGCAGCCGCCGGCTGGAGCCCACGGAGACGGGCGAGCTGGTTAACGATCTCCTGGTCGAGAACTTCCCGGACCTGATCAACGTGGATTTCACGGCTGAGATGGAGTCCGAGCTCGATGAGGTCGCCACGGGCGATCGCGACTGGGTCGCACTGATGCGCGAGTTCTATGGCCCATTTGAGCGCTCCCTCAAGGACGCCGATGAGGCGATTCCGAAGATCGAGCAGGTCGAGTACGTGGGGCGCAAGTGTCCGGAGTGCGAGGACGGGCAGTTGATTGTGCGGTGGGGCAGGTATGGGAAGTTCATCGGGTGCTCCAACTTCCCCAAGTGCCGCTACACGGAGCCGTGGCTGGAGAAGATCGGGGTCAAGTGTCCCGACTGTGAGGATGGCGAGATCGTCCTCCGGCGCACCAAGCGCGGTCGTCCGTTCTACGGCTGCTCGAACTGGCCGACGTGCGAGTTCACGTCCTGGAAACGACCGCTCGCTACACCGTGCCCTTCGTGCGGCGGGTTATTGGTGGTGTCGAGGAAGGATCAGGCGACCTGTACCGTCTGTGACACAGTCTTCCCTCTCGACCAGGTGGAGTCAGAGGAGGACAGAAGAGGCGGAGGCAGTCTCAGCAGGGACGTGATACGATTCCGACGTGCCAGCACGTGAGACCACACGGTCAGCAACGACCGTGTGGTCTTTTTTATGATCCTCACCTTTCTTTCCCTTGCTATCATCTATGGGGCGGCTAGAATGGGAGTAGCGGGCTTCTAGCGGATCCGGCGGGATTCCTATACGTAGGGAGGACATATGCGCAAGGGACGGGTAATCGCACTGAGTGTGGTCGGCGTACTGGTGGTTGTCGCGATATTCGTGGTTGTCCGGCTCGGTCAGGGAGGCTATCTGCCGCGGAGGGTGACACTGACAGCAGCTCCACCTCCCACCGCGATACCGATAGGGCAAGCGACCGCGACAACTGAGCCGACGGCAGCCCCCGGCGTGTCCGCGACCGGTACCGCAGTGCCGACGCCGACTGCTCAGGCATCCGAGACGCCGTTTCCCACCGGCGTGCCGACGGCCACGGCCGGCCCGCCGGATACTCCGGAGCCGACGGCTGCGCCCACTGACGTCGTGCTACCTCCCAATCCGCTTACCGTCCCCGACGGGTTTGGCACCTCTGTCTTCGCCGCGGGGCTGTCCGCTCCGCGGATGATGACGGTAGGCCCGGACGGTGAGGTGTACGTTGCCGAGCGAGGTGCGGGACGGATCGTCCGGCTGCCCGATAGGGACCGGAATGGTGTCGCCGACGGCGTCGAGGTCGTGGCAGCGGGCCTGTCCGCCCCCAGCAGCCTGGCCTTCTTCCAGGATGGGTCGCTCTACGTTGGAGAGACGACACGGGTGCTGCGGATTACGCTTGCGGGCGATCCGCCTACGGCCCAAGATGTCTCGGTGGTGGTGGACGGCCTGCCAACCGGAGGGCACTCGACCCGCACGGTGCTCTTCAGCCCGGATTGGCAGTGGCTTTTCGTGTCGATAGGGTCGTCCTGCAACGTCTGCATCGAGCAGGACCCGCGCCGGGCCACCATTATGCGGTATCGCCCGGATGGGACCGACGAGACGATCTATGCCACCGGCCTCCGGAATGCGGTCGGCATTACATTCCGGCCGGGAACTGACGAGCTTTGGGCCACGAATAACGGTCGTGACAACCTGGGCGACGACCAGCCTCCGGAGACGATCTACATTGTTCATCAAGGGGACAACGCCGGCTGGCCGAGCTGTCACGCCGGACGCATCATCGATCCGCAGTATGGCAGTCCGGGCGCCTGCGATGGCGTGGCGATTCCGGTCGTCGAGATGCAGGCTCATTCTGCCCCGTTGGGCCTGCGCTTCTACACCGGCACGCAGTTCCCGGAAGCCTACCGCGGCAACCTCTTTGTCGCGTTCCACGGCTCCTGGAACCGCACCGTGCCCACCGGGTACAAGGTGGTTCGAATCCCCGTGGACGGGAGTACGGTTGGCCCCGTGATGGACTTCGCCACCGGTTGGCTGGAGGGCAACGGCACGCGTTGGGGGCGCCCTGTCGACGTGGTCACGGCGACAGATGGCAGCCTGCTGATATCGGACGACGAGGGAGGGCGCATCTTCCGCGTCTTCTATATGAATCCAGAATGAGGAATCAAGGAATAGAGAATCGGAGAATCAAAGAATAGAGAATCGAAGAACAGCGGGGCGCAGTCGCGATCCGCTGTTCTCTATTCACCATTCTGCGATTCTTCGATTCTCCATTCCTTTGGTATAATCGGCGATGTCGGGCCCACCTTACGAGAGCCCCTAGGAGGCATCCATGACGTCCTATGACTGGCTGCTGATCTTTCTGGGAATTGGCCTGCTGGTCCTGTTCACCTTCGACCGAACGATTCGGACGCTCTTCACGCTCATGGCGCTCTGGGTCGCGACGTTGGCGAGTGCCGCCGTCTACCGAGTGGCCGCCTTTCGGCTCCAGGCAGTCACGGGGCCTAACGTGGAGCTGGCTCGTGGTGTGGTCTTTGACGTACTTCTCGTGATTTTTCTGGTCGTCTTCTATGTCCTGACGCGGGTAGCCTTTCCGGTGACGAAGCTCCCGAAGCTTGGGTTGCTGGATAATCTACTGGGGCTGCTTGTGGGTGTGGTGGTCGCCGTGGTGTTGGTGTCTTTGTTGGTCAACAGTATGGGCGTCATGGTGATGGAACGCTGGGTGACACACGAGCAAGGGTGGGCAAATCTGCGGGCCGCGTTTCTGGGCTCAGGGCTCCGACCGTATACGACGCGGGTCCTGGGCGCATACGACTGGTTGTTTGTCCCGTTCTTCCAGGGTTTGCCGCCCGTACTCTACCCACAGTAACCATTGGGGTGTTGATGAACCGTCATTGGGAGAAACTTGAATTCCCGGAGATCCTGCGCCGACTGGCGCGTCACACGGATTTCTCCGGTGGAGAGGCACAGGCGCTCTCCCTGCAGCCATCCTTCTTCATCAGGGAGGCCGAAGAGCTCCTCGCCCGGACCAGCGAGGCACGGGCTCTGCTGGACGCCCATCCGGACTTTGCCCTTGGCGGCATCTCGGATATCCGCCCAATGGCCGTGCGTGCCCAGCATGGCATCGTGCTGCAACCGACCGAGTTCCTTGAGGTGCGGAGCACCCTGATGGGCGCCGACCGCGTGCACCGCACTCTGGTGCGGCTGGAGACTCAGTTCCCCAACCTTGCCGACATCGCGGGGCGCATCCAGTCGTTGCCTGGGGTCTCTGATGCCATCACGCGGGTGTTGGACGACCGGGGTGAGGTGCGCGACAGCGCCTCGGAGGAGCTGTCGCGGATCCGGCGGGACCTCCGCGTCACCCAGGACCGGGTTCAGGAGCGACTCCGCAGAATCGTGGCGTCCCCTGAGGTCGCCCCGTACCTGCAGGAGGCCCTGATTACGCGGCGTGAGGGGCGGTTCGTCATCCCGGTCCAGGCGGACTTCAAGGGACACGTGCACGGCATCGTTCACGATCGCTCGTCGAGCGGCGCCACGCTCTTCATGGAGCCTACCCAGGTCGTGGAACTGAACAACGCCCTGCGCGAACTGCGGTTGGCGGAGGAAGAGGAGATCATCAGGCTCCTGCGTGCGCTTGCTGCCCGGGTGGGGCAGGTGGCGGAGGAGATCAACCATACGCTGGACGCTTTGGCCGAGCTTGATCTTGTGATGGCCAAGGCCCGGTATGCCGGCTCGCTTCTCGCGACGGCGCCCAAGCTGGTCCCGGTCGCCAAGACACCGCCTGATCCCGAGGGTGATAACCTCTATCCGGGCACCGTGGTCCGCCTCAAGGGCGCCCGCCATCCGCTTATCGACCCGGCCTCGGTGGTGCCTGTCGATATCGATGTCTTCGAGGATACGCACGTGATCGTCATCACCGGCCCTAACACCGGTGGCAAGACCGTCTCGCTGAAGACCGTGGGGCTGCTGACGCTGATGGCCCTCTCCGGCATGCACATTCCTGTGGATGAGGGGTCGGAGCTTTCCTGCTTCGACGCAATCTATGCTGACATCGGCGACGAGCAGTCCATCGAGCAGAGCCTGTCCACGTTCTCGTCGCACCTGAACAACATCCTCTCGTTTCTGGAGGACGTGGATCACCGTTCGCTCGTGCTCCTCGATGAGCTGGGTGCCGGGACCGATCCGGCCGAGGGGTCGGCGCTGGCCCGGGCGCTGCTGGAGGCCTTTCGCCAGCGGCGAAGTACGGTCTTCGTCGCGACCCACTATCCGGAACTGAAGCTGTATGCCCACAACACGCCGGGCGTGCGAAACGCATCGATGGAATTCGATGTCGAGACGCTGGCCCCGACCTATAGGCTGACGATCGGGCTGCCTGGGCGGTCCAATGCCTTCGCCATCGCTCAGCGGCTGGGCATGCCCGCTTCCATCGTCAAGCAAGCCCAGGGCATGATCTCGGGCAGCGAGCTTCGCGCGGAGGATATGCTCAGCGACCTGCACAATCTGCGGATCCAGGAGGTCGTCCACCGCGACGAGGCCCGCAAGGCTCGACGCGAGGCTGAGTCCATGCGGCAGGAGCTGCGGGAGCGCCTCTCCCAGATCGAGCGGGAGCGACGTCAGATCCTGCAGCAGGCGGAGGACCAGGTGGACGCCGAGGTCGACGAGCTGCGCAGCGAACTCCGCGCCCTGCGAACGAAGATGATGCTCACCCCGCTCAGCAGCGGGACGCCCGCCCTGGACGAGGTTGAGGAAGAGCTCGAACAGATCGACGCCAAGGTCTCGTCTCCCGGGCCCCTGGTGGAGGATCTGGTCGCATCCGTCGAGGTCGAGCCGGACCGGGAGATCCGGGAAGGAGATACGGTCAAGCTCCTCTCCGTAGGCATCGAGGGAATCGTGCTGGGTCTGGGCGACGGTGAGGTCACGGTGCAGGCGGGCTCGATCCGGACGCGTGTGCCGCGGTCGGATGTTGCACTCGTGACGCAGATACCGGCGCCCGAGAGGGCGTCCTCCGGCATCTCGACCCCGTCGCGCCCGGCGTCGCCCGGCATCCAGATCGATCTGCGCGGGCAGACGGTCGAGGAAGCGCTTCATCGCCTGGACCGATACGTCGACGAGGCTGCGATGGCGGCCTTACCGTGGGTGAGGATCATCCACGGTAAGGGCACGGGGACGTTGCGTCGTGAGGTCAGGCGCTACGTAGCGAGTCATCCGCTGGTTGCCTCGTATGACATCGCCCCGCAGAACGAGGGCGGAGAGGGCGCGACGATCGTCCATCTCGTGACATCGCGATGATGGCCTGACGCACAGATGCAAAGAGAGGCCTGGCTTCCCGATGGGGGCCAGGCCTCTCTATACGATGAATGTGATACGCTGGATGTAACCCTACTTCTTGTTCTTGTCGTTCTTGCTATCCCCGCCGGATTCCGAAGCAGACGACGTGGTTGTGGTACTCTTGGGGGCATCGCTTTCGCTCTTATGCGCCGAACTCTCAGCCTCGTCTTTCCGGTTGCCGGGAATGGCCGTCGACGACTTCGAGCGATGATCTGTCACGTAGAAGCCCGAGCCCTTGAAGATAATGCCGGCAGGCTGTATCAGTCGCACGACAGGGCCCGAGCAATCCGGGCAGGTCTTCACCGGTTCCTCGCTGAAGCTCTGACGTCTTTCAAACCTCAACCCGCACTCTTGGCATTGATATTCATATAGTGGCATGCCGATTACCTCCCAGAGACTAACCGCTATATTATAAGCCCATTGCCTGGGTTGGCAAGGTTTCGAGCGCTCATTCTCAGAGAGGCGCGCGCCTGCACGAAAATCGCGTCGAACATCTCCAGCGTCAGGCGACCCGTCTGGGTGTTCTGCCGGCTGGGATGGTAAGAGACGATCAGCCGCGGCAGCGAGTCGGGCAGCGCCACACTGAGACCGTGCGCGAAAGACCGGTTTCGGCACCTCGTAGCCCTGCTGGCTGAGCAGGCGCAGATAGCCGTCAAAGGCGACCTTGCCCAGGACCACCACCGTCTCCAGATTAGTGAGCAGGGCCAGCTCCCTGACCAGGAACGGGCGGCAGGCCACCAACTCCTCGGTCGTGGGCCGGTTATTGGGCGGGGCACACCGGCCGACCGCTGTGATGAAGGCGTCATGGAGCCGGAGGTCGTCGTCGCGCCGCTCCGAGGTGGGCTGACTGGCAAATCCCGTGCGGTAAAGCGCGCCGAAGAGCGTCTCGCCGGAGCTATCGCCGGTGAACATCCTTCCCGTCCGGTTGGAGCCGTGCGCCCCGGGGGCCAGCCCCAGGATGAGCAGCCGCGCATCGTGGTCGCCAAAGCCGGGCACCGGCTTGCCCCAGTACGTCCAATCCAGATATGCACGCCGCTTGGTCTTGGCGACCTCTTCCCGCCACGCCACTAATCGCGGACAGAGCCGACAGGCCACGATCTCATCGTTCAATGCGTCCCAGGTATCATCAGTCAATCGATATCCTCCAGCAGCTTGTCGATCACGTGATGGGCCTCGTCGTACCGCAGAAAGGCACGCTCGGCCTTCCGAAAGGCGGGTGTATGCGCGCGCCGCCGGCCCTTGACGACGTGCGTCCCCAGGGATTTGTGAAGCAGTTCGTGATACATCACCAGGTCCAGCCCGTAGTCGGGCACTTCAGCATCGTCGAGCGTGATGCTGACCACAATGGTGTCTGTCGACTCATTATAGTGGGCGAGCTTCCTATGGGTGCGTGTGCGGTTCCAGGCTAGGTGCGGACGGGGCATCGCCCCGTGGAAATATGCTGCATTGACGCGATCGAACGCCGCGTCGAGGTCGTGATGCAGACCCTTGGCGTTCTCCGACGTCGACGGGGCCGGACCGAGGGTCGCCGTGAGAGCCTCGTGGATGGAGGAGAATGCCTCACTGCCGGCATAGGTTCTGATCCGCTTCCGGTCAGCCTCGTTCGCCCTCTGGTCGAGGAAGAGCCGCACGAGGGTATCGAGGATGCCGTTCGGCGCGACGATGAACCCCTCATCGATCGTGATCTGGCGCGAGGTGCTGCTGGCCTTTACCTGATACAGCTTCGACGTCAGCGCGATCTGCACCTGCAGCGCGTGGGACATGCCTCCCCGGACACGCCTGGCAGGTAGGCGTCGCTGGGTCTCCTGTGTCACATAGCGCAGTGTTCGGAGATGCTGTAGAAGGTTCTCCGGGTCGCTGAGAAAACGCATCCATTGGTAGGCGCGCCGGGATTGAATCGGCAGGTCCGAAGGTGAGGCGTCGCCTTCCTCGCAGAGCGAGGCAACGCCATCTGCATCGGCCCGCAGCCGCTCGCTGAGTGTTCGCACCTCGGGACTCTCCGCATTGAAGTCGGCCCTCGACTCGGCAACCAGCGCGGCGAACTTCTCATGGAAATCATGACATGCCGACACCAGCCCTGAGAGCCGGAAGGGCTCTACGTCGGGTTCCGTTCCACCTTTGCGCTCCGGCAGCTTCGAGAGATCCAGGTCGCGCAGATAGATGTAGGCACGCCGCGAGGGGGCCGGTAGCTGTTCCGGCGTGGTCTGATACTCAGCGCACATCGCCTCGACTCGCCGCACGGCGCGGCGAACCGCCGCACGGAACGATGCATGCTCTGCCTTTGGAATGCCACCACGCAATTCATCGCGCACGCCGTTCATGAGCTTGACTAGCCCGGAAATGCGAAGCTCTCCCTCATCGTTCGTCATGGAGTTACTCTAGCATGACAGTCGCCTTGGGGCAACCTTCCCGGGACCGACACATCGGTGGCTACAACCGCAGGTCGGCGGCAATACCCAGATTGCGGCGGCACTGTCGGATGGCATCCTCCAGTGACCCATCTGTGTCGACCACGAGGTGTGGCAGGTCCAGAGGGTCGGCTTCGGCCTTGAGCCTGAGGTAGAGGGTCGCGTCTCGGTTCGCAGCACTGTGGGCTTCCTCGGCTCTGTCCTGCGCCAGGCGGCGCAGCGCAGTAGCGTCGGCGCAACGGCACTCAATGAAGACAAGGCGCTCCTCTTTCGTCGGTACCCCCATCTCGGCTGCAGCCTGAACGACTCTCTCCACGTGACTGCGACGCGTGAACGTGCGACCGTCGAGGATGACGACCCGCCGCGGGACCCGCCGGAGCAGGAACGCTGCTGTTTGGAGCATAATCTCGACGCAGAGGTCGTCCTGTTCGGCGGAATACTCAATGGCCTCCGGGGGAAAGAGAGCTGCACGGATCTCGTCCTTGTCGAGCACGATAGCATCGATGCCGGCGCCCCTCAGGTCGGCCGATAGCGCCCGCGCCAGCGTGCTCTTGCCCGTAGCGGGTAGACCCGCCATAGCGATTAGCATAGGACGAAGGGCGAGGCTCTAGAACATACCCGTCCGTACGGCATCCGAGAGCAGGGCCCGGAAGCACGTGGGGTCGCACCCCGGCAGCGCCATGGCTGCCCTGTCCAGCCGGCCAAGTCGAAGGTACGCGAGAACCTCTTCTTCGAGCGCTACAGCCCGTACGACGGTGCCCTCGAGTTCGACGCTGTCGCACGTATGTGAAAATGAGGGAGCCCAATGGCCCCCGGTCTCGCGCTCCAGGTCTGCCATCACGTCGACATGCACGCCATCGACGTCAAAGACACCGTAATGAGACCGGACGCCGTCTCCCTTTCGCCAGGCCACGGGCATCACCGCCCGGTCGGAGAAAAGCCCCTGGAAACGGTAGGCGGCCTCCTGGGACATCTCCAGATCGAGATCCGGTACGCTGACCGGGATCCCGTGCAGTGCCAGCGCCGCACTGCCGACCACCTTGTAGTCGATGTCCTGGGCATCCAGGGTCTGGGCAAGCTTCCGCAACGTCGCTCGCCATTGGGGACGCCGGCAGACTGCGAGAAGGTGCATGGCGCCTCCGTGGGTTGTGGGATCCTGGCCGATCTCGTAGTTCACATCAACCCAGAACTCCCAATCCTTGCCCGTGAGGGCGTTTAGTTTTTCCTCGCGACCTGCAGCGAGGCCCTCCACCGCCACCACAGAGATGACCTCCAGGCCCACGCTGCGGCAGAGCGGTCGGACCTCAGCCGGATGGGCCTCATACGCGACAAATGTGACGCTGCCATCAGCGCTGGGCGGGACAATGCCGGTAGCCGCGGCCAGATGGTAGTCCTCCGAATCCTCTGGAGCTTGTTCGGGGTAGTTGGCTATGGCGTCGATGTGCGCAGCATAGCGGGAGATGAAGGCGACGAAGAGCGGGCCCCCCGGCTTGAGAACCCGATACGCCTCCGCCAGAGCCGCGGTGCGTGCCTCTAGTTCCAGTAGGTGGTAGAGCGGCCCCATCAGTAGGACGGCATCGAAATTCTCATCAGGATATCGCGAGAGATCGGTCGCGGTCCCTAGGTCGAATCCCGATGGGGTCACTCCGGCCTCGGCCGAACGTGCTCGCGCTATCGAGAGCTGATCCGGGGACAAATCGAAGAGCGTAACGTCGTAGCCCTGCTCAGCCAGTGTTATTGCGTACCGGCCGGGGCCGCTGCCGCAGTCCAGCACGCGGGCCGGTGGCTGCGGCAGGTGTTCCTGCAGTGCGCGGAGCGTCACCGCAAACTCGGAGCGGTGGCGCTCCATACGCAGCCACTCCCTCTCAGGGTGGGTCGCATAGAGCGCCCGGATGGCGGGTTCGATGGCGTGATACGTCTCGTCGCTCATCGCGTCCGGGGAGGCGCCGGCTCTACCAGTGGTCGTACTTGACGATTGCCGACAGCTCTTTCCGCCGCTTCGGACCCGGCTGGCTATCAGGATAGCCAAGCGGCGTGACGATCATGGGGGTTACCCCTCGCGGGAGCTTGAACACATCCTGCGCTGCCTCCGGATCGAATGCCGCAATCCAACAGGTCCCCAGGCCCAGCGACGTTGCCGCCAGCACGATATGGTCCATCACGATGGCCGCGTCGACATCGACATAGCTCTTGCCGTCGTGGTTCCGCATCCAGGCTTCGGCCTGAACGCCGCATACGCATAACACGATGGGTGCCTCGACAAACCACTGCCGCCCGTAGATCTGCAGGAGTTCCTCCCGATGCCCCTCGGTTCGGACCACGAGAATGCGGAACGGTTGCCGGTTGGCTGCGGTGGGTGCGAGACGGGCCGCCTCCAGGACGGCCTGAAGCTTCTCATCCTCGACGGGGTCGGATTTGTAGGCGCGCACACTGTAGCGACTCTGCACTAACTCAAGGAAATCCATCGAATCCTCCTGTTCGGCTGGATGAAGGTGCTGCTTTACACCGATCATTCTTCTTCAGGGTCGTCGCCGCTGTCATCTGATTCTGTGCCGGACCACAGGGTTTGTCAAATCGGCGAGCGCTCGTTGCCTCCAGGCATACCGCGGGCGTCCCGCGCACAGTCCGCCGCTGCTTGACGAAACAATCATAGTCCGTAAAATGCGTAGGCTGTGGGGCCGGCGCCATTCGGGGGCCGGGCAAGATGTGGGAGGTATCGTGGGCAGGGAGTGACGATGGCGACCGGTGAATTCGCACTGGAGAGGGAGTGGCAGTCGGACCGGCGTAGTGCGGCGCGGTGGGTGTTCTCGCACGCGTTCCGGCACAAGCTGGCGATCGTGGGGATGTTGGTCGGCGCGCTTGGGAATGCCCTGCTGGCGTCGGCGCAGCCTATCTACATCGGGCGAGCGTTTGACGCGATCGTCGCGACAACGCCCAATCTGCAAGCTGCTCGGCAAGATGGCGATCTTGGTTGCCGCGACCCAGGTCGTGCGCGGGGCTCTGCTGCAGTTGATCCGGAACATCTCGGCGGAGACTCTTGGCCAGCGTATCGAGCGCGACGTTCGCGATGAGCTCTATCTGAGCCTCATCGGCAAGAGCATGGCCTTCCACGATTCGCACCCCACCGGAGATCTGATGGCTCGCGCTACGAACGACGTGCGCCAGATCAACTTTCTCTTCAATCCCGGCCTGAACATGGTCATCGGGTCGGCAAACTTCCTGATCATGCCGCTGATCGTTGCGCCGGGCATCAATCCACAGCTCATCCTGGCACCGGCGATCTATCTGGTCTTCTATGCGGTGGTCGTCTACACCTACCTGGGTACCCTCCGCCCTGCCAGTGATGCCGTTCGCGTTCGCTTTGGCGACATGAACGCGACGTTGGCCGAGGCCGTTGAGGGCGTGGAGACGGTCAAGGGGGCCGCACAGGAGGACTACGAGATCGAGCGCTTCCGAAAGTCGGTTACCGACTGGCGGGAGGCCTTCGTGTGGCAGCAGGACATTCAGGCCCGATTTCTGCCCCGTCTGCTGCTGGCGCTGCTCATCGGCGGCGGCACACTCCACGCCCTCCTGCTCTTTCGCGCGGGCGTTCTGCAGATCGGTGACGTTGTCGCCTACACCGGTATCCTGGCGCTCTTCGGGTTCCCCACGTGGACGGGCCAGTTCGCCTATCCGCGGGTGGCTTCGGGGCTCGCCAGCGCTCGGCGACTGCTGGAGTTGATCACCGCCCATACCGATCTCGATGAGAATCCCGAGGGGCACGACGCCCGGATTGAGGGGGCGGTGAGCCTTCGACCATGCCTGGTTCTGTTACACACCGCCCGAGGACGGCTGCGAGATCGACGCGCGAGTCTGTTGCCCTGGAGGACATCACGATCCGGGTCGAGCCGGGCCAGACCGTCGCGCTGGTGGGACAGACGGGCTCGGGCAAGTCCACCATCGCCAAACTGATCAATCGCACGTACGACGTCGATGACGGGCGCGGTCTTGGTGGACGGGATCGACGTGCGAGCGTGGAGCCTGGCGTCGCTGCGCCGTCAGATCTCGGTGATCGAGCAGGACATCTTCCTCTTCTCCCGCACGATCGCGGAGAACATCGCCTTCGGACACCCGGAGGCAACTCGCTGAACAGATCGAGGCGGCAGCCAAGGCCGCGCAGGCTCACGATTTCATCGTGAGCTTTGCCGACGGCTATGAGACCGTGGTTGGCGAGCGCGGTGCGACGCTCTCCGGCGGGCAGCGGCAGCGTATCGCCCTGGCCCGGGCGTTCCTGACGGACCCGGCGATCCTGATCCTGGACGATGCAACGAGCGCCATCGACAGCGAGACAGAGGACCGCATCCAGCGGGCGATCGAGCGCGCTGCCGAACACCGCACCACTTTTCTCATCACGCATCGTCTCTCGCAGATACGCTGGGCGGACCTGATCATCGTGATGGAGCAGGGACACGTGGCTGCCACCGGCACCCACGAGGAATTGATGGCGGCTTCTGAGGCCTACCGCAACATCTTCGCGCGCTACGAATAGGGTGTGACTTGATATGGGTTTCTTCCGCGGGCTAGAGGGAGAGGAATACGATCGCGAGTACGGCGATCGGGCGCTGATCGAGCGAATCTATAGGTATTTCCGACCGTATGGCAAGCAGGTGATCATCGCCGCCGTGCTCACGGTCAGCTTGTCGTTCGTCGCGATTGTGCCGCGTATCATCACGGCCCGTGGGCTGGATGTGCTCGTCGGCAACCGGCGTGATCTCACCATGATCCTGGGCATCGTCGCCGCTGTGCTCCTCAGTGGGGCTTTCGACTGGGGAGGGACCTGGTTGAACCGCCGCCTCCTTGCCCGTGTGAGCGGCTCGATCATGCAGAAACTGCGTGACGACGCGTTCTCAGCCTCGATACGTCACGATCTCTCGTTCTTCGACCAATACCCCTCCGGCGGCATCATAAGCCGCATCACGTCGGACACCGAGGAGTTCGCCGGGGTCGTGCAGTTGGTGACCGACTTCCTCGGCCAGGTGCTGCAGGTGCTCTTCCTGGTCGGCTATCTGTTCAGCATCTCGTGGCGGCTCACCCTGATGGTCCTGGCCTTTGTTCCCCTGGTTCTGGTCGTCGCCCTCAGCCTGCGGCGCCTGGCACGCAAAGTCACCCGCCAGGGGTTCAGGATGATGGCGCGGGTCAACACCGCCATCCAGGAGGCCGTGACCGGGATCGGCGTCGCGAAGAACTTCCGCCAGGAAGCAGCCATTTACGATGAGTTCGCGGAGACCAACCGGGAGTCTTATCGGGTCAATCTCCGGCGGGGATACACCCTGGCCCTCAGCTTCCCGGTGCTGAACGCGCTCTCCGGCATCGGGACCGCCGTCATCGTCTACCTCGGCGGCCGGGCTGCTGCCAGCACCGCGCTGCACGCCGGGTGATTGGTATCTCTTCATCACCAGCATGGATCGCTTTTGGTTCCCGGTGCTGAGTATCTCGGCGTTCTGGAATCAGTTCCAGAGCGGCTTGTCGGCGGCCGAGCGCGTCTTCGCGCTGATCGACGCCGAGGCCAAGGTTCAGCAGGTCGACAACAAGCCTCGTCGCGCAGTTGCGGGGCGAGATCGAGTTCGACCGCGTGCAGTTCCGCTACACCGAACAGGAGAAGGTGCTTCAGGATTTCTCGCTGCACATTCAGCCCGGCGAGAGCGTCGCCTTTGTGGGCCACACGGGCGCCGGCAAGAGCAGCATCGCCAATCTCATCGCGCGTTTCTACGAGTTTCAGGGCGGCAGGATCCGCATCGATGGGCAGAACATCCGAGCCTTTGACCTCAAGGCGTATCGAAAGCAGCTTGGGATTGTGTCTCAGGCGCCCTTCCTCTTCTCCGGCACGGTGCGCCATAACATCCGGTACGGACGGGAGGATGTGACCGACGACGAGATCGAGGAGATCTCGCACCATATCGGCGGCGGAGGATGGCTAGAGACGCTGCCCGATGGTCTGGAGACCGACGTGGGGGAGCGGGGCTCGCAGCTTTCCATGGGGCAGCGCCAGCTCGTCGCCCTGATGCGCGTGTTGGTGCAGAGGCCGGCGATCTTCATTCTGGATGAGGCGACGGCCAGCATCGACCCCTTCACGGAGGCCCAGATCCAGGATGCGACGGAGCTGATCCTCGAGCAGAGCACGTCGATCCTGATCGCACACCGCCTCTCGACCATTCGCGCCGTCGACCGCATCATCGTGCTGCGGGAGGGAGAGATCATCGAGGAAGGCCGCCACGAGACCCTCATGGAGCGGGGCGGGCACTACGCCGAGCTCTACAACACCTACTTCAGGCACCAATCGCCCGATTACCGACCGGCAGCGCCGGAGCACGAGGACGAGAGTTACCTGGAGCTTCTTCCCAGATACCGAGGATAAGTGTGAACGCTCAATGAGACGGTCGCTCTGGATCTACACCGCGATTGGCGTCGGCCTCTCCATCTCCTTGGCGAGCTCATTTCAGTCCCGTCTGACGATTCACCCCTACGTCACGTGGGTGGTGGCCAGCAGCATCATAACGTGGGCGCTCTATGCGTGGGACAAGCGGACGGCTGAGCTGGGAAAGCTGCTCAAGGGATGGCGGGTGCCTGAGTTCACGCTGAATCTGATGACGCTGCTGGGAGGATTTCCCGGTGCGTGGGTCGGCCGCGCGATGTTCAACCACAAGACCAATGTGAAGCGGCACCAGAGCATCTTGGTTGTCTTGGTCGCGAGTGTCGTGCTTCACGGCCTGGTGGTCGCGCGGCTTCTCTATGGCCCGCCGCTTGCCCTCTGGCCCCCGGAAAACTGGCTGACGTTCTAAGGTCGCAGCGAGGAGGGCTGACGAGATTCAACCACGTCGTCGCGGATCGTCCTGTACCCCGCCTGCATCTGCTTCAGCTCCTCGCGGTCGATCTCGTGTTCCCCGTAGTGAACGCGCATATAGGCATCGGTGATCCTCTGTAGCATCTCCTGATGGCCACCGAACGCCCCGACCAGGTCCTCGACGTAGTTGTCCGGCGACTGGTACTTCTTGCGCGTGTATCCTCGCTGGTCGGCCATCCGGCTGAGATTGGCGTAGATGTTCTGGATTGAGATCGCTGCCAGGAGCTGCTGACCGACGCCGACCCGCCGCGCCAGATCGAGCATCTCCTTCAGTTGGGAGAGCCCCCGTCCGAGCAGAGAATCGCCGCGCGTTGCCCGCCGTCTGACTTCCGCGCGCACCGGTTCGTGCCGCCGTGGCCGCACGATGCGACTCACCAGCAAGACAATGCCGGCTGCGACGGCGATGAGCAGCACTATAGCGCCGATGCGCAGAGCGGTCAGAACCCACGGCGGCAGGGCCGACAGCGTCGAGGTGATACCCACGTTGTCCTCCAGAAGGTCGGCAGCGGAGGGCAGCGTCGCGAGCGCCGGCGCGTCGCGTGAACCAAAGAGGCTAAACGCAGCCTCGATGACCGCGATCATCGTCGGATAGACCAGGAAGACGATGGCCAACGTGACCTCGAGCAGGAACAACAGCAGCAGACTGAAGCCTTTCTCGGCCAGGGGCGTGAGGAAATCAGCGGTCGTCAGCAGCGGCACCAAGCCGATGACGCAGATCGCGGCGATAAGCAGCACGATCTGCAGGGTGACGGGACGCGGCATGAACGCGCCCGTTGAAGCTGCGTTGGCCGCCTTCTCGTCCGTATGGCTTATGAGAAGAACGAGGAGCCCCAGCGGGTAGCATGCGACCAGGACCGGGAATGGGTGTGCTGCGGGATTGCGGCTGCTCGCCACTGCGACGATCGCCGACAGGATCCAGAGCCAGCGGACGTTTCCCTTGAGCCGGGAGAAGGGCAAGCTTCGTCCCGAGGCCTGCAGCGCCCGCGCCCAGAGCAACAGCGTTTGCCAAGAAGGCGAGCAGCTCGCGCGGAACTCCCGCATTGAATGCCAGGAGATTGTGCCAGGTCGACGCCAGCCAGGATAGATCGCCCAGGGGCAGCCGGGGATAGACCACGATCCTCAGCAGGACCAGGTAGCTCACCACGATGGCGGCCAGCACTCGCCATCTGAAGCCTGCATCGCTCAGCTTCATCGAGTTCATCAGGTCGATGATGGCCATCCACAGGCACTGCATCCCCCAGAGGCCAACGGCCAGCAACCAGGTGGGCGTCGAGAGTGACGGGCCCGCCAGCCAGGAGACTGCAAGGGCCAACACGGCGGACTCCAGCCCTGCGAGGCCGATGGTGACCCACCGCTGGCGCCGATCCCAGAGCATCACGGGTTCTGCGCCTGCACCAGCTCGTCCGCCACCATCACATTGTCCGCCACAGGCCCGATCCGGTAGACCCTGATGTCGAGCTGCTCTCTCGTCCGGGGGCGCTCGTCGGGGCGGGGTGGATCATCCAGTGAGTAGACCAGCACCTTCCGTCCGGACTTTGCCAGGGTGCCAAGGGCCTCCCAGAGGCTCCCGTACGTGACAGGGGTCACAATCGCCAGCGTCGCTCCCCATGGCAATCCCGGCGCCTTGCGGAGTAGGAAGTCCTCAATTGGCCGGCTGGCATAGGGTGTCACGGCAGCCAGCAGCTCGAGGATGTTCGTCAGTTGGCCCCGACTGCGCCCCGGCAGCAGGCGGATGTCCTGGTCACTGCCGGGCAGATAACCGTTTGCCATCACCCCCACGGGGAGCCGCAGCTCGGTCGCGAGCAGGGCCAGAGTCCCTGCGACGCTGACGGCCAGCTCGTGCCTGGCTTCGACGATGCCCTCCCAGTGATGCTCCAGTGTGGCGACGTTGAGGATGACCTGGATCTGAGGCTCCTCGCTGGGCTCGTAGACACGGCTCAGGAGATGCTGATGTTTTGCTGACGCCTTCCAATGCACGCGTTTCATCGCGTCGCCGGGCTGCCAATCGCGAATGCCCGCGGTGCGCAGGGGATCCTCGAAGAGACGCTGCTCGGAGCCGCGCTCGCCGAAGGGATTCTTGGCCGGCAGCCCCAGCTCCGCGGCTGTGAAGAGCCGGGGGTAGATGATCAGCCGGTGCTCCTTCTCCAGCTTTGCCTTCCGTTCGAAGAACCCGAACCCGTCGCCTGTGGTCAGGGTCGCTGGGCCATAGGTTGCGTAGCCTCGCTTGGTGCACCGGATCTCGAACGTGCGCTCCAACGTCTGCTGGGCGCCGGCTATCCACGAGGAGGTTAGCTCGCCCTGGTTCGTGGCGCGGTTCACCGGGATGGCCGTGCCGACCACGGGCAAATGGGCGGGGAAGATGTCGACCACTCGGAGCCAGGTGACCGGGATCGGCTTCCGGTTGTGTACCCGCAGGGTGAGCGTCACCGTCTCGCCCAGGAATGCGCGGGTTTCGTCGGGGGCGCCGCTGAGACCCTCGACGTCGTGGAATTCGCGCTCATACGTCAGGCCGTAGAGGCCCAGCTTCGACCACGCCCAGGCGGCGCCGACGCTGAGGCCCAGCAGCGACGCCGCGGCGATCAGCATGCGGCTCTGCAGCAAGACGCCGGCCACGGCAAAGAGGATGGCCGTGCTCAGCCACGGCTTCGCAGTGCTCGTCTCCTCCAGGATCTTGAAGTGGATGGGACCGCCGGACGCCGGCGACGCGTCCTGCGTTTGGTGATCTCCGGAGGTGCGGTCTGCACCTGCCTTGACCATTCTCTGTCCCTCAGCGCGCTCCGCCACGGCCATCTCGGCTACTCGACGACAGGAACGGGGACGGCCTCGATGATCTCGGCAATCACCTGGCCCGGCGTTCGGCCACGGAGCCGCACCTGCGGGCTGATATGCACCCTGTGGGTCAACACAGGGGGACAGAGGCGCTGGACGTCACTCGGCACGACGAAATCGCGTCCCTTCAGTGCAGCGAGAGCCTGCGAGGCGCGGAACAACGCCAGCGATCCGCGCGGTGAGACCCCCAGGGCCACCGAGGGGTGATCGCGCGTCGTCCTGACCACCTCCAGGATGTAGTGTCGCACGTCGTCGCTCACGTGGATGGTCCTGACCTGCTTCTGGAGCTCTGCGATAGCCTCGTTCGAGACCACAGGGCCGAGGCCGGCCAGGGGATCGTCGATCTGGTAACGCAGCAGGATGGTGTCCTCTTCCTCGATAGTTGGGTATCCCAGCTCGATCTGCATCAGGAACCTATCCATCTGGGCCTCGGGTAGGGGAAACGTCCCTTCCAGTTCGATAGGGTTCTGTGTCGCGATGACGAGGAAGGGACGGGGCAGTTGGTAGGTCGCGCCGTCGACCGTGACCTGGTATTCCTGCATCGCCTCCAGGAGGCTCGACTGCGTTCGCGGGGTTGCCCGGTTGATCTCATCCGCGAGCACGATCTGGCTGAGGATGGGACCGGGACGAAACTCAAAGTCCTGTGCCTTCTGGTTGAACATGCTCATGCCCGTCACGTCGCTGGGCAGCAGATCCGGGGTGAATTGGATGCGTGCAAAGGAGCAATCAAGACTGCGCGCCAGCGCCTTCGCCAGCGTCGTCTTCCCGATCCCGGGAACGTCCTCCAGCAGGACGTGCCCCTCGACCAGCAGTGAGACGAGAAGCAGGTCGACGACACCGGATTTCCCGATGATGACCTTTGCCACGTTGCGCCGCACGGTCTCCGCGAACGCTGTGAACTGCATACCATCACTCCTAACACAGAAGATGAGTCACAAAACAGACACTACATCATAGCACAAACGGCACCCGCGGCACCCACAAAACGGGATATAGGTGTGTTTCAGGATAGGGGCGAGTCGTCATCCTGAACGAAGTGAAGGATCTCCGCCTTGCGGTTACGGCTGCATCCGTGGACAGAGATCATTCGCCGGGGCGGAAGACGGGGCACCGCCCCGTCTCTACAAGAGGGCGGCGTGCTCGGCGTGCTGTATCCGGCAATTGTCCCTGATACACGACAAGCGCCCGGCTCGCGGTGCCGGGCGCTTGTAGGCGGATGACGCGTTAGTCGATACAGCGGACCCGCAGGGCCAAGTACGGCATGCCCGGCAGATCGATACGCACGGTACCGGAGACCGTACCCTGGATCGGGGTCACGGTCATCTCCCAGGTGTCGATGACGTCGACCGCATAGTGTCTGTCCGCCGGCAGCCGCAGCGTCTTGGCTGCAGGCCGATGGCGGCCCAGGTAGATCAGGCGATAGGTGTCGTCCCCTGCTTGGGTGAGATCCCAATCGGCCTTGTATGGGTCGATGGCCGGCCCTGCTTGCATGATGTCGCGGAGGAAGGCGATCCTCACCGGGCTCTGACCGTGGAGCACGCCGCCCTTGGACCACCATAGGACGTCCTCGGGGTGCAGATAGGTCTCTCCGTGACCGACGTAGCCGCCTCGCGCGCAGCCCTCCCAGAACCGGTGTACCATCTCCTGAGCCGTGATGTTGCCCCAGTTGTTCGGGATGTTGCCCTCATACTGACACTCGTCGACGACCACAGGCTTGTGGTACTGCTCGCGCCACTGTGTGACGCGCTCCAGGTCCGAGTGCTGGATGCTGCAGTGCGTGACCCAGGGCTTGTTGTGATCGTAGAACTCGCGGCAGTTGTGGATGGATCTTGGATGCTGATAGGGATCGTAGGTCTGCACGATTCGGAAGAACCGGTCCCAGTCCGGCATCGACTTGGCCTTCATCAGGTCGTACTCATTGGCCATCGACCACCAAACGTTCCGGTATGCGGCCACGCGCGCGATCAGATAGCGCAGATAGCGGTCGTCGACGTCGGCCGGCATTGTGCTGTATCCCCAACGGTCGTAGGGATGGAAGAGGATGAGATCCGCCTCGATGCCCAGCGCGCGAAGATCGCCGATGCGCTGCTCCAGATGCCGGAAGAACGCAGGGTTGAAGCGCTCGAAGTCGAAGCTGCCGTCGGCGTTCCGCTCGAAGGCGTGGTACACCGGCTCGTTCTCGTTGTAGGTATAGTGTTTCGGGAAGACGCACATCCGCAGCTTGTTGAACGGCGCGGTGCCGAGGGTCGCCAGCGTCTGTGTCTCCAGGGCGTCGCCCTGGTGCACCCACGCGTAGCAGGTCGTGCCGAACGAGAAATGGGGCGTCCCATCTTCGTATCGGAAGTGGTAGGTCCTATCGGTCCGCACCGGGCCGTGATTGCCGGCGTTCTCAGGTGTGCAGATGAAGATGCCGCTTTGCCCATCCAGCGAGGGGACGTTGCTTTGTGTGGTGAAGCGCCACTCGCCCACGGCGTCGGGCATAAAGCGCAGCTTGTAGGTGCCGTCGCCGTCGTAGAACCCCTCGACCTCAACGCGACGGTTCTTGTAGCTGAACGTTGCCCCGAGCTCGACGTCGACAAATGGATTGCCCTCCCGAGGCCCCGCGAGGGTCAGCTCGAAGATTCCCCACTTCTCAGTGCTACCGTTCTGCATGGTCGTGTCCTCCACGGTTGGCGACTGGCGGCTTTGCGGACGACTATCACTCGGCGATGAAGGAATTCGTCAGTGTGCCCAGGTCGCCAACCTCGATTGTGATCTTGTCGCCCGGCTTCATCCAGACCTTCTCCTTCATGCCGAGGATCACGCCCTCGGGCGTGCCGGTCAGGATGACGTCGCCCGGCTTGAGCACCATATAGCGGCTGGCGTAGCTAACGATCTCGGCGACCGTGAAGACCATATCAGCGGTGTTGGAGTTCTGGCGCAACTCCCCGTTGAGCCAGCTCTTGGTCGTCAATTGCTGGGGATCCGGGACCTCGTCCGCGGTCACCAGGTAAGGGCCGATGGGGCAGAACTTGTCCATCGTCTTGCCCAGCAGCCACTGGCTCGTGCGCATCTGCAGATCGCGCGCGCTGACGTCGTTGGCATTGCAGTAGCCAAGGACATAGTCCAGCGCCTTATCCACCGATACGTGCTTGGCCGTCTTGCCCATGACGACCGCAAGTTCGACCTCGTAGTCGTACTCGATGGCCTCGGCGCTAAGCGGGATCACCTCGCCGTGGCCGGCGAGCGCGTTATTGAACTTCGAGAAGAGTACCGGGAACTCGGGAACCTCGGCACCGGATTCGGCCGCGTGCCGCCGGTAGTTCAGCCCGACACACAGGATCTTCTCGGGATTGTGGACACAGGGGCCGAACTGAAGTGCGGACTCATCCAGCATCCATGCGGCGCCCTTGGCTTTTGGCATCGCCTCAGCCAGGAGGCTGGCCAGATCCGGCACGGCGCTCAGCCCACGTGAGAAGACGGCGGCTGGTGTGGTGGGCACGTCGTCGCGCTCCAGGGCCGCCGCGGCAGCGCGTACGTCGAGCACCCCCATGGCTGTCTTGATGCCGAGCGACGTGCCTCTTAGCGATTTGAACGTAAGTAGTCTCATCTCTTCCCCCTCTATAGGTTCTCAGTTGTTAACCTGCCGTCGGCCAACGCCGTGCGGAAGGTGGCGATGGTCGACGCCACGCCCTGATCGAGGCCGGTGTAGGAAAGCGAACCGAGCAGCTCTGCGAGGCGCGAGTCGTCCTGACCGTCAGGGAAGGGCAGCGGCGTTGGGTCATAGGAGATGGTCCCCTTGGCTGAGGGCACGGCAGCCTCGATCGCGCCCACAACCTCACCCATATCGACGACCGACCCCCTGACGTTGTAGACCTCGGCGCCCTCGAAGCCGACGTCCGCGACCTTGACGAAGAGCCCGGCGATGTCCTCGGTATACTGCATGCCGCTGCGCCCGCCGTACGTGATGTGGTAGGGCAGCCCTGCTGCTGCGGCCAGCATAGCTTTGGTCGGGGTGGACGTCATCCCCTGGTCGCGACCTGGGCCGTAGATCACGTAAGGCCGCAGGCCGATGCTGCTCAGGCCGTAGTCCCACCAGAAGACTCTGCTGGTCGACTCGTTGGCCTGCTTGAAGACGCCGTAGAGCGTTCTGGGTTTCAGAAGATCGTCCGGCTGGATGAGCGCTCCGGCGTACTCTTCCCTCAGCCCATACGCCGCCACACTGCTGGCGTAGACGACGCGCTTGAGCTCAAGCTGCCGCGCGACCTCAAAGACGTTCACCGTGCCGACGACGTTGACCCGTGCGCCCAGGGCGGGATTGGCCTTGCAGGCGGGCACCTGCAGCGCGGCAAGGTGGATGATGTCGGTGACACCCGCGCCCTCGGCCAGGCTCAGCAGTTGCTTGAGGTCCGTGATGTCGCCCTTGGCGAAGTGCACCTGCCCCAGTTCATCCGGCGTCATGATCAGTCTCATGCGGTGTGGGTCGTCGGCCAGATCGAAGGCCGTGACCGACCTGCCTTGCCTGACAAGCGTCCTGACGACCCACGATCCGATGCATCCCAGGGCTCCCGTCACGAGAAAATGTCTATTCATGTCTGTTCCTTCCTATCACTCGATCTCCTCACGCCAAGAAGACCTTTGGGGTTTCCTTCACAACCAGGTGTCTACTCGACGAGGAAACCCCAAAGGTCTCTGCGGGCTACCTAGATGACCTCCAGGTCCACGCGCTCGGGCAGGACCGGGAACGGGGCCGTCGGCAGCGACTGGTACCAGTAGACCACCGAGGCGATATCGTCCTGCAGAGGCAGATAGCGTCCGCCGTTCCGCCAGCCCAGCGCCTGGATGGTGACCCTGCAGGTCACGCTGGAACCGGATGGGATCGGCAATGTGCCAGCGGTAGAGGCCAAACCGCATCTGCGAGCGATAGACGCCGTCGGGCTTGATGACCTGGTGCAAGCCGGCATAGGGAGTCGAGAAGGGCTGGTATTGGTGCAGCGCCCTGTTTTCGAAGTTGTACGAGCCGCAGAAATAGTCCTCCGTGCCGGTGCCGCAGATGGTCGGGTACGCGTCGTCGCCGTCCATATAGAACTTGATCTCGCCCTCGCCCCACCAGCCGTTGTTGTTCACGCCCCACGCCATGTAGGTGCCGACGTAGTGTCCGTGGCCCCGGACGCCGTCGAGCAGTGTGTAGACGTCCTTGTAGGGCAGCGGGTTGACGCGGCGGAATTGGGCGTGGAAGTAGCCGCAGTCCTCCGGAACGTCGGTCAGCGTGTAGTTGATCTGATAGTAGAGCACCATCGGATCGTCGGCGATATTCGTCAGCGTGATGCGGCAGTGGGTGCGGAAGGGCATCTCCCAGTAGCTGTTGAACGCACTCCCCGGATTCACGCAGACCGCCAGCGACGAGAGCTGTGCGTATTCACCCCAACCCATCGCGAAGAAGTCCCCGACCGGGCACTCGACCGACGGCTGCTCCTGGCCATCCCAGTAGATGCGCAGGATGCTGAACCGCCAGTTACCGGTGGGTGTCATCCAGATCTGCTGAATGGCACCGGGGCCGTCGATATCCGCGAGTTCGAACGTCTCCCCGGCGCCGATGCGCACCGACGGTGAGATCTTCCATCCCGGCCCGAGGTCCCGGGCGCATCGGGCGCCGGTGCCCTCCGTGGCCATCCCGGCTTTGCCTTTTTCGCCCGTGAAGTTCTCGGGGCTGATCGAGCGCGTCCGTGCGTCGGACAGCCTCGAGAGCGTCCCCATATTCATGCCCAAACCGTTGAAACTCGACATTCGATGACCTCCGATTTCAGATTTCGATGGGTTCCGACAGTTCGCCGTCCCGCCGCCAGAAGTCGACCGCGCGAACCCAATAGACGCCGTGCTCATCGGCAGGCGTGTGCACGAAGACTGAGTCCAGCAAGTCGGCTTCGTTCACCCTTTTGAACGGCCCGGCGACAGTCGCGGCGTAGAGCACCTCGTAGGTCTGGAGGGTCCGCGCGCTGACGCCGTGCCACGTCAGCAACACTTCACCTTCACCGGTCATTCCCTCGAACCGCTCCGCGCGGAGCCCTGTGACCTTCTCCGGCCTGATCTGGGGGTCCGCCGTCAACAGTACCAACACGACACTGGGCAGTACCAGGTCGAAGCTGGTCGTCAAGAGGCCCTCGATGATCCTTACCTGGTGCGGGGCACCCATCTGATGAAGCTCCTGCTGCCTCCGCATCTCGGTGTATTGCTCGGGTGTCGGATGGTCCGGCGCACCCATCGCCTCCCAGACAGTGAAGGGATCGCCATGCGCTTTGTCGATCCTGTAGTAGGCCAGCACGGCGTGGCCAAAGGGCAGGCCTTCGAGATTGAGCGTCACCCGCGTGCTGCCGCCTGCCATCATCCTGTCGTCGCTGTTGTAGAGCAGGATCGCTACCTGTTCGTCGCCCCGCCGGGTGGCAATGACGCCCAGCGGCTCCGACACGTCGCCGGCACCCGTGACCGAGCACCGTTCGTCCCCCAAGAGCGACAGCATCGTCATCACGTTGAGCACGGGCTTCTTGATCAGCTCGAACCGTCGCCGCCTCGGATCCTCCTCCATCTTTGGGGCGTCTCGATGCCCGGGGGCCTGTCCGTGATCGATGTGATCGAGCTCTGCGAACCGGGCCAGGAGCGTGCGGTGTCCCCACGTCCCAAGGAACCCATTGTCGTTGCTGAGGACAGCATAGTCCACGCCCTTCTCATCGACAAGCCTGACCAAGTGCTGGTTGATGATCTTGGCGACCAACGCCGCGTAGTAGGGGCGCGCGCGCCACGTGTGGATTGTGCCCCATCCGACCTGCGGATCGCACTCGTTGTTGCCGAAAGGCAGCGAGGCGAGGGTGGGGTGATGCTCGCGGATGTAGTCGATGATCCGCGCCTCCCGCTCGACGATGCCCATCGAGCTGGGGGTAAGGTCCTCCTCGTGCGACCGTACGCCCTTTTCGTGGACTGAGAGGAAGGCCGGGCGGTGGGCAGGCTCGCCGGTGAGCACATTGGTGCCGCCGTCGCAGTGGGCCAGAAAGGCTTTCAGCGTGTCGGACAGGTTCCTGCACGTGCCGGGGCCTCCCAGGCGAAGCTCGGGGTCGGCGTCCGCCAGGCCCGCGGCACATGCGTCGTAGTAGATACAGAGGGCTGCGTCGCTCTGCTGCCAGAAGCCGACGTCCGGTTCATTCCAGGTCTCAAAGAGCCAGCCGCGGACCTCCGACTGTCCATATCGCGAGATCAAATGGCGTGCCAGATCACGTACGAGACGCCGCCACGCGCGTGCCTGGGTCAGGTCGGTGTAGTCGTCGAAGTAGCCGCCGACGTTGCCCATCAGCTCGAAGAAGGGGCGCAGGCCGTTTCCGACGAGCGCGTCAAGCGACCTGTCGAGGCGCGACCAATCGTAACTCGTCTCCTCCGTGCCCAGACCTTCTGCCGTGACCAGCTCAAGCAGATAATGGATGCGAACCCACGAGATGCCCCCGTGTGGGACCGCGCCGACGTAGGCCATAGCCTGCCGCATATCTGCGTCCAGGAGCAAGTTGGCGGGCGTGAATCCGGTGCTCTGCCAGAAGTGGCGCAGCGGCCCGGCGCTCTCGGAGCAGTTGATGTTGAGATTCATGTCTAGACCTCCACCAGCACGCTTGCGCGTTCAGTGTGCCGCGGTTCGGGCAGCGACAGAGAGAGCGGGAGCGCTGCCAGGATGCCGACCGCCGTGATGATAAAGAGGATCTGGTAATTACTGTGGGACCATTCGAGGATGAACCCGCCCAGGGTCGAGAAGAGCGCCGTGATGCCGCCGAGTGTGTTGGTCAGGCCCATGTAGAGGGGCCGCTCGGCATCGGGCGCCCATTCCAGGACGAAGGCGGTCCAGCCCGGCAGGAAGCAGCTCATCGAGGCCTGGTTCATCAGAAAGACCAGGCCGTAGGCCCAGGCCAGCCAGAAAGGGTCGCTAATCCATCGCGGAATGAGCAGCGCCAGAACCGGCACGGCTATCGTGACCGGAATGCTGATCTGCGTGGCGAATCGTGTGCCTCTGCGCTCGTTGGCCCATCCGAAGGCTGCGGCTGCGAGAATTCCCCCAATGACGCCGATCGAGGTGTAGCGGCCCGCGACCTGGTCGGGGAGGCCAAGACGGTCGATCGCGTACGTGATGTAGAAGGGTGCTGCGAGGCCGCTCAGACCGAAGAGTTGGCGCGTGATCAGATAGCGACGGAAAGCGTGGTCTCTTCGCATCACTTTCCCGAGCTGGGGCAGATACTCTCGCCACGTGGGCACTCTCTCCGCCACCACACCCTTGGGTTCGACCCCGTGGGCCACCGCAGTGAACGAGACGGCGAGCATGCCGAACCCCAACAGAAAGAGCCACGCGTAGTTGAGCGGAAAGCCGGGGCCCCGAACGCTCAGTATTCGTTCGACGATAAATCCCGCCCCGAAGCTGAGGATACCCGAGAGGATCTGGCCTGTGCCGGTCAGGCGTCCGCGGCGGTGGGGTGGGATCGCCTTACTCAGGAAGTCGAACCATGCCAGGCTTGCCATGCCGTCGCCGATCCAGAAGATGCTGAGCGTGGCGATGGCGATGCCGATCATTAGCCCCGGAGAGCGCGCTCTCGTCACCCAGATCAGGATCGCCAGGATCAGGATCTGGCTGCGGCTGATGCCCGCCGGGACGAGAATGTACGGCTTCTTGAACGGCTTGTCGGCCAGATATCGGGCCGCCAGGAGCTGCGGCAGCAGCCATCCGGCCCGCTGCAGGGTAGAGAGCAGCCCGATCTCCGCCGTCGATGCCCCCAATGAGCTCAGGAAACTCGGGATGACGGTGCTGGGGCCGAAGAAGGCCATCCCAATCCCGAAGAAGCAGAAATCCATCGCCAGGCACCAGAAGTTCCGGCGAAAGCGCGGTGGCAGCGTGCCCTCTCCAAACGCAAGCTGTCTGGCGAGGCCCTCTTCCTCAGGGGGAGGGATTACCGGACCGGCGCCCCCGGAGGGGGTCGGATGAGGAGGAGGCGCGGTCAGCGCCAGCTCATCGGACACCGAGGCCACCTCAGGCATTGGGCAGGTACCCGCCCAAGGTCTTGAGGCGTGCTTGCAGCTCGGGAACGTCCACGGCGTGGACGGAGAGATCCTTGTCCGCGGCCAGGCTTGCCGCGATCCCCGCGGCTTGTCCGGTAATATAGCACCCGGGCATCACGCGGATGGAGCCCTGCAGAAAGCGGTCGGTGCTGACGCATCGCCCGGCGACGAGGACGTTGTCCAGGCCCCGCGGCGTCAGGATACGATAGGGGATGCCGTAGCTCTCCCCTCTCCCGTAGCGAAGCGTCTTGAACTCCTCCTCGAACTTGGCGAAGTCCTCCGAGCTCGGGGTCGAGGCATGGATGTCGACGGGGTAGTTGTAGCGGCCGATCTCGTCCTCGAAGACGGCGCGGGCCTTGAAGTCGTCGAGCTTCAGAACGTAGTCGCCCATGATCCTGCGCGTCTCGCGCAGTCCCATCAGGGCGCCGGTTGCCGCCAGCGTCATATCCTCGAAACCCTCAAGATATCCCTTGTAGTAGGTCTCATACTCGGCCATGCTCTGGCGTCCCCAGAGCAGCGCCTTGGTCAGCGACCGCTCGTCGGTGCCGTCGACGCCGAAGGTATGACCGACGTTGCCCCCGCCCATGTGAGCGGATACGGGCCACATGCCCGGCAGGTGGCGGTCCTGGATCGTGAAGACGCCGTCGGCAAATGCCCGCTCGAGCCCGCTGCCCTGCGCGGGGGTGGCGCGTGCCCAATCCACCCCGCTCCAGAGGCTGCACAGCGTACCCGGCATCATGTTGCCTTCGGCGTCGCCCTTCTCGAAGGGCGCGCCGGCCCACGTGGCGATGTCGCCGTCGCCGGTCCCGTCGACGAATACCTTCGCCTTGACCGCGAAGAGACCACTCTTGGCCGCACAGACGGCGGCTTCGACGTGGCCTCCCTCGTGCTCTATGCCGACCACCTGGGTGTGGAAAGTGAAGTCGATCGTCGTCTGCTCCTGAACGACGTCGTCGTAGACGCGCTTGAGTGCCTCAGTGTTGATCGAGACACTGCTGGCCGGATCGTCCCGCGGGGTGTCCGCATACATCTTCGTCCGCTCGTAGATCTCGCGGCCAATGCCGTCGGCGAGGAAGTGAACGCCATCGCTGAAACACATGAAGGCCGGAACCAGGCCCGCGGTTCCCATTCCGCCGAAGCAGGCCTGCCCTTCGGCAATAAAGACGCTGGCGCCCTGGCGCGCAGCTGCCAGGGCTGCCGCAACGCCGGACGGCCCACCGCCCGCGACGAAGACGTCAACCTCGTGGCGGACCGGAATCTCACGGCGAAACGTCAAGCTCTCTGTTGACATAGGGTATCCCTCCGGTTTTCAGCAAAGCTGCTATGCGTCTGCACTAATTCCCGTTTCCTGTACGGTCTTGTACATCGCCAGGACATTCTCGACGGGCGAGAGCGGCTGGACGTTGTGGATGGTGTTGAAGACAAAGCCGCCGCCGGGGCTGAAGATCCGCACCCGTTCGCGCACCTCGGCGCGCACCTCGTCGGGTGTGCCGAAGGGCAGCGTCTTCTGGGTGTCGACGCCTCCGCCCCAGAACGTGATCTGGCGGCCAAAAGTCTCCTTGAGCATCGCGGGATCCATGTCGGCAGCCGAGCATTGCACGGGGTTGAGGATGTCGAACCCGGCCTCGATGAAGTCGGGGATGAGCTTGACCACCGAGCCACACGAGTGGATGAAGGTCTTCCAGTTCGTGTTGGCGTGGATCCACGCGTTCATCCGGATGTGGTAGGGCTGATAGAGCGAACGGTAGGTGCGCGGCGAGATGAAGGGCCCGCGCTGCGTGCCGAAGTCGGTGCCGGTCACCAGCAGCGCCGCCACACGGTTGCCCACGACCTCGTAGATCCGGGTCAGGTTCTCGATCGCAATCTCGGTCTGGCGTGCGAAGACAGCCTCGACGTATTCGCGGCGCGAGACGGTGCTGATGTACCATTCCTCGACGTCGCGGATGCCCTTGGGATGCTTGAGCCACGGCGCCGGCACCAGGGCGATGTCGCCGAGACCTGTGCCGCCGAAGTTGGCCAGGATGGCCTTATCCGTCTCGTTGTAGAGGCGTTCCGACTCCCGCGCGTAGTACGCCAGATCCGCCTCGGAGATCGGGCCGAACTCCTCCAGGTTATCCTCGACATCCAGCGCAGTCGTCGTCGATCGCAGGCTGGCGAACCGTCGAATCGAAATACCAGCCGCCCGCGGGCATCCTGCCGCTGGGGGGCACGGAAGTGTCGCCCTCGGGATAGAGGAACAGATCGCCGTTGGGCGCGGGCTCCGTGTTGAAACCTGCCGGCACCAGGACCGGCGTGCCGTCGAAGGTCGTCCACGGCTTCCAGCCCGCGTTCTCGAAACCGAACATCGTCCTTGGCGCGATCAGTCCGACCACGTCGATGCCCAGGGCCTCCATCAGGTCGGGCTCGATCTCGCCCAGCATCTGGTAGGGCTCCACGACCTTGACAGGGGTTCCGGTAGGGTCGAGGCCCAGTGCCTGCCGCAGCTTGTAGACGACGCTGACGTGCATACCGGTGACCGCACTGCCGCCAAGGTCGACGGGCACGCGGTCGGGTTCCTCGTGTGCCAATGCCATCATCACGCGCTCTCGCGATGTCGTCATCGATCTGCGCTCCTTTCGGATGTGTTGTGCCAGACGCCTGCCGTGGCCGTCCGCACGACCTCAAGCCGATCTTCGTCGTGGGTGCCCTGACGCTGACGGTTCCGGGCCGGAAGACGGGGCGCCGCCCCGTCTCTACGAAAATCGGTATGCGGCCGTAGAGACGCGCCAGGCATTATGCTCCGACGGCGCTCAACCATGCCTGCGCAATCAGGGCGTGGCCCGCAGGCGACGGATGGACCCCGTCGGGAAGCCAGAACCCCATCTCCCGTTTGGTCGCGGCTGCGGCAAAGAGCCCGTCCAGCGGCACAAAGGTGGCCTCAAACTCGCGGGCCAGCTTCCGTGCGACGGCAATCTTGGGATCGAGGTCCACCCGCCACGATGCACGGTCCTCTGGGACCGGCAGGCAGAAGGGTTCCAGGATCACGAGCTTTGCGTTCAACTTTTCCCGTGTCTGCTCCAGGATTGCCCGGAAGTTGGCCCCATAGACCTGGGCAGAGGTCGGATCGTCGCTGTCGTAGCGTCGCCAGGTGTCGTTGATGCCGATAAGGATCGACACCCACGTCGGCGCGAGGTCGAGGCAATCGGGCTGCCACCGCCGCTTCAGGTCCGCGGCACGGTTCCCACTGATGCCCCGGTTGATGAATCGCACGTTCTTCTCGGGATGGAGCGCCGAGAACCACGCGGCGACCATCGCCGGGTATCCTCTCCCAAGGTCTACGTCGTTCTCACGACTGCGCCCGGCGTCCGTGATGCTGTCGCCCTGAAAGAGCACGACAGCGCTGTTTTCGATCTTCGTCATAGGTTCTCTCCTTGTCGACTACAACCACAGACCTTCGGTGTTCCATAGCGCGAACTCACGATGACCATTGGCCTCGGCCTTGGTCTCTCGCCCGGAGGCCACGTCGAGAATGGTTTGGAAGATCACGGCTCCCATCTCCGGCAGGCTCAACCCCTCGGTCAACACAGCGCCCGCGTTGACGTCCATGTCCGTATGCATCCGCTCGTACAGCGGGGTGTTAGAGCTGATCTTGATGACGGGCGCGATGGCGTTGCCGATGCCGGTGCCCCGTCCCGTCGTGAAGCAGACGACCTGGCATCCAGCGCCCACGAGGCCGGGGACCGACAGCTGGTCGTAGCCCGGCGTGTTCAGCAGGTAGACTCCGGAGTTCCGGCGGTCCCAGACCCACTCGCCGTAGTACATCACGTCTTGGACCGGCGCGCTGCCGCTCTTGGCTTGGGCACCCAGTGACTTGATGGTGATGTTGAGCAGCCCTCCTGCCTTATTGCCGGGGCTGGGATTCTCCTCCATAGTGTGACCGGAACGTGCGGCATACTCGCGGTACCATTGGAGCGCCTCGAAGACGGCGTCGGCGACCTCGCGGTTGACCGCTCGCGCGGCAAAGAGGTGCGCCGCACCGAAGAACTCCGGGACTTCACCGATGACGCTGCGCCCCCCGGCGCGGACCAGCAGGTCGCTGGCCTGGCCCAGCGCGGGGTTGGCCGTGAGCCCGCTGAAGGCATCGCTGCCGCCGCACTCCAATCCCAATGCCAACTTGCTGAGCGGTGCGGGCTCTCGTGCGGTCTCGTTTGCCTCTGCGAGCAGACCGGGCAGCAGCGCAAGCCCTTGTTCAATCGTTGCCTGTGTCCCGCCCAGTTGCTGGATCGCCAGGCGGCGCACCGGCTTCCCGTAGAGCGCTTCCAGGTCCGACGTGCCGAAGTAGGTGTCAAAGGCCGCGAGGTTCGTCTTTTCACACCCAAGTTCGACGATGATCGCAGCCCCGACGTTGGGGTGCCGGATGTGCTGAGCGAGCATGCGCAGGGTGGCCTCATACGCTCCCGGCCCCTTCGTCTCGACCGTGGGGTCCGGACACGCGCATCCGCCGTCGTGCGCGATCGAGGTCACGCCGTCGACGTTGGGGTAGGCATCGCGTGAGTACAGGCCCTGCAATTCGGCGCGCGTCGCGATCTGGGTCGCCTCGTGGGCGGCACACATACTCGCGGGCACGATCAGCACCCAGTTCCTGATTCCGACCTGCCCATCGGCGCGGTGGAACCCCTCAAAGGTGGGCAGATCGCCCTCCCAAGGGGGCAGCACAGGTGGATCAAGCACCAGTTGCTCGGCCCCGAGCAGCAGCTCGGACTCGATCTCCGGCACCTCGCTGTCGGCGGTATCGTTGTTGATCGGATCGCCCGGCTCGACGCCCCTGGATCGCGCGAAGGGTTGCCCGTACTGGCGAATCCATTCGCCGGCGGGCACGGGGCGTATCGCGAACCGATGGCCCGCCGGAATGTCGGCGCGCACCACGATCGTGGTCTCCGCTTTATTTGCCCTCTCGCTGTCCGGGGGAGGGCAGCCCCGGTCCTCCTGCGCGGGGAGGGGGGGCGCCGGGTCCCACGTGAGGACGGTGTTTGCCGGGATAAGCTGCTTTGCGACGGCGACGTGATCCTGGTCGGGATTGACCACCACGGCCACGTCGCGGAGTCGTTGGGTATTGGGATGTGTTGTCATTGGATTCGTTGAGGTCCTGGTCACTATGGAATATGCCAGGCCCCACTATAGCACGGATTCCGCCGAGCACAGCCTGGCAGGAGATTCCGATCCATGGGGTGATGGACCCACGTACAGGGCGTACGCTTGTGGTCAGGATAGGGACGTGGTACCGCCCTAAAGAAGCGTCAGAAACTCCTCGACCGTCATTCGAGCCTGCCGTATGATGGACCGCAGCGTCCCCGGCTTGAGATCTCCCGGATGAACCGGGACGGTGACCAGAAGATTGCCTCTACGTAACTGCCGGCGACTTCCTCGCTGGCGCAGTCGCGGAACCCCGCGCTCTGCAGGGCTCGAATGACATCGCGGGCACTCAGCGACGGCAGCTTAGGCATGCACGCGGATGGAAACGCTGACTCGCAGCAAGAATGTCTCCACGACCGTCCGTGGCGCCGTAAAGCGGGGATCTTCGGAAGGAGGGACGGGGCGTAGCCACGGCAGTTGGCTTTCGAGTGCCGTCTCAAGGTAGAGCGTCACAGCCTCGGCAAGCTCCGCCTTCGCGTCAGCTATCGTGTCGCCTTCGGAGGCGACGTCCAGATCCAGGCAGAGCGACGTGTAGCCGACCTCTTCCTGGATGATCACACCGGTAAACACGAACGTGTCGTTTTCCATAGCGGCAACCCCTGTGCCCGTTGAGCGGCCTCCCGTACCCTGTCTCGAGGCTTGGCTGAAAACGTCGGATAGCTCTTGTCTGACGTGATTATACATGTGTGGGAGGGCGCATCAAGGGCGCAGAAGTCTCTCGGCTTGGCACTGCCGGCCCGCCACCAAATGCTCTTCCTTGATGCGCCGGTTTTCCCTACTGACTTACGTGCGGATTGGGTCCAGGATCACTCCCTCCGCCCGGCTACCAGTCGGCCACACTGCCGTCCGAGGGATAGAAGAACTCGCCACCGAGCTCCTCCGTATACTCGACGCTGTGCTGGACAGCGTCTTCGTCGATCTCAAAGCCGAGGCCGGGCTTGGTGGGCAGCTCGATGAAGCCATCCTTGACCTGCCAGTCCTCCTGCAACAGGCCATCGCCCAGACAGGCATCGACCTGTTCCTGGATCAGGAAGTTGGGCACCACGGCATCGACCTGCATACAGGCTGCGAAGGCCACTGGGCCGATGGCGCAGTGAGGCATGATGTGCATATAGTAGACCTCGGCCATATTCGCGACCTTCTTGAGTTCACTGATCCCACCGACGTGCGAGCCATCCGGCTGAATCAGCGAGACCGCGTGCTTCTCGAAGATCTCGCGGAATCCCCAACGGGTCAGCAGACGCTCACCTGTCGCGATGGGGAAGGAGACGTGATCGGAGACAAGCTTCATCGCGTCGACGTTCTCCTGGGGCACCGGCTCCTCGACAAACATCGGGCGCATGCCCTTGAGCTCGTTGCAGACCTCGATGGCCAATCCGGGCGTCATCTTGCCGTGGAAGTCGAAGCAGAGCTCCACATCCGGCCCGACCCATTCGCGCATCAGATAGGCACGTCTGACAAAGTCGTCGATGGCAGCAGGCGGTTCGTGGGCGCGCCAGAAGCCACCGGGCCCTCCTTTGTAGGCGGTATATCCCATCGTCTGGAGCCGCTCCAGTCGTTCGCGCGACCGGGCCAGCCCCTCAGCACTCAGGTCGTGGATGCCCCAATGAGCGTAGACGCGGATCCGGTCGCGCACTTGCCCGCCCATCAGACGGTACGAAGGGACGCCGTAGGCCTTGCCCGCGATGTCCCACAATGCCTGGTCGATGCCGGAGAGCGCCGACATGACGACGGGGCCCCCGCGGAAGAACGATGAGCGGTAGATGTGCTGCCAGTGGTGCTCAATGCGGAGGGGATCTTTGCCGACGAGATAGGTTGCCATTTCGTCGACGGCGGCACACGTGCTGGCGGGACGCCCCTCCAGGGTGGTCTCGCCCCAACCAATCAACCCCTCGTCGGTGGTGATCTTGACCAATCGGGTGCGTTTCCTCGGGAAGAACTGCTCGATAGCGGTGATTTTCATCAGCTTTCCTTTCGGCGGGCAAGGTGCTCCGTATATTGGGTAACTTCGTGCATGTTCGGCGCAGGTCGCGAAATCGTCAAACGGCACTTTCTCGGGCACGTCGGGCCAGGGCTCACGCCCCGATCTCCCGCCTCCGGTGATTCTAATGAAACTTATATGATAAAGCCATTGACTTTTGGAAGATATCCCTCTATAATAATATCGTAAAACCATAAAATCTCTAACACGAATTGCACGCAATGGGCCACGCACGGGTGGGGTGTGGCTGGGTCGGCTCATTCAGAGGATACCGACGAGCGGGAGGTAACAGATGCCTAGAGAGATTATCGAACTTCCATATACGGTTGACCATCTTTCGATCCTGGACCCGGATGGCAATGTCGATGAGAGCCTGGAGCCCGATCTGTCGGATGAGTTGCTGCTCCGGCTGCATCGGGCCATGCTTCTCGGTCGGCGCTTCGATGAGCGTATGCTGCGGATGCAGCGCCAGGGACGCATAGGCACTTTTGCGCCGATCAAGGGACAGGAGGCCGCCAACGTCGGCGCTGCGGCCGTCTTGCGTGACTCGGACTGGATGGCGGTGTCATTCCGCGAGACGGCTAGCCAGTTGATGCGCGGGCAGTCGATGTCGGATCTGCTGCTCTATTACGGCGGTTACAACGAGGGCGGCTTCGTCCCCGAGGGTGTGAACACCCTTCCGGTGTCGATCCCGGTGGCATCCCAGGCGCTCCACGCCGTAGGGCTGGCGTGGGCAATCAAATACCGGGAGAAGGACGACATTGCGATGGCCTTCTTCGGTGATGGCGCGACGTCCCAGGGCGACTTCTACGAAGCGCTGAACTTCGCCGGGGTCTACAGAGTACCTGCGGTCTTCATCTGCCAGGACAATCAGTGGGCGATCTCTCTGCCGCGGTCCCGGCAGACCGCGTCGAAGACGCTGGCACAGAAGGCGTTTGCCGCAGGCATTCCGGGGATCCAGGTGGATGGCAATGACGTGCTGGCCGTCTACGTTGCCTCCAAGGAGGCAGCGGATCGCGCACGGGCGGGCGACGGTCCGACGCTGATCGAGGCGGTGACCTATCGCATGTCGGTTCATACGACGTCCGATGACCCCAAGCGCTATCGCACGGACGAGGAGGTTGGGGATTGGGAGCGGCGTGATCCGATCGTCCGATTCCAGACATACCTCAAGCAGAAGCAGCTCTTGGATGATGAGAAAATCGGCGCGCTCGAAGAGGAAATCGATCAGGAGATCCGTGACGCGGTCGATCAGGCCGAAAAGAAGATGGGCGAGCCCGTCGATGCGCTGGTGATGTTCGATGATATCTACGCCGAGCCTCATCCCTATCTCCTGGATCAGAGACAAGAGCTGGCGGATGAGCTGAAAGCGAAGGAGGCGTAGCCATGGCAAGAATGACGATGGTTCAGGCGCTGAACCTGGCGCTGACGCAGGAGATGGCCAAGGACGACAGCGTAGTCGTCCTGGGGGAGGATGTCGGGCGTGATGGCGGCGTCTTTCGGGTCACCGAGGGACTGCTGGAGGCCTATGGCGAGAATCGGTCTCTGGATACGCCGCTTGGCGAGGCCGGCATTGTTGGTATGGCGATCGGTATGGCGATCTACGGGCTTAAGCCCGTCGCCGAGATCCAGTTCTCGGGCTTTATTTATCAGGCTTTCCATCAGATCGAACAGCATGCCGCCCGCATGAGGTGGCGATCGCGGGGCCGGTTCACGGTCCCGATGGTCATTCGGACGCCCTTTGCCGCCGGCGTGCGGGCGCTGGAGCACCATTCGGAGAGCCGCGAGACCTATTTTGCGCACACGCCGGGGCTCAAGATGGTGATCCCGTCCGGTCCGAGGAACGCGCGCGCGCTCCTAGTCGCTGCCATTCGCGATCCGGATCCCGTGATCTTCTTCGAGCCGAAGTCGATCTATCGTGCCTTCCGCGAGGAGGTGCCCGAGGATGAGGAGGTCATGGAGATCGGCAAATCGGTGGTCGCCCGCGAGGGAGAGGACCTGACGATGGTCTCGTACGGCGCGATGATGCGACCGACACTCGCGGCTGCAGAGACACTGGCGGAGGAAGATGGGGTGAATGCCGAAGTTATCGATCTCCTCACCATCTCGCCGCTGGATGATACATTGTTCACCGAGTCGGTCCGCAAGACCGGACGATTGGTGATCGTCCACGAAGCTCACCGCAGTTTCGGCCCCGGCGCAGAGATCGTCGCGCGAATCAATGAGAAGTCCTTCTGGTATCTCGAGGCACCGATCAAGCGGGTCACGGGGTTTGACACCATGGTGCCCCTGTTCGCCCGCGAGCAAGCCTATCTACCCGATGCCGACCGTGTCCTGCGCGCGGCTCGGGAGACGTTGAGCGTCTAGGGGGGAACCTATGGCTAAGGAATTCAAGCTGCCCGATCTTGGCGAGGGCATTCATGAGGGTGAGGTGCTCGCGGTCAAGGTGAGCCAGGGCCAACAGGTCAAGGAAGACGACACGATCCTTGAGGTCGAGACCGACAAGGCTGCCGTGGAGATACCCTCTCCGTATACCGACGTGGTCACCGACGTAAGGGTCTCAGCCGGCGATGTCGTGCACGTCGGCGACGTCATGATGGTTTTCGGTGGCGTAGCTGACAATGCTCCGAAGGAGAAGACGAGGGAAGCTGAGGCGCCCCCGAAGGGTCGTCGGCCCTCCGAAGTGCGGGCGGCGTCAGAAGAAGCGCCTCTCGGCGTGCAAACGCCGGCCGGCGAACCGATTCGTGAGGGGCCTGTCCCCGCGGCCCCGTCGACGCGGCGCCTGGCCCGTGAGCTGGGCGTGGATCTCCACGAGGTGTCGCCCACCGGCGCCGGGGGGCGGGTGACGCGGGAGGACGTGCGCGCCTACGCTGAGGGTGGGGGGCCTGCTGCGGAGGAGGCCCAGCCCGAGAAGCAACCCGAGCGGCGGCTGTTTGGCGTCTCTCCGCAGACGGTCGAGGCCCCGCCGCTGCCGGACTACGACAAGGTTGGGCCGGTCGAGCGCGAGCAACTGCGCTCGGTGCGCCGCGCGACCGCGAAGCAGATGGCGCTGGCCTGGTCGCAGATACCACACGTCAGCACGCAGGATCTGGTGGACGTCACGGAGCTGGAGAAGCTCCGGCGGCAGTACAAGGATGAGGTCAAGGACCGTGACGGTGCCCTGACGATCACAGTTTTTGTGATCAAGGCATTGGTCAATGCGCTCAAGACGTTCCCGAGGTTCAACGCGAGCCTGGATATGAGCTCTGAAGAGTTGATCCTCAAGAAGTACTACAATGTGGCCATTGCGGTGGACACGGAGCGCGGGCTGCTCGTGCCGACGATCCGCGATGCGGACAAGAAGAGCGTCTTCGAGCTCGCCGTAGAGCTGAAGGAGTTGGCCGATCGAGCGCGGGAGGGCCACGCGACGCTGGAGGAGATGCAGGGAAGCACGATCACCATCACGAATGTGGGCGCGATCGGCGGGACCAACTTTGCACCGATCATCAACTATCCCGAGGTCGCGATCTTGGGGCTGGCCCAGGCGAGAGTCCAGCCGGTGGCCAAGCAGATCGATTTCCCGGAGGGCGAGGAACCCGAGGACTTTGAGGAGGCCCTCACCCGTGGCTATGAGTTCGTGCCCCGACTGATGATGCCGATCATCCTGAGTTTCGACCACAGGGTGAATGACGGAGCGGAGGCGCAGCGCTTCTTGAATCGCGTGATCGAGCAGCTCGAGCGCCCCGAACGTCTGTTGATGGGACTCTGATAAGCGATCTCTTGGATCCTCGTAAAGGGCGGAGAGGTCGACAAGAAGGAATACGATGAACGAAGAAGAGTATCGATTTGAGGTCGCCACACTTGGCGGCGGGTGTTTTTGGTGCTTGGAGGCTGTCTACGATGAGGTGAGGGGCGTTGAGTCGGTGACGTCCGGGTATGCCGGCGGCACCGTGCCCAATCCCTCTTACCAACTGGTGTGTACCGGAACGACGGGGCACGCCGAGGTCGTACAGATCGAGTTCGACCCGACGGTCATCTCCTATCGCGACCTCCTGGAGATCTACTTCTCAATCCACGATCCAACGACGCTGAACCGCCAGGGGGCCGACGTAGGAACACAGTACCGTTCGGTGGTTTTCTACCACAACGAGGAGCAGAAGCAGGTTGTGACGGACGTCATCAAGGAGCTTGCAGCAGTCGGGCAAGTACGATGACCCCATCGTGACCCAGGTGGTGCCCTTTGAGGCGTTCTACAAGGCTGAGGACTACCATCAGGAGTACTTTCAGAACAATCAGAACCAGCCCTACTGTCGGGTAGTGATCAGCCCAAAGGTGGCGAAGTTCCAGAAACACTTCGCCGACAGGTTGAAGGTTGAGGTAGTACTATGAGCGAGAAAATGACGAAGACCGACGCGGAATGGAAAGAGGAGCTCTCACCCGAGGCTTACCACGTTCTGCGCCAGAAAGGGACCGAGCGCGCGTTCTCGGGCAAGTACTTTGACCTGGACGAGGAGGGGGTCTACCGGTGTGCCGCATGTGGCCAACCGGTCTTCTCTTCCGAGACGAAGTTCCATTCGGGCACGGGATGGCCCAGTTTCTACGCCCCAATCTCCGAGGACATGATCGGCACGGAGCACGATCGACGCTTTTTCATGTCGCGCACGGAGGTCCATTGCAGCCGCTGTGGCTCGCACCTCGGACACGTCTTCGACGACGGACCCGAGCCGACCGGGCTCCGATATTGCCTGAACTCCATCTCGCTGGACTTCGATCCTGCGAAGGTGTCGCTGGGCGAGAAGAAACCCGAAACCGAGGCGCTGATAGCATCTCGGACGGCGTAGCGCCTCAGACGGCGTAGCGCCTCAGACAGTATGCGTCCCAGGTGTGGGGCACTCTCCGGAGGTGCCCCACACCTGGGAACACACAAGAGCAAAGGATGATGACCAATGGTTATGGGAGAGATGACCCAGGAAGTGGGCATCGCCATCATCGGCGGTGGCCCCGGTGGCTATGCCGCGGCCTTTCGTGCGGCCGACTTGGGGCTGGACGTGATGGTAATCGAAGAGGACCCACGGCTGGGAGGGGTATGTCTCCATCGCGGCTGCATCCCATCCAAGACGCTCCTCTACCTCAGCCAACTGCTTCACGATGCCAGGCATTCGGATGTCCTCGGTGTGACATTCGGCGAGCCGGACATCGATCTCGGCAAAGTGCGCGACTTCAAGAACAGGGTCGTAAACAGACTGGCCGATGGCCTGATGAGTTTGGCCAAGCAGCGCGGCGTGCAGGTCGTCCAGGGTCGGGCCACCTTTGAGGACTCGGGGACGCTCAGGCTGCAGGGGGCCGACCTGGCCCACGTCAAATTCGAACACGCGATTATCGCGACCGGTTCCAAGACGATCGCCCTGCCGGGCACCGAGTTCCGTCCCGGTGGTAGGATCATGGACTCGACCGGCGCGTTGGACCTGGCGGATCTGCCGGAGCGATTCCTGGTGGTGGGCGGGGGCTACGTGGGCCTGGAATTGGGCTCGGTCTATGCTGCACTCGGAAGCAAGGTCAGTGTCGTCGAGATGTTGGACCGGCTCATCGCTCAGGCTGACGAAGATATGGCTCGCCCCCTTGTGAGGCGCATTCACGACACCTTTGAGGCTGTCTACACCAACACGAAGGTGGCCAAGATGGTCGAAGAGACGGACGGCGTCGTCGTTACCTTCGAAGGAGAGGTCGCGGAGCCCGAACAGCGGTTCGACCGCGTGCTCGTTGCTGTGGGCCGCCGGCCCAACTCACGAGATCTCGGGCTGGAGAACACCAAGGTTGTGGTCAACGACCGCGGCTTCATCGAGGTGAATGATCAGCAGCGTACGGCGGATTCGAAGATCTACGCGATCGGAGACGTCGTCGGTGGGATGCTGCTCGCGCACAAGGCGATGTACGAGGGGCGCGTGGCGGCTGAGGTGATGGCGCACCTTCCGTCCGCTTTCGATGCGGTCGCTATCCCGGCGGTCGTCTACACCGATCCCTCATTGGCCTGGGCGGGCCTGACCGAGCAGGATGCGAAGAGGGAGGGTCGTGAGGTGAGAGGTCGCGCGCTTCCCCTGGAGCGCCTCAGGCCGCGCATTGACCATGGATGCCCCTGAGGGCATGACGAAGATCATCGCCGACCCGGAGTCCGGGCGGATTCTTGGCTTTGGCATCGTGGGGCGGGATGCCGGTGAGATGATCGCTGAGGGCGTGCTCGCCATCGAGATGGGGGCGCTGGCGGAGGATGTGGCGTTGACGATTCACGCGCACCCCACGCTCTCGGAGACCGAGGGCGAGGTTGCCGAGCTCTTCCTGGGGAGCGCAACGCACCTGCTGCCGCCGAGGCACACGGTAAGCCCGGCCCCTTCTCGTGCCTTCCCTGATGGGGAGCGAAAGCGGGAGGTTCTCCTCGAGTCCACCGAGTCTGGGAGGAAGGGGCCTTACGGCTCCGACACCTGCAGCCAGATCGACGCCGTCTGAAGCGGCGCCATCGACGGATCATCAAGAACAAGGTGAAGCTCGGCAGGCACGTTGCCGCTCAGCCCCTCGATATCTAGCGGCACCACCACGCGTTGCGTTACCATCGGCAAGACGCTGACCCGTAGCCACCCGCGCAGTTCGTTCCCCGCCCACACCTGCAGTTCGCCGTACGTGGAAAAACCGTTGGCGTCCTCGAATACGACCGGGACCGCGGCGTTGCCGTCCCGCGCGAGGCAGTTCACGGTGTCCGTGGGACGCCATCCGCCGAGGTAGGTGGCGGCTTGGTCGGGCCGGAAGACGAGATAGCGGGGAGACTGGCTGATCGGGACCGCCAGCCCCTCGCCCTGGCTTGGGATAACCCCCTCATCGCCTGTCATCCCGACCACCGCCACGTCATCCACCGAGATGGGAAGGATGATCGTATGCGCCTCCTCGGTGGTCCAGAGCGCCATCGCTACCCGCGCCTTGTTCTGGAAGAGCAACAGGTAATCGGTCTGAAGCTCGACTGGAATTCGCCGCAGAAAGCGATAGCCGGATAGGGTTGTGGCGATCGTTCTGGCTGCCAGATAGCTGGGCTTGGCGCTGTAGTCATTGCGGACGGTGCCGAAGTTCTGCTCGGGATCCTGTTTGTCCGGCCCGTCGTCGCGCCAATCGTACCACACCGTGAGGTCTATGTCATTGGAAAGGTTGACGAGCCACTGACGGCTCAGATACTGCGCCTGTTGGCCCTCACTGTATCCTCCTTCCGAGGAGTAGAACCCCCACTCCCCCGATAGGATGGGGATCTTCCAGTTCGGGCTGTAGCGGTTGATCAGGGCACGCAGTTCCAGGTAGGGTTGGACGATGGCCTCGGGCGAACGCACGCCGTAGGAATGGATGGTGATGGCGTCCACTTGCTCGAAAAGCCCCATTTCGCCCAATGCCCGCCAGTAGGGCCAGTCGTAGCCGGAGAGCGCGGGGGCCACGATGATGGCCGTCGGGTCAGCGCGGCGTATTGCGGCGATGGCCTTCAGGGCCAGTTGCCCGTACTGGCTCGCGTTCGCCTCGGGAGGCCAGAAGTGGTCGATATTGGGCTCGTTCCACAGCTCCCAGACCACGCCGGCGTCGCGAAAACGCCGCGCCGCGGCGGCAGCGAACCGGGCATAGGCGGCTTGCCCCTCGGGCGAGGTGGGTGGGTACCCGTTATCGTAGAGCGGATTGCCGTAGTCGAGGATATAGACGATGCGAATACCGCGGGCGGCCATCGATTTGGTGAGTGCATCGTATTCGGCGAAGTTGTAGGATCCCGGCGCCGTCTCAATGCTGTGCCAGAACATATCCATCCGGATCCACCTGAACCCGCCGGCGGCGATGTAGTCGAGTTCCTCCCGCGATGCACGAGTGAAGTGGATCTCGGCGCCAAAGGGCTCTGGGATCACCCGCTCGGGAAGCTGCCACAGGACGGGCCCGGCCTCGGGCGTGATGGTCAGCGGCGCGGTGCGTGTCAGCATCGGGATAACGATGGTGGGCAAGGGCGATGGATAGGGGGTGGGCGTCGGGAACGGCGTGGTGGTGGACGCCGCTGTGGGTGTAGCTGCCGGCGTAGGGGTGGGGGGGTGGGCGTCTGTGGTGGGTACCACGGTGTAGAGTGGTTCGGACAGGACGTCCGAGCACCCCGCCAACACGATCACGGACATTATCAGGCCGACGAGAAGCCAGCGAGGCCGAGGTCTTTTTGATGTTGGGGGCGAGATAGCCATAGCGGGAGTCTATCCGATTTCTCACTGGACGCTAGAGCTGCTAGAGCTGACCTTCCGGGTTGCGCACGCCGTCTGAGGCGCGCAACCCGGAAGGTAGCGAACAACTCGGGACGTTCGGACGTGCTCACGACCTAACGTTGCACCGCTCTGTTTGACTCGTCGCCGATTGCTGATAAGATGGCGGTGCTCGGGCGGTTAGCTCAGTTGGTTAGAGCGCCTCTCTTACACGGAGGAGGTCACAGGTTCGAGTCCTGTACCGCCCACCTACAATCTGGGAACGCCCTCTCGGTTCAAGAATGCCAGAATGATAGCCTTCACACCCTCCGGGTCGGACAGGTGGATCATGCTTCCGGCGTTCGGGAAACTGTAAACCTGCAGAAACGCCACCGCATCCTGGTACTGCTGTACCACGCTCGCGTCGATCGGGTCGCACCCTCCCCGCAGGAGAATGGTCGGGATGAGTAGTTGGCGCAAGCCGGGCCGCGGGTCGGGCGGTTCGTCGGCGGTCACTTCCCCGACGACTTGGGCGTAGCCGTTGTAGCCGGGTGACTGCGGGTTCGGCGCGAGGTTCTCCTGTCCGACGCAGACCATCATGCGCTCATCCACGATCTGGTCGAACCACGCCGTCATCTGACTTTGGGGTATATAGGCCTGGGCGGTCCTGGGGCTGTAGACCGCGATGGCCATAGCGATGGCGGGGCGTATGTCCTGGAGTGTATAGGGCTTGGCCGGGAACGCTGCTGTACGCACCTGCGCCACCGCGAACTGCTGGTTCTCCCACAGCGGGCCGGGTGAGTAGAAGACCACGCGCTCAACGCGATCCCTGTGGTCGACCATATAGCGCGCCGCGATCCCACAGCCTGCCTCGTGGGCGATCAGGATGAGGCGGTCGGCCTGGATCGTCTCGCGAATCGCCTCGAGATCCTCCACGTTGCGCCAGACCGTGTACTCCCCAATCTGCGACAGCCGGCCTGATAGCCCGGTGCCTACCTGATCGTACAGGTAGACGTCGAACCCCTCCTGCGTGAACTGCCTGAAGAAGGCGATATCGGTGTCGAGAACGGCCCAGCCCGGGCCCCCGTGCAGGAAGACGATCGGGTTGCGTCGTGACTTCTCCCCTTCTGCAGGGAAATAGCTGTAGGCAATGTGGGATCCTGTCGAGAGGTCCCAGTATTGCGTTCCGGGCCGTGGCTGCGGCGATTCGGTCGGTTCAATGGGCGCCGGGTTGAGAATCAGCCCCGAGGCGGGTAGAACGACGCCCAGGATGGCCACCAGCGCGACGGCTAGACTGAAGCGCGCACGTCGATCGAGCGCGAGTCCTTCTGCTACCAACCAGGATACGCCTGCCACAAGCAGCACGAAGGCAGCACAGGCCGCGATCGTCATCACGAGGACGCTTTGTGTGGCCATGCTGACCAGCAGGAAGAGCTGGCCTGCCATAGCGCCGCTGAAGATGACGCCGAAGAGCAGGATGGCGAAGAGGACGAGCTGGAGCCACCAACTCGGCGCCCGTGCGGTCAGGATATTCTCCACGCCGTCCTCGTCTTCCTCGCGGAACCATCCAATGGCCCGGAAGGCGCGCTCCACCCAGATGTTCGTGTTACTCATCACGATGACGCCTGCCAGTGCCCACCAGAAATTGGCGACGTTGAGCCGCGTCATCGCGCCAGTCAGGACGAGCACAATGCCATCGACGACGAAGATGAAGAGACCGCCGGTCATAATGATGAGCGGGAGGGCAAGCGTCAAGAGCAGCCGGCGTACGGTCACGGTCAGGATGGTAAAGACAAAGGCGACGATCCACACGCCGAAGAGCTGGCGGTCGCGGCTGATGCCGCGAAGAGCCAGCAGAATCGTCAGGAGGATGTAGTTGATCGACAGCCTCAGGACGAAGTTGCGTGCGTAGCGCATCGCCCTACTTGATCCCATCTGACTCCCCCGTGATGTTCTGTTCGCGTATCGCGCGCGGGTCGTTGCGGGAGCTCAACCCGCGACCAGGCCAATAGAGCGTCGCCGGTATCTGCGCCTCACGGGCGGGCCCCGTTCCTCGCATCTGGAGCAGCGCCAGCCGCGCCCCAATCCTGGCACGCCCCGCTGCGCGGACGGCACCCCAGGTCGTGAGTGTGATCACCTGGTTCATAGCGTCGCTCCAGTTCTTGTAGAAGAGATCGAGGTCGGCGATCACGGTGGAATCGCGGATCTCGGTGCGGTGGATCGCCAGGTCCCACTCCAGGAGGTGCATCCCCTGCCCCCACTGGATGGGATCCTCCGACCCCATCTCCTCATCAATATGGACATCCAGGAAGAGGCGCTTGAAGGCGAGGACGTTAGCGTCGTAGCGTGCCGGAACGTCGCCCGAAAGGGCAGTCTCCATTCTCCCCACGTCCTCTCGATGGATCTCGTGCTCCAGGTCCCACTCATACCGGTTCTCGACAAAGGGACCGTCGGTGACCGTGAGCGCGTCGCGATCTGCCCCGATGATGAGGTAGTGCACCCGGAGCACGTAGGGCGCGGAGAGGCGCCACTTGAGGAAACGGAAGAAGAACTCCCGGCCAAAGAGTCGGAAGAGGCGGCGGCGCAGCGTGTCGCCATCCTCGCCGATGATCGACCGCTTGACCTCCTCAACGTCGGTCAGTTGTTGGAGCTGGCGTTTGAGCCAGCGAGCGATGCGATCGACCCTGTGTCGATCGATGCCGCGCTTCGGACGGGCGGTGGACACCAGGGGCGGCGGGGCGTCCGGGATGCCGTCCCCATCGGTGTCAATACGGTTCAGGCGCTCGGTTTCGAGCCGCAGCGGGAGCAACTGGCACTCCGGACTGCGACAGTCAAAGCGCAGGTTGCCCAGAACGTGGAAGCGCACCTTGGTCCCATCGGCGTCGACCGTTGGATTGGTCACTTCTACGTCGAACGTCATGATCTTCTCGGAGTGTTCGTCCGCGTAGATATCGAACCCGTTGATCACGACCGTGTAGACGTCACGTCCCTGCAGGTTGGGGGCCAGGTCCAGGTCCTCGACCCTGGCGACAAAGGGTGTGAGGTCACCGCGCTGGCATTCTGCGATGGTCTCGACGTATCCGGACTTGAAAGGCTACCCCATCGGCCGCGTCGACCTGCGTGACGAACTCGGAGAAGTGGGCCGTGTCGTTACCTGTGCCGGACGCCGATGTGTGCCCGGCAACGGTGCGCGCGGCGCCGTCCGGTCCCTTGAGGTTGAGGACGTAGCTGCCAAATCGGTTCAGGCGGTGGTTGTATTCCCATGCGTGGCGGAATCCCTGCCAGATCCCGGCACGCGAGAGACCAGACTCACTATCGGGCACGCGCTTTCTTCTCCTTTTTGCTGGTGAACCGGAACCGGGGACACTGCGCCCTGGCCGAAAGGACAGGTCCGGTGTGATCTGTCGAACAGGTGCAAGATCGGCCCTGGGAGGGTTCGGGAATTGCGTCCACCACGGTATAATAAACCAAGATCACTGGAATTGATAGTCATATCTCTGTCTAGTCAGGAGTTGTTGCTCGATGAACCCATCTGTGAGCGTTTCGCATTTGGCAAAGTCGTTCGGCCGGTTTCAGGCCGTTAAGGATGTCACCTTCGAGGTCTTCCCCGGAGAGATCTTTGGCCTTCTGGGTCCGAACGGTGCGGGAAAGACCACAAGCATCCGAATGATGCTCGATATCTTTCGGCCGGACAGTGGAACGGTAGCGGTGTTCGGCGGTGAGATGACCGAGAAGAAGAAGAATCGCATCGGATACCTCCCGGAGGAGCGAGGGCTCTACCAAGACCTCAAGCTGGAGCCGACGCTGATTTACCTTGCGACCCTCAAGGGGATGGACGAGGGTGACGCAAACGAGCGCCTCGTCGGGTGGCTAAAGCGACTGGATCTCTACGAACACCGCGGGAAGAAAGTCCAGGAGTTGAGCAAGGGAATGCAGCAGAAAGCGCAGCTGATTGCCACGCTGATCCACGACCCCGAGCTATTGGTCATCGACGAGCCATTCGCAGGCCTCGACCCGGTTAATACCCGGCTGGTCAAGGATATCATCGAGGAACAGCGAGACGCCGGGAAGGCCATCATCATGTCGACCCATCAGATGTACCAGGTGGAGGCGCTCTGCAACCGTATCGTTCTGATCGACAAGGGCAATACCGTCCTCTACGGTGCGGTCGAGCAGATCAAGCGAGAGTTCGCGGGCAATGCCGTCACCCTGGAGGGGCAGGGGGACTTCTCTGAGCTGCCGGGCGTGCTCGAGTCGCGCAGGCACAACGGCACGTGGCATCTGGCACTTGCGCCGGGCACATCGCCGCAGGATGTCTTCCACGCGCTCGCCGTGCGTGACGGGGTCAAGATCGAACGGTTCGAAGTGGCGGAGCCTTCGCTGGACGACATCTTCATCCAGGTCGTCAACGAGGGTCGCGAAGCTTCGGAGGGGGCAGCGAATGCGTAAGCTTTGGCTGTTGGCAAAGCACGAATATCTCAAGCGGGTTCAGAAGAAGTCATTTCTGATTGCGCTACTGGGATTCCCACTCCTGATGGTCGTCATCGGCGGTATCTCCATCCTGGCGACGCTGGGCGGGGGGGATGCACGCCCGATCGGCGTCGTCGATCAAGCGAACATCCTCGACCCCGGCCTACTGCCGTCCCTGCAGATCGAGCAGAAGGGGTATGTTGAGATCCTCGCCTATGAGTCTGAGTCCGCTGCCGCCGATGCCCTTGCGGGCGGCCAGATTCAGGCGTACTACGTCGTGCCGCAGGACTACCTGGCGGCCAAGGATGTCACGCTGGTCCACGGCGGCAGCGAGCCCAAGCAGGCGATCAGTGAGGAGTTTTCGGCCTTTTTGCGCCAGAGCCTTCTGGCGCAGCAGAGCGCGACGACGCAGAAGCTCCTGTCCGGAGGGCTCAACCTCGAAATCAGTTCCGCTGATGGCCGGCGCCAGTTCTCGTCAGGCAACCTTATGAGTTTCCTGCTGCCTCTCATTGTCACATTCCTCCTCTTCTTCGCGATAACGACGGCCGGAGGCTATCTGCTCCAGGCGATGACGGAGGAGAAGGAGAACCGCACGATGGAGGTCATCACCACCTCGGTCTCGCCGGAACAGCTGATGGGAGGCAAATCGCTAGGACTCATCTCCGTGTCGTTGACCCAGGTCCTGACGTGGGTAGTTGTGCTGGCCATCGGGATCTTCGTTGCCGGTCGGTTTGTCGACGCCCTTCGAAATGTGCAGATTCCCATGGGATATGGTAGCGCTCACGGTTTTCTTTTTCGTCCCGACCTTCACCCTGATTGCAGGCATCATGATTACCTTAGGTGCAGCCGTCACGGAGGCGCAGCAGGGGCAACAAGTTGCGGGCATCATCAACATTCTCTTCATTTTGCCCGTCTTCTTCCTGGCTCTGCTCTTCAGCCAACCTGACAGCCCGTTCCTGGTCCTCTTGACCTTCTTCCCAACGACGTCGTTCATCATGATCCTGCTCCGCTGGAGTCTCTCAACGGTGCCATGGTGGCAGCTGGCAGTCAGTTGGGTGGTGTTAGTTGTCAGCGCCCTGGGTAGCATCTGGCTGGGTGCGCGCGTCTTCCGGATGGGTATGCTGCGCTACGGTCAGCGGCTCAGCCTCAAGCAGATCGTGGAAGGATTGCGCAGTCACCGCACGTTGCCGGAGAAGGAGTCGGTAAGCCATGCGTAACATTGTGCTCGTCATCAAACACGAGATCCGCCGAACTGTGGGCAAGCCGTCGTTCTGGCTTACGGCGTTTCTCTTCCCGCTCATCATCTTCACAATCACGTTTGGGTCCCAGTTGCTTGCCAGTGGGATGAGCAACGGAAATTCCGGCAGCGACTTCCTCGGCACGATCAGTGGCCAGACCCCATCAACGGAGCAGCCACGAGGCTACGTGGACCTTGCCGGGGTTATCAAGCGCATGCCGGAAGGACTTCCGGCAGGTCTTCTGCGTCCGTACGCCGATGAAGCGTCTGCCCAGGATGCGACGGCACGTGGCGAAATCAGCCAATACTACGTCGTGCCGCCGGATTTCCTGTCGACCGGCGATATCGTGCTGGTCCAGGGCACCTTCTCGCCGTTCGAGGCACTTGGCTCGGGCAACATCTTCGAATACGTGGTCACCTACAACCTGACGGGCAACGCCGATACGGCGGCGCTGCTACTTGACCCGACGCCAACGGTCCACGTTGTGACGCAGTCCAGCCCTGAAACGGGATCTGCCGGAGCCGGCGGTCAGACCGGGGCGGTCGGTTCCATTGCGTCTATGGGGATGCTCTTCATCTTCTTCTTCGTCCTCACGATGAGCAGTGGTTTCATGCTGCGCAGCGTGACGAAGGAAAAGGAGAGCCGCGTCGTGGAGATCCTCCTATCCAGCCTCGATCCTCGCGAGTTGATGCTCGGCAAGATCATCGGGCTCGGTGCCGTGGGGCTGCTTCAGATGGTTATCTGGCTCGGTGGGGGAATGCTGATCCTGCGAGAGGGATCGCCGGTCTTCGGCATCGCCTCTGCCGTGGTGGCGCTCGATTTCCCTCCGGGCTTCCTTCTCTGGGCACTGCTCTACTTCCTCTTGGGCTACATGACCTTCGCCTCGGCCCTTGGCGCGATTGGCACGCTTGGCGCCCACCGCGCGCGAGGCGGGCCAGTTCACGTTCCTGGTATTGTTTCCCCTGATGGTCCCGATCTGGCTCAACACGGCTTTCATGCAGGCGCCCGAGGGGGCCCTCGTCACCTTCCTGAGCATCTTTCCTCTGACGTCGCCCGTCTCGATGATCGCCCGGTTGGCGGTGGTGCCGGTGCCGTTGTGGCAGCTGGCATTGAGCCTCGGCCTGATGGGGGCCACCACGTACGGGTTCGTGGTGTTGTCCGCGCGGTTCTTCAAGGCCGATACCTTGCTCTCCTCGGCGCCCCTGGATTTCAAGCGCCTTCTGACCGAGGTGCGGCAGCAATTCACGCGGTAGGATCGGCACGGTCCGACAGCCCCCGCCCGACCCGTTTTGCGGTCGGGCGGGCTTCGTGCTACAATCCGGCCCGTGAACCCTTTTCGGCCCCTGGTCGCCTGGTGTCGGAGGCAGCGTGCGTGAATTAATGAATGGCGCGTCGGCTGTCGTTCGCGGCGCGCTGGCAGCCGGCTGCGATTTCTTTGCGGGGTATCCCATCACGCCGGCGACCCCCATCCTGTTGCAGATGATGCGGGAACTCCCACCCACGGGTGGGATTGCCGTCCAGGGGGAGGATGAGATCTCCAGTATCGGTATGTGCCTCGGTGCTGCCGCTGCCGGTCGCAGGGCACTGACGGCCACCAGCGGACCCGGTCTGAGCCTCTACAGCGAGAATATCGGCCTCGCGATGATGGCGGAGCTTCCGCTCGTGATCATCGACGTACAGCGGCTAGGGCCGGCGACCGGCGGCGCCACGACGATCGGTCAAGGCGACGTTCAGTTCGCACGGTGGCCCACAGCGGGAGGGTACCCTATGATCGTCCTGGCTCCCTCGTGCACCGCCGAGTGTGCCACCCTCACCGCACGAGCTTTTGATCTGGCGCAGCGTTTCCGGTGCCCCGTGATCGTATTGCTCGATAAGGAGCTTAACCTGACCTCCACAACCGTGGATCTGGACGAGTGGATGCAGATTGCGACTTGGCATATCGATGGGCACCGCCGGCAGACGTCGTCTGCCGGCGAGCAGGATGCGCGTCTGCTCGGGCGCGCCACGCCGGTGCGCTTCACCGGCTCAACTCATGACGAACTCCAGACGATCACCAAGGATGCAGCCACCGTCGAGGCGCTCAATCACCGGCTTGCCACGAAATTCGAGGGACAGGAGGATCTGCTGGAGATGGTTCGCTCGCTCCCTTTGCCTGACCCGTCCTCCGAGATCGCTCGGGACGCGCCGCAGGAAGGGGAGGGGGTCCGGACACTGTTGATCTCCTATGGCACCTCGGCCGGCGCGATGGAGGCTGCGGTGCTCCGCGCTCGCGCTCAAGGCATGGCCGTGTCGGGCGCCGTCGTGCAGAGCCTGTGGCCGGTGCCTGAGCGGCTGCTCAGCCGTGCGGCAGAGAACGTGTCGCGCATCGTGGTCGGCGAGCTCAATCCCGGGCTCTATGTGCGGGAGATCCGCCGCCTTTTCCCCGGTAAGGACGTGATTAGCCTGCACCGTATTGATGGCAAGCTCATCACACCGGGGATGTACCTCGCGGAGTGTCAATGAGACGAGACCTAGTTCACAGTTTCCGGTTGTCCGTTTTCAGTTCGGGACGCCATCCGGTGGTGTCACGGTGACGTCGGTTCTGGTTCCCGTGGTGGTGGCGCTGGTAGGGTTGGCGGTTGGCAGCCTCGTCGTTCACACGGCCGAGGCCGCGCTGGCAAAGCGCCGGCTGGCAAGACCGATCTGTCCCTACTGTGCGCAGCCTCTGGCGCCGGTCCAGTGGAGCGCTACGGTGGCCACGATCACGGGCCGGGGGCGGTGTCGATCCTGCGGCCGACGGTTGCGGCTCCCCCGTCTGCTGGGCGAGCTCTTTCTCGCCGCAGCCTGGACGATGCTCATCGTGACCTATGGAGGCACCCCGCGCGTGCTGCTGGCGATGTTGGCCATCGTGCCGCAGACGATGATCATGGTGACAGATATCGAGGCTAAGCTCGTGCCCAACCGCATCATGCTCCCCTCGCTCGGCGTGGCGCTGGTGCTGGGCACAATCTTCGGCCCCCTGGTGCCCTTCCTCGACGCCACCGACTGGTGGCAGTCGCTCGCGGGCGCTGCGGTGGGCTTCGCAGTTTTCCGGGTGCTGGTGTGGATCGGCGTCGCGATCTTCGGCGAGGGGGCGCTCGGTGAGGGAGACATTACGCTCAGTGCTTACATCGGCGCGGTGTTGGGATTCCCGGTCGTGCTGGTTGCTCTCGTTCTCACTTTTGCCTTTGGTGGCATTGGGGCGCTGCTGGTGCTCGTGCTCCGGCGAGGGGCGCTCAGAACGGCGATTCCCTACGGACCTTACATCGTCCTGGGATGCACGGTCACACTGATCTGGGGAGGAGCGATCCTGCGCTGGTATCTCGCCTGAGCATGGGAACACGGGGCCGCCGCCCCGGACGTCACCCATGCCAATACCCCCGCCCAGACTCGAACTGGGATAACAGACTTAGGAGGTCTGCGTTCTATCCATTTGGACTACGGGGGCAACCTCGGCATTATAGCATGGTGGGGTGTTTCAGCAAGGCTCCCGACATAGCGGCAATGTGAGGAGACATGGAAATCTATTACCCGATACAATGGCTTGACGGGCATCTTCGCCTTCTCGACCAGCGCAAGCTGCCCAGCGAAGTTGTCTACAATGATTACGACCGATATGACGATGTAGCGGACGCGATTCGCACGATGGTTGTGCGCGGCGCCCCCGCTATCGGCATCACGGCAGCGTATGGCATGGCGTTAGCGACACTGCAAAGTGAGGCGGTGACCGTCGAGGCAATGCGTGCCGACCTAGCCGTTGCGGCTGAGCTCCTGCGCCGCGCGCGACCCACCGCTGTGAACCTCTCGTGGGCGGTCAACCGTGTGCAGGAGCGTGCGGGCGATCCGGGCCTCGGGAGCGTCACCGCCATCCGCGATGCTGTACTTGCCGAGGCTCACGCCATCTACGAGCTGGAGGAGAAGTCCAACTACCAGATTGGCGTCAATTCGTTACCCCTGGTGCCTCATGGGGCAAAGATCATGCATCACTGCAACACCGGCCCGTTGGCGACCGGCGCGTATGGCACCGCCCTGCGCGTGATCATCGCTGCGCACGAGGCAGGCAAAGAGGTCCACGCCTACGTCGATGAGACTAGACCACGGCTGCAGGGCGCTCGTCTCACGGCTTGGGAACTGCAGCGGTTCGGCGTTCCCCATTCCGTGATCGTGGACGGTGCTGCCGCCCACATCATGCGGACCGTCGGCGTCGATCTCTGTGTCGTCGGCTGCGACCGTGTAGCGGCCAATGGCGACACGGCCAACAAGATCGGGACGTACCACCTGGCGTTGGCGGCGCGGGCGCACGGGGTGCCGTTCTACGTGGTCGGGCCGACGAGTTCCATTGACATGGCGCTCGCCTCCGGGGACCTCATTGAGATCGAGCAGCGCCCGGCCGAGGAGGTCACCCATGTGATGGGGTGTCAGATCACCCCGGATGGGACGGCGGTCGAGAACCCTGCATTTGACATCACGCCGGCTGCCTACATCACCGCGATCATCACGGAGCGCGGCGTCGTCGTGCCGCCCTTTGACGTCAACCTGCGGAGGTTGATGGCACGTGGCTGAGCCTGCTAGGTGCGTACGCCGGCAGGCAATCCCCGCCCACGGGGCATAGTAGATGCCACTTGATCTGCGTCGTGCGGAGGGGGCACCGCCCAAGATCGTCGGCCATCGTGGAGCCATTGCCGTGGCACCCGAAAACACGCTGGCCTCCTTCGAGCGTGCGTGGCGTGATGGCGCCGACGTCATTGAGTTCGACCTTCGCTTGTCGGCCGACGAGGAGGTTGTCGTCATCCACGATGCGACGCTGGACCGCACGACCAACGGTACCGGCTACGTCTCGGAGACCGTGCTTGAGGAGCTCAAGAAGCTGGACGCAGGTTCGTGGTTCGCTCCGGCGTACGCCGGGGAGCCGATCCCCACGCTGCGCGAGGTACTGGCTTGGGCCAAGGGTCGGATCGGGCTCCTTCTGGAGCTGAAGTTCGAGTCTTACGGCGCATTTGATCCAACGCTTGTGCCGAAGGTGATGGCGGTGATCGACGAGACGCACGTCGTGGATCAGGTCGCGGCCATCTCGTACCAGCCACGCGCGCTCGCACAGCTCAAGGCGATGGCCCCGCATATACCCGCCGGGCCTATGCCGCTGCGCGATCGTCTGCTCGAGGTTGGAGTATGGCTCCAGCGCCGGGTGCCCAGGCTTGGCGACACTCGCCCCTTCCGGCGGCTTCTGACCCGGCCGCTTCGTTTCACCCGTCAGTGGGGATGCGACATCGTGGCCCCTAATATCAGTGTGGTCTCGCCCGTGTTGGTGGATGCGGCGCACGGCGCCGGCCTCCCCGTTAGTTGTGGTGGACTGAACTGGGACTATCCCGGAGCCATCCGAATGGGCGTGGACACCATCTCGGCCAACGACCCTGCGCTGATCCGCTCGCGATATCTCTGATGTCGCCGGCGATCTAGGACATCAGGACCAATATCCTATTGCGAATACCTACGAGTTGGATTATGGTATAGGCAACGATGACATCAATGGTGTCGCCCTCAGGGGGGGTGGAATGATCTACATGCCGGCCGAAGATGGACAGGGACTGGTGGAGTACGCGCTGATTATCATGCTCATCGCGCTCGTGGTGATCGCGATCGTCACGATCTTTGGGACGACGCTCCTAGAGACGTACAGCCGTATCACCTCAGAGGTGATAGGGGCTGGTGCGTAGCCAGGCCCAATAGTTCCCCACGATGTACGCCGCTGGCTCAGCCTACGCTGAGGCGCGATCCCACCAATCCGCCAGGATCTGGAGGGTCTCACTGAGGTTCTCGCGCCACTGAGACTCTTCCCACGCGAGGGCCAGCCAGATCTCGCGGCGTCCCACGCGGGCGTGGTTCCCCAGCGCCCGCCTCAGTTGTCCGACCGCTGCAGCATCCTCATCTTTCAGCCACGGGGGCCGGAGCACGATCTGGCCACTCTCGACGGCAATGGCTGGGATCCGCGCATCCCGCGCCAAGAGCTTGAGGCGCAACTGGTACATCAGGTTCTCCGCCATCGGCGGCAGCGGGCCAAAGCGGTCCTGGAGTTCCTCCCTCAACTGTGTCAGATCCTCCTCGGTGGCCAGATCCGCGAGACGGCGATAGAGCCGCAATCTGAGCCTGTCGTCGGGCACGTAGGCGGACGATAGGCCAACCGGCAGCGGAAGCTCGATGGTGATGGAGCCAATGGGTTCCGGCGGTATGGGCTCCCCGGCCTGCTCTGCTTTGAGGCGACCGACCGCACGGCTGAGAATCCGCGTGTAGAGCGTGAAGCCAACGGCAGCCACGTGACCGTGTTGCTTTCTTCCCAGGAGATCGCCTGCACCTCGAATCTCCAGGTCCCTGAGTGCCACCGTGAATCCTCCCCCGCGACTTGACGTGTCGCGAAGTGCATACAGACGCTGCCCGGCCTCCTCGGTCATCCGGCGTTTGTGGAAGAAGTAGGCATACCCGCGCCGCGTCCCCCGGCCGATGCGCCCGCGCAGTTGGTAGAGCTGCGCCAGGCCGAAGCGATCCGCCCGCTCGACGATCAAGGTGTTGGCGTTGGGAAAGTCCAGGCCGCTCTCAATGATGGTCGTGGCCAGCAGGATATCGATCTCACCGGCTGCAAACTCCGCCATCACTTTGCTGAGATCTCGCTCGTGCATCTGACCGTGGGCAATGCCCAACACGGCTTCCGGGACGAGATCCTGCAGACGTGCTGCCACCGTCTGGATCGAGTCCACACGGTTATGCACGTAGAAGATCTGACCACCGCGATTGAGCTCCCGCAGAATCGCCCGGCGCGCGATTTGCACATCGTAGGGCCCGACATAGGTCGCGATGGGCAGCCTCTCCTGCGGAGGGGTCTCGATGATACTGATGTCGCGCACGCCCGCCAGCGCCATATAGAGCGTCCGGGGGATGGGTGTGGCGGTGAGCGTCAGTACGTCGACCTCCGTCCGCATCTGCTTGAGCCGCTCTTTGTTCGCCACACCAAAGCGCTGTTCCTCATCGATGATCACTAGACCCAGGTTCTTCAGCTCGACATCTTTCTGGAGCAACCGATGCGTCCCAATGACGATGTCGACCTTGCCTTCGCTCAATCGCTCCAGGACCTGTCGTTGCTCTGCCTCGGTGCGGAAACGCGATAGCAGCTCGACGGTGACGGGGAAGGGGGCCAGCCGCTCGGCGAACGTCTGGTAGTGCTGCTGAGCCAACACCGTGGTGGGCACCAGCATCGCGACCTGCGTGTCGTCCATCACTGCCTTGAAGGCCGCCCGGAGTGCTACCTCGGTCTTCCCGTAACCCGCATCGCCGCAGATCAAGCGATCCATTGGGCGCGGCGTTTCCATGTCCCGCTTGACTGCATGAATCGCCTCGACCTGATCCTCCGTCTCGGCGTAGGGAAAGGCAGCCTCCAGCTCCCGCTGCCACTGCGTGTCGCCCGCAAACGCGTGGCCCGACACGATCTGCCGGGTCGCGTAGAGCTCCAGCAGCTCGCCGGCCAGCTCGTCCGCTGCCTTGGCGACACGTGCCTTTGTCTCCTCCCAGGCCCCGCCGCCCAACCGGCTCAGCCGCGGCTCCAGGCCCTCCGCGCCAACGTAACGTGAAAGCCGGTCCGCCTGATGGATGGGCACGAACAACTTGTCGCCGTGACCCTCTGCGCCGTTCTCACCGTTCTGCTCGCTCTGGGCACCCGGCGTGATGAACCGGTCCCCGCCGGGGCCGGCGTATTCGAGGAAAAGGTACTCGCGGTCGATATTGTCGACACTGCGGGTCACCAGTCCCCGGTAGATGCCGATGCCGTAGTCCTCGTGAACCACCACATCGCCGGGCTGGAGATCGGCGAAGACCTGCTCGGGGGCCGTGGCTCTCCTCCGCGGCTGGCGCCGGGGCTCCGGCACGTGCCAGCCAAAGAGCTCCTCGTCGGTGAGCAGGTGCCGCACGCCGTCCGGGCCCCGCCACTGCCACCCGCCGTTCACCACGCCCTGCACAAAGGTGAGTAGCGACCCGGGTGGGGTGGGCAGCCCTTCGTGAACCGGTGGTGGGGTGAAATCCTGCCAGAGCTCCGCCATGCGCCCCGCCTGGCGGCTGGCGATCACGACTTGGTCGCCCAGGCTCACCCACTGACGGATACGGCCTAGGGCCTCCGGAAGGCGTCCGGCAAAATGGGGTTCGGGCGCGAAGACGTCGGCCAGCGGCCCGCCGCCCTCGGATTCGTCATCCTCCTCGCTGACCAGAGAGAGCATATGATGGCGACTCAGCACGCTGCGCATCTGCGTCCACGGCGTGTAGGGCACGGGGGCCTCTTCCCCTCCCAGCAGAAGTCGTTCCTTGCGCGCCACCACTCTCTGATCGGCCGCCTCTTTCTCCAGCTCCTCCCACTGCATCTGAAGGCGGTCACCTTCGTCCAGGATGACCAGGGCATCCGGCGGCAGATAGTGGAGGAGCGTACCTCCCTCCTGGTAGAGATAGGGCAGGTAGAACTCCAGATTCGGGAATGGAACGTGTGCCTCCAGGGCCTCCGCGTCGGATTCGAGCGTAACACGAAACTCCGGTGGAGGGTCTGCCTTGAGCAGCTCCCTCACGACATCCAATGCGCGCTCACTGTCCTTGGGCAGCGCCTCTCGCACGGGCGTAAGCCAGAAACCCTCGGAACGCCCGACGGACCGCTGTGTCTCGGGCTCAAAGGTCCTGATCGTGTCGATCTCATCGCCGAAGAACTCCAGACGATAGGGTTGGGTCGCCTGGGGTGGGTAGATGTCGAGCAAGCCCCCACGCCGGCTGAGCTGCCCGGGTGCCTGCACGACGCTGGTGGGCTCGTACCCTATCCCCATAGCGTGGCGCGCCAATTCGGTGAGGGACTCGTGAGCGCCAACTGCGATCCTGCGAATAGCACGCATGAACTGCCGGTAGGGCAGGGTACGGCGCATGAGGGCGCGGGCGGACGTCACGACGACGGGCTTCGGTCGTCCCGCTGCGGTTTCCGTCTGGCTCATATAGAGCTGGGACAGCACGTCAAGCCGGTCCGTGATCACCTCGGGGGGCCAGGGCACGCGCTCGTAATGCAGCCCCGGTGGCTCGGGGAACGACATCAGGCGTTCGGGCGTGGCCATCCAGGTTCGCAGGGAGACGGCAAGCTGGCGACTCTCCTCGACCGTCGGCGTAATGATCACGACCGGGGACGAAAGGTCGCCGACGAGCGCCGCGATGACGGCCGGCCGCGCACGCGCCAATAGCGACACGGCGGGCTGTTCCAGCCCTGCTTCGAGATCCCTCAGAAGAGATCCATAGGCAGGGTGCTCGCGAATCCAGGCGAGTAGACCGTGGAGCGAGGTGGGCATTTCCTCTCGTTAGCTGGCCGGTTCGACCCGCCAGGTCATCCCCTGGCGCTGTAGGTCGGGGTTACCCATCAGCCAATCCAGGATCAGGCCGCGCGCAGTCCGAAGTACCTCCCAGACCAGCGCCATTTCCTCTTCTGAGAAGTCCTGTAGAACGTACGCCGCCGGGTCCATCCGCCCCGGGGGCCGACCGATCCCCAACCTGAGACGCGGCACGGCCTCAGTCCCGAGTGTGTCCAGGATGGACTGCACGCCGCGATGTCCGCCGCTGCTGCCCTCGCTGCGGAAGCGGACTGTGCCCAGGGGAATATCGAGGTCGTCGTAGATGACGAGCATATCCTGGGGTTCTACCTTGTAGAAGCGAGCCAGCGGCCCGACGGATTTCCCGCTGTCATTCATCCACGTCTGGGGCTGGGCCAGAATCACGCGTTGATCGTTGATCAGACCGTGAGCCGTCTTGGCCTGATGCTCCGTCCGCGAGAAGGTGAGGCTGTAAGCCTCAGCTACTGCTTCGACGGCGCGAAAACCGATGTTGTGGCGGTTGTCGGCATACCGAGGACCCGGATTCCCCAATCCGGTAATCAGTGCGAATTGGGTCACGGACTCGGTTTCCGCTTTGTCTGGCGCAGATAGTAGCGGATCACGGCCTTTGCGACCACATAGAGGATGCCTACGGCGTAGATCAGGACGGCCAACTGCGCGCCAAGCACAAAGGCCTGTTTGACTGCCTGGATTGAGAAGATGCCTTCGGGTAGGAGCCCACCACTGCCATCCTCGCTGCCTGAATCGCCCGTCCCCGCGGCGCCTCCCGGGAGGAGAGTAGGGGTGGGTCTGGGCGTTGCCGTGGCCGGCTGGACGATGGTCGCGCCTGCAGGTGGAGGCAAAGGCTCGTTCGTCGCCTCGGCCTGTGCGGTTTCCTCCGGGTTCGGCGTCGCCGTGGGTTCGGGCGTCGGCGTCGTCTCCTCGTTGTTGACCGTCAAGTTGTTCACGAAGTGGACCAGCGGAGTTTCATTCCCAGCCTCGTAGACCACCAGTGCCAGCACGTACTGCCCATTGGGTACCTGCGTCGTGTCCCAGGTACCGAGAACTCCGTTCACGACCATGTTTTGGACATTCCAGGCAATAGGATTGCTGGAGTTCCACGAGGTTTCCCCTGTCACCCTCGATCCGGGCGCATAGAGCACACCGTAGGAGACGAAGTTGGGGTTCGTGGCGGTCCCCTGGATGGCGACCTCGCCGCTCAACGTCGCGCCCTCACCGGGGCTGGTGATGACGAGCACATTGTCTTGAGCTAGCGGTGCCGCGAGCCCTGATTGCAGCGGGAGACCGGCAAGGCACAGGGACACCGCGAGAACTCTAGCGATCCACATGACTCGCGAGATGAGCCCACCCTGTGTTCCCGGCATACGCGCTTGCCCATTCCCGACACCAAGCCGACTGGCATTTGTAGGCAGCATATGAGCTCCTCGTGTAGAATTTGCGACTAGGAAGTCTAACATGGATGAAATGCTTGGCAAGTCAAGGAGGGGAGCGCTCAAACGTGGGAACCTTACGGGAAGGTCAGTAAGTTGCCTCTCAATGACGAAGATTTCGCTGATGTTCCCGGAAGGTAGCTGCAACTTCTTCGCCGATCCGTCGTATACTTACATGTAAGCACAATACGGAGGTGAGAGATATGTCAAACCATGAGAAGCTGCGTAGACAAAACGGCATCATTGCCGGTGTATGTGGGGGGTTGGGTGAGTTCTACGGCATCGCGCCCTTCTGGTTCCGCCTGTTGTTCCTGATTTTATTCCTGCCGGGTGGACTCCCTGGGCTCGTGCCGTACCTGATCCTGTGGATCGTCATCCCGCGCAAGCGCTAGGATCGCCACATCTCGAAGCGCTCGCGCACGCAGACAGCGCCGCTGTAAGCTGAGGCAGTCCGGGCATGGTGCCGCGGATTGCCTCAGCTTGTATCGCCCCTGTGCTATACTTATCAGGGTCTGGTGTTTGTGCAACCCTGAGAGGAGGGCACCCATGGACGAACAATCGAGGCCGTCTACCATCGTCATTTTCGGTGCGTCGGGCGATCTGACCCAGCGCAAACTTGTGCCGGCGCTTCATAGCTTGGCCTGCGAGGCACTGCTCCCCGATGGCGTGCGGGTCATCGGCATAGCCCGTTCGGAGTTCACCGACGAAAGCTTCCGGGATCATCTCTACGAGGGGATCGAGGCCTACGCACGACGTAAGCCTGCCGTATGCGAGTTATGGTCGGGTATGGCGGATAGCTATACGTACCTGCAAGGGGAGTACGACGATCCCGAGACCTATCGGCGCCTCAAGCAATTGCTCGATTCGGGGGACGTGGCAGACGGTGGGAAGGGCAACCGTCTCTTCTACCTATCGGTGCCACCCGTCGTCTACGGGGATATCGTCGAGCGCCTCGGCACGTCAGGTCTCAGCCATACCGATGGGGGATGGGCACGCATCGTGGTCGAGAAACCGTTCGGTCACGACTTCGACAGTGCTCGGGCTCTCAACGAGAGGATTCACACGGTTTTTGCAGAGGATCAGATTTTCCGGATTGATCATTATCTGGGCAAAGAGACAGTCCAGAACATCCTCACCTTCCGCTTCGCCAACGCCATTTTCGAGCCGCTTTGGAACAGGCAGTACGTCGACCATGTAGAGATCACAGTAACAGAGTCGGTGCTGGTCGGCCACCGGGCCGGATACTACGATACAGCCGGTGTGCTGCGGGACATGCTCCAGAACCATCTCCTGCAGCTTCTCTCGCTGACCGCGATGGAGCCGCCGGCAACGATCAACGCGGATGCGCTGCGGGATGAGAAGGTCAAGGTGCTGCACGCCGTCAGGAAGCCACTGCTCGATGATATGGTGCTGGGGCAGTACCAGGGCTACCTTGATGAAAAGGGTGTGGCCAAGGGGTCGCGAACGCCGACATACGCGGCGATCCGTTTCTTCGTCGACAATTGGCGATGGCAGGGGGTGCCCTTCTACCTGCAGTCCGGCAAGGGACTCAAGAACAAGGTCTCCGAGATCACACTGCAGTTCAAGAAGGTGCCGCATCTCCTCTTCCCCGATAGCGCCTCACTGGCCCCGAATCTGTTGGCCATCTGCATCCAGCCTGACGAGGCGATTCATCTTCGCTTTGAGACCAAGCAGCCCGGCACAGGGATGCACAGCGTACCGGTCGACATGAACTTCGCCTACTCCCAGAACTTCGGCGGCAATGCGCTGCCTGAAGCCTATGAGCGCCTGCTACTCGATGCGCTTCAGGGCGACGCCTCACTCTTCGCCCGAGCCGACGAGATAGAGCTGGCCTGGAAGTTGATCGATCGACTGACCGGCACCGGTGCGCCACTTCCTTACGAGGTCGGGTCGTGGGGGCCGTCTGCGGCCAACGACTTGATCTCCAAGGAAGGGTGCACGTGGCATTTCGGCTGCACTGAGGACGACGGTTCCTCGGCATCGTAGATGAGACAAGGGGGGGCGTTGAACGATAGAGAACCAGAAGAACCGGCGGGGGAGCGGGAGGACGAGGGATCCCTCTACAGGGTGGAGCGAGACTCCATGGGCGAGATGCAGGTTCCCTGGGACGCACTGTGGGGTGCCCAAACTCAACGGGCGGTCGCCAACTTCCCGATCTCCGGGATCCGATTCGGCCGCAGGTTCATTCACGCCCTGGGATCCGTCAAGCGGGCGTGCGCGTTGGCCAACGAGGATCTGGCACTGCTGGCGCCGGATGTGACGGGTGCCATCGTGGCGGCGTGTGATGAGGTGATCCGGGGTGACCTAGATGCTCACTTCCCGCTCGACGTATTCCAAACAGGCTCGGGCACCTCGACGAACATGAACGCCAACGAAGTCATCGCGATGCGGGCGATGCAGGTGCTCGCGGGTGCCCAACATTCGCAAGGTTCACGAACCTTGGCCCGCCGAGTAGTAGGGCGGGTTGCGAGGGTTCAGAGCGGAAGGTCCTGCAATAGCGACCCTGATCCACCCCAACGACCACGTCAACATGAGCCAATCCAGCAATGACGTGATCCCCACGGCGATCCACGTGGCGCTCACGCTGGCGCTGCGGGACGAGCTCGTACCCGCGCTCACGCAGCTTGCCGATGCGCTGGGGGAGAAGGCCGTGGCCTTTGACGCCGTCGTGAAGACCGGGAGAACGCATCTCCAGGACGCGACCCCCATCCGTATGGGTCAGGTCTTCGGTGGCTATGAAGCACAGGCGCGATCGGCCGTGGCGCGTGCCCGGCAGGCCATCGCGGCCCTGCGCGCGCTTCCGCTTGGCGGCACGGCCGTTGGGACCGGCCTGAATTGTCCCGTCGGATTCCCGGCACGCGCGATTGCCCATTTGAATGAGGCACTGGGCACCACATTCGTTGAGGCCGGGAACCACGTCGAGGCCAACGCAGCGAGGGACGCTGTGGTTGAGGCCTCCGGGCACCTCAAGACGATCGCGGTGGCGCTGCACAAGATTGCGAATGATATCCGGTGGATGGCCTCGGGGCCGCGCAACGGCCTGGGCGAGCTTCGCTTGCCCGCGGTCCAGCCCGGCTCCTCTATCATGCCGGGCAAGGTCAACCCCGTCATTGCCGAAGCGTTGATTATGGTCTGCGCACAGGTCATCGGCTTCGACGTGGCCAACACACTGGGCGGATTAGGCGGCTACTTCGAGCTGAACCTGATGATGCCGCTGTTGGCGCACAACACGCTCCACGCAACGGAGATGCTCTCCAACGCGACCTCGCTCTTCTCACGGAAGTGTGTGGCCGGTCTCGAGGTCGACGCCGCTCGCTGCGAGGCGTCGGTCGAGCGTAACCTCGCGCTCGCGACGGCGCTCGCGCCCGCAATCGGGTACGATCGTGCTGCTGAGATCGCCAAGGCCGCGCAGGCCTCGGGTCGCACGGTGCGCGAGGTCGCGCTGGCTGAGAGCGTGCTTCCGGCTGAAGAGATCGATGCACTACTTGACGCACGGAAGATGACCGAGCCCGGCCTAGGTTCGTAGTAACGACTTCAGTCGTTCCGCCTCGGACGACACGCCTCAAGAGGCGCGCCCAGCGGACTGGGCGGGAGCAGAGCCGATGAATCGGTTCCTACGAACCCGTATGTGCGCCTACCCCCCTCTCACCTGTCCGATCCGGTGCTCCGCGTAATAGGTATAGTCACCCGCGTACTCCGTCAACGCGCCCTCCTCCAGCTCAACGATGCGCGTGACGGACCTATCGAGGAAGTAGCGGTCGTGTGAGATCACCAGCAGCGTGCCCTCGAAGTCGTCCAACGCTTGCTCCAGCACCTCGCACGACGGCAAGTCCAGGTTGTTCGTCGGCTCGTCGAGGAGCAGGAAGTTGGCGTCTGAGAGCATCAACTTGGCCAACTGAAGGCGGCTGCGCTCGCCTCCCGACAATGTGCTGACCTTGTCGCGGGTGCGCCGGTAGGGGAAAAGGAATCGCCGCAGGAAGTTGACGGCGGCGTGCTCGGACATCGAGCGGGCCTCCCAAATCTCCTCGATCAGCGTCCGGTCGGGATTGAGCGTCTCGTGTTCCTGGGCGTAGTAGCCCACCGTCACGCTTGGCCCGATCGCGATGAGGCCCGACGTGGGGGCTTCCTGCCCCAGGATACAGCGAAGGAGCACGCTCTTGCCGGTGCCGTTGGCGCCCAGCAGGCCGACCCGCTCGCCACGCCAGACCAGAAGGTTCAGCCCCAGCAGGATAGGGTCGTCGTCGAAGACCTTGTCGAGGTCGTTGATCTCAAGCACCTTCTGCGACCCGCGCCAACCGCCGAGAGCCAACCCCATCCGTTCGCGGTCCGTGATGGGCTTCTCGACCTTGTCCATCCGCTCCAGCATCTTCTGGCGTGAGCGAGCCTGCCGGATGTGACGCTCGTCGACCACGATACTGGCCCAATACTCGAAACGTGCGATGGCGGCCTCGATCCTGGCGATCTCTTTCTGCTGCGCTGCGTAGAGCTGTTCTTGGCGTAGCAGGCGCAACTGCTTCTCCGCGCTGTAGGCCGAGTAGTTGCCGACGTAGAGGGTCAGCCGATGGTCCTCGACCTCGGCAATGGTCGAGACGGTCTCGTCCAGGAGATACCGGTCGTGAGAGACGATGATGATGGTGCCGGGAAATGACTCGATGAAGTGCTCCAGCCTCGCCTTGCCTTCGAGGTCGAGGTGGTTGTCAGGTTCGTCCAGCAGGAGGAGGTCGCAGTGGGTGGCCAGGAGCCTGGCCAGGCCGAGCATCTTCTTCTGCCCGCCTGACAACACATCGACCTTGACGTCTTGGTCTCGATCCTCAAAGCCCACGGCCTGAAGCGCTTGGCGGCAGAGGCTCTCATATCTATAGCCCCCGAGCTGCTCGAATAGCTCCTGCTCGCGTGCGTGTGCGGCAAGCGTGCGCTCGAAGGCTGCCGGGTCGCCAGAGACCTCTGGACGACCCATCTGCGCCTCCAACGACCGCATATGCGACTCGATCCGCTGCAGCCGCCGGTCGGCGCCAAGCACGACCTCCCAGATGGTGGCGCCCGGATCGAAGGAAGGGTCCTGTGGCAAGTAGCCGATGCGGGTCTTGTGGCGGATGACGTGACCGCCGTCCGGCTGTAGCTCCCCGAGGATCAGACGCAGTAGCGTCGATTTGCCCGCTCCATTGGGACCCACCAACCCAATGCGCTGTCCGAGCTGGATCTCCCACGAGACTTCATCGAGGATCAGCTCTGCGGCGTGGTGGAAGACCACCCGGTCAAGATGTACCAGAATCTCACTCATGTCCCGTCTCCCCTGTGGTTGGCGCCGTGAGGGCTTGCGTCACGGCGGGGGGAGCGCGTCCATCAAGGGTACGAGAAAGCCGTGAGCGCAAGCGCGCCCACGGCTTGATAAGTGCTTCTTAACCTGCGGCCCGAAGGCCGCGTTCAGCTCGTCGAGGGGCGCACCGCTAAGAAGGGTGCGCATCCGTAAACGAGATGACGCCACGCAGCGTCAAGTTTGAGCTTCCCAGCAGAAATGTGATCATTTCAGATGCTCTATCTCATCCTTTCTGCTGACCATTCTACCCTATTTCGGCAGACCCGCTAACGGAATCGTACCTTTCCAACCAAATCCAGCCAAGAGCCAACCAAGACCATCGGCTGAGTAAGCCTCCGTCGTCCTATAGTCCTTGTACTGGTAACTATCGCCTAAGCTGCAGCCGACTGCAAAATCTCCCCTCCGACATCACGCCGCCGGTGAGATCCTTATGCTACAGCGCATAGTGGGAAAGGCACGGGCTATGACACTGAACGCCAAGAAATCTGCAGGGGGACCCCTGAGCAACCAACAAGTGCAGCGGATGGATGAGTACTGGCACGCCGCGATGTACCTGTGCGCGGCCATGCTGTACCTCAAGGACAACCCGCTGCTCAGGGAACCGCTCAAGCTCGAGCAGATCAAGACGCGTCTTCTGGGCCACTGGGGCTCTGATCCCGGTCAGACGCTGGTGTGGACGCATCTGAACCGCCTGATCCGGGAGCAGGACCTCAACATGATCTATATCTCGGGTCCCGGCCACGGGGCGCCGTCGATGCTCTCCCACGCCTGGCTCGAAGGCACATATGGCGAGACGTATCCGGACAAAGGCCAGGGTGTGGATAGTATGCAGGCCTTCCTCAAGCAGTTCTCCTTTCCGGGAGGCATCGGCAGCCACTGCACGCCTGAGACGCCGGGGTCGCTGCATGAAGGCGGAGAACTCGGGTACAGCTTGTCTCACGCCTTTGGAGCAGCTTTCGACAACCCGGACTTGATCGTGGCCTGTGTGATCGGCGATGGCGAGTCGGAGACCGGGCCGCTCGCTACAAGTTGGCACGGCAACAAGTTCCTGAACCCAGTAAGCGACGGCGCAGTGCTGCCTATCTTGCACCTCAACGGTTACAAGATCGCTAACCCGACGGTGCTGGCGCGCGTCAGCCACGAAGAGCTAGACGACTTGATGCGCGGCTACGGCTATGAGCCTTACGTCCTTGAGTTCCACGTAGACGACGAACCTGAAACCATCCACCAGGCGATGGCCGCGACCCTCGATGCCGCAATTGCCGGAATCCACCGGATCCAGCAGCATGCTCGTACCGAGGGCGTGCAGGAGATGCCTCGATGGCCCATGATCATCCTGCGCTCCCCCAAGGGCTGGACCTGTCCCGCAGAAGTGGATGGGCACAAGGTTGAGGACTTCTGGCGAGCTCACCAAATTCCGGTCGACCCCCACAAGAACGCAACAGACCTGGAACTACTGGATAAATGGCTCCGCAGTTACGAACCCGAACGCCTCTTCACGAAGGATGGTCATCTTATTCCTGAACTCAGGCAACTTGCCCCTACCGGCAACCGGCGCCTGAGCGCTAACCCCATCACGAACGGCGGCCTGGTGCGCAAGACGTTGGTGCTTCCGGATTTCCGGAACTATGCGGTGGACGTCCCCCGTCCCGGTGAGGTCCAGGTGGAGAACACGCGGGTGCTTGGGCGCTTCTTGCGCGATGTGATCACGGCCAATCCCACCAACTTCCGCTTTTTCTGCCCCGATGAGACCGCCTCCAACCGACTGGACGACGTCTATGACGCGAGTGAAAAGGTCTGGATGGCCAAGATCCTGCCTGAGGATGCCGATGGCTCACACTTGGCCCGGCAGGGCCGGGTCATGGAGATGCTCTCCGAGCACACCTTGGAGGGCTGGCTTGAGGGCTACCTGCTGTCAGGTCGGCACGGCTTCTTTGCCTCTTACGAAGCCTTCATTCACATCATTGATTCGATGTTCAACCAGCACGCCAAGTGGCTGGAGAAGTCACGTCAGATTCCCTGGCGTGCGTCGCTTTCCTCTCTCAACATCCTGCTGACCTCCACGGTCTGGCGCCAGGATCACAACGGCTTTACTCATCAGGATCCTGGCTTCCTGGACGTCGTCACCAACAAGAGCCCCGAGGTCACGCGGATCTATTTGCCGCCCGACGCCAACTGCCTGCTTTCAGTTGGGGACCATTGCCTGCGCAGCACCGACTATGTCAACGTGACCGTCTGCGACAAGGAGATGCATCTGCAGTACCTCACGATGGATGAGGCTATCCAACACTGCACCAAAGGCATCGGCATCTGGGATTGGGCCAGCAACGACTTCGGCAGCGAACCTGACGTGGTGATCGCCAGCGCAGGCGATGTGCCCACGATGGAGGCGCTGGCAGCCACAGCTCTGTTGCGCAAGCATTTCCCGGACCTCAAGGTGCGCTTCATCAACGTGGTCGACCTGTTCAAGCTTGTGCCCCAGAGCGAACACGCGCACGGGCTCTCTGACGCCGATTTCGACAGTCTGTTCACTCGCGACAAACCGGTGATCTTCAACTTTCACGGCTACCCGTACCTAATCCACAAACTTACGTACCGTCGCACCAACAGCCCGAGAATCCATGTGCGTGGCTATAAGGAGCACGGCAACATCAACACTCCGATGGAATTGGCCATCCGTAACCAGATCGACCGCTTCGATCTGGTCATCGACGTCATCGACCGCGTGCCCAAGCTCCAGGTGATGGGGGCTCACGTCAAAGAGCTGATGAAGAACGAGATCATCGAGAGCCTGAACTTCGCTTTCCAGGAGGGCTATGACCGGCCCGACTTCTCCGGCTGGACGTGGCCTCACGAGCGGGCAAACGAGAGTGGTGAGTGACAGCGCACCGGGGGGAGCCTTGATCGAGCAGCGATGACGACAGACGGGAACATCCTTACGCTAAACAGTGGGTCATCCAGCATCAAGTTCTCTGCCTATCACATGGGCAAGGATCAGCACTTGCGCGCCACGGGTGAGGCCGAGCGCATTGGCCTTGCCGATGGGGTTGTCTGGATGAAGGATGCCGACGGATCGCTTCTGCAGCGCCGGCAGGTGACGATGACAGACCACGATGCTGCCCTGCGAACACTGCTCGATGCCTTGCGGGAGTACCTGCAGGCGGACTTCGACGCCATCGGCCACCGCATTGTCTACGGTGGCGCTAACCACACCCGGCCGCAGCGGATCGACGCCCGGCTTATGGCTGAACTCCGCGATCTCGTGCCCCTCGCGCCTAACCACCTGCCTCACGAGATCAAGACCATCCTCGCGCTGCAGAGCCTGTATCCAGATCTACCCCAAGTTGCCTGCTTTGACACGGCCTTCCACCGGAGCATGCCCGAGATCGCGCAGTTGCTTCCGTTGCCACGCAGCTTCTGGGATGAGGGTGTGAGGCGCTACGGCTTCCATGGACTCTCTTATGAGTACATCACCCGGGAACTTGCCGAGATCGCCGAACTGCAGTCGCGCAGGCGTGTCATACTTGCTCATCTCGGAAGTGGTGCTAGTATAGCGGCAGTGCTTCACGGCCAGAGCGTGGAGACTATAATGAGCTATACCCCCACGGGTGGGTTGGTGATGGGCACCCGGAGTGGGGATCTGGATCCTGGCGTTGTGCTCTATTGTCTTCAGGAAAAGGGCATGACTGCTGCAGCGGTCGCCGATCTGCTTGACAACCACGCTGGTCTGTTGGGTGTGTCAGGGATCACCTCCGATATGGAGGACCTGCTGGAGCGACGACGCCAGGACTTTCGCGCCGACCAGGCGATTGAGTTGTTCTGCTATCAGGCACGCAAGTTTGTCGGAGCTTTGACAGCGGTCCTGGGCGGTGTGGACACGTTAGTATTCACGGGAGGTATCGGGGAAAACGCAGCGCCAGTGCGCTGGAGCATCTGTCACGGCTTGGCCTTCCTCGGCATTGAGCTTGACCCTGCCCTCAACGATGCCAACGCGTCGATCATATCGCGCGATGGTGCCGCTTGCACCGTTCGCGTGATGCATACGAACGAAGAGCTGATGATCGCGCGACACACGGTGAATCTGCTCCGCTGGGAGCATCCCTTCTGAGTTCCCCCCGCAAGACCCAAGTGGAAGTGGGTATCTCTGGCTGTGCCTGCTTCAGAAGTGGAAGGGAGAGGTGGAATTGTGAATATCCTGGTTGGGTGTCTTGTGTTCGGCATGTTGTCCTGTGCCATATTCGCCATCCTAGCCAAACGCCTCGTGGCGTCTGCGCTCTGGTTGACAACGCTGAGCGCGCTCCTGTCGGTGCTCATCTACATGATGGGAGCATCCCAGATCGCCGTCATCGAACTCAGCGTCGGCGCAGGCCTCGTCACGATCTTGTTGGTGTTTGTCGTTGGCATCGTCGGAGAGGAAGCCACGGCCGAGAGGCCGCTGATCCCGCGATTTGTATCGTGGGGGTTTGGTTTGGCGACCTTGATTCTGCTTGGCTTGCTCACCGTGCCGCTGGTCGCGGCTCCTCCCTCAGCGTCCGTTTCCTCTCTGGCTAGCCTGCTGTGGTACGACCGGTCTCTGGATGTCCTGCTCCAGGTTCTTCTGATCTTCTGCGGGGTGATGGGCGTCCTGGGACTGCTGCCTGAGGGTGACACTGTGCCGGCCAGTCGAGCGTAGGGAAACAGCGTCGAGTTCCGCTGTACCGACGGGTTCGGCACCGGTGGCGGAAGGAGGCGAGGCCCTATGATCCCTTTTCCTTTATCCATCGTTCTGGTCGCCGTGCTGTGCCTGCTGGGCATAGGCCTGTACGGCCTGTTGGCGCTTCGAAATCTGATCAAGATCGTGATCGTCCTGCAGATCCTGGGCAAAGCCGGTCTTCTGGCCCTGATCGCCGCCGGTCTCGCTGTTGGGCAGGTCAACCTGGGCCAAAGCCTGGCTCTTACATTCATCGTTGCCGACACGGTCGTGGCAGCCATCGGCCTGACCCTAGCTGTCCAGGTACGACGTCGTATTGGTACCCTTGATGTTAGGGAGATCGGCAAGCTACATGGTTGATCAAATGGCTGGTTATCTGGTGTTGTCGGTGATTCTTGTTCCTTGGCTAGGTGCCCTCGCTGTATGGTGGGCCGGCGATGATCGGCGTGGCCTGCAGCACGGAATGGCCGTTGCCTTTGCTCTGGTGACCGCCGTGCTGTCGTTCTTGCTGCCGTCCCTGGCCAGCTCTCAGGTCGTGTTGTCGGTATCGGCAGGCGCGACCTTCGGGACCTTCTCCTTCGTGCTCGACGGGCTGGGCATCTTCCTGACCATTATCGCGGCCGCAATCGGCGCGCTGGTCGTGATCTTCTCGGTCGACTACATGAAGGGCGAAGCGCAGCTGGGGCGGTACTACTCATTGATTTTGCTCTTCATCGGCGCGATGAGCGGGCTCGTGCTGACCGGCAGCCTGCTGCTGCTCTTCCTCTTCTGGGAGATCACGGCCTTTTGCTCCTACGCGCTGATCTCGTTTGACAGTGATGATCCCAAAGCCGTCTCTGGCGGTATCCAGGCGCTCATTGTGACCCAGGTGGGCGGGATCGGCCTCTTGATCGGCGCGTTGGCCATCTACAGCCATCTGGGCAGTTTCCAGATAAGCGACTTCCTGACCCAGGCAGGCACGTTGCCCCCCGGGATACTGCGGTGGATGGCTTTTGGCTTCCTGGCTGCCGCGGCTGCCAAGTCGGCTCAGGTGCCCTTCCATATGTGGCTGCCTGACGCTATGGAGGCGCCCACGCCCGTTACCGCGCTGATTCATGCGGCCACGATGGTCAACGCCGGCGTCTATCTGCTGGCGCGCTTCTACCCGGCCTTCGCCCCGGTGGAAGGCTGGAAACTGGCGGTTGTGATCGTGGGCGTTGTCTCCTCGGTGCTGGCGGCGATCATGGGCTTGATCGCGGTGGACATCAAGCGCGTCCTGGCCTACTCCACCATCAGCCAACTTGGGTACATGGTCTACGCTATCGGCGCTGGTGGGATCTTTGCCAGCCAGTTCCACCTCATGAGCCACTCTGTATACAAGGCATTGCTCTTCCTCGGCGCAGGAGCGGTCGCTCATACGCTCGGCACGCGCGATATGCGCAAGATGGGAGGCCTGGGGCGCGAGATGCCCTTTGTGCGCGCCGTGTTCCTGATTGGCGCCCTGTCCCTGGCCGGGCTGCCGATCCTGAACGGGTTCTGGAGCAAGGAGATGGTGCTGGAAGAGGGCCTCAGAGGCGGTCCGCTATGGGCCTATATCGCTATGCTGGCCTGCGCCGGCCTGACGGCGCTCTATACCTTCCGCATGGTGTGGCTGGTCTTCTACGGCGAGCGCCGAAGTGAGGGCACTGTACACGATGCGCCGTCGGCCATGCGCCTGGCGCTCGGCGTGCTGGCCCTGGGCGCGCTCGTGTCGTGGGTGTCTGCAGGTCCCTTTGGCAGGATGCTGCAGAGCAGCCTGCCCTTCCACACGTTGGACGTGGCTACCACCGGCCAGATGATGGTCGCCGTCTTGACCGCGTGGCCCACCTGGCTTGCGTTGGCGGTTGTGGGCCTCGGTCTCGCTGCGTGGTGGTGGCGGGAGCGACTGGCCTCGGTTGTGTCCGGCTTGCGCTTCGTGACGCGAGCGGCAACGGCTGATTTCGGCTTTGCCTGGCTCAACCGGACCATCGCCCGCACGACAAGAAGTGCCGCTGCGAAGCTCTCGCTCGCCCAGACCGGACAGCTCAGCTGGAATGTCCTTGGCATCGTCGCCGGCCTTGTGGCCGTGCTCGTTTTCCTGATTTGGAGGGCCTGAAGTGCAGATATCTGCTGTGATGTGGCTAGTTGCCATCCCGCTGCTGGCGACGCCCGTGGTGTACCTCGCTGGGCACATGGGCCGCGCCGCAGCGTCTGAGTTGAGTGGGCAGACGGTTTCGCGCTTGGGGGCGCTGATCGCTTTGCTCGCGGCTTTCTTACCGTTCTCGCAGGCGACTCGCGAGTTGGCGCTTTCCGGGCCATCCACCTTCGCCGTGGGTCTGATCAGTTTCCGGGCCGATGGGCTGGCCCTGGTGATGGCCGGGCTCGTCTTCGTCTTGGGGATCGCGGTTGTTCTCTCGGGCGATCCATCCATTCACCACGAGGGGGGCGAGGTCAAGTTCTACGCCTTGCTCCTGATCATGCTCGGCAGCGCCGTCGGGTTGTCCTGCGCTGGTGACCTGTTCAACCTGTGGCTCTGGTTCGAGATCATGGCGACCGCCTCCTATCTGCTGGTTGCCTTTCATCGGAACCGACCCGCGACGCTGGAGGCCAGCGTGAAATACCTGGTGCAGAGCAGCGCGGGCTCCGCCCTGGTGATCTTGGGCATCGCCCTGGTGTTGGCCGAGACCGGTACGCTGGATCTGGAGCAGATCCGGGCGGTTGCGACCGCGTCGCCCGGCCTGCTCGCCGCAGGCGCGCTATTTCTGATAGGGTTCGGCGTCAAGGCCGCGTTGGTGCCGCTCCATACTTGGCTTCCCGATGCCCACTCCATGGCGCCCAGCGGCGTGAGCGCCCTGCTCTCCGGCGTGGTGATCGAGACAGGGCTGATCGCTATGCTTCGTGCTCTGAGCGTTCTGTCGGGCACGATCCTCTCGTGGGGGATCCTGTTGATCGCCTTCGGCGCGCTCAATATGCTTGTCGGAAACCTGATGGCCCTGCGCCAGCAGCAGGTCAAACGTATGTTGGCCTACTCCAGCCTGACCCACATGGGCTACATGCTGCTCGGACTGGGCATCGGCATTTACGCGGGACAGCTGACCGCGGCTCAGGGCGGTTTCTTCCACCTGATCAATCACGGCCTGATGAAGGGTCTGGCATTTCTCACGGCCGGAACACTGCTTCACGTGCTGCGCACGGCTGGCGGAGATGAGGAGCCCTTGGTGATCGCCGATCTGAATGGCACGGTTCAGCGCTATCCCACACTCGCGTTAGTTATGAGCATTGCCCTGTTGGGATTGGGTGGATTACCCCCACTGGCGGGTTTTATGTCTGAGTGGCAGATCTTCACGTCCGGCTTCCTTACCCACAACGGCGTCATCGAGGGAGTCGTCGTATTCGCAGGTCTGATGAGTGTGATGTCCTTGACCTACTATGTGCCCCTTGTCAACGCGGTCTACAAGAATGAGGCGTCGCAAGCCGTCAAGAATGGTGCGTCGCTTCGAGGCATGACGCTGGTGCCGCTGCTCCTGCTGGCTGTCGCGATCATCGCCATAGGGGTGTGGCCACGGCTGGTCGAAGGGCTCACAGCTCCGGCCGGCGCTTCGCTGCTGGCCGGCCTAGGGAAGTGAGGGGTAGTGTGAGAAGACGAGGAATGGAGATATGAGCCACCTATTGCTAACACCACCGATTGCTCTGATCGTATATGTTGGGCTTGTGGGGATTCTGGCCCTGGTCGGACGCTGGTTGGCCGGGCCGGTTGAGGAGGAGCCAGCTGGGCGGAAGATCTATGCCAGTGGCGAAGCGTCGCCCAGGTACGCGGCCGTGCCCGGCTACCGTCAGTTCTTTGTCGTCGCCCTGTTCTTCGGCATCTTGCACCTGGGCGCACTGGTGCTCGGGAGCGAGGGTCAAACCTGGACAGCGGTGGTCTACGTGGCGGGCCTGGCCTTCGCCCTGGTGGCGCTGATCTTGGGTTGACGTGGACGACGTCGACCGAGTAGAGGATGAAAGAGGAGTTAGGTTGATATGTCGAATCCATTATATGTAGCCGCGGATCGTCTGAAGGAGTGGGCGCGTCAAAGTTCGCCGTGGGCCGTTCACTACAACAGCGGTTCGTGCAATGGCTGTGATATCGAAATCGTGGCGACTTTTACGCCACGTTACGACGTGGAGCGCCTGGGCATCAAGCTGGAGGGCAGCCCCCGCCACGCCGATGTGTTGGTCGCCACTGGGCCGGTGACAAGGCAATCGCGGGAACGGCTACTGCGCATCTATCAGCAGATGTCTGAGCCCAAGTTTGTCGTCGCCGTGGGTTCGTGTGCGATCAGCGGCGGCGTCTTCCGAGGGTGTTACAACTCCCTGGGTGGCATAGATCAGGTGATTCCGGTCGACGCCTACATTCCGGGCTGTCCGCCGCGCCCTCAGGCCATCGTCGACGGCCTGATCAAGCTTCTGTTCGGTGTTGCGGATCCGGCAGCCCTGACCGATGGGGAAGAGGAGCAAGCTAGCAATGACACAGACTGAGGATTTACTGACCAGGGGAGTCGATCTGCTGAAGCCGTGGGCCGAGGAGATGACTCTCACCAAGGACGGTCGATGGGATGCGATCGTCCGCCCCGAAAACCTTCTTGCTGCCGTGGATGTGCTGCATAAGAATCGATGGGGCTACCTCACGTCGATCACGGGCATGGATCTCGGTGTGGAGGCCGGAGAGCTCGAGATCATCTACCATTTCCGCCAGGATGCGGCCATTATCGGCCTGCGCGTGCGAACGCCAAGGGACAATGCGTCCGTGCACAGCATCTGTGGTATCGTGCCGTCAGTCAGCTTGATGGAGCACGAGATGGCGGAGATGTTTGGTGTGAACGTGGTCGATATGCCACCCTCCGGAAGGCTGTTTCTCGCCGAAGACTGGCCGGACAGCGCGCACCCCTTGCTCAAGGACTTCGATCCGGAGAAGGTGGAGCCCCGCGATCTGTCAGACAGCGAGCTGGACGACGTCGCGGAGGAGTTCCACTCCGCGCAGGATGATCCTGAGCGTTTCATCGTGCCCATCGGTCCACAGCATCCGGCGCTAAAGGAACCGGGGCATTTCGAGTTCAACGTCGATGGCGAGGTCGTCACCAGTGCTTCCGCGCGGCTTGGCTATGCCCATCGCGGCATCGAGAAGGCGACGGAGTCGCGTACCTGGGTGCAGAACCTCTATTTGCTGGAGCGTGTGTGCGGCATCTGCTCGCACATCCACGCCCTGACTTACTGTCAGGGCGTGGAGAAGCTGGCTGGTGTGGAGGTGTCGCCGCGGGCCCGGGCCATTCGCACGCTGGTGGCCGAGCTTGAACGTCTCCATAGCCACATGCTGTGGCTTGGTGTGGGGGCGCACGAGGCCGGGTTTGACACGCTCTTTATGTATAGCTGGCGTGACCGTGAGGTGGTCATGGACCTACTGGAGGGTCTCTCCGGTAACCGTGTCAACTACTCCGCGAACCTGCTGGGTGGCGTCAAGTTTGACGTCACGGAAGCGCAGATTCAGGCCATTCTCGACGGCGCGAAGATCCTGGAGCAGCGACTGCACCACTACCTCCACGTCGCCACCACGGACGAATCCTTCCTGATGCGAACACGGGGAATCGGCACGATGACCCAGGAGCAGGCGGAACTGTTGGGCACGGTAGGGCCGACGGCGCGTGCATCGGGTGTAACCCGTGACCTGCGCATCGATGCGCCGTATGCTTACTACCCCGAGTCCCCCGTGAAGGCCGTCATCACGTCGGAGGGTGATCTTCTTGCCCGTGTCGTGGTGCGGATCGAGGAGCTCTTTGAGAGCCTGCGTATGGTCTGCGATCTCGCGCAGAACCTGCCCGAGGGCGACCTGACCGTGCGCGTGCCCACAAGGATCAAGGAAGGCGAGACCGTCAGTTGCTGCGAAGCGCCGCGAGGTGAGCTCTACTACTTCATCCGGAGTAACGGGACCGACAAGCCGGAGCGGATCAAGGTGCGAACGCCCACCCTATCCAACTGGGGTGCGGTACTGTCCACCGTGGTCGGGCACCAACTAGCCGACGTACCTATGATCTTGGCCGGCGTCGATCCCTGCTTCTCGTGCAACGACCGCATGGTCAGCCTCTATGCGGGATCGGACGAGAGCCGTCTGTGGACGTGGGAACAACTGCGAAGACACGGAATTGAGTACTATCGATGCAAAACCTCAAAGATCTGATCGCACTAACGGTTTTCCCAAGTGGTCTGTTCTTGTTGCTCGTCGCCCTTCTATATGAGTGGGTCAACCGCAAGCTGGTGGCACGTCTGCAGAACCGGCTTGGCCCGCGCTGGTATCAGCCGATAGCCGACACGGTGAAGTTGCTTGCCAAGGATGAGGTCCTGCCCGAGCGGACGATCGCGGCGCTGTTTCATGGCCTGCCGATCGTGGCGCTGGCGGGCGCGCTGACGGCCGCGCTCTACGTGCCGCTCTTTGGCTTGCGCTCTTCCTTCAGCTTCGCCGGTGACTTGATCGTCGCGATCTATCTTCTGGGATTGCCGACTATGTGTATCGGTCTGACGGGTGCCATCAATCCCGACCGGTTCTCGCTGCTCGGGGCTACCAGAGCGTTGACCCAGTTCTTCTCTTACGAAGCACCGCTTCTGCTGGGCCTGTTGGGGCCTGCTCTCGTGGCCGGCTCGTGGCAGATCAGTGACATTGCGACCTTTGCGAGCGGACGCTGGCTGGTGCTGACCCAGCCGGTCGGCTTTGTAGTTACGTTGATCGGCCTGATGGGAGAGCTGGAACTGCCCCCCTTTGACGCCCCGGAGGCGGAGACGGAGATCGTGGCAGGAGCTCTGACCGAGTACAGCGGTCGAGGGTTTGCCTTCTTCCGGCTGGCGAAGGACGTCGAGCTGGTCGTCGGTATCGCATTGATCGCCGCGTTCTATCTGGGTGGGCTGAGCTCGACCCTTGCCTTCCCATTGGCGGCGCTGATCTTTCTCGCCAAGGCGTTGGCCATTCTCCTGGTGTTGGCCATCCTTCAGACCATCTTCGCCCGGCTGCGCATCGACCAGACCGTGGGGTTGTGGTGGCGATTTGGCGTGCTGTTGGTATTGGTCCAGTGGTTCGTAACGATTTTGGGGAGGTATCTACCGCTGTGAACATTGGAGTTATGCTGCAAGACGTACTGACATCGATGGTGCACCGTCCGGTCACCGAGAGATACCCGTTCGAACGTCAGCCTGTGCCGGACGGGCTACGCGGCAAGGTCGTCTGGGATGCGGACGAGTGTATCGGCTGCGGTCGATGCGTCAAAGATTGTCCCGCCGAGGCACTCGAGCTGTTCATTCTCGACAGGAAGGCAAAGAAGTACGTGATGCGGTATCACGTCGACCGCTGCGTGTTCTGCGCCCAATGTAAGAGAAGCTGCCCGACAGACGCCATCTCTCTTTCGGACGAGCAGTGGGAGCTGGCGGCGCTGGATAGGACGACGTTTGACGTCTACTATGGAAAGGATGAGGATGTCCAAGCCGTGCTGGCAGAATCGGCTGGCTCGGATGGCCAAGGGGACTAGGGTAGCCGTAGTAGGCATCGGGCACGAGCTGCGCGGCGATGATGTTGCCGGCGTTGCCGTAGCGCGGACCCTGAAAGAAGCCGCAGATGCCGACGAGAGTCTGTTGGTGATCGATGCCGGCCCGGCACCGGAGAACCAGATCGGGCCACTGATCCGGTTCAAGCCGGATGTCATCGTGTTCGTGGACGCGGCACAGATGGGTGAGGCCCCGGGAACGGTGCGTTGGGTGTCGTGGGAAGATGCGGATGGGATGGGCGCCTCGACGCATACGCTGTCGCCCGCGGTCCTGGCCCAGTTCCTGTTGGCGAGTTGGGTTGTGAGGTGCTCTTGCTTGGCATTCAGCCGACAAGCATTGCGCTCGGGGCCCCGCTCTCCCCGGCGGTCGCCGAGGCCGTGAACAGAAGATCGCGCGTTCTCTCCTGAGGGCCGAAGAGCCCGAGCTTGCTCGGGCTCCCTTCGTGAGATCAACCTTTTTCCCCTACGGATGGAGGATCGTGGCGGCCCGATCAGCCTGATCCTCAGCCCCAAGATGCTCTTTGCAGCATTCACCAGCACCTGGCGTCCGGTGTCCGTCATCGTCGAAGGCGGGCCGCTGAACCCCCAGAGCAGGTATTGGCTGCTCTTGCTGATGATCGTGTAGTGATTCGCGTTGTCGCTCTGACGACCCACTGCCGCCACCCCGGAGACCGATGACGGGTAGTAGACGGCGACGAAGCCGCTGTCGGAGTTGTAAAGCGTGACAAGGCGACTTCCGGGTACGCTGATCGCGTTCGGCGTGGTCCAGAGGTCGTTGCTGGGATCCACCGCGTAGACTTGGCGTGCGCCGGACCCCACCCAGCTCTGCCCCCAGCCGATGTCGGTCACACCGATCTTGTCGAAGAACGACGCCCCTCCCGCACCGAGACCTAGTACGGAGCCATTGGCGTCCTTGATGCGGTTCGCCTGATTCCCCGCGCCATCTCCCCAGTTGCCCCCGCTTCCCGTATCCGCACCGATGAGTACCAGCCGGTACTTGCTGAAGTCGGTCGACATCACCGCACTCTGGTTGATCACGTCGACCTGGTAGTCATTGGCTTCCAGCAACGACTTGAACTGATTCGCTGCCGTAGCGTCTCCGGCGTAGATGTAGATCGCGCTTGTCTTGCAGTCCACTGTAAAGCTGGCCTGATCTGACGTGACGTCGTTAGGGCTGAGCACGTGAAGCTGCTGCCAGTACGTGCCGTCGCCGCCAATGCTCCAGGTAGTGTTGACCGACTGTGTGCCCGGACTGGCGAAGTCGATCGTTTCCTCGGCCACGTCAGCGCCATCACTTCGCTCCCACTTGTAGGTCACCGTGCCCGACCCAATTACCGTGATCTGCGCGGAGAAGGTGAAGTCTTTGGAGCAGATGCCGGTATAGGAGGTCGGATCGACGCTGATCTGAATGTTCGTGACCTCGAAGGGCGGCACCGGCGTCGGTGGGATGGTCGCGCTGCCCAGACCGGTGACATCGACATTGCAGTCGGCCAATAGACTCTGGGCGACCCAGCCTTCCTCGCCGCTGCTGACCACCTGGACCTTGACCCACGTGCCGTCCGGATAACCCACGGAGCTATAGGCGAGAGGCTTCAGTTGGGTCCCCGAGGGTAGCGTGTCGATGGGCGGATCGTAGACGGTGCCCGGTCCGCTTCGCAGATGAATTTCGCTGCCTCCCGCGAGGCATTGCTGGGCCTGTACGTGGACCTGAACCTGCGCCTGGACCTCGCCGCCCGGCCCCTTGGCAACCAGCGTGTAGACCGTGTCAGTTGCCGGGACAGGGACGTCCCGGCTGCCGCTCAGCCCCACCGGGCCGAGGCCGGGCTCGATCGTCACCGTGTCGGCCTTGTTGGTCTCCCACGCAAGCTGGATCGTTGAAGAACTGCCCTCGACCGCAGTCGTGGGGGTGACGGTGAAGCTGGTCACCTCAGGGGCATCGGGCGCCGGTGTCGCCACGATCACCTGCTGGGCTTTCTGGATGGTACGCCCCTGGTTGGAGGCGATCAAGGTATACGTCTGCGTCTGCTGTGGCGTGTCTTTGCGCTCGCCGCTGGCATCGACCGTCCCAAAAGGTTGCAGCGTGACGCTGTCGGCATTGGTCACACTCCATCGAATCGTGACCTCCTGGCCGAGCGTGACGTCCGTAGGGAAGACCGACCACTCCACGATGACCGGATCTGTGACGACGTTGACGACCTGGATGTTGAGCGTCTCCTTCGTGGATCGGAGCATATTCGAGGCCACGATGGTGACGGTCGTATTCTCCGGGAAGCCATCCGGGAAGGTATACTCACCCACGGAGGGATCCACCTGGACCCCGAATGGGCGGAGCTCGATGTTTCGGGCGTTGGTGACTTGCCATCGCACGGTGACAGGCTGTCCGGCCTCGGCGTTCTGCGGAACGACCTCGGCCAAAGTGATGACGGGCGGACGCGTGAGAAGCAGCGCTAGAGCCGCGCAGGCAACCAACAACAATGCCATGGCGACGGTCATCACCCACGTCGGGATGATGGCGTTGCTTACCATCTCGCCGCCGTGCTGCTGGGCGTCGCCCTGGGAGGGCGCCACCTGCACGGCGAAGGAGTGCGTCTTCGCGCCGCCGATCAGGCGTCGTTTGACCGGACGCGCGACGAGATCCGCCGACCCTGTCTGGCCCTGCGGCACGCGGATTTGGGCCTGTGGCGGCTCGAACGCCAGTTCGTTAGCGCGGTCAGACCCCGTGATCGAATAGGTGTCGGGGAAGTTACTGTCGTTCTGTACCGTGACCCGGGTGGGTGAGCCCACCTTGACCTTCTGAGGCTGCATGGAGCTGCTAAACTGCTGGAAGGGCGCCACCGTGAGCGCGGCATTGACCTCCACGTACTGGGATGGCATGTCGCGGCTGAACACGCGGATGCTCATGCCGTAACGGCCCGCCTGGCTCGCGGGCGTCCGCGGTGGGTGGAGGGTCAGCGTCACGGTCTGCTGTTGGCCGGGCATCAACTGGACGACCGGCGGCAGGTCCACCCAGTCGGCCGGAATGCCCTCCACGACCACGCGGAAGTGGTCGACGATGGATCCCTGGTTGAGGAGGACCAGCGTGCCAACGGCCCGCTGGCCGGGGGTCACGGCGAGTTGGGTCTCCTCCATCACCACACCCACACGCCCCTCGCCGGTGCTCGTCCTGAGCAGACCCGGGCTGACGCCTGCGGTCCCTCGCCCGCCGGGGGAGAGAGGGGAAGCCCCCACCGAGGCGCCACCCAGCCGGCCCGTCGCGGCACGCGCAGTGCCGGCGACGAGGCGGAGCCAGGCATCGCCCACGCGGAGCGGTTGGTCCGGCGTCCACGTCTCAGCCACACCGGGCAACAGCTTGGCAGTGCCAATGTAGGTGCCGTTGGTGCTGTCGAGATCGGTGACGCGGTAGGTAGTGCCGTCGTTTTCTATCCTGGCATGATGTCGCGATACATTCGGCGTGTCGAGGACGATATCGTTGCCTTCCGTCCGCCCAACGGTCATGCTCTGGCTCTTGACCTGTACTTCAAGCGTCCTACCATCGCGCAGACGTGCCTGGATGGTGTCGCCGTTGCCTTTGGGCGCGCTGAAATCCTGGAGTACTGAAGCGCCTCGCGGCTCGGCCTGACTCTGCTGATACTGGGTCATCAGGCTCACGCCCTCATCGAGTACGGCGGGTATCCCTCCAGGTCTTGCTGGAGGCGCGCCTACATCCGGGCCTGGTTCATCCGCGAGCGCTGTTTTCTCAGATGCGACGGCTGTCGGCTCCGGCTCGCCGGCAGAGGCGCCGGAGAGCTTTCCCAGGGCAGCGGCCAGCGCGCCGGCATTCTCCCAGCGGTCCGCGGGACGTTTCGCGATTGCCTTCAGGATGATCGCTTCCAGCGATTTCGGCAGGTCGGCGCGGAACGTCGACGGCGCCGGCGGCGTTTCCTTGGTGTGATAGCGGATGGCCTCCGAGATCGTGCTGATCTCAAAGGGAGGGCGCCCAACGCACAGCTCGTAGAGCATCACGCCCAATGAGTAGACATCGCTCCGGGGGTCGGCTTCCTCGCCCAGCGCTTGTTCCGGCGACATATAGGTGGGGGTCCCCATCGACGTGCCCGCCTGTGTGATGTGTTGGCTGGCCATCAGACGGGCCAGACCAAGGTCCGTGAGCACCGGACGATAGGGCAGCCCTGGAGATGCCTCCGGCTCGATCATGATGTTGCTGGGCTTGATGTCTCGGTGCAGCACGCCCTGGCGATGAGCGTAGTCCATGGCCTCGGACGTCTGACGGATGATGCCGATGGCTTCCTTGAGGGGAATCCACTGACCCTTGGCCTTCAGTCCGTCCAACATCGTCCGCAGATTGGCGCCGCGTATGAACTCCATGACGATGAAGAGCAGCGAGCGCTCCTGGCCGAAGTCGTAGACCTGGACGATGCCGGGGTGATCCAGGCGAGCCGCGGTCCGTGCCTCTTGCAGGAAGCGCTCGCGGAAATCCGGCTGGTTCGACAGGTGAGGGTGCATGATCTTGATCGCGACGTCGCGTTGAAGCGTGACGTCGCGAGCCTCAAATACGGCGCCCATGCCGCCTTCACCCAGGAGTTTCGTGAGTTGATATCGGCTTAGCGATTCGCCAACCAGTCTCTCCATTGAGAGCATCTCCTTCCCAGCGTTCCGACGTTCAAACGTTCTGACAGGATCAACGTTATTGTCTACGCTTATGGCCTGAACTCAAGTGTGTACATGGTATGCGTCGGTTTGTGGGCGTCAATCAGGTGCTCGATAAGATCACGGCCCAGTTGTGCGGCCTGGACGGGCAGCGTTATGCTGAACGTATAGGGCTCCAGCGCATCGTCGTCATCAATGATCTCCGGCCGGTGGCCGGTATAGATCTCCAGGACTCGGCTGAGTGCCCACCGCGTGCCCCTGCGGGCGTAGATCAGGTGGGCCTCGCGGAGAAGCTGCCGCTGTTGGGCCTCGGTCCACGAGGGATCGAAGGTAATGTCAAACCATTCTGCTAGCCACGTCAAGAAGTCGGCAGGCGCGGTCCCCGGATCGAGGAAAAGGTCGAAGTTGTCGATGTTCCACTCAATGGGCGTCAGTATGGTCTCGAAGATGCCCAGGAAGCGGCTCATGAACTCGGTGTGGTAGATGCTGGGGAGATAGCTTAGCAGTCTCCGGCTCCGGATCTCCAACCCCGGCGGCAAATCCTCTTCCCCTCCCCGGCTCGCCCCCGGAGGGGACGGCGGCTCAGCCCTGCCCTGCCCCTCTCGCCGGTAAGTGGAGGGGGCTCGGACCTGCTCTGGCCTTCCTCCGGCGAGGGAAGGGGAGGGGGGGCGGGCATGGCATCTTCCCTGGCCACCATCTCCTTCGCTTCGTCGCTCACCTCGACGACCACCTTCATGGTCGACGCCCCGATCTTGATCTCCGCGCCCGGAGGCACCGGCATCGGCACATTCGGCGTCAGCCGAATGCCTTCGAGATATGTGCCGTTGGAGCTCTCCAGGTCTGTGAGGGCGCACGCCCCATCGCGGCATTCGATCAGTGCGTGCTGTCGCGAGACCCTCTGGTCGTCGACCACCACGTCATTGCCCGCCTGGCGGCCGATGGTGGTCACGTCCGTCAACGGCATCTCGCGTCGATTCCCCTCGGCATCGACGATCTCAAGGCGAGGGACCGGATTCGCTGCCATCAGACGAACTCTATCTCGTGGGCGCCTGAAACGGTGACGCCGTGGGCGATGACCTCCAGCGATTCGACGGCCTCGCCTTGAGCCGCCCCTCCCGGCCGCGCCGCGTACATCTGAACGCTGCGGATGAACTGCACGTTGGGCATGCCCTGGAGGCATTGATAGACGTCCGAGACGTAGAGGTCCCTGCCGAAAGGCCATCCTTTCCCATCGGGTCCCCCGGTCAGCGGGTTGAGGAAGCGGTAGAGCCGCTGCAATACGTCGGCCTCCACCTCTGCCTGGGGGACGCCCGGCGATGCCCGCAACTGCACCCGGCAGGCAACCCAGTAGTAGGCGGGCGGGCGGATGTCGAGGCGCGTGGTCAGCAGGCGGCGTTCATCGAGGTAGGTCTTGAGTGCGCTCACGTCGTCCTGGTCGAGCTCCAGCTGCTCCGGAGCCAGGTACCCTTCGGGGTGCGCTACCCTCGGGATCACCAGAACATAGACCTGGCCGGGCGCGACCCGACCTGCCTCGGAAGGCTTCGGCTGGAGGCACTTGACCCTGCCGATGGACGCCGGGAGCGCCTGCGTGGCCAGATATTCGAAATCCGACTCGGTGACCGCTCGTTCGCGGGATCGCAGGAGGGCAGGAACTCGCATCATCGCGGACTCCAGTGACTCGGCGTCCATCCCGCCCCACGCCGGCTCGCGGTTGCTCACCCGGGCGACGTAGGGGATGGCCGTCTTGAGGGTGTTAAGCACCCCGGGCTGGACGTTGCCCTCCTGCCCACCCCCATAGCGGTACTGCTGAAAGACCAGATTGGCATAGCGGGGTGGGATCGCTCCGTAGAGCTTGATGGTGCCATCAGGTTGGCGCACCGCCGGGCCCAGCCTCAGCTCCCCGTGGATGCCATCCAACGTGTAGTGCCTGGCGCTGCTGTCCGAGTCCGCGAAGTCGGGCACCTCGGTCCACACCTCGGGTGGGCGTCCCTCGACCTGGACGGCAAGCTCCTCGCCGGGTCGGCGCTCCAGAATGGGTGTCAACTGCAGTTGGAGTCTCTGGCCCGGCGTGCCGTCGCTCTGCCCGAGGAACTCGTTGGTGACCACCTGGGCGTGGGTCGCGGGCACCGTGCCCCCCCACGTGGCCACCGCCGCCTTGCGCAGCATTGGCGTGTTCTCGAAAGGCTGCATGCCCTGCTGGCGCTCGGTGGTCGTGATATCCTTGATGCGCACGCGCACCCAGTACTGATCGCCCTGCCGGAAGTCGTATTTTCCCATCGCCGGCAGATGGATCCGCACTCGCCCCGCGGTGTTCATGCTTCGCGTCGTGTCGATCTCGACGTCACACTGCTTCCAGTGGGTGTTGCGGTCTCCCGTCGAGGCCTCCCAGACGTAAGGGGGAAGCGTGGGATCGACCCCGGCCCCGCCCGCCGGGTCGAAGTCGAACTCGAATCCCAGGATGTGATAGCTGAGATCGTTCTCGAAGCCGAAGTAGAGTGCGTCATCGACCCGCGGAACGGCGGAGAAGACTGCGAAACCGCCAAAGCCCGTCTCCAGGCGGCGCAGATTCTGCTCGCGGTAGGTCGGCTCGTCGCCGGAGATGGTTCGCGCCAGGACCGTCGCCAACTGGGGTGGCTGGACCAGCATGTCCCTATCGGTCGTGAAGACGATAGAGGTCTCGCGCTCGGTCTGGGTGCTGGCGACCTCGGTTCCGGCGGGGATGACGACGGCCATATCCTGCGGCTGGGAGAGCCAGAAGGTCACCGGTGCCTTGGCCGGAATGGGCTCCCGGAGCGTCACCCCCAGCATCTCCATGAACTCGATCTTGTGCAGATCGGGTACCTGGTTGAGGCGGTAGAGCAGGATGTCCGTCATCCACGCGAAGAGCTCGATCAGGGTGATGCCCGGATCGCTGACGTTGTGGTCGGTCCACTCCTTGCTGAAGTGCGGAATCCGCTTCTTTGCCTCGTCGACCAGGTCCTGAAACTGCCGGTCGTCCAACTTCGGTCTAGGTAGTGCCATGGGTGCCTTCTTTCGTCTATGACGATTGACGGGTGACGATTGACCGGATCGACGCGAAACTTCCGGATCTGGATCACTCGTCACTCGTTAATCGTCACGTGTTTCTCGTCATCCCTTATTCCTCGGGTATCAAGTAGAACGGATAGACCAGGCTCCGTTGATCGTGCGTCGCCTTGATCTCATATCGAATGCCGATGACCAGGGTGTTGTCCGCCTCGGCGTCCTGCTGCACGTCCACCTGGATCACGCGGATGCGCGGCTCCCACATTCCCAGCGCTTCCTCCACGTAGCGCCGCGCCCGCGCCGCCGTGTGGCTGTTGTTGGGGGCGAAGACCAACTCGTGCAGCCGGCATCCGAAGGTCGGCCGCATCACGCGCTCGCCCGGCGAAGTCGACAGGATGATGTAGATGGCCTGATCGATCTCGCTGCGCTCGTGCGTCAGCGCGATCCCGCCCTGCGCGCCGATCTGCGGTGGGAAGACCCACCCACGACCTACGATGTCATCCGGCATAGGCTATCCCCCAATCATGACCGTACCCGCCGCGACAATCTGGGCGGCCATGTTCGGCACAGGATCGGCGCACGTCTGCGCCTGATCGCCGGCCCTTGCCGCAGGCTTGCCGTTGATCATCACCGTGGCGCTGCCCCGCATGATCGTGCCCCGGTTCAGAGGTGGGATCTGGAACACCGTGCCGGGCGGGGTGGGCAGGTGCGGCGGCGTGTTCGTCGCCGTGCTTCCGACCGTGGCGGCGGGCATCCCCGCGATCTTCACGGTCGGGCTCAGGTTCCCGTCGATGATGCCCGCGAAGGGATGGGGCAGGGGCGTCGGCACCGGCCCGCCCGGAGACGGCACCATCACGATGTGCATATCCACCGCCGTGATCTGATCTCCCTGCTTTGCTGCTGGCTGTCCCATCGTCCGTACTCCTTACTCCGACTCCTGCCGAAGACGTGTCACCGGCACATCTCTATCGCTGAAAGCTGTCAGCTATCAGCTAATAGCTAATTCAAATTGATCATTGCGCCCTTGATATTCATCTGTCCGCCCGCCTGAAGGTCCATATTCGCGCCGGACTCGATCTTCAAGCTGCCGTTGGCCTTGACCGACACCTCGCTGCCCTCGAGCGTGACCTTGCCGCCGCTGTCGGCCAGTGTGAAGACGATGCCACCGCTGGTCGTGATCTTCACCTCGCGGTTGGCGTCATCCAGGATGAGTTGGTGGCCGCCCTGCGTGACGATCTCGATCTTGTTGTCGGCGTTGTCGTAGACGGTGATGTGGTGCCCGGACCGCGACCGCCAAGTGCGCACCTGCGGTCGCTCCCCACCGCTCGACGGCACCTCGGGGGGCGGGGCGTCCTGTCCGTTCCAGAGCCCCCCGAGGACGAAGGGCCTGCGAAAATCCCCGTGGTCGAAGATGACCAGTACCTCGTCGTCGACCTCCGGCATCACGTAGAGGCCGGCCTCGGGGCCCGCCCCAATGCCCACCACGCGCGCCCAGTCGCTCTCAGCATCCTGTGTCATCCATGGGAACTTGACCTTGACCCGCCCACGGTGGTCGGGATCCTCGGTGTTCGTCACTATCCCGATGGCGGCACCGGGATAGCGCTCCTCGACGCTCCGCACGCCCAGGTCCTCGATCAACTGCCCGGTGCGCGCTCCTCTGACGGTGAAAGTCGTCTTGAGTCCCTCGGCCGTGTAGCTGTGGCGGGCGCTTGTGACCAGATAGGTGCCGCTGAAGCGGTCGCCCAATGCCTCGAGTGTGATCGTCTTGCCCGCCCGGATATCCGGGCGGCGAAGCGCGAGGCCCTCCGCCTGGACGAAGGCGCCGCTGAGCTCGTTGAGCCGCGCCTTGGCGAGGGTGTCCGCCTCGGCCTGGCTGGCGACGTTCTGCCCCAGCACGATACGCTTCCCGCTGCCGAAGGATTGGGCCCAGGAGGCGCCGTCTTGCGACTCCTCGATGTCAGGATAGAGCGCCCCACGCTGCGCGCGGCCGACGATCGGGTCTTTCCGCTCAACCGACCACCCGCGCACGACCACCTCATCCACCTGCTCGGCAAGGTTCATCCACGGGTGGAAGGATAGCAGGTCCTCCCCCCAGCTGAGGGGGCTTCCCCCTCCCGAGGCAGAAGAGGGCTTCTTGAAGATCAGCTTACCGTCGTCGACGTAGCACTCGTACCCGATCCGCCAGGCGCGCTCCTGGAGAAAGGCGAGGTCGGACTGGTTGTGCTGAAATATATGGTCATAGACCGTCGGCGTTGGATCGACCTCGGCCTGCAGCCCGGCGGCCCCGGCGATCTCGCCGGCCAGGTCGCTGTCCTTCTTGTTGAGGTGTGCCCGGCTCTTCTGCTCCCGATACAGGCGGTGTGATTTGTCGTAGCCGCGCGCCACCAGCCGTGCGATCATGCCCTCCTGAAACGCGGGCTCCAGCGCCGTGATCTCACCCTTGATGAGGATGACCCACTCGCCACCGGCCGTCTGCGCCGAGATCTCGACCTCCTTGGTCAGGTCAAAGAGTCCTTCGTCGATCAACTCGAAGTCGGGGTCTTGGAGCAGCACCGAGAAGGTGCCGGGCAGGTGGACGTGCTGGTCGACGTCGACGGAGAGGACGTGCCCCATGGTGTCGGGCTCGACCTCCGTCCCGTTGACCTTGATCTTGATCTGACTGGCCAGTGCAGACGGTTCAGGCATTACGACAAGACCTCCGGAGACGTGTTTCCGAGGACGGGCCACCATCCATCCTCTCCGACAGCTGGTCCCACGATGATGCGCCATCGGGGGTGGCCCACCGACCTGCCTCTACGACGACGTGGCGTCAGCATCGTGTCACGACCTCAAATTGCCGGGATGATGAGCTGCTGACCCGCGCGCAGTGCCAGCGGGTCGGTCAGATGGTTATAGTCGGCGATGACGCGCCAGCGGGTGGCGTCGCCGTAGACCTCGTGGGCGATGGTGTCGAGCCGGTCGCCGGCGATGACGCGCCAGACGCGCTCGATATCCCCGCCGCCCGACGTCGGATTCTGGCTGGGATAGTCCTCCAGATCCTTGTGCTGTGTGAACGTCACGTCTACCTTGGCGCGTACCGGTGTGCCATCAGGTTTGAAGAGCGTGAACTTCTGGGTCATGTTGGTGATGACGGCCACAAAGCGGAAGACACCCCACTCGAATGCGACCTCGGGTGGGGGCACCTTGCGATTCCGGTTGCCCTCGCGCCGGGTCTTGGACTCCATGAGCTTCCAGAGCCGATTGGTCTGCAGGCTGACGTCCTCGTCGCTCTCGTAGGTGTCGAAGACCAGGCTCAGCTTCAGTGTCTGGGGCCCGGCCTTCTCGAACTCGAAGCTCGGGACATCCGAGCGGTTCTGCCGCTCCTCTTTGTATGAGTTCCGCTTGGTCACGGTGTACTCGAAGGGGTTGAACATACAGCCCACCGAGACACCGCCACCCTTCTCCTCCCCGGACTCGTCGACCTCGTAGATGCGGGCAGCCTGCAGGCTACTGCGTGTTTCGGGCATCAGGACCTCCTCTGCGAGCGCTCACGCTCCATCGCCAGACGGTGCTTGACCTCGTCGTAGACCCTGCGGGCAAGCTCGTCGAGATCGACGGCGGGTGACGCCTCTTCTGGATTCTGTGGCTCCGCTCCGAGGTCCGCCGGCGGCTCAGCCGCCGATTCGGTCGCGTCCGGCACAGGCGCTTCCTGCGGCGCCGGGAGGGATTCCTCCTCCGCCGGTCGCTCGGCCACGATCCGTTGGATGACCGCGGGCCCGCGTGCTGGGGCCGTCGGCACGGTGGTCTGACGGGGCGCCGGGGGCATCTGCGGTTGGGCCTCAGATGCTGTCTGGACACCGCGTGTCTGCCCACGCGCCTCTGCGTTCTGGGGCACCGGTTCCCCAATCAGGCTCCAGAGATCCGCGGGCAGAGGACCGATGGGCGTCTCGATGAACGGGATCTCCGCTCCAGGCCGCAGCTCAGCGCCCTCGCTCCGGGCTTCCGTAGCTTCGGCGGCGGGCGGTGCCGTGCGACGGACTTGGCGCTGGGCCGGACGCTCGGCGGGTGCAGGCCGAGGCCCGCGCGGTGCGAGGGTCTCGATGGTGGAGCGGGTGCGCCTGCCTGCCGCTATCTGTGCCAGCATTCTCCCCACGGGCTCGGGTGCGGCGACGGTCGTGACCGGTACACCGCCCGGCACCTGTCGACCTGCCGATGGGCTTGTGTCCTCGTGGAGGACGACGGGCTCGGCAGTGGTTGGTCCCCGGACCTCACGCTCGACCGCAGACGCAGTGGAACTCCGACGCGGCCTCGGCGACAGCCCCTGCGGCGTGCGCTCGACGCCCCAGGCCTGCTGTAAGGGGAGCGGCTGCGTGGGCCTTTCACCGGGCGCGGACTCTGCTTCAGGGACGGTCTCTTCGCGACCCGGCACTGCCTCTGGCGCAGGGGCTTCGTCCGGACGCAGGGCCTCAACACTCATCGGTTCGAAGGCCCCGGCAGGCTCTGGTGGGCGCAGGTCAACGCGAGCGGCTTGCCGCACCACCGGCGAAGGTGCTCTCCGCTCGTCCGGCGCCGTCGGCCCGGATTGGGTGGCCCTTTCGTGAGACTCCTCTCCCATCGGTTGCCGCGCCTGCTCCGGCGCAGTCACGTCCGAACGAGCTGCTGTGTCGACGCGCGCAGGCGCCATAGGCGCGCGCTGAACCGTTGGCATGCCGCCCGCGTCTTCGACCCGGCTGTCTTCCCGTTCGCTGATGTTGGCTGGACGGGGGGACCCCGGTGCTTGTGCTCTCGATCGCTCGCGGCCCGGCCCCTCCGTGGGGCTATCCTGCGTTTCGGCTGCGCGCGTCTGCGGGACGCGTGAGATCGCGGCCTTGGCCGTACCCTCTGCTAGGTTTCCCGATCCGCGGCCTATCGCCTCCCGGGGCGAGCTTGCGAGGGGCAGAGAGGATGCCTCGGACTCCACGTTCGTCCCGGCTTCCGACCCGACCGTGGGCTGCGCCTCTTTCCCCTGGTGCCGCTGGAAGATCGTCTGGAGCCGGTGCCATACGGTGTCCGTGATCGGCGCGTCAGACCCGGCTGGCGCGTCTCCCGGTCCCTCGGCGGCCGCAACTGCGGCCTGCACTGCCGCGCGGCGCGCCACGGTAGGTTGGGCAGGGCGTGAGGTGGGAGCACGTTCCGGCATCTCGGGTGACAGGCCCGCGCCAGCGACATCCCGCAGCGGTGGTCCGGGCAGCGTTGGGGAGACCGTCGGCCTGGTTTCGGCCGGCATTGCGCTGGCGACCGGCGTTGGCTCGCCGACGATCCGCGCCGATGGGCTGACAGGCTCACCGTCCCTCACCGGTACCGCGACGACCGTCTCCGTTGGCCTGCGCGGGATCTCGACCGGCGTCGAGGCCGCCCTGAAGAGTGTGGCGACCGACCGGTGGCGCATCACGCGGCGCACCAGTAAATCACTCAATCCCAGCGTCGGTCTGAATGCCATCAGACGTCTATCTCCCCTTGCTACGCATAGCAACCACTATCTAGGCCGGCGGACGCTCGTGCCACTGCTTGGCCCGTCGCCTATTCATACGACACGGTGACCTCGCCGCATGCCATCTCCAGTGTCTCTATCGCGACGCTGTTGGCGTCGGATTGGAGCTGCGGACCCTTCCAGCTCGTGGGGAAGGCATCATTGACGTGCCAGATCATCACGGGCTCTTTCTCCTCGTTTAGGAGCGTGATCGTGAGGGTCTTCCGCGTCGGCGGGCCTTGCATGCACGCCATGTACCAGTCCACCAGCGCCCTCCTGCCGACCCCATTCTTCAGGCTCAACTTGGCCGCTTTGCGCTGGCCCGGCAGTTGATGCACGTAGGTGTTGAGCCCCCCTCCTTCACGGACTCGACATCCCACTCAACCACCGGTAGGACCGTCTCCGTGAACGCAGCCTGGGGCTCGCCGTCCACTGCCACGATGAAGCGAAATGACGGTATTGGCAAAGCCTCTATCCTCTCGATCGTTCCCGTTCGCCGGCGATGTCTTGCTTCAGCAGCGCGTAGACGCGATCTGCCACTTGGCGGACCAACTCGTCAGTCATGGGCACCCGCGACGCCCCAGGCGTAACGGCGCGCTGCGGCGAAGGCCGATCGCTGACCGGTGGCGCAACAGCACGTACCTCCTGCTGGTCTTCCACATCGCCCTCTGCCATCCCTGCCCCCTATCTCCTCGTCCCCTGCTCACCTTGCGTTCCATCGCCCTCGTCCACCCGCGCAGGTGCTACCTTGAACTGGAGCTCCGAACTGCAGTGCGGACAGACCGTTCGCACGACCATGCCGTCGTAGCTGTTCAGCCGTAGGTAGACGTCCTCCAGGTAGGCGAGGTCGGCAGCATAGAGCTGTTCCACGATCGCGGGCGTCACGTGCGGCAGCGTTCCGAGCTGCGTAATCACCCGGCTGAGCAAGATGATGGGTAGATAGGCCTCGTTTGCCTGCACCCGCGGATGGGCCACGGACTCGATCTCATCCAAGGCCGTGGCCATCCGCATCCGCCCAACGCGGTGGGTCTGCCCGTCACCGTTGCTGTAGCCATAAGGCAGGGTGAACTCGAAGTCCATAGGTTCAGATCTCGACGCGGCTTATGTACTCGTGCGCGATGGTGAGTTCCTCTACCCCGATCTCGTTGCTATCGGACTTGGGCTGCGGCCCGGTCACCTTGACCGGCCAGGCGCGTCTGAACTCCCAGCGGGCCACGGGGTTCAGCTCCTCGTCGAACATCGTGATGGAGCCGTCGTGCCGGGCTTCCTCGACCCGCCCATCCTCCACCATCTTGCGCCAGTCCCAGATGTCCATGCTGCTGGTGATCCCGCGTTTCAGCGTGATGTTCTCCCACTTGAGCCGTCCCGGTATTTTCATGACCACTTCCTGGCCCTGGTCGGTGACGACTTTGTGCTCGATCACCTCGTGCTCGGATCCAAGTCCGCTGCACTCCGTGAAGTAGCCCTTCACGACTTCCTGAACTTCAACGGCAAAGTGAAACCCTACAAGGGGATCCTCGCGGTCAGGCATTGCATTCTCCTTTCATTCCTCTCATTCCTCAGGCTTCGGCGTTGGCGCCGGCCCATTGGCTGATGCGGAAGATCACGAACTCGGCCGGCTTCACGGGAGCCATGCCAACCTCGATGATCAGTTGGCCCAGGTCCCGGATTTCCGGTGGGTTGAGCTCGTCATCGCACTTGACGTAGAAGGCTTCGTCCGGCGTGCTTCCGAAAAGCGCTCCGCTGAGCCATACGGTGCGGAGGAACGAGATGACGTCCCGGCGCACGCGTGCCCAAAGCATCCGGTCGTTCGGCTCGAAGACGACCCACTGCAGCCCGACGTCGATCGATGCCTCGGCCATGATGAAGAGCCGCCTGACGTTGATGTAACGCCAGGAGCCGTCGCTGCTCAGCGTACGACCGCCCCACACGCGGATGCCGCGGCCGGGGAAGGTTCGGATGCAGTTCACGCCGATCGGGTTGAGGCTATCCTGTTCGCCCTTGCTGAGACGGAGCTCCAGGTCGATGGCCCCGCGGACGACCTCGTTCGCAGGTGCCTTGTGCACGCCGCGATCGGCGTCGGTGCGGTTGTAGATTCCTGCCATATGCCCGCTTGGCGGAAGGAGTTTGCTGGTGCTCCCGCCGCCGCTCAAGTCGGCCGCACGAATCCAGGGATAGTAGAGCGCCGCGTACGAGGTGTCGAAGTTGACGTACTCCCGCCATTCCTGAGCCTGCTGGGCGTTGAGGCCCGGCGGCGTGTCGAGAATGGCAAAACGGTACTTGAGCGCCTCGCAGTGGGCGATCATCGCCGTCTGCACCATCTTCACCCGCTCCCTGGCCGCGGCTGATCCATCGTATCCGGCCATCACGTCGGGCGCGACCAGGATGCGGACCTCATCGATGGCTTCGAGACCCGCGATCCCCGTGCGTTCGGCGGCATCGCCGGCGAAGTCGTCGACGGTCAGCGGCGGGATGCCGCCCCCCGTCAGCTCATACGTGCCCTCGGTGGGTGTGGCGGTGGCGGTGCCCACGTCGGTGAGCTCGACGGTAGAGAAGGTGGCATCGCCGACGAAGTTCGCCTCACCCTTCTTCATCGTGAGACCGGCCTTCGTCTCATCGCCCACGGTCACGGAGAAGGTATCCTCCTCGCCGGCCTTGATGGTCACGCTGAGATTGGACGGCCCCGTCGTCTTGGCGACGACCTTGAAAGCGTTACCGCGTCCCTTCGCCGGCACGGTCGCCGCTGCCGATTCGGCCTCGGCGCCGCCCTCCCTGAGCGCGCGGACGCTGACGACGTAGCAACTGCCGCCACCGTTGGTAAAGTAGCCATAGACGGCGTCAGGCAGATAGGCCCCGGCGATGAAATCGCCGAAGATACTGACATACTGGGTCCAACTCGTCACAAGCGTGGGTTGGTTGAGCACCGACTGAATTGGCACGCGCTCACCCGTGGCGGGATCCACCTGCTTCCTACTGGCTTCTGCCGTGATGCCCACAAAAGCCGTCATCGACGTGCCTGCGGCTTCAATGGGCTTTGTACCCCGATCGACCTCTTCGATATACACACCGGGAGATTTGTACTCAGGCATCGCTGTGACACTCCTTTCTTGGTGTAGCCCTCATGCTCTTAGGTTTCCCTGCTCAGACCTCAATGTCGTAGTCTCCGTCTTCGGCCGGAATCTCGATCTCTTTCTGTCGTGGTTTCTCCTCTGTGGCCCACGCAACCAACGTGTAGCGTCCGGGGGGCACACTTCCCAGGACGAACCGTCCACGGTCATCGGTTGTTGCCATATAGCCGGTTCCCTTGATCGCCACCTCTACACCTGATTGCGGGGTCTTGTCCGTGCCGCTGCGCACGACGCCTGCGATGAGTACCAGGTCGGTGCGTCTCGCATCGGGCACGAGCCCGATCTCGTAGGGCAGGTTCTGCGCCTGACCCAGGCGCAGAATCCGCGTGCGCACCAGCGGACCCGTGATGACCTCCCAGGGATCCAGGGCCAGCGTGACGACGTAGGGCACGCTGGGGCGCATCTCATTATCCAGGACGTTCCACAGGTCCGACGGATCGGTCAGCACGTCGTGCTGGGCCAGTTTGGCCTGGATGTCGAAGGGTGGATTCTGCAGCGCGCCGATCAGCCGGTCGGCGGGAAGGATGGGGAAGCGGAAGAGGGTCAGCATCAGTGCGCGTGAGCAGCCGGTGTTCGTCCTCCGGGTCGGCGGCCCAGGTCGACAGCATATAGGAGCAGTCGACCCGCATCGGCGAACGCTTGAGCTTTGCGAGCTCCTGCTGGCCTCCGTTGTTCAGCCGTTCCCACTGGTGCTGCCGCAGGACGTTGTTCTCGCGGACGTCGTAAAGGAAGACGTTGACCGTCGGCTTCGATAGGCGCGAGCTCCACTCGCGCGCGGGCTGGTCGAAGCTGATGTCGATCTCCCCGTTCTTCACCGGAAGCTCGGCGATCAAGAGCTGCCGTAGGGTCTCGTCCAAATCTGCTATCATCAGGTCCTATCCAATTCCTAGCGTCTCTCCATCGACAAGCCCATTGACTGCGAGAGCACACTGCGCATCCCCTGTACCGTCGTGCGCATCTCCTGCAGCTCCTCCATGGTCTGTTGTACCACCGGATTCGCGGCGCCCTGCCCACCGTAGGCGCTGCCCGGCGTTCTCTGCGAGGTGATGAAGTAGATGCGTTGGGGAGAGGCGCGGTAGACGACCCCGCCCGTCCGCCCCCAATTGCCCAACTGGAAGTCCTGGTAAGGTTGATAATAGGTTACGCCGCCCTCGCGCGACCCCGTTTCCGCGTTACGCGTGCCCTCCACCGCGCCACGTGCTTCGGTCGCGTGCCGCCCCGCTTCCATCTCGGTCCGCCCCATCCCCATCGTGGTGTCGATCTGCACGACGAGGATGTCCACGTCGCCCAACAGGCCGGCGATGACCGTGTACCCCTGCCCGCCTCCCGGCCCTCCCGGGCGGTCGGCGGCCGCCCCGAGGTTGGTCAGCGTCGTGCGCAGGGAATCGCGTGCCTGCTGGTACTCCCTCAGTCGCTCCTCAAGCGTCTGCATCGCGCTAAACAGGGCTGTCTGCGCCTGGCGCACGCCCGACACATTGGCGGTAATGGCGGCTTGCCGCGACTGTGCGTTCGCCTGGCTGATCTGGGACTCAATCTGGTTGGTCTGCTCCCGGTACCACTCCTGGCTAATCGCGGTCGCAATCGTGTCAGGGCTGAGCGCGCCCAGCGCTTGGCTGCCCAAGTTGGTCGCTGCTTCGCCGACGGCGCTGGTTGCGGCCTCTGTCGCCGCAGTGCCGAGTCCCGCCGCGCCGCCGAGGGCCGAGAGCACCTGCAGCCCCGTCGACAGGCGGCTCTGCATTGTGGAGACCTTCGCTTTGATCTGCCGCTGCTGCGCCGCCAAGTCGGGGTCCTCCTCCCTCGGTATGATGCCCGCGTTGAGGGTGCTCAGTGCGGAGTTCAGGCCGTGTACGGCTTGGCTCGCCTCACGCTGTGCGCGGGTGAAATTGTTCCCTGCCCCCATCAGCCTGTCATGGGCCTCCTGGGCTTGGGCGCGGATGACGGTGGCGTCTCCGCGCATGCCTGCGGCCGACTCCGCCGCGCTCCCCGCGCCGGTGGCCGCGCCGACGACCTCCTCGGCACGGAAAGACGCGCTCTCGTTGGGGGTTACGACGCCCATCGACTGCAGATGCAGCATCCGCCCCGAGACGCGGCCGAAGTCCAGTCGGAGCTGCTGGACCTGCTCCTGGAAAGTGCCCAGCGTCCGTCCCTGTTCTCCCACCGTCACGAGATAATCCGAGAGCTTCGCGATCGCCTCCTCGTTGGCGGAGATCTGATCCCCCGAGATCGTGCCCTGGCGTCCACCCTCCTGCATGTTGGGGCGGTATCCCTCGATCGTCGTCATCATACGCCGGGCGCCGCTCGCGTCCTGGACGTTATTGACCTGCATCACGGGCGGCGGCGCTGTCTGCAACTGCTCGCGCTGCTCCTGCTCCCCGGCGCTGGCCATCTCGTCCAGGTCCTCGGCGACATCGCGCTGGACGCTGGTGCGGCCTATGCCCGGTGTCCGGTTGCGAATACCCGCCATCGTTCCCATCGTCGCGGCTATCTCTGCCGCGTGTTCCTGCGAATTCCCAGCCGGCCCTACCGTCAGTTGGCTGCTCGGAACCGCGGACTGCTGCTGCACCACGTGGGCCAACTCGTGGCCGATCAGACGTTCGTCGGAGGCGCTAGCGTCGTGGCTGAGGAAAACGTCGCTGCCGAGGGTGAAGGCGCGGGCGCTGACGCGCCGGTTCAGTTCGTCGGCCTCGGAGTCGTCGTGAAGCCGCACGTCGCCCAACGGTGATCCGTAGGCGGCCTCCCACCTGTCCCGCTGCACGCCGTCCAGGGGGCGACCGCTGCCCAGGTTGCTGTAGATCTGGCTTGCCAGCCGGTTGCTGATAGCTCCCCCGGCCAATCCCACCTCGGCCTCGGGCCACGCCCCGTCCTCGCCGCCAAGCGCACGGGCGATGTGCTGGACGTGGGCGTTGCCGACCTGATGCTGTAGCTGACGCAGGGGAACGCCGGTGACGCCGTCCCCGAACCCCTGTGGGCCCTCCTGGGATGCCTGTCGGGTGCCGGTCGACGTCGCGTCGCGTTTCTCGTCTGTGTGTTCCTTGTCAGCCATGTATCGGATCTCCTCTGATTCCAGACTCTTGGGGTTTTCCTCTCGGGAAGCGCTGTCTCGACGAGATAACCCCAAAGGTCTTTCCCGACTATGGTTCCTCTCGATCGACGGCCAGATCCTCCTCGCGCACCAGGCGCCCCATCTTCTGCAGTTCGCGCCGGGTACCGTGGAGCAGATGCCCCATTGTGACCGCCCCACCGTCTGCGGCGGCGAGGTACGCCGCGCTGACGATGACGTTGCGGATATTGCCCCCCGCCAGCCGGAACCGTTCCGCAAGAAAGCCGAAATCGATCTCCTGGCTTCGCGGTACGTTCGGAGGGAAGAGCGTGGTCCAGATTCGCAAGCGATCCTCCGCTTCCGGGAAGGGGAAGGTGACGGCAAACTGCAGCCGCCGGGTGAAGGCCTCGTCCAGGTTGCCCCGCAGGTTCGTGGCCAGGATCGTCACGCCGTCGTAAGCCTCCATGCGTTGCAGGAGATAGCTGATCTCAATATTGGCGTAGCGATCGTGGGAATCGCGCACTTCAGAGCGCTTGCCGAAGAGGGCGTCTGCCTCGTCAAAGAAGAGGATCGCGTTGCTCTGCTCTGCCTCCTGGAAGATGCGCTCGATGTTCTTTTCCGTCTCACCGATGTACTTGCTGACAATCGTCGACAGATCGATGCGATAGAGATCCAGCCCCAGCCCGCCCGCTATGATCTCCGCGGCCATGGTCTTGCCTGTGCCCGGCGGCCCCGAGAAGAGGACCGTCACGCCGCGGCTCGACGCCAGCTTGTCTCCGACGCCCCAGACGTCGAGCACTTGTGAGCGCCCGCGCACCGTATCGATGATCTCCTGCAGCAGCACCTTCTGATCCTCCGGCAGCACGATGTCGTCCCAACGATATCTTGGCGTGATCTTGTGGGCTAGAGTGGCGAGATGTGCATTCGAGTGCGCACGTGCGGCGGCGAAGAGAGCTTCTCGCGACAGCGCCACGCCCCGACGCACGGCCCGATCCTTTGCCGTCGCCACCGCGTCGCGGATCTGGCCACTGGTCAGCATGAACTGGCCTGCCAGCGCGTCGACCGCACCAGCATCACCCTCGATGCCATCGTCCTCAATACCGTCGGGCCCGATGAAGTGCTGCCACAGCCGCAGGCGTTGCTCGTACGGCGGGACAGGGAAGGCCACCTCGATCACGATCCGCTGCTCCGGGGTCCCGCCCTCGGTGGGGGAGAACGCCGCTGCCCTGCCGCCCTTGGGTTGCCAGAGCGCCTTCCCGGCGACGATGGCTGGGCCAGGAAAGGCGTAGAGCTCACGCAGCAGCACCGGAGGTGTGTTACCCTCGACCAGACACGCGTCCCAGCCGGCCAACATCGGGAGAGCCTCCATCAGCCGGGCATCCCGCAGCGCCAGGCGGATCGCACGGCGGGCACCGATCGGTCCGCGCATATCGGAGCCATAGCCATCGCGGCCAAGAATGCCCGCAACGTCGAGCACCAGCAACGGGCGATGGGTCGCCGCAGCCAGCAGGCGCGCCGCCACGTGCTGACCGTCGTGATCCTGCCCATGAAAGAGGTAGAGTGGGGCGGCAACGCCGGTCACGAGCTCTCCCGCGAGGGCAGCGTCGACGAGCGGATCTAGCCCGCTCGCGGGGTCGGGATCGAGAGTGATGTATCCTGCCAGGTCCGAGTGGGGCCGGTAACCACCCAGCAGCCACACCAACAGACCGTCATCTGCGGTCAAGACACGGGCCAGGAGCGGCACGGGACCGGCCTCCGCGGGTTGTCTGAGCTCAAGGAGATGGTTCCGAAAGAGCGGGGCATCGTCCTCAAAGTGGGCCAGCATGGCGAGCCGGCCGATCCCGCCTTCTGTCAACAGGTCCAGCACCATGTTCACCGTCGGTCGCTTCTTTGTGACGTCGTCCTGCAAGTAGCTGTAGATGCGCTCGTAGCGCAGATCAATCGAGGGTGCCAGGCAGATGAGCAGGACATCCAGCTCAAATTGGCTCAGGCCGAAAGCGGTGCGAAGGCGTTCCAGGGCCGGCGTGGTGCCTTGCTCGGGTCGCCCCGTCGAGAATGGCCTCCGCTTGGTGCTCGACCAGAGCGCTCTGCCGCTCCAGCGATGCCTCGATCTCTTCCGGCAGCGAGACCGTCTGCCCCCAGTTCGAGCTGAGAGGGCGAGCCAGCAGGGCTTCGGCCTCCTCGTCGGATACGTACAGGCCACGGAAGGCGTCGTTGGGATCCTGGCCGGCCAACCTCCATCTCGCAACGGCCCGCTGCAGACGTGTGCGCACCCTCTGCAGCTCGACTTGCAGATAGGCGCTGTCCACATCGACCGGCGTAGAGATCTGCTCTGGCACCCTTGCCCCCTTCGGGAATGGTGGCTCGCAGTATTAAACACAATACATTCCGTCGAACCGTCGTTACCAGTATAGACGATTTCGTGAATAAATGCAACATCCTTCGTGTTTATTTGGTCCGCAAGGTTTGGGTGGGATATGGTAGAATCCACCTGCGATGGCGAGATACGAGGCGTACTTCAACGAGAACTGGTCGCTCCTGCAGCAGGCGGAGCTCTACCGGCCTGGCCCCAACCCGACCTTTCGAAACCCAGGCTTCGAGACGGCATCGTTCCGGGCGCTGATCGTGCGGTTATCCCCCTTCCGCGACGTCAGCCGCTCGACGCCCCACCTCTTTCTCTATCAGGCGGTCAGGCGGGCGCTTCCTGATGCGTATATTGATATGGCGTTCTTCCCACCGGAGTATGATCGCGCGCGTCTGGCCGGCGCGGGAATCCCCTTCCTTGTGGGCGCGGAATCCTGGCGCGATGCCGGCGACTTCGATGTCGTGCTGGTCTCCAATGCCTACACGCTCGAACTGATCAACCTGCCCTATCTGCTGATCAACTCGGCTGTCCCGACGCTGGCGAGCCGGCGTGACGAGGGTTGGCCCCCCATCATCCTGGGCGGCTCAAACGCGTTGGCCTCCCAGGCACTGCTCACACCGGAGGGCGACAGTGTCGTGGATGCGCTCTTCTTTGGGGAAGGGGAGCGTGAGGTCGAGGTGCTGGTGAAAGAGCTTCGCGCGCATCGCGATCTGGATAAGCGCGACCGGTTGCTGACGGCCGCAGGCCGTGTGACCGGACTCTGGGTGGCCAACGGTCCCCCCGATCAGAAGGTGAGTAAGGCCGTCTGCCGGGTGCCCTCGTCCGAGGACCTCATCGTCGACTATCCCTCGCTCAACGGTGAGGAGGCGTCCACCGCCAGGCTTCAGATTAGCTTTGGGTGCCCTGCCTTCTGCTCGTTCTGCTTCGAGGGCTACGATCGGAAGCCTTATCGCGAGGTCTCACAGGCCGACGTGCTCCACGCAGCGGACCGGCTGAAGGCGACCCAGGGGGTCGAGGCTATCGACGTCTTCAGCTTCAACTTCAATACCCACGAGGAGATCCTTTCCCTGCTCCTTGAGCTGAACCGGCGCTTCGACCGGGTCAACGTACAGAGCCAGCGCGTGGATCTGCTGGCCGTGATGCCAAGCCTTCTCGCTGCCGAGGTAGCAGCCGACAAGCGCAGCTTCACGCTGGGCATCGAGGGTATCAGCCACCGGATGCGGGCTTTCCTCCACAAGAGTCTCGACGATGCCGAAATCGATGCTGTCCTCGTCAGGCTGATGCAGGAGAAGATTCGCGAGATCAAGCTCTTCTACATCCTCACCGGGCACGAGAGCGAGCAGGATCTGGCCGAGTTCCACGAATTCGTGCTCGACTTGAAGGCGTGGCGGCAGCGCTACAATCGTGGCCTTCGGGTGATCTTCAGCTTCGGGCTGCTGATTCGCATGCCGTTCACACCGCTGCGCTACGACCGCCTCTTCCTGGATGAGGACGAATGGCGCCGGATCACCGGGCCGGTGAAGTCCTCATGTGAGACCAACGGCTTCGAGTTCCGGCTTGCCACCACCTGGGAGGAGTACGCAGCCTCGCAAGTGTTGGCGCTGGGCGGGACTTGGCTCTCCGAACCCGTCTTGGCTCTCGCCGCGGAGGGCCATTGCTATGACCTGCAGTTGTCCCCCGGCTATTGGGAGGCCCTCAGGGGATGGATGGTCGACCACGGCCATTGGGACGATGCCTTCTTGGGCGTGAAAGGGCCGGACACGGCCTTTGCCCTGGGCTTCGTCAGCTCCGATGCGACGCCGGGTCTGCTGTATTCGCAGTTCGAGCAGGCCATCGCCGGCGAGGACGAGGGCTACTGCCTCGGCGAGGTCGGTACGCCCGGCGGTGTTGGCGAGCCGGGCAGATGCCTGGGATGCGGCGCCTGCACGACGTCCGAGGAGCGCGCCGCGATCACGCAGCACACGATGCGCCACCCGGGCCCCCGGTATCTCAACGATCTCAAGGCCGCAATGCAGGCGAAATGGCGTGCCCGCCCCATCTACGTGCGGGTGTGGCTGCCGCCGACTGTGGCGACGGCTGATCCGGCGTGGACGAACGCCCTCGTGATGCGGGCACTGCTGGGCTCCTGCCCCGAGCTTGCCGATAGCGTGCTCTCGGTCCGTGAGAGCCTCTTTTCGGTGAAGGGTGCCGCAGCCCGCTACGTGGGGCTCTTCGGCGAGACTGTGGTCGCGATCAAGGCTTGGGATCGAGACAGCGACCGGGACCTATCCGCTCTCCTGGCGGAGCGCATCGCCATGGATAAGGATCTGTCGGAGGGGGTGCGGCTGCTTGAAGTGCTCGACGGATTCGAGCCGGGTAGCCTTCGAGCGAATGCGCCTTCGCCTGGAGTTGCCGGCGAGGCACTTCCCGGACGCGGGACGCCAACTGCGCCACTATCTGCAGGGGCAGTACGTACCCGTGAACCTGCGGGGTCAGCGACGGCGGCTATGTCTTCGATATTCCCGAGAAGGCGCGCAAGAAGCGTGTGATCTTCGAGGGACACTATCATGAGGTCGACGGGACCTTTCGGGCGGAGCTGGTGGTCAGCCCGAAGTTCGATCTCGTCGCGTACTTGCGCTCCTTTCCCCACGCTGCGTATGAGCGCGAGGCGCAGGCGGAAGTTCGGGAGCTCGTAGCTGTGATTGTGATGCGTTTCCGGTGGTCTGTTACCGATTCCTCGTCCTCAGACGGCACGGGGGCGCACGTATGACCGGCGAGTCGCCGCGGCGCCTGATCCCGGCGCGGGAGATGCGGATCGAGATGATCGTGGTCAACTCCCGCTTCATCGCGACCGCCGGCCCGGCTTTCAGCGTCGAGGAAGCGCGCGCCTTCGTCGACCGGACGCGCGCCGAGTTCGCGGATGCCTCGCACAACGTCCCCGCCTTCGTCATTGGCCACGGCAGCAGCGTCATCGCCCACTGCACCGACGACGGCGAGCCCTCCGGTACGGCGGGCAGGCCTGCGCTGGCGGTGCTGCAGGGCAGCGGAATCGGCGATGCCGTCGTCGTCGTCACCCGCTATTTCGGCGGCACCAAGTTGGGGACGGGAGGCCTGGTACGCGCCTACGGCGATGCCGTCCGCGAGGTGTTGCGCGTCCTGCCATTGGCCGAGAAGGTGCCCACGCAGACGGTGATGGTCGCGCTGCCCTATAGCCTCTTCGAGCGGGCCAAGCTCGTCATCTCCGAGCTGCAGGGCCTGGTCCTGGACGAGGAGTTCGCGGGAGACGTCACGCTGACCGTCCGCTTCGTGCGCGACCAGGTCGCGGGGTTCCAGGAGCGGCTGCGCGAGCTCAGCGCCGGCAAGATCGAGGCCCTGGTCGTCGAGACCGACGACGAGACGATCATGCCCGTTGGCATGGTTGGTGCGGACATCCTAGAATAAATAGCATTAGGCAGTAGCGGCCGGTCGAGCGGAGACCCGAGGAACGTTCCGGGCTGATCTGCGATCCGCGGGTGCCCTCAGTTGACCGTCGGGTGCACAGCATTTCCATCGGTCTGGCGTTCCTTCGCTTCCCTCGCTATGAGCAACTCTGATCGGCGGCCCCCTCTTCCTACAGTTACCCCCTTTCATCTCTCCGGCGGTTGCCTCCAACTATTGCCACCTCTGGTCCAACCCAATCCGGCGGTTTGTCTTTCGGATCTGCACTATCATAAATAGTATCTGTTATTGAGATTCCGCCTGTTGCGCTCCAGACGCGTGATTTGATTGTTTTCTCGTAGATGTTCAACCCTTTAGCTTGGATCACCTCGGACTGGTGGCTTTGCTGCAGTGGTATCGAGTCCGACGTGAGCATAGTGGACAGTCACGATCGGGTGGGTGTCTCTGGAATTCGGGAACGTGCGGAGACGTTGGGTGGCACGCTGGCGGGGTTAGCGTCGTTGGTGCCGGGACGACACTAGGCTGTGGAGGTGCTCTATGGCAGCGCGGATTCTCATCGCTGATGATCACCCGGTGCTTCGAGCAGGGTTGCGTGCCCTGCTCGGTGACGAGCCCAGCTTCAGGATTGTAGGCGAGGCGGCTGATTGGGATGAGATGATGCGGATGGCTGCGAACTTACAGCCCGATGTCGTGATATTGGACCTTGGGATGCTGGGGTGGCGTGCTGGCACGGAGCGCCTGGTCGAAATGCGGCCTGATATCTGTGTCCTGGTGCTCAGGGCGTCGGAAGAAACGTCGATGATGCATGCGGCTCTTCAAGCCGGTGCCAATGGTTTTGTCGCCAAACGTGTCGTAGAGTCAGAGCTTATGACCGCGATCCACGCCGTCGCACACGGTGATATCTACGTCCGCTCGAGTATGACGCGAGGCGCAGAATCGCTTGATTCGAGTGCGTCGAGTTCCGGTGCGCCTGACTCGCAGATGCAGCGCTTTCCTGACCGGACCTGTGTCGAGGCTCTGACGCCGCGAGAGACTGATGTGCTGCGACTCATCGCGCTGGGTTACACGAATCTCCAGATGGCGAGCGAACTCCGCATCAGCGTACGTACTGTGGAGACCTACCGCGAGAATCTCATGGCCAAGTTGGACATGCACACGCGTGTGGAACTGGTCCGGTATGCACTGGACCAGGGCCTCCTCGAAATGGTTGTGTCCGGATGAAGATGTGCGCTGGTCTCTGTAACCGCCGTGACTCCGGATCTTTCTCCCGTCAATAGCACTCGAATCCTGCGTCTATCCGCCCATCGCTGTCAGGTCCGAACTCGCTCAAAGTCCTTAGTGCCTGCTTGGTGGACCCTCGAGGCACGGGGGTCCGAGACTCGCGTCTCGCTCGGAAGGAGGAAGGCTGATGTCCGATATGCCAGGAAGCGAGTATCGTTATCTGGGGCGGTCCGTGCCGCGCAAGGATGGCCTCGACAAAGTGCACGGACGGCTTCGCTATGCGGATGATCTACATCCGCCAGGGTGCCTGCACGCAGCGCTTCTCACCAGCCCCCACGCGCACGCGCGAATCGTCAGCATCGATAGATCCGCGGCGGAAGCTGCGCCCGGCGTGCGTGCCGTGCTCACTGGGGCAGATTTCCCGATACGGCTGGGTGTTTACCTTGGCGACACGCCTCCCTTGGCCCGAGGCAAAGTGCGTCACTATGGCGAACCTGTCGCGGCTGTGATTGCCGATGCACCCTACCAGGCCATGGCCGCGATTGATCTCATCCGCGTCGATTACGAGCCGCTGCCCGTGGTCAACAGTACCCGCGATGCTCTTGCTCCGGGTGCGCCGATCATCCACGAGGAGATGGCTTCCTACTTGCATATCCCACCGATCCATCCCGAGCCGGGCTCCAACATCGCGAACCGGACCCGGATCCGGAAGGGGGACGTCGTCTCCGCGATGGCGCAGGCGGACGTCGAAGTGAGTCTGGACTTTTCGTTCCCGCCTGGGGATCACGTCGCCATCGAGCCGCGGGTGGCGATCGCGGAGATCAAGGCAGACGGGGCGGTTGTGATCCGCTCCTCGACGCAGGCGCCCTTCGTCGTCCGAGCGCTGATGAGCATCCTCTTCGACATCCCAACCGGCAAGATCGTGATCGAAGCGCCACCGATCGGCGGCGGTTTTGGCGGCAAGGCCGGCATCCAGTTGGAGGGACTGGCCTACTCTGCTCTCGAAGTCCGTGGGTGGGCGACCCGTGAGGCTGGTGAACAGCCGCGAGGACGACTTAGTTTCGTCGCCTGGCCACATCGGGCTGGAAGCCAGCGTGAAACTGGGTGCGACGCGCGACGGCCGGCTCGTCGCCGCGGACTTGCTCTATCTATTCGACTCGGGTGGCTACGCCGATTACGCCGTCAATATCAGCCGGGCCGGCGCGATCGCTGCGCCGGGACCCTACAACGTCCCCAATATCCGTACCGATGCCCTGTGCGTCTATACCAACCATCCCTTCGCTACGGCCTACCGTGGGTTTGGCCACGAGATCGTCTATCCGGTGGAGCGCGCAATGGACGAGTTGGCAGCAAGGCTGGGGATGGACCCGGTTGCGCTTCGTGCAAAGAATGCCATTCGGCCTGGAGATCTGTCGCCAACGCAGTCGGTGATGGACCCGAGCACGGGTGATCTCGCCCGGTGTCTTGAGGAGGTGGCCCGCATGATCGGCTGGGAGGAGGGGGCGCGGGTCGATCTGGGTGGGGGCAAGGTGCGCGCCAAGGGGGTTGGCGCTTTCTGGAAATCGCCGGCGATGCCGACCAACACGGATGCCGGCGCGGTCCTCACCTTCAACGAGGACGGCAGCCTCAATCTGAGCAGCGGCATCGTCGAGATCGGGCAGGGCACCTATACCGGGGTCGCCCAGCTTCTCGCGGAGCGCTTTGGCATATCGCCTGACAGCGTGCACGTCGATCCCGAGATCCGGACGCACCGCGCTCCTCACGACTGGGCGACAGCAGCCAGCCGTTCGCTCTTCATGGTAGGGCGCGCAGCCCTGGCTGCTGCGGACGATGCCATCGAGCAGATCAAAGCAACGGCCTCCGCGCCGCTCCGCTGCCCGGCCGAAGACCTGGCGGTTGCCGGTGGGCGCGTCTACGTTCGCGATGACCCCGCCCGCGGACTCGATCTGCGCGAGGTCGTTCTTGGCTACGTCTACCCGACGGGCGAGGCCATTGGAGGCCAGGTCATCGGACGGGGTAATTACATCGCCCGCGGCCTGACGGACATCGACGCCGACACCGGGGAGGGGCATCCTGCGCTTGAATGGACCATCGGAGCTGAGGCGGTCGAGGTGGAGGTCGATCTTCGCGACGGCTCGCTCGAGATTCTCAAGGCAGTCTGTGCCATGGATGTGGGCACGCTGATCAACCCGGCGTTGGCGCGCGGGCAGGTTGTCGGGGGCATGGCGATGTCGCTAGGTGTCGCCACGACGGAGGGCTTCATCTTTGATGGCCAGGGGCGCGTCGCTAACGACATCCTTCGGGACTTCAAGATCCCTCGCTACGGCGAGCAGCCCGTCTACGACGTGGCCTTTGTGACGACGCTGCAGGGCGATGGCCCCTACGGCGCGCGCGGGCTGGGCGAGCAGGGGGTCCTGGGCATTCCCTCGGCGGTCGCAAACGCCGTCTCGCGGGCCATCGGACGTCCGGTGAACCGTCTGCCCATCACACCGGAGCGGATCTGGGAGATCCTTCACGAGGCGCCGGAAGGAGGTGACGCATGATCCCCCATAACTTCGTCTACTATCGGCCGTTAACGCTTCAGGAGGCAGTGGAGGCCTACGTCGAGGCTGCCGCAGAGGGACTCGACACGCTCTACTATGCCGGTGGGACAGAGATCCTCACGTATGCCAGAAAGGGGAATCTGCGGCCGGGCGCCGTCATCGACATCAAGCACATCCCCGACTGCGTCGTCCTGACGCGCGACGGCAGCCGGCATGTGTTCGGGTCCGCGCTTACGCTCAATACGGTCATCGAGGACGGACGCTTCCCACTCCTGGCGCAAGCGGCGCAGATCGTCGATCACACCGTGCGCAATCGACTGACGCTGGGTGGGAACATCGCCGGGCGACTTCCTTACCGTGAGACCGTACTGCCGTTCCTCTTGGCCGACGCGCAGGTCCGGCTGGTTGGCCCCGATGGAGAGCGACTCGAATCACTACGAGACGTCTTCGATCGCAGGCTCCAGCTGACGCCCGGCGAACTGCTGGTCAGCCTCTCTGTGCCTGCGGAGGTGGCGGCGATGCCGTGGTTCTACCGGCGACGTGTGCGGAAGACGCGGCTCGACTATCCGATCCTCACTGCCTGCTTCACTGCAGGTGAACGGCGGGATCCATATGGCGACGACGGCGGCCTTTGGATTCCCAGTGACAAGTACTCGCGTCGACGCGATGCTCAATGACGACGCCGTGCCGGTGTCGGAGCGGCCCGCGCGCATCGTCGAGGCGACCGGTCTGCGGGTTGCCGGCAACATCAGGGCCGGTGCAGCCTACCGCCGCGCGCTGCTCGAAGCCGCGATTGGCGAAGCACTGGACGCGCTGCGCTAGGCAGGAGGGAGCGAGACATGATCAGGTATCGAGACTTTGTAGCACTCACGTTGAGCGTCAACGGCGAGGAACGCCGCGTCACGGTGCGTCCTGCGGACACACTGCTGCACGTGCTGCGCGACACGTTGGGGCTTACCGGCACTAAGGTCGGATGTGAGAACGGCGACTGTGGCGCGTGCACCGTGTTGGTGGATGGCAGAGCCCTCGAAATCGTGCATGATCCTGGCAGTTGAGGTCGAGGAGCGTGAGATCACGACCATCGAGGGGCTGAGGGACACAGCCATCCAGACAGCCTTTCTTGACGAGAACGGCTTTCAGTGTGGGTTTTGCACCTCCGGCTTCATCGTCAATGCCTACGCGCTCCTTCAAGCACATCCCAATCCCGACTCGGAGACGATTCGCACGTGGCTGGAGGGAAACCTCTGTCGCTGCACGGGCTATGAGGGCATCGAGCGAGCTGTGAAGGCGGCATCAGACGCTGGAATCATGGACTAGAACGACTGCGCGGATTGCAGGGATGGCGCCATTGCCGCGAGCACAACAGGGCAATGGCGCCAAGGTCAGCCAAGTGCGGCGGAGGTCTTTGGAGCGCCGGCACTTGGCATGTCGCATCATTCGTGAAATCCGTGCCATCCGTCCGCGTCCGAGCGGTCGAATCCGTGATTCAGATGGTCTCCTCCGTGCTGAAATAGCCTGTTGCACCGTCCGGCAGCGTGCCCCTCTTCTGCGAGGTCTGCAACTGCCCGTTGCCATCGGTCGCGCGGACCGTGAACGTGTGCTTTCCGGGTGTGGAAGGCCACTCGTAGCGCCACTGGACCCACGTGAGCGGGCCGAGCGGCGGGGTCCGCAGGGCAACCTCTGTCCACGCGCCGCCATCTACCTGTACCTCAACACTCTGGATTCCACGTCCCCCGGCCCAGGCGATGCCGCCGATCGGCACGAAGCCGTCGTGCGCCAAGTCCTTAGCCACCACGTCGATCACCGACGTCGTGTTCGGAATGGCTTTCTTGCTCCAGCCCCGGTCCGTCCAATAGCCGCCCTTGTCGTCGGCGGTGGCCTCGATGCGCTCGATCCACTTCGGCTGCTTCATGCCGAACCGATCCGGGATGTAGATACGCAGCGGGTAGCCGTGTTTTCTCGGCAGGCTCATACCGTCCATCCCGTAGACGAGGAGCGTCTCAGGGTTCATCATGTCGGCCATCGGGACGGTCTCGTAGAAGCCATCCGCCGACTGGATATAGAGGTAGTTAGCCCCGGATTTTAGCCCCAGGTCGTTGAGCAGGTCACTCAGTCTGAGCCCGCTCCAGTAGGCCGTGCTGATCGCGCTCCCTCCCAGGGGATTCGAGATGCAGGCCAGGGTGATGGGCTGCGTGTAGACCGGGTACTTGCGGAGATCGGTCAGTGTGAGCCGGGGCGTGTTGTCAAACATCCCCGCCATCACCAGTTCCCACGCGTTGCCATCGATGTTCGGCGGCACAGCCGCGATATCCACGTTGTAGAATTGACCCTCGGGCGTCTCCTCAGGGCGTGTGCCCGGCACGGGCACGATGCGCCCGTCGTCGCCGATGGGCAAGGCCGCCACCCCTGCCGGAGGAGGGGTGGGTGTGGTGCCCGCGGTAACGGGCAGCGTCGGCGTGGGCTCAAGCCCCGCCAGCGGCTGGTCCGGCCCCGGAGCGCCCGAGCCGGCTGCGACCGGCTGGGAGGGGGCGGCTGGCTTCTGGGTACTGATGAGCCTCTCGATACCCAACGCCACGATCGCGGCGGCAATGCTGCCTGCTGCGAGCTGGATCAAGCCCTTGCGACGCTGGGAATCAGTCTCCGCGGCCAGCGACGTGAAGACGTTACCGTCAACCAGGGCGCCGACGCTAATCCCCCAGACGACAAAGAGCACAGCCAGCGACAGAAGCGAAATCGCTGTGTTGTCGAGGCCGACCGTGAGTTCCATCGCTGCGACTAGGATGAACAGCACAGCCCCCGCCATAGCACCCAACAGCCAACCCCTGCGGCTGCTGCGCCGCTTGATCCACGCGACGCCCAGACCCCAGAGCGCAAGGATGCCAATGCTGATCACAACGGCACCGACCTGCGATGCGTTCTTGCCCCAGATCGATTCCGGGGCCCCGAAGATCCTGGCCAGCGTCCCGCCGATACCGGCCACCGCGAGGGAGAGCAGGTTCCTCGGAACCACGAGTGCCTGCCACGTCCAGAAATCAAAGGGCACAAATGGCAACTGATACAGCGTGTTCCCCAGGTAGAGCAGTGCCAACAACAGAATGCCTGTCAGGCCGCCCACCCATGCCCCAACCGAAAGCCTCAGCTTGTTCATAGCTCCCCTCCATTCGTACGATACAACCTATGGCATACGCTGCACCTCTGCACTCGCTTCCCAGGCTCCCCCCCGGGCGAGGATACCTAATAACCTAGATACTAGTTTACAATACTCCTGCCAATTGGCAATACGATACTTGTTGCTGAGTTCCAGCGCAGTGCACATACGGTTTGAGTTCTGCGGGTCCCGTGCTAAGATGGTGCCTGCCGTCCGTTTCCTCACCGCCCCGCGTGGCATACCATCACGCCCCGGGGTTCATCCATCAATCCAGTAGGAGGTATGCATATGAACGAGACACTTCAGACGATGTGGAAGCGCAGGAGCATCCGCAAATATCAGGAGATCGACATCGCGGAGGAGGACCTGACACTTGATCCTGGAGGCCGCGCGACGGGCACCCACCGGTGCGAACCGCCAGAACTGGCGGATGGTCGTCGTTCGGGACCCCGAGCTCCGCCGGCGCACCGCCGAAGCGTGCAATGGCCAGATGTGGATGGCGCAGGCGCCCGTTATCCTCTGCCTTGCCGTGCTGCCCGGCGAAGGCAAGGTCAACGGTGGCATTGTGCTGGATCACGCGGTCCTGGCAGCGACCAGCCTCGGCTACGGCACGTGCTGGATTGGTGCCTACAGCGCCTCGAAGGTGAAAGCGGTGCTGGGCATCCCGGAAGATCACGACATTGTCAATCTGGTGCCCGTCGGCGTCCCCGCAGACGATCCCAAGCCACGTGGGCGCAAGCCTGCCGTAGAGCTGTTCTTCGAAGATCAGTTCGGCGAGGGCCTCGATTTCGATCCGGTAGAGCTGTCCCCGGGGTCGTAGGCCGCCTGGTGGATACGTCGCATCCGGACGCAGGGCCATCAGCCGCCGCAATGCCCCGCCTTCTGGCGCAGTTGCGTGACATCCTCGTCGTCCTCAACTCGGATCGCACGCTCCAGAGCATTCTGGACTATCTGGTTGCGGAGGCCCGTGAGCTTCTCGATGCCCAGGCGTGCGTGCTCTATAGGTGCGACAAGGAAACCGAAAATCTGATGGTCGAGGCCCGCGCCGGGCTGCCGGCGGACTTCCCCTCGATCGGAGAGCTTCCGCTGGAACCGGGCGGTGGCCTGGGCAATGCGCTTCTGAACGGACTGGTCCTCAACGCAACGCCGGTCGGCCATCCCGACCTGGACACGCCGGAGTTGGCGAGCGCGCTTGCGGACGTTAGCGTCAGCTCGGTCGTGCACACGTGGTTCGCCGCCCTGTTGAGGTCGTACCAAGCCTCGCTCAGTGTCCCGCTCATCATAAAAGAGAGCTTCTACGGAAGCCTGGGTTTCTACTACGCGGAGCCTCGGGTGTTGTCACCGCACGACATGTCGCTGGCGGTTACCTTCGGATCGCAGGCGGCCCTTGCGATCGAGAACGCACGCCTGCGTCTGCAGGCCGAGCAAGCGGCTATCCTCCAGGAGCGCAGCCGGCTGGCGCGCGACTTGCACGATTCCGTGACCCAGTCGCTCTATAGCCTGACGTTGCTCGCCGAGGCCGCCCGGCGGCTGGCCGGGGCGGGAGACCTTCCCCAGGTGGAGCAAGCGATCACGCGCCTCGGCGAGATCGGCCAGCAGGCGCTCAAGGAGATGCGCCTCCTGGTCTATGAGCTGAGACCCTCGGTTCTGCGGCGCGAGGGATTGGTCCGGGCGCTGGGGCATCGTCTCGAGACCGTCGAGCGGCGGGCCGGTATCGAGGCACTCCTGGTCGTCGAGGGCCGGCCTGCGCTCTCGCCTGGCCTGGAGGAGCAGCTCTATCACCTGATTCAGGAAGCGCTGAACAACGCGCTCAAGCACGCCGCTGCAACCACCGTCACGGTGCGCATTGAGGAACGGGGTGGGGAGCTTCAGGTCTCCGTGAGCGACAACGGGCGCGGTTTCGATCCCGATCGATCTGAGGAGGGCGGCATTGGGCTGGTGAGCATGCGGGAACGGGTGGACAAACTCGGTGGTTATCTGACGATCAACACGGGCGTCGGCCAGGGAACCACCGTTGCGGTGACGTTGGCTCCGACCCTCTCACCTCTCCGGGGGGAGACCGAGAAGGTGAACTCCGGTGAGTGAGACGATCCGGGTCTTGGTGGTCGACGACCACGCCATCGTCCGTGAGGGGTTGCGGTGGCTGATGACGACCGAGCCGGGGATCGAGCTCGCCGGGGAGGCGGCCAACGGCGTAGAGGCGATTGCCAAAGCGCGGGACCTCCATCCGGACGTGATCCTCATGGATCTTGTCATGCCGCGCATGGACGGTATCACCGCAATTGCGGAGATCAAGGCCCTAATGCCCGACGTCCGCATTCTGGTGCTGACGAGCTTTTCGGAGGACGAGCAGGTATTCCCCGCGATCAAGGCCGGTGCCTTGGGCTATCTTCTGAAGGACACCTCTCCTCAGACGCTGCTCAGGGCCATCCGCGACATATACGCGGGGGTACCGTCGATGCACCCCTTCATCGCTCGGAAACTCATCCAGGAGTTGCAGCGTCCTTCCGATCTCCCGCCAACCCGGGAGCCCCTCAGCCAGCGGGAGATGGAGGTGCTGCGCCTGGTGGCGCAGGGCCTCAGCAATGAGGAAATCGCGGCACAGCTCTTCATCGGCGAGAGGACCGCGCGAACTCACGTCAGCAACATCCTCCGCAAGCTGCATCTCGCGAATCGAACTCAGGCAGCCCTCTATGCACTGCGCGAAGGGCTAGCTCGTCTCGACGATCCGGATCACCCCTGAAGCTAGACGAGCGGCCGGCCTGCTATCCAGCAGGCCGGCCGCCCAAAGATTCAGCCGGGATTGGGTCTACCAGGCTCCGTCGTCGTCCTCATCCTCCTCGTCGTCCTCGTCGTCCCAGTCCTCATCATCATCCCAGTCATCCTCGAAGTCGTCCCAGTCCAACTCAACCGGTTCGACTTCCACGACAATCAGGTCGGTGCGGCAGTGAGGGCAGCGAACCTTCTGATCTAGTTTGGGCGGCGCGTTCAGGATGATCGTCTCATCGCAAGCCGGGCAGATCGCGGTGATTGCCATTTGGAACTACCTCCTCGACTCTTTCCACAAGACTAGGTTGGCTCCGAAGTCCACGATACACATCCGTGTCGTCCGGACGGCACCCATGATAGACATCAAGCGTGCAAAACCGGTGATAGCCTGATGCAAAGCCGATGGTAGTCCAGGGCGCTGCGTGTCAAAACTTCCACCATCGGATGGTACCGTGCCATCCGGAGCCGGCTTACCGCTCCGCTGAATCCTCAGGCTGCTACGTCATTTGACGCAGACTCGGCTTTTGCGAATCTCCAATCTGACATGGGTCGAATGCTACTTACATCCGATGCAGGCAACCGCCTGCCGCGGTACTATTCGACGGTCGTTGCTCGGAAGTAACCCGAGATGAACCTTGGAGACCGGCCGTTAACGTCAGACGAGTATTATGCAAAGGGGACAGCCTGTGATGGCAGAGCGGATATCCGTACTGGTTGTGATGAAGCCATGTCCGCTGCGCGACAGCCTGGCGGCTCTACTGAGGAGTATTTCCGGGATCACGGCTGTGCAGTATGCCACGGACCTCGCCTCCGGATTGCGCACCATCGAGACGTCTCGGCCTGCCCTGGTCGTGATGGATGCGAGTCTGCCCGGAGGCGAGGTGTGGATGATGCTCCGTCAGGTGAAGGCTCGCTGGCCTGCTACGCCCAGTGTCGTTCTGACGGACACGCTACAGCTTCGCCGGCGCGCCGAAGCAGCCGGTGCAAGCCGCGCCCTGCTCAAGGGCTTCCCGGCGACCAAGTTGTCGGTGATGCTGGAGCAGCTTCTGCAACAAGTTGCTTAGTTCCCTGCGCCGGGCGGTAGACCACGCGTCGTACCGGCGTTCGCGCGCGGGTGCCGCGGCCTTTGACTATATTGATGGAGGAAGATCAGGATGACACGAGATAGATTACCGGAGCGAAGAAGCGAAGAGCCTCCTGGGGCAGGCGTCCGACCGCCTTTCCCGTGGGAGGAAATCCCTATGGAGCAGTGGACCGACTGGCGATGGCAGATGACGCACCGCCTGCGCTCGGTCGATGATTTCGCCCGTTTCCTGGCGCTGACGCCTGAGGAAATCGACGGTCTTTCGGCGCCCGACCGTTTCCGGGTCGACGTGACCCCTTATTTCGCCAGTCTGATGGATCCGACCGATCCGAACTGTCCGATCCGGCGTCAGGTGATCCCCACGAGTGCCGAGCTCGTGCCATTTGATGCCGAGATGATTGATTCGTTGGGCGAGGATGCTCATTCGCCCGTGCCGGGCCTCGTCCACCGGTACCCCGACCGCGTGCTGATGCTGGTCACCACGCAGTGCGCCAGCTACTGCCGCTTCTGCACCCGCAGCCGCCTGGTCGGAGATGGAAAGGTCACGCTCAACTCTGCGGCCTTCGACCGGCAGATTGCCTATATCGCGGCGACGCCACAGATTCGCGACGTGCTGATCTCCGGGGGAGACCCCCTCACACTCCCGCAGCACGTTCTGGAGCGGCTGCTGCATGCGACTGCGCGAGATCCCTCACGTGGAAGTCATCCGTATCGGCACGCGCGTCCCGGGGTTCCTGCCCCAGCGAATTACCGAAGACCTCGTCACGATGCTGTCGGCCTACCATCCGCTTTGGATGAATATCCACTTCAACCACCCGAAGGAAATCACGCCGGAGGTTGAGGAGGGCCTCGCACGCCTGGCCAATGCCGGCATTCCGCTTGGCAGCCAAACCGTGCTGATGGCAGGCATCAACGACTGCCCCAATGTCATCACCGCCTTGATGCACAAGCTCGTGCGGAACCGAGTGCGTCCGTACTATCTCTATCAGTGCGATCTGGTTCACGGCGCCGGTCACTTCCGGACGCCGGTGTCCAAGGGGCTGGAGATCATGGAGTCCCTGCGAGGGCATACCTCGGGGTTCGCCATCCCGACCTTTGTGATCGATGCACCCGAAGGCGGTGGCAAGGTCCCGATTCTCCCGAACTACCTGCTCAGCATGTCGGATACAAAGGTCGTCGTGCGAAACTACGAAGGCTTCGTCACAGCGTATACGCAGCCTGCCCAGTACCGACCTCACGATCCGGCGACCTGCCCGTATTGCCAGTCTCGCCAGGCTGATCACGGTCAAGAGGGTATCGCAGGTCTGTTGGCAGGCGACCAGCACCGCATTGCACCGGAGGGATGGGACGCAGTGCACCATCGAGCCGAAGAGCAGCAGGAAGGTATCGCCACGCAGCCCGTTCAGCCCACGGAGGAGTTAGTGCATGTCTGGCAGCAGTAGCGCTCGCCTGAGAGTGGCCGTTCTGGCCAACCGCAAACACAGCATCGCCGTCGACGCAGACGCCCCACCCGACGCGCTCGCGGAGTATGACGCCGAAGAGACGGTCGAGGGCATTATCGGGGCGCTGCGCTACGCCGGACACGACCCGTACTTTCTGGAGGCCGACGAGACGCTGTTGGATACCCTGCGCGACGACGCCCCCGGACTTCTGCTTCAACATCGCGGAAGGCCTGCGCGGGGACGCGCGCGAGTCACAGGTCCCGGCTCTGCTGGAGATGCTGGGCCTACCGTACACAGGCTCCAAGGTGCTGACGCACGCGATATCGTTGGACAAGGCGATGACGAAGCGCATCTGGCGCGATGCCGGCCTGCCCACGGCACCTTTCCAGGTCTTTGCCTCGGCGGATGTATCGCTCGACGGCGCCCTGAAGTTCCCGCTGTTCGTCAAGCCTGTTCGTGAGGGCTCCGGTATGGGGATCGACGGCAACTCCATCGTTCACAACGAAGGTGAGCTCCGCCGCCGGGTGGCGTGGGTGACTGCTACGTATCGCCAACCTGCGCTCGTCGAGGCGTTCCTGCCGGGCCGGGAGTTCACGGTAGGCCTGATCGGCAACCGGCAGCCGGGGAGCCAACCCTTCAGTGCTGCCTGTGCGGAAGACTTCTATGGCGTCCCCGGCTATCACGTCTTCCCGGTGCTTGAGATTGACACGACCCGCGGCAAGGTGAGAGGGATCTACAATGCTCAGGCGAAGTCATACGCGATTGAGTCGGAGAGCGCCCCGGGCTACCTCTGCCCGGCCGACATCCCTCCTGCCCTGGAGACCTGTCTGTCCGAGCTCGCCATCGCGGCGTTCGAGGCGATAGACGGACTTGACGTCGCGCGCGTGGACTTCCGGATGGGCGACGATGAGCAGGCCTACCTGGTAGAGATCAACACGCTGCCGGGCATGAATCCGCTGGTCAGTGACCTCGTCATCGTCTCTCGCGCCGGTGGCGTGGCTTACGAAACCTTGATCGGCGAGATCCTCGCTCTGGCGATGGCGCGGTACGGTATGGCTTAGGGGCCGGTCGCATGATCTTCCGGGTTGCTCGTGTGCCGGCACCCGCAAATGCGGGTGCCCGCACGGAGCAACCCGGAAGATATCCCTGAAGAGCGATGTACACCGTGTATTCACCCCACCATCGCCTGCACGCCACGGGCGACATCTGGCTGGATGGTGAGCGCATCGCCACCAAGGAAGTGCCCGAGCGGGCCGACGTGATCCTGTCCGCGGTCGCCGCTGCCGGATTGGGATCCATCGTGCCCCCTACCGATTTCGGGCTCGAGCCCATCCTGGCAGTCCACGATGCAGGCTACGTGGCCTATCTAAAGACGGCGTACGAGCGGAACAACGCTGCGACTATGGGCTCTCAGCGTCCGGTGATGGCGCACCGCTCGGCGGTGGACCCTCGTCGGGCGGGTTTGCCACCGTTGGATTTCGCAGGGCTGGTGGATTACTACACCTACGACTTTGAGGACCCGATTCTGGCGGGCACCTGGGTCGCGGCATATTGGAGCGTGCAGGTTGCGTTGACCGCGGCCGATCTGGTTCGCCGCGGTGAACGTTCGGCCTACGCGCTCTGCCGTCCCCCGGGCCATCACGCCACGCGGGACCAGTATGGCGGCTTCTGCTATCTGAACAACGCCGCCGCAGCCGCACGCTATCTCTCGCGCGAGGGTGCAGTCGCCGTCCTGGATCTCGACTACCACCATGGCAACGGGACGCAGGCCATCTTCTACGACGATCCCTCGGTCTTCTACGTGTCGCTCCACGCCGATCCTGCGTTGGATTACCCCTTCTACTGGGGCTATGCCTCTGAGCATGGTACAGGAGCCGGCACGGGCACCAACCTGAACCTGCCCCTGCCCTTACACTGCGATGATGCGCGGTATCTGCTTGCCCTCGACCGGGCTGTGGACGCGATCGGCGACTTTGGGCCGCTGTATCTCGTCCTCTCTCTCGGTCTGGACGCCGTGGGAGGCGATACCATCGGCAAGTTCGATCTCACCCAGGCCGGGTGGGCCGAGGTTGCACGCCGCACCGCCGCCTTGGGACTGCCCACCGTGCTTGTCCAGGAGGGCGGATATCGCCTTGACATACTGGGATCGTCCGCCCGGACCTTCCTCTCGTCCTTTGCGCTGAGCCACGACCTGCACTATCATCGGTGAGAGTTCGTCGAAGGTTGGAACTTTCGGTACCTGCAGCACGTCTGTACTTGGACAATCACAAGACCTGAAGGAGGTCAGTTATGTTCGGTAGTGCAACACGTCTGTCTGGGTTTGCGGTGGCAGTGCTGGCGCTCGCGTTGACGCTGGCAGGCTGCGCCCTGGTATCGCAGGGAGAGACACCTCTAGCCACATCTGTCTCACCGGTCGTCGAGCCAACCACTCCCGTTCCGGTCGCAACGCAGACGCCGGTAGCGCCGACACCCACGGTTGAGGCAACCCCCGAGCCCAGTGCCACCGTGCCTGTGAGCGAGTCGGTCACCTATGCTCCTGTCGAGATCCCTGACGCAGGCCTGGCACTTGAGGTGCCGGAGGGTTGGGCGCGGCTTGAGCCGGCCTGGACCTGGGCGCAGGTTGTGGGTTCGGAGCTTCAGGTTGGCGTGAGTTGGACCGTCCTGGTCCCGCCGCAGGAGCCGGAGGCCGTGATGCTGCCCTCCCCATCCGAGGTCGTATCGTCTGACCCCGTGGAACTCGCTTTTGGCAGCGGGCGGAAGGTCGTTCTGAACGTCTTTGGCGCGTCCGAGGGCGGCGAGGACACCGCGGCGCCGGTCGTCGCCGTACAGGCCCACGTGCTGGTTATACGTGATGAGGGAGGGTCGCGAGTGGCGTACGACTTCTTCGCGTCCGCTCCTACCCAGGAGGGCCTGGCCACACTTGATGCGGTGCTTCAGCATATGACACAGACAGCCGTGCTGCAACCTGCCGGCGGCGCAGACAACGCAGGAGGAACCGGGGCCGCTCCGATGCCTGAGGCAGTGTCGAGGGCGAAGGCTATCCTCGCGATGCACCTCGGCGTGTCGGAGGATTCGATTCAGGTAGGCAGCTACGAACACGTCGACTGGCCTGATGCCTGTCTCGGTGTCCACAACCCGGGACAGATCTGCGCTTCTGTGATCACACCGGGGTATCGTGTGGTTCTGTCGGTCGACGGGCAGTCCTACGAGCTTCATACCAATGAGAGCGGGTCCGCGGTAGGCATCGCGCCGTGACCTCTCGCTAGTGCAGCGTCGCAAAGGCCACGACCGAGCGAAGACTGGTCTTCACGTCCGAGCGTACTCGGATCACGTCCGAGCGTACTCGGATCACGTCCGAGCGTACTCGGATAACGTCCGAGCGCTCACGCCGAGCGCACTCGAACAGCGCCCAAGGCTACTCGTGCCGAAGGTCTTGGGCGCTTCTGTTGTGCCGGGCGTAGCCCACGTGCCACGGAAGGTACCCCGAACGGCCACTCCAGAGGTCAGGGGGAACGCGCACGATTTCGGACCGCGTGCAGCCTGTCCTGAGCGCAGCCTCAGGATCTCGCCCGCTCTAGCCGCCTGCGTCGCCCACCTCTGCGAATCTTGACAAAGTACCCGCCCCTCTCCATAATCGGCGCTACACAGCTACCGATCGATAAGGAGGCCGCGATGTCTGATTTGCTCCGTCGAGAGACGATGAAGGCCTTGGTCTGGGAAGGGCCTCGCGAGATGAGCCTGCACGATGAGCCGGTGCCATCCGTGGCTCCCGACGACGTGCTGGTCGAGGTGGCATACTGTGGCATCTGCGGGTCTGAACTGAGCGGCTACCTGGGCCACAATGCGCTGCGCGTGCCCCCGCTGATCATGGGTCACGAGTTCTCGGGCCGCATTGCTGCAGTCGGCGACGAAGTGCGGACGGGCTACCCCAACCTGGCCGTAGGCGTTAAGGTCACGGTGGATCCAATGGTCTACGATGGGACCTGCCGATATTGCCGGGAAGGACGCCAGCACCTGTGCCTGCACCGGAGTCTGATCGGTGCCCACCGGCCCGGCGCTTTCGCCCAGTACGTCGCCGCCCCTGCCCATATGGTTTTCGCCCTGCCGCAGGCTATGGATCTCCGGACCGGGGCACTGACCGAGCCGACGGCCTGCGCCGTGCGAATCGCCACCCTGATGGGTGACGTCGAGGGCCGGGACGTTCTCATCGTCGGTGCCGGGACGATCGGCCTGCTGACGCTGCAGGTCCTTCTGCACCAGGGTGCAGGGCGGGTTTTTGTCTCAGATACGAACCCAGCGCGACTGGCGATGGCGGGCGACCTCGGCGCGGACGCGATGGATCCCACCCGAGATGGATGTCGTCGCATACGTCCGTGACCAGACGGGCGACCAAGGCGTGAGTCGCGCCTTGGATGCGGTCGGCAAGGCCGTCACGCGCAAGCAGTGCGTCTCGGCGACCGAGCGAGCGGGCCTCGTCCTGCTGAGCGGCCTCCACGAGGAGACGAGCGCCATGCCGGCGGCGGACATCATCCGCGGCGAGATCACCGTCCAGGGCAGCTTCTGCTACACACCGTCGGACGTCAGCCAGGCGATCTCACTCCTGGATGAGGGCGTGATAGCCATCGGGCCATGGGTGACAGAGGCACCGCTGGGCGATGGGCGGGCCTGGTTCGAACGCCTCGTCGGCGACCCGGGTAAGGTCGCGAAGGTGCTGTTGGTCCCCTAACGACCGCGTAGTACCGCAGGAGGTGCGGGATGAGAGATCACCGATGTGTCTGTCATTGCCTTTGAGGTGCCGCGTGAGGCTTTCCGTAACCGAGAGCTCATCACGGAGGGCACGACGCTCCAGACGCTGACCAAGATCACGACCGATGAGGGCGCTGAGGGATACTACTTCGGCGGGTCCGGGCACGGCGACCGCGACGGCCTGCTGCCGGATCAACGTGCTGCGCTCCTCGGCAAGGCCCGCTCGATGTTGATCGGAGAGGATCCCTTCGACCGCGAGAAGTTCTGGCACTGGATGTGGGTCTCCAAGACGCCCGAGAATATCCTCAGCACCCTGGATATGGCGCTCTGGGATCTTCAGGCGCGGCACTTCGGTGTGCCGATCCACAAACTCCTGGGCGGCTGTCGAGACAAGGTCAAGGCTTACGCGAGCACCTATCCCAATATGGGCACTCCCGAGGAGTACGCTGCACACGCGCTCGCCTGCCGGAAACAAGGCTATCACGCGTACAAGATCCATCCCTATTACTTCGCCGACCCCAAGACGTTTGAGCCGACGCCGGGCGACCCTCTCACGTCAAGGCCGACGTCGAGGCGTGTGTCGCCGTGAGGGAGGCCGTCGGTGACGACATGGTGCTGATGTTCGATCCGTGGGGCACCTACTGCACCTATGAGGAGGCCCTGTGGGTAGGGCGCGAGCTGGAGAAGCTGGACTTCTACTGGTACGAGCATCCGATGCCCGAATATCGCGTCCACGCCTATGAGAAGCTGGCGCGCGAGCTCGACATCCCGATTCTCTCCCCCGAAATCGCGGAGGGCAGCCTCTACACACGGGCCGACTGGATCATGCGGGACGCCTCGGACATGACGCGCATCGACGTCCTGCGCGGCGGGATCACCGGCGTCAAGAAGATGGTCTCGGTTGCCGAGGCGTACGGCGTCAGGTGCGAGATCCACATGAGCGGCTTCGGCAACCTCCAGATCCTGGGGGCCACGAGCGAGGACACGTGCGAGTATTACGAGCGCGGGCTCCTCGCGCCCGGCGTCGACTGCAACACGCCCCCTCCCTACCTCAAGACGCTATGCGATCCGATGGACGACCAGGGCTATGTGAGTGTGCCCCAGGGCCCGGGGATGGGATACGACATCGATTGGGACTATATCGAGGACCATCGCATCGGGTGAGATCGGTTGCTGAGTCCATCATTGGGGACTAAGATAGCAGACAGACAAGCTGTAGGGCATACTTATCTGCCAGGAGGCACAAAATGGCAATGACATTCGCCGGTATTCAGGACCTGTTGGGCAATGAGGCCGATTCGCTGTTGGGGCACAAGTGTGAGACGATCCTCAAGGAGCAACTGCATCTGCCGGGACCCGATTTTGTTGATCGGGTGGTGGCGCTGAGCGACCGGCCCACACCCGTACTGCGCAATCTCCAGAGCCTCTTCGATCATGGCCGTCTGGGCGGGACCGGCTATCTGTCCATCCTGCCCGTTGATCAGGGCATCGAGCACTCGGCCGGCGCCTCGTTCGCGCCGAACCCGATCTACTTCGATCCCGCGTATATCGTCGAACTCGCGATGGCGGGGGGCTGCAACGCCGTCGCATCGACGCTCGGGGTCCTGGGCGCATGCGCCCGGAAGTACGCCCACAAGATCCCCTTCATCGTCAAGTTCAACCATAACGAACTGCTCACCTATCCGAATCGCTTCGACCAGATCTTCTTCGCTCAGATTGACCAGGCCTTCGATATGGGCGCCGTCGCCGTGGGCGCGACGATCTACTTCGGTTCGGAAGAGTCCGCACGCCAGATCGTGGATGTGAGCAAGGCCTTCCACAAAGCGCACGAGCTGGGTATGGCGACGGTGCTCTGGTGCTATCTGCGGAACTCCGCGTTCAAGCGCGACGGCAAAGACTACGCGGTCAGCGCCGATCTGACGGGTCAGGCTAATCACCTGGGCGTGACCATTGAGGCCGACATCATCAAGCAGAAGCAGCCCGAACTCAACGGCGGTTACACCGCGCTCAACATGGGTGAGTCGAGCTACGGCAAGATCGACAAGCGGGTCTATACCGAGCTCACGACCGATCATCCCATCGATCTCTGTCGTTACCAGCTCGCCAACTGCTACATGGGGCGCTCCGGCCTCATCAACTCAGGCGGCGCCTCGGGCGATAATGACCTGGTCCAGGCCGTGCGCACCGCGGTCATCAATAAGCGCGCTGGAGGCACAGGCCTGATCAGCGGGCGGAAGGCCTTCCAGAAGCCGATGGATCAGGGGGTAGAGGTGCTCAACGCCATCCAGGATGTCTATCTCTGTGATGAGGTAACGATCGCCTAGCGATCCCTGCATGGCTTAGCGACTGGACCAATCTTCCGAGATTGGTCCAGTCTTTTCTGACTACACCTTCCCCACGGGCGCGACGTAGATGGCGAACTCATCCTCCCCGTCCACGCCGAGCAGCGCGTCCAACTCGCTCTGGTTGTATGCGGCGATGGCGCAGACACCCGCGCCGATGGACTCGGCAGCCAGATAGAGGTTCTGGCAGACGTGTCCGGCGTCGATGCTGACGAACTTCGGTGCCATCGCCCCGTAACGCCACTCCGTCCGGTAGGGCACCGCCGTCCAGATGAAGGTGACGGCGCTCGCCGCAATGAATGTCTGACCGTTGCAGGCTGCCGCTGCCATCATCGGCAGTTCCGGGTCCAACTTGAGCTGCAGCAGCCGGTGCTCTACCGAGAGATAGCGGTAGAGACCGATCTCCAATCCTTCTACGCGGTTGACGACCAGATAGGTCTCAAACGGGTGGCGCGCGCCGGCTGAGGGTACGGTGCGGCGCAGTGCGCCGCCGCCGCGCCAGGTCCCGTGGACGCCCTGGGTGGCCCAGACGAGATAGGAGAGCTCCTCCAGCGTCAGCGATTCCTCCGCATATGCCCGGTGGCTTTGCCGGCGTGCGATGGCCTCGCGAACCGACAGTGTTCCGACCGAGAACTCGTCCGGCGGCACGAGCTCAACCTGCGGCAGGTCGGCAGCGAACGGCTGCTCCAACGGGGGATGGGGGAGGCGCTTCTGCTGGTCGGTGCCCATCTTCCCGAACTCTGACCATAGCTTGCTTTTCAGAAACTCACGATCGCTCTTGCTGTTTGGCATATGGGGTTCCTCTCCTTGATGATCTTCTGGGAAACCAATCAGAGCCTTCCGGGAAGTTGCGCGGCACGCGCAGCTTCCCGGAAGGTCATCACCCTTGCTTGTATCCGACATCCGGCGGGAGATCCGGCTGCTGAGCGGCCTCCTTCGCCAGGATGTCGCATCGTTCGTTCCGGTGATTCCCCGCGTGGCCGCGAACCCAGACAAAGGCCACCTGATGCACTTTGCTTAGACGGAGCAGTTCCTCCCAGAGATCCGGGTTGAGCGCGGGCTCTTTCTTGTTGCGCATCCAGCCATTGGCGCGCCACCGTTCCGCCCAGCCCTTGGTCATCGCGTTCACCAGATACTGCGAGTCCGTGTGCAGGGTAACCTGACAGGGCTCCTTCAGGGCTTTCAGCGCCTCGATGGCTGCCAGAATCTCCATCCGGTTGTTGGTTGTGTGCCGGAAACCGCCGGATAGCTCTCTTTCGTAGTCCCCGTGCTGGAGGATGACACCGTAGCCGCCCGGTCCGGGGTTCCCGAGCGCGCTGCCATCGGTGTAGGCGATCACGTGTTTTTTGTTCATAGGCGTATTGTAAGGAACGCGTCAGGAAAGACAACAACCCGTCAGTTGCCTTCTTCCGATCTCTGGGTATAGTGGATCTATGTCCTGCGCAACGATGAGCAAGGGTCAGGTGGGGCAGAGGGTACGGCGCCGAGTGCGCCTGTGCGGTGCGTGCAGGGTCACCGCATGAAGCTCCCTTTGTTCATCCGCTGAAGCTTCGGCTGATCCTGCGTCGTGTGCTCTCGCCTCTGCTTGCCGACTACGACCTCAATTCCGATCCCCACGCCGACCGAGCCGGCTGGCCTCGCTCTGACTGCCGTGCCGCAAGAGCGGACGCTTCAGGCTGCACCGCCCATACCCACGGTCGCGACCGCGCCAATGATGGCGCCGACGAATCCCGCGAGTGCATCTGCCGCAACCGCGGTCGAGCCGCCGGCAGCGGTGGCGGTGCCCGCAGAGCCCACGGCCGAGATCGCGGCTGCAGCATCGTACACTGTGCAGCCGGGGGACACACTGTTGGGCATCGCGATGAAGTTCGATGTGCCCATGGCCGCTGTCCAATTGCGGAACAATCTGGGAGAGGCCACCACAGTCCGCCTGGACCAGGTGCTGGAGATCCCCGCCTCACAGGCGTGGCCCGACGCCTCGCCGTTCTGGATCCTGCACGAGGTCACATCCGGGGAGACGTTCGGTGAAATTGCTGCAGCCTATGGGCTGGCTTTGGGTGACCTCCAGGCCGCCAACGCGTCCCTGACTCGGATCTCATCTGCGGTCGGCCAGGACTCGTCCTCCCCCTCGGCTATCCGGCTGATCTGCTCGCGAAGGCCAGTCGTCGCATCCGATGACGTCGCACCGGCTCCGGAACCAACCGCAACGCTCGCCGCCGTCGCGCAGGCGGAGCCCGAGTCCCTGCTGGCGGCCGATTCGGTCGCGGTGACTGAGGGGGACGCGGAGGCGGATCCGCCCGCCGTCGAGGAGCGGCGGTGCGAGCTCCGCCCGACCCACTACCGACAGAAGCGCCGGAGTCGCCCGATACGGCGCTCCCGCTCCGCCCCGGATCTCGCCGCACTGCCCGGTGAGATCTTCCGCCTGCTTAACGAGCAGCGCGCCGCCTACGGGCTTCCGGCGCTCCTGTGGAACGACACGCTTGCCTCCGCAGCGCAGCGGCACGCCGATGATTGCGAGGCGCAGGGTTGGTGCGGACACACCGGCTCGGATGGCTCAAGCTATAGGGACCGCATAATCCGCGAGGGGTATGACCCCGTGCGATGGTCGGAGTGCTGGGCCTGGTACGGCTCTGCGGAGCGCGCGGTCGCCATGTGGATGGACGAGGCGCCTCCCAATGATCCCCACCGCCGGACGATTCTGAGCGATTACCTCACAGAGGTCGGCGTGGGGGTCGTGCCAGGCAACGGCTTTGGGTATTACTTCATCGCCGATTTCGGTACGCCCAACAACTGAGCTCGTGGCTCCCGGTCGTTGCCGAGACGGGGCGGCGCCCCGTCTTGCGGACGCAGCGTGACCACCGCTGATCGGCGTTCTACGCCGCAGGCCGGATCTCCATGTGCGATGGTCACGCGGCGTGCAGGAAGACGCGCCACCGGTGCGTCTCTACGATAGCCCATATTTTCGCGACAGGAACTCGTCGGCGGGCTGTTTGAGCATCAGGTGGAGCAGCAAATCCCGCTGGGTCCTGATGAACGGCAGATCGCCGACGGCGATGTCCTCAAGCACCGGGTGCAGGTAGGAGGCGGGCCGGTAGCGCATAGGCTCCTCGCCGCTGCCCAGGACCGCTTGTACGACCTCCGGATTGGGTGGTACCGGCGTTCGCCCAAACTCACCGCGCAGCAACATCCTGAACTCATTGGAGACCATCTGGTATCGCCCCATCATCACGTTGAACGTGGCCTGCGCGCCGACGATTTGGCTGGTGGGCGTCACCAGCGGAACGTAGCCGACGTCGGCGCGGACCCGCGGTACCTCCTCCAGGATCTCGCCAAGCCGCGCCTCTTGCCCCATCTGCTGCAGCTGGTTGTGGAGGTTCGACAGCATGCCGCCGGGGATCTGGGCGTCGAGGATCTCGTCATCGTGAGCGGGGTATCCCAGGGATCCAAGCAAGTCACGCATCAGGGCCCGTGCGCGCCGCAAGTCCTGCGCCTCTGCTTTTTCGACCAAGGCCAGGATCTCGTCGACGCGCCGCCGGTCGACGTCGGCATACGAGATGGGGCGATGGGTCCGGTTGTCGTCTGAGATGAAAGGCGCCAGCTGCTCGAAGGCATCGAAGAGCTTCGCCTGGGCCTTGAGGATCATAGCTTTGTCGAGGCCGTGTTCGATACCCATGGCCTCTGCAAAAACGATCAGGACTTCTACCGGCGGGTGCGAGGTGCCACCGGCAAAGGGTGTGATCGCCGTATCGATCACGTCGATCCCTTCCTGCATGGCAATCACGGCATTCAGAGTGGCAAGTCCGGTCGTCGTGTGCCCGTGGAAGCCCACCGGTACCTTGAGGGCAGCTTTGAGCCTATGGAAGAGCTCTAGGGCGTCGGCAGGGCGCAGCAGTCCCGCCATATCCTTGACCGCGACCCGATCTGCCCCCTCATCTTCCAGCCGCTGCCCCAGGGCCACGTAGTAATCGGTCGTGTGAACGGGGCTGACGGTGTAGCTCATGGCGGCCTCGACCTGGCCCCCGTAGGCTTTGACGGCCAACATCGCGATCTGGAGGTTGCGCCAGTCGTTGAGCGCATCGAAGATGCGTATGAGGCCTGTGCCCGAACGAACCGCTTCTCGCACGAACGCGATCACGAGATCGTCGGGAAAGGGCTGGTAGGCAAAGAGATTCTGTCCTCTGAGTAGCGTCCGTAGTTTCTTGGGTTCCTCGAGCACGCGGTGGAATGCGTCCAGGCGCTCCCAGGGATCCTCGTCGAGATAGCGAACACAACTGTCCAATGTCGCGCCGCCCCAAAGCTCAATAGCCTGGTAGCCCACGCGGCGGATGATGTCGAGGACGCCCGTGGCCTGCGCCGTGGTCATCCTCGTGGCTGCGAGGCTCTGTTGCCCGTCTCGCAGCGTTAGATCGGCGAATTCGATGCGATGCAATGCTGACTCCCTTTCATATAATAATGGCCCCCACAAGACAGAGACCCATCCCAACGGCTCCGGCCACGGCGGGGCCGTAGAGCGGCCAAATGACAATCTGTCCGACACTCTCCATCAGCCAGGTGAGCGCGTAGATCAGGCTGAGTGCCGCCCACGGGGTATCCGCGGATGGCATGATCCGGATCACCGCCCACGTCATGAGCGCGGACACGGCGAACCATCCCGCGTAGTTGGTCCAGGGAACGCCGAAGAATCCTGCGCCTTGCTGGGGCTCGCCGTCCGGCCCGGACCACGTCCATAGATGCCACGCGACCATCTGAGGGTCCAGAAACAGATCCCAGGCCGTGAATGCCAGCGCGCTCGCCAGGATGAAGAGCACCCCTTGATGGCTGCCGGAGATCGCGCCGCCAACCGCCCACGCAGGGGGCAGCATCATCAGCCACGCCAGCGGGATCTGCACGGGTACTTTGCCTAGCTGCGGCTGCAGCCGGTCGGTATAGGCATACCTACCGAAGGGGAAGCCCGTGTGTAAGCCTACGAACTCCGCCGACCAGGCCAGGACCGCAACGGTAGCAACCACGAGCAGCGAGGGCCCGACGCCCCATGCGGGGATCAGGATGGCAACCACAGTGGAGGCCTGAAGTAACACGCCGGCGTTGATGCACCATACCTGCGCTCTTTCTCCCCAACGTACCTGGAGGGTGGGGAGGCTGATCATCACCGCAAGCCAGGCGATCATCAGGTAGATGGCCGGCAGGGTCAACTGCTGGGGCAAGGCCGCGAGCCAGCTTACCATGCAGGAGGATTCCGAGCATCCGGGCCGGCGTGGTCAACAGCGGGGCGACATCGCCGCCGATCTCCATCCCCGCATAGCGGCCTGTATCCTCGAAGAGTCGTGGCCCCGGTGTGACGTGCGATCATGCGCACGTCGACCGTGGCGCTGAGGGTCTCCGGGACAGGACGTCCCATGTCGACCCTGCTCGGCCCGCGCAGCCTGCCCGTCTCGGCCCGCGGGCCCCGGATCTCGAGACGATAGAGTGCGTCCTCCACAGTCCAGTGCAGCTCATTGTCGGCGACGGCCAGGTGGGTAGTCCTGGCTCCCGTGTACGTCGCGAAGCGATACAGCGTGCCACTGGTGGTAGAGGCCGATGATGAAGCCCGGGAAGGCTCGTCCGATCCACGGTATCATCGCGATCGAAGCCGTGAGACAGACGCCCGGCGTGCTGAAGTGGTTGGACTGCGTCCATACCCAGCCGGAGGGGAACGATTGTCCCCAATCCTTCTCAATGTAGCCTCGCCCGTCCCCGAAGTCGTAGCTCGCCGATCCTGCGCTCAGGCTCCCACTCAAGCCGTGGTCCAGGCTAAGGACGCCGTGGTAGCACTCCATCCGCGGGACCCAGGCATACCATCCCATAATGCCCGGCGATGCGAGGGTCACCGGCCATGGCTTGGGGTCGGTCAAAACGAATGTTACCCTTGAGCGGAATCTCGGTCTCCTGCAGGTCAAGCTCCATTCCCCGCCAGGAGAACCGGTTTGGCCCCACGCGCACGTCGAGTGTCTGCTCCCGGGCGGAGAACGCCGACACCGGGTATCGCCGGTAGACCGTCTGGCCTGAGACCCCGTCCAGCACCTGGACGAAGCTGTGCGGGCCGCCGCCGCGCTCGCCCAATGAGATGCCGGGAATGATCGCGTACCGGTGCTGCTCGCTTGCATCCACCAATTTGAAGTACCAACCCTCGAAGTAGGCCCGACGCTGGCCGCGCCCGTGGTAGCCCTCGGGGTACATCTGGCTGGCGATGATCGGCAGCATCACGCCTCCTCCGGATCGGAGCCGAGAAGCAGAGCGTGGGCCAGATCAAAGAGCAGGAGGAAGGCGCCCTGAACGGCGATGCCCCATCCGGTTCCCTTCGAGAAGCGACTGCCGCGTCCTTTTCTGGCGGCAAGTGAGAGGCCCCCGGCAACGTATCCGGCGTCCAGACCGACGTTGATCCACAGCAGCCGGCGCAGGGCCAACCTGACTCTCCTTTGTTCGAGTGCGGTGTGCGCTTCCGGGACGCCGGATCGGCGTCGTGCCTGGGATAACCCAAGCCGGCCGATGGTCGCGTTGATGGCACCCCAGCCGATGGCCTGCGTCCCAAAGCCGGCATAGAACCGGTCGGGCAGTCTGCGGATGAGTGCGCCTGCACCCATGCTCACGCGGCCCCATTGCAGGAGCTGCCGGGCTAGAGTGGCCTGGGCCTGCCAAATGTCGCCATGGACGTCGCTCACATTCACCTCCTCCATAACACCGAACTGCCGCCTTAGTTCCGCTGTTGGGCCGAAAGGATGAAACAGCGGCTGACTGACCGTGCCTGCCACGAGATTACGTATTCTACCAGCCTGTGGCCCGTGGTGTAGTGTGGCGGGGGTGATGTGCGATTGGAGAAGGTGCAAACGATCGCTTGGTTTGGGGAGATGCGTGCGGGGGAGACTGGCGTGCGTACATATGAGAGACGTCCATCCCGTGCGTCTCGACGTCATGCAGGATGGCGTGGTACAACTCGGCTGCTGCTCCGCACGCTAACCTGACGGTCCGATTCGCCGTTCGCTATCTGTATCGAAGTAATAGAGCGCCTCCACGGGGAGGACCACGCGTACGTCATAGCCCTGGGTGAGGCGCATGTCCAGGGGTGCTAGGACGCTCACCGCGAGGTCGCCGGCGCTGACGTAGGCCGTCTGCTGCCGGCGGCCGAAATCGGGCTCCACCACGTCAATGGTGCCGACGAACGTCAGCCCGGCAGCGGGGGCTGCATCGTTGGTCGGCCCGACCAAAGCCGCCTCGGGTCGGATGCCGATCGTGATCCGCTGGCCGTTGTGCACCGATGAAGCCAGCTCGGCCGGGATCGGAAAGCCGTGGCTCTGATCTATGACGAACCGGCCGCCGGACACCTCTGCGCCAATCAGGTTCATCGGAGGTTGGCCGAGAAAACCGGCGACGAAGAGATTCGTCGGGTCCTGCAGGATCTGCCAGAAGTTGCCCTCCTGCTCGATGCGGCCCGCTCGCATAACCGCGATGCTGTCAGCCAGGGCCATCGCTTCCGTCTGGTCGTGCGTGACGTACAGCGCCGTGATGCCAAATCTGTGCAGCAACCACTTGATCTCCGTGCGCGTCCGGACGCGCAGCTTGGCATCCAGGTTCGAAAGGGGCTCATCGAAGAGAAAAAGCTCAGGCTGTCGCACCAAAGCACGGGCTATGGCAAGCCGCTGTTGCTGTCCACCGGAGAGGGTGCCGGGCTTCCGCTTGAGGAGCGCCTGGAATCCAATGCCCATCATCTCGGAGGTCACCCGAATGCGCTCCTCCGCCTCCGCATCCGGCGCGTGATGGACCTGGAAGAAGAAGCTGAGATTCCCACGTCCGCGGAAATGTGGGTATAGGGCGTAGCTTTGGAAGACCATGCCGATGGTGCGGTCGCCGGGGGAGACCCCGCGCACGTCGCGACCATCGTAGGCGACGGTTCCCTCATAGTCCGTGAGACCGGCGACGACTCTGAGCAGCGTGCTCTTGCCGCAACCTGACGGGCCGACGACGACGGTCGTGGTGCCGTCAGGCACCACGAGGCTCAGGTGGTCGAGCGCACGGACTTCCTCGGACGCCCCTGAATCAGGAGATCCGTCGCCGGCGCCAACATCCCCCGTCGTCCGCTTGCCACCGACCCATGTCGGCCCACCTGTGCCGGACTTGAACACCTTGCTGACATCTTCCAGGCGAATCTCTGCCACGTCCTCTTTCTTCCTCTATGCAGAGCCGGACGTATCGGTGTCCTTCTGCTTCTTACCGAACCTGCGCACGAGCGCCGCGATGAGCGGCGCCCCCACCATCACGACGACGTTCATCGCAATCGCTACTGCGAATTGCCACGACGTGGGGTCGGTCACGGAGGCTCCCAGGAGCACAAGTCCGACGCTGCCCGGGATGATGCCCAACGGCGTGGCAATCAGATAGGTGGCAAGCCGAACCTTGGTGAGACCTGCGACGTAGTTCTGGATTTCCCAGGGCAACACGGGAACCAGCCGCAACATCAGGATGAAGACGAACCCCCCCTGTCCCTCAGAGCGCGCATAGATCTCCTGGAGTCTCTCGCCCTTGATCTTCGACTCCACCCACTCGCGGCCAAGCTGACGCGCAAGGTTGAAGGGGATGAGGGAGGAGAACGTAGCGATGCAAATCACCAGGACCGAGCCCCACAGCGTCCCGAAAAGCAGCCCGCTGATTGGAGACAGGACCACCGTCATGAAGGGGATAGGGGCGCTGACGACGTAGATGACGGTATAAGCCACCGGGGCCCACGCCCCAAACCCGCGAACGAAGGCTTCCACGTTCGGCGCTGTTGACGCTGTGGAACATCCGGAAGTAGAGCCAAGCTGTGACTGCGAAGACGCCGAATACTACGACCACCAGTGGGATCTGGTACCATTTCCTGCGTGACTGCTCTTGCTCCACGTTAAGCCTCCTCGCCTGACCGGCTGCCGTCCACCTGCTTCCCGTGCTCTTTCGCATAGCTCCGGGCGATGTCGTCGGCCGTGGATCCCAGATAGAGGTACCGGAGCACGTTCCAGATCACTCGCCCTAAGTATACTAGCGATCCCTGCTGAAGATAACGTACACTCGACGTGACGATGCGGTCGGGGAGGAGGACGATCCTTCCGCGCCGGTGCAGGGCCCTGGCCATTTCGACATCCTCCATCAGGGGAAGCTCCGGAAAGCCGCCGATCGCTTCAAATACCGCTCGATACATGAACTGGGCGCGATCTCCGTGGATGACGCGCCAATCCGCCGGAAAGCGAACGTGGTTGATCAGCCAAAGCAGTGGGCCGCGCTGTGGTTCGTATCGGACCTGAAATGCGCCGCCACTGACCCCGGGTCGCGCGAGGGTGTCGATGACGGCGTCTCGCCACCCGGCCGGAAGCCTGGAATCGGCATGGCAGAAAACGAGGATGTCGCCTCGGGCTGCATCCGCGCCGCGGTTCATCTGAACCGCACGTCCCCGTGGCGCGTTGATGGCTTGTGCCCCTTCTGGCACGCGCTCGACGGTCCGATCCGTGCTGCCACCATCGGCGACGATGATCTCGACTTCGCTGGAGAGGTAGGTGCGCCGTGCTGCCTCAACACACGATCGGATGTTCAGCGCTTCGTTGAGCGTCGGGATGATGACGGAGACAAGGACAGTCGCCGGCACGTCAGGGATACGCCGAAGCCGTCGGGTGTCGCTGCCCACAGGGACTCCTCTCGCTGTTATCGCATGGACGTGCTGATCCCGGCGGATCTTACGTCCCATCCTGACGCCGCAGGCCGTCGTAGAGACGACCCGCCGGGTTGCCGTCCGCCCCGTAGGTCACCGGTGGTCGTAAGGTTGTCCCAGCGTCCGGACCCACACCCCGTAGTCCTCGACGACATCCATGTCCGTCAATTCGGGCAATCGCACGAGGGAGATGTGGTGCGCCTGCGCCGACGTCTCGGTCTGCGTCAGCACCTCAGACGTGCTCCAGGCGATCTCGTCAAAAAGGGGTGCCCCCGGCGCCTGCATGCCGATGAGGTAGTAGCCACCGTCTGCTGCCGGCCCGATGACGCCCGGGATGACACCGTCCACGGGTGCCGTCCGAAGTACGCCAAAGGCGTTCCGGATGATGGCAACCGTAAGGCCGGGGATATCGCTGCCCACCAGCACCACCGTGTCTGCGCCTTCCTCAAAGGCCCGCTCGAAGGAGACGGCCATCCGGGTGCCCAGGTCGCCGGGCGCCTGGGGCCGAACGAGGAACTCGGGGAAGGCGCTCTCGAAGTAGGCGCAGTCGTCGGGCGTTGCCACGGCCAATTCCACGGCGGTGTCGGGCATCGTCGGCGATGGCGACCTCGTTCAGCAGTTTGTACATGAGCCGCGCATAGACGCCGGCCGCCTGCTCACACCCGATACTGGCGCCAAGGCGGGTCTTGGCGTGATTCGGCAGCGGGCGCTTGGCATAGATGATGAGGTGCTGTCTCACGATGTCTTTCCCAAGGTAAGGGTCGAACATCCCTCTTTGGAATGCCAGGTCCAGGTATGAAGTGACCTTGCGGAAGGTATCTGCATTGCGCACCGCGTGGTCTCCCGTCTGGTAAGCTACCCACGCCATCGCCGACCAGGAGATGCCCCTGCAGGTAGTTGAAGGGGTCCCGCAGCCGGATCCGCTCGACGATGGTATCGCGAAGATGCGGGTCGGTGATGGCGTCCCGGTAGACGTCGATGAACCGTGCCTTCTCCGCGTCCGGCATTCGGTACTCGCTCTTCCATAGGGTCGTCATAGGGGCACAGAAATGCGACAGGTCCTGGGAGGGATCCCCATAGAGGGGCTTCTCCCAATCGACCAGGTAGAGCCTGCCTTCCTCACGGTTCGCGATGAAGTTCCCCGAGTTGACCTCGGTATTGATGATAGCGGGCCAGCGGTCCTCGACGAAATACGCCTCCCTATGGCGCGCTTCCGCGGCCCAGGCGAGGACGTCGGTCAGGTAATCCCGCAGGTCGGGATCCGCAAGGTCCGATTCCAGATAGACGGGCAGCAGGCGGCTGCATTCCTCATAGGTCATGGTGAGAGGTCGCGTCTCCACAATCAGCGAATGGTCTTCGGGGACGTCGACGGAGTGGATTCGGGCGAAGAGATGTGCGACGTCATCGAGGTCCCGCTCGTAGTCGAGGCTCTCTCCCGGCAGGTATGACATGGCCAATGCGCCGTAAGCAAGCACCTCACGACTGTCGTCCACGTCATAGGGCAGGGGCGTCACCCCGGTGCCCTTGAGCAAGCAGAGGGCCTTGTATTCGTAGGCGATCTGGTCGTCTCTCTGAATCTGCGACCCGATATTCACCCGCAGGACCCATCGCCTGTCGCTCTGATGTACCAGGTAGTTAAGATTGTACTCACCTTGGGCCAAGGGTGTGACGACGAAGGGCGAGGCAGGATCCCAGTGGGGGACCCCTGGCAGAGCGCCCTGGCGCAGGTAGGCCTGCACGTCGGGCATCAGCGCAAGCTAAGTCCATACGCATCGCTCCTCTACGGTGTGAGTGGCCAGATGATGGGCACCAGCAGGATGCTGACGATGTAGACGATGGCGGTGAGGAGCAGGCCGACCTTGGTGAAGTCGAAGAACTTGTAGTGACCCGGGCCATAGACGATCAGACAGGCAGGCTCCAGGGGGGTGATGAAGGAGCAGCTCGCGCTGAGGGCGATCATGACGGCAAAGGTACGCGGGTTCAGGCCAAGACGAAGCGCGCTCTGCACGGCAATGGGGAGCACCAATACGGCGGCCGCCTGGTTCGACATCGGTTGGGTCAGCAGCATCGTGATGGCGAAGAAGAGCGTCAGCAGGACGATCGGATGGGTGACCCCCAGGAGGCTGACCACCTGCGTGGCGAGGAACTGGGCGGTCCCCGTGTACTCCATCGCGGTGCCCAGAGCCAACATGCATCCGATCACGATCAGCACCTGCCACGCGACTTCGTGATAGGCCTCATCGGGGGTGATGCACCGGGTCAGAAAGACGGCTAGCGTGCCGAGCGTGACCGCGATGGGCAGGCTCACGATCCTAAGTGAGGCCAACAGCAGCACCCCGAGAAAGATGGCGATTGAGATCGGGGCCCGCTGGTGGTTGGGGCGCGTTCGCTGGACCATGCCGATCGTGTAAAAGTGTTCGGGATCGAGTGTTGCGATGTTGGTGCGGGGCCCCTGTACCAGCAGTTCGTCGCCGGCGCGCAGCCGTATCTGGCTCAGCTTGCTGAACACATCTCTGCCGCGACGGTTCATCCCCAGCACCTGGAGGCCGAACCGCTGGCGGAACTGGAGCGTCTTGAGCGTACGCCCGGCTAGAGATGAACCGGGTAACAGGACGATCTCAGCGAGTTGCAGCTCTTCGCCCTGCAGTCGTGGATCCGACAGCTTTACTTCGGCTTTGAAGGCGAGCCCGGCCATGTCCTTGATGTCAAGGACTCTGCCGCGCTCGCCTTTGACCAGGAGTTCATCGCCTGCCTTGAACTCGAGCTGTGGCCTGGGCACCAGATACCGGTTCTCATTCCGGATGACCCTGACGACCGTCAGGTCGAGGTCACGTCCCAGCGAGGACTCGCTCAACGTCTTGCCGATGAGCGGCGAACCCGGCAGGACGATCACTTCGGCAAGATAGGGGCGGATGTCGAAGACCGTCGTGTCGACTTCGCTGTCCCGGATGGGAATCAAACGATTGCCGATCAAGTGCATGTAGAGGAGTCCGGCGGCGGCGATCGGCAGCCCTACGCCGGCAAGCTCGAACATGCCCAGAGGGGCCAGACCGTAGTCCACCATCAGGCCGCTGATCAGGACGTTCGTGGAGGACGCGACGAGCGTGATGGAGCTGGCCAGGATGGTTGAGAATGCCATCGGCATGAGCAGTTGGGCGCGCGGTGTCTTGGTGCGGCGGCTCAAGTCGAGGACCACGGGGAGGAAGAGGGCCGCCGTGGCCGTGTTGCTGACAAAGCTGCTCAGCGCCGTCACGATGACCATGACCGCCGGCAGGAGGCGGCTCGGCTTGTTGCCCACGAGCCTCAGGATCCGCCGGCCCACCTGATCTATGACACCGGTGCGCGTCACGGCTGCGGTAAGTACGAGGAGCCCGAAGATCATAACGGCTGTATCGCTGCCGAAGCCTGCGAAAGTGGCGTTCGGCGGGTATCAGGCCCGTCAGGCTGAGTGAGAGCAGGATTCCTATCGCAATGATGTCGGCGCGAAACTGGTCGAGCGAGAACGCCACTACGGCGGCGAGGATGATGATGAGGAGCAGCCCGATCTGGAAGGTCATGGCTAGAGCCACCTCCCGAAGAGCGCGGCCAGGATTGGGACAAGCACGGCCGTGAGAATGCCGTTGAGCCCCATCCCCAGTCCTGAGAACGCCCCGGCTTCCTCATCCATCTGGAAGGCCCGCGCGGTACCGATGCCATGCGAGGCCAGTCCGATGGCGAAGCCCCGGATACTGTGGTCGTCGAATGTGCAGCAGGTCGAGAATGTACTTGCTGGTGACGGCGCCGATGATCCCCGTGAGGATGACCAGGACAGCCGTCAGCGGGGGCAATCCCCCCAGCTTTTCGGAAACGCCCATCGCGATGGCCGTCGTCACCGACTTCGGTGCAAGCGAGAGCAGCGTCGGCGTCGAGGCACCGAGCAGCTTTCCAAGGCCGACGGCGGAGAAGATCGCGGTGAGCGATCCCACGAGCAGCGCGACACCGATCGGACCGAGGAGATGCTGCAGTTTGCTGACCCGGTGATAGAGCGGCACCGCCAGCGCAACGGTTGCGGGGCCTAGCAGGAAGTGGATGAACTTTGCTCCCTCGAAGTAGGTGTCGTAGGACGTGCCGGTTGCCAGCAGCAGTGCCGAGACCGCGGCGATGGAGGTGAGCACAGGGTTCAGCCAGGCGTGCCCCGTACGATCGGCGAGCCACTGGGCGCCCTGGTAGATCACCAGCGTCGCCGTGAGCCACAATAGGGGGCTCTGTGCGAAGGTAGCCCAGAGATCGAGGAGCCTACTCAACGCGGCCTTCCCCCTCTCGCCCTCCCTCGTCAGGGGAGGGAGAGTTCCGGAGGGCCACGTCGCCCCACCAGGTAACGCATGGTCAGCGCCGTAACCGCGATTGTGATGATCGTGCTGCCGGCGAGCGACACGGCGATGGGTAGCCACTCCCTCCGGATCAGCGCGAGGTAGGCGATGATCCCGGACCCTGCCGGGATGAAGAACAATGAGAGGTGCTTCAGGAGCCCCTCGCTGGCGGCGTCCACTGTCTTGGGCGCCTGGCCCCGGGCCAGCAGCGCGAGGAAGAGCAGGAGCATGCCGATGACGGGCCCCGGCACGGGCAGCGCGAAGGCGGATGAGATGGCCTCACCCGCAAGTTGGAAGAGCAACAGGACCGCCAATCCTCCAATCATTCTTGTGACCACCCTCCAGGCCGTGCGGCGCGCGGCGGCTTCGGGCTCTGTTCCGCACCCCTTGGCACCGCTGCGGCTGTCGCTGGCCCCCCAGCATTTTCATTCACTCCGTCATCCACACGATGCCGAACGCAGCGAATCGGGTGCCCCCATCGACATCCTTGATCGTGACCGGCAGCCGGTTTCGCCGAAAGACAGATCCTCTTGCGTTCGGTATTGTCGCCCCTCGTCAAAGCATCGCCAGGATACTCGGAAAGAAGTGATACGCAAGGACGGAAGGTCTCAGGCGGTCGAACACAATTACCGGAGCGACTTTGCGACGCGCACCGATGTTTCCGCCGCCGGCGTCTCAGACGTTGGGCTCGCACCCGCCAGCTCCCCATGCCAGAGACGCTGCATCTCCTCGCAGGTCTCCAGTAGATCGTCGAGGGTGCCCTCGGCCTCGACGCGACCGTCCTTGAGCACGATGATGTGATCGGCGCGGCGCAGTGCCACGCGGCGATGAGAGACAGCCAGACAGGTCACGTCGGGCCGTTCGAAGACGCGCTCCCAGAGGATTCGCTCGGTCTCGACATCCAGGGCACTCGACAGATCGTCGAATACCAGCAGCTCGGGATCGCGGACGAACATTCGCGCCGCCGCCGTTCTCTGGATTTGGCCTCCCGACAGTTTGACGCCCTTGGGGCCAACCTTGGTCTCGAGCCCCTCGTCGAACTCGCCGACGTCGTACTCCATCACTGCCATCCGAATCGCCGTCCAGATGTCTTCTTCCCTCTTATCCATACCCATCAGGATGTTGTCACGTAATGAGTCGCTGAAGAGCCGCGGAACCTGTGCTGTGTAGGCGCAACGTGGCGGCGTGAACCAGTTCCCGGCATCCTCGACCGGGACACCGTTCCAGCGGATCTCACCGCTGTCGCGGGGCAGCAGGCCCAGCAACACGCGAAGCAGCGTGGTCTTGCCGGCGCCGATGCGGCCCGTGACGACGGTAAGCTTCCCGGGTTGCAGCGTCAGACTGATGTCCTCGATCCCATGATCGCTTCCCGGATACCGGTAGCTTAGCGCTTGGACCTCCAGCGACCGAAGGCGATCTGCACCGGACCTCTCCGGGTAGGCGATGGCGGGGAAATTCCCGTCCATATAGACAGGGCCAAATTCGGTGAGTGCCTCGGGTGGGGCGCCCTCCATCAGGCGGCTCATCCGTTCGACGGAGACGCCGATCTGCTTGTAGCGGGCCACGAGCAGCCCGGAGAAGGTCGTCAACTCGCTGATGCCGCTGAGCATAAAGACAAAGAGCGAGAAGTCGCCGACGGTGAATGTGCCATCCGTCATGGCGCGCCCGGCCAGGATCAGGATCACGCCTGTCCCGAGGTCGACGGCATTGCGGAACAGCGAGCTCAGCAGCGTCTGGAAGAGCCGGTCCTTGATCGCAACCTTCCGCCGTTCGTCATTGATCTTGTCGAAGTGCTTGAGAACGCTGTCCTCGGCCGTGGCGACTTTGACGGCCTGCACGGCGCCGAAGAACTCGCCGATGAACCCCGTGACGATCCCGGATGCCTTGCGGCTTGCCCGGCGATATTGCTCGATGCGCTTGGTGGCGCTGTTGGCGATCACGCCCACGACGACCAGCGGCAGGATCGCGACCGAAGCGATCCTTGCGTTGATGGTGAACAGCGTGATGAGCCCCACGACGCCAAACGCGACCATGCCGAGCGTGTCGTTGATCCATAGCGCAAAGAGCGATATTTCGAAGACGTCGCCGCGGAAGCGGCTGATCGCCTCGCCGGGCGAATCCGGGAGAGCAGATGCGCCCGGACGCCGCAGGATGTGCCTCAGCAGGTTCTTGCGCAGCAAGGTCATGGTGTGGACGAAGAAGGGCACGTTGGTGCTGACGAGCCCGTAGATACCGAGGATGCTGCCCGCCTGGCAGGCGAAGAGAAAGGCGACCAGAGCCCACACGTCCCAGTGAACGGCAGCCTGGTTCGACAGCAGGTCGAAAAACGCTTTCATAATGTAGCCGGGGATCTGCCAGAAAGCGGTGAGCACGAGCATCGCTCCGAGGTTGGCCAACCAGAGCTTCCACCGGAAGCGGACCATATCGAGGATGACGCGCCAGGGAGGCAGCGCATTCACCTCTTCTTTCATCTCCAACGCACCGGTCATCGAATACCTCCACAACTCACGCCAGCATCTCCTCGAGCCCTGTCTGCAACAGACCCGCGAAGCGCGAGCCGGGGTCGGACGCCAGGGCTACCCGGTTGCCGTATTCCATGATCTGACCGTCCTGGAGAATCATGATGTCATCGGCCCGGTGGACTGTGCCCAGGCGATGGGCAATGACGACGGCTGAGCGGTCCTGCAGCAGTTTGTCCACCGCGCGCTCGATAAGCTGCTCGGTCGCGGGATCCAGTCTGGAGGACGCTTCGTCCAGGATGACAAGCCCGGGGTCGCGCAGGAAAACACGGGTGAAGGCGAGCAGTTGGGCTTCGCCGGCAGAAAGACCCCGGCCTCCCGTTTCCAATCGTGTGTCGAGGCCCTCAGGAAGCGACCCGTACCAGTCCGAGAGATCCAGTGCCTCGATGACCTCCCGGAGCTGCTCGTCGGAGATCGTGTCGTCGAAGAAGGTCAGGTTCTCGCGGACGGTCGCCTGGAAGAGCTGCACATCCTGAGTGACCAGCGCCACGCGTGTACGGAGGTGTCGCAGGTGGGGCTCCCGGATGTCGACGCCGCCCAGGCGGATCGCTCCGACCTTCGGGTCGAAAAGCCGGAAGACGAGCCGGGCCAGTGTGGTCTTCCCGCTGCCCGTCCTGCCCAGGAGGCCCAGCACCTGGCCCGGCGCGAGTTCGATATCGACATCCTTCAGCACCGGTTCCTCCTCGATGTAGGAGAAGGAGACGTGATCAAACTGCAGGGCCAACGGCCCCGACGAAATCTGAGCGCCGGGCCCGTCCTGCAGCTTGCTGCGCACCCTGCTGAGGTCCGACAGACGCTCCGTGGCGGCGCCGGCATTCTGCAGGTTCTCGGCCTGTTGGGTCAGCTCTCGAATGGGCCGGCCCAGCAAGTTCACGTAGTACACGATCAGGTACGACCGTACCGATGGTGATGAGGTTGGCCCGGAACAGATAGAAGCCGCCAATGATGGCCATGGCGTTGCCGGTCGTCATCAGAACTCCCCCAACCGTGCGGACGATCATGAACTTCCGCTCTCGCTTTCGCCAATGGGTAAGTCCCAGATACTGAAGCTTGTAGAGCCCGCGCAGGACGAAATCGACGGCACCGGACGACCGTATGTCCTCGGTGCCGGCAAGACGTTCCTCGAGATACCCGAACAGATCGGCTGTGGCCTGGCGAAACGCCTTCTGATGCGGAACGGCGAGCCCGCGCACGGCGTTGAGCGCCAGGAGCGCCACGATGGCAAAGACAAGGATCGCGCTTCCCAGACGCCAGTCCTCCAGAAAGAGCGCCACGACGATGCCCGCGAGCAGGAACAGATTGCCGATCACCCGTATGACAAGCTGCGAGAAGAAGTTCGACAGCTCGGCGACGTCCCCGTCGATGCGCTCGATGAGCTCGCCGGGACTGGTCTCACCGTGGAAACTCATGTCCAGGTTGATGCAGTGGCGGGCAAGCTCTGCGCGGAGGGCGTTCGTCGCCGTCCACGCCACGTTCTCGCCAAAATAGGAGGCTCCGACGGTGACGAACTGCTGAAGGATCGCCAGCCCGATGTACGTGATCGCGGTTGCGATGAGGATCTTGCCGTTGGCTGAGGACTGCGTCGCATCGATGAAGCGCCGCATGATCTGGGGATTGAAGATCTGCAGTCCGATGCTGCTCAGCAGCAGGACCGTGAGGATCGCAAACCGACCCCTCTGCGGTCTTATGTGCTTGGCGAGTAGGTCCCAGTAATGTCTTAGGGGGATGTTCACCTGCATACCTCGTTGATTGAACGTATGTTCGAGCGCCTGCCTACTGTAAGGCTTTTGCCCTGTCTGTCAACTGCATCTACTGCATCCGGTGGTGAGAACAGAGGTGTTAAAACATACAATTGGCTACTAAATTTCGAATTGCCTATTGACAACTTCCACAGGCTTGGTATAATGTAAATACTCTAAGGAAGGAAGTCCGGGAAGCCGGACGGAGAGCCAAGGAGTAAGGGAGTCCCGAGTAATTGGATGACACCCTATCAGAACCTTGACCGGTGCAGTGGATGGGCAGAGTCCCGTGGAAACTGTGAAACAGTTTTGGGACTGTCAGGAAGTGTCAGAGTCAAGGTTATCTCAAAGCGATGAAGCTTCAATGATTAGCAGAGATGTCATCATCCCTGACAGGATGACAGACAAAGCGAAGTCAGCGAAGTGGAGCGGAGAGAAGTCAAGTAGGTATGCCGGATTCTATCAGGGCGAGTAGAAACTAACGAGCCAGGATAGGAAGCGAAGGCAAACCGAAAGAGCGATAGGGAACACAAAAGGTTACTTGGGACCCCTTCTTTTTTGCGTACAGAGGCGCACAACGGCATCGTCCGCTTGTGCGCCTTTTTGCGTCCGGCGGTACGCTCACGCCTCGACGTCGTTCTGGAAGACCTCGGGCTTGAGCAGCCCGATGAAGGGCAGGTTGCGGTACCGTTCCCGGAAGTCGAGCCCGTAGCCGACGACGAGACGATCGGGCAGGTCGAACCCTTTATAGGCGATGGGGATATCGATCAAGCGCCTGCGGGACTTGTCCAGCAACACGCAGACGTTCAGGCTTGCAGGGTCGCGTGCGCGCAGGTTGCGCAGCAGGTAGTTGAGCGTCAGGCCCGTGTCGATGATATCCTCCACGAAGAGCACGTGACGCCCCGTGATCGATAGGCTGAGGTCTTTCTCGAGGCGCACCATGCCCTGGTTGCGAGCCTCTGAACTGTAGCTGGCGACCGCCATGAAATCGATCTCTACCGGAATCGTGATCGCCCGCAGCAGGTCTGCGATGAAAGGCACCACCCCCTTCAGCACGCCGACCAGAATCGGGTCCCTCCCCGCATAGTCCCTCGAGATGGCGTCTCCGATCTCGCGCACGCGCTGCTGAAGCTTGTCCGCCGGAATGAGGACCTCGCGGATCCCGTCGGTGAGAACTCCGTAGGCTTCGGGAGGATACCAACCGCCGGTTGTCGGGTCGCTCATTGGGCCTCTCCCCCCAGGATCTCCCTGGCTTGCTCGTCAATCCCGTACTTGATCATCATGTCCCGGACATTGCGTCGCTTGAACAGCTTGATGTTGATGTCCGGGTAGAGCTCTCGCAGGCGCTCGATCTTGTGGTTCTTGATCCTGATAAGCTTCGGACGCAGGGTCGTCAACTCGACATAGAGATCCTGCTGCGGAAGGTAGAAGTCGGGTGAGAAGGCCTCCAGTACGTTGCCGTGCTCGTCCTTCTCCAGGACGAAGGTGCGTGGCTCGTACTTCCACTCAATCCCATAGTAATCCAAAATCCTGGCGAATTCCTTCTCCGATGGATGTGCGAAGGTGGGGGTGGGGGCGTCGTTCAAGAGGGTTCCTTTCCTAGCTATGGGCCTCGAGTTGAGCCAGCGTTTGGATAATCAGGTCGGCTGCCATCGCGACCGTCAGGCGACGTGTGTTGATCACGAGGTCATAGAGCTCCGGGTCGTCCCAGTCGATCTTGTAGGCCTGGCGCACGTAGTTATACCTGGTGCGGTCACTGTTCTGCACCTGCGCTCTGGCCGCCGCGGCGGAGACGTGTTGGAGGGCAGCGGTCCGCTCGATGCGAAGCTCCACGGGGGCGATGATTCTTGTGTGTAGGACGTGAGGCTGATCGCGCAGGACGACCTGGCCTGCGCGTCCCACGATGACGACGTCACCCGCGCTTGCCAGCTCGGCCAAGACCTGCCGGACACTCTGGTGATACGCCCGACGCTGTTGCAGGGTGGGCCGCACCTCAAGGAGCCCGAGGTCATCGAGGGCATCCAGCGCCATCTCAGGCGCGCCTGACCGGGCAGCGGCCTCGTTGATCACCTCACGCCACACCATCCGATAACCGAGTGCTTCGGCTACCTGGCGGGCGATGGCGGTGCCCAGACTACCCATTTCGCGTGAGAGGGTGACAACCGGCATACCTACACTCCGCGTCTGTCCACCTGCAGTCTGCTAGTGCTCAATGCTCTTCCCATTATAGCACTTCTCACGCTGGAAGTTTGCGGCGGCTCAAGTAAAATCACGATGCATAGCGTCGGCGTTGTTGGTGGTCACACCTACGCCGACACTCGTGCTCACTGGGTAGTGGAGGATCGCTATGGTCGATGATGCACCGAATGCAGAGTCTCCGCCGGATGTGGAGACCGAGTCGAAGCAGAGCCGGCGACGGCAACGCCTGCTACAATTTGGGGGGCTGATTCTCGCCCTGGCGATCACAGTCGTCGTCTATTCCTTCCGCAACCGGCTGCGCAGCGTCACCAGCTACGGCTATCTCGGGCTCTTCCTGATCAGCATCATCGGCAATGCCACGATCATCCTTCCCGTGCCGACCTTCCTGACCGCGTTTCTCGGCGGGGGGATCTACAACCCGGTGCTCGTCGGCGTTATTTCTGCCGCCGGGGCCACCATCGGGGAGCTTACCGGCTATCTTGCCGGCATCGGGGGAAAGGCCATCGTAGAGAACCAGGCGATGTACGACCGGTTCAGCCGCTGGATGGAACGATATGGGCTCGTGGCGCTCTTCGTCCTGGCGGCGATCCCCAACCCCTTCTTCGACGTCGCAGGAATCATCGCCGGGATGTCGCACATGCGCGTGTCGACCTACATGCTGGTGGTGTGGGCCGGCAAGATCGTGAAGTTTGTCCTGATTGCGTACCTTGGTGCGGGATCCATCGGCCTGCTGAATAGGCTGCCGTAGACGCTGAGAGCGCTATGGGTGCCTGGCACCTGAGACGGAGACCCCGCCGCCGCGGGTTCTGCGCCTCAAGTGCCGGGGACTGCAGAAAGTCCCCGGCACTGCAGAAGCTACCTAACCACCTACTCGACCGGCGTTAACCACCCGTACCGGTCATCTGCCTTGCCCGACAGAATGTCAAAGAAGGCGGTTTGCACGGCCTCGGTGATGGGACCGCGGTGCCCTTCGCCCACCGTGATGCGATCGATGGAGCGGATCGGTGTGACCTCCGCCGCTGTGCCGCTGAAGAAGGCCTCATCCGCCATATAGAGCATCTCCCTGGTGATGAACTCCTCCCTCACAGGGTAGCCCAGATCGTCCGCAAGCGTCATCACGCACTGGCGTGTGATGCCCCTCAAGATGCTTGAGGCGAGCGGAGGCGTGAGGATGACGCCGTCGCGGATCACGAAGATGTTCTCGCCGCTGCCCTCGCTCACGAAGCCATTGGCGTCCATCGCGATGCCTTCGGCATAGCCGTTTTCGACGGCCTCCATCTTGATCAACTGCGAGTTGATATATTGCCCACCGATCTTGGCGTTGGCGGGGAAGGTGTTGTGCGCCATCCGCCCCCACGAGCTCACGCAGGCATCTATCCCTTGCTCGATCGCCTCTGGCCCCAGGTAGCGCCCCATGTAGATGGTCATCACGGCCACGTGGACCGGGCAGGGACGCGGGTCGACGCCGATCGTGCCGGATCCTCGATAGACGAGCGGACGCACGTAGGCCGATGTCAGCTTGTTGGCCTTGACGGTGTCCACGCACGCCTGGGCTACGGCCTCCGGCGTGTAGCCCACGTCCATGCGATAGACTTTGCACGAGTCGAAGAGACGCCGGACGTGCGCTTCCAGGCAGAATATCGCGGGCGCGCCCTTCACGTCATACGCGCGGATGCCCTCAAAGACACTCGATCCGTAATGAAGCGCGTGAACAGAGATATGCACATTGGCCTGGTCCCAGGGCACCAGGATGCCGTCCATCCAGATGAAGTCCGTGGCATCAAGGGGCATAATACTTCTCCTTCTCGGTTAGGTTGAGACCTTTGGGGTCAAGCCCGAATCTGCTCGGGTCTCAAGCCCGAGTCTGCTCGAGGCCGTAACCCCAAAGGTCTTCCGGATCTACTTCAGAACCGCGCCCTCGCTGGCGGACGTGACGTGGGCCAGGTAGCGTGAGAGATAGCCTGTCTTGACCCGTGGTTCCGGCGGCGACCACCGCGCGCGGCGCTTCGCCAGGTCCTCGTCGCTCACGTGGAGCGTGATGCTGCGCTTCGGGATGTCGATCTCGATCAGATCGCCCTCCTCGACAAGTCCGATAGGTCCGCCGCTGGCCGCTTCAGGGGAGACGTGCCCGACGGCCGCGCCGCGGGTCGCACCGGAGAATCGACCGTCGGTGATGAGCGCGACATCGTGGTCCAGTCCCATACCGGCGATGACCGACGTCGGCATCAGCATCTCGCGCATCCCGGGCCCACCGCGCGGCCCTTCGTAGCGGATGACGACGATGTCGCCGGACTTGATCTCGCCGGCGAGGATCGCGGCAAGCGCCGCTTCCTCGCCATCGAAGACCCGAGCCGGACCGCTGTGGTGCATCATCTGCGGGGCGACGGCGCCTGCCTTCACGACGGCTCCGTCGGGTGCCACGTTGCCTCTCAGGATGGCCAATCCACCATTTGCGCTGTAGGGATCGTCCAGGGGGCGGATGACATTCGCGGATCGGAAGACAGGGCGGGCGTTCTCCGCGACCGTCTTGCCGGTCACCGTCGGAAGGTCACCGTGAATCAGCCCCTTTTCCAGAAGCTCTCCCATCACGGCAGGGATGCCCCCGGCTTCGTCGAGATCCTGCATGTGGTGGGGGCCTGCGGGCCGGAGCTTGACGAGGTAGGGAGTCCGGTCGCTGATCTCGTTATAGAGATCGAGCGGAAGTTCGATACCTGCGTCGTGGGCCACCGCGGGCAGATGGAGTACGGTATTGGTCGACCCACCGATCGCCATGTCGGTGGTGATGGCATTCTCAAAGGCGGCCAGCGTCATGATGTCACGCGGGCGGACGTTATCCTTGACCAGGCTGAGGATTCGCATCCCGGCCATCTTTGCCAGGCGGATGCGCGCGGCCGTCACAGCCGGGATGGTGCCGTTGCCCGGCAGTCCCATGCCCAGTGCCTCGGTGAGGCAGTTCATCGTATTGGCTGTAAACAGACCCGAGCAGGACCCGCAGCCCGGGCAGGCCGCGAACTCCAGATCCCTGACCTCATCCTCGCTGATCTTGCCGGCCTGGAAGCGCCCGACAGCCTCAAAGACGGTATTCAGGTCGATGTCATCGCCTTCGTACCGACCGGCCATCATCGGCCCACCGCTGACAAAGACCGACGGCACGTTCACGCGCCCTGCGGCCATCAGCATCCCCGGCACGATCTTGTCGCAGTTGGGGATGAAGACGATGCCATCGAAGGCGTGGCCGATGGCCATCGACTCGACCGAGTCGGCCACGAGCTCGCGGCTGGGCAGCGAGAAGTTCATACCCCCGTGGCCCATTGCGATGCCATCGCAGATACCGATGACGTTGAATTCCAATGGCGTGCCCCCCGCTATGCGGACGCCCGCCTTGACCGCCTGGGCGATCTGGTTGAGGTGGATGTGGCCGGGCACGATCTCATTGAACGAATTGGCGATGCCGATGATGGGCCGGTCCAGCTCCTCGGACGTCAGCCCGTTGGCGTAGAACAGACTCCTGTGGGGGGCTCGTTCGAACCCCTTCTTGACTAGATCACTTCGCATGATGCCTCCACTCATTTGACACTTGCTGATTGTCCCGTGGGGATTTGGTTACTTGAGCGCCGCCACGGCCTGATCGCCCATCTGGACCGTACTGATGGGTGTGACGCCGGGACTTGCGATGTCCGGTGTCCGGTAGCCCGCCTCCAGCACGGCGACGACGGCCGACTCCACGGCCTGCGCCTCGGTCTCCAGTCCCAGGGAATAGCGCAGCAGCAGCGCCACGCTCAGGATTGTGGCCAGCGGGTTGGCGATGCCCTTGCCTGCAATATCCGGGGCGCTGCCATGAATCGGCTCGTAGACGCCATTGGTGCCGTCGCCCAGCGAGGCCGACGCGAGCATGCCCATCGAGCCTGCCAACATCGAGGCCTCATCGGTGAGGATGTCTCCGAACATATTTCCGGTGACGATCACGTCGAAATCCGAGGGCCGGCGCATCAGGTGCATGGCGGCCGAATCCACCAGCATATGCTCCAGGGTCACGTCCGGGTAGTCACGGCTGACCTCAACGACGACCTGTCGCCAGAGTCGAGAGACCGCGAGAACGTTGGCCTTGTCGACCGAGGTTAGCTTGCTGCGTCGCACGCGCGCCAACTGGAAGGCCTTATGCGCGATCCGCCGCACCTCGTCCGCTCCGTAGATCATCGTATCAAAGGCTGTCGGCACCTCGGCGGTCGCTTCCTGCCGGGCGCCGAAGTAGATGCCACCGGTCAGCTCTCGCACGACGAGCAGGTCCACACCCTCGAGACGCTCCGGGCGGAGCGGGGAGGCGTCCCTCAGCATCGGGAAGATCTGCACCGGGCGCAGGTTGGCATAGAGGCTCAGCCCCTTGCGCAACCCCAAGAGCCCCTGCTCTGGGCGGACCTTGGCCGTGGGGTCCGACCATTTGGGGCCACCCACGGCGCCGAGCAGAACCGCGTCCGCTGAGCGGCAGGCCGTAAGCGTCGAATCGGGGAGAGGGCTGCCGGTCGTGTCGATGGCGCCGCCTCCGATGGGGCACTGCTGGAATGAGAAGTCGTGGCTGTAGGCTTTCGCGACGGCCCTGAGCATCTTGACGCCCTCGGCGACGACCTCGACGCCGATGCCATCGCCGGGCAGCGTGACGATCTGAGCTTTCATTGGATCTCCTTAGTTTTGTCTGAACCTTGCGAAGGGCGTGCGTATGTTTTTCGGCATTGCCCTTGGTAGAGACGGGGCGGCGCCCCGTCTTCTGGCGTGCAAGCTCCCTTGGACGCCGGCATGGTCTTCGTCGTGCACGCCTCCACATCGGTTGCTGCCCCGCGTCCGAAGACGTGCCGCCGGCACGTCTCTACGAGAAGCTGTTGCTAAGCATACACCTTCATTCTCCCCACCTCAGCCTCGGGTGAGACGAGACGCACGTAGTCGCGCAAGCTCCCGAGATGCTCCTCGACTGCCGGCTCGCCGATGCCTGCGGGCGCATAGACCGTAAAGAGGACGCTGCGGGTCTCGGGTCGTATCCTTGTCCGCTGGTCCGGCCCATAGATGATGCTCGAAAGCACCCCGATAGTGTCGGCGATATACATGTCCTGCGGCTTGAGTGTCTGCAGATCGCCCCTGATCCCGGTGTAGGATTCGCTCCCGTCCGCCACGTGGATCGTGACCGGCGGCTCCACGATATCCAGATCGTGGCCTGCCGTGAGGAGGAGATGCTCCAACTCCGCCATAAACATGGCCTCGACCAGGGGAGCCGTGCTGGCAATCGGGCGCCCCTTCAGGACCACCGACTCCAACTGCTGCTGTACGTGGTACGTTTTCTTGAACCTCTTGTAATAGGCGGTGTAGGCCTCGATCACGGGCAGGGCTTTGATCCCGGCGCGGTCCAGCCCGCCGTAGCGCTGCCGGAGGCGATCCTCCAGCGCTGCCTTCTGGGCATCGAGATCCGTACACGCGTCGGGATTCGCCACACCGTGCATCGTGAGAACCCCGATGCAGGCCCCGGGATAGGCTGCCCGCCAGTCGTCTGCAATGGCCAGCTCCATCATGTCTGCAATCCTTTGTCGTCCTGCTTGGCTTAGGTTACGGTCAACCCGTACTCTATCCCGTCTGCCAGGGCTGTCCAGGAGGCCTCAATGATGTTGGCGGAGGCGCCGACGGTACTCCACCGGCGCGAGCCGTTCTGCATATCGAGCAGGACCCGCGTCGTAGCCGCCGTTCCCGCGTCGCTGTCGAGGATGTGCACCTTGTAGTCGGCGAGCTCGAAGTCTGCCAGATGCGGGTAGACCGGAACCAGCGCCTTGCGCAGGGCCTGATCCATCGCGTTGACGGGGCCGTTTCCCTCGGCTGCAGTATGGTAGATCTGGTTGTTGACCCTGATCTTTACCGTGGCCTCGGCAAAGACGCCTCGGCCCTCCCGGTGCTCGACCACGGCCATGAAGTCGATCAGCTCGAAGGGTGGCTTGTACCCATCGCGCGACCGGAGGAGCATCAGCTCGACGGACGCGTCGGCACCCTCAAACGTGAAGCCCCGGTATTCGAGCTCCTTGATCTGCTGCAGCACCTCCGGGAGATCCTCGAGCTCCTTGGTATCCAGCCCCATCTCGTCGGCCTTGCTCAGCAGGTTGCCGCGCCCGGAGAGCTCTGAGATCACCACGCGGGATCCGTTACCCACCAGTTCAGGGTCGACGTGCTGGTAGCTCAGGATGTTCCGTCGCATCGCGGCGACGTGGATCCCACCCTTGTGCGCAAATGCACTCAGTCCCACGTAAGGTGCGTGCCGGTTGGGGGGCTGGTTCGCCACCGATGTGACGGCGCGGGCCGTTCTCGTCAACTGCGCCAGTTGTCCCTCGGGCAGCGCCTTGAGCTGCATCTTGAGCTCCAGCGACGGGATGATCGTGCAGAGGTCGGCGTTGCCGCATCGTTCGCCGTAGCCGTTCATTGTGCCCTGCACTTGACTGGCTCCGGCGCGGACCGCGGCAAGCGTGTTCGCCACGGCTACACCGCCGTCGTTGTGCGCGTGGATGCCGTATGCGATGTCGGGGAAGCGCTCGCTCAACGCTTGTCGCACCTCCCCGACGATGGTCTCGACCTCCCAGGGCATTGTTCCCCCGTTGGTATCGCAAAGACAGAGCAAGTCTGCCCCGCTGCCTGCGGCAGCCTCCAGCGTGGCAAGCGCGTAGGCGGGGTCGGCCTTATAGCCGTCGAAGAAGTGCTCGGCATCGTAGATGACCTCTTTGCCGCACTGCCTTGAGATAGGAGGTGCTGTCGCGGATGATGCGCAGGTTCTCCTCCGGCGTGGTGCGCAGCACGTCGCTGACGTGAAGCATCCAGCTCTTCCCAACCAGGGCGATGGTTGGCGTATCCGCGCCGACCATCGCCTGGATATTGGCGTCATCCTCCGGCTTGCTGCCCACCCGACAGGTACTGCCAAAGGCCGTGATTCGCGCGTGTTTGAGGTCCAGATCCCGGACGCGCTCGAAGTAGGCCACGTCCTTGGGGTTGGAGCCGGGCCATCCGCCCTCAATGTAGTCGACGCCCAGGTCGTCCAGCAGTTGGGTGATCTTTATCTTGTCCTCGACGGACAGGGAGATCCCCTCCGCCTGCGTGCCATCACGCAGCGTTGTATCGTATAGCCAGACTCGCTCTTCTCCCATTGTGCTCCCCCTCTTTGCTCAGACTCGCGGAACCGCGGTTCGTAATAATCACACCCTCGTACGATCCGCCACCCGGCGATCAAGTCGCCGGGCTACCTGCAACACCCCATCAATGGGGCTCAGCACTCCATCTGTGGACCTGAGAAGCCCGATTTATCGGGCGCAGCCTGGTAGCACGGGGATTCATCGCGCTTGATCCCCGTGCAGTGACTGATGAAACTCACCTGATCAACCCTGCAGCCTCGCCCTGGTATAAGGTACCAACCCTCCCGCCTCGATGATGCCCATGATGAAGGGCGGGAACGGCGAGGTCTGATAGACCTTGCCGGACGTAAGATTCGTGATCTGGCCGGTCTCCAGGCTGACGCTCATCTCGTCGCCCTTCTTGGCGTCACGGGCGGCGTCGGCGCAGACGAGAATCGGCAGCCCGATGTTGATCGCATTGCGATAGAAGATGCGGGCGAAGCTCTCGGCGACCACGCAGGAGATCCCCGAGCCCTTGATGGCGAGGGGTGCGTGCTCACGCGACGACCCACACCCGAAGTTCTCACCCCCAACGATGATGTCGCCGCTCTCGACGCCGTCGACGAAGGTGGGGTCGATATCCTCCATACAATGCTGCGCCAGCTCCTCGGCCGTCGACATGTTCAGATAGCGAGCCGGGATGATGACGTCGGTGTCGATGTTGTCGCCGTACTTCCACGCCTTACCGTGTAAGGTCCTGCCCTGCAGGGCCACGCCTTGCTGCGTCATGCCACCACCTCCTCAGGACCGGCAATGCGTCCCAGGACGGCAGAGGCTGCCGCGACCGCGGGCCCGCTCAGGTAGACTTCGCTGTCCGTATGTCCCATCCGGCCGCGGAAGTTGCGGTTGGTCGTGCTCACCGCGCGCTCACCCGCGGCAAGGATGCCCATATAGCCGCCCAGACACGGGCCACACGTGGGCGTGCTGACCACGGCGCCTGCCTCGATGAAGGTCTCGATCAGGCCCTCGCGGAGCGCATCCAGGTAGACCTGCTGGGTCCCGGGAATGACGATGCAGCGCACATCCGCATGGACGCTCCGCCCACGCAAGATATCGGCCGCAACCCGCAGGTCCTCCATCCGCCCGTTGGTACACGAGCCGATCACGGCTTGGTCGATCTTCACGTCGGCCGCGTCGGAGACGGGTCGGGCGTTCTCCGGAAGATGCGGGAAGGCGACCTGGAGTGGGATCTTCGACACGTCGATCTCGATCACCTCGGCGAACCGGGCGTCATCGTCCGTGCGCAGAACGCGATAGTCGCGCTTGGCCCGGCCCTCGACGTAGCTCGTCGTGGCATCGTCCACCATGAAGAGCCCCGCCTTGGCCCCGGCCTCGATGGCCATATTGGCCATCGTGAACCGACCGGCCATCGACAGTGCGTCGATCGCGGGCCCGGTGAACTCCATCGCCCGGTAGAGCGCGCCGCTCACGCCGATCTGGCCGATGGTGTAGAGGATCAGGTCCTTGCCCCCGACCCAGGGTTGGAGCTCGCCCGTATAGACGAAGCGCATCGTCTCGGGGACGCGCATCCAGATCTGGCCGGTTGCCATCGCCACGGCGATGTCCGTGGATCCCATACCGGTGGCGAAAGCGCCGAGGGCGCCGTAGGTGCACGTGTGCGAATCGGCGCCGACGATGAGATCCCCCGGCAGAACCAGGCCTTTTTCCGGCAGCAACACGTGCTCGATGCCCATCTTGCCGACGTCGTAGTGATAGGGCAGGTTCTGCTGATGGGCGAACCGGCGCATCATTGCGCACTGCTCGGCTGACTTGATATCCTTGTTGGGCGCGAAGTGATCGGCAACCATCACGATCTTGTCCGGATCGAAGACCCGGTCGACCCCCAGTTTCTCGAACTCGCGCAGCGCAATCGGCGCCGTGATGTCGTTGGCCAACACCACGTCGACGGCGACCTCGACCAGGTCGCCGGGGCTTACGTCCTGCCCCCCGTCCTGGCCCGCGACATGCTCTCCGATGATCTTCTCAGCTAGCGTATGTCCCATATCCCATTCCCTCTGAACTATGCCTCGTCATCGAGACGCTCTGTTTGTTCCTTCGGACCGTTCAGGCGCGGGGGCTTCTCCAACTCTTCGAAGTCCCACTTGGCCGACCAGCCCGCAGGCTGTGGAAAAGACTCCCAGTGCTTCGCCGCCCGTTCGGCCCCCTCGGTCGTAAGGACGGTGTCCGCATCGACGGTGCTTGGTTCTCGCTTTGTCTTCATCGCACGCCTCCCACCTGATAGCCTTGCTTGGTATCCGGGTTGCGCGCCGCAGACGGCGTTGCGCAGCAACCCGGAAGGTTCCTGATGTCACTTACACGTGCTGCGCGTCCCGCCGCGCGGCGATGAGCCGGTTCAGTGCAAACATATAAGCCCTGGCGCAGGCGACCACGATGTCGTTATCGGCGCCGTGGCCGCTGAAGATTGTGCGCGCCTCCCCGTTGACGGGCTCCTGCGCGCGGATGCGGATCGTCACCCGCCCGACCGCATCCAAACCCTCGGTGATGGCCTCGATGGAGAACTCGGTGAGCTCGTTGGCCTCCCCGATGACACGATTGATGGCGCGGTAGACGGCATCCACCGGGCCCGAGCCGTGGTCGGCGTCGCAGTAGACCGTGCCGTCCGGGCCCGTGATCTGGACCGTCGCCGTGGGTATGCTGTGATCGCCGCACGAGACCTGTACGTGGTCGAGGTGATAGGTTTCCTCGAAGAACATCTCGGCCTCGTCGGCGACGATGGCCTCCAGGTCGCGCGTTTCGACCGTCTTCTTCTTATCCGCCACGTCCAGGAACCGGTGGTAGACCTTCTCGAACTTCTCGTCGCCGAGTTTGTAGCCCAACTCCTCCAGGCGATGACGGAGTCCGTGCCGGCCCGATCGTGCCGAAAGAATGATTTCGGAGTCGGGTACGCCCACGTCCCGTGGGTTGATGATCTCGTAGGTGGTGCGCTCTTTGAGCACGCCATCCTGGTGAATGCCCGACGAATGAGCAAACGCGTTGGAGCCGATGATGGCCTTGTTGGGCTGCACCGGGATGCCGGTGAGGTTGCTGACGAGGCGACTGATCGGGTAGAGCCGCTTGGTGTCGATGCCGACGCCGATGCCGAAGCTGTCCCGGCGCGTCATCAACGCCATAACGACCTCTTCCAGGGAAGCGTTCCCCGCTCGCTCGCCGATCCCATTGACGGTGACCTCGACCTGGCGCGCCCCGTTGCGGACACCGGCCAGCGTGTTGGCGGTCGCCATACCCAGGTCGTTGTGACAGTGCACGGAGATGACGGCCTTGTCGACGTTGGGCACGTTGTTCGTGATGCCCCGGATCAACGCCCCGAATTCCTCCGGTGTCGTGTACCCGGTGGTGTCCGGGATGTTGATGACGGTCGCCCCTGCATCGATCACCGCCTCGAGCACCCGATAGAGGTACTCGGGGTCGGCGCGTCCGGCGTCCTCGGTGTAGTACTGCACGTCATCCACGAACGTCTTGGCATAGCGGACGGCCTCCACGCCCATCTGCATGGCGCCCTCTCGCGTGGTGTGTAGCTTCTGCAAGACGTGCACGTCGGAGACGCCCAGCCCGGTGTGAATCCGCGGCCGAGCGGCCCCCTTGAGGGCCGCAGCCGCCGATTCGATGTCGCCCTTCCGGGCGCGGGTGAGGCCGCAGATGGTGCAGTTCCGTATCTCCTGAGAGATAAGCTGTACCGCACGGAAGTCGCCCGGTGAGGAGATGGGGAACCCCGCTTCGATGACGTCGACGCCCAGGGCCTCCAACACCCTGGCGATCTCCAGCTTCTCGTCTACGTTGAGCGCAGCGCCCGGCGATTGTTCACCGTCCCGCAGGGTTGTGTCAAAGACGATAATGTTGTTGTCCGTACTAACCCCACTCTCATCCATACGAATTGTCCTCCTTACCCGCTACTAACCTTCCCAGTTCTCCGGTCGCAGTGAGCGAACGGCTGCCCCGGCGCGCCACATCTCCGACTCGCGCATAGCCTTGAGCTCTTCCTCCAGCCCCTCGCGGTAGTCGGGTGCGCTGTTGGCCTCGAGCACGATGCGGGTTTCTTCGCCGGACATGACGCTCTCGTAGAGGTCGTCGAAGACGGGTGCGACAGCGTCGCGGAAGCGGGGGAGCCAATCAAGCGCGCCGCGCTGCGCCGTCGTGCTGCAGTTGGCGTACATCCAATCCATCCCGTTCTTGTCGACCAGGCGGATAAGGCTCTGCGTCAATTCCTCGACGGTCTCGTTGAAGGCCTCGCTGGGGGAGTGCCCGTGCTTGCGGAGGACGTTGTACTGGGCCTCCATGACGCCGGCAAGCGCGCCCATCAGCACGCCTCGCTCGCCCGTCAGATCGCTGTGGACCTCGTTCTCAAAGGTCGTCGGGAAGAGATAGCCCGACCCAATGGCGATCCCGAGCGCCAAGGTGCGTTCCTCGGCGCGTCCCGTGAAGTCCTGCTCGACCGCGAAGCTGCTGTTGATGCCGCTGCCGGCCAGGAAGTTGGCGCGGACGCTCGTGCCGGACCCCTTGGGGGCGACCATAATGACATCCACGTTGTCAGCCGGTACCACACCGGTCTGGTCCCGGTAGACAATGGAGAAGCCGTGCGAGAAGTACAGCGCATCGCCTGCGTGGAGATGGGGCTTGATCCGCGGCCAGGTCATCGTCTGCGCCGCGTCGGAGACCAGGAACTGCACGATCGTGCCGCGATCCGCGGCTTCCTCCAGGTCGAAGAGCGTCTTGCCCGGAACCCAACCGTCGGCCACGGCCTTGTCCCACGCTGCCTGATCGCCCTTCCACTGCCCGACAATGACGTTGATACCGTTGTCCCGCATATTGAGCGACTGCGCGGGACCCTGCACGCCGTAGCCCAGGACGGCCACGACCTCGTTCTTAAGCACCTCGCGTGCTTTCTCCAGGGGAAACTCGTCACGTGTGACGACGGTCTCAACCACACCACCGAAGTTGATCTTTGCCATCTCTCTATCTCCTTTGTCTGCTAGTTTCGGATCTGATGAGGGCGCACGGCCCGGATTAGGCGCGCGGCCTAAGCCGCGATATCGTTGCCGCCACGCACCATAGCGACGCGCCCGGTGCGCACCAGCTCCTCGATACCGTAGGGGCGCAGCACCTCAACCAGTCCGTTGATTTTGTCGTCCGTGCCGGTCACTTCGACCATCAGTGTCTTCAGTCCAACGTCGACCACGCGCGCGCGGAACGTCTCCACGATCTGCATGATCTCGGCGCGGGTTGACCCGTCGTCGGCGCGAACCTTGACCAGTGCCAGGTCGCGCATCACGGTGGGAACCTCGGTCACGTCCTCCACCTGGATGACGTTGACCAGTTTGTAGAGATTCTGGACCACCATCTCGACATCGGTACTGGCACTGTCGACGACGATGGTCATCCGGCTGACGCCGGGCCGTTCTGTGTGGCCGACGGCCAGGCTCTCAATGTTGAAGGCGCGTCGCCGGAATAGGCTGGACACTCGGTTGAGCACACCGGGTTTATCCTCCACCAGAGCGATCAACGTGTTTTGCATCTCATTCTCCTTTTGGCACTCGACTCGCTGGGACCTTTGGGGTTTTCCCAAACCCCAAAGGTCTTTCCCGAAAGGCGCAACGCCTCAGACTTCATCGTCGGGATGGGGACGGCGGATCATTTCGTTTAGCGCCGCACCCGAGGGCACCATCGGATAGACGTTTCCATCCTCTCCCTCTTCGGCGATCTGGAACTCGATAAAGGTCGGGCCGTCGTGCTCTCGCGCTTCGGCAATGGCCTTGCGGGCCTCGGTTCGGGTCGTGGCGCGCCAGGACGGGATGCCATAGGCCTCCACCAGTTTCACGAAGTCAGGGTTGATCAGCCTCGTGGACTCATAGCGCTTCTCGTAGAAGAACTCCTGCCACTGCCGGACCATGCCCAGGTAGTTGTTGTTGGAGAGCGCGATCTTGATCGGCAGATTTTCCTGGATCACGGTTCCCAGATCCTGCATCGTCATCTGGAATCCGCCGTCGCCGGCAATCGCCCAAACTTCGCGGTCCGGCTGGCCGAACTTGGCCCCGATGGCTGCCGGAAGGCCAAAGCCCATCGTGCCCAGCCCGCCTGACGTGACGACGGAGTAGGGGCGGTCGTTGAGATAGTATTGGGCGGCCCACATCTGGTGCTGGCCCACGTCCGTCACGACGATGGCCTCGCCCTCCGTGGCTTCCCAGATGTCGTTGATGAAGTGCGCTGCAACGAGGTGCCCGTTCTCCGGACGGTTCAGGATGTCCCTGCGGTGGCTCTCTCCGCGCCATTCTGCGATCGTGCTGATCCAACTGGCGTGTTTCGCCGGACGAAGCAGGGGCAGCAACTGATCCAGTACCTGGCGTAGGTCGCCCAGAATCGGCACGTCGACCTTCACGATCTTGTTCAGTTCGGCGGCGTCGGCATCCACGTGGATGCGGTGCGCATTGGGCGAGTAGGTCGCCAGCGTGCCCGTGACCCGGTCGTCGAAGCGCATCCCGAAGGCCAGGATGAGATCGGCCTCCTGGATGGCCTGGTTCACATAGGCCTCGCCGTGCATCCCCATCATCCCCAGTGCGAGAGGATGCGACTCGGGGAACCCGCCCTTGCCCAGCAGGGTCAAGGCCACGGGGGTCTCCGTCTTCTCCACGAACGCCATCAGTTCACTCATCGCCCCGGACATCAGGACGCCCTGGCCGGCGAGGATGACCGGACGCTCCGCCTGGTTGATCAGTTCTGCAGCACGCTGCACCAGGTCGGACGCTCCTTTTCCAACCGGGTGATAGCCCGGCAGGTCGATGTCGCCCTCGGGTGCCTCGAATTCGGTCGCTGCGATCTGAACGTCTTTGGGAAGATCGATCAACACCGGCCCGGGACGACCGGTGCGCGCGATGTAGAAGGCCTCGCGGATCGTATAGGCCAGATCAGCGACGTCGGTGACGAGGTAGTTGTGCTTCGTGATGGGTAGGGTGATGCCCGTGATATCCGTCTCCTGGAAGGCGTCCGTGCCGATCAGATACGTCTGCACCTGTCCGGTGATACAGACGATCGGGGAGGAGTCCATGGCCGCCGTGGCGATGCCTGTGACCAGGTTGGTTGCACCGGGACCCGAGGTCGCGATGGCGACCCCGACCTTGCCCGATACTCGCGCGTACCCATCCGCCGCGTGTGCGGCACATTGCTCGTGTCGCATAAGGACGTGGTGAATGCCGTAGTCCTGGCGGGGATGGTAGGTATGCATGATAGCACCCCCCGGGATGCCGAAGACGACCTCGACCTCCTCACGTTTGAGCATCTCCCATACGATTTCCGCACCGGTTTTCTTCATTGTGCTCCTCCTCTTCCTGGCTGTGAACGTCGCAGCTCCGGCCGTCGGCCAACAAAAAAGCCGCCCTTTGGGCGGCTCTCCTTTGGCTTCTTCTGGCCTTCTCCTACCTTGGTCTCAGGCTCCTGCTTGCCAATCTAACCGCCCACGCTCCCGCTCTTAAGCAGGAGCTCGACAATAACTAGGACGACAAGAATGAGCAGACCGAGAAGGTCCCGGCTGACATCGATCTCATTCAGTTGGGCAGCAACTGCAATGGCTTCTGCAGGCGCTGTAGATTGGTGAACGCGTGTCATCGAACTAGCCTCTTCAGATAAAACTTGAGCCGCCCTGTTGGGCGGCTCCGGTTCGCACTAGAATCCAGGTGCTGGCCTTGTCCTGCCCAAAGCGCTAGGCCTTGGCCCTAAGTGCTAGGACAAGTAGGTTGCGCAGCAGAACGATACGCGAGCTTTCCTGGATACATAAGGCGTGGTCTCTCCCTGATTAACCGGGATTATACAATACCCCCCGAAACCTGTCAAGTATCACTTGACACGCGATGCGCAAATTGCCCCGCCGCCGCAGGTTTGGCGCAGAGGGCACGTGCGACTTGCCCCGTGGCTAAGATGGGGTATGCTCGCTGGAGTTTCAGCCTGGTGGCTGCGAAAGCAGCCGACGAATCCCCCAAAACCAGCTAAGGAGAAGCGAGATGACTGAGGAACTGAACCCGTTCGAGATCGCACAAAGGCAGCTTGATGAAGCTGCCGAGATCATGCAGTTGGAGCCGGCCCTGCACGAGCTGCTTCGCTGGCCACTTCGTGAGCTGCACGTGACGCTGCCGGTTCGCATGGACGATGGAACATCCGAGATCTTCCACGGTTTCCGCGTGCAGTACAACGATTCGCGTGGGCCGACAAAGGGCGGTCTCCGCTTCCATCCCCACGAGACGATCGACACGGTCCGCGCTTTGGCCGCCTGGATGACGTGGAAAACCGCGGTGATGGACATCCCTCTCGGGGGAGGCAAGGGCGGCGTCATCTGCAATCCCAAGGTGATGTCGCCGGGCGAGCTGGAGCGGCTGAGCCGCGCCTATATCCGGCAGGCCGGCCGAATCATGGGAGAGGATATGGACGTACCGGCGCCGGATGTATACACCACGCCCCAGATCATGGCGTGGATGATGGACGAGTACTCGTATATGCGCGGGTACAACGTGCCGGGCATGATCACAGGCAAGCCGTTGCCGCTAGGGGGATCGGCAGGGCGCGGTGATGCGACGGCACGCGGTGGGATGATCTGCATTCGCGAGGCGGCCAAGTTGCTGGGGATCAACACGGTCGGCGCGCGGATGGCGATTCAGGGGTTCGGCAACGCCGGCCAATACGCAGCCACGCTTGGGCCCGAGATGCTCGGCGCAAGCGTCGTTGCCGTGTCCGACTCGCAGGGCGGCGTCTACAACTCCGCCGGGCTGGATCCGAACGCCCTGATCGCTCACAAGCAGGAGACCGGGTCGGTTGTCGGCTTCCCGGGGGCCGACAGTGTCACCAACGCGGAGTTACTGGAGTTGGACGTTGAGATTCTGGCTCCCGGCCGCGCTGGAGAATCAGATCACGACCGAGAACGCATCGCGGATCAAGGCCAAGATCAGCGCGGAGCTGGCCAACGGGCCGACGACGCCGGATGCCGACGCTATCCTGCACGACAACGGCGTCTACGTGATCCCCGACTTCTTGTGCAATGCCGGTGGTGTGACGGTCTCGTACTTCGAGCAGGTGCAGAACGCCTACCGTTACTACTGGAAGGAAGCTTACGTTCACGAGCTTCTGGATGAGAAGATGACGACGGCCTTCACCACGGTGGCGCAGACCGCGGCGGACTACAAGATCAACAACCGCATGGCTGCCTACGTGGTCGCGGTCGGGCGCGTCGCAGAGGCCTGCAAGCTGCGAGGCTGGGTGTAGGTCGGTCGAGTAACGACTTCGTCGTCCGGTATGCGAGCGCTTGCGTTGGAAGCGCGGCGTATGGGACGAGCGCTTGGTTGAGAAGGCGCCTGCGTATTTCGCAGGCGCCTTGTCTATTCGGACGATGCTAACCTTCGCAAGGTTCAGGAGGCGTCAGACTTGCGAAGCTCAATCACCCCCGCCCGCCCTGCGGCCTGGGATCCTTCAGATAGGCAACTGCCCGCTCCTGCTCGTCGTTCATGATGATATCCAGATAGCGGCCCCGGGTAACCGACGGCACGTCAATCACCTGGATGTAGGAGCTGTAAGCGCTATCTCCGGGCAGGAGCTCCGACAAGCTGTTGGGCGCGCCATCGAGGAACGCGGTGTTGACCACCGCGCCATGGCTGCCCAGGGTGATGGGGAGCGGATAGATGCCGGCCTCGACGAGGTCCTGGAAGAAGTGGGTGCCGTAGGAGGGTTCAGCCTCTGTGCCGTCCGCCGCCGAGGAGACCTCGACGAGCACCCGCGTGTTGAAGATGTCGGCGTACGTCACCTTGACCCCCAGATCCACGTCAGAGCTTCCCCAACGTCCGGGCCCGATCAGGATGAACGCATCTCCTGCCAGTGCCTGATTCAGCCGCCCGATGACGCGCGCGATCTCCAGCTTCGTATCGTAGTTCGGCGCGTGCTGATAGCGGTCGGGGCGGACGTGAACGATGTAGCGTACGTTCGAGACCGCGCCGTGGGGCACGAGCTCGGTGGTTTGCAGGATAAGGTCCGCCATGGGGATGGTTTCGGGAATGTCGACGGCTTGCCGCTGCTTGCGGCTGACCTGCGGCCTGCACTGCAGGAGATGAACCGTGTAACTCGTCCCTGACGCTCTCCTGGTTGATGTCGACCGCAAACTCGATGTCCACCGGCCACTTGTGATAGCGCTCCAGCCTTTCCAGGATCGCCCGCATCAGCCCGATGAAGTTCCGATCCTTCACGAGCTGGTCGAAGGTCAACAGCAGGTTATCGTCCTCGTCTGCGAGGCACGCGGGCGATGATGGGCGCGATGTAGTCGCCCTTGTCGAGGGACGCCAGATAGCGCACGCCCGGATAGTCGGCCTTGATCACATCCTTGGCCGGCAGGGTGACCATCCGATCGTTCTTCAGGTCCAGCACGTCCATATAGCGCTGGGCATACTTGCGCAGCTTGATGGAGCCGACGTACGGGCGAAGCTCAGGGTGGCTCAACGCGACCATCCGGGGGAAGTCGTTGGCGACGCGATTCACGGCGCGCGTGCCGAATCCCACGACGAGTCGCAGGAAGCCGTCCTCCCGCTGGATCTTCGGGTTCCAGCGAAACGGATTGTGGCTGTATCCCACGCCGGCTACGGCAGGAAAGAGGTAGTCGCGATACCGCGTGCCCTCGACCTTCTGGATGAGCACGGCCATGCGCTCATTGTAGTCCACCAGTCCCATCTGTTGGCGATAGAGGAGAGCATCAGGGCTGAAGATGCTCACGTAGACTCTGCTGACGGCCCTGAGCAGGTCGCGGAGATTCTGCTCCGGCGTGCCCTGGTTGGGGCAGAAGACGCTCTCGTATTTCCCTGCCAGTGCGGCGCCGAAGTGAACCTCCAGCAGGCTTGAGGAGCGCACGATCAGCGGGGCATCCCCCACCTCGTCCAGGAGCTTCTTGAGGCCCTGCACGATCTCGTCCGGGAAGTCAGCCGCCATATAGGCTTCGCGGATCTCGGGGTAGTCCGCCTTGATCTCGTCGCTGGTGCGGTACTTCTGGTTCATGTACGCGGTGAAGCCATTCAGCATCAGGAACTCGTAGAAGACGTCCGCGCCGATAAAGTACGAGTCGGGGATCTGGACGTGGTGAAGCAGCTCATTCTCAGCGTGCTCGCCGCTCTCGGTCTTGTGGAGGATCTTCTGGGCCAGGAGCAGCCCGGCTGCCTTGCCGCCGATCTTGCCGCATCCGATGAGGTGCTTCCGCACCTCCAGGAGATCCTTGATGGTAAAGACCTCCTTGGCGATGCCGACGAACTCCAATTGGTCGCTGAGCATTCCCTTAATCAACACGACGATGATCTCGCGCAGATGGTGTCTCACCGTGTCCAGTTGGTGCGGCGGCAGCGACTCGAACGCCTCGCCCTGGGCGAAGAGCAGATCCATGGGCGCCAGTTCCGGATTGAAGGAGAGCGTGAGGGGATGCGGCGCGTCGTGCGATGCCGATTCGGCCAAGGTGTCCTCGATGATCTCACTGAGCCGGTCGGGCGGGAAATTGTAGGCGAAATAGAAGTCGGTGAGCTGGTCGCGGATGACGGCCATGCGCGTGTTCCAGGTGGGTTCGGACTCCTGCCCGAAGGGGTCGGCAAGTCCCTCACGGTGCTGAGAGAGCACGGCCTTCTGCTTCACCTCGGTCTCAAAGGCTACGGCGGCGATGATGCCCTTGACGAACAGCTCGCGACGCATGCGCTCGCGGATCTTTGGCGCCAGGGTGGGATACTGGGCCAATCGGATCTGGATCCCGTAGGCCTCGTGCAGTTGCTCGTAGCTTCTGGTAATCGCGTCCGGACAATCCACGGCCATAGTGTCCTCCCCGGGGTCGGGGTGTGCTCTACTAGCTATTCTACCAGAACCTGGCGGATCGCGCACGGAGGAGACGGGTAACGGGTGTGCGCGGGCCGGCCAGGTGGCGAACGAGCGAATCAGACCAGCACGATCAAGAGCGAGATCAGGAGGCAAGCCGCAAGCGCAGCGACGTCTGTCTTCTGAAATCGAAGCCGCACGAGCGATGTCCGTTCCCCATAGCTGCTGTATCCGCGCGCCTCCATCGCCACGGCCAGGTTCTCTGCCCGCTGCAGGCTGACCAGAAAGAGCGGGATCAGGATCGGGAGCGCCTGCCGCACCCTGCGAAGCGGGCCGGCCCTGCCCGTGCCCCATTCCGCCCCTCGCGAGGCCTGCGACTTGGCGATCCTCTCAGCCTCGCGCGCCAGCAGGGGCAGGAAGCGCAGCGCGACCTGGACCATCAGCACGAAGTCCTGTACCGGGAGCCCCACCTTGCGCAGCGGGCGCAGCAGGGACGCGAGGCCCTGCACGGTCTCGGTCGTCGAGGTGCATGCCGAGAACGTTGTGATGATCAGAATGAGCGCCGGGAAGCGCAGCACGAGCTTCGCGCCGTTGAGCAGGCTGACCATGGACACGTTGAACGGCCCCCAACTCCAGAGCGGCGCGGTGGATGCCTGCCCCTGTGACAGCAGCGTCCCTGCGCTCTGTCCGAAGCTGCCCGGACCCAGGACGATCTGCAGGACGGCGAGAAAGAGGATGAACGGCAGCGGCGGCAGAAGCCCCTTGAGGGCGTAGGCCAGCGGCACCCGGGCGACGGCGGTCACGATCAGGAGGGCGGCTAACGCGATGCCGAGGCCCGCCAGATGGGGGGAAACACTGGCAGCGATGACGAGCATGAGGGCACCGACGACGCGCGTGCGCGGATCGAGGTGGTGGATGGCCGAGTCTGACGGAATGTACTGGCCGATGGTGATGTAGCGCTGGAACTCGAACTCTTCCATGGCTACGCGTCCAGACAGCCAAGCAGAGCGTCGATCAGCCGGTCTTCATCGACGATGCCTGCGGGCAGGGGCCAGCCCCGCGCGATGAGCGCCTCGGCGACCTGAGTGGCTATGGGCTGTTCGAGCCCCCATTCCTGCAGTCGCTCTCGCTGCGAGAAGACCTCCGGGGCGCTGCCACCCGAAACCGTGGTCCCTTCCAGCATCACGGTGACGTGGTCGCAGAGGGCGGCAATGTCCTCCATCTGGTGACTGGAGAGGACTAAGGTCATAGCGCCAGCAGCCTGGCGGGCGCCAGCAGCTTGGCAGGGCGCCTGGCGGCACTGCAGGTGCGCCAGGCGCGTCTCAGGTGCGCCGGCGCCCCCGTCGGGGTGGGGCATTGCGTGCCCATCTCCTTCCTGCCCGAACCGGCGGAGCTGGGCGAGAAGCTCATGTCGTGAGGCGGGGTCCAGGCCGGCCGTGGGTTCGTCGAGCAGGAGGACCGCAGGGCGGAGGGCGAGAATGGAGGCCAACGCGACCTTGCGTTTCTCCCCCCCGCTCAACGCAAACGTCAGTCGATCCTTGAAACCCTCGAAATCGAGCCCCACCAGGCCCATCGCCCACCGGACACGCTCCCTGAGCGCCTCCCCGTCGAGCCCTGCCAGGCGAGGGCCGTAGGCGATCTCGTCGCCGACGTATTGCTCGAAGATCTGTGTCTCCGGCATCTGGAAGACAAGGCCCACCATGTGGCGCATCGCGCTGATGTCGTCGGCAGCGGCCCGCTCACCGCCTCGGAATATGAGACCGTCAACCCGAACGGTGCCCTCCTGGGGGCGCAGCAGAGCGTTGAGGTGCTGCAGCAGCGTCGACTTCCCGGCTCCCGTGGCTCCGATCAGGCCGTGAGCGCTCTGCGGACCTACGGCGAGGTTCACGTGCTCCAGCGCGCGTTGTGCGAAGGGCGTGCCCCGCATATAGACGTGACCCAGATCGGTGACCTCGATGATGTCAGGTTGCCGGCCTGGAATTGCGGCGACCGCGTTCCCTGCCGCGTCTTGGGGTCCCGGCTTCGTCCGGCCGTGCTCGGACCTCCCACCCAACGCTGCCGCCAGGTCGTCGACCGTGTACAGCCGGGCGGGTAGGGTCCGGAATCCGAGACCGCAGGATGTCGGCCAGCCGTGCGACCACCGGCACATCGAGCCCGAGGTTCTGCAAGAGACCCCTCTCGGCAAACACGACCGCCGGGCGATCGTCGAGCACCACGCCGCCCGCGTCGATCACGACGACGCGATCGGCATCGAGCGCTTCCTCCATGACGTGGGTAATCGTGATGATCGTCATACCCTGCCGGTTCAGCTCGGCCATCAACTGCCGGACCACGCGCTTGCCCACCGGGTCAAGCATCGCCGTCGCTTCGTCGAAGACAATGCATCGCGGCCGCATCGCCAGAACGCCCGCCAGCGCCAGGCGCTGCATCTGCCCCGCCGAGAGCATTGTAGGGCGGACGCGTCCGCTCCTCCCAGAGCCCCACGGTCTCCAGCGCATTCCTGACCCGCGCCCGGATCTCGTCGCGTGGCAGTCCGAGATTCTCCGGCCCGAACGCCACGTCGTCTTCGGCGACGGTGGCGACCACCTGATCCTCGGGGCGCTGGAAGACCATGCCGACGGTCCGCCGGATCTCCGGGTGGTTTTCCGGCTGTCGCGTGTCGAGACCCGCGACGGTCACGCGCCCTTGATCGGGGAGCAACAGAGCATTGAGATGGCGGGCCAACGTCGACTTCCCGGAGCCGTTGGCCCCGATCATGGCGACGTATTCACCCTCATCTATTTGCAGCGAAAGGTCTCGCAGCGCGGGGCGTGAGGTGCCGTCGCGAGCCTGGTAGGCGTACGTCACCTGGTCGACCGAGATCAATGAACTCACACCACAGAGTATAAAGGGCGACGGTTGGACGTCAACGCGTGTCGTCAGCGGGCACGCTGGTATAATGAGCGGGGGAAAACCGGGTCGGCAACTTTCTGCCGCCTCGGGTCACAAGGAAAGGATGCAGGCGACGATGTCAAGTGATAGAACACGCAAGATTGTGATTGCCGGTGTCTTGGGGGCCATCTCAGCACTGTTGGGGTGGACGCGTCTGGGCTTCATTCCGTGGTTCTCGGGTGCCTCGTTGACGATCATGCACGTCCCGGTCATTATCGGTGCGGTCCTTGAGGGCCCGTGGGTTGGGTCGGCCATCGGCCTGATCTTCGGCGCCTTCAGTATGCTTCAGGCTGCCATTGCCCCGAATGGGCCGACCGATGTGTGGTTCACAAATCCGCTGCTGTCGGTGTTGCCCCGGCTCTTCATCGGGCCGTTGGCCTGGCTCGCGTATCGCGGGCTCAAGCGTTGGCCCGTGCCTGCACTCATCATTGCCGGTATCGTGGGAAGCGTGACCAACACGGTCCTGGTGCTTGGGATGATCGGTCTGCTCGGTGACCTGCCGTGGCAGGCCCTGCCCGCCATCGCGCTGGCCAACGGCGTTCCCGAGGCCATCGCGTCTGCGGTCATTGTGCTGGCTGTCGTGGCTGCCTGGCGCCAGATCCGCGTCGGATCGAAGCAGGGCTCAAAGCTCTAGTTCCGACCTGCTACTTTGGGTGACCTCTGGAGTTTCTTGTCGGGCAGGCACCCGCCCGACAAGAAACTCCAAAAAGGCCTCAGCGCGAACGCAGATTCCCCCGGTCTGACCCCTCTCGTCGATTTTTCTCGCCGCGTTCCCTCGCGCCTCCGCGTAACTTCCCGTGGGTCGGGGTGTATTAACGTGTTGAGCGCGATCTTGGCTAGCGCCGGGTCGCGCTCGAGTTGTGGCGCCGGGCCGGGGCCACCGATACCGATAACCGACAAGGGGAGACATGACGGAGACGACAACCCTCTCACGATCCGTGACCGAGGCAGCACTGGAGGAGAGACGTGCCGATGCTCGCCAGGGTGGCGGACAGGCCCGGATCGATCGTCAGCACGCCAAGGGCAAACTCACGGCGCGGGAGCGGATTGAGGCGCTGCTCGATCCGGGTACGTTCACCGAAGTCGGGACCTTCATTGCACACCGGGCTACCGGTTTCGGGATGGAGAGTTCTCATCCGGCGGGTGACGGGGTGGTGACCGGCTCCGGGATGATTGACGGACGTCCGGTCTGCGTCTTCGCCCAGGACTTCACCGTGTTGGGTGGCTCCGTGGGCGAAGCGCACGGGCGCAAGATCGCCAGGATCATGGAGATGGCGCGCCAGACCGGCGTCCCCCTGATTGGCCTCAATGATTCCGGCGGCGCGAGGATCCAGGAGGGCGTGGATGCCTTGGCCGCCTACGGTGAGATCTTCTACCAAAACGTGCAGGCCTCTGGCGTCATCCCCCAGATCTCCGTGATTCTCGGGCCCTGCGCCGGCGGCGCGGTCTACTCGCCGGCGATTACCGACTTCATCGTTATGGTGTCGCAGACGTCTCACATGTTCATCACGGGCCCACAGGTGATCCGGGCCGTGACGCACCAGGAGATCGACTTCGAGTCATTGGGTGGGGCGGCGATCCACGGCGGGGTGAGCGGCGTCGCCCATCTTGTGGCCGCCGATGAGGAGATCGCCCTGTCGCAGGTGCGCTGGCTGCTCTCCTTTCTCCCCCAGAACAACCTGGATCCGGCGCCCTACTATCCTTCGGATGACGATCCCAACCGCGAGACCCCCGAGCTTTCCGGCGTGGTCCCGGATGACCCGCAGTATCCCTATGACGTCAGGGCCATTATCGAGAGGCTCGTGGACGATGGAGAGTTCCTTGAGGTTCAGGAAGCCTATGCGCAGAACATGGTGGTTGGGTTCGCGCGGGTGGAAGGGTATCCGGTGGGCATCGTCGCCAACCAGCCGGATGTGCTGGCCGGCGTTATTGATATCAACGCCAGTGACAAGGGCGCGCGCTTTGTCCGTTTCTGTGATGCCTTTCACCTGCCGCTGGTGACGTTGGTGGACACGCCCGGCTTTCTTCCCGGCGTCGAGCAGGAGCATGGCGGGGTCATCCGCCACGGCGCGAAGTTGCTCTACGCCTACGCGGAAGCCACGGTGCCAAAGGTCTCACTGGTCCTCCGCAAGGCCTATGGCGGCGCCTACATCGTGATGAGTTCAAAGCATCTTCACGGCGACGTCAACCTTGCGTGGTCCGGAGCGGAGATCGCCGTCATGGGGCCGGAGGGCGCGGTCAATATCGTCTTCCGAACCGAGTTGGCTGAGGCAGAAGATCCGGCGGCGAAACGGGCGGAGCTGGTTCAGGCCTATCGCGGCGAACTCGCCAATCCCTTCATCGCGGCGTCCCGCGGCTACCTCGATGACGTGATCTCGCCTGCCGAGAGCCGGTCCCGTATCGCTGCTGCGCTGCGACTCCTGCGGAACAAGCGCGAGAGCACGCCCAAGCGCAAGCACGGGAATATCCCACTCTAGGGGCTCATGAAGATGAAAGTCCTGGTGGCAAACAGAGGCGAGATCGCGGTGCGCATCTTGCGGGCATGCCGAGATCTGGGGTTGCCGAGTGTCGCGGTCTATTCGGAGGGCGACCGCGAGGCCCTGCACACACGGTATGCCGACGAGGCCCTGCTGATCGGTCCCACTACAGCGGCCGAGAGCTATCTCAGGATCTCCACGTTGATCGAGGCCGCGCGCAGGTGCGGCGCCGATGCCATTCATCCCGGCTATGGTTTTCTGTCTGAGAACGCGGAGTTCGCCGAGGCCGTGGAGGATGCCGGCATGGCCTTCATTGGGCCGCGACCGGAGACGCTGGCAATGACCGGGGACAAAGTGGTCGCCCGCAGGATCGCCCGCGAGGCCGGTCTGCCGGTGCTAGGGGGACCGGACCATGCGGTCGAGTACGACCGGGCGGCCGAGTACGACCGGGCGGTCGAGTATGGCGGGCGGTCGACGACGGGCGGACGGCGACGGACAGCACGGTGGCTGCGGCGCGCGCTGCGATGGACGGGCTTTCGTACCCGGTGCTGGTGAAGGCCGTCGCCGGCGGCGGTGGGCGGGGGATTCGATTGGCGCGCAGCGCCGACGAACTGCTTCCAATGATTGCTGCCGCCCGCAGGGAAGCCATGGCTTCCTTTGGCGACGATGGTGTCTACCTTGAGCCCCTGGTCGAGCACGCGCGTCACATTGAGGTCCAGATTCTCGGGGACGGCCAGGGCAAAGTCCTGTGCCTTGGCGAACGTGAGTGTTCTATCCAGCGTCGCCGCCAGAAGCTTATTGAAGAATCCCCCGCTCCCGGCCTCACGGAGAGCCAGCGCTCTTTCCTGATGGAGGCTGCGATGCGCCTGGGTGCGGCCCTGCGATACCGCAGTCTGGGCACCGTGGAGTTTCTTCTCGATAGGGCCGGTGCCTTCCATTTCATCGAAATCAATCCCCGTATCCAGGTGGAGCATCCGGTCACCGAGATGGTCACCGGCATGGACCTCGTCAAAGAGCAACTGAGATTGGCTGCAGGGCGCCCCCTGCGGTGGCGCCAGGAGCAAATCTCCCCGCGGGGTGCGGCCATCGAGGCGCGGGTGCTGGCCGAAGATCCCACCAGCAACCACGGCACGAGCTTCCTGCCCACGATCGGGGAGATCACTTATCTCAAAGAGCCCGGGGGCCCCGGCATCCGGGTGGACAGCGCCTTGTACCAGGGGATGCACGTGACCACGGACTATGACTCCTTGCTGGCGAAGGTAGATTGCGTGGGGTGAGTCGCGCGCGGTCGCCCTGTTGAGGTTGCGTCGAGCCCTGCGTGAGTTCCAGATTGGCGGCGTGGTGACCGATCTGGAGTTCCTGCTGCAGATTCTTGAGAGCGTGCCCTTTATGACCGCCAGGCTGGACACGACCTTCCTGGATGGTTTTGTGCCACCGCAGCCCGAGCATTCCCCGGCATCGGAATCCGAAATCGCCGCCGCTGCGGCCTTCTTGGCGCACCGGCGACGTGCGGTGGTCGTTCCTCTACCGAAGAGGAACGCCGGGAGTCTGGATGGCGCGGCTGTGTGGCGCGCCAGCGCCTGGCGAGAGCAGATGTAGCCAACCACCCCTGAGCCTGGCCCTAGGGCCAGGTCACGCAGGGCAATGGAAAGGAAGAATAGGCCATGACAATGTATGCTGTATCAGTCGGAGATCGTCAGTACTGCGTTGAAGTGCGGGAGTCGCAGCTACTCGTCGACGGTGAGCCTGTGAATTTCGAGCTGACATCGCTCAACGGGAATGGCATGCATCTCTTCCGGCAGGGCGAGCGCAACACCGAGATGTACTTCAAGGCTGTCGGCGACGATGACTACGAGGTCCACGTCCGAGGACACTACGTTGTGGCGCAGGTGGATCCGATGGGGGGACGCCGTCTCAAGCTGGGTGCGGGGCGCGCGCTCCGAGAAGGCGGCGGGTGACGTTACAGCCCCCATGCCGGGCCTGGTCGTGGATGTGCTGGTGCAAGCCGGTCAGGCGGTGGAGCAGGGAGACGTGCTGCTCACTCAGGAATCGATGAAGATGCAGATGCAATTGAGGGCGCCATTTGCCGGACGGGTCAAGGCCGTCCACGTGGCGCCGGGTGAGCAAGTGGACAAGGGCGCCCTGATGGTAGAGGTGCGTGCAGAGTAAGGCGTAAAGGACGGGGAATCGGGAATACCAAGGGAGACATAACGATGGAAGAGGTGTTGGCAAGAGCTAATAGCCGGGGATGGACCCGGGCCGCCGTGAATACCGCAGCCGTGCTTGCGTGGGCCTATGTCATTGCGATCAGTTCGCAGGTTCGGCTGACGCTTCCTTTCAGCCCGGTGCCCATCACGGCCCAGACCCTGTTTGTGCTGCTGGGCGGCGCGCTGCTGGGGACGCGTCGCAGCGTGCTCTCTGTGGCTACCTATCTCATCGGCGGGGCGGTGGGGCTGCCGTTCTTCGCCGGTGGTGCGTTGGCCGGACCCACGGGTGGGTACCTGGTGGGATTCATCGCGGCTTCCTATGTTGTGGGCACGCTGGTGGAGAGCGGATGGGGACGTCGCCCGACCACTGCGTTCGGCCGCGACTCTCCTTGGTAATATGGTAATCTACCTCTTCGGCCTGCCGTGGCTGGCCGTGTACGTTGGGTGGGGACCGGTCCTCTCGCTGGGGCTGCTTCCCTTTGTCGCAGGAGATCTAGCCAAGGCGCTCTGCGCCTCGGGCCTCATCCTGGCACGATCTCGAGCCTGACGGTATTAGCGCGACCGTCCGCTGGCTGATCGCTGAAAGCTGAGAGCTATCACCTTTCAGCACACACCCTACAAAAGGACCATAACTCAATGCAGATGTCACCTATTGCGATCGTCGGAAAAGCCGGCATCTTTGCCCAGGCTCACGACGCCCGCGAGTATTGGCAGAACATCATCGACAAGATTGACTGCATCGCCGACGTTCCACCCTCGCGGTGGTCGATCGATGACTACTACGATCCCGATCCTCAGGCCCGAGACAAGGTCTACTGCAAGCGCGGTGGCTTCATCCCGGATATCGACTTCAATCCGATGGAGTTCGGGATTCCCCCGAACCAGCTTGAGGTAACCGATGTCTCCCAGCTTCTGAGCTTGGTCGTCGCCCGCGACTTGCTGATCGATGCCCGGTATGGCGAGGAGTACGGTGGTCGGCCCTTCGACCGGGCGCGTGTGGGGGTTGTGCTGGGGGTCGCCGGAGGGCAGAAACTCATCACACCCCTGACCTCGCGGCTCCAGTATCCGGTCTGGGAACGCGTGCTGCGCAGCCATGGTCTGCCCGAGGATGAGGTAAGTGAGATCGTTGACAAGATCAAGCTCGCCTACGTCGAATGGAATGAGAACTCCTTCCCCGGCCTGCTGGGCAACGTGATCGCGGGCCGTATCGCGAACCGCTTCGATCTGGGCGGGCTGAACTCGGTCGTCGATGCGGCTTGCGCCAGCAGCCTCAGCGCCATCAAGATGGCGGTGAGCCAGTTGGCCGAGGGGAGCGCGGAGATGATGATCACGGGTGGGGTGGACACCGACAACTCCCCCTTCTCGTTCATGTGCTTCAGCAAGACGCCGGCTTTCACGCCCGGCGAGGCTCCACGGCCCTTCGATGCCGACGCCGACGGTATGATGGTCGGCGAGGGGTTGGGCATGATTCTGCTCAAGCGATTGGCTGATGCCGAGCGCGATGGGGACAGGATCTACGCCGTGATTCGGGGCATCGGTGCCTCCAGTGACGGGCGTTACAAGAGCATCTACGCGCCCCGACCGGAGGGGCAGGCGCTGGCCACGCGTCGAGCTTACGAGCAGGCCGGTGTGGATCCGCTGAGCGTTGGGCTCGTCGAGGCGCACGGCACCGGCACACGTGCCGGCGACCCCGCCGAGTTTGAGGGGCTCGTACAGGTCTTCGGGTCGGCTAATGGCAAGGGGCAGCACATTGCCCTCGGCAGTGTGAAGTCACAGATCGGCCACACCAAGGCGGCAGCGGGCGCCGCCGGCCTGATCAAGGCCGCTATGGCGCTGGACCAGAAGGTGCTACCTCCTACCCTCCACGTCACACAGCCCAACCCGAAGCTGGGCATTGACGATACGCCGTTCTATATCAACACCGCCAGCCGCCCCTGGATTCAGCCTGAGGGTGCAGGCCCGCGGCGCGCGGGTGTAAGCGCCTTCGGGTTTGGCGGAACGAATCTCCACGTCGTGCTGGAGGAGTATAGTGCGGACCATGCGCTCGCGGACGAGCGTGCGCGCCGCGGGTGGACGGGCGGATAGCTTACCGGATCAACCGTGTGACTCAGCCGGTTGTCCTGGTCGCTGCAACGCCACAGGCGCTGCTCGAGCGCTGTGAGCAGCTTCTGGCGGCCATGGAAGGCCAGGGCGAGGCGGCGATGGCTGCCTATCAGGAGGTCACGCAGGCCGGCAAGGCTCCTGAGATACCTGCGGACGCTGCCCGGCTCGGCTTTGTCGCTGACACCTTGGAGGAGGCCAGGGGGCTTCTGAAGAGCGCCGTCACGACACTGCGGGCCCGTCTGGACGCTGAGAGCTGGGACCACCCCAAGGGAATTACCTACCGGCGCACGGGAATGGCGACAGAGGGACATCTTGTCGCGTTGTTCCCCGGGCAGGGCTCACAGTATCTCAACATGGGCGCCGATCTTGCGATGAACTTCCCCCCGATCCGCGAGATGTACGCCCGGATGGACGCCCTTTTCCTCGACGAGGGGCTGACCCCCTTGTCGACGGTCGTCTTCCCGCCGCCTGTCTTCGACAAGGAGAGCGAGAAGCTGCAGGATGAGGCGTTGCGGGCCACGGACTACGCCCAGGCCGGGATCGGTGTGTTCAGCGCCGGGCTCTTCAAGCTGCTGGCCGGAGCCGGGTTCCGGCCTGATTTCACGGCCGGCCACAGCTTCGGCGAGCTGTCCGCTCTGTGGGCCGGCGGCATCCTGAGCGAGGACGATTTCCTGAAATTGGTCAAAGCGCGTGGCAAAGCTATGTGCCCACCCGATGACCCCGATTTCGACGCCGGAAGCATGGCCGCCGTCCAGGGCGCACTTCCGGAGATCGAGAACGTGATCGAGGCCTTTGAGAACGTCATTATCGCCAACCAGAACTCGAATACGCAGGTGGTGATCGCCGGTCCGACGGAAGACGTCCGGCTTGCGGGCGAGGCCCTCGGTGCAAAAGGCATCAAGGCCACGATCCTTCCGGTCTCTGCGGCATTCCACACGCCGGCAGTTGGCCACGCGTCCGAACCGTTTGCCAAAGCCGTGATGCCTACCACCTTCCACAAGCCTCGGGCCGTCGTCTTCTCGAATACGACGGGAGACCCCTATCCAGGGGAGGACGATGCTGAGGCCGCCAAGTCATTGCTCGCCAACCACATCCTCAATCCCGTGCTTTTCAAGCGACAGATCGAGCGCATCTATGAGGCCGGCGGGCGCATCTTCGTGGAGTGTGGGCCACGGCGCATCACGACAGGACTGGTCGAGGACATTCTCGGAGCTGCTGCGGATGGCGGGGAATTCGTAGCCGTAGCACTCAACGCAAGCCGCACCGCATCAAGTGACCGGCAATTCCGCGAGGCCGTGGTCCGGCTGCGGGTCGCCGGCCTCAACCTTGGCGACGTCGATCCTTACGAGCTGGCGGCGTAGCGGCACAAAGAAGCCGGGAGGATAGGTATGGCATACAAAGTAAAACTCAATGGAAGCAACTACGTAAGTGACAATCGGGTTCAGGCTTTTCAGCAGTCCCTGACGGAAGGCCGTCCGGCTGACGGCGGCAGGCAGAGCAGCCATCAGCAGCCGGCTGCGGCACAGGCAGAGGTGCGAACGCCCCCACCTGCAGCTCCGGAGCCGGCGAACGGCGCTCCTGCGATCTGCCGGGGGTTCACCGCCGGCTGGGGTGGCACCCCAGGTCATGCAACCGTCGGTGGACTACTCACAGGTGCTTGAGAGCCTGGAGCGAGGGTTGGCACAGTCCTACGAACACCAGAGCGAAACGCTGCGGGTTCACCAGTACTACCTCAACAACGAGGCGGCCTACGCCAGCATCTTCTCACAGCTCATGGACCAGGAGAGCAAGCTCATGCTGGAGGGGGCCGCATCACCCGAGCGGTCTGAGGTCGTGCTCAACGTGCTCGAGACCTTGACACACAGCGTGGAGCAGTTCCACACACACCAGACTGAGACGCTCAACGTGCACAGCCAGTTCCTGAACCAGCAGGCAACCTATGCTGAGGCCTTCGTTGAACTCCTGCAGGACCATTACGGTACGGTGCTGCACGGCACCAATGGCAACGGGAACGGTAACGGCAATGGTCACGGGAATGGGAATGGCCATGGCTCGGGTAACGGGAACGGACACACGTCCGAGGCAACGGTGCAGGCCAAAGCCACGGCCGGCCGGGGCAATGGCAATGGGCACGACCCCGCGCTGGGTCAGCCGCTTGCCGCCCAGCTCAACGCCGCGGCGCCTGTCGTAAGTCCACCGGCACCCGCTGTCAGGCCCGGTGTGCCGCAGCAGGCGATAGCGACCGCTGCGGTAGCGCCTCAGACGGCGGTGGCGCCTCAGACGGCGGTAGCGCCTCAGACGGCGGTAGCTGCCGCCCCTGCGACAACACAGGCCCCCGCCATCAGTGCCGAGGCACTTTCAGCGTCGCTGCTTGACATCGTCAGCGACAAGACGGGCTACCCGGCCGAGATGCTCGACCTCGATATGGACATGGAGGCGGACCTGGGCATCGACTCCATCAAGCGCGTTGAGATTCTGGGTGCGCTCCAGGAGGCCTATCCGGAAATGCCGGAGGTGGAGACCGACGCGCTGGCCGAGCTGCGCACGTTGGCTCAGATCGTGGCCTATACAGGGAGCCGGCTGCCATCCGGTGCGCCGGTTGAGACGGTCGTCCCTGATGCGGTCGCCTCCGAGCCGGCGCAAGTGGCTCCCGAGCCCGCTACCGCAGCAGTGGATGTCGACGCACTTACTGAGGACCTGCTGGCGATCGTAAGCGACAAGACGGGCTACCCTGCGGAGATGCTCGAGCTCGATATGGATATGGAGGCCGACCTGGGGATCGATTCCATCAAGCGCGTCGAGATCCTCGGCGCACTCCAGGAACAGCATCCTGAGCTGCCCGAGGTGGAGGCGGATGCCCTCGCCGAGCTCCGGACGCTTGCCCAGATTCTGGGCTATATGCAGGAAAGGACGGCACCAAAAAAAGCCTGAAGCGGGTGGGCCTCGGCGAGCCAGAGCGCCTCGGAGAATCTGAGGGCGCTCGTCTTGAGGGCGACGTGCAGCCGGATGATGACAGGCTGCAGCCGGTCGCGGTTCGGGTTCGAGGTTTACCCGCTCCCGATACACTGGAGTTCGGCCTTCCCCAGGGCGACGTCTGCCTGGTGACGGATGACGGCTCCGAGATTGCGCCCGCCGTGGTCGATCGGCTGACGACGCTTGGGTGGCCCGTGGTGATGCTGGGTCTGCCGGAGGGTGTGCAGCGCGAAGCGCCTGCCCGCGTGCCACGCTCTACGCCGGCGGTGCCGGTGATCGGTCTGACGGGGGTTGAGGAGTCGGACATTCGTGAGGCGCTGGCGCGCGTCCGGGCGGAACACGGTCCCGTGGGCATATGTATCTACCTGCATCCGCGCTTCCCCGCGCGCTCTCAGGCTGACCAGGCTCTGGCACCTGAGGACCGTGTCCTGCTGTCGGTCCCATTCCTGGTCGCCAAGATTCTTCAGCCGGATCTGGTAGCTGCGGCCACGGCCGCGCAAACCGAGACACTCAGCCGGGCCTGCTTTCTCACGGTGACCGCGCTCGACGGTGTGTTGGGGCTCGACGGATGCGGCGATGCTGGCCCGATGGCCGGCGGGGTCGCAGGTTTGACCAAGACGCTCAGGCTGGAGTGGCCTGACGTCTACTGTCGTGCCGTCGATCTCGACCCTCGGCTGGCTGCCGATCAGGCCGCGGACGCGATCCTCGCGGAACTGCGGGATCCCAACCGTTTGGTGGCTGAGGTAGGGTATGGTCCCGAGGGACGGGTGACGCTGGAACAGGCCGATGGGCAGATCAGCAAATGAGCAGATCGATGCATCGACGGATCTGCAGACGGACACACGGGCATATGACGATGGAATACAGTGGCGGGTCGATGGCTGCCCCGCTGACGCGGGAGCGAATAGCGTGACGATAGGGAGTGAGATGGCATTGGGCCGTGACCGAATGCCTACGGATCAGACAGTGTTTCTGGTCAGCGGCGGGGCCAAGGGCATCACGGCTGCCTGTGTCATTGCGTTGGCCCGCCGGTATAGGAGCCGCTTCATCTTGGTGGGGCGTTCGCATTTTGAGGCGAACGCCGAACCTGCGTGGGCTGCGGACGCTGCCGGTGAGGCCGATCTGAAGCGCCTGGCAATGGGAGCTCTTGCCGCTTCGGGGGAGCGTCCCACGCCCCGTCGTGTCCAGCAGATGGTGGCCCAGGTGACCTCCCAGCGGGAGATCGCCGCCACGCTTGACGCCATTGCCGAGGTGGGCGGGACTGCGGTCTATGTCGCGGCCGACGTGACGGACGGCGAGGGGCTGGCGGTGGCTGTGGCACAGGCCGCCGACGAGGTCGGTGCTGTCAATGGCATTGTCCACGGGGCCGGCCTACTGGCCGACAAGCTAGTGCAGGACAAGAGTGCAGCGGACTTCGACCGCGTGGTCTCCGTCAAGGTGGATGGCCTCCGCAACCTGCTCGCCGTTGTTCCGACCGAACGCCTCGAGTACCTGGTCCTCTTCTCGTCCGTCGCCGGCTTCTACGGCAATGTGGGTCAGGCCGACTACGCGGTGGCAAACGAGGTACTTAACAAGATGGCCCACTGGGTGCGGGCCCATTCGCCCGCGTGCCACGTGGTATCGGTAGACTGGGGTCCGTGGGATGGAGGGATGGTCACGCCTGAGCTCAAGAAGCAGCTTGCCCTGCGGGACATCAAAGTCATCCCAATCGAAGAGGGGACGGAGATCCTGGCCGATCTGCTGAGGCCGCGCCGCGTCGTTGGCCGCGCGAACTCACAGGTGATCGTTGGGAGTCCAATGCTCCCACCACTGCGTCAGCCTCCCACGGAAGAGCGCACCTACCACATTCGGCGCAGGCTGCGCGTCGAGGACAATCCCTTTCTCCTCGACCACGTCATCGGCGGAAATGCCGTGCTTCCCACGGTCTGCGCTGTTGCCTGGATGGCCAATGCCTGCGAGCAGCTCTATCCGGGGTACCAATTCCTGCGTGTGGATGACTACCGCGCACTCAAGGGCATCGTCTTCGACGAGGATCTTGCGGCAGAGCATACGCTGGATCTCCGCGTGCGAGCAGGTCGCCCTGAGAGCTCGGCAGCCGATGATCGCCGTACCGGGCGGCCGGGGGATCCCGCGGTTCCATCCACGATCGAGCGACTGAGTACAGTCGAGGCGGATGCGCTGATATGGAGTGACTCGGGTGGGGATCTGCCGCGCTATCACTACCGCGCCCAAGTGACGCTCTGCCGGACGTTGCCCGATGCGCCCACGCACCCCGTCCCCGACGCCGGTGTCGCGCCGGTGTTGAGGGGCGCCGATCTCTATGCGGATCGACGTCTCTTCCACGGTCCGGGCTTCCAGGGGGTGCAGGAGATCCTCACGATGGATGAGACCGGCCTGACGATGAAATGCCTTTTGCCTCCCCTCTCGAGTGCGACGCAGGGGCAGTTTCCGGTGCAGGTGTTCAACCCCTACGTGGTCGATGTCCAGCTCCAGAGCTTGTTGGTCTGGGCCAATCACTATTTCGGCTATGGTGGGCTGCCCCTGCGCATCCGGCGGGGTGTGCAGTACCTGCCCTTGCGGTTCGGCGAGACCACTTACGCGTCGATGTACGTCAGGTCGCGGAGTCCTCGCAGTCTGGTCGCCGATGTGCTGATCTACGACGACGCGGGCATCGTTCATATGGAGGTGCGGGGCGCTGAGATCACCCTGAGCGAGCGACTCAACACGCTCTTCGAGCAGAATCGGTTGGAGATGGCCCTGCCGGTTGAGAACGGAGCCCTGTAATGGGCAAAGCCGGCATCATTGGTATGGACTGCGTCTTCGGGGACGCGGGCGACCTTGAGGTGTTTGCTCGCCTGGTCTATGTGGGCACGCCGTTACCCCTTGGTGCGCCTCAGATGTCGCCTGAGAGCGGGACCTCCACGCCAGGCGGGCTTGCTCTGCTCGTGAAGCGGCTCCTGGGCGCTCGACCCTCAGGGATGAGCGACGGGCCCGCCCCTCAGATCGGGGCCATTGTCTGCGCTACGGAAGCGAGTGTGGACGCAGCCACGATGGCGGCGACGCTCTCGTTCTATGGCACACCAGGTCCGAGCGAGGGCTTCGACCTGGGCCGGATCGCGGAGGCGTTGGAGCTCGCCCAGGCGTGGTTGACCCAGGGGGCCGCAGATCTGGTTCTGCTGGCGTCACACGATCAGGTCGGCACCTGTGGCATCGTGATAGCACCTGCCCAGGCCGTTTCCCCGGCTCGCATCTACGCTCTCGTCGAGAGCGTCACCGTGGGCGTCACAGAGCAAGGCTCCGCGCTCTATCGTCGGGGCTTGGCGGAGGCTGGCGCGACCCCGGCCGAGGTCGGGCTGCTGCAGGTCTCTGACTGGCCACCCAGTGCGGAGTTGGCTGCCGGATACATGACAGCATCTGAGGATCTCACGTGCGCTGTGGGCACGACGCCCGTAAGGCCGGACCCGCAGGGCGGTAGACCACCGGGCGAGGGCGCCGTATCCCCGCTCTGGAACGTGATCAAGGCGGCGCTCTGTCTCCACCGACGAGTGATCCCACCGACCGGCTTGTATTCCTTGCCGGTGACGGAATCCGCCGAAGCCGGCGTGCCCATTCGCGGCTCATCCGGCTGGCAGGACACACCTTTCTACATCGTACCGGAAGCCCGACCGTGGTTTGCGGGAAACGGGCGCCGCATCGCCTCCATTGTTCGCGAGGCGGACGTGGCCTGGCAGATCGTCCTGTCGGAGCCTGCCCCGTCTCGGGAGATCGGGACATCCGGACGTATGGCCATCCGGCCCGGAGCAGCCGGTGAACCGAGCGTCCTTTTGCCCATCGCCGGTGAGGACAAAGGCCAGATCCTCTCGCGGATGGACGCACTCCGTCGAAGTCTCGAGGGGGGAGCGTCGCTGCCGTCGGTGGTTGAGGCTGCCTACGAGCGGTATGCCGCCGAGGCGGAGGCCCCCTATGCCCTCGCCCTGGTGGGGCGCAGGTCCGGGCGGTCGGAGTTGAAGGACGCGATCCTGAAGGAGATGGCGTTTGCGGCTGAGGGCGTCGAAGGGGCGGACCGGCAGGAGTGGCAGACGCCCGGTGGTAGCGTCTTCACGGCGCACCCGCTTGGGTCGCAAGGGGTGGCCTTCGTCTATCCTGGGGCGTTCAACTCCTACATCGGCCTGGGCAAGGACCTCTTCCAGCACTTTCCGGATCTGCACGAGCGCCTCTCCGGCCTGGTGTCCGATCTGGGGCGGGCTGTAGCCGATAGACATATCTATCCGCGCAGCCGAACGCGTCTGACGGAGAAAGACCTCGCTGGACAGGCAGGAGCAACTTACCGCAGACCCGCCGGCGCTGATCGAGTCGGGCACGGTCTTTGCCGTTGCTCACACGCACGTCATGTGCGAGGCATTCGGGGTGCAGCCACAGGCGGCGCTGGGCTACAGTCTGGGCGAAACGAGTATGCTCTGGGCGGCAGCCGTATGGCAGGACGGTGACGCGGGCGCGAGCGCTATGCGGTCGTCGCCTCTCTTCGGGGATCGAATTGTGGGGCCCAAGGCAGCGGTCCGTGAACACTGGGGCCTCGGTCCCGAAGAGGATGTCGATTGGGCGGTATTCCTGCTCAAGGCGCGCGTCCACGATGTCCAGGAGGCGCTCAAGCGAGAGCCCCGGGTCTATCTGACGCTGGTCAACCAGCCCGGCGAGGTGGTAATCGCGGGCGACGCAGCCGGCTGCCAACGCGTCGTCGACGCCCTTGCGTGTCACGTGCTGCCCGTTCCCTACGACGTCGTCATCCACGCCGAGGCCATACGATCAGAGTACGGGGCGTTCGCCGAACTCTATACGCATCCCGTGGCCAACCGCCCTCCGATGGATTTCTACTCGGCGGCGGACTACGGGCCTCTCACATTGGACAGCGCCGCGCTGGCGGACGCGATGGCGAGGATGACGTGCCAGCCCGTGGATTTCCCGCGCCTGGTTCAGCGCGTCTACGACGATGGCGCGCGTGTTTTTGTGGAGCTGGGTCCTCTCGGCACGTGCACGCGGCGGATCAAGCGGATTCTGCGGGGCAGACCTCACGGCGCTGTGGCGATCAATCCTGGTGTTGGGGATGATTTCGATGGTGTTGTCCGCGCGCTCGCGTACCTTGTAGCGCATCGCGTGCCGATGGATCTTTCACCGCTATACGCGAGCGAGGCCGCGCTCCCTGTCCTTCCGGTTCTGTGGGCGGAGCCTGAGATGGTAGAGGCGCCCTCGCCGTCTGAGGCGCCTTCGCCGTCCGAGGCGCCTTCGCCGTCCGAGGCGCCTTCGCCCCAGTCCCTTGAGGTGCTCCTGGAGGCGTATGGTCGCCGGCTGCTTCCCCACCGGCAGAGAGTGGCGATGTCGCACGAGAGATTCCTCGCGGCCCGCCATGCTGCCCAGGTGGGGGCCGGCGCCTTGATTGACATGCAGCTTTCTGTAGGTCGGGTCATGCTGGGGACGCAGGTCCGGGTTCCCCATCGCGCCACCCCCCCCGCTCCTCCGCCTCCCTACGGGGAAGCGGAACTGCGCGCCTTCGCAATGGGTGACGTGGAGCGATGTTTCGGTCCTGATTTCGCCGTGTATCGCGGCAGGCGTCTGCCCAGGATCCCGAACGGGGATCTGCTCTTGATGAGCAGGATTGTGCACATCGCGGGGAATTCAGACGACGGGCGTCATGCCGGCGCACCCGGTGCAGGACGCGGGCCGCCGTTCCGGTGCGGCGGGCGCTGCTGTGCCCGCCTTGCAGGGCGAGCACGCCCTCGTGAGCGAGTTCGATGTGCCGGATGATATCTGGTTCTATCGGGAGGCGGGCGCAGCCACTCGTGGCTATCCCGGACTGCCACCTCACATCGCCTTGATGGAGATGGGGCTGCAGCCTTGTGGCTTCCTTTCGGCGCATCTGCGTTCCTCACTGCTCCTGCCGGAGGCGGATCTCTATTTCCGGAATCTGGATGGGGACGGCCGTATACTTGCGACTCCGGATCTCAGAGGGCGGACGGTTACCAATGAAGTGCGTATGCTCTCATCCGTACGCGGGCAGGGCACGATCCTCCAGAGCTTCGCGTATGGCCTCTCGTGCGAGGGCCAGCGATTCTACGAGGGTGAGGCGACCTTCGGCTACTTCCGGCTCGATGCCCTGGTGCGTCAGGTGGGGCTCGATGGTGGGATGGAGGTCCGACCGTGGTTGGGGGATGCGTTGACTACGCCGTGCGGCTGAGGTCAGCCGTGCGCCGGCCGGCGGTGGGGTCCGTATTCCTCCGGCGCCGACGCCCGCCGTGCGGCAGTTGCAGGTCCTGGATGACCTGGTCGTGGTCCCCGACGGTGGGCAGCATGGCAAAGGATACCTGTACGCCACGGGTTCGATCTCCCCTCGCGATTGGTTCTTTCACGCGCACTTCTACCAGGACCCCGTTATGCCGGGCTCGCTGGGCGTAGAGGCCGCACTTCAGGCGATGGCCTCCTATGCCCGGTGGAAGTATCCTGAGTTTGCGGCTGCCGGCGTTGGGTATCCGGTGGATGCTCACGCTGAATGGCGATACCGGGGCCAGATCACGCCCCAGGATAGGGACTGGTCGCTGGAGGTCCACATCTCCAATGTTGAGGAAACGCGCGATAGCGTGACGCTTGTCGGCGACGTGAGCGTCTGGAAGGCAGATCCTGAGCGGATTGGCGGCGCAGGTCGCCGGATCTATGAGGTGTCCGGCCTGGCGGTTCGGCTGGAGCACCCTCAGGGCTGATGTACCTGAAAATCTCCCAGCGGGCTGTGGCTGCCCGCGGAAGGCAGAAAGAGCACTATGGTAGAGTATTCTCGAGCGCCGTCGGGTATGGCCGGGCTCGTGTGGTACGGTCGCCCCGACTCAATTGCGTACGATGAGCCCCGCATCCTGGAGAAAATCGAGAATCTGGATGCGCCCTGCTATGTCGTCTATTCGAAGAATGGCAGCTCGGCGGATGACGAATCGGACCACCGGTCCATCGGGGTGACCAACGAGGGCGAGCTGTCGTCTTCCGGGACCTCCCCCTCGGAGGCTGAGAATCAGACGGGGTCCGAGGTTCGTGACTTCGCGTTTGTGACCCCTGCTATGTCTCGTCGGTCGCTGGGGGATCCCCGGTTCGTCGAGACCTACGGGTTGGAGTGCGCCTATATGGCCGGGGCCATGGCGAACGCCATCGCCAGCGAGGAGATGGTGATCGCTCTGGGCCGCGCGGGTATGCTGGGATCCTTTGGCGCGGGTGGCCTCTCCCCGAGCCGGCTCGAGGCATCGATCCGCCGGATTCAGGAGGCGCTGCCTGATGGGCCCTACGCTGTCAACCTGATCCACAGCCCCAATGAGCCGGCTGCCGAAGAGCGAGCCGTCGATCTCTTTCTGCAGTACGGTGTCCACACCGTCGAAGCGTCTGCATACCTGGCCCTGACACCTCACGTCGTGCGCTACCGGGCCGCCGGCCTGGCGGAGGATGGCGCCGGCAATGTCATCATCAGGAATCGGATCATTGCCAAGCTGTCGCGACGGGAGGTCGCCGCACACTTTCTGCAGCCTGCTCCCACGAGGATGCTGGCGCAACTCGTCGAGCAGGGCCTGATCACGACACAGCAGGCCGCACTCGCGGAGCGTGTGCCGATGGCGGATGACATCACCGTGGAGGCGGACTCCGGTGGCCATACAGACAACCGCCCGTTGGTCTGTATGTTGCCATCCATCCTCGCGCAGCGGGATGAGGTCCAGGCCGAGAGAGCCTATGCTACGCCGGTGCGCATCGGCGCTGCAGGGGGCATCGGGACGCCGCTCTCGGCCTTTGGTGCTTTCATGATGGGAGCGGCATACGTCGTGACGGGCTCGATCAACCATAGCTGCGTGGAAGCGGGCACGTCAGAGCACGTGAAGGCGCTGCTGGCTCAGGCTGATATGGCCGACGTCATGATGGCCCCCGCAGCGGACATGTTCGAGATGGGCGTGAACCTGCAGGTGCTCAAGCGCGGCACGATGTTTCCGCTGCGCGCCCGCAAGCTATATGAGCTCTACCAGACCTACGACTCATTGGAGGCTATCCCGGCACCCGAGCTGGCGAAGTTGGAGAAACAGGTGCTCCGAAGGTCGGTGGACGATGTCTGGGAGGGGTGCGTGGATTTCTTCAGCGAGCGAGATCCCCGCCAGATCGAGCGCGCCAGGGAAAACCCAAAGCGCAAAATGGCCCTCGTCTTCCGATGGTATCTGGGTCTGGCAACGCGTTGGGGTATCGCCGGCGAGCGGGGCCGCGAGCTTGACTACCAGATCTGGTGCGGTCCGGCGATGGGAGCATTCAACGACTGGGCGCGGGGATCTGAGATGGAGTCGCCTTCGGGCCGCCGTGTCGCGGAGGTGGGCGGCGCGATTATGGATGGTGCGGCGCTACTCTACCGGAAGCAGATGCTCAAGCTGGGGGGCCTGCACGTGTCCTGAGTACTGTTGAGCGTAGGATCTGTAGTGTTCCAGCCAGGAGGTCAGCGATGATGAAGAAAGTCTGTCCGAACTGCCGGTCGACGCGCATCATACCCAATGCCGACGCGGTCGAAACCCAGAACCTCTCGATCCGGATCTACGAGCAACCGGATCTGGCGCTGCGGCGCGAGCGCCGCTATCCGCTGAAGGCCTGGGTCTGTCTGGACTGTGGCTTCACCCAACTCTACGTAAGCCAACCTGCGGAGCTGGCCCGCAGCTACGACCGCTTCCTCGGCCGGGAGGCGTAGAAGGACGTCCGAACGTGGGAACGTTTCAACGTGAGAACGTTCCCACGTCCGTTCGCCTCACCACGCGACGGGCACCCGCTGAATGCGGTATTGGCGGTCGAAGTACTGGACGTAGCGGTACTGTCTGCCGAATTCGTAGACACGGCGGGTCACGTCCACATCTTGTTGGCAGTAGTCGAATATCTCCTCAACGCGGCCCTCTCGCCACCACTGCACAGCCTGCAGCCCGTCCGCGCTCTTCCCGACCTGAAGCGTTGCGGTCGCGACGGAGTCCAGTCTGAGTCGAAACCCCAGACGTTTCTGGATCTCAACCATCATGTCGAGGGTGGGGAGCTCTGCAAGAGCTCACGGCATCCGTGTACTGCTGCAGCACGATGTAGTCGAACCCGAGCAGGTTGTAGCCCACGATCGGGCCGTTCGTCGGACTGTGCGCGCGGTGCAGTAAGTCGAGCGCCAGTTGGGGCGCGTCAGCCTCGCTGTAGCGGTGGAAGGTCTCGTCCGATGTGTCGTAGGTGACCGCGACGGACATCCGCAGGCGCTCGGGATAGTGCCCACCGACTTCCTGGAACGAGTTCTGGGTCTCAAGGTCAAAGACGATCGGCATAGAGTGCTCCTTTGGGCGCTAATAGCCACTGATGAGTAACGAGTGACGATTGATCGGAAGTGTCTTGGATGTAGTATGCCATGGTCGCGCGGTTGATCCGTGAAATCTGTGCAATCCTTCGAATCCGTGATTCAGACAATCACCCCGCCGCCAAGCACCTCCTCCCCGCTATAGAACACCAGCGACTGTCCTGGCGCGACGCCAAACTGGGGACCATCGAAGGTCACATGGGCCCGGTCGTCGCTGTCCACAGACACGGTGATGGGGACCAGCGGGGCACGATAGCGAATGCGTCCGAGTGCCGTGAACGGCGTCGCCGGTGGCGACCCCATAGTAAACGTCAGATCCGTCACGACACATTCCCGGCGCGCCAGGCCGGATCTGGGACCGACGATCAAGGCGTTGTGTTCTGGATCCAACTCCAGCACGTACAGCCGCTCCGAGGCGGCGATGCCCAGGCCGCTCCGCTGCCCGACGGTGTAGAGGGCGAGCCCGCGGTGCTGCCCGATTTCGGTGCCCGCCTCGTCGTAGATGGGTCCCGGGCGCAATGCCTCCGGCCTGAGGGAGGCGAGCACGTCCGGGTATCCCGCACTCGCCACGAAGCATAGATCCTGGCTGTCGCCGGTCTCGGCGGAGGGAAGCCCCAGCGTTCGCGCGATGTCGCGGACCTCGTCTTTGCTCTCGACGTCTCCCAACGGCAGCAGTAGACGCCTGAGTTGGCGCTGGGTTAGCCGGTAGAGGGCGTAGCTCTGGTCCTTCGCCCTGGCACGCGCCATGACGAGATGGCGTGCCTGTTCCCTATCGCCTTCCGAGGTGAGCACTCGGGCATAGTGCCCTGTCGCCACCCAGCGTGCGTCGTGAGCGTCGGCCTCCTCGATCAACGTGGCGAACTTCAGCGTCGGGTTGCAGAGAGTACAGGGATTGGGCGTTCGCCCCGCCGCGTATGCGTCCACAAAGGGCGCCACGATGCGCTCGTAGAACGCCTGTCGAACGTCGCGCCGGATCAGGGGAATGTGCAGATGGTCCGCCACCGCCTGCACGCGCGCCGGAGACTCCTCCGGGTCCGCTTGACCCGCGGGTTCGGGTGCGTGCCAGGTCTCAAGGGTCACACCGATGACGTCGTAGCCCTGCGCCTGGAGCCGGGCCGCAGCCACCGCACTATCGACACCCCCGCTCAGCCCCACGACCACTCGCCGTGCGGCACCTTTAGTTCTCGTGTGCATCGTGAGGCCATTATAGCGCAGCCTGGCGGTCGGGGAATGGGCCTCAACGGTGCTTGACATTTGGTTATATCGCCCATACAATAGTACACGGAGCGTGAGACCTGCTCTTATCTAGCACCTGCAGCTCATTCAGCAAAGGAGATATACTATGGCAGTAGTGGATCCTCAACCCTCTGTAGACATCACCGATGACGACAAACTATGGGCATTGCTGTCTTGGATCTTCTCACCGATCGTCCCGATCATCGTATTGTTGCTTGAGGACAAGAAGCAGCGTCCGTTCATCAAGTACAATGCGATTCAGGGCATCGTCGTGAGTGTAGTGGGCTATGTGATCTCGGCCGTCCTCTCGGCTGTGGTCGTGGGCTGCTTCACGGGCCTGGCACTGCTGGTCTACATCATCTATCTGGCCATTCAGTCTTACCAGGGCAAGTGGGTGACCATTCCCGTGGTGACGGATTTCTGCGTCAACCAGGGCTGGATCGAGCGCGCTCCATAGATCCACCCTAGATAGAAGGATCACCTGCTTCGGCTAGCGCCTGGATGGCATCGTGTCCTCCACGCCTTAGCATGTCTCGATGTGTCCTGGCGGCGGCCTGTTGCGTGTGATGAACTCGCCACAGGTGGGCGGGTCTCGGGCGCACGATATGAGTTAGGTGAGAGCGGCTTTTCCTTTTCGGAAAGCCGCTCTTTTACATGCACCTACGCGGTGGTATACTACCGCGTTGCATTGGCATAGGTGGTCCCACTTTGGCGCGTCCGGGTCCGTCTCGGGGCCCAGAGGCCCCGTCCGCGACCTGACAGAACGACTCGAGCGATACATGGAAACATTGACCCGTAAGCGTTGGAAAATCGCAGCGCAGGCACCTGCCGAGTTTATCGGCGGCCTGCAGCCCTTGCACCCCCTGGTTGCCCAGGTGCTATACAGTCGGGGATTCGTCGACCCTGAGGCCGCCGGCCGATTCCTGGACCGTACCCCTCCGCTCGGCGACCCCTTCGCCCTCGATGGGGTCACGCAAGCGGTGGCGCTGATCCGGGACGCGCTGTCGCGTGGCGAGCTTATCGTCGTCTACGGTGACTATGACGTCGACGGTGTAACCGCCGCCGCCGTCCTTGTGGAGACGCTGCAGGCACAGGGGGCCAGAGTGAAGCCCTACATCCCCAGCCGCGAGGACGAGGGCTATGGCCTCAATCCGGAGGCGATCCGTGCGTTGGCCGAGGAAGGGGCGCGTCTGCTGATCACCGTGGACTGCGGCATCCGCTCGCTGGAAGACGTGGCACTTGCCCGCAGTCTCGGCCTTAAGATCGTCGTCACAGATCACCACCAGCTCGGCCCCGCGCTGCCGGATGCGGATGCCGTCATCAACCCCAAGCGCAGCAGCCGTCCGGCGGCAGTGGGCGGATGCCCAATGGCGTCACGTTGGCTTCCGATCTTGCCGGCGTGGGCGTGGCTTTCAAACTCGCCCAGGCGCTGATTGAGGCGAATCGCCAGGCGCCCCTGCCGACGACAGAACGGGATCTGGATGAGAGCGATCTGCTCGACCTCGTGGCGTTGGGCACGGTGGCCGATATGGTCGCGCTGGTCGACGAGAACCACACGCTGGTCTCGCGTGGCCTCGAGAGGATCAATGCTGCTCACCGTCCGGGACTCAGTGCACTGATGCGGGTGACCGGCGTAAACCCGGGCAAGGTCACGACAAAGACGATCGGCTTCACACTCGCACCACGGCTCAATGCGGCGGGGCGACTCGATGAGGCGATGACCGCGCTCGAACTCCTGCTGGCACCCGATATGGCATCTGCGCTGCCCCTCGCACAGGAGCTCGAGGCGCTCAACCAACGGCGCCGCGAGATCACGATGGCGGTTCGCGAGAAGGCCACGGCTCTGCTGCAGTTTGCTGATGGCGTTCCCGCGCTGATCTTCGCGGCCTCCGATGAGTTCCCTCCCGGCGTGGTTGGACTGGCGGCGAGCCGGTTGCTGGACGACTATTACCGCCCGGCGGTCGTGGTGTCAATGGATAGTGAGTTCTGCAAGGGGTCCGCGCGATCTATCCCGGAGTTCCACATCACAGAGGCGCTGGATTCGCTGGATGGGCTGCTCGAACGCCACGGGGGACACGCCGCCGCGGCCGGATTCACAGTTCGAACCTCCCGTCTGCAGGAGCTGGAGTCACGGCTCGTGGCTTTGGCCGAGGAGAAGTTGGGCGATCTGCTGCTTGTGCCGACCTTGAATGTGGATGCTGACGTGCCGCTGGAACAGCTTTCCTGGGACCTGCACAATCAACTGGAGCAGTTGCAGCCCTTTGGGTTCGGCAACCCTGAGCCGACGTTTGTCAGCCGCAGGGTGCGGGTCATGCACGCGCGTGCGGTCGGGAGTGAGGGCCGGCATCTGAAGCTCTACATCGCCGACGAACTCGGGAAATCCTGGGATGCCATCGCGTTCCGACAGGGGTATTGGGAGGACCGTCTCCCCGCATGGGTGGATCTGGTCTACGTGCTTGAGTCAAACGAGTGGAACGGCAGGACCAATCTGCAGCTCAATGTGCAGGACATCCGGCCTTCAGAGGACATCGGGTGGGCGGATGCCCCGCCACCGACGAGGTAAGAGACGATGCGCATTCTGGTAACCGGGGCTGCAGGCTTTATCGGGAGTCACCTCGCTGAGGCATTGCTGCAGCGTGGCGACACGGTCGTGGGCCTCGACAACTTCAATGACTACTACAGCCCGGCACGTAAGCGCGCGAACGCTGCCCTGCTCGACCGTAACGATCGCTTCACGATGGTTGAGGCGGACCTGCGCGATGAGGGGGCGCTTGCCGCTGCCGCAGCCGGCGGCGGTTTCGATGCCGTCGCGCATCTTGCCGCGATGGCCAACGTCCGCTATTCGATCCTGCGCGCGCCTCTCTACACGGACGTCAACATCCGCGGGACCGTGAATGTGCTGGAGGCGATGCGATCCTCCGGCATACCGCACATTGTCTTCGCCTCGACCTCGTCCGTGTACGGCAAGACGGAACAGCTGCCGTTCCGGGAGGACGATCCCCTGGGCAAGCCGCTCGCTCCCTATCCCGCCTCGAAGATCACGGGCGAGCTAATGGGCTACACCTACCACAACCTCTTCGACATCAGCTTCACTGCGGTGCGCTTCTTCAGCGTCTATGGAGAGCGGGGACGCCCGGATATGATGCCCTACATCATCACAGACAGCATTGTCGCGCAGAAGCCCTTCAAGCTCTTCAATGCGGGAGAGATGTTCCGAGATTGGACCTATGTCGGCGACATCGTCAAAGGCGTGATGGCGGCGCTGGACCGGCCCCTGGGCTACGAGCGGGTGAACCTCGGACGCGGCCAACCCGTGCGCATGGCCGACTTCGTGGAGCTGGTCGAGTCCCTCGTTGGCCGGCGCGCCGTTATGGAGACGCCTCCCGCGCCCGCCAGCGAGCCGGTGATTACCTATGCCGACATTTCCAAGGCGAAGCGGCTCCTGGACTATGCGCCGGCTGTCCCGGTCGAGGAAGGCATGTCGCGGTTCTGGCGATGGTACCGGGATGAGGTGATGGGCCAGGAGCGCCCGGTGCCGGTCATTGCCGAAACTCCGCCCTCGGCACGGTCTTAGCTCCTGCGAGTGATATGTTTGAGGTGTGGGTCACCTGCGCCATAGGATGCTGGGCGTGAGCATCTTCAAGATCCGGCTGCGCCGAGGCTGCGTCGTTGTGCCGCGCCTCTGAGCTGGCGCCGGCAGGCGAACTCGTGTAGGACGGTCGGCCCGTGTATCTGAAGCCTGATAGAAAGCTCTTTCGCGAGCGTCGCGGTTTCTGGGGGGCGCGCCTATTGATCGTCGCGCTGTTGCTGGGCGGGATGGGCTTCGTTGGTTATCGAGCCTTCCAGAGCTACGCCGAGCCACTGATCGCGGGGAGTAGCACGCCGACTCCGGTACCTACGGCGACGCCGGCTGCGGGCTACTACGCGGCACAGGGCGATGATGCCTACTGGCAGGGCGCGACCGGTGAGGCCATCGCTGCATACCAGGCGTCGCTCGATATGCAGCCGGGCCAGACTGAGCTCTATCTTGCCCTGGCCCGCCTGTTGACCTTCCAGGGACACCCGGAGCGAGGTCTCGAGATGGCCCGGCAGGCACTGGCGCGCCAGCCGGATAACGCGCTCGCCTGGGCGCTGTTGGGGATGACTTATGATTGGCTGGGACTGACCAACCAGGCGGTGACCTACTGCCAGCATGCCGTGGACCTCGATCCGACGCTGCCCGAAGCTTACGCCTACCTCGCCGAAGCCTACATCGACGACGGCCAGTGGTTTTCGGCCAACGATGCTATGGCGACGGCGATGGAATTGGACGACACCAATGTGGATGTCCTGCGAGACCGGGCCTATGTTCTTGAAAGCCAGGGCAACTACTACGGTGCCATCCAGGCTTACCGCGATGCGATCGCCCTCAACGACAAACTCGTCCATCTCTACCTGGGGATTGGCCGCAACGCGGGCGCGCTGGGCAACCTCCAGACCGCGCTGGAAGCCTACCAGGACGCCGTCGCAGTTGATCCCAACCACGCCCTCGCACTGGACCAGTTGGGCTGGACGCAGCTGCTGCTGGGCGACTATACCTCCGCCCGTGAGAACCTCACCGCAGCCCTGGAGCTCGATCCCGATCTGGCGGATGCCTACGGACATCTGGGGACGCTCTACTTCCATCAGCGTAACTACGAGGACGCCATCGTCGAGTTCGGGCCGGCGATCGAATACGCGGAGGCGCGGTCCAGGCGACGAACCGTGCTCTTCGTGGTCACCGCCGAGGAGATCAATGCGATTGGCGAAACGCCCTCCGGGGCACAGGTTGCCGTGGCCGAGTTTCTCCATCCCACCGATCTTCAGACCCCCTTGCGCGGCCAGTTCACGGCCGCAGCCGGTGGAGCGTCGATTGATGGGCAGATCCGGTTTGACGTGATGACGGGCAAGTACGATGGGACGGTTTCCGGGATTCCGCCCGCTCCTTCCGGAAAGGTCTACGTCGGTTGGTTCCTGCAGCTCTTCTCGCCGGAGGGGCGCTTGGTGCACACGGATCCGATCTTCCCCGCACCGAACGGGCAGGTTGTGCTGACGGGAACGACGGGCCACGTCAAAGGCCCTCCTATCGAGAACTACTACAGCTTCGCACTCTCGTACTATCTCCTGGATCAATGCGACAAGGCGATACCGCTGATCAACGTGGCATTGCAGATCGATCCGGCGGACGCCAACGCTCAGGCCGCGCTCGATCTATGTCGCTAGAGACCGGCCCCACAGAACGACCCGCACCCGTGCTCCCCTCGCATTCGGCGATCGAGCCGGAATCGACGACCGGCGAAGGACGGTGGCATCCGGTCGGCGACCGGATCGAGATGATCCTGGCGCCCGTTGTGATGCTCGCCTTCGTCACGTGGGTCTACCGGCGTATCGTCGCAGGGCAGGTGCTGGCCGGAGGGGACCTCCAGCTCTATTTCTTCCCGTATTGGACTGCGGTGGTGCGGTCACTTCGAGACGGCAGCCTCCCACTTTGGAATACCTACCTCTTCGCCGGGTCCCCGCTGTTGGCAAACTCACAGGTCGGCGTCTTCTATCCGCTCAACTGGCCCTTCTGGCTGCTGTCACCGTCGTCACTTCTGGGTATCACCCGCGCGATCCACTGGAGCGTCGTGCTGCATCTCTGGCTGGCTGCGGCGAGCGTCTATGTCCTCTGCCGTCGGACAGCCGCACTGGGGCGCTGGCCCAGTGCCCTGGCCGGGGTCATCTATGCAGGCAGCGGCTTCCTGGGCGTCCACGTCGACCATCTCAACCAGTTGCAGGCGCTGGCATGGCTGCCGCTCCTTTTCCTGCCCGAGGTGTCGTGGGGAGGGATCGGCCATCCTGGCGAGGGCGGGGGGCCTGAGGCGCTCGACCGACCGGTGTGGCGAGGACTGTGGATGCCCAACCCGCTGTCCATCCTGGCGTTTTCGATGATCCTGTTGGCAGGGCACACGCAGATGGCGTTCATTGGCGGGTGCGGCCTGGCGGTCTGGCACCTCGTGCGTTCCGGACGGGACACCGCCCTCGGACGGGGTGTCGCCTTGTCCATGCAGATTGGGCGGTGGCTTCTCGCCTTTGTCGTCAGGATGATGCCTTTCGCGTTGGCGGGCCTCATCGCTGCCGTGCAGCTCCTGCCTACGCTGACCCTTGCGGATCTTTCGGGACGCGGCGGTGGCTTGGATTGGCGCGAGGCCGTCTCCTTCTCCGTGCCGCCCTGGGAGCTCCTCAAGGTGCTACTGCCGCCCTATATCGCATCCCCGCTGCTGCCCGAGGGTGTGGCCTACCTGGGCATCCCCGCGTTGCTGTTGGCGGCGCTGGGCGGCTGGCGCAGCTTGCGCTCTTCATCCCCCCGCGAGAGAGGGTTGGGGAGGTGGGCGTGGCTGGTCATCGCTGCGATGGGGGTGCTGCTCGCGCTCGGCGGGTACAATCCTCTCTACCTGGCCGCGGTCCGGCTCGGCATCCCCGGCTTCATCCATTTCCGCGCGCCGGCCCGCTTTCTCGCCCTCTACGTTCTGGCGGGGTCGGTGCTCGCGGGTATCGGGCTGGAGACAGTGAGGCCTGTCGAGCCTAGACCCGGGTCTGCTTGGCTCGAAAGCCCGGAGATCGGTGCCCCTGGTGGTACTTGTGGTGGTCGGCGTGGAGTTGGCGCTCGCAGGCCTCTACCTACCTTACGGGCGTGCGACCACACCCCAGGCCTACACGGACCTTCGCCCGGCGACCGCGGATCTCGTGGCGGCAACACAGGCCGCGGTGGAGGCCGGTAGCGTGCCGGGCCGCTTTCTGAGCATTTCGCAGACCCTCTTTGAGGTTGGTGACAAGGCTGAGATTGAGACTGCCTACGCCGGCGCGCTGGACGACGACGCACTGATGAGCTACCTGGTCGCCACCAAGGAGCGCGAAGTGTTGGCGCCGAACCTGCCGCTGGCGTTCGGCGTGCCGGCGGTGGATGGCTATGACGGCGGCCTCCTGCCGATGCGCCACTACATAGCATTCTCGAAGCTGCTGCTCCCCGATGGCACGACCGACGGTCGGCTGAGAGAGAACCTTGCCGATATCCCGGAAGCCCGTTGGCTCAAGCTCATGGGTGTTCAGTATCTGCTGACGGACAAGACGACGGATGTGTGGGTCGACGACATCCTGTATGATCGCCAGTTCCATCCGACCCTCCAACCGGGGCAGGCCCTTGACGTGGCTTGGCTGCCTGAGGATTTCCCTGCCAACGCCCTGGGACTGCTCTACACGGGTGAGGGAGGCGAGGTCGAACTCGGCCTCGCTGACGGGCGCGTCCTTTCGCTGCCGCTCCCTGCGTCGGATAACTCAGACGAGGTCCGGTGGGTTCGCTGGGACGACGCTGTGCCCATCCGGAGTCTCAGCATCATAGCTTCCCCTCCGGAGGACGGCGTCGTCGGTCCCCTGGCGCTGGGAGGGGCAAGTCTGGCCGACGGTCGCACGGGCGCGTTCTACCCGGTCGTGCTGTCGGATGTCTACAGATTGGTGCATTCCGGTGACGTCAAGATCTACGAAGCACTGACCCCGGTGCCGCGAGCTTTCCTGGTTCACCGCGCGTGCACGGTCTCGGACCGAGGACGACGCCCTCAACCTGATGCGCGATCCGAGATTCGATCCATCGCAGGTCGTGGCGCTGACTGGTGCGCCATCGCCCGAAGAGACCTGTGATCTCTCCGCTGGGACGCTGGTCGGCGGCGGACGAGTCGGTGTCCGTTATGCGGTACGATGCAACCGAGGTCACGGTGGACGTGGTCGCTGAGACGCCGGGTTACCTGGTCCTGACCGACACCTGGTATCCGGGCTGGACAGTGACGCGTGAGCCGCTCTCAAGGGAGGCGTTGGCCCAGCCCGAGGAGATCGTAAAGGCCGACCTGCTGTTCCGTGCCGTGCCGATTTCCTCCGGAACCTGGCGCGTGACCTTCTCCTACCGACCGGTGAGCCATATCATCGGCGCCGCGATCAGCGCCGTGGGGCTGATGACTCTGTTGCTTTATGCGCTGGCAGCGACAAAGGGTGTCGAGGTTAGAAATCGAGGGGGATTCTTCGCCATTCGTTAACTCGTTGGTTATGATTAGGTTTGTGGGCCCCAACCGTTTCATGCTATAATGAACTCATTGCCCATCCCTATATACACTATCAGGTCGAGGTAAGGATGAAGGTACTCTACATCGAGGACAGCCCATCAAACCGCCTGCTCGTCAAGCGGGTCCTTATGGCCGAGGGCTATCAAGTCCTTGAGGCTGAGGACGGGAGCGCTGGAATGGATGTGGCGAAGAGGGAGCGCCCTGACCTCGTACTGATGGACATGAACCTGCCGGATGTCGACGGATATGAGATGACGCGTCGCATTCGGGCAACCCCCGAGCTTGCCTCTATCCCGATCGTCGCGATGACGGCGAATGTCATGCATGGAGATCGGGAGAAGGCGCTGGAAGCGGGATGCGTGGGCTATCTTCCCAAACCTATCGATGTTGATGCATTGCCGATGCAGATCGCACGCTTTATCGAGGCCAAGCTCTAGCTGCATCGGCGGTCCGTGCACGATGCGGTAGGTTGCCGGTTGAGACACCACGGATCTTGCCGTGGGAGCTGGAGGACTATCGACTATGAAGTGGAAGGTGATACCCCCGACGGAGGCGACCATCCTCATCGTCGAGGATAACCTCAGCAATTTCATCCTGATGACGCGTCTGCTCGCGTATCTGGGCGTAAAGAAGTGCGAATGGAAGGCGTCGGGGTGGAAGGTCCTTGAGTTCGCCGAGACGCTCGGCAGGATTGACCTCATTCTTATGGACATCGCGCTTCCGGATGCGGACGGGTTTGAGTCCCTGGCCTCGCTGCGCTCCGATGATCGCTTTCAGGGCGTGCCCATCGTCGCGGTGACGGCAGACATCTCTGCGGCAAATCTCAACCGTGCCAGGGATGTCGGGTTCAATGGATTTATCGGCAAGCCTCTGGACCCCGATCGCTTCCCCAACCAGGTTCGTCGAATCCTGCAGGGCGAGGAGGTATGGGAACAGGAGTGAGGGCCTGGGCCGCGCGCTGAGGGCACCTCCAGGGCGATCCCAACGACAGGGATGCGGGGGGGCCTGGGCCGGACGCTGCTGACTGCGTTTCTGATCCTCACGATTCTTCCTTTGGTCGTTATCGGCGGCTATGCAGTCCGCCAGAACCGGATGAACCTCGAACACGAGGTCGCATCTCGGCTGCTCTCTGTGGCCGCCGTCGAAGGCCAGACGTTGTCGCGTTGGCTCGATCAACTGGAGACCTCGCTCTCGACTGTTGTGCTGGTCGAAGCGAGCCGTGGTGTGCGAGATGCCGAGGCGTCGGGCTATGCGACGTGGTGGTCGGCGCAGCAACGGCAGGTGTCGGGGCTCACCGGGATGGTCGTGCTGGGAGATGCAGGTGCGGGCGCGACGCCCAGTCCGCTGGGCGCCTCGTCCAGTCCGCTGGGCGCATTCACCCCGGCAGTCCTCTGGCAGACCGGGGCGTGTCGACCGGCTGCGGAGGCCATCACGCCTGAGCTACCTGACCTGATTTCCGCTGCACGCAAGGCTCAGCCCTCGGTCTCCCGTCAGGTCGTCGCCTTCGATCCGGGCACGGCTGGGCCAGAAGCGGGCTTGGCGGTCGTCGTGGGAGCAGCGGAGAACACCATCACCAACGGCGGGTGGCGGGCCGCTGTCTTGTGCGTCGATGCAGCAGCCGTCCAGGACGTCCTGCAAACTGGGGCGGGGATTGGCGAGACCGGGCGCGTCAGGCTCGTTCACGGATCGGTCGTATGGCCTGGCGGCGAGCCAAGCGTCATGCCTGCAGTTGCCCTGGCGAGCGACCGTGGCGATGGCGGACGGCCGCTCGGCAGCTACCAGGATCAGGATGGCACCCAGGTCGTCGGTGCATGGTACCCGCTCCCCGATCTTGGGGGGGGCATCCTGGTCGAGCAGTCTCAGGCCGAGATCACGCAGTCAACCGATAGTATAGCGGCGACCCTGATTGCGCTCATCCTCGGCGTCGCCCTCGGTACGACCGCGATTGCGGCGGTCGTGATACGGCAGATCACGCGCCCCGTGATCGACCTGACCGAGTCGGCGGTGGCGATGGCCGAGGGTGACCTTGACCAGCACCTGTCCGTGCGCTCGCGGGACGAGATCGGGATTCTGACGTACGTCTTCAACGACATGGCGGCGCAGCTGAAGTCGCTGTACGAGGATCTGGAGGCGAAGGTTGTCGAGCGAACCAGGCGGCTCCAGGAGGCCAACACCCAGATTCAGCGGCGCGCGCTCCATCTGCAGGCGAGCCAAGAGGTCAGCCAGGCGATCACGTCCATTCGCGACCCGGAGCTGCTGCTGATGCAGGTGACCGACCTGATACGGAACCACTTCGTCTATGGGGCCGTGGCTGTCTACCTTGTCCCACCCGGAGGCGGAGAGGCGCGACTGCAGGCGCATGCGCCTCAGACGGCGGCGCCTCAGACAGCGACGCCTCAGACAGGGGCGCTCGAGACGGCCTCCCTCCCCCCGCGCGGGAGCGTTGGGGAGGGGGCGTGGCCGGCGACGGTTCACATCGGCGACAGCTCGGTGGTCGCGGCGACCCTGCGGGCAGGGACGGCCACCGTCCACAACGAGCCGGCACTCGGCGAACACGACTGGTATGCCCGGATGCTCAGCAGGGCGGCCGTCCCGCTAAAGATGGAGGACCGCGTCGTCGGCGCTATCGCGGTCACGGCGACGGTTCACGAAGGCATCGAGCAGGACGAGCTGGAGGTACTGGAGGTGCTGGCGAATCAGGTGACCATTGCGCTGGAGAACGCCCGGACGTATGAGCGCGAGCGTCAGGCGATAGCGCAGCTTGAGGAGGCCGAGGCTTTCAAGGCCCGCTTCCTGGCGAATATGTCGCATGAGCTGATGGAACCTCTGAACACGATCCTCGGGTTCTCCCGCTTGCTCATCAAAGGCGTGGAGGGTCCGCTGAATCAACGTCAGCAGGAGGACCTGGAGCAGATCCACGGTGACAGCCAGCACTTGCTGGATTCCATCAGGGATATACTATCTATCTCACAGATAGAAGCCGGCCTGCTGGAACTGCGGCTGCAGCCCGTCGATCTCCGGGAGCTGGTCGCCGGCGTTGTGCCGACGGCAAGCGCGCTGGTTCGGGGGCGAGCGATCGAGCTCAAGTACGATGTACCTGCGGATCTGCCGCGGCTTCGCGCGGATCCTTCTCGTCTGCGGCAGGTGCTGGTTCATCTGCTCAACAACTCGGCCAAGTTCACGGAATCGGGCGAAATCAGACTTCGGGCATGGTCCGCTGGAGGGACTGGGCGACTTCAGCCGGACGTGGACGGCCGTTGCGTGATCTTTGTCAGCGTGAGCGATACGGGTATCGGCATTCCTGCCGAGGATCGGGAGCGCATCTTTTCGCAGTTTGAGAAGGGGGGCAAGCGTGCCCGGACGGCGGCCGGCAGCGGGGCGGGCCTGGGCCTTGCGCTCTGCCGCGAGTTTGTGGCGCTCCACGGCGGTCGAATGTGGGTGGATAGCGAGGTAGGGGTGGGGAGCGTCTTCACGTTCTCCGTACCGGCATACTGCGACGCGGAAGAGGGAAGTGCCGCTCCCGGTGCAGGCGTGGCCTGAGGGGCGACGTGTGGGGTCCGTTCGTAGGTTTCCGGAGAGGCTAAGCATAGATGGCCAAGCGGAGTAACAGGGATCGGGAACTGAGGGCATCGTCGCCGGGCCGCGCGTCGCGCAGCCTGCTGCCTGCGATGCTACGTTTGAGTCGAGTCGCAACGCTACTCGCGTTCGTCGTGATCTGCGCGTCGATCCTGATGTTCTATCGCGACATGTTGGCCTGGGCCATCCCTCTTGGCGTCATCGGTTTGGTGCTCGCAATCATCGGGGGAACGCTGACGCAGAGCCTCCTCATCCCGAAGCTCGCGGCACAGTTGTTCTCAGCACAGAGCAGCTTCCGCTCCGCGCTTGATGATCGCGCGGCGCTGGCGAGTCAGGTCGCCGGGCTACGGGACGATCGGGATGAGCTGAAGCAGCGTCTCCTGGCGCTGGAGGATGTGCCTGCGCCTCAGACGGCATCCGCGCCTCAGACGGCATCCGCGCTTCAGACGGAGGCCGCGCCGCAGACGGCGTCCGCGTCGCAGACGGCGTCCGCGTCACGCGATGCCGGATGCCTCCGGGCAGGGGAAACGCGCCGGGGCTGCGCCGCACGGGACAGCTGCCGCCCCCGATGGGGCGGATGAGATACTGCGATGGGCCGGCAGATTGGCCACCTCAAGAAGCATCTCGGCTCTCTATGGGGTTGTCAACGAAGCTATGCAGGGCAGCCGGCCGGCGCGCGTGCTCATCGTCTCGGGGAGCGCCAACAGCCAGGGCGGTCAGGCGATCGACGCCGGTATGGCCGTCGTGAGCGATGTGCAGGACGGTGGTCAGGTCGCGCCCTCGGCTGGCTCGCATCGTGATGATCTATCCTTGATGGCCGTGCATCCGCCCCAACTGGCTGACCTGATCCTGCTCGGATCGGGACTCTCCCAACCATTGTGGGTCGAGGATCTGTCCTGCGTCGATCCCGTATTGAGCCCCGAACTCGGCGAAGCGCTCGTCGGCTTGCGGGAGACCACCCTCTTTGGGGCGTTGGCGCTGATTCCGATGCGTGTCGACCTGCAGCGAGAATCTGGAAGCCCGGGGGACCCTTCACTGAAAGGGGGCGCTTTGCCCCTGGCGCGGGGGGCGGTTATTGCTCTGTTCGGGGCTGCCCACACGTTCGGGCCGGATGAACGTCGGCTCCACGAGTTGATCGGCGGTGTGTTCGGCGTCACGTTGGAGCGGATGCGCTCGCTGAGCGACACCCGTGCCGGCCTGATACGGCAGAACGATCTGTCGACGATGGGGCGCAAGATCCGCCGTGCCACCGGCGCGGATGCCATCCTGCGGATTTCGGTGCAGGAGCTGAGCCTGGCATTGGGGGCATCCCGCGCGGAGATCCGTCTTGACCCGCAGGCAACTCGCGACGTGATGGGGTACCTTCCTGCAGACGGCTCTGGTGGCCTTCACGTCGTCGTCGCGTCCGGTGCTGGGGTCCCATCTTGTGCTTGGGTCACGGACCTGGGCGATGGATGTTGCGAGCTGTGTGCTCCCATCGTGGTGGCGGACCGAACTCTCGGGTCGATCGTCTTTGAGCAAGATCCCGGTGATGAACCCTGGGGCACGGCGGATGCTGCTCTGGTCGATCACGCGTGCGAAGAGATCGGTCAGGCACTGGGATATGTCCGGCACCTGGAGGAGATGCAGAGCCGTACCAACTACGAGCACTTGGGCAGGGAGATCGGCGAGCGTCTGCGCGCCGGTGACGGGGCCTCGCTGCGTCTTGGTGGCGACGGTCGCGGTCCGGACGGGGCATCCCCCCGACTCTACCGTGACGGGAACACAGCCGCGATGGACGTCGATCGCATTCTGCGGGCCACGCTGGGTGAGTTGGCCTCCGCACTTGGGGCCACCGGGACGATCACGCTTCATGCACCTGACGGCTGGGTGACGAGCGCCGCAGGGACGGGCGACGAGCCCCGTGTGGGTGAAGCCACCCCGGGCGCGCAGGCCGGCGGTAGTGACGCAGACGGGGCACAGCCTCCTAGCTTCGACGACGATGGTAGCGGTCCGGATGGAGGCGTGTCGTGATAGGGTCGCAGCCTCTGGCCATACTCGCTGTCACCGTCGGGGGTCTATGCCTCGTCCTGGCAATCATCATCTGGCGCCGGCAGGACCGCGCGAGGCACGCAGCTTACGAGGCGGCGTTGCGTCAGTCAGCCACGGCACTGCGGGATGTCGAGGCGTCAATCGATGCCCAAGTGCAGGCCAGGACCAGGGACCTCCGCCGGCGCTCCGATCTCTTCCGGGGCGCGGCTGCTGTGGCCAGGGATCTCACCGGGATGCACGACGAAGACGAGTTGATCCATTCTGTCGCCGAGATGATTTGCCGGCGCTTCGATATCGACCGGGCAGCAGTCTTTCTGACTCCCGGTGGGGTTGGGTGGTCTGCGGAGACGGTGCTCGTGCTAAAGGCCGTGTTCCCTCTGCAGGGACAGGCCTTGCAGGTTGGCGACCTGGACCTGGGTGCTGGCCCGGAGAGCGCCGTCTGGGGGGCCTATCGGGAGGGTGAGCCACGGATCAACCACGGTATGGGATCCGAGATCGCGCTGCCACTCAGGCTCCAGGACCATGGAGATGCGACAAGCGAGGCCGGGCATTCGCCCCGCTTCCCCAACAGGGGGGCGCGTCATCGGGGTTTTGGACATCCAGTCCGCGGAGCCCGGGGCGTTTAGCCGTGAAGACCTCGACGTGTTCGGCATCGTGGCCGATCAGCTCGCCTTGGCGATCGAGAACGCGAGTGCGCTCAATGCGTGCCGCCAGGCCGTCCAGCGGCTCGATATGGCCTACGATACACGGCTGGCGGCCATGTGGCGCGAATCGATAGTGCCCTGGCAGTATCGATTCGACGGTGTAGAGGTCCACCGTGTTGGTGTCGGCGAGGCCTACGGGGAGCGGGTGGAGCCTCGACCGACCCGCCCGCCGCAGCCCGCCGAGGGAGATTTGGTGGTGCCGCTATCGCTTCGGGGCCAGGTGATCGGCACGATCGCCCTGAGGCGGAACGGGGAGGCACCTGGATGGTCGCCGCAGGAGCGCGCGCTCGCAGCCTCTGTGGGCGCGCAGGCCGGGCAGGCCCTGGAGAGTGCACTGCTGCTCAGGGAGAGCCAGATGGCCTTGCTGAGCGAGCAAGCCGCTGAGCGTATCGCTTCCGGGATGCAGCGGACGCCGGATGTGGACGCGGTCATCCAGACGGCTATGCGAGACCTGCAGGCTCTGTTTGACCTAGAAGCGGTTGAGGTGCGTGTCGATCCGGCCTCGTCGGCCAAGGGGGAGGCGGGATGAGTCGCGAGACGACGCAGCCTAACCGTGGACCCGATCGGGCGTCGCTTCGTCTCTACAGAGGCGGGCGCGCGCCGATAGTGGGCGGCGGGTCCCGATCCCTCGTACGTGGGTCGGTTCGCCACCGTCTTCGGACCATGTTGCTTGTCTCCGGTGCGGTGACACTTGCGGTCCTGGTGGCGTTTGCTGTATACACGCTGCTCATTGGCCGCCAGTTGCAGGTGGTTCTGGGGTTAACGAGTGTCTCCGATAGCGTAGCGGAGGCCTCAGAGCAGCTGGCATCGTCTCGCGCCGGTCTGCTTAGCTACGCCGGAGGCGTGGCCCCCACGCCGGATGAGGCTGTGGCGAGCCTGGATCGCGCCTCAAACCTCCTGGCAGAGTCTCGCGCCAACGCCGGTCAGGAGTTGGGTGCACAGATCGAGACCCTGCAGCAGGCTCTCGTGGATCATCGAGTTGAGCTGGCAGCGATAGTAGAAGCATCGCCCCTCAAAAACCCTGTCCCTGAGGGCGAGGGAGTTCTGGCGGCATCGCCCTTGGTGGACGAGGCGGTTGCGTCGAGCCTGGATCTCAACAACCGGATCGGGCGCGTGGCCGAGGATGTCCGGCAGGCATCGAATGTTGCCCACGCGATGCTGAGACAGCGAGTCTATCTGTTGGCGATGGTGATTCTGAGTCTGGCCTTTGTCGGCCTCGTCGGCGTCTCGCTCGTCTTCGCCAACACGACAGGGAGTATTGCCCGCGGGATCGAGGCCCTGCACGCCGGTGCCCAGCAAGTGGCACGCGGCCGGCAGGGCGTCACAATCCCCGTCGAGGGTGATGGTGAACTGGGCGCCGTGGCTGTGATGCTCAACAGGATGTCTTCGAGATTGGCCGTTCTGGGCAGTCCGGCATCCACGTCGGTGCCGTCCGTGGAGGCGAGGTTGCTTCCCAGCGTCACACGGGGTGCGCAAGCCAGGTCTATGGTGATGCAAGGCGTCATTCGGGTCGGTCGCGCAATTGCCGGTCCCCTGGATCTGGCGACAGTCGAACACAGAGCGGCTGCGGAGATCCGCGACACGTTTCTCCTCGACTGGGCCGGGATCTACCTTGTGGCAGAGAACGGGCGGACGATCGAGTTGCGAGCGAGTGCGGGCGATGTGGGGGGCAATGCTGATCCACAGGAACGACGTCTGGCGATCGGCCAGGGCCTGGTGGGAGGCTCTATCGCAGAGGACAAGCTTCGCGGGAGCGCGCTGGAGATGGCAGCCGCCACCGGTGCGGAGGAGTCGGAGCCCGCGTCGAGAGCCGAGCGGATCACGCGGGTAGCGATTCCCTTACGTGCAGGCGGGCGTGTCATAGGGGCATTGAGTCTGGTCCTCGATCAGGGGGGATCCCGTTCGACCTCCACTGCGGGCGGTCTCTCTCTCCCGGCGACCCTAGATGTGCTCGTCGCTGAGGCGCCCGATTTGCTCCAGGCGATGGCGGATCTGGTTGCCGGTGCCATTGAGAGCGCCCGGCGCTATGGGGCGTCGCCGTCGGCCTTGGCCCCTGGGGGCGAGACGTACCGCAGCTTCACCCGGGATGGATGGCGGCGCGTGTTCGGTGATCGGGCAGCCGAATACCAACTGACCGGGGCCGGCGCTGTGTCGCGCTCGGAAGGCCCATCGCAGCCCGAGCTGGAGCCTGCGAGGGTGTCGGGCGAGGTCGTGCGGGAAGGACGGACCGTAACCCTTCCCCTCTCGGTTCGGGGCGAGGCCATCGGGGCCGTGCGCCTGCGGAAGGAAGCCTCGAAGACATCGCCCGGCGAGATCGATCTGGACAGACCACGAGGTCGAGCTCGCGAGGACGATTGTGGCTCGGCTTGGCGTCGCCCTCGACAGCGCGCGGCTCTATCAGGACGCGCAGTTGAGTCTGGCGCGGGAGCGTGCGGCGCGTGAGGTCGCGGATCATATGAGGAATACGCTCGACTGGGACGAGCTGATGCAGACAGCGGTTCGCGAGATCGGTCGTACGGTTCAGGCGTCGCGAGTTTTCGTGCAGTGGGTGCCGCCCGAGGCGGAGTCTGAACACTCCCCCAGTCCGACGACGACCTCCGCGCCGCAGTACGGCGTCTGAGCCGCGTACGGCGTCCGAGCCGCGTACGGCGTCCGAGCCGCAGCCGCCTGGGATTGAGAGGGAGGTATGAGCCCCGCGTCCGTTCTGGCTATAGCGCTGCGCGTGCTTGCGGCCGGGGCGGCGGCGGTCGTGATCTGGCTGCTCGTCCGAGCGGCGACCGTTCGTTGGCGCGTAGCGGGAATCCGGACCCGACTGGCGGTGATCTCGATCGCGTTGGTTCTGGCCGTCGCGGTGGCCGTAGGTGGTACCTCAGTCTTCGTCGGCGTTCGCGCCTCTCGACAGCGAGCTTTCGACCAGCTCGAGACAGCGGTGGTCCTGAAGCAGCAGGCGGTCGATAGCTGGGTCCATCAACTCTCGTTTGCCCTGGATTCCCTGGTCGTCGAGGACTATGAGGTCCAGCGAGCGCAGTCGGTACTCCTCGGGAATCTGCCTGAGGATTTCCGCGCGACCGCCCGCCAAGAGCTCAGGACGCGATTCCTCAGTGTCATCCACCGCACCCAGTGGTTCGACGAAATCTCTCTCGTCACCACCGACGGTGTGGTCGCGCTGTCCACGGATGCCGATCAACAGGGCCGGAATGTAACGGGCGCACCGTATTTTGCCGAAGCGTTAACAGGCCCCTACATCACGCCCCCCTATTACGACCCGGTCGCCGGTGGGGCTACGGTCGTCTTCGCGCGACCACTCCAACTCGGCAACTACGTCTATGGTATCCTCGCGGCACGTTCGAGTATGGATGGGTTGACGAGAATCACCGGTGGGATGGCTGGCACGGCGCCGGCGGCCCAGCTGGGGACGGAGGCCTCAGCCGGTAGTGCGACGTATCTTGTCGGGCGTGACTACATCCTGCTGACGGCGCCTGTGCTGGCGGGTGGGTACCTTCCGGTTCACAGCCCGGCTGTCGATGCGGCTGTAGGCAGTCACGTGACGCTGGGCCGCGGGACGTATACGAACCATCGGGGCATATCGGTCCTGGGTGTCTACACCTGGGTACCCAGCCTTGGAGTTGGCCTTGTCGAGGAGCTGACGACCGCCGAGGTGTTGGCCGGTGCGCGGCAGACCTCATACGCCACCGTTGGTATAGCCGGGCTCGCCGCCTTGGCTGCTGTGCTGGCAACGCTCGTCTTCTCGCGCGGTATCACCAACCCACTGACGGATCTTGCCAGGACTGCCACCCGCATTGCGGAGGGCGATCTACAGCTTCAGGCCCCTATTGAACGCGAGGATGAGGTGGGTGCTGTGGCCGGGGCTTTCAACGCGATGACGGCGCAACTGCGTGATCTGATTAGCGATCTCGAACGCCGAGTAGAGGCGCGAACCCGCGGCCTGCAGGCCGTGGCCGAAGTCTCCCGGACGACGACGTCGGTGCTGGATCCGGAATTGCTCTTGCCCCAGGTGGTCAATCTGGTTCAGCAGCGGTTTGGACTCTACTACGTCGGGTTGTTCCTGTGGGCGCCCGCGCCGTCCGAGGCGCTTTCGCCGTCTGAGGCGCTTTCGCCGTCCCCTGCCCAATCGTACGCTGTCCTGCGTGCCGGAACGGGAGAGGCGGGCGCCACAATGCTGGCGCAGGGCTGGCGTCTGGCGGTCGGCGGCGAGTCGATGATCGGGCAGTGCCTTGCTACAGGCGAGCCATTCGTCCTACAGCGGCAGGAGGATAACGTCGTGCGCCTGGCGAATCCACTGCTCCCTGAGACGCGATCTGAGCTCGCGCTGCCGCTGCGCTACGGTGAGCGCGTGATCGGCGCAATGACCGTTCAGAGTACTGAGGAGGCTGCTTTCGGTGAGTCCGACATCTCTGTGTTCCAGAACCTCGCCGACCAGGTGGCCGTGGCGGTGCAGAACGCCCAGTTGTTCGCCGAAACCCAGGCTGCGCTGGATCGCGCTCGTCGCCTCCAACGGCGGTACCAGACTCGGGCGTGGTCCGACTATCTGAGTGACCTGGACGTCACCGGTTACGAACTACGCGCCTCGGACGGCGTAGGCGCCTCGGACGGCGTGCGGACGCCTCGGACGGGGCGAAGCCGCATACCGGCGACAACGGTCACACTGGAGACGCCGGGGGGGACGACTGACCCGATTGACGCAAGGAATCCTTCCGGAGGTCCGCGAGGGCTTGGCCCTGGATCACCCGGTTGCCCAGGGCTCCCAGTTACGTATACCCCTTCGGCAGGGCGGGCAGGTCGTGGGGTTGATGGGCATTGAGCGGGCGTCGGGATGGCAGGAGGACGAGATCGAGCTGGTCCAAGGCCTGGTTGAGCAGCTCACTTTGGCCGCCGAGAATCAGCGGCTGCTTGACGATGTGAGTAGTCGCGCGGCGATGGAGAGAACCATCAGTGAGATCACATCTCGGGTCCGCGCCGAAATCGAGATAGAGTCGGTGCTGGAGCGGGCGCTGGCCGAATTGGCGAGGGCGTTGGATGCCGAGCACGGCGTGGCATTGCTGGAGCTCAACGGGTCGCCGGCCGACGGTTCGGATGGGGAGGACAGCGCATGACCGGGCGGATGGCACGCAGTCAGGTGTCTGAGCGCTTGCGACGGCTGTTCGCGGTCGATGTCTCCGGGAATGGGGCTGAGGGCGCCACGACTGAGCGATGCCAGACTTGGAGCCCTCGTGACCACCCTTTCCGCGATGGGTTTCCTGATCGCCGGGGCACTGCTGATCATCGTGGAGGTCGGCCGGCGTCGGGGCTACTTCGGGTCGGGACGCCAGGTGCTCGTCACGTCCCTCTTTCCCCTGGCCTTTCTGCCGCTCTCGGTCTACTGCTTTGCATTGGCCAAACGGGGTCACGTGCGCGGCGCTGCGAGGGTCTACGCGTGGACGACCTTCGTCGCGATTGTGCTTGCTGCCGCGCTGTTCAACGGCTACCTGTCGGCAACGTGGATACTGGTGTTCTGGCCCCTGGCGCTGGCGGGCAGTCTGCTGAGCCCGATCCGCGCAGTTCAGTTTGCTGTGGCTGCATTGGCTGCCTATGGCGGGATCTATGTGGTCGAACGGGCCGGGTGGTACCGGCCCCCCTTGCCGACCGCACCCGCCGGATTCTCCTTTTTTGCGCTGTCGTTCGGTTGGCTGATGCTCGCCATCGCCGCGGGCATGGTGAACTACCTGCACGGGCGAAGCCTGCAGGGCACGCTGACCGAGCTCCGCGAGACCTCACGCGACCTGGAGGTCGCCCGACGCGACCTGGTCGTGCGGGTGGAACAGCGCACGGCAGAACTCAGCAGGCGTGCCGAGCAGTTCAGGGCGATTGCCGAGTTATCGCAGGCGGCGGCTGCGATCCGGGATCCGGATGAACTTCTCACGGCAGCAGCAGCATTGATCTCGCGAGAGCTGGACTTCTACCACGTAGGGATCTTCATGCTCGATGGCGGGTGGGCGGTGCTGCGCGCCGCATCGTCGGAGGGTGGCCAACGGATGCTCGCGCGAGGACACCGCCTCAGGATTGGGCAGCAAGGCATCGTCGGCTATGTTGCGGAGATGGAGACGTCCCGCTATGCGTTCAACGTCGGAGATGACGCGGTGTGGTTCAACAATCCCGACTTGCCGAGCACCAAGTCCGAGATCGCCCTGCCGCTGATCATCGGCGCACGCATCAGGGGAGTGTTGGATATCCAGACGGAGGTGCCGGTCGCATTTGGTGACGAGGATGTCAAGGTGTTGCGCGTCCTTGCCGACGGTATCGCCATCGCAATCCAGAACGCACGATCGTTGCAGGAGATCCAGGCTGCGATGGAGCGCTTGGAGCGCTACCAGACGACCGATGTGCTGCAGGCCTGGCGTCGCACCCTGGCTCGCAAGGATCTGCGGGTGGGTTACGTCTACACGGATGGGGAGACGATGCGACGCCCGTCCGGCGCAGACCGGCAGCCCAATCACGCGGACGGCATCGCGGACGTGACTCAACAGACCACCGAGGACGGTAGCTATCTCCTGCTGGCCCCGGTTCGGGCGGCTGGACGAGACGTCGGGGTGATGTCGTTCGAGCGAAGCACCCCGTGGAGCGCCGAGGCTATGCAACTGGTCCGAGCCGTCGTGGCACAGCTCGATCTGGCGCTGGAAAACGCCCGACTGTTGGAGGAGACACGCCGCAGGGCAATGCAAGAGGCAGCGCGTGGCGAGATCGTCGGACGGATCCGGGCGACCGCGAGCACGGATGCTATCCTGCGAAACGCTGCGGAAGAGCTGGGCCGTGCCCTGCAGGTCGAACGCAGTCGTATTCAGTTGGTGCCGCCCGAGGAGATGTGAGGTCGTGAACCAACAAGGCAATCGGGCCGCACGGCCTGGCACCAGCAACCGGATGACGTTGATCGTGGCGGGGCTTCCTCTGCTCTTTCTCGCGCCCCTCCTCATCGGCCTGGGGTGGTACTACCTGGACGCCCATCGAGAGGACGCCTGGAGCCAGGCTGACCTCGCAACGCTGCAGGTGCGTCAGATCGTCAATGCCCTCACACCGTCTGTCGGTACGATCGAGGATGCGCTTGGCATCACGGGTTATCTCGAGGAAACGGCCGGGAACGCGGCGGACTTCGACTTCATCGCCCTGGTGACCTACGATGGCACCGTTCTGGCGCACGCCAGTCCGCTGGCGCACGCCAGTCCGCTGGCGCATTCGCTCTCCGGCTACCAGGGGCTCAGGGTGGCGGAGTTGGCAAACCTCTACCAGGGGACGATCCCACGGGGCCCGGTTCAAGATCCCGGGGCTACGCCCACGAGCGGGGTTACCCGGCGCACCCTTCCCGGCGGAGATGTCTATCTCGTCTGGCGCGCCATGGCTATGCCGGGAGGCAGCGTCTCGGGTCCGGAGGGCCGGCTTTACATCGTGGTGGGTGAACCGGTAAGCGTCGTGGATCTGCCGGTTTACCCGTTCGTTATCGCGGGGGGAGTGGCCATCCTGGTGATCACCTTGATTGTCCATATGACACTCCGCCTGTTAGTGGTCGAGCCTTTAGGGAAACTCGCCGAGGGCGCTGTTCGCATCGGTGCTGGAGATCTGGCGCACACGATTCAGTTGGACCGCAAAGATGAGTTCGGGTTCGTTGCCCGTGCTCTTAATGATCTATCCGGCAGGTTTGGGGTCGCCGTATCAAGCTTGGAGCGTACCGTCGCGTCGCGCACGGCCGAGCTGGAGCGCCGAAACACGCAGCTTCGTGCGGTGAGCCTCGTTGCGCAAGAAGCCACGCGAGAACGCGACGTGAACTCGCTGTTGACGACGGCGGCCAGTGCGATCTCCGACAACTTCGGATACTACCACACAGGCGTTTTCCTCGTCGATGACGCAGGGGAGTGGGCCATCCTGCGGAGTGCCTCGTCGGAGGGCGGCAAGCGAATGCTCAGCCGGGGACATCGGCTGAGGGTCGGACAGGTGGGTATCGTCGGCTACGTGGCGGCGCGCGGCAAACCGCGTGTCGCCTCGATGGTGGACAAGGACGAGGTTTGGTTCGATAACCCGGATCTTCCCGAGACCCGGTCCGAGCTTGCGCTTCCGCTGCTCGCGCGACGCCAATCTGCCGGCGCTCGCCAGGCCGATGGCGCTCGCCAGGCTGCTGGCGCTCGCCAGGCTGCTGGCGCCTTACCCTCCGTCATCGGCGTGCTCGATGTCCAGAGCGTTGAGATGGCAGCGTTCACGGAGAGTGACATTGCCACGTTGCAGCTCATGGCAGATCAACTGGCCGTGGCCCTCAACAATGCCCAGGCCAATGACCTAATGGAAATGGCTCTGGCGGAGCTGCGTGATCTGCAGGTTGACTATGGCCAGAGGGGTTGGGCAAGGGTCGCACGGCGCATGCGCCCGATGGCCTATGAGTACGATCGTGCCTCCACGGTGCCGGTGCCCCCTGTTCCTATACCTCCCGATCTGGCGGAGGGCCGGATCTTGTCCGGCGTGGTGATGGATGGGGGAGTCCCCACGATCCTGGAGGCGCTTCGCGTTGGAGACCGGACGCTCGGGTACCTGGGTCTGACCGACGCCAACCGGGTCTGGGCGGAGGACGAGCTGGCCCTCGTCAGAAGCGTCGGCGAGCAGGTGGCCCTGGCGCTCGACAATGCGCGGCTGTTCGAAGACACCCAGCGCAGCGAGCGCCAGCAGTATCTGATCAGCCGCATTCTGCAGGCGGCTGCGGCGCCTCGGACGGCGGAAGCGCCTCAGACGGCGGAAGCGCCTCAGACGGCGGAGGCGCCTCAGACGGCGGAGACCGAGACGGGACAGCGCCCCGTCTCCGCGACCGCCGGCGATGGCCGGGAGCCGCAGGCGGCAACGGTGCTGCGTGAGATCGCGCGAGTACTGGCCCAGGGACTCAATATGGCGGTGGTGATCTTCACCTTCCCCAATCCGGGACGCCCCGTAGTTAGGTCGCACGCCGTCATCGACCCCAGCGGCGAAAGGCTGCCGCTCTTTGAAGAGGATCTGACGCTATCACCTGAGCATTTCTATTTCTTCCATGGTCTGGCAGATCCGGAGTTGGGGCCTCTGGCTCCACTCTTGGAGGGCTCGGATACTCTCCGTCGGCATCGTGCCGATCCCGCTGCCTCTCAGCCGGACGACAGCTATCTTGGAGCGTTGGACCGTTTCGACACCGATCGCGTGCTCTATGTGCCGATCGCCCAGATCTCGCAGAGTCGCATCCGCGAGGGCTTGAATGTGGCAGCGTCGCGAGCGACGGCAAGTCGCAGCGGTTTCATCGCCCTGATCCCGGTGCGCGACGCTCCTCCGGTGGATCCCGACACTCGTGAGTTGGCCCAGGATCTCGCCAACCAGGTCGCCGTGGTCCTGGAGAACCTGAACCTGTCCGAGGAGACCCGTCAGCGTTCGGAGGAGTTGCGCGAGCTTTATCGGATCTCGCTGGAGCTCGCCGAGATCCTTGAGCCCGGGGAGGTGCTTGCCCGCCTGATGGTCCGGGGCACGGCCCTTCTGGGAGCAGACGCTGCCAATCTCTGGATCTATGACGCTGATGCGGGTGGGCTGGTGCCGGCGTCTCGATCACGTTCGTTGGGACGCAGAAGACGGGGACGCGGCGCGAGCATACCGACGGCGAGGGAAGGGTACCCGCGGCGCCGGTTGTCCGTCCGATTCGGTTGGGACGCGACTTGGCGGACGAGGCGCTCGACCGGCAGCAGACGGTCTACACGCCCGATGTCGCCGCGCAGGGAGAGTTGAGTGATGCCGCAGGGCCGTTCCGATCCTTGATGGCAATCCCCTTGTCGGGCGGCTGGGTCCCCTGGGTGTGCTCGTGGTTATGTCGGAGGAGACAGGGGCCTTTGGCCCGCGAGACGCGGGACTTGCCGGCCTCTTCTCGGCTCAGGCGGCGGCGGCCCTCGAGAACGCGCGCCTCAATCGGGAGGCTCAGCGACGGGCTGAGGAGTTCTCTCAGCTCTACGATGCAGGCATCGACCTCATCACGATCCTCGATGTCGAGGATCTCCTGAACAGATCTGCCGACTGGGCCCGGCGTGTGTTCGCTGCCGAGCGGGCGGTCGTCTTTCTGCGATCTCCCGGCCGGGGCGCCGGACGATATCTGCGCGGGCAGATGGCGGATGGGGCGCAGAATCTGTTCGATCCGGAGACAGACCAGCCCAGCTCTGATGGGCTAACCGAGCATATCATCACTACGAACAAGAGCATCATTGTACGGGACAACCGCGAATCACCGCTGCCCAGTGCGGCACGCCTGGTCGAAGCCGGGCTGTTCTCGCAAATGGGGACGCCCCTGCGCGTCGGCGATGAGGTGATTGGCGCGCTATTTGTGAATGGGGCGGAGGCGGACCGGTACGGTGACCGGGATCTGAATCTCCTGGAGTTCCTGGCGACGCAGATCTCTTCCGCGCTGCAGAACGCCATCCAGTTCGGCCAGACCGAGCACGCGTTGGCGCTCGTGGGGCGACAGGCACGCTACCAGACCAACGTCTCTCAAGCGGTGGCATTGCTCAACGAGCTGGGCACCGATGCCGGTCCCGACGTGCTGCGGCTCGTTGGAGAGGCCGCGGGGGCACAGGAGGTGCTCTACTACACGGCCGGCCAGGGTCGCTGATGGGTCAGAGAATGGCGACGTTGAGGGCGTCGTCTGGCGGCTGAAGAGTGCCTGGGTTGCTGAGAGGGTAGATAGCCCGTCGCCGGTGACCTCGCCATCAGGTCTCCTCTCGGCGAAGGATTTCCCACGCTGGCGGAGGTCTCTGGAGGAGGAGGGCTACTGGGCCTCGAACGGGGCCGGTCGATCTCCCGCGTCTCCCTTCGACGCTGCGCTGTGCCTGGGTCTGGCCGTGCCGGCGGAGGGTTCGTGTCCGGGCTTTCTCGCTCTGCTGAGTGACGGCGATGTGCCGTGGGAGAAGCAGGACATCGTCGCGCTGCAGACGGTGGCGGCTGCTTTCTCCAACACGTCGGCGCGGGAAGCGCTTTTCCGGCAGGTTGAATCCACGCTTAGCGAGACGGATGCCCTGTACAGGGGCAGCGCAGCTTTGAGCGAGGCCCGCACCTACGACGCCATTCTGGAGACCCTGTTGCAGCATACCGTTCTCGGTGAGGGTTCGCAGAGAGCCACGCTTGAGCTGTTCGACCGGCCGTGGGCCGAGGCTACGGTGCCCGAGCCCTACACCCGCCGCCCTGCCGAGGAGGGCCAGGCGACAGGGATACCTCAGGACTCGGAAATCGTGGCCTACTGGCCTATGGGTGAGAGCATTGAGATACGCGCACGATACGCCGGGCGCAAGTTCCGGGCGCTCTTGCGCGCGCTGGAAGCAGGCGCACCCGTCTTCATAGAGGACCTTGGGAAGGTTGGGCTGGATCGTCCCCATACAGACGAGCCTCCTGACCCCGCGCGCGAATCGCTCGTGCTGGACCGAAGGGCACTGGCCCTGTTTCGGAGGGCGCTGGGGGCGGAGAGCGTCATCTTTGTGCCGCTCACCGTGGGAGGCCAGAAGATCGGGTTCCTGCACGCCGACTATGCTTCTCCCCGGACGTTCTCGGATGCGGCGCGACGTCGTCTGGTCAGCCTGGCACAACAGGCGTCCGTCGCGGTCCTCAACCTGCGGCAGCTTCGCGAGACCGAGGCCCGCGTGAGGAGAGAGCAGTTGATCCGCCGGATTACGGGTCAGATCCAGGAGGCCCCGGACGTGGAGGGCGTTCTGAAGACCGCGGTGATGGAGCTTGGGCGAGCCTTCGGGACACCGCGGGGCCGGATCCTGTTCCGGGAGCCCGAGACGGCCCACCGGGGTATCTCGACAGCGGATACGGACCCGGGTGGTGGTGGCGGGCCGAGCCAGCCCGATGACAAGCGCGGGAAGGGCACCGATTTATGAAGCGCGCGAGCAGAAGCCGGGCCGTGCTTCTCGATGAGGTGAGAGACCTTCGGGAGCAGCTTGCCACGTTCTCGGGAGATGATCTGGCGACCACCGTCCGGCTGGTCCAGCCACTCATCGATGCAATACCGAACCCGATCTACTACAAAGCCGCGAACGGCGTCTACCTGGGCTGTAACGCTGCCTTTGCCAGGGATGTGCTGGGGATAACCCGGGATAGGATTGTTGGCTGCACCGTAGCCGATCTGGCCGACGCGGTCCCTGCGGAGCTTGGCGACCTGCACGACAGGCAGGACATCGCCCTTATGGCCTCGCACGGGACGCAGGTGTTTGAGGCGCCTGTCAGGTTCGCCGATGGATCTGAGCGTGACGTCCTCTTCAGCAAGGCCGTGCTTGAGGGGCCCACGGGCGGGATTGCCGGTATGGTAGGGGTTATGGTCGACGTGAGTGCCTACAAGTCGCAGGAGACCGGGCGCGACGCCGATCTGCTCGATGCACAGCGACGGGCCACGCGTCTGCAGGTGGCCGCCGAGATCTCGCGGGCTGCATCCTCACTGCTTAGCCTTGATGAGCTGCTCCCGAAGTCCGTGAATCTCATTCGCGATCGCTTTGACTTCTACTACGCCGGCATCTTCCTGCTCGATGAGCTCTCCGAATGGGCAGTTCTGCGCGCCGGAACCGGCGAGGCCGGCAGCAAGATGCTGGCTGCCGGGCATCGGCTGCTGCGCGGCGGCGATTCGATGATCGGCCAGTGCGTGGCCACCGCCGAGCCCCGCATCTCGCTTGACGTCGGCGAAGTGGAGACCCGCTTCGATAATCCCCTCCTTCCGGAGACGCGCTCGGAGATGGCGCTTCCCCTCATCAGCCGGAACAGGGTGATCGGAGCGATGACGATCCAGTCCGACCAGGCGGGCGCCTTTGCCGAGGAGGATATCACGGTCCTGCAGACGATGGCCGACCAGCTTGCCAACGCCATCCAGAACGCGCATCTCTTCGAGCAGATGGATGAGGCGGTCCGTGAGAACGAGATGCTCTATAACGTGAGTACCGCCGTCGGGGACGCCCGGTCACTGGAAGGCGTGCTGCAGGCGGCAGTCGACGTAGCGGCCTTCCTGGCGATGGACAGTGCTGCGCTCTGGACGTTCACGCGCTGGGATGCAGAAGGCGTGCCTGTGGCGGCAGATGTGCATACGGAGACCTTGCGCCAGGCCGGAGCCGCGGATTTCCAGGAAGAGCAGGGCATAGCCTTCGACCGGGATCTGTATGGCTGGCTGTTTGCCGATCCCAGGCGCATCCACGCTTACGCGGACCTGGGCGAATCGGCGGACCTGCAGGTCGTTGCGGGGGCAGCACCTGAGCTTCCCCCCCGGCAATCCTGGACCCCATGCGGCGTCAGGGGAATCGCAGCCTGATCGCCGCCGTGCTGGTCTCGCGGGAAAGACACCAGGGCGTCCTGATGTTGTATGGCCCCCAACCCCTCAAGGCGCTCCCCGATCATCACGTCCAGGTGTTCGCTCGGTCGCTGGCCGATCAGGTGGCTTCGGTCCTGGACCGCCATGCGCTAGCTGCGGAGGCGGCGCGGCGGGCGTCGCAATTGGCCGCAGCGGCTGAAGTCTCGCGCGCCCTCTCGGCATACCTCGACTTGGAGCAGTTGCTGTCGGTGGCTACGTCACTCATCCAGGATCGTTTGGGAGTGGCCTACGTGGGTGTCTACGTGCAAGGGGAGGCGATCGGGACTGCGCCTGCCGGCCTGGATTTGCGGGCCGGGAGCGGCGACACAGCAGGCCGGTGGGATCCCGAAAATCCCCCTGCCTGGATCGGCAGATCCATCGGCGAACGCCGAGTCATGCGCAGCAGCTCGCCGCACTCGGAGAAGGCGAGCCGGGCGTGGGGAGCCACGCCGAGCCTTGCAGCCCTCCCGCTTATCAGCCACGGCGAGGCGGTCGGTGTCGTAGTCATTGAGGCTGCGACTTCGGCGGCGCTCGACGACAATGATGTGGCGATCTATGCGACGCTTGCCGATCACCTGGCCAATGCGATTGTCAATGCCCGGCTGTTCGCGTCCTCCCAGGCGAGCCTCGAAGAGCTGCGTCGCCTGCAGCAGCAGTACGCTATGGGTATGTGGCGAGACTACTTGGCGCATCAGGAAGTCCTCGGCTATGCCTATGATCGTGAGGAGATTCTGCCGGTGGAAATCCCGGGTGCGACGGAGGGAGATGAGAGCCCGGAGCTCGCAGCAGCCGGGTCGTGGGAGCGGACCCTCGAACGTCCCCTGCATATCCGGGGCGAGACCGTCGGGGTGATGAGCTTCGGCGCCCCAGACGGCGTCGGCGACGCCGGAAACCCCGCCGGCGTGGTCAGAAGACCAGGTCGCGGTGCTGGAGGCCGTCCGTGAGCAGCTCGAATTGGCCCTGGAGAACCGGCTATTGATGGACCGTTCGCAGCGCTCGCTGGCGGAGACGAGGGCGCTCTATCGGATCGCCCAGCAGATCACCGACGCCCGCGACACGACATCCGTCTTGCGGGCCGCAGTAGGGGGCATCTCCGTTCGTCAGTCTGAGGATACGGCGGTCGGGCCGGACTACGTCATAGCAGCGCTGCTTGAGCCCCGGACCGGCCCGAACAGGCTTCGCATCGTAGCCTCGCAAAGTCGCTCCGGCGACCCTGCACCGGTGGATGGCCTTTATTTCGATGATGTCCGCCGGTTCTATGAGGTGCTGCGCATCGAGGACCGGTTCATCACGCCGGATGTGAGCGGGAATCCTCTGTTCGGGGAGGGCATGCGGCGCTTCTTCGAGGAGTTGGGCATTCGTGCGACGGCGGCGTTTCCGCTGAGGGTTCGTGACGCCTACTATGGCACGATGATGGTCCACAGCGAGAGCGTTCGGGAGTTCACGGCCGCCGAGCTGAGCTTCTATGAGAATGTGGCGCGGCAGGCCTCGGTGGCGCTCGACAACCTCAGCCTTGTGGATGTCACCCGCGCGCAGGCCGAGCGTCGCGACATTCTGAACCAAGTTCTGCGTATCGCTTCGGCTTCCCTGGATCAGGCCACGATCGTCGGCGATGTCGGCGAGGCGCTCTCCCGGCGGCTGGATCGAGCCGTGTTGACGTGGGAGCACACCAGGACCTCAACCCGCCCGATATCGGCACACGAGGCCGGCGGCCGACGTATACCGTTTGAGATGTTAGACACCCAGGTCGTCGGGCCCGGTTGGCTCCCGGTGGCGGAACTGTGCTCGGCATGTGGCCGAAGGGGGCGAGCCGGCGATGTTGCGCCTTCGTGAGTCCGCAGAAGACGGGGAACTGCCCCGTCTCTACAGTGGAGAAGGGGCACCAGATGGAGCACCGCCCAATCTACTCCTGGATCTAGTCGATGCGTATGCCGTGCCCCTCGCCGCGCGCGATACGGTCTACGGCGCGATCGTTCTCGGACGCCAGAACGGCCAGGAGCCCCTCGACGACCTGGAGTGCGAGTTGCTGCAGGTGGTGGGCACCAGTGTCGGCACGGCTCTGGAGACTGCAGCACTCTATCGGGATGCCCAGGAGACGGCTGTCAAGCTCAAGGAAGTCGACGACCTTAAGAACCAGTTCATGGCGAACATGTCCCACGAGCTGCGGACGCCGCTGAACTCTATCATTGGATTCTCCCGGGTGATGATCAAGGGCATCGATGGGCCGCTGACCGACATGCAGGAGACGGACCTGAACGCGATCTATGACAGTGGGCGTCACCTGCTGAATCTGATCAACGATATCCTCGACATCTCCAAGATCAATGCCGGCAAAATGGAGATCATCTTCGAGGCCATCGACCTGCGGGAGATGGTGCAGAGCGTTATGTCGACGGCCCTCGGTTTCGTCAAAGATCAGCCGATTGCCCTGCTGACCGACATACCGGATGACTTGCCACTCGTCGTGGCCGATTCACGCCGGATTCGACAGGTGCTCATCAACTTGCTGGGCAACGCGGGCAAGTTCACCGACAAGGGCTTCATCAAGGTGTCGGCTACCTACGACGACTACCAGGTAATCGTCAGCGTCCAGGATACCGGGATTGGCATCCCGCCCGACCGGATCCACGCCGTTTTCGAGCAGTTCGAGCAGGTCGACTCTACTTCGACGCGGCGCTATGGCGGTACGGGACTGGGCATTCCCCTTAGCCGGGAGTTCGTCCTCATGCACGGCGGCGATATGTGGATCCAGGAGACCGTGGTCGGCCAGGGCACGATCTTCTGCTTTTCCCTGCCTCTCGGCGGACCCGAGGTCCGGCCTGAGGAGAACCGCCAGGAGGGGCTCAGCTTCATTCCGGCGCCGGTCTGCCCGGGAATCGAGGTGGGGTCTCCAAGGTTGTTCTCACGGTCGACGACGATGCGGGCGTCGTGACACTGTTCCGCCGTTACCTGGAGAAACAGGGGTATCGCGTCTTTGGCCTTACGAATGGGACGCGCGTGGTAGACGAGGCCAGGCGCCTCAGACCGTATGCGATCACGCTCGATGTCGTTATGCAGGATGAGGATGGGTGGTCCATCCTGGAGAGTCTCAAGGCGGATCCGGAGACGCGCGACATCCCAATCATCCTGTGCTCCATCCTTGGCGACAAGCACAAGGGGCTGAGCATGGGGGTTGCTGACTATCTGGTCAAGCCGATCACCGAGCAGGATCTGCTTGAGTCGCTGGCTCGACTGGACACAGGATCTGGCCGCGGGCACGTGCTCCTCGTCGACGACAATGCTGGGGACAGGAAGTTGTGGCGGCGCATCCTCGAGGATGCCGGCTATCAGGTCGTTGAGGCCGGTGGCGGCGCTGCTGCAATCGACCACATTCACACAGCGCGCCCATCCGCAGTCGTTCTGGACTTGATGATGCCGGAGGTCGATGGGTTCCAGGTACTGGAGCAGCTTAAGGCAGACCCGAACACGCGTCAGGTGCCCGTCATCGTGGTCACCGCGAAGGACCTTGGGACAGAGGAACGTAGCAGGCTGCAGTTGCGAACCGTGGCGCTGCTACAGAAAGGGTTGTTCGATCAACAGCAACTCCTGGCCGACGTCGCCTCTGCGCTTGCTCGCGCCGACCATGCTCGGGTCACCTGATCTTGACACCCTTCTGCAGTACAGTACAATGGTCACCGGTTAGCTTTGAGACAGTATTACCCATCTGATAGGAGGCGTATCGATGACATATGCGATTACCCCGATCTGTGAGCGTGCCGGTCTGTGCGTGGACGTCTGTCCGACGGACTCGATCCACTTCGTGGATGGCGACAGCGATTGGCCCATCTACTACATCAATCCGGATACCTGCATCGACTGCGGTGCGTGCGCGGCCGAGTGCCCCAACGAGGCGATTTTCGCCGACATGGACCTGCCCGCGCAGTATGAGAGCTACGTTGATGTCAACGAGGCGTTCTACGCGAAGGGCCCCGGTGCAGCCCTGGTCTAGGCAGTAGGGCGTTACTTATACGAGGCCGGCATCCGCCGGCCTCGTTTCTGTTGTGGCTGTCGCTAGAGTGCGTAGATCGGGCTGGCGAAGATCCAGCCCACTCTGCGCCCGAGGTATCTCCGGTAGACCTCCACCCGGTAGATCCCGGCCTCGGCGGACGTGTACCTCATGCTTTGGCCGTTCACTCTCTGGATCACCCGTCCATCGCGACGGAGGTGGATCTCGCCCGGCGCCGGCAGCGTGATCGTCAGGTTGATGGCACCCAGTCGGCGTATTTCCTGACCGGGCACGGCGGATGCCGATCCGCTCTGCATCTGGCACCGGAAGCCCCGTGTCGAATGCGGGAGGTCGTAGCCCACCCACGTGCGGCCTGAGCGGAGCGCATCATAGATCAGGGCCTTGTCATCCTCCACCTCACCTGAGAGCGGCGAGCTCGTCAAGATGTGGGTATTGACGCACCGGAAGAGGTATTCGTACGGGAGCATCGTGCGCCGGAACGGCCCCAGCTTGTAGGTGGCGGCCCGAGCGTCTGCCCCGCCGAGGGCCGCGATGCGGTATCCTTGCCCGAGGAGCTCGTCCCAGAGCCGGAGCGTCGAGCGATAGGGACCACGAATGCCCGCCGCAGGCCAATAGGCGTACGCCAGAGCGGCCAGCCTTGACCAGAGCAGTCCCTTGAACTCCGACATGTAATTCCAGATCTCCATGCCGTGGATACCCTCCGGTGGCCACTCGGCCCACGTGGCGGGGTGACGTCGGAGCGGGGGTGACTCGCGGGGAATGGCGGTAAGAGTCGGGCTCATCGGGCTGCGATGCTCGATGGGATGCGCGATGTAACAGACGCCCTCGCGTTGCCTGCAGGCCTGGATCAGGCTCCGGGTGCCGCTGAATGCGTAGGGAGCCATCTCCTTCTCGGCGCCGTAGACGAGCAGGTGATCGGCCTGCGGCCTGCGGCGGACGTTATGTAGCTCCTCCCCGGTGAGAACGAGCGTCCCCCCGCGATAGCCTTCTGCGCCCTGGGGGCGCACGTTGTGGTCGGTGACGATCACGAAGTTTAGCTTGGCCGCCGCCGCCGCCGAAGCGATGCGGCCATAGCCGCCGGTCCCATCGGAGTAGACCGAGTGCACGTGCGGGTTGCCGGCATACTCGCGGTAAGTGTCCATGTCGCTCCCGGCTCCACCTAGACCGTCGTCCACCCTTAATGCATCAGGAACCGCGGACTGCCGCGTCCGTCCAGGTTGTCGTGAACGACGGTCCGCGATCGGGATGCGACCCGCCGTCGTGGCCGTCTCAACCAACGCCGAGAGCTCGCGCCAGAAGCGGGAAGACTCAGGGGCATTGTCCATACATCATTCCTGCATCAGAGTATCAGCATCGCGTCGCCAAATGAGAAGAACCGGTACCGTGCTTCGATGGCTTCCCGATAGGCCCGACGGATGTTGTCTACGCCCGCAAATGCCATCACCAGCGCCATCAGCGTGCTCCGGGGCAGGTGGAAGTTGGTGATGAGGGCATCGACCACCCGGAACTGGAACCCTGGCGTGATGTAGAGATCGGAGAATCCCTCAAATGGCGAGAGCGACCGCCAGGGACACTGGGGAGAGACACCGTCCGTACCGCACGTCCCTGCCTCGAGGTCGCTCCCGACTTCTGGGTCGGCCTCGATCGGCGATTGCAGCAGCCCGTGACGCGCGGCAGTCTCCAGAACGCGAACGCTCGTGGTGCCTACCGCGACCACGCGGCGGCTGCTGACCTTGGTACGGTTGACTTGCTCGGCCGTACGGAGATCGACCTGGCACCACTCCCGATGGATCTCGTGCCCCTCCAAGGTGCGCTCCGTAATCGGTCGGAAGGTATCCAGGCCGACGTGCAGCGTGACGAAGGCCAGGCCGACGCCCTCCGCCCGTAGCCCCAACATCAGGTCCGGTGTGAAGTGCAGCCCCGCCGTGGGTGCGGCCGCGCTCCCTGGCGTTCGGGCGTAGATGGTCTGGTAACGCTCCGGGTCATCGAGCCGCTTATGGATATAGGGCGGAAGGGGAGTGTGCCCGAGTGCCTCGAAGTACCTCTCGACAGGCTCGGAGAAACGCAGCGTACGCTCGCCCCTCTCACCGCTTTCGATCACTTCGGCGGTGAGCTGCGAGGGCTCGTCATCCCTCAGCAGCCGGATTCTCGACCCCTTGCGTGTTGTTGCGCCGCCCACCAGGCAGCGCCAGCTCTGCTCGCCTAGCTTGCGCAGCAGGAGGATCTCCACTCGTCCGCCGGTGGGCTCCTTCTGACCGTACATGCGGGCCGGAATAACCCTACTCTCGTTGGCGACGAGAAGATCGCCGCGTGCCATGTAGTCACCGACGTCCCGGAAGATCCGGTGCTCGATCTCGCCTGTATCGCGATGGAGCACCAGGAGACGGGATTCGTCACGATGGTCGATGGGCTCCTGAGCGATGAGCTCCTCCGGGAGCTCGTAATCCAGTTCATCAGTCTTCATTGATAGCCTTCTTGGCCCTCCCGCTTCGCGAAGGTTTCATCTTTCCGGCAGCAGGACGGGGCGAAGTTCAGGAGCGTAGGCGTCCAGCAGCTCCGGCGTGAGGGCGTTGCCACGCGCGATGGCGCCGTAGAGGTCGGCGCTGGGCCGTGGTGTCCGTTCCTGTGTGTGCGGGTCGACTTCGATGAGGCCAAAGGGAAGCGTCCAGCCCTCCGACCACTCGAAGTTGTCCACAAGCGTCCAGTGATAGTAGCTCATCACCGGCACGTTTTCCTGGATGACGCGCCAGAGCTGGTGCAGATGCCGGAGCAGCGCCCGAGGGCGTTGGTCGTCATCGCCGTCGGGTATCCCGTTCTCCGTGATGTGAATCGGAATGTTGAGGCGTGCCAGTCGCCTGCACGCGCGGGCCAAGCCCTCCGGATAGAGCTCGCCGTAGTCGCCGTCGAGGAGTTCTGCATCCTCGCTGTGCAGTAGCTGGCTCATCCCAGGCTCCTCAGAATGCCGATCAAACCGCACCAGATCGCGGGTGTAGTAGTTGAGGCCGATCCAGTCCAGTGTGCCCTGTGTGGCAAATGCAGGGAGAAACCCAAGCGGTGGCAGCCACCAACCGAGCGGCACCAGCTTGCCGGGTGCCAGGGCTCTGAGTGTGGTCTGATTGAACCATAGATCGTGGACCCACGCCGCTATGCGGTCGAGCGGGCGCCTCGGGTTAGCAGGGTCGAAGAACCGCAGGTTATGTGCCAGGCCGACCTGTGCATCCTCCTGGCTCCGGTGTATCACCCGGTAGGCCGCGGCATGGGCGCGCAGCATGTTGCGCAACACGGTCGCCGCCATGTTGAGGTCCTGCGCTCCCGGGGGAAATGTGCCCAGGATGTAACCCTCTGAGGCGTAGACGTTGGGCTCGTTGATCGTACACCACAGCGTGGCATAGTCGCCGAGCGCGCGCATCACCTGGTCCACATAGCGGACGAAGTAGGGGATCACGTCAGGGTTGGTCCATCCGCCCTTCTCCGCCAGCCAGAGGGGATCGGAGAAGTGGTGCAGGGTCACCATGGGCTCGATGCCGCGGTCGCGCAGTCCCCGCAGCATCTCACGATAGCGGTCGAGTGCCGCGGTGTCGATCCGGCCGGGCGCTACCTCGACCCGACTCCACTCGATGGAGAGCCGCAGCGTCGTCAGGTTCATCGCTGCCGCGCGGTCGAAGTCCGCCTCGGCGTTGTCCCACCAGTCACAGGCTAGACCGGATGTATGTCCCCCGGCGATCCGGCCGGGTTGCTGTTCCCATGCCCACCACTGATTGTTGGTGTTGTTACCCTCGACCTGGTGAGACGCCGTGGCGGCGCCCCACCTGAAATCGGGTGGAAAGTGGTATGTGGCATCGGGCATTGATCGACTCCATCATCAGAAGACGACCCGTCGGGTCGTCTCTGTAGTCCAGGTACATTGAGGCCCGGCAGTCAGCCGGGCGCTGCAAGGCATTATAGTCGATCCGACCTACCAGGCAATCGCACACTCGTTGGACGTGTAGTCGTGCCCTACGGCGCGACTCGAACCGGCTCGTCGAGCGTCACACGGTTGGCCTGCACCATCTTTGGGTCGGGTGCTGTCGCCGTCAGGCGATCTCCCGTCCCTGGATCGTACCACCCGACACCCAGGTGATACGTCCCCTCGGGGACCTCTGCCACGTCGAGGGTCACGGTCTCGCTGACCACCTCTCCGGCCATCCACAAGGTGGTCGGGTAGGTCCAGTCTCGCGGCATCGCGTCATTCTGGGTGACGACGACCTCGGTCTCCGGATTGTAGAGGTGCACGAAGCGCTTGTAATCCTGTGAGGGTGTGGCCGCGGCCTGCCACCATAGTGTCAGCTGCAACTGCTGCCATCCGAAGCGCCCGTACCCCCGATGAGGTCGTAGCCCAGCAGCCGGATCGTGTCTTTTCTCCGAAGGAGGCGTCTGCTCCGAAGGAGGCGGACTCGGGGTGAGAGATCGTCGGGGCGGTGAAGAGCCGTGGACGCGCAGCCACCTGCACGGTGGCCACCGGGCCGCATGCGGTGACGCCCGATACCTCTCCAGCCAGCGTCAAGCCGAGTTCATAGGTGCCCTCGGCGAGCCGCGTCGGGAGACCGACGGTCACGGGAGAGAGCACCCACGTGTGCCGCGGCCACGCCGACGTCCTGCTCCCTGCGGCCAATGGGGCTGTCGTGGTGCCGACGATGTTGCCGGTCGAGTCGGTCAGCGTCCACGTGGCACTCAGATCGTCAGTTGGCTGAAGCAGGGCATTCCACTGTGGCTGCAGTTGGAGGCTCTCTCCCTCCTGGATCGTGTCGGGCACGTCCAGGCCGAGGAGGGCCACCTCGCCGTTCTGACAGAGGATCGTCGCCCCCTTTCGGGTCTGCTCGCAGCACGCCGTGCGAAGATCATAGAGAGTGGGCGTGTCGAGGCGGATGGGGAGGTCAACCTGGCCCCCGCCTTCCATCGTGGCCTGCAGGTAGGTCACGACCTGGAGGACATAGTCGCCCGGCGCCAGTCCCTCGGGAAGAGGCACAACCACGGTGTCCACAACGCGTTGTCCCGGCTCCCAGAGGGTGGTGGGAAGGTAGCCGTAGCCGGGTTGCAGGTCTTGCTGGGCAAGCCGTCGCCCGTTCAAGTCCAGGACCCTCAGCGAGAGACGCCAGTTCCTGGCTGTGCCTGCAGTGGAGACGAGGCACCTGATCTTTCTCTCCGACGGCAGCCGCACTTTGGGTAGGGCACTCCCCTGTCTCTACGAGGGCGGTCGCGGGTTGGGCGGGACACTGCTCTGCCTCCACGCCGGCGGTCGTGCCTTGGGCGCACGACGCCGTTTCAGCTTCGACGGCAGGCTGGCTCAGAGTCCAGGTCATCTTCAGACGGAGGGTCTCGGGCTGTGGCTGTTCCACATCGAGCGCGAGCAGGTTCAGATCCTGGAATTGGGCGAGCACCGGGTCGTCATCATCCGCGGGTGGACCCTTGGGCACGCGGAGTTCACCGACGTAGAGCGGGCCCATCGTGTGCCCCTCGGCAGTCATCGGTGAGAGTTCCCCCGATGCGCCGGTGACACGGAGCTGGACGAGATAGAGTCCGCGCGAGAGGTCAACCGGAAGCGTCAGGGTCAGCCGGTTCGTCGCTGCAAGCGGTGCGGCGGCCTGCGCGACCGCAGCATCGACGCCGTGCCGTGGTTCGGCCGGCGACACCACCTTGAGCGTCACCGTGAGGGGCTCCGCTGGGGGAGTGTCCCATACGAGGTCGACCGTGATAGTCTGGCCGGGTTCCACCGTCTCGGTCGATAGCCGGGCCGATTCCAGGCCGAGGTCACCGTAGGCCACCGGCCCGCGGTGGGGATAGGGCATCTGGTCGAAGTCGAAGAAGACGGCCTCACCTTCCGCGGGCTGCCCGGTCACGACCCCCGGCTGCAGGAAGAGTGGGCCGATCAGAGCAGCCCCAAGCACGCTGATGGCAATGCATGCACCCCGGACCAGCGCCTTGATCTCTCGGTTTCCAGGCTGCTGTCTCCAGCCGCCGGCCCATATGAGGGCAACGGCGGCAACCACGACGGCGCCAAGTGAGCCTAGAGATGAGGCGCGTTCCAATGGCGTCGCCCGCAGCCTTAGGCTCACGGTGTGATTGCCCGGCACGAGATCCACTGCCAGTCGGCCGGAGCCCTCCACAGCATAGCACGGTGAAGGAGCGCCATCCACCGTCGCCGTCCACCCGGGCCACCAGTTAACCGGGAAGGCTACGGATGTGTTCGCCTCCATCACCGTGACCGACCACGTCTGTTTGACCGGTGTGGATGCTATCAACTGGCCGTCGATGAGCGCGGGTCCCGCCGACTCGCCATCACCCACGGCGCGCAGCGACCCGTGGCGCTATCGCTCAGTCCGCTGGGCGCCTCGACCAGTCCGCTGGGCGCTTCGACCAGTCTGCTGGGCGCGTCGACCACGGCCTCCGAGATGTAGAGCCGGGGCACGACGGCGGCCGGGAGATATTCGTAGCGAATCGTGGTGCCGATGTTGCCCGTGAAGGTCTCATAGAACTGCAGATTCTCCCACGTCACATCACCGGGCGAGATGGCGAGCCGGTCCGGATGGAGGCCGAGAAGCGCCGCAGCGACCGTGAGGATCCCCGCGGCCAGGGCAAGTCCGCCCCGCACGTATCCCTGCCGCAGGTGCGGTTGCCCGGGGGCAGCCGCGTCCAGGCCGGCCAGAGGCTCGATGATCGCACCGGCGATGGCGGCGGTGAAGAGCGCCTGGATGGATAGGAAACGCCAGGGGAACTGCGTCAGCGCCAGAAGCGACAGTCTCTTCCACAAGACGGCCGACAGTGGCGTGATCATGAAGGTGCTCAGCAGCAGGCCGGGCAGAAGCGCAAATGGCAGATAGGCAGCCGGCAGGCTCCGAGGGCCGGTGGGCGAGGTCGTCTCCGTGAGTGATGCTTCCCGCGACCTGGCAGCGAGGCGGCGCCCGACGGCGATGACGACTGCCGCGCTGCCCGCAAGGGCGAGCAGTGCCTGGACCAGACCCATCGCAAACGGCCCCGCTGCGTCCAGCGTGCCTGCCACGCTGTAGTTGAAGATCGGGACGCGCTGCACAAGATTGAGCCCGCGGAAATGGTTGCTGTAATTGAAATACCCCTCGGTGAACGCGGATCCCATCTGACCGTACTTCGTCTCAGCGATGGCGGGCAGCCAGAACCACATCGTCAGCAGGATCCCCGTCACGAACGACATCAGCACGCCGACGAGCCGGAAGACCTTTGGGGCAAGCCCAGAGTCTGCTCGGACCGGAAACCCCAAAGGTCTCGGCGTGGGCGATCCACACCGACACCAGGGCGTAGAAGAGTGCAAAGGGAGAGAAGATCAGCGCGGAGACGTTGTGGGTGAGGATGAGGGCCCCATAGGCGCCCCCTGCAGCGAGGACGCGTCCAACCGTGGGCCGGGACGCCACGCGATCCAGTGCCCATAGGATGAGGGGAAACCAGACAAAGGCGTAGAACTCCGACAGCGAGTCTCCCCGCACATAGACGTTGACCAGGTGGAAGGGGGCGAAGGTATAGGCGGTCACAGCCAGCAGACGTGCCGTGGTGCCCCGGAAGATGCGGCTCGACCAGAGTCCCATCGTGATCGCTGCCAGGATGAAGCCGAGTGTCTGTGTTGCCTGTATCGCCGACAACACATTGATGCCCAGAGCCGTGAGCCCGCCGCTGACATAATAAGGGAGCGCGGCGTAGTAGTTGAAGAACGGATAGCCCAGGTCGTAAGCCGCGTGGGACATCCAGCGCGGCGGGAAAATGCCGTGGGCCAGGCTGTCCGCCATATCCATCGTCCGCTGCAGGAGAAACGGACTGTCGCCACCGCCACGGGTGTTGACGATGCCCGGCCCCCAGAGCGGGGCCGCCGCCAGGAGGCCGAGGAGTAGCCAGATCACAAACGACCTGGAGGCAAAGATCGAGCGGCGGGAGACGGACGCAGACGCCCCTCGCCGATTCCGACGGCTCGCCGATTCCGATCGGCGTGGCGTCGAGCCGCAGCGTCTTTGGCATCGTCATTGCGGCGGCTCGGTGAGGATGACGGGTAGGTTGACGCCACCCATTGTCATGCGTCCCGTTGACCTGTGCCGCCACGCCCTCGCCCGTCTCCGAATCGTAGAGCCCCACCAACAGGCGATCCTCGCCGGGCGAAGCGTGGTCGGGGGAGGGGCTCACGCCAGCGACCGGATGAAGGTCGAGGACGAGGTCGCCGGGCTGCCAGAACGACGTCGCGAGGTGGCCGAAGCCCGGTTGTCCGTCATGCTGGGCGATCTTGACACCGTCGCGTAGATAGTGGACAAATACGGTGTAGTCGCGATCGAGAGGTTTGGTCGTCTCCCACCACAGGTAGACCACGGCTCCCGCGGAGATGTCGGGCTCCCTCCTCCCGACGGAGAGGGCTGGGGAGGGGGCCGGCGCGACGAGCGCCGCGCGCAGCACCACGCCGTTGTCGAACTCTGCCACGGGCGGCGGGACGTCAGGACGCGTGGCGGGCGATGATGATCGTGGCGATGCTGTAGGGCGCCGGGTCCAGGTCTCCCTGCGCCTCCGGTCCCTGTCTCACCTGCAGATAGGCGGGGTGGGGGAGATAAGGCAGCACGTCGGGCTCCCAATCGCGGTAGGGCCAGACGACGAAGGCCAGGCCGGCGTCATCCGACCGGCGTTTGCTCGATTGGGAGGAATGCCACCGACGACGCTGGGACGAGAAAGGGCAGCGACGTCCACTCGTCCCAGATCTGGCGGTCGACGTAGACGTATATGCTCTCTCCACCTCCTCCCGCCGTGGGGGAGGGCTGGGGAGGCGAAGCGGAATGCAGCATACGCGAGCCGTCCCACCCCGTGCCGATGAGCGTGTTGATCTCTCCGGCGAGGTCGACCGGACCCGCCTCAAACCAGTGGTAGGCCAGCGGCTCTGAAGGGTAGCGTATGAAGTAGTCGTGCGCCGTGCTGCCGAGTCCTGCCGCCAGGATGAGCGCGGGGAGCAGGTGCGTCAGGCCGCGCCCGCCGCGTGCCGGCCACCGCTTGTGATAGCCACGCCAGGCCGAGGACCGGCAGCAGTGCCGCCGTTGGCAGCACCCCCACACCTCGAAGGAAGTGCGGCGCGTCCTCAGCCAGCAGCGTGGGCACCGCCATAGCGGCGGTCCACAGGAGGACGGTCGCCATCGCCGCGCTGCGGCGGAATCGTGCGAGGGCAACCCCGACGCCAATCGTGAAAGCCAGCCCCAGCGCAGGGCCCCACACCGGACGCCCCGAGACGTTGTGACGCCAAATCCGATCGCCCCGGATCGTGAACATGCCGAGGGTCGCCAGTGTGTGGCGCCCCAGGGTCTGCCAGAAGTGGCCGCCGTTGATCTGTTCGCTGAACACCGATACCTGTCCGGTACGCGCGAGCACGATGTCGGGATGCCCCAACGTATAGAGCCCCAGCGGCAACAGAACGACGAGGGCGACCAGGCCTGCCCATACCGCGCCGCGCCAAAGACGCTTCATCTCTTCCCGGTGGGTGAGGAGCCCATAGATACCCAGGCACGCCACGGCGACCGGCGTAAACCGGGCCGCATTGTATGTGTACCAACTGGCACCATAGAGTGCGCCTGCGGCTATCCAGTGCGCCATCGGGCGAATGCCCTGTCGGCGCGCGCACGGCAGTAGTCTGCCGCACGGCAGTAGCCTGCCGCACGGCCTTAGCCGCCTGCGAGAGAAAGAGCGCCGTCAAGAGCGGAAGCAACACCGCGCGAAACCCGACCCGGCTCAGGTGCACGTGCCACAATGTCACGGCCAGGACGCCGAGTGCCAGGCGCCCCGCGCGCCGCCCCCAGAGCGTCCGACCCAGATCGTACGTCGCAGCCAGGGTCAGGAATCCGACGTAGAAGGAGGGCAGGCGCACGGCGAGGGGACTGCGTCCCAGGATCGCGACGCCCAGTGTCACCAGGTAGACGAAAAGCGGCTCACGCCCGTTGTTCGCCCCGAAATAGAGTTGGGGGCGCCCACCGAGGATGGAAAGTGCGTCCAGCCCGTGCTGGGCTTCGTCGTGGTAGAGACCTGGGGGGACTTGTCCGAAGGCTGCGAGCCGCAGCACTGCGCCCAGGAGAAGGAGTCCGAGAACGAGCAGGCGGCCTCGCCAGAACCGCCTGCCCCGTGCGGTCCCGATGAAGACCTTTGGGGCAAGCCCGAGTCTGCTCGGGCCGGAAACCCCAAAGGTCTCGATGCGGGCGTGCCGGTTCATCCCCGAGAATCTCCTCTGTCCTGGCACTGGGCGACGCAGCTTGGGAAAAGGCGCAATCTCAGGTCGCCGTTCCGGACGCGCAGACCAGTGTGCCGTAAGCGAACCCCTCCGGATCCAGCAGGGCATCTCTCAGGCAATCGGGGTCCGCCCCTGTCATAATCCGCACGCGGAGCCACGGCTGTTCGCTCACCAGGCTGACCATTCTTTCGACCTTGTCTGCCATACCCCCGGTGACGTCGGTGTACCCTGATTGGCGAAGGTATTCCCGGACCTGCGGGTAGCTCTCCGGCGTGATCACCGGTATGACCTGCCGGTCACTGTCCAGGACGCCGGGCGCATTGCCAAGAAGCAGGATCCATGCCGGGCGCATGGTCCCGGCCAAATAGACGAAGACGTCCTCGGTCGATAGGATCGTTCCGCCCAGGACCTCGTCAAAGGCAACGTCCCCGAAGACCAGCGGTATCAACCCGTGTTCCAGGGCGAGGCGAATCGGCCCCACTTCGAGAGACGCGATCCTGCCGCTGCGGGCCAGCGCCGACGCGGAAGGCTGCAGGCTGATCATGGGGACGCCTGCGTCGACGAAACTGCTCACCACGAGGCGATTGAGCTGCAGCGCTGCCGCGCTGACTCTTGTGAACCCGTACCACTCTGCCGCCGTGGCGACGCCGTCGTGTGTACCGTATTGGCTGGCCTCCCAATGGCCAAAGGACCCCGACCCATGCCCGAAAACCACATCCAACTGCGGCTCGGCCTGCCGGGCGTCAGCGACTTCCCGTGCGAGCCGCTGGATCACGTCGAGCCTGGGGGTCGCTTCTCGCCGCTTGTCCGTGATGAGGGAGCCGCCGAGCTTGACGAAAATCAGCGGATGGGATCCGGGAGTCATCGCTTCTCCCCCTCGAGACTACACTCGCCGCCGGGCACGTCGAGCGATGCCGGGGCTGCCGGCCCCGGAGAGGCAAGGGTCTGATCCACGCCCACACACGTGTGCCAGAGGGCCGCGACCCCCGCCTTCGTCAGGGCTTTCTTCACGCCTTCCAGCGTGTCCTCCTCGACCAGGACGATGATATTGCCGCCCTGCCCGGCCCCTGTCAGCTTCGCACCCAACGCGCCGGCGTCCCGTGCCGTCTGGGCCAGGCGGTCGAGCTGGAGCAGCGAGACACCCATCTTGACGAGCAACTCCTGGTTCTCGTTGAGCAGGTTCCCGAGTGCGTGCAGGGCGCCCTGCTCAACGGCGGCACGCGCCGCTCGTGCGATGGCGCCGATGCAATCGAAGACGACATTGTAGTAGCTGGGCGTTGCCTCCCACCGATGCCGGACCTCGCCGACGGCCTCGCGTGTGGAGCTGGCGATTCCGCTGTTAGCGATCAGCAGATGGAAGGGCGTGTGGATCCGGAGGATCTCGGGCGGCTCACCTCTGACGAAGTAGATGGGCCGTTCCCAGGCGATGACGGTGTTGTCGATGCCGCTGGGCGTCCCGTGGTGGATTTTCTCCACCTCGTACGCCATCTCGCTGACCACCGCATCGGGCAGTTCGGTGCCCAGACCGGCTGCCAGCGCACGGGCCGCGGCCACCGTGATGGCTGTGCCGCTGCCCATGCCGGAGGCTACGGGCAGATCCGACTTGAGCGTGAGCACGGCATCGGGTTCCGGAAGCTCTAGCCGATCGAGCACCAGGTAGGCAATCCTGGCCAGGGGATGCTCCGGGCCGGCCTCGCGGTACGTCAACTCTTGCCGGATGTCGAGGGCCCTGATGCGCAGCCCCGAGCCGGGAGGGCCCGGCTCGATCGAGGCGTGGGCCCGGACATCCGAGACCGGGATGGCAATCGCAGGACGCCCGTACACCACGCTGTGATCTCCGCACAGGATGACTTTCCCTGGCGCGGTGCGCTCGACTGTTGCGACGTTCATCGATCTACCTGCCCAGGTAGAGGATCACGATGGCCGTCACGCCCCACAGCGCGACGTTTACGAAGGAGGGTCGATCCGCAAACAGGACTTCATCCGGCGCGAGCGTGCAGTTCTCGGTATGAATGAGGTACTGATACCGGAAGAGACCGTAGATGACGAAGGGGATCGTGAGCATCATCCAGGAGTTCTGGGGGAGGTTGGGCGCCGAGAAGGTGTACAGGGCGTACGCCACGATCGTTGACGATGTGACCATCGCGATAAGCTGGTCGAGCAGGCTGAGGTTGTAGTTCTTCAGGATGGGGCGGTGGTTCTCCGCCTCGCCCTCAAGCGCGACCAATTCACCTCGCCGCTTGCTGAGGCCAAGGAAGAGCGCCAACAGCGTTGTGCAGATGTAAAGCCACGGCGAGATGGTGGCATCCGCCAGGGGGGCGCCCGCGGCCACGCGCAGGACGAACCCGGCGGCAATCGCCATGACGTCGATCAGCACGATATGTTTCAGCACGAAAGAGTAGGCCAATTGCAGGACCAGATAGCCTGCCAAGGTGACGGCAAACCGCGTATCGAGCTGCCAGGCGGCCAGCAGTGATCCTGCGCCTAAGACGATCGCGGCACCTATCGCGAGTTTCGGGGAGAGCTCGCCCGCCGGGAGTGGGCGGCGACGTTTCTTGGGATGCTGCCGGTCCTTTTCGAGATCCACGAGATCGTTGACCGTGTATACGACGCCCGAGATCAGGCAGAAGAGCGCAAACCCCGCGACCGTTGGCCAGAGGTAGACCGGTTCGAGCAGTTTGACGTCGAAGACCAGGGCCGCAAAGATGGCCGCGTTCTTCGTCCACTGGTACGGACGCATCGTTTTGAGGAGTGCGAGCAGTTGTCTCACGGAGCTATCTCACCTGGGTTGGTTGTCTAGGCCATAACAGGACACAGCGCAATGATAGCGTGTTCGAAGGGATTGACAACTTGCACCCGGTGGGTATACTAAATAGAGTATAGGTCAACGACGGTTGGCAACCGGACGATCCTACCGGATCTCGGGGGGCGCTGGCGGGGTTCGCTGATACAGTTCTGCTGATCAAGGTGGGTGGTGGGGCTTTGACAAGCAACGATCGGCAGAGAACAAGAGTCATATAACGGACAGGCAGATGTTGACATAACCTGCGGTGGGGAGTTCAGCCCCGCAGGTCTAACGCTGCCTGTCATTTGACGTTGACAACCCCCGCGAGTAGGTTATAATACTGCAGCTATGTCGTAGACACGACTGGTGGGTAATAGGAGCACTGAGAACCATTTTGCTCAGTTGCTCGTTTTGTTTCTAGGGGCCGTGTGGGTCCGATCTGCTAGGGGAGGAAGAATGAACCGTGACGAACGGGTGACGGAAGCACGCACGTTTAAGGTTCTCCGAATCAGCTTAGCCTCGCCTGATGACATTCTCTCTTGGTCATATGGTGAGGTAACCAAACCCGAGACCATCAACTATCGCCGGCTTCGTCCCGAGAAGGACGGGCTTTTCTGTGAGGCCATCTTTGGCCCGTCGCGTGACTATCAGTGTTACTGTGGCAAGTATAAGGGTATTCGGTATCGTGGCATCATCTGCGACAAGTGCGGCGTTGAAGTAACGCGCTCCTCTGTCCGGCGCGAGCGTATGGGGCACATCACCTTGGCGGCCCCGGTCGCCCATATCTGGTATACCCGTCGTATCCCCAGCCATTTGAGCGTACTCCTCGACCTGAGCAAGCGGAACTTGGATCGTGTCCTCTATTTCGCGCAGTATATCGTCGTCTCGGTCGACGAGGATGCACGGCAGCGCGCCTTGAAGCGCATTGATGACGAGGAGAATGCCCGCACGACGCGGATGGAAGAAGCTGCTGACGCCCGCATTGGCGAGCTTCAGGGCAGGGTCGACGAGCGGCAGGAGAAGCTGGAAGCGGCCCAGGATAAGCTGTCTGAACAGCTCGAGGACGAGCTGAACACCCGCACCGAGCAGATTCTCGGCGAAGCCCGGCGCTTACAGGATCGCCTTGAGGGTATGATGGGGCGGTCGTCGGGTGACCCCATTCTCTTCACGCCCACCGACACGGTAATTGTCGAGGCTGATGATGTGATCAGCCGCGACCACTATGCGGTGCTCAACACGGTCGCACAGGATGCTCTTGACACGCTGGAGAAGGAAATCCGGCAGCGCGAGGCCGATGTGCTCAGCCCGGTTGAGGAAGGCGTGGAAGCCCAGGCCGAAGACGTGCAAGTCGAGATCGGCCAAGTGCGCGAGGAGTTGGCCGAGAAGGTCAATATCATCCGCACGCACTATGGCGACCTGCGGGAGGAGTTGCTCAGTCTCGCTGAGTTGCAGTTCTTCAACGAGCAGCGCTACCGTGAGCTCCGCCAGCGGTGGGGACAGGTCTTCAAGGCGGGTATGGGCGCCGAGGCAGTCTACGAACTGCTGAAGGGCCTCGATCTTGAGGAGCTCTCCCAGACCCTGTGGCACGAGGTTCGCTATGGGCGATCGGCTCAGCGTCGGAAGCGCGCCACGCGCCGCCTGCGCGTGGTCGAGGCGCTGGGCAAGAGCCGTAACAATCCCGAATGGATGATCCTGACGGTGTTGCCGGTGCTGCCACCCGAGTTGCGACCGATGGTCCAGTTGGATGGAGGTCGCTTTGCGACGTCGGATCTCAACGACCTCTACCGCCGGGTGATCAACCGCAACAACCGTCTCAAGCGACTTCTGGAGCTTGGTGCTCCTGAGGTCATTATCAACAACGAAAAGCGGATGTTGCAGGAGGCGGTCGACAGCCTCATCGATAACAGTCAGCGCGGCAAGGCGATGAGCCGCCGTGGACGCCGGCAGCTCAAGTCCCTCAGTGATATGCTCAAGGGCAAGAAGGGTCGGTTCCGCCGCAACCTGTTGGGTAAGCGCGTCGACTACTCCGGACGCTCCGTCATTGTGGTAGGCCCGCATCTTCAGATGCATCAGTGCGGCCTGCCGAAGACGATGGCGCTGGAGCTCTACCGTCCCTTCATCATCCAGCGTTTGGTTGAGTATAACTACGCCACGAACGTCAAGGCTGCGAAGCGCTTGATCGAGCGCCAGCGCCCCGAGGTTTGGGAGGTGCTGGAAGAGGTGATCTCCGATCGGCCGGTGATGCTGAACCGCGCCCCGACGCTTCACCGTCTCGGTATCCAGGCCTTCGAGCCCGTGCTGGTCGAGGGCAAGGCCATTCACCTGCACCCACTGGTCTGCTCTGCCTTCAACGCTGACTTCGACGGCGATCAGATGGCCGTGCACGTGCCGCTCTCACGCAAGGCCGTTGAGGAAGCACGGCAGTTGATGTTGGCCACGCGCAACTTGCTGAAACCCTCGGATGGACAGCCTATCGTCGGCCCATCCAAGGATATGTGTATGGGCATCTACTACATGACGATGGACCTGGAATCCGACAAGGGTGACGGCAAGGTCTTCGGGGACATCAATGAAGTGGAGACGGCCTACTCGCTGGGCGTCGTTGGGCTTCACGCCAAGATCAAGCTTGCCCAGTTCCATGACGAACTGCCTGCTCCTACCGAGCTCGTGGAGACCACGGTCGGCAGGGCGCTCTTCAATCGGATCGTGCCCGATCAACTGCGGTTGATCAACCACCCGCTGGACAAGGGGGAGCTAAACGATCTGCTCGCCCTGTGCTACCGCCGGCTGGGTCGCGAGGCTACGGTTGAGTTCGCCGACGCGATCAAGTCGTTGGGCTTCGAGTACGCCACCATCTCTGGTGTCACAATCTCGGTCTACGACCTGACCGTACCTGATCAGAAGTCGGTCATTCTTGGTGACGCGACGGATGAAGTCTCGGAGATCGAGCGCCAGTACCGGCGCGGTCTCTTGACCGAGGAAGAACAATACAATCGCACGATCGAGATCTGGTCGCGGGCACGTGATACGGTATCCAAGGCGGTCGCCAGCCGGCTCGATCCCTATGGCCCGATTTCGATTATGGCCAAGTCGGGTGCCTCCAAGGGCGGGTTCGGCCCCATCTCCCAGCTCTCCGGGATGCGTGGTCTGATGGCCGATCCCTCAGGTCGGATCATCCCGCTGCCGATTCGGTCGAATCTGCGTGAGGGGCTCACGGCGCTGGAGTACTTCATCTCCACCCACGGCTCCCGCAAGGGTCTGGCCGACACTGCGCTGCGTACTGCCGACGCGGGTTATCTGACCCGGCGTCTCGTGGACACGGTGCAGGACATCATCGTCAACGCGCACGACTGTGGCACGCGGGCCGGCATCTGGATCAGGCGGTCCGACAACGTCGGTGGACAACCTCTCGTGGCCCGGCTTCTGGGCCGTGCCGCTGCAGCTCCGGTCATCCACCCCAAGACGGGTGAGGTGATCGTGGACCGCAATGAGGAGATCGATGAGGATCGGGCAGAACTGATCGATCGGCTCGGCGTCGAGGAGATCTTCGTTCGATCGCCGATGACGTGCGAGCTCGAACACGGGATTTGCGCGCTGTGCTATGGTCGGGACCTGGCCCGCGGTGGATGGGTCCAGATCGGTAGCGCGGTCGGCATCATCTCGGCGCAGTCCATCGGTGAGCCCGGCACGCAGTTGACCCTGCGGACGTTCCACACGGGTGGTACAGCCTCCTCCAGTGGTGATATCACGAGCGGTCTTCCGCGCGTGGAGGAGCTGATGGAGGCCCGCAAGTCGCCTCGCGGTGAGGCGGAGATCGCCGACATCGGGGGTGTGATACACATCACGCGACAGGGAGATCTGGCCGAGGTCACGGTCGTTGATAGCCAGATCAAGAAGGTCAGCTATGACATTCCCGAAGGCTGGGAGCTCTTCGTCGAAGATGGTGACGAAGTCGATCAGAACGACATCCTGGCGCGCGGTGAGATCGAGGAGGGCGACAAGGAGCTTCGTGCGAAGGCAGGTGGGCGTATCAGCCGAGAAGGACAGGATGTGACGCTCATCTACGAGATTCGCGAGGAGCAGTCGTATGATGTTCCGCCTTCTGCACGCCTGTTGGTCGCGGAAGGTCAGAAGGTACCGGCGGGCATCCAGTTGTATGAGGGTGTCCCCAACCCGCACCGTATCCTGCAAGTCGAGGGCCGGGAGGCTGTACAGCTTCACCTGTTGAGCGAAGTTCAGCAGGTGTACCGCACACAGGGCGTGAACATCGCGGATAAGCACTTTGAGGTGATCATCCGCAGGATGCTGAGCCGCGTTCTGGTGTCGGAGTCGGGAGATACCGAGTATCTGCCGGGTGATCTCACCGACCGCGTGCAGTTTGAGCATACCAACCGTGAGTTGGTGGCCCAGGGCAAGACACCCGCCCGGGCACGCCAGGTGCTGTTGGGGTTGACCAAGGCATCGTTGGCGTCGGACTCCTTCCTGTCGGCAGCTTCGTTCCAGCAGACGATCAAGATTCTGTCGAACGCTGCGGTGCGATCCGCTGAAGATCCGCTGTACGGTCTGAAGGAAAACATCATGATCGGAAAGCTGATTCCCGCAGGCACAGGCTACCGTGGGGATATCGAGGGATCTGACGGTCCCATTGAAACCTATGAGGGAGTCTCTGTCGAGAAGGAGCTTCCGAAGGGGACACTGCTCAGCCAGATTGAGGAGGAGCCGGAGTCTCTGCTGCTCTCCGATCTGCAGCAGCCGTTCCGCTTGGAACCGCTGTAGACATCACAGCTAGATGGAGGGGGCGACCGATCGGTCGCCCCCTTTTTTCGTGGTAGACGGAATCCTGTTCCATGCAACTCTCGTCCGGCATCGTCGTATAGACTTATGTATCGGATAGCGGACGGCGTTTCTACGCACTCCCACATGTGTGGCGAGTCAGGTTGGAGGCAATGGAAGAAGAGGGCTTTCTCCGGTTAGCGCAACGAGGCGATGAAGAAGCGATTACCCAACTGGTGGAGACATACCAGAGGAGCGTGTTTGGAGTTTGTTACCGTATGCTGGGCGAGGCCAAAGAGGCCGAGGACGCCACGCAGGAGGCATTGGTGAAGGCGTTGACGAACCTGCATTCCTACGACATCGACCGTCCCTTCAGGCCGTGGCTGTTGCGGATCGCCTCCAACGAATGTATCGACCGGATCCGGCGCCGAAAGGAAACGCTCTCCTTGGATGGTATGGGAGAGGATGGCGCGTGGGAGTGGAAAGCAGGAAACAGCCCTAATCCTGAGAGCCAGATGCTCCACGAGGAGCGTCAGGCCACGGTGCGCGCGATGCTTGACGAGCTCAGTCCGGCGGATCGGACCGTGGTGACCCTGTTCTATTGGGAGAACCTATCCTATGCGGAGATCGAGGAGGTGACAGGCCTCACAATCTCCGCTATCAAGTCGCGGTTATTCCGGGCCCGCAAGCTTATTGCGGAGCACCTGGTTCAGGAGGAGATCTATGCCTGAGGAAACGAAGGGTATCTGGCAAGATATGCACAGCGAGGAATGGTGGGTTCATGTGATTGGAGGGTGCCCTGAGCCCTGATGAACAGGAAGCTTGGGACCGGCATCTCCTGGGGTGTGTGCAGTGCCAGCGTGAGTGGGCGGCCCTGGCCTCTGTGGATGAGTTTCTGCGCCTCGCCCCGGCGCCACCCCCGCTGTCCCGCGATTTCACTGCGGTCACGGTGGAGCGGATCGCGCAGAAGCAGCGCCTGCGTCGGCTGCTAAGCTTCATCGCGGGCACGCTGATCGTCGCTGTGGTCGCCGTCGTCGTGTTCGCTGCATTAGGCTATGCCTACACGTCTATGGAGAGAGGCATCGGCGCGGTGATATTCGCACGCCAGATCCTCTTTCAGTCGCTTGTTCACACCCTGGTCGGGCTCATAGTGAGTTGGAAGGCAGCACTACCTTTTATCGTGGGGGCGACGGTCGCCGTCTATCTGGTGATGATGCCGAACGGCTTGCTTGTGACCGCGGCGCTCTTCTGGTTATCGCGCGGTCGTCGGGTGGAAGCCTGACAACTCGAAACCCAAAACTGCCTTCTTGGAGGTTCTGATGAAGAGATTCACATTATTCACGATCTTGATGGTTGCAGTGGCCTGCGCCCTGGTCGCCTCGCCGGTGCTGGCGGCACCGGCGGTCGCTGCCCCCGTCGCACAGGACAGCGGTGGCGTTCACTTCGGCGCTTATACACTGGATGCGGGCAACAGCGTCTCAGGCGATCTCGTTGTCCTCGGCGGCCCTGTGTTGCTGCGGTCCAACTCCCAGTTCAACGGTGACCTGACCGTCTTTGGCCAGCTCAACATCGAAGAAGGCGCCACATTGGCCGGGCAGTTGGTGGTGTTCGGCTCCGCAGACGTCGCGGGCACCATTGACGGCGACGTCTTTGCGATGGATTCGATCGCGTTTCAGAGCACTGCCCACGTTGGGGGGAATGTCTCTGCCGTGGGAAGCGTCGACCAGGCGCCTGGCGCCGTGATCGAGGGCCAGGTCACGCCGATTGATCGGAGCGGATGGCAGTGGCCCGGCGGGATCACCATCCCTCGCCCTTCTCCGAACCCTGTGACCGGACAGACCGGGGGCAACCAAACGCCGCGATGGCTGACGTTCCTATGGAGTGTGGTGCGTGGTGTTGCGAGTGTGGTGATCATGGGGCTGCTGGCCGCAGTGATCGCTAGCCTCTGGCCAACACAGTCGGAGAGGGCCGGCCGCGCGATCGAGGAGGCGCCGCTCGCCTCATTCGGGATCGGACTGCTTGGGCTGATCCTTTCCTTTCTCGCTGCCGTCCTGCTGGCTATCACGATCTGCCTGAGCCCCTTCGCCGTGATCGGTCTGATCATCGTCGGTGTTGGGTTGTTGTTGGGGTGGGTGTCCCTGGGCCTGGTTCTGGGGCGCCGAATCCTGGTGGGCCTGCTGAACCAGACGACACCCTCGACGGCGGTGGCTGCGGTCGTAGGCACCGTCCTGGTTACGTCGCTCCTGGCCATCTCGCGGATCTTCGGGGTCCTCAACGGTCTTCTCGTTTTCCTGCTGGTGCCGCCTGCCGCAGGCGCCGTGATCCTCACGCGGTTCGGCTCCATGCCATATGCAACGCGGGGAAGCAACGTGACCGTCCATCCTCCGGCTTCTCTCGCGCCGCAGGCACCGGCACCTCCTCCCGCGCCGGTGGCATCGACGCCGCCTCAGGAGGAGGCCGCCCCACCGTCTGAAGCGGACGAGGCGTAGCCCTTGTAGCTCGAAGGTGCCTGGCAGTGGATGCCAGAAGCCGGAACGTTCAGCGGCCCGGTATCCGATCGATACCGGGCCGCTTCTTGGTTGTTGGCGAGGGGCGCGGGGCTATAATCCTGCGTAACCGTCCGATGACATGAGCGAAGGAGGGCTATGGACGATCGCTACGCGCGCCAGTTGGTGATACCTGAGATCGGGGAGCCGGGTCAGGCCCGGTTGCGTTTGTCCAGGGTGCTGGTCGTCGGCGCAGGCGGCCTGGGCTCGCCCATTCTGCTCTACCTTGCCGCGGCGGGGGTGGGCGTGCTGGGCATTGCCGACAACGACAAAGTGGGGCTCTCCAACCTCAACCGGCAGATTCTCTATACCACCGAGAACCTTGGGCGGAGCAAGGTACTGGCGGCCGTCCAGCGCGTGAGAGCGCTCAACCCCGCCGTCAAAGCCATTCCCCACGAGGAGCGCGTGCTTCGCGAAAACGGCGTGGCGCTGGTCCGGCAGTACGACCTGGTCGTGGAGGCCAGCGACAACCTGGAGACGAAGAGCCTGATGAATGAGCTCTGTGTCGAGGCCGCCATCCCCCTCGTCTGGGCGGCGGTGTCGCGCTTCGAGGGGCAGATGGGTGTCTATCTGCCCGGACACGCCTGTCGTGGCTGCATCTTCCCGGAGGTTCCGGTGCCCGGCACCTATCCCTCGCCTGCCCAGCTCGGCATCGTCGGGGCCGCCGCAGGCGTGATGGGAGCTTTGGAGGCCACCGAAGCCCTCAAAGTCCTCCTGGAGATTGGCGAGCCGCTGGTAGACCGAATGCTGCTCTGGGACGGTCTCAACGCCTCGTTCGACGTGGTGACGTTCGAACGCGACCCGGCCTGTCCCGTCTGCGCAGGCCGATAGGTCTCTGTGCCTGGAGTTCTGCTGCTTAGGCTGTTGGTGCCTGGCACCTGAAGCGCCGACACCCGCAGTCGAGAGGTCCGTCCCTTCAAGTGCCGGGGACTGCCGAAAGTCCCCGGCACTGATAAGCCCTAATACGACTTCCCGAAGATCGCCACCTCGGTGGCGGGTTGCCCGGTGTACACACACGTTCCCGCGCCACCCGGCTGGTCGATCGGGATACAGCGCACCGTCGCCTTTGCCTCGTCCTGGATCCGGGCCTCGTCTTCGGCACTGCCCGCCCACCAGGCCCTGGCGAACCCGCTCTCCACGGCTTCCTTCAGCTCGTCGTAGGTCGAGACGTCGTAGGTGTGGCTGTCGCGGAAGGCCTCGCCTTCTCGTAGATGGCGGCCTGGACCGTCTCCAGCATGGCCGGGATGCTTGCCTCGATCTCGGCCATCGGCATCACGGCTTTGCCCTCCCGCCCGGGGATATCGCGCCGCGCGACCATCACGTTCTGGTTGGCGATGTCGCGTGGCCCGATCTCAATGCGCAGCGGCACGCCGCGCATCTCCCAGTCGTTGAACTTCCATCCGGGCGAGAACCCCTCGCGCCGGTCGAGCTCGACCCGCAGCGACACGGGCGCGCCCGCCAGGCGCCGCCGGATCTGCTCCGCGGCCTCCATCACGGCCTCTCGTTCGGCGTCCTTGCGCCAGATCGGCACGATCACGACCTGGATCGGGGCCACGTGCGGCGGCAGCACCAATCCCTGATCGTCGCCGTGGCACATCACCACGGCGCCCACCATCCGGGTGCTGAGCCCCCAGGACGTGGTCCAGGCATACTGCTGCTCGTTGTTCTCGTCCAGGTACTGGATCCCGAAGGCCTTGGCGAAGTTCTGGCCCAGGAAGTGGCTGGTGCCCGACTGCAGCGCCTTGCCGTCCTTCATCATCGCCTCGATCGTGTAGCTCGCAATGGCCCCCGCGAACTTCTCGCTCTCGCTCTTGCGCCCCGGGATAACGGGGATGGCGGCCTCTTTGACGGCGAAGTCGGTGTAGACGTCGAGCATCCTGAGCGTCTCCTCCATCGCCTCTTGCTCGGTGGCGTGGGCCGTGTGGCCTTCCTGCCACAGAAACTCCGTGGTTCGCAGGAAGAGCCGCGTGCGCATCTCCCAGCGGACGACGTTCGCCCATTGGTTGATGAGCAGGGGGAGGTCCCGATATGACTGGATCCACTTGGCGTACATATAGCCGATGATCGTCTCCGACGTGGGACGCACGACCAGCGGCTCCTCCAGCTCGGCGCCGCCCCCGTGGGTCACCACTGCCAGCTCCGGGCTGAACCCCTCGACGTGGTCGGATTCCTTCTCCAGGAAGCTCATCGGGATCAGGAGCGGGAAGTAGGCGTTCACGTGTCCTGTTGCCTTGAATCGCAGGTCGAGCTCGTCGCGGATCCGCTCCCAGAGCGTGTAGCCATAGGGTTTGATCACCATCGAGCCGCGGACCGGCGAGTAGTCGGCCAGATCGGCCTTCAGGACGATCTCGTTGTACCACTTGGAGAAGTCTTCGCTCTGTGAAGTCAGAAAATCTGCCATAGTATCCTCTCAGCCTTGTCTTCTGTGGATGGTCTCGGTCGCCCGCCGCTCAGCCGTGATGCAGGCCGCCGGCCACCAGATGACCTTGTTCGTAGTCAATGATGCAGAATGGCTCTACGTTGATGACCTCGGTCTCCCGGTACTGCGTCTGCCATGCAGCCAGTCCATAGCGGTGGTTGTGCCCGTGCAGCAGCAGGCGCGGGCGGAACCGGCGCATCAGCCTGAGGAAGACCGCGAACCCCCGGTGCGCTCCCTGGCGACTGTCGTGAATGCCCGCCGCCGGCGCGTGCGTGATCAGGATATCGAGATAGCGTCCGTGAATCGCGCGCATCAGCAGGAGCTGCAGAACCAGGCGCCGGGCACGCCGTCGCATCTCTGCCTCGGTGTACTGGTAGGGCTCGCCGGATGAATACCGGATCGAGCCCTCCAATCCCCCGATGATCAGGTCCAGATCCTTGGCGTAGACAACTGCCCGGTCGACGTTCTCCCAACCGCCGGGACTGTCGACGACCTGCCCCCGTGGCAGTGTGAGCGGCTTGTCGTGGTTCCCGTGGACATAGAACGCATCGCGCACGCGGGTCTGCGTAACGACGTATTCCATGTAGTCGTAAGGCAGATCCCCACACCCTACCAGTACGTCGACGGGTCCCGTCAACTGTGGTAGGTTCGCATGATAGAGCGCGCTGCTGACCTCGTCGCTGATCGCCAGGATACGCATCTGCTGCCCATTCTGTCGCGCCGATGGCGACCACGATGCTCGGCCTAGTCTGCTGTGCCCTCGAGGGCGGCGTCAGCCGCCTGTGCCCCCGGTCCAAAACGCCTGTAGTTTACCGCCAGCTTGTCGGCAACGGCGCCGGTGAGATCGATCCCCGTTAGATAGGCGAGCTGCAGCAGATAGAGCATCACGTCTGCTAGCTCCTCGGCAAGCGCATCCGGGTCCGCCGACTCTCCCCACTGGAAGTGCTCCAGCACCTCCGCCGCCTCGAGAGAGAGTGAGATCGCGATGTTGCGGGGCGACTGTTTGAAACGGGAGTCGGCGCGATACCACCCCATCGCCTCGACGAAGGCATTCATCGCGTCGGTCAGCTCCTGGATGCTCTTGGCCTCACTCATCCGCTCACCGCTTCCAGGTGCGCAGCGCCTCGACGAAGAGCCTCACGCCGAACCCCGTGCCCCCTTTGGGCGCGTAGGGCGTGGCGGTCTCGACCAGACCGAGCCCCGCGATGTCGATGTGCACCCACGGCACCCCATCGGGAGGGAACTTGCTCAGGAAGTACGCAGCCGTGATCGTGCCTGCAGGTCGCCCGCCGATGTTCTTCATGTCGGCCACGTCGCTCTTGAGTTGTTCTCCGTAAGCCTCGAAGAGGGGCAACGGCCAGACGCGCTCGCCCGTCATCTCCCCGGCCTGCCGGAGGTGTTCGATCAGAGCGTCGTCGCCCAACACGGCGGCGGCGTGAGCCCCCAGCGCGATGATGCGGCTGCCCGTGAGCGTCGCGATGTCAAAGATCGCGTCAGGGTTGAACTCGCCGGCATAGGTGAGGGCGTCGGCGAGGATCAGCCGCCCTTCGGCGTCGGTACTGATGATCTCGACGGTCAGCCCCTTGAGAGAGCGGAACACGTCTCCCGGCTTGGTGGCCAGGCTGTCCGGCATGTTCTCGGTGACCGGTGCCAGGCCCACAACGTGCAGGGGGAGGTCCAGCAGCGCGACGGCGCGCAGGGCGCCCAGAACGGCTGCGGCGCCTCCCATATCTCCCTTCATTGCTTCCATGCCCTGGCTCGGCTTGAGCGAGATACCCCCTGTATCAAAGGTGATGCCTTTGCCCACCAGCACGATCGTTGGCAGATCGGCGCGGCCTGCATTGTGCTCGAGGATGATCATCTGCGCGGGCTCGTTCCCGCCCTGATTGACGCTGAGCAGGAGATGCATGCCCATAGCTTCCATCGTGGCCTTGTCCAATATGCGCAAAGCTCAGACCCGTAGTGTCGGCGACGGTCCGGGCCGCGTCCACCATGTGAAGCGGCGAGGCAATGTTCGCCGGTCGGTTCACCAGGTCGCGTGCCAGCGCCGTGGATTCGGCGATGATGCGCCCGGTGCGGAGAGCAGTCTCGGTGTTCGCCGGGTCCGCCGCTTGGCTAACGACGACCAGACGTTCGAGATCCGCCCGCTCGCCCTCTCGCTGCGTCTTTAGCTCGGTGAACCGGTAGCTGCCCAGCAGCGCGCCCTCGGCTGTCGCCTCGATCACACGCTCCGGCGCCTCGTCGAGACCCTCGGACATGACCGGCACGCTCAACGAGCTGAGCCCGAGGTCGCGGGCCTTGGTCGCCGCCGTCGCTGCCGCTTGCCTGACCCCATCGATCGAGAAGGCAGCTCGCTTGCCCAGCCCGACCAGGATGACCCGCTTCGCCGGAATCTGCCCGAGTGTGTAGAGCACCAGTGCCTCGTTCCGCTTGCCACGGAAATCGCCGTCTGCAATCAGCGCCGTGATCTCCTGCCCCAGCGCGCTATCCAACGCCGCCGCCTGTCCTGTCAGCGGGAGCTCCGTAGCCTCAAAAAGGCCGATCGCGACGGCGTCTGTCTGCTGCGCTTCCAGATCCTGTACACTAGCAATGATGTCCATCGAAAGACTCCCTTCGATTGTTGGTCTTCCCGGTAAGGCAATTCGCCCATTATACCACTCCGGTCGCCGAACCTTGGCTTTGTTCGTGCCTGAGTCTGCAGGAGCAACGGATGCTGGACGACGGGCTCGCCCCCACAACAGCACTCTAACCCGCGCGGTAGCCCTGTGCAGGCAACTATGCTATAGTTTGGTATGCAATTGCGCCAATTGCCTCTACTGCCTCCTATACCGATCCGGGTGTGAGATGACCGAAGATAGATCCATACTGACTCGCCGAGTTGCGGATGCCTGGCTCGAAGCCGTCACCCGCGCCAACCCCCTATTGGATGCCGATGAGGTCCGGGCGCAGCTTAGCGGCATGGCCGCTGATCTTGTTGCCATTGTGGCAGCCGGGTCGTTTGACGCCGAGGCCGCACGCGCGCTTGGCGCGCGGCTCGTCGAGCTGGACCGGCTTCAGCCTCAGGATCTCGAGCTGATGCAGCTCAGTCTCGCGCGGTCCCTGATGGGCAGTCCTGAATCCGCTGCTGGACTCCTCCCGGAGGATGCTGCGGTGCCGGACAGAGTCATGCAGGCCCTCTTGAGCCTGGCGTCCGGTTTCTACACAGCCGCCGCCCAGCGGCTGAGCGAGCGCGAGGTCGTCGCGGTCTCCAAGATCGGGCACGATCTCAAGACGCCGATTAACGCCATCACCGGATTCTCGCGCGTGATCCTGAAAGAGATGGATGGGCCGATCACGGAGCTTCAGCGTCAGGATCTCACGTCAATCTACGAATCCGGCCAGAAGCTGTTGACGATGGTCAATGACCTCTCCATCGTGCAGAAGCTGGATGCCGCCCAAACCGGCTTCCATGGGAGGCCCTTTCCGGTTGCCGATCTGCTGGCGGACGTGCTGCGCGTTACGCAGCCGGTAGCGGCGCCCCGGGACTATGTGTTCACCGTCGGAGCTGCAGGCGACCTGGGGTCCCTGGCCCTGGATGCCACGAGGGTAAGGTGGGTGCTCTTGACCCTCCTCCTGCACGCGATTCGCCATGCCGTGGCCGGTCAGATCTCCCTGATGGCCCGTCGCGATCCCCAGGACCCCGGATGGCTCGCGGTCGAGGTCTCGTACAGCGTGCCCGAGGGACTGCGCGCGTTTTCCGGGGACGTATTGGGAGCGGGAGACGGGGGTTTCGACGGGTCCTCCGACCTGGGGCTTGGCGTCTGCAGGCGATTCTGCGAGGAGCTGGGGGGGACCGTCACGCGGACAGGTGCGAGGGGCGTTACCTTCACGGTTCGTCTGCCCGGCCTGAGCACCGATCCACAGCTCTAGTTCGTGCAACTTCCGGACGACGTGCTGCGTAGATATCGATAGACTACACAGACACAAGTCGGGAGGCACGAAAAGTGGAGACAAACATCAAGGTTCTGGGCTGGCTGTATATTGTACTCGGCATTCTGGGCACGCTTGTCGGTGCGCTGGTGCTGGTCATTCTTCTGGGAAGCGGACTGCTCTCGGGCGATAGGCAGGCTATGGCCATTCTCATGATCGTGGGCGCGGTCGTGGCGGGCGTAGCCGTGATCGTATCCGCACCCGGGATCGTCGTTGGTGCGGGCTTGCTCAAGTTCCGGCCTTGGGCGAGGGTCTTGGCCCTCGTGTTGGGTTTTCTGAACCTGCCGGGGTTCCCATTGGGCACGGTGCTGGGCATCTACACCTTCGTCTCGCTGCTTAACCCGGACGCGGAGGCGGTCTTCGCCGGAAACTGATGGGCCGCTATGACATTCCAACACCCCCGCCGACTGCCGGCGGGGGTGTTTTCTGTGCGGCCTGCGCCATCCGAAGCGCGCTCAGTCGGGATAGGCGTACGGTGCCAATGCGAGCGCCGTCGTGCGTGTCAAGGCACCGGATTGCCTGACCTCGTCCAGGCCAAGCACGCCGCCGTCGGCGAAGTAGGCGAAGTCGAAATGAACCGGATCGCCGGCGACCTTTCCCGGCAGCGGCATCAGCCGCGCGGTCAGTGGCTTCTGGAGTCGAAGCGAAAGCGCCGCCACATCGAAGAGCAGCGAGGCGATCGCCTGCTCGCTGACGTCGCCCGGCAAGGGCACGGTGTCGAGACCGGTGCCGCACACCGCCGACCACTGAAGCAGGTCGCTGACGTGCAGCCGCCCCTCGGCAGCTCGCTGCGCCAGGACGCTGTCCTCGAGGACCGGCATCATCAGCCCACAAAAACCCGTGTGAAGGAACTGGGCGCCTTGCACGGCGTCGGTCAGGGTGGCGGCCGCAGCCAACGTCCCCGGAGCGCCAAGCGGCTGCCCGGTGAGGGCCTCGAGCGCCCCCCCGATGCTGATCGCGGGGTCAGGATGCGGCGCGAGCGAGAAGTCGACGCCCAGGAATCTCACGCCGTGCGCCCGCGCGGCTCCTTGGCAGACGGTTGAGATGCCGGTGCCGTGGCTGGCGACCGCGACTCTGAGACGCCGATGTGCCTCGGCGGCATCTGCTGCGCCGCTACAGGCGGAAAGGGCCAGGTCCGCAGACTCCGTTGCGATGGCGAACGCAGGCGTCTCTTCGGTCCAATACGCCGCCGGGAAAAACGGCGTTCCCTGCGGGACGTTCGCCAGGGCGGCGAATCGCAGATTGCCGAAGCCTCCCTCGATCCCCGCTGCCGCACGGATCACCTGCGCAGCCCCGCGAATGGCATCCCCATCGATCGCGAGACGCCCGTCGCTGCGGCTTACGATGTGTGTGGTGGCAAAGACCGTCTCTGTGGATTCCAGAATAGCCGGGAGATACCGCAGCATACCGGTTCCTGCCGGACCCAATGCCACGTAGTCGAACCCGGCGCCCAAGGACTGAGCCTCGAGCTCGCGAACTGCCGTGACGATCTCCCCCTCGCTGCTCAACCTCTCCAGCGTCGGAAAGGCATCCGTAGCGTATCTGAGCGTCTGGACCTCATACCCTGCTTCGCTGCATATCTCTTCGACCTCCCGGGCGACCTGGCCCAAGTCGCTCATGGCCGCCGCATCGGGTGGCAACTCGGTCCTGGCGAATACTGTGATTGAGCGAATCCTCATCTCTCTCCCCCTCTTCCTGGCGTAACGTGCCTGGCGAACCACGGGGATTATAGACCGAATCCGCGCAGCGCAGACATGGTTTCCGCTCTCTACGGGTGCACTCCATTCCGGAGGAAAGACGGCCACAGAAGGTGGACCGGGCGTCTCGCCCGCTCTGGCGAGGGCGGACTGTGCGCAGGCGGTTGAGGCCACGCCGTGGCTGTATTCGTGCGCTGGCGGGCGAGACGCCCGCGGTCCATTATTGGCGCTCACCTGGCGTCCTTAGCTTGATACGCATGGGCGAGATCCTGAGGCTGCGCTCAGAACAGGCTGCCCGCGGTCCATCATTGCTGGGCTGCCTGCCCCGATCCTCTCCACCCCCAATTGCGGCGTCGCCAACTCTCTGCTATATTAGGCATGGGCGCGGGTGCACAGTACCACCGGTCGGCCCGAGGCTCAGTTCCGTCCTATCTCTCGACCACGCAAAGGGGGTCACGATGCCGGTTATAACGATTTCTCGCGAGTATGGAAGTGGGGGCACGCAGATTGCCCAGCGCCTGTGTCAGGTTCTCGGCTACAGCTACTTCGACAAGGACCTCATGGTCCAGGTCGCTGGCGAGGCGGGCGTCTCTGAGGCCAACGTGGTCGATTTCTCAGAGGACACCTACAAGATGCGCAGTTTCGTCGAGCGTCTGGTTGGCCGCCGGCGCTTGAGGACCGATGTCCCGCCTGCGAACGCCGGAGCGACCCCACTGCGGGTCGAGACGCTGAGCGAGGCCGACGGCATCAAGCTGGTCACGGACACGATTCTGGCTGCCTATGACCGCGACAACGTGGTGATCGTGGGCCGGGGCGGGCAGGCTATCCTGCAGGAGAAGCCCGGCGTCTTGCACGTTCGGGTCATCGCGCCGCTGGGCGGGCGAGCGCTGCGCGTCAAGGAAGAGCACGACATTTCGCTGTCCGAGGCGACCGAGCTGGCTCAGACGAAGGACCAGGCTGCGGAGGCCTACCTGGAGCGTTTCTTCAATATCGACTGGGACAACCCTATGCTCTACCATTTGATCCTCAACATTGGGAAGTGGGAGATCGAGGGCGCGGCCGATGTCATCATCGGCGCGCTGACCAACCTGAAGACGCTTCCCGAGCTCTGAGTTGCCCGCGGGGAGACCTTTGGGGTTTCCAGCCTCAGCCGATTCCTGCTCGAGCTACGAACCCCAAAGGTGCTTAACTGACCCAACGCCTGGTCGAGATCCTCGATGATATCCTCGGGATCCTCAATGCCGACGGCGAAGCGGACGAGGCCATCGGTGATCCCCGAAGCCAACCGGGTCTGACGTGGAAGACTGCGATGCGTCGTACTCGCGGGGTGCGTGATCAGCGTTCTGACGTCACCGAGACTTACGGTACGCGCACACAGGTTCACGTGATCGAGGAGATGCCTGCCGGCCTCCAGCCCGCCTTCGACTTCGAACACGACCACGCCGCCGCCGCCGCCCGGCATCTGGCGCCGGGCGAGATCGTATTGCGGGTGCGAGGGATGCCAGGGATAGCGGACCCAGGCGATGTCGGGGCGATCCGCGAGCCATTCGGCGACCCTCAGGGCATTGGCGTTGTGCCGCGCCATTCGCAGCGGGAGCGTCGTGATCCCCCGTGCGATCAACCAGGCGTTGAAAGGGCTGATGCAACCGCCATACCGGCGGATGGGGCCTTTGAGCACGCTTTCGATGAAGGCTGCGGAACCTACGACTGCGCCACCCAGCGAGTCCCCGTGCCCGCCCAGGAACTTGGTGGCGGAGTGAACCACGACGTCGATGCCTAGCTCGATGGGGCGCTGGTTCACCGGTGTGGCGAACGTGTTGTCGATGATGGTCATAATGCCGTGATGCCTGGCGATCTCGGCCAGCGCGGCGATGTCGTTCATCATCAGGGCAGGGTTGCCCGGAGATTCCAGGTAGATCACGCGGGTGTTGGGCCGGATCGCGGCCTCGAACGCAGCGGTATCGGACGCCTCGACGAGGGTGACCTCGACCCCGTAGCGCGGCAGATCCTCGGTAATCAGGTGATACGAGCCGCTGTAGAGGCCCGTGGTCGCCACGATATGGTCACCCCCCTCGACGACTGCGAGAAGCGCGGCGCTGACCGCCGCCATACCGGAGGCAGTGGCCACGGCGGCCTCCGCACCCTCCAGAGCGGCGACCTTCTGCTCCATCACGGCGATTGTCGGGTTGCCCCAACGCGTGTAGATGGGCTGATTTTCCAGCTCGAATGCTCGGGCGGCTTCCTCCGCGCTGTCGAAGATGTAGGTGTTTGCCATATGCAGCGGCGGGGAGACGTCTTGCGGCGATAGCTCCGTGCCGGTGTGGACAGCCTTCGTTTGCAGACCCCAAGATCGTTTCATAGGTGTGGCCTTTCTCACAAAATGCGGGCGCCGAGGGCGCCCTAAGCGCTCAGTGTAGCACGGTCGCCGCGCTTAGCCACGCTCGTGAGCGTCAGACCGTCGAGCGCACGCCTCGCCGGGTTGCTTCAGCCGCCTTAGCAGGTAGAATCCTGGGAGCGCTCGCACACCGAGAGCATCAGGCATAGGAGATCATACCATACGAGATGACCGGCATCGCACAGATCACGCCCATTGAGACAGAGCCCTCGTCCAAACCTCGGCCCCACCGCATCAAGGTCGACGCGTGGAAAGTGGCCTATCTGGTCATCCTGATCCTGGCGCTGGCGACACGCCTGGTCGCGCTCGGCGACCGTGCCGTCAGCCACGATGAGACCACGCACGCCAAGTACTCCTGGAACCTCTACACGGGCCGCGGCTTCCGCCCCGACCCCCTGATGCACGGGCCCCTCCTCTTCGAGGCCACGGCTTTCTTCTTCGCGCTCTTTGGGGTGAGCGATTTCACCGCTCGCCTCTATACCGCGCTGGCGGGCGTGGCCCTGGTCATGGCGCCGTGGCTCCTGCGAAAGTGGTTGGGACGGCTGGGAGCCGTCATCGCGTCGGTCAGCCTGCTCATTTCGCCAATCGTGACCTACTACTCGCGCTATACGCGCCACGACATCCCGATCATGCTGGCGGCTATCCTCTTGCTCTGGACGATCCTTCGCTATCTCGACAGCGGCGAGCACCGGTGGTTCTGGCCGATGGGCGTCTTCTTTGCCCTGATGTACGCTTCGAAGGAGAACGCCTACATCTACACAGCGATCTTCTTCGGCCTGATGGCGCTCCCTCTCCTCTGGCAGATCGTGAGGACCCGCTGGGACCGGCCGAACCTGATCCCGTGGATGGTGCTCCTCCTGGTCATCGCGCTTCTGGCGGGCGGGCTCTTCGCTGCGTCGCTCCGTCAGCCGCCGCCGGTCGAGCCGGAAGCTGTCACCGATGCCGCCGCGAGTGTCGCCCCACCGGTCTGGGGACGCGCCGGACTGGGAGTCGGGATCCTCGCCGCCGGACTGATGGCGGTGATCGGTGTCGCCGCGGTGGGGGAGTCAAAGCTCCGTTCGTTCAGGCTTTTCGACGTGCTGGTGGTGCTTGGCACCTTCACCTTGCCCTTGGGCTCTGCCCTGCTGATGCGCTTCATCGCCGGTGTGGACATGACGCTCTTCTACGGGGCGCTGATGTCGGGAAGTTTTGCCGGCGTGCCCGGTCCTATCCACCGTCGGGGCGTTCGTGACCCTGGGGGTGACATTGGCGGCGAGCGTCGGCATCGGGCTCTGGTGGAACATCAGGCGGTGGCCGATCATCGCGCTGGTCTACTACGGTGTCTTCTTCGTTCTCTTCAGCACGATCTTCACGTACGGCTGGGGCGTGCTGACCGGGCTCGTCGGCGGGCTGGCATACTGGATGGCGCAGCAGGGCGTACAGCGTGGGAGCCAGCCGTGGTACTACTACGGCATCATCGGTTCCCTCTATGAGTACATGCCGGTGGTCATCTCGTTGGTGGCGGGGGCTTGGTTGGTCGTCACCACGCTCGTGCGCAGGCCTGCCCCGCGCGCTGAGGTCTCCGATGAGCAGGCCGACAGAGCCCGAACCTGTTGTGCCCCCGATCTCCGAGCTTCTGCCGCGTCTCTTTCCCTTTTTCCTGCTGGCCTGGGCGCTGCTCTCGTGGGTTGCCTATGCCGTCGCCGGCGAGAAGATGCCCTGGCTCACGGTGCACATTGTGTTCCCCCACATCCTGCTTGCGGCGTGGGCGCTCGATCGGGCGTTTCACGACCTGACCTGGCGCGGGTTGGTGAGGCATTGGGCGTGGTTGGTGCCCGTCTCGCTGATCCTCCTCGGGTTCGCGTGGGCGGCGTTCGGAGAATCGTCGGGTAGCATGCGGCAGGTGCTTCAGCAGAGCGGGGCCGGAGAGCAGTTGGCGCTGGCAATCGAGCAACTCGAGCCGCTTGGGCGGACGATCGGTGGGCTGCTGGGTATTCTGATCTTCGGTGGGTTGCTCTTTTATGCTGTGGAGATCCAAGGGGTGAGACGCAGCCTCCGCCTGGCCGGGGTGACGGCTGTTGCCATCCTCGGCGTGCTGACCGTCCGCACGATGGTGATGGCCTGTTTCATCGACGATGAGCTGGCGACGGAGTTTCTCGTCTACGCCCACGGCACCCCGGACGTCAAGAAGGTCCTGGCCGATCTCGATGAACTCTCCTGGCGACTTACGGAGACGCCGGACCAACTCGCCGTGGCCTACGGCAAGGAGGTCGCCTGGCCTTTCTACTGGTATATGGACTCGCGCTATCCCGAGAGCTACTATTTTGAGACGCCGGACCCGGATCGACTCCTCGCGTCGTCGGTCATCATCGCGGCGCGCTCCGAGTGGCCTGCCGTGGATGCCATCGTCGGCGACGGGTACGATACCTTCCTGTACAAGCACATCTGGTGGCCCATCGAGGACTACAAGAACCTCACGTGGGAGCGTATTCGCACCGCCCTGACCGATCCGGCGTGGCGGCAGGCCGTGTGGGACATTGTCTGGAGGCGAGACTACACGCGTTTCGCCGAGCTGCAGAATCCTGCGAGCCCGTTTACCCTGACGACCTGGCCGAATCGGCTGGAGTTCCGCCTCTATGTGCGCAAGGACGTCAATGACCTTGTCTGGGCTCAGCGCCCCGCAGGCGGGCAGCCGGCCACATCGGGCACGTCGGCCGACGACCCCTTCGCGGAGGGCGAGCGCGCCGTTTCCCCCGACAGGACGATCGCGATGCCGGGCACGACGCCTCGCGGCATCGCCACGGCCCCCGACGGCACGCTCTACGTCGCTGACCCCGCCGGTAACCGGGTCTGGCACCTGACGGCCGACGCCGTGATGCTCGAGGTCTGGGGCAGCTACGGCACCGCGCCGGGGCAGTTCGACCGGCCCTGGGATGTCGCCGTGGACGCCGAGGGCAACGTCTACGTGGCCGATACCTGGAACCACCGCATTCAGAAGTTCACCGGCTGGGGCACGCCTCTGTTGAGTTGGGGCCGGTTCGCGCAGGTGGACGTGAACGATCCGACGGGCTGGGGCGCCTTCTACGGCCCGCGGGGCGTGGCGGTCGGCCCCGACGGCGAGGTCTACGTTGCCGATACCGGCAACAGTCGGATCCAGGTCTTCGATGGGAACGGGCAGTTCCTGAGGGCCTTCGACGGCGGCGTCATTGCTCCCGACCAGAGCACACTCGTGTCGCCGCTCTCGGAGCCCTCCGATGTCGCCGTCGCGGAGAACGGCGATGTCTACGTCGCGGACCTATGGCATCGCCGGGTACAGGTGTTGGCGAGCGACGGTACGTTCCTGCGGGGATGGGATGTGCCTACCTGGGCGAGCGGCACGCTCGACGATGAGCCGCAGCTCTCGGTCCTGGGTGACGCCGTCGTGGTCACCGATCCCGGCTACGGGCGCATCCTCAGCTTCACGCCCGATGGCACCTTTGTGGAGGCGCTTCGCTCCGCTGAGGGCGATGTCGTCCCCGCGGGCGTGGCCCTCCACTCGGACGGAATCGCGGTATCAGACGTGCAGGGCGCCCAGGTGTTCGTTTACCGCCGGTGACAAGGAGTGGGAAGCACTGAGTACGGAGTAAGGAGTAGGATCGCCCTACTCCTTGCTCCGTACTCCTGACTCCTGTCATTTCTGATGATTCGGATCCGTCACCCGCTGATCCTCGACGTTCTTGTCCTTCGACGTGGCCTTCTTGGCCTCGATGAAGGCATCGTACGCAGCCCGGTCGACCGGCAGAGCGACAGGATGCCCGGTATGGCCGGAAAGGAGTATCGCATCGGCAAGTTCGAGGCTGTAGATGGCCTCGGGTCCCGGCGAGATGAGCGGCTCACCTTCCATGATAGCCCTCGCCACGTTGGCGACGATGGCGGCGTGTCCGGTCGGGCGCTCTTCGAGCTCTATTTCGATTTCCTGGGCATCGGGATGTCCCCACATGGCCTCGACGGCATCCGAGGCGGCTCGCACGCCGGGCGAGACCTCCCAGAAGTGAATCTCGTCGTTGGCGATGACCAGCTTCCCCAGCTCACCGCACAGCTCGATGCGGGTGCCGGTGGGGAACTCGTTGACGCTCTCCAGCAGATAGCCGGTGGCGCCATTGGGATACTCGATGAGGGCCGTGGCTTCGTCCTCGACCTCGATGATGTGCTGTCGGGTAGCGACCTTGGCGATCACGCGGGAGGGCATGCCGCCGAGCCACGTGAACAGGTCCATGCCGTGGGGGGCCTGATTCAGCAGGACGCCGCCGCCCTCGCCCTTCCAGGTGGCGCGCCACCCGGCCGAGTTGTAGTAGGCCTGGCTGCGGAAGTGGCTGTCGATCAGCAGCGTGCGGTAGAGCTCGCCCAGCCGGCCCTCGTCGACGAGGCGCTTCGCTGCCTGGCTCACCGGCAGCGTGCGCTGCTGGAACATCACGGAGAAGACGACGCCCGTGCGCTTGGCCGCCTCGATCATCGCCTCCGCGCCGGAGACGGTCACCGCCATCGGCTTCTCGCTGATGACGTGGATCCCGCGCTCCATCGCGTCGACGGCGATGGGAGGGTGGAAGTAGTGCGGGGTCGCCACAATCACGGCGTCGACCAGGCCGCTGTCGAGCAGCTCGACGTGGCTGGAGAATCCCGGGACGCCATAGGCGTCGGTCGCGGTCTGTAGCGCCGCGGGCGAGATGTCGCAGACCGCGGTGAGCTTGACTTCGTCGATAAAGGGCATATTCCGGGCGTGGCCACTGCCCATCCCGCCAACGCCGATGATCCCAAAGCGAACGGTATCCATTGTCAGCCTCCTCGTAGACGAGAACGTGGGTTTGCTGTGAGCGAGTATATACCGTGTCGGGATAGATGGGAATTGGCGCACCTTGTGCTTGGAGATGTCGATCGTTATGCTTGTCTATCAGCTCACCATTTTCATCTCTGCCGTTCTGCTCTTTCTGATCCAGCCGCTGATCGGGAACGTGATCCTGCCCTGGTTCGGCGGATCTTCAGCCGTCTGGTCGGTGGCGGTGCTCTTCTTCCAGATACTGCTGGTCGTGGGCTATGCCTACGGTCACTTCTTGGTCCGGCGTCTGGGCCATCGCCGTCAGGGATGGGTACATCTCGGCGTGCTGGCCCTCTCTCTGCTCGTGTTGGGGCTCAACTTCATCGTCTGGCCGACGGCCATCACGCCCGGCGACCGTTGGGCCCCGGCAGCCGGCCAGGCACCGCTGCTCCGGGAGTTGCTGGCACTGGCGGTCAGTGTTGGGCTTCCCTATCTCGTGCTCTCCACGACCAGCCCCTTGGTGCAGACGTGGTATCGCCGCGCGCTTTCCCGATCGGAACCCCTACCCGCTCTACGCGCTCTCTAATGTGGGGTCGGTTCTGGCGCTGCTTGGGGTATCCGCTGCTGATGCAGCCCCTATTCACGATTCCCGGCCAGGCGAACGCGTGGTCCGTCGGATACCTGGGGTTCGCCGTAGGGGTGTCGCTCGTCGCAGGGTCCGTGCTGCGCCCGGCCCTGGGCCGCCGGCCCGGGCCGCGCGCCCGGCGACCCGCATCCGAGAGCGTCGCTGAGACGGCGCCGCAGCCGCGCGCGAGAATGCGGGGGCGATGGTTGCTCTGGTTGGGCTTCTCCATGGTGGGTTCGGTTCTGCTCCTTGGCACCACCAACGAGATCACGGTCAACATCATGGCGCTGCCTATGCTCTGGGTAGGGCCGCTTGGTGATCTACCTGCTCACCTTTGTCATTGTCTTCAGCGGTGACCGGGGCTACTCACGCTGGTACCTTCTGCTTCTGCTTATCGCGACCCAGGTCTTCGGGACGGTCTTGTCGCGCGGCAATGCTGCGCCCCTCCTGATGCAGTTGGGTGTCTACGGGGTGACCCTCTTCGCCGGCTGTATGGTGAGCCATGGAGAACTTGCGCAGGCTGCGTCCGCGCCAAGGCGATCTGACCGGTTTCTACCTGGTGCTCGGGGTAGGGGGCGCGCTTGGGGGGATCTTTGTCAACATCGTGGCGCCCGCGGTCTTCAAGGGCACGTGGGAGTTCCCCCTCGCGTTGCTGGCGTGCTGGACGCTCGCCGCGCTTGCGCTCGCGCTCGATAAGAGCTCTCGGATTGCGCGGCGGGAGTCGTTCCAGCTCATCATGTTCGCCCTGTTTGCGGTGGGGATGCTCACCAGCGCCTATCTCCTCGTCATGTCCGTTCGCGGCTTCAACGAGTCCACGCTCGCGTCGGAGCGCAACTTCTACGGCATCCTTCGCGTGCGGGCCGTCGCTCTGGGCGATCCGCCGCACGCCGCCTACGAGATGGTGCACGACACGACGATCCACGGCGTCCAGTACGTGACACAGGACCTGCGCGACCGGCCGACGGCGTACTACGGTCGCAACAGCGGGGTAGGGCTATCCATCCGAAAGCTGCAGGCGCGAAGCGACGCCATTCGCGTCGGCGCGCTTGGTCTGGGGGCCGGCACGATCGCGACCTACAACCGCGCCGGCGACGTCATGCGCTTCTACGAGATCGATCCCGAGGTCATGCGCTACGCCGAGGGTGAGGGCGGCTACTTCAGCTTCCTGGCGGATGCCGCCGGGGAGATCGACATCGTCCCGGGCGACGCACGGCTCTCGCTCGCGCACGAGCTTGCGTCAGGCGGGTCGCAGCGCTACGACCTGCTCGCCGTCGACGTCTTCAGCGGAGACGCGCCCCCCGTCCACATGCTCACGTTGGAGGCCTTCGACCTCTACCTGGCGCACCTCACCGGCGACGGCCTGCTCGCGATCCACATCAGCACCACGCACCTGGACCTCGTGACCCTGCTCGCAGCAGAAGCGCGAGCAACTGGGGCTGCACGGTGTCATCGTCGACGACCTGGCGGGACGACGCCGGCAGCTTCCCGTCGCAGTGGGTGGTCATCAGCCGCGATCCCGCCGCCCTCGCAGGAGGGTGGCTCGGCGACGCCCCCGACCTGGCCACGCGCCTCGACCCTGCCGTCCGTCCCTGGACCGACAGCTACAGCAACCTCCTCCAGGTCATCACCCGCTAGTGGACAGTCAAGTTGGTTCTAGTAACCGATTCATCGGTTCCGGGGCCGCCTTCTGATGCACCGGAACGACTGAAGTCGTACTACGAACCCCAAAAACCAGCTTCACTGATCACTAAGTGCTTCGGCCCGCGACCGGCGTTGAAGACGTGCCGCCGGCACGTCTTCTGAGACGCTACGTCTTCTGAGACGCTACTCTTCGAGACGCTACGTCTTCTGAGACGCTACGTCTTCTGCCTCCCTCGCCACCTGCCGTGCCCGCCACCCCCGACCTGGCTACGCAGTCGGCCCCGCTGTCCTTCCCTGGACTGACAGCTACTCCAACCTCCTCCTGGTCATCACGCGCCAGCCGTAGCTCGGCCTGCGACGTCTGTTGTAGAGACGCGGGCTTGCCCTGCGCCAAGCCGCGGGAAGGGCCGGGGGCCTCTCCCTTGACAGGCGCTCCCCGCCACATAGGATGGGGCGTGGGAACGCCGATAGTGTTGAGCCTCAAAGGGGTCGACCTATGCCATTGACCACAGGACAAATACTTCAGGATCGCTACCGCGTTGACGCCCTGCTTGGGCAAGGCGGGATGGGCGCCGTCTACCGGGCGGTCGATCTGCGCCTCGACAAGACCGTGGCGATCAAGGAGATGGTGCCCCAACCCGGCCTGGATCCGACTGCGTTGGAGCAGTTCCGCACGCAGTTCCGGCAGGAAGCGGTGACCCTTGGGAAGCTGTCACACCCCCACTTGGTGCCGGTGACGGACTACTTCGAGGAGCGCGGCAACGATTACCTGGTGATGGCCTTCGTCGAGGGGGAGAGCCTTGCCGAGCGAATCAAGAGAGAGGGCGCGCTCCCCGAAGCACAGGTCGTGTTCTGGGCGCGCCAACTGCTGGATGCGCTGGCTTACTGCCACGCGCGTGGAGTCATCCATCGGGACGTCAAGCCGCAGAACGTCATCATCACGCCGGAAGGCGAAGCCGTGCTGGTGGACTTCGGCCTGGTCAAGCTCTGGGACCCCGCCGACCCACGGACCAAGACCGCGATGCGGGCATGGGCACGCCCGAGTACGCGCCGCCGGAGCAGTGGGGCAACTTGGACCGGCACACCGATCCCAGGACCGACATCTATGGCCTCGGCGCGACACTCTACCACGCCCTCGTGGGCCGGGCCCCGCTTACGGGCAGCGACAGGATGGCGTTCCCCGCGCAGTTCAAGACCCCCCGCCAGATGAACGGGCTGATCAGCCCGGCGGTCGACGACGCTTATCCGGAGAGCGATGGCCCTTGCCTGGGACGAGCGTTGGGCGAGCGCCCGCGACATGGCCGCGGCTCTCGAGCGCAGGGTCCCACTCGACGACACTCGTATCACGACCGGTGGGCAGCCCTCAGGGCGCCGCCGGTTGTCCTGGATTTGGGTGGCCGGCATCGTGGTGCTGGCGCTCGGCGGGATCGCGGCCCTGTGGTGGATGCGAAACGCCGCCGCTGTCCCTGGCCCGACCCCGGCCCCCAGTTACACGATCTCACCGGGGATGCAGCCCTCGCCAACGGCCGCCGAGCCGGTCGTGGCGACGGTGCCCGAGGGCGAGTCTCAGGTCGAGCCGACAGCCACAGCCGCCGCGACCCTGGCGCCGAGTCCGACTCCGACGCTCCCGCAGCCCACCTCCACCGTGGCGCCAACCCCCAGTCCGACCCCCCGGCCGACTGACACGCCGGCCTGCCCCCCTGTCCGGGGCGCATTTGCCGACGCCTGGGCGGCCGGACAGGACCGCCTCGGGTGCGCCCAGGGCGACCCCTTCACCGGTGTGGTTGCCGAGGAAGCCTTCGAGCACGGGAGGATGTTCTGGCGGGAGCCCCTGGACACGGGACAGGCCCTGGTCCTCTACAATGGCGGTGCTTGGCACACATACCAACACGCGCCCTACGTCGAGGGAAGCCCCGAGTTCCCCTGCGCCGACGCCGACACCCCGGCGCAGTGTCCGCCCACACCCAAGCGTGGCTTCGGCGCGATGTGGTGTGACATTGGCCGGATCCGCACTGGCCTTGGCAGCGCTCTTGACTGTGAACGCAGCTACACCGGCACCATGCAGCAGTTCGACCGCGGCGCCGCCCTGCGCACCGACGCCGGCACCATCTACCTCTTCTACGCGGACGGGCTGTGGGAGCGCCGATAAACGACATCATCACCTTCACGCTCAAGGCAACTGCTACCGCAGCGCTCCCCCGCGACGCGGGTCCTGCCGACCACGCTACCTTCCTTCCTTGACTTGATCGCCGCGGGTGTTGCTGTCAGCCACACCATGTCACCGCACTCCCGCGAGGAGAAGCCCGACGCGATCTGTTCCGTTACATCGAGTCGTTCTACAATCGTCGGCGTCTGCATTCGTCGATTGGCTACCTCAGTCCGGTGGCCTTTGAACAGAATATCAACGGTGTTTAGCACTGCATAGTGTCCACCAAAACGGGGGAACCTCTGATTGTATAGCGCTACTGCAAGAACTGGACAAGCACCGTCACAGTCGGGTACCCCAGCACCGCTTTCGCCGCGACCCTGAGACGTACCTCGCGGGGCTAGAGGAGTCACTCCCTATCTGATCTTGCTACCCTAACTGTCGAGATCCGGAAAGGTCTCGGCACGCTATTTCGCCACCGCCTCTTCGTCGCGCTCCACCGGCTTCTGGCGCGTCCAGCGCATCCATTTCAGCAGCCGCCCCACGTGCCGCACGCTCTACATCACCCCGAACCTTCTAAGGATCACTTGCCGCACGCGTCCACACCCTCCCCCAAAATCTATATGCCTCGGGTCCGCGTGGCAGGTGCCCTGCCAGGCGCCCGGCTCGTCCTCCGACAAGCTGGGCTGGGGGCGCCCTGCCCGGACTGTTACTCGGAGGAGATAATGGGTTGGGGTACGCGGTCGCAAGGCGCGGGCTGCACGGTTAGGCCACGTCTCTTATACCCACAACAGATGATGCGCAATGGTGCCCTCCTGTCGATCGAGCACGCGCTTCGTCGCTGACAACTGACGGCCTCTCATCAACTCCGCTTGCACTTCGCGCCGATTGGGTGTAATCTGTGCATGGTGCGAGCTAAGGTGGGTTCCACGCGCTCCCAAATGTCGAACTTTCCTTTGTGGCTCTGTGCTGCGTGCTGCAACTATTGAAGTACGCCGCCACTCTTGTGTGTTGAGCGGTTCTTCTACGGTCTGTGAGGCATCAAGATGCCCTACTATGCGCACTCGAAGGAAGGCGTCAGCAAGGCTGAGTGGCAACTGCTGCTCGATCACCTGACCAACACCGGTGAAATCGCCGCCGAGCTGGGGCGCGATGCCGGGATCTCTGAGTTGGCGCGGACGGTTGCGCTGGTGCACGACCTGGGCAAGTACTCACGGGCATTCCAGCGCCGGCTGGAGGGCTCCAGGGCCAGGGTCGACCATTCGACGGCTGGGGCGCAGGCATTGGTGAGCCACTTCCGGGATCATCCCCTCGCGAAGCTGCTGGCCTACTGCATCGTCGGGCACCACGGTGGTCTGCCGGACTACGGTGACGCCACGGACGTTGAGACCCAGGGCACGCTGGTATCCCGCCTGAAGGCGAAGGTGCAGGATTACAGCGCCTTCAGAGACGAGATAGACCTCGCACAGATTGCCCTGCCGAACCGTCTCAGCATTCGCCCTCTACGCGAATCCCCACATTACTCTCTTGCATTCCTGACACGGATGGTCTACTCGGCGTTGGTCGACAGCGACTTCCTGGAGACAGAGACCTATATGAGCGGCGGTGAGAAACCGCGCGGCGCCTACGCCGACATCGCCACCCTTTGCCGAGTTCTGAACGAGGCACTCCAGGACTTGGACAACCCAACGACGCCGATCAACGAGAAACGCACTGAGATACTGCAAAGCTGTCTCACCAAGGCTGGGTGCAAGCAGGGCGTCTTCACGCTGACGGTGCCGACGGGAGGAGGCAAGACGCTGTCATCGATGGCGTTTGCGCTCAACCACGCCGTCAGGCACGGACTTAAGCGCGTCATCTACGTTATTCCCTATACCAGCATCATCGAACAGAACGCCGCGGTCTTCAAGGGCATCCTCGGCGAGGAAAACGTGCTCGAGCATCACGCCAACTTCGACTGGGAGCGTTTCGGCGACAGGTATAGCGACTCGCCGGGTGATATGACCAACGGCGCAGCGACGAAGCTGAAGCTGGCCGCGGAGAATTGGGATGTCCCCATCATCGTCACCACTAACGTGCAGTTCTTCGAGTCGCTCTATGCTCACCAGTCCTCACGCAGCCGCAAGGTACACAACGTCGCCAAGAGCGTGATCATCTTCGATGAGGCGCAGATGCTGCCGCTTGGGTATCTCAAACCCTGCCTGACGGCGATCCGGGAGTTGGTGGCCAACTACGGCGTTAGCGCCGTCTTCTGCACGGCGACCCAGCCGAGACTCGAGCGCTTCCTCACCGATCAGCCTGTCACCGAGCTGGCGCCGAACCCCGCCGACCTCTACAATTTCTTCAAGCGGGTCCGGGTCCGGTATACCGGCGTGATGGATGACGGGACGTTGGTCGAGCACATGAGCAGTAGCGAACAGGCGCTCTGCATCGTCAACACACGGCGGCACGCGCGAGGGCTTTATCAGATGCTGGCCGACAGGGTCCCCGCCGGCGAGGTCTTCCATCTCTCCACGCTGATGTGCCCGGCACATCGCAAAGCGACCATCGCCGAGATTCGCGAACGGCTTAGCAAGGGCTTGCCTTGCCGGGTGGTCTCGACCCAGATTATGGAGGCCGGCATTGACGTGGACTTCCCGGTTGGCTTCCGGGCTATGGCCGGGTTGGACTCGATCATCCAGGCGGCAGGGCGCGTGAACCGTGAGAATAGGCGGCCTGGAATCTGCGACCTGACCGTTTTTGAGCCGGATAGCCAGTTCGTGGGGCGCATGCCCGGGCACATCAAGCAGGGGGGGGACCTCGCACGCCAGGTCTTCATACAGCAGGAAGACCCGGCCTCCCTTGCGGCGATCGCCGCCTACTTCGACCAGCTCTATGAGGTTCGGGGGGACCATGCACTGGATGTAAAGAAGATCCTGTCATACTTCGACGGTGGCGGCGGCCGGTTCGAGTTCAGAAGTGCTTCGGAAGCGTTCAAGCTGATCGAGGACAACACGGTGCCCGTTATCATCCCGTATGACAAGCGAGCGCAGCATCTTCTTCAACAGCTCAAGGAGAGCGAGTATCCGGGGTCGCTGATGCGGCGGCTGCAGCTCTACATCGTGAGCATCTACGAACGTGAGTTCCAGGCCCTGGAAGGCTCCGGGCTGATTGACATCTACGCCGGCAGCTACGCGGTACTGAATGACCTCTGTCGCTACAACGATCGGACAGGGCTGACCCTTCCGGAGAGCAGCGGTGGCGAAGGCATCTTCCTGTGAAACGGCACTTAAAGGAGGCAGGTCTATGGGTTATGGCATAGCGATCAGAGTCAGGGGCGACTACGCTCTCTTCACCAGACCCGAGATGAAGGTCGAGCGCGTGAGTTACGATGTGATGACGCCCTCGGCGGCGCGCGGGCTAATCGAGGCGATTTACTGGAAGCCGGCCATTCGCTGGGTGATCGACCGTATCCACGTCCTCAACGAGATCGCGTTCACGAACATCCGGCGGAATGAGGTGAGCGAGAAGGTGTCCGCAAGGGAGGCCCAGCGGCGCATGAACGGCTCCCGCGATGCCTTCTACCTTGACGCAACCAAGTACCGTCAGCAGCGAGCGGCACTGGTCCTGAAGGACGTGGATTACGTCATCGAGGCACACTTCGAGATGGTGCCGGACAAGGCCGGACCGGGTGACACGCCAGAAAAGCACTATAACATCGCGCTGAGGCGGCTGCGAAAAGGGCAACATTATCACGCGCCTTGCCTTGGCACGCGCGAGTTCGGCGCACGGGTGGAGCCCATCGAGGATGGCGTCTTCCCGCCGAGCGCCCTGATGGGCCGGCGGGAGCTGGGTTATATGCTCTACGACCTCGATTTCTCCGACCTGGACGATATCCGGCCCTTCTTCTTCAAGGCGACGCTTCAGGATGGTGTGCTCGACCTGAGCGACGTGAGTCTGGTGAGGTGAGACGATGATCCTGCAATCGCTCGCACGCTACTATGACATCCTCGTGGCAGATCCCAAGACAAACATCGCGCCGCGCAACTTCAGCGCGGCCAACGTTAGTTATGCAATCGTCCTCTCGACAGGAGGAGAGCTGATGGGTCTACTGTCGCTCTTCGAGCAGGTACCCCGTGGCAAGAAGATGGTCGAAAGGCCAAGACGGATGCTCGTACCTGAGCAAGTGAAACGTTCGTCCGGCGTGAAGGCCAACTTCCTCTGCGACAATTGCGCGTACGTCTTGGGCATCTCAGATAGGGATGAAGCCAAGCCGGACTATAGTCGGGAGCGATTTCAGGCATTCCGAGCGCACAACCTGGCGTTGCTTGCCAGGGCCGAAAGCGTGCCCGCAAGGGCCATCTGCGGATTCCTTGAAAATTACGATCCGGCACAAGCGCATAGCCATCCCGAGATCCGCCGCCACTTGGAGACGCTCCTCAAGGGGGGGAACCTCGTGTTTATCGTCGACGGATCCTTCGCTCACGAGGACAAGCAAGTCCGGGCCGTCTGGGAAGCGTACAAGGATTCGGAAGAGGCGGAGTACGCTCAATGTCTGGTCACCGGCGAGGTGGCGCCCATTGAGCGGCTCCATGCCAGTCTGAAGGGGATTCGCGACGCGAACCCGACGGGTGCCACGCTGGTTGGCTTCAACGCAAGCGCCTACGAGTCGTACAACCGCACACAGGGCATGAATGCGCCGGTGAGCAAGCAGGCCACCTTCGCCTACACCACCGCGCTCAACTACCTCCTCTCGCGCGAGAACGAGAACCCCGCAATCACGCTGGGCGACACCACGGTTGTCTACTGGGCCGAGAGCCCCAACAAGGCCTATCGGGATGTGTTCATGGGGCTCTTCGATCCGACCTTCGTCGAGGTAGAGGCAGAGGAGTCGTCGAGTCGTGACCGGCAGGCTGAGCGTCGCCTCAGTGAAGTGGCCAGAAAGGTCAAGCATAGTCAGCCGCTGGATGTTGACGCCCTGTTGGAGGGACTCGATCCGGGCATGCGCTTCTACGTACTGGGTCTGGCCCCGAACGCAGCACGAATCTCGGTGCGCTTCTTCCACGCAGATCTTTTCGCCAACTTCATCGACCGAATCATGCGCCACTACAGAGACCTGTCGATGGTCAAGGAGTTCGACAACCAGAGGACGTACCTCACCGTCCGGGACGTGGTGGACGAGACCATCTCCAAGAAGGCCTCGAATCCCAGCGCCTCGCCACTCCTGGCGGGAGCGATCTTTCGCGCGATCCTCACGGGCGCACCCTATCCGGCAGGTCTCTATAGCGCCATCCTTACCCGCGTCAGGGCGGATCAGGATGACAGGAGCAAGAGGATCTCGAAGATCGGCTACGAACGGGCCGCGATCCTCAAGGCCTACTTGCTCCGGAAGTACCGTAACCAACCCGATCACCCAATCCAGGAGGTACTGCAGATGTCATTGAATGAAGGGAGTAGGAACCCGGCGTACGTGCTCGGGCGCCTCTTCGCCGTGCTGGAGAAGGTGCAGCAAGAGGCCATCCCTAACCTGAATGCGACGATCAAGGACCGTTACTTCACGACGGCCTGCGCCTCACCGGCCTCCGTCTTCCCGGTCCTGCTACGGCTCTCGCAGCACCATATCTCCAAGGCGGCGTATGGCTATGCCAGCGATCGTCGCATCCAGGAGATACTGGACCTTCTCGACGTCGAGACCAACCCGATCCCGACCCGGCTAGATCTCGACGAGCAGGGCGTCTTCATCCTCGGCTACTACCACCAGCGCGCAGCCTTCTACCGGAAGCGGGACGCAGGCGATGCGGCCGAAGTTCCGTTGACCGACAACTAAAACACAGCAAGGAGATCTGACGATGGGTGATCCAATTCGCAACCGCTATGAGTTCGTCCTGCTCTATGATGTGGAGAACGGCAACCCCAATGGGGACCCCGATGCCGGCAATATGCCCCGCATCGATCCCGAGACCGGCTACGGCATCGTCACCGATGTCTGCCTCAAACGCAAGATTCGCAACTACGTCGAGCTGGTCCACGAGGACGCGCCGGGCTACATGATCTACGTCAAGGAGGGCATCCCGCTCAATGCGCAGCACGAGAAGGCCTATATCGCCAGCGATATTGACCTCAAGAATGCCAAGAAGCCCAGTGACGACGAGCGTAACACCGTCAGGAAGTGGATGTGTGCGAACTTCTACGACGTGCGCACCTTCGGCGCAGTGATGAGCACTCAAGTGGACTGCGGGCAGGTGCGCGGTCCGGTACAGATGAATTTCTCGCGCTCGATCGATCCCATCGTCCAGCAGGAGGTGACCATCACCCGCGTCACCGTGACGCAGACGGAGGCCGATAAGCGGACTGAGATGGGGCGCAAGCACATCGTGCCCTATGCCCTCTATCGCGCCGAGGGCTACGTCTCAGCCAAGTTGGCGAACCAACCCGGCAAGGGCACCGGGTTCTCCGAGGCCGACCTCGAGTTGCTGTGGCAAGCGCTGGCCAATATGTTCGAGCACGACCACTCGGCGTCGCGCGGGAAGATGGTGGCCAGAAAGCTGATCGTCTTCAAGCACGAGAGCGAGTTGGGCAACGCCCCGTCACATCAGCTCTTCGATCTGATCAGCGTCGAGCGGGATCCCGAAGTCTATCCGCCGCGCTCGTACAAGGACTACGACGTGCAGATCGATCGAGATGGCGTGCCGGCCGGGGTGGCAGCTGATTGAGCGCCTTTGAACCGACCTACAGCCCGGATGATCTCCTGCCGCTCTCAGGCATCCAGCACTTCTGCTTCTGCCGGCGGCAGTGGGCGCTCATTCATGTAGAACGGCAGTGGGCAGAGAACCGGCTCACTGCCGAAGGCCGTGGCATGCACGAACGGGCGGATGACCCCTTCTTCACCGAGACACGAGACGGCGTATCACATCCCGTTCCTGCCGGTGGCGTCATATCACCTGGGTCTGACGGGGAAATGCGATGTCGTGGAGTTCACGCAATCGCCGGATGGCGTGCGACTTCGAGGAAGAGAAGGCACCTATCTGCCGACGCCGGTCGAGTACAAGCGCGGCAAAGCCGAAGACGGACCGGAGCGACGAATCGCAGCTCTGCGCTCAGGCAATGTGTCTCGAGGAGATGCTCTCCGTCGACATTCCGGTCAGGCTACCTTTACTATGGAGAGACACGGCACCGTGTCGAGGTGGCGATGACCGACGGATTACGTGCCTTTGTGGGGGAGATGGCGGCTGAAATGCACGATTACTTCAGGCGAGGTCACACGCCCAAGGTCAAGACGTCAAAGGCGTGCCGTTCTTGTTCACTCAAGGATACTGCCTGCCCGGCCTAAAGCGAGGCCCTTCGAACGCTTCGGCATACATCCGGAAGAGGATCGAGGACGCATCCTGATGCGCGGACGTGTGAACCAATGAGGAAACTCCAGAACACGCTATATGTGACCGACCCCGAGCTCTATCTGACGATCGAGGGTGAGGCCGTCGTCATCCGCAAGGAGGCGAAGGTCGCACTGCGACTGCCGCTTCACAACCTGGAGAACATCGTATCGTTCACCTACACGGGGGCCAGCCCGGCCCTAATGGGGGCCTGCGCCGACCGAGGCATTGGGCTTTGCTTCCTCTCGCCGGGTGGGCGGTTCCGCGCCCGGGTCACGGGGCGGGTCCAGGGCAACGTCCTGCTGCGCAAGACGCAGTATGCCATCTCCGAAGACTCGGCCCGGAGCGCCGCCATCGCGTCCTCTTTCGTGCTGGGGAAGATCTATAACTCCCGCCAGGTGCTCCAGCGCGCGATCCGAGATCATGCCCTGATCGTGGATGTCGATGCGCTGAGAGCAGCGTCCGACTCGCTTAAGGCGATGATGCCTATCGTCAGCGAGTGCGGGTCCGTGGCTGACTTGATGGGCTTCGAGGGTCGCGCGGCCAAGACGTACTTCGGGGTCTTCGACCAACTGATCCTGCAACAGCGGGAAGATTTCCAGTTTAGCAATAGAACGCGGCGACCACCACTGGACAACGTGAATTCGGTGCTCTCGTTCCTCTATGCGGTGCTGGCGAACGAGGTCTCGTCTGCGCTCGAAGTCGTGGGGCTGGATCCCTACGTGGGGTTCCTGCATCAAGATCGCCCCGGCCGCCCATCGCTGGCGCTGGACCTGATGGAGGAGCTGCGCGCGGTCTTCGTCGATCGCCTCGTGCTCTCTCTGATCAACCGCAGGCAGATCACAGGGACGGGCTTCACGCAGAAGGAGAGCGGGGGCATCCTGATGGACGACACGACGCGGAAGAAGGTCCTCACCGCCTGGCAGGAACGGAAGCAGGAGGAAATTCGCCACCCCTTCTTGGGTGAGAAGATGCCCTTTGGCCTGATCCCTTACATTCAGGCATTGCTGTTGGCACGCACACTGCGAGGAGATCTGGATACCTATCCGCCCTTCTTCTGGGGATAGCGCGCCGGCCTGAGCAGAAGTACCTTAACAAGCGATTGGACAGTGCCGCTCGGTCGCGGGTTGCCGCATGGCCGTGTTGAGTGCGGCACAGGAAGCGAGGTGTATCGTGATGGTATTGATTACCTATGACGTGAGCACCGAGACTGAGGATGGAAAGCGACGGCTGCGGCGAGTGGCGAAGCGATGCCAGAGCTACGGCCAGCGCGTTCAGAACTCGGTGTTTGAGTGCATCATCGACCCGGCGCAGATGGTGAAGCTGAAGGCGCAACTGGAGGAGATCATCGATCCGGACAAGGACAGCCTGCGTTACTATTACCTGGGTAACGATTGGCGAAAACGCGTCGAGCATGTCGGCGCGAAGGCCACGGTCGATCTCGAGGGGCCGCTGATCCTCTGACGCGAACCAGAAGTGCACATGAAGAACATAGGAGGTTCGCGGCGATAAGTATGAAGGAGGTGTTGTTTATCGGCAGTTACATGCACGACCGATACGGGTTAAATGCGGGGCGTCCCAGGTCCCTTCCCACATCTAGTGGGGCGATGTCAGATCGGCCCCATATGTTGCGGTCGCACCCCGCGCGGGGTGCGTGGATTGAAACATGCGTCGTGGGCTGAGCATCTGCAGGGCCGCGAGTCGCACCCCGCGCGGGGTGCGTGGATTGAAACTGTCCGACACCGCAACGGCAAGCATTGAGGTCGCACCCCTCGCGGGGTGCGTGGATTGAAACATCAGTCACGAAGTACGTGCTGCCTGGCCAGCGAAGTCGCACCCCTCGCGGGTGCGTGGATTGAAACTCCTGATGCCAGGTCCGGACGCACGTATCTGCATTTGTCGCACCCCTCGCGGGGTGCGTGGATTGAAACTGCAATTAGCATCCGATCTGCGCAGCGACGCGCTTGTCGCACCCCTCGCGGGGTGCGTGGATTGAAACACCATGGTCGCAGCTATGCGACGCTCTCGGCGTCGCACCCCGCGCGGGTGCGTGGATTGAAACCTGTACTGCGGTGCGCACAGCTGAAGAGTACGGCTGTCGCACCCCTCGCGGGGTGCGTGGATTGAAACGCTACAAGCGCCAGGTCGACGCACCGTACGGCTGGTCGCACCCCTCGCGGGTGCGTGGATTGAAACAACTGCGACACGGATCCACGCGATGGTCTGCGATGTCGCACCCCTCGCGGGGTGCGTGGATTGAAACTGCGACGGCGCACATCGCCACGCTGGTGCCAGCGCGTCGCACCCCTCGCGGGGTGCGTGGATTGAAACCATGCGCGCTGCGAGGCAGGCATCCCGAGCGGCGCTGGATACGCTGAGTCGCACCCCTCGCGGGGTGCGTGGATTGAAACTCACACGAGCCGTCCGGGTCTGACATGCGGCGTAAGTCGCACCCCGCGCGGGGTGCGTGGATTGAAACCAGCCGCAGCTGCGACATTTGGTTAAGCTCTGACAATGGGTCGCACCCCGCGCGGGGTGCGTGGATTGAAACGCGATGTCGGCATGACAACGGATGGCGGAGCGTCGCACCCCGCGCGGGGTGCGTGGATTGAAACCATTCAGGACGTGCTCGCTCGCTGAACGTCAGAGGGTCGCACCCCGCGCGGGGTGCGTGGATTGAAACCGGTCGACTACACGGTACTCTCGCATATCGCGGGTCGCACCCCGCGCGGGGTGCGTGGATTGAAACAGCCGATCGTCTGTTGGCGCCGGTCGAGCGCGGTCGCACCCCGCGCGGGGTGCGTGGATTGAAACCACGGTAGAACGGATGGCATGCACTGACGAGCTCGCACCCCGCGCGGGGTGCGTGGATTGAAACATCCGGCCCTGTGCTTATGTCGTCGTCACGAGGGTCGCACCCCGCGCGGGGTGCGTGGATTGAAACACTGATATAGCAGCGTCGTCGAGTCGCCGAAGCGCGATTGTCGCACCCCGCGCGGGGTGCGTGGATTGAAACACTACACGCTGTCGAGGTAGGCTCGGCGGCCGTGGTCGCACCCCGCGCGGGGTGCGTGGATTGAAACTGTCATGACGCGCTCATAGCAACGTCGCGCATCGAGTCGCACCCCGCGCGGGGTGCGTGGATTGAAACTCACAACGGCGTAATCCTGCGTTGAGTCCACCGATGTCGCACCCCGCGCGGGGTGCGTGGATTGAAACCCGTGGAATTGTCGCACAAGCGCGTGATCGAAGCGTCGCACCCCGCGCGGGGTGCGTGGATTGAAACACTTTCCCGCCCGTGTCGTCGTCCATAAGTGGGCTGGGTCGCACCCCGCGCGGGGTGCGTGGATTGAAACACACACGCCGGCAAATAGACGAGCGACAAGATCACGTCGCACCCCGCGCGGGGTGCGTGGATTGAAACACAGGTCGGCGTCCAGTACGGTCGAAGGCGTCCGGTCGCACCCCGCGCGGGGTGCGTGGATTGAAACACGCTCAGATAGGCGATGGCATAAGTCTCAAGTAGTCGCACCCCGCGCGGGGTGCGTGGATTGAAACACGTACGAGGTAACGCCGAGCGAAATGCCATCGTCGCACCCCGCGCGGGGTGCGTGGATTGAAACCACTTGCTGTCACGCCGATACCGCCCTCTGCCAAGTCGCACCCCGCGCGGGGTGCGTGGATTGAAACATGACGTGATCGCGACCTGCGGGGCTAGAGTCGCACCCCGCGCGGGGTGCGTGGATTGAAACACGCTGTCGCTGCGGATGCGGAGGCATGGCCAGCAGTCGCACCCCGCGCGGGGTGCGTGGATTGAAACGCATCGACTCGTGACTCCGACCCAGATTGGGCGTCGCACCCCGCGCGGGGTGCGTGGATTGAAACTCGCTCGACAACGGCGGGCGCCCGCAGCCTGCCGTCGCACCCCGCGCGGGGTGCGTGGATTGAAACTCATCCTGGAACTCGGTGGCATACTCGGGGTCCGATGTCGCACCCCGCGCGGGGTGCGTGGATTGAAACACGTAAGCTCAAGACAGTGGTGCCGCCGGTGTGGTCGCACCCCGCGCGGGGTGCGTGGATTGAAACTCCGGGGCAGGATCGCCCTGTGTGCCAATAATAGTGACACAACTCTGCTCGGGAATTAGGAGTAGTATAGAGAGCAGAGGAGCTTGAAATGATGACTGATGAGGGGCGTAATGCAAGGGAAGTGCCGGATCCCGAGGTACGGGTAACGCGGAAGCAGCGGCAGTTCAGCGCCGAGTACAAGCTGGAGATCCTGGCGCGCGCTGAGGCATGTACGCAGCGGGGCGAGTTGCGAGAGATGCTGGAACAGGAAGGGCTGCACTCGTCATATCTGAGTCGCTGGCGCAGGGCACGAGCCGCCGGAAGACTGGGAGGTACGCGCAGCCAGAAGCGCGGGCCTAAGCTGGTGTGTGTCAAAGTCATTGACACACACCAATTGTCAGAACACGCTAAATGCCCGGAAAGGCATTGGGACGTCACGAACCCGACTCCGTAGTCTGGCGAGAACGTGTGCGCCATAAAACACGAAAGGCCCGGAAGGGCATTACCACGCACCTTGCCCGCATGACCGCGCGGTTCATCATCCGGCTGGTCAACCGGCGCTATCTCAAGGGCAACATCACGCTTGCCGGCGACAAGGCCTTCGCTGACTCATGCGATATCGTCGCCGACCGGATCCTGGCCCCGCCATCCCTGATTGTCTGCCCCTCTTTCGACGCTCATCTGAACGCCGGCATAATCTTCGTCGTGAGCGCCCACGTATCGGTGGGACATTCACATCCGCAGACGGGGCACCACCCGTCTCTACAACGGCAGCGTAGCCGCGGAAAAGCGACCCACACCCCACCTCCACACTTGATTGGCCCCGTTTCCTGTGCTATAGTAGGGATATGAGATAGAACATAGGTTCCATATTGCCCTGGTGGCACGATCTCCCCGATACTCAACACTCCCAGGGAGTGCTGCCTATGACCACCCAACCCGGCGCCGTCTTCCTGGCAAGCGACAGTCTGCACGATGAGTGGACCAGGCGCCCGCACGTGATCATCGACCGGTTGCCGCTGATGACCGCCGCGGCGGAACTTAGGGCCATGCTCTACGGGTTGCGCCGCACGTGGGGTCCCAGGACAACAAGTGAAAGAAACTCTTGAGAGAAAACCTATGAAAGAGAATACAACACCTACCCGCCGCGCTGGCGCGGCGGGTAGGGTGGGCCTTTCGGAGAAGCTGCCGATCCTTCCAGGCGCATGCCGGTCTTCGGGCACGCCGGCCCAAACGGCAGAGGGTCAGATCCGCGCACCCGCCCCTTGCCATTCGGCAGGCCGCCGGCTGCCGAAATCCCGCCTCCGACGCCGGTTCCCGTTCGGGCGCGCAACCGTAGGGGCGCACGTAGTCCCGGCATCACCCTCAATCTGCTACCACGCCCGGACCCGCGATCGCCCCCGCCCCGGGACGTTCATCTTGCCGATAATGGGGAACACTACATTGCCATTGACATCCGCCGGGCGGGGCCCTTTACGAAACGAACCCATAATGGCCATTGAGCCCCCTGTCCGCCCAAGCCCCATTCATGGGGCGCTGCCATCTAGCCCGGCGACTTCATCGCCGGGCGGGCCTCGCCGGGCGGGCCTTCATCGCCGGGCTTCGTCCGCCGCGCGGGCCTTCCTACTCCCTCCTATTACCAAACGAACCCATTTTCGCCGCCTCCCCGCTGGATGCGTCCCCGGGGAGCAGGCCGCTACCCCCCTGTTTTGCGAAACGAACCCATTTTCCTGCGACCGTCGGTTTGCGCCCCCTCCCCGCCGGGGGTACAATACCCGCAGGCGGTAGAACCACGGTCGTATCTCTCATACGAAGGAGGGTAGGATGGCGATCGACTTCAGAGGGCCTTCGGGCGTTCCCCTTTTGCTCAACGTCAATGGTGAGGAGTTCCACGTCTTTGTCGAACCGCGGCGCACCCTGCTCTCGGTGCTGCGTGAGGAGCTTGGCCTCACGGGCGCCAAGCGCGGCTGCGGACACGGGCAGTGCGGCGCGTGCACGGTCATTCTGGATGGTGAGACGGTCTACGGCTGTCTGACCCTGGCGATCGACTGCGAGGGCCGCGAGATCCGCACGATCGAGGGCCTCGTCCACGGTGAGGATCTTCATCCCGTACAGAAGGCTTTCATCGAGCACGACGGATATCAGTGCGGGTTCTGCACGCCCGGACAGGTGATGTCGGCCGTGTCGCTGCTCGAACATACGCCACAGCCGACGGAATCCGAGATCCGTCAGGGGATGGCGGGCAACGTCTGCCGCTGCGGCGCCTATCCGAACATCATCGATTCCGTGGCAGCGGCAGCCGAGATGATGGCCGGAGAGGGGGACTGACACGATGCCTACGATCCGCAAGACAAAGGTCGAGTTCGAGGGCCGTATCGAGGAACGAGAGGTTATCGTCGAGGAAGAGCACGTCGAGCCCTGGGGGCGAGAGGCCAGGTTGCGCCTGGTGGGCCAACCGACCCCGCGCGTCGACGGCGTAGCACGGGTCACCGGGCGCGCCGTCTACACCCACGATGTGCATCTCCCGCGGATGCTGATTGGGCGATTCCTGCGGTCGCCGCATCCGCACGCCCGGGTCAAGGCGGTGGACAGCACCAAGGCCGAGGCGCTGACCGGTGTGGCGCTGGTATGGCATCGCGACCAGCCGCCGCCGATCGGCTATCTCTTCGGCCGCGAGATCTTTCCGGAGGAGGTCGCCTACGAGGGTGCGGAAGTAGCCTTCGTGGCGGCGCGCGACGAACGCATCGCCGAGGATGCCCTGGCGTTGATCGAGGTGGACTATGAGCCGCTGCCCTTCGCCTACGACTTCGACGCTGCGACGGCGGAGGGCGCCCCCACGGTCCTCGAAGGCGAGGATAACTGGGTGACGCCGGAGGGCGATGTCTACGAGCGCGGCGACCTCGACGCCGGAGGTCGGGAGGCCGACGTGGTGGTGGAGCTGACGTTCACCACGCCCCTGGCCTCGCACTGCTGCCTGGAGACCCACGGTAGCGCCGCGAGCTGGGAGGGCGATCAGGTGACGGTGTGGCACTCCACCCAGAGTGTCTTCGGCACCCGCAGCAGTGTCGCCGATGCCCTCGATATGCCGATGGACAAGGTCCGGGTCATCTCGGACTATATCGGTGGGGGGTTCGGCAGCAAGTGGGGGGCCGAGCCCTACACTCTGATGGCCGTCCTCGCCGCGCGTCAGACGGGGCGTCCGGTCAGGGCCGTCCTGGAGCGAGGCGAAGAGCACCTCGCCGCGGGCTATCGGCCCGGCAGTTGGCAGCGCGTCCGGCTGGGCGCCAAACGAGACGGCACCTTGACGCTGATCGAGCACGAGGCAAAGGTGACCACGGGCGTCTTCGGCGGGGCGGGCCCCGTCATCGGCGGCCCGGCAAAGGACCTCTACCGGTGCGCAAATGTGCGCACCGTGGTCTGGACCGCCCGCGCTAACGCAGATCACGCCAGGGCCTTCCGGGCGCCGGGTTACGTCGAGGGCACCTTCGGACTGGAAGGCGCGATGGATGCCCTGGCCGACAAGCTCGGTATGGATCCCCTGGAGCTTAGAATGAAGAACTACGCCGAGAACAGCCCCTCGCGCGGTGGACCCTATACCTTCAAGGGGCTGCGGCAAGCCTACGAGATGGGCGCTGAGCGCTTCGGATGGTCCGGCACCATGGCGGAGTCGGAGAGGGTGGAGGGCCCCTGGCGACGCGGTCGCGGGATGGCGAGCCAGATATGGGGCGGCGGAGGTGGTCCTCCGGCGAACGCGATTGTGAGGCTGCTGCCCGATGGCACGGCCGAACTCAGCGTCGGCGTGCAGGACATCGGCACCGGCACAAAGACCGTGCTGACCCAGGTGGCGGCTGAGGAGCTGGGGCTGCCCCTGGAGGCGGTCCGGTGCATCATCGGCGATACGCTGCCGGCGCCGTTCGGGCCGGGCAGCGGCGGAAGCGTGACCCTGGCGTCGTCGACCCCGGCGGTTCGCTCTGCCTGTCGCGAGGCGCTGCGACAGGTGATCGCGTTGGCCGCCGTGATGATGGGGTTGGAAGGCGCCGGCGTCGACGACTTCGACGTGACGATGGGGAGATCGTCTACCGGCAGGACCCCGACAAGCGCCTGGGCTTCAACCAGGTGACGGCGAAGATGGGCAACTACACCATCGTGGCCAAGGGCGCCCGCGGGCCCGAACCCCGACGATATGGCGATCAACACCTTCGGGGCGCACTTCGCCCAGGTGGCCGTCAACGTGGAGACCGGCCAGGTGCGCGTCGAGCGCGTCGTCGCGGCCCACGACATCGGCCGCGTGGTCAATCCGATGACGGCGGCGAGCCAGGTCTACGGCGGCGTCATGATGGGCTTGGGGTTTGCGACGACCGAGGGACGCGTGATCGACCCTGACACGGGGCTGCAGCTCACGGCCAATCTTGAGGACTACAAGGTCCCACTCATCGTCGATACCCCGGCGATCGAGGCGCTCTTTGTGGACGTCGCGGACACCGAGGCCAACAGCGTCGGCAGCAAGGGGCTGGGCGAGCCGCCCATCATCCCCGTGGCGGCAGCCATCGCGAATGCGATCTTCGATGCCGTGAGGATCCGGGTGACCGACCTGCCGATCACGCCTGACCGTCTGCTGGGCCTGCTGCCGGGCGCTGCGCCGGACGCTGCCGGCGTTCCCGAGGAGGTGAAGTGATGACGCTGCATCCGTTTGCGTATGCCAATGCCACCTCCGTCGAGGAGGCGGTAGAGAACCTTGATGCGGTGACCTGGCCGCTGGCCGGGGGCACCGATGTGGTGGCGCTGATGAAGGACGGGCTGGTTGCCCCGGAGCGTCTGGTCAACCTCAAGACAATCCCGGGCATGGCGGACGTGGCAACGAGCCTGGACGGGCTGCACATCGGCGCCCTCGCGACGCTGTCCGATCTGGCGTCAAACCCGGATCTCCGACGGCGGCCCGACCTTGCCGCACTGGTCCAGGCGCTTGACGAGACCGCGACGCCGCAGTTGCGGCATATGGCCACGATCGGGGGTAACTTGCTCCAGCGGCCCCGCTGCTGGTACTTTCGCAACCCCAACGTCCCCTGCTGGCGAAAGGGCGGACGTCGCTGCTTTGCATTCCGCGGCGAGAACAAATACCATACGATCCTGGGAGGCGGCCCGTGCTATGCCGTGCACCCATCGGATCCCGCGGTGGCCCTGCTGGCGCTGGGTGCCTCCGTGCTGTTGATCGGTCCCCGCAATCGGCGGGTCGTCCCGCTGGGCGAGTTCTACGCGCTGCCGCAGCGCGATCGTCAGGTGGCGGATGGGTATCATCCGGTTACGGTCCTGGCGACCGGCGAGATCGTGGCCGAGATCATCGTCCCCCAGGCCGAGGAGGGGACCTGGTCCGCCTACGTCAAGGTGATGGAGCGCGGCGCCTGGGATTTCGCCCTGGTCAGCGCGGCGGTCAGCCTCGACAATGGAGGGCGACACGGTCCGAGTCTGCCCGCGTCGCGTTGGGCGGCTGTCGCGCCGATACCCTGGCGCGCAGAGGCGGCCGAGGCCGCGCTCGTTGGCCAGCGGCTCACCGATGCCGTGACGCGCGAGGTGGCCGAGGCCGCTGTCACCGGCGCCCGCCCGCTCGAACACAACGGCTACAAGGTGGCGTTGGTCAAGAGCGCGCTGGCGCAGGCGTTAGGAGCGCGTTAGCAGGTTGGCACGTTAGCACGTTGGAACGTTCGGAAAGCCGTACCCTCGAACGTTCCAACGTTTTCTGTGTCTCAACGGGCGAACGAGGCTCTCGAGAAGGATGTGCGGTGGCTGATCGGCGGTTGTGTCGTAGAGACGACCCGGTGGGTCGTCTTCGGCCGCGCAGGCTACTGCGAGTGGGGGCTTCTGCGTCCGGAGACGTGCCACCGGCACGTCTCTACGGCGGCGAAGACAGAGCTGATCGGCGGCTGTGTCGTAGAGACGACCCGGTGGGTCGTCTTCGGCCGCGCAGGTACTGCGAGTGGGGGCTTCTGCGTCCGGAGACGTGCCACCGGCACGTCTCTACGGCGGCGAAGACAGAGCTGATCGGCGGCTGTGTCGTAGAGACGACCCGGTGGGTCGTCTTCGGCCGCGCAGGTACTTCGAGTGGGGGCTTCTGCGTCCGGAGACGTGCCACCGGCACGTCTCTACGGCGGCGAAGACAGATTGAGAATTGTCCAAGGACATCGAAGATGACCGATCAACAACAACGCGAGTTCGCTACGATTGAGGCGCACGGGCGCCTGCATCCTCCGGATTGGGCCGTCAAGCAGCGGTACCTGATGGGGTTGATGGATGAGGCAGCCGAGACCTTCGTGGAGCGGTATACGCGCCCCGACGGCACGCTCATCTGGCGCGACGCGTGGCCGGGGATGGACGGTTCCGACGACGGGTATGAGAGCTTCATGTCTTTCGCGCTCTTCTACCTTCTCGGGGGCAGCGAGCGGGTGCACGCGCTGGCCCGGCGCGAGTGGAATGCCGTGACCTGGCAGTTCACCGAGTACGGCCAGGTCCGGCGCGAGTACGACGCCTACTACGACTGGATGCACCACGGTGAGAGCTCGACCTATATCTACTACCTGGGTATGGCGAATCCCTATCACCACGTCGATCGTACCCGCGCCCTCCGTTTCGCGGCGATGTACGCAGGGCTCGATCCCGAGGCGCCCAACTGGGATCCGGACCTCAAGATGATCCGGTCGCCGATCAACGGCAGCATGGGGCCGCGGGCCGAGATGTCTGCCGAGGACTGGGTCACGCACCGCCCCGTGCTGGCCGACTACCTCACCCCTTACGAGGACGTGCCGGGCTTCGACATCACGGATCCTTTCACCAAGCTCGACTGGAACGACGACGAGACCTTCGCGAAGATCCTCAAGCTGATGAACGAGCGGATGGTGCCGGGCGACGTGCCCCTGAACCTCAACGCGACCAGCCTCATCACCAGTGCCTATCTCTACACGGGCGATGAGATCTACAAACGCTGGGTGCTCGACTACCTGGGCGCCTGGCGTGAGCGGACCGAGAGGAACGGCGGGATCATGCCGGACAACATCGGCCCCACCGGCGAGATCGGTGAGCGGATGGGCGGGAGGTGGTGGGGTGGCTACTACGGTTGGCGCTGGCCCCACGGCGCCTGGATCATCCTCGAGTCGACGCTGATCGCCGGGCAGAACGCGACGCTGCTGACCGGCGATCCCTCGTGGCTGGATCTCCACAGATCGCAGGGAGACCTGCTCTGGTCGCTGCGCAGGGAGGAGAACGGTGCCGTGACGGTGCCCTTCCGCCATGGCGCCGGTGGGTGGTTCGACTACCGGACGATGCAGCCGCGCCACTACGCCCACCTCTATTTCATGAGTCGCGACCCCGCGGACTGGGCGCGGATCGAGGAGCGATATCCCGACCGATCGTCGTGGTATGCGGGGCCGACACATTTCGGCAAGTCCGGGCATTTCTGGCCCGAACGGTGGTTTGGGTATATGGTGGGCGAGAATCCCGGCTTCCCGGATCAGGCGCTCTCAGAGACCTACACGTGTATGCAGCAGCGCCTCGACAGGATCGACCGCGATGACTGGAGCAACCTGGAGGAATGGGATGTGCACCACTGGCAGGATCTCAATCCTGTCGTTCCCGAGGGGCTCATCCAGATGGCGATGGGCACGCCGGCGGCGATCTATCACGGGGGACTGCTGCACGCCAGCGTGCGCTATTTCGACCCGCAGGGCGAGCGCCCGGGCCTTCCCGCCGACGTCGCAGCGCTGGTCGAGGCGATCACGCCGGATGGCCTGACGCTGACGCTGGTCAACACCAATCCCCTGGCGCCGCGCGAGGTCCTGGTGCAGGCCGGAGGCTTCGGCGAGCACCGGTTCAGCGAGGTGCGAGATGCCGAGGCACCGGGGGCACCTTCGGTGCCGGTCAATGACAACGTGCTCCGGGTGCGGCTTGGTCCCTGGTCGCAGGCACGGCTTCAGGTGAGGATGGCCCGATACGTCAACCGGCCGACCTACGCTTTCCCGTGGTGTGTCTAGTGCCGGATCAGGGCCATCGTCGGGCATGGGACCTCTAGCCACGCGCATCCCGGGGGGATCCCTGATCCGCTGGGTGTATTCAGCAGGAGCGGTGGCTCGGGTGTCCGGCCTGCGGGGCACCTGGGGGCGCTCTGACGCGCTCTGGTGCACCAAACGGAGCGCCGGCGGATCACGGGCTCGTAGGAAGAGAATTGGGCGGGAAGGGCAATCCCGCGGAAGTGCTATGCTGGTACACCGAGATGCAGTTGACAGGATGGGTCGGGCCGGAGATATGATATGCCACTCTACGAAGAGGCGCCCGAGGTGGGGAATGAACACCGTGAGGCATTCCTGAACCAGTTCGAGGCGTGGCTGGACGCTAATTTCGAGGCTGCTTCCGCCGAGCGGGAGCAGTTCTTCCGGCCTGACTTCAGTTCCGTTGAGGCGTACGAACGTTCGATCGTATTCCTCCGTGAGAGGTTCCGGCAGATGCTGGGCCGCCCGCTGACGGAGCTGAATCGCACGGCCCCGGACGTAGGGGCGCAGCACGCTGCGTCCCGTGCAGACCGCGGGGCTGCGTCCCTACCGGCGGATCAACGCACGTCGGGGGCGGGGGATGCCATTCCGGCCGCGCGCACCGTCTCCGTGGCACAGGACGACCTCGGGCATATCGAGCGCATCTGGATTGAGGTCTTCTCGGGGCTCGATCTCTATGGTTTGCTCTTTGTGCCCCACGGCCCCGGCGCACACCCCCTGGTGATCTCGCAGCACGGAGGGTTGGGCACGCCTGAGCTCACCGCGGGGTTCTTCGGCTCGGCGAACTACAGCGATATGACGCGCCGGGTGCTACGCCGCGGCGCCGTCGTCTATGCGCCCCAGCTCTTCCGCTGGGACGTCAAGTTTGGGCCCCAGCCGGACGTGGTGGAACTCGATCGCCAGATGAAGCAGCTCGGCGGATCGATTGCAGCCTTCGAGTTGACCTGCCTGGCACGGGGGCTCGATCACCTGCTGACCCGGCCCGAGGTGGACCCGGAGCGGGTGGGGATGGTGGGGCTCTCCTACGGTGGGTTCTTCGCGCTCTACGCCGCGGCTGCCGATCCCCGGATCGGCGTGACACTGTCGTCGTGCTTCTTCAACGACCGGCGCCGCTACGGGAGGCGCGACTGGGGGTTCTTCAACGCTGCCAATACGTTCTTCGATGCCGAGGTGGCGGGGCTGGTCTGCCCTCGCCATCTATATCTTGAGGTGGCGCAGAACGACGAGCTGCTGGACGTAGCATCCGCGAGGCCTGAGGCCGAGAAGGTCGCGGGTCTCTATGAGCGTCTGGGGATCTCGGAGCGCTTTGTCTATCACGAGCACCCCGGTAAACACGAGTTCGATCCCTCCGACGAGGGGATAGATTTCCTCTGCCGCAATCTGGGATTGGCCAATCGCTGATCCTATCTCAACACCCGAGGTGAAAGTCCGTGTCTGATACACTCTATGCAAGTATCGATCTGGGCGGGACGAAGGTGGCCTGCGCCTTTGGGACCGCAGAAGGTGATGTCGTCGCCGAGAGGACGGTGCCGACGGAGTCGCACGCTGGGCCGCTTGCCGTCCTCGACCGGATGGCCGGTCTCGTGAACGAGATGGCGGCTGAAGTGGGCGTATCGCCCGCCGCAGCCGGCATGGGAGTGCCCGGCCTTGCGGATGTGGCGCGAGGCATGACGCGCTTCTTGCCCAACCTGCCGACGCAGTGGCGCGACGTGTCCGTCCGCGACGTGCTGGCGCCGAAGATCGGCTGTCCTGTCTATCTGCTCAACGACGTCCGCACCGCCACGCTCGGCGAGCTGGTCTTTGGGCACGGCAGGGACGCCTCTACGATGGCGTTCTTCGCCCTGGGCACCGGGATCGGTGGCGGCATCGTCGTCGACGGCAAGCTGCGGCTAGGGCCGTTGGGTGCCGCCGGGGAGCTGGGCCATCAGACCATCCTGCCGGACGGCCCGCTGTGCGGCTGCGGGAACCGCGGGTGCCTGGAGACGCTGGCCAGCGGCCCGGCGATCACCGCGCAGGGCGTCTGGCTGATGGCGTGCGGCCGGGCGCCGCGGCTGTACGATCTGGTGGAGGGTGATGCGGCACGCGTGACCCCGCGCGAGATGGCGCAGGCCGTCGCCGAGGGAGATGAGGCCGTGCGCGATGCCATCCTCAGGGCTGCGGAGTTCCTGGGCATCGGCGTCGCCAACGTGATCATCGCCCTGCATCCCGACCTGGTGGTGCTCGGCGGCGGCGTGGCGCAGATGGGCGACCTGCTGTTCGATGCCGTCCGCGAGACCGTGTCGCGCCGCGTGCGCATGTTCCCCGTTGACGATATCCGCATCCTGCCCTCGCAGCTCGGCAGCCGCGCCGGGACGCTGGGCGGCATCGCCCTCGCCGCCAAGGGTGGGGTGGTGTAGGCACGTGAGATGGCTTCGGTCTGCCTGGCACTGTCGACGCCATCTGCGGCGCGAGTGCCTGGCACCTGAAACGGCGACGCCCGCGACCGCGGTGGACTTGTCTTCAAGTGCCCGGCACTGAGAGGAGGATTTATGTATGAAAGCAATTCTCATCCTTTCCGATTCCCTTAATCGTCACTTCCTGCCGCCCTACGGCAACGAGTGGGTGATCGCGCCGAACATCCAGCGATTCGCTGACATGTCGGTGGTCTTTGACAACCACTGGATCGGCTCGGCGCCCTGCATGCCCGCGCGGCGCGACATGCTCACCGGGCGGCTCAACTTCCTGGAGCGGGGGTGGGGCGGGGTGGAGCCGTTCGACGTGCCCTTCCCGCACCTTCTGCGCGACGAGGCGGGCATCTTCTGCCACATGGAGACCGATCACTACCACTACTTCCACGGGGGCGGAGAGAACTACCACATGCCCTTCAACACCTACACCTTCCACCGCGGGCAGGAGGGGGACACGATGGTCTCGCGGGTGACGATGCCCGAGGAGCCCACGCACCTGGGCCAGTGGCGGGGCCAGTATGCGCTCAGCCGGACGACGTACCACGAAGCGGCCGATTACCCGACGCCGCGGACCTTCCAGGGAGCGATTGACTGGCTGGAAGCCAACGAGGGAGAGGACGACTACTTCCTCTGGGTGGAAGCCTTCGATCCCCACGAGCCCTTCGACTGCCCGGACAGCTACCTTGACCTCTACGACGACGATTGGGAAGGCCCGCTCTACAACTGGAGCGGCTATGAGAAGGTCGACGAGAAGAGTGAGGCGACGCGCCACCTCCGCAAGCAGTACGCCGCGACGCTGACGATGATGGACGAGTGGTTCGGCAAGCTGCTCGACGAGCTGGAGCGCCAGGGCGCGCTGGACGATACGCTGATCATCCTGACGACCGACCACGGGCACATGTTGGGCGAGCGGGGCCTGACGGGCAAGAACGCCTGGCACGCCTGGAACGAGATGGCGAACATCCCGCTGATGGTGCACCTGCCGGGCGGAGCGCACGCGGGCGAGCGGCGCAGCCAGCTCACGCAGAACGTCGACATTGCGCCCACGCTCCTCGACTGGTTTGGGGTGGAGGCGGACCTGCCGCTCCACGGCGAGAGCTGGATGCCGATGTTGACGCACGACGCTCCAGCGGAGCGTCGTGCCGTGCTCTACGGCTGGTTCGGCCAGACGGTCAACATGACTGACGGGACGTACACGTATCTACGTGCCCCCGCGACCGAGGAGAATCAGCCGCTCTACCGGCACTTCCTGACGCCGGGGTCCTTCAGCATGCGCGATGTCGCCCCGCTGTCGTTCTACGACGAGGCCGAGTTCGGCCACTTCCTGCCGTACACGCCCTATCCGGTCATCCGCGCGCGGGTGCAGCGATCCGCGGAGCCCCGACTGGGCCGACACGCGTCTCTACAACATCGTCGACGGACTACGCCCAGACGCGGAATCTCGCGGGCACGCAGGTGGAAGCGGACTACGAGGCGCTGCTGATCGAGACACTGGAGGCGATGGACGCCCCACCGTCGCAGTATGAGCGGCTGGGGCTGAGCGCAAGTAGCAGAAGACCTTTGGGGTTTCCTCGAGAGAGCGCCTGCTAGAGAAAGAAACCCCAAAGGTCTCCAGAACAGCAAACGCGGCCAGGTAATCTACCTGGCCGCGTTTGCTTGGTGTGCCCGAGAGAGGACTTGAACCTCCACGTCCAAAAGGACACAGGTCCTCAACCTGCCGCGTATGCCGATTCCGCCACTCGGGCTCAACCGCCCTAGATTATACGGGATATCGTGGTTCTGTCAACCCTATGCTCGGATCGCCTTCTCCGTCTGCTTGTCGAAGATGTGGATCCGGCTCATATCAAAGGCGGTGCTCTTGACCATCCCGACCGAGACCTTGGTGCGCGGATCGAAACGGCCCATGAACTCAGTGTGGTCGGTGTTGAAGAAGACGTTGATCTCGTTGCCCATCAGCTCCGTGATCTCGACATTGGCCTCGACGAGGGCGGGCTTGATGCCGGGTGGCGTATACTCGGGATCGTGGATGTGCTCGGGCCGCAGGCCCATCACGACTTCCTTCCCCAGGTAGGGCTTGTAAGGAGCCGGTGTGCTCGCTGGGAATGGCGACGCGGAAGTCCTTGCAGTCCGCGTACATCGTGCCGTCCTCATCGACCAGCACCGCGTCGAAGAAGTTCATGGCCGGGCTGCCCATGAAGCCGGCGACGAAGACGTTGCCGGGCAGGTCGTACAGCCGCTGGGGCGTGTCCACCTGCTGCAAGATGCCATCTCGAAGCACGGCGATGCGGGTACCCATCGTCATGGCCTCGACCTGGTCGTGGGTCACGTAGATGAAGGTGGTGCCGAGGCGCTGGTGGAGCTTGGAGATCTCGGCCCGCGCCTGGACGCGCAGCTTGGCGTCGAGGTTGGAGAGCGGCTCGTCCATCAAGAAGACGTTGGGCTCGCGGACGATGGCGCGGCCGACGGCCACGCGCTGGCGCTGACCACCCGACAGCTGCTTGGGCTTGCGGTCGAGCAGGTGCTCGATGCCCAGGATGCCGGCGGCCTCTTTCACGCGGCGGTCGATCTCCTGCTTGGGCACCTTGCGCAGCTTCAGCCCGAACGCCATGTTGTCGTAGACGGTCATGTGCGGATAGAGGGCGTAGGACTGGAAGACCATCGCGATATCGCGGTCCTTGGGCGGCACGTCGTTGACCAGGCGGTCGCCGATGAAGATCTCGCCCTCGTCGATCTCCTCGAGGCCCGCCAACATCCGCAGGCTCGTGCTCTTGCCGCAGCCGGACGGACCGACAAAGACCAGGAATTCCTTGTCGGCGACGTCAATCGTGAGGTCCGATACGGCGGTGACGTCACCGAACCGCTTCGTCACGTGCTTGTAGCTAACGCTTGCCATCGTAAGCTCCTCTCTATCTTCTGAACCTTGCGCAAGGATGGTTGCTGAACTTCAGCGGCCGTATGTAACCGAAGTGCCTAGGTCAATACCACCCGAATCCCCAACTCGCTCAGATCCCATAGCGGCAGATTGTCCGCCTCGCGCCCGGTGATCAGGACGTCGATCTCGCTCGCCGGGGCCACGAAGAGCGCGCCTGCGCGTCCCAGCCGCTCCGGTGAGATCAGCACGATCCGCTGCGCCCCCAGCGAGAAGAGCGCCCGCGTCATGTTGGCGGTCTCCCGGTCATCGTGGGTGACCCCACGCTCGGCGTCGAGCCCGTCCGCCTCAAGGATCACGAGGTCGGCGTGCAACCGGCGCAGCGCCTCCGGATCGCCGTAGATCCCGTAGCCGGCGCCGACCTGCCCTCCGATGACGTGCAACGTGTGCCGACGCTGCCGGGCGAGGTGCCACGCTGCGTCGAGGGCGTTCGTGATGATGGTGAGGTGGTCGTGCGCTTGGAGGAAGGGAACAATCTCGCCTGTCAATGTGCCGGGGCCCAGAAAGAGCACGCTCCCATCGGGTATGGCCCTCGCTGCGGCCTCCGCGATACGCCGGGCCAAATCGGATGCGCTCCGGCGGCTCTCCTCGCCCTCACGGATGACGGCGCCCCCGTGCACCCGCCGGATCCGGTGCTGCTCGTCCATCTCGGCGAGATCCCGCCGAATTGTGACGGGATCGACGTCCAGTAGCTCTGCCAAGTCGGTCACCCGCACCGCGCCCTCATCGGTCAGCTTGCGCAGGATCACTTGGTGGCGTTGGTTCTTGAGCATAGGCGTCCTATCTCACGCCTTCACTATAGCACCGGCTGCACGGTGTGTCAACGGAAAGGGGCAGAAGCGTGCAATATCGTGCGAAGATGGGCAGAAGCGGACGGGTCGTCTGAATCACGGATTCCGCCGCTCGGAAGCGGGTGGATTGCACGGATTTCACGGATTACCGACTTGGCATACCCGGTCCGTGAAATCTGTGTAATCCTTCGAACCCGTGATTCAGACGAGCTAATCCCCGGGCTCGCCGACGGCCTCGGGAAGCGGGGTGATGGGGAGGCCGTAGTAGCCCTCGATGATCTGGCGGAACATCGGCGCGGCGACGCTCGAGCCCTCGCCCGCGTTCTCCAGCATCACGACCATCGCGATCTCCGGGTTGTCCGCCGGGTAGTAGCCCGCGAACCAGGAGTGGGGGAGGTCCGTCTCCTGCGCGGTCTCGGCGGTGCCGGTCTTGCCCGCCACGGGGATGCCGAGCCCGGCGAAGCGGTGGGTGGCGGTCCCGAGCTCGACGTTGGTGGTGACCCCCAGCATGGCCTGGCGGATGATCTCCAATTGCGCGGCCGATACGGGCAGGTTGCCGACGGCCTCGGGCTGGGTCACCTGCGGCGGGTACCTGGTCGTTGCCCTCGACGTGATCCACGAGGTAGGGACGGTAGAGCGTGCCGTCGTTGGCCACCGCGGCGACCATGCGCGCGATCTGGATCGGCGTCACGAGGAGGTAGCCCTGGCCGATGGCCAGGTTCACGGTGTCGCCGGTGGACCAATACTCGCCGTAGACGGCGCGCTTCCAGTCGGGATCGGGCATCAGGCCGGCGGCCTCAGGGAGCTCTCGCAGCCCGGTGGGCTGCCCCAGGCCGAAGCCCTTGCCGAACGTGGGCAGCGCGGTGTCGTCGATCGCGTCGAGCCGGGCGCCTGCCTCGTAGAAGACCACGTTGCAGGAGGCGGTCAGGCCGTCGGCGAGCGTGATGTCGCCGTGCCCGGTCTCCAGCCAGCACATCTTGCGGTTGGCCTCGCCCAGCCCGTCCCAATAGCCGGGGCAGAAGAAGGGCGTGTCGGCGGTCATCCCGCCGGGGCCCAGGGCCGTCGCCATCGTCACGATCTTGAAGACCGAGCCCGCGGGGTACTGGCCGAGCGTGGCCCGGTTGAGCAGCGGCTGGTTCGGATCGTTGAGGATGGCGCTGAGCGCCCAATCGTCGGAGGGGCGGACAAATGCGTTGCTGTCGAACCCCGGCCCGCTGGCCAGCGCCCGGACGGCGCCGGTGCGCACGTCGAGTGCCACGACGGCGCCCTTGCGGCTGCCCAGCGCCTGCTCGGCGGACGCCTGGAGGTCCCGGTCGATCGTGGTGAAGATCGCGCGCCCGCGCTCCGGCATGCGCTCCGCCATGCTGCCCTGGTAGGTGCCGTCGGCGTTGACGAGGTAGAGCCGCGCGCCGTTCGTGCCCGCCAGGATCGACTGGCCCCACGCTTCCAGGCCCGAGATGCCCACGTACTCGTCGCCGCGGTATCCCTTGTCGCGATACGCCCGGTAGTCCTCCGCGGGGATCGGCGAGATCCAGCCGACGACGTCGGCGCCGACCCCGTTCAGCGGGTAGAGCCGGCCCTGCCGCTCGCGTCGCACGACGCCAGGAAGCTGGAGCGCTTCGTCATTCGCCAGGCTCTCGTCGCTGGTGATGTCGCCGATGGGAATGTACCAATCCGCGGGCTGCCCGGCGTAGCGCGCCTGGATGTCGGCGATGGTCATCCCGAGCACCTGGGAGAGTGTGGCCAACAGCGTCGTCTCGTCCGTGATCTGGTTGGGGACCACGCCGACGGTGACGATGGAGGCGGGCACGGCGAGCCCGGCGCCCTGGTCGTCGTAGATGTTGGCGCGGGGCGGGATCTGGTACTCGATCCCGAAGGTGCTCCCGTCGGCCAGGTCGGGCCAGACCGCGCCCTGGTCCCAGTCGACCCACCATTGGTCGCCGCTGCGCACCAGGTTGAGGCGGTTGTTGGCCTGGAGATCGCCGAAGAGCGCCGTGTGCCAGATCTCGCGGAAGTCGATCCACGCGACGCCGTTGTCGATATTGAGCGTCTCGGGGAGGACGGTGACGCTGACCGTGGTGGTGGTGTCGAGTGGGGCGAAGTAGCCTGCCTGGAAGGCGTCGGCCGTCATCTCGTTGCGCAGCGCCGGGGTGAGGAGGCCGTACATCTTGGTGTAGTCCTCGTCCTGCCAGGCGTTGAGGAAGCCGGTGCCGATCTGCTCGGGCGACACGACGTCGAGGGTGGGGGTGGCCAGCGGGAGCAGCGTCGATCCCTGGGTGGGGCGGAAGGCCGAGAGCGGCGTGGGCGTGGCGCCGCCGCAGCCGGCGATCAGGAACGAGATGAGGATGATGGCCACGTAGGTCACCCTAACGCAGAGGCGCAGGGGCGCGGAGATACAGAGATTCTTTGGATCAGATTGGCTACGAGCTCTATGTTCTCTTGGCATCGCTTGACCTTGGTCTCTCTCAGCGTCTCCGCGCCTCTGCGTTGATCATGCCGCTGCCGCACTTCGGGTTAGCCATTTACACCTCCGTTCCCTCATCGCCCGCGCAGCCGCGATAGCCGAAGTGCTGTGCGCAGAGCGCCGGGATGTCGACATCGAGCGTCCAGCCTGTGTCACGAAGCAGCCTGACCACGGCGCCGAGCGGGAGGCCGACCACGTTGGCGTAGCAGACCTCGAGACGCTCTACCGGGTGAAAGCCGGGATGCTGGATGGCGTAGGCGCCGGCCTTGTCCATTGGGTCGCCGGTGGCGATGTAGGCCGCGATCTCGGCGTCGGTATAGGGCCGCATCACCACGCTCGGTGGTGACGCGGCGCACCTCGACGGATCCTGACGGGCCGGCGAGCGCGACCGCGGTATGCACCCGGTGGCGGCGTCCGCGGAGCGCTTCGAGCATCGTCCGGGCCTCGGCGGCGTCCGCGGGCTTCCCGAGTGTCCGCCCGTCCAGGTCGACCACCGTATCGGCGGTGAGAACGCGCCCAGCGGACTGGGCGATGCGCCCAGCGGACTGAGCGATGCGCCCAGCAGACTGGGCGATGGCGGCGAGCGCTTTGTCGTGGGCGAGCCGTGCGGCCAGGTCGGCCGGGGCCTCGCCGGGCCGCGGCGTCTCGTCCACCTCGACGTCGAGGGTCGTGAAAGGGATCCCGAGCCACCGGAGCATCCGCTGTCGGCGCGGCGACCGGGAGGCCAGGATCAGTGGGTGTGGTGCCAGCATAGCCGTTAGTATACGCGAAACGCGGGCGAGAGCCATGGTGGAAGCTGATAGCCGGCAGCGGTCGGCATGCGCGGGTGCGAAAATGGGTTCGTTTGGAAAAGGGCGGGAGTAGGAAGTAGGGAGTAGAGGAGTAGGGAGTAGGGAGTAGGAGGAGATGGGGCGGCGAAAATGGGTTCGTTTCGTAATTGGGGGAGACGGTCGAGAAAATGGGTTCGTTTCGTAAAGCGGGAAGGTGGATGGCGACCGTCTTCTCGGCAACGCGTCTGGCGCAGGTGGGACAGTGAACCTCCAAGGCGTGCACTTGATCATTTGTTCTATTGTACGACAGGAAAGGTGAGCAATCAAGTACGCAGCTCGTGGCCTCGTGCGATCAGATTCTTGCTCCTGCCGCATAGTACCAATTTCCTATTGCGCTAGCGTAAGAGATCGGATAGAATGTAGTCAGGTTCAGGGGAAGTTTTACACTAGCTCAATTAATCATTACGGGAGGATTGCCATGTTGTATTTGCCGAGAGAAGAGGGCCAGGGCCTCGTAGAGTATGCGTTGATTCTGGTTTTGATCGCCATCATCGTGATCATCGTCCTGGCGCTGCTGGGTGGCCGGGTCAGCGAGGTCTTCAGCACCATCGCCAGCGGATTGGGTGGAAGCTAGCCCAACCGGTCTGTCAGGCAGTCAGTACACAAGACCCCGTTCTATCTGACGGGGTCTTGTGTGTTGGATTGGGGGAGTGTGTATTCCTGGCGGTTCACGGTTGTTGACCGATGGTATTGCCTCCGGCCTCTCATTCATACAGAGACATCAGGGAGCCGGCGGCGGGTGGCCCTACGACGCCGGGCCGTTCTGTTATGTGGAACCGACGTCACTCGCCCTATTGGCGGCTGCAACCGAGTGCATCGGCGAGAGCACTCTGCGGTCTGATTGTCGTAGGGCCCCAGAAGTGGAGAGGGGCCTGGCATGGCTCAAGAGGCAGATTGGCCCCTCGGGCGCAGTGACGCTTCCAGGAGATCCGGATCATCCTCATTGGAGTACCTCGCTAGCGCTCTTTGCCGCCTCGCGCCTGGGTGAGACGGGGGCGACGTGGCGGGAGAGTGCTCGTTTCCTTCTGAACTGGCAGAGCGTTGTCACCGAACCCGATCCCGCTATTCCGCTCAATAGCGAGCTAGAGGGCTGGCCGTGGTATCCGGATTCCTTCAGTTGGGTGATACCGACAGCCCACGCTCTTCTTGCTCTGAGGCTTACCGGTAACGGCTCGCACTCAAGGGTGTCCGAGGGCGTGGCCCTCCTCCTGGATCGTGCCTGTGTTGCAGGTGGCTGGAACTACGGGAACCGCGAGGTGCTTGGGCAGACATTGGATCCCATGGCGGAGACGACTGCGTGGGCGCTGCTTGCGCTTCAGGGCGAGCCCCCGGCACAGGATGCAACAGAGCTGGGCCTCGGCGTCCTTACGCGGGAACTCCGGACCCATGCATCCAGTCTGTCGTTGGCGATGGCACTTCTCTGCTTTCAGCTCTACGGGTATCCTATGGGTGATCTCCCGACGCACCTTCTCGAGCGTCAGATGGATGACGGCAGCTGGCAGCACCAAGTGCATGTTACGGCGTTGGCTGTGCTGTCGCTCAAGGCAGTCCTCGGAGCGGGCAATGCCTTCGCGCTCTAGTACGGTCCCAATGGACCGTAGGCGTTTCCTGAAGCTTCTGCTCGCAGCAGTTGGGGGCATTGCTGTTGGTGGGGGATCGCTCAGGGAGTATAGGACGCTCAGACAACCTCGTGCCAACGTCGATGGTGCTCCGTGCCTCCTCCTATGAGGACGATCTGTATGGTGCACTGCTTCGCGGTATCCGTGAGTTTCCGGAATTGCTGGACCGCTGCCGCGGTGCTAAGGTCCTGTTGAAGCCCAACCTTGTCGAGTATCACGCCGATGCTCCGATCAACACGCATTGGTCGGTCGTGGTTGCTGCAGCAGAGGTGTTTCGGACGCTGGGAGCGCGCGAGGTCGTGGTGGCTGAGGGTCCAGGGCATCAGCGAGATGTCGGCTACGTGTTGGAATACTCCGGCATGGGCCGAGCGCTCGAGAGTGCCAAGATCGCCTTCGTCGATTTGAACCTTGATGGGATTGTCCCCGTCCCATTGGTCGCCAATCACACCCAACTGGGCCGTCTCTTCCTTCCGCAGACTCTGCTGGGCGCCGATGTGGTTGTCTCGATGCCGAAGCTGAAGACGCACAAATGGACCGGTGTCACTCTATCGATGAAGAACCTGTTTGGCGTCGTCCCCGGTGTCAAGTACGGGTGGCCAAAGAACATACTACATTGGCGTGGCATCGACCAAAGCATCTGGGATATCAACCTGGCTGTGAAACCTGCGTTTGCCATCGTTGACGGGATCGTGGGTATGGAAGGAAACGGCCCCATCAGTGGCACAGCCACAAACGCCGGTGTCCTCGTTCTTGGCAGCAATCTTACGGCTGTGGATGCCACGAGCGCGCGGTTAATGGGCGTCGTTCCAGAGCGAATCTCCCATCTCATGGGCATGGTCGAGCATGGGGGTACAGTTGCCGAGAGCAGGATAGAACAACTGGGGGAGGCCGTGGGCGCGGCGAGCCACGATTTTGCGGTAGCTCCGCACATCGAGGGAATCAAGCAACCCCTTAGCCTGATCGAGCGCTATCTGCTGGGTCGCTGATTCGAGCTTCCGTCATCTGATACGTCTCTATGGGCATATACCTCGCTAGCGAGAGATATCAGGTCACAGATGAGGTCGGGAGTGTCATTGTTCCAGTGTATAATGAGGAGTGCACGCCGGCTGAAGGTGCGAAGCGCCTAGAGGTGTCTGTTTCCCACGATTTCGGAACTGTTGCGTAAGGCAAGCAGCGGGCCCTGACGAACGGTTGGGATGCCACCTACGCCTTTCCGCGGGGCCGGGTATCTCACAATTACGAAGGCATATTCTCTTGAACAATCGTCCCATTCTGTGGAGGCAAGTCTACCGTGTGGCGCGCTGGCCGCTGCTGATCCTCGGCTTGGTTGTGGTGCTCGCAGGTCGGATCGCGTGTGCTGACCTCGCCGAGGATTCTGGCAACTGATGATTTCGTGCAGTACTGGGCCGCCGGAAGGGTCGTCCTCCAAGGAGCGAACCCCTACGATCCAGCGGCACTCAGCCAGTGGCAGGCCGCATCGGGTCGCACAAGCTATGAAGCGAATGCCCCCACCATCGCCTGGAACCCGCCCTGGATCCTTCCGTTTCTGATGCCACTGGGGGCGATACCCTATCCGTGGGCGCGCATCGTGTGGTTCTGCCTGAGCCTAGCGGGACTCGTCATTTCCGTGCGAGTGCTATGGCGAACGTACGGTGGCGAGCAGGATTTCGAGCCCCTGGCCTTGGCCCTCGTGTTGGCATTCCCGCCGACATTAAGCGCTCTGCGCGTCGGACAGTTAGGGCCGCTACTACTGGCCGTGCTTATGGGTTTGCTACTGGCCGGGATTCGAGGACGCTGGGCCGTGGCCGGGGCATGTGCGGCCCTGCTGACGATCAAGCCGCAGCTCTTCCATATGCTGATCGTCGCACTGATCCTGTGGGCGATCACCGAAAGGTCGCTCTCTCTCGTCATAGGCGGAGCCGTTGCACTGCTATCCGCCCTTGGTGTAGCCGCTGCTGTGGACCCGGGTGTGTTGGGGCAATACCTTACCGCGGTTACGACATATCCGCCTGACGCGTGGGCCACTCCGACGGTGGGGGGGCTGCTGCGGCTGCTCCTGGGCGTGGATCGCTTCTGGCTCCAGTTCCTGCCCTCCGTACTGGGGAATCTCTGGCTGTGTTGGTACTGGTGGCGCCGTCGTGATTCGTGGTCCTGGGTGAAGCAAGTGCCTATCCTCACCTTAGTAGGGCTCTTGACAGCTCCCTACCTGTGGTCGTATGATCTAGTCCTGCTCGCAGTCCCACTCGTGCCGGCTCTGGCACGCCTTTTGCAAGGCAAGTCTGTGAGGAGCTTCCTGGTGTCTGGTCCCGGTCTGTCGTACATAATCCTGGTTGTGGCAATGTTTGTGCAGGGGCAGTTCGTGAGGAATGATTTCTGGTCCCTATGGTTCGTGCCTGCTTTCGTCCTCTGGTACTGGGTGGCCGAGTCTCGATCCGTGACGCCGGTTGGCCCGGCCTCGGCGGAACCATGAGCAGCGCGTCGCGGGTTGGCCGCCTGCGCCTGGACATCTCGCACCTGTGGCCCATCATCATCCTGGCCGCCTTCGGTTTCCTGGTCTCTCTGAATCCTCTACCCCCAAACGACTTCTGGTGGCATCTAAGGATCGGCGAGATAATCTCCAGGACCCACGAAATCCCCAGCACGAACCAATTCGCCTGGACCCTGCCCTCTGATTCCACCTTCGTATATGCAGCATGGCTTGGCGAGCTGGCGCTATACGCTATCTATCGATGGGGCGGGCTGGCGCTGGTGACCTTCGTCCGTACGCTAATCGTCCTGATGGCCTTCTGGCTGGTGGCCGTTGAAGCACATCGACGCAGCAACTCGTGGCGCATTGCAGCATTCGCCCTCGGGCTTGCCTGCCTGATGTCTCTGAATAACCTCGTGATTCGTCCACAGCTCTGGTCGTTCCTGCCGTTTGTGATCTTCTTCACCCTGCTAAGCCGCTATGTGGATGGTGACCTACGGCGGGGGTGGCTCCTCGTCTGTCCCGGCATCATGGTGCTGTGGGTCAATGCACACGGGGCTTTCGTCTTGGGCCTGGTGCTCTGCGGAGGTGTCGCAGTCGGCGAGCTATTTCAGCTACTCACGGGAGGTGCCAGCGCCGATAGGCGCCGCAGAACGCTTTGGCTGGGTTTCATCACCCTATTGGTGGCCCTGGCAACGCTTGTGAACCCACGGGGCCTTGAGATTGCGACTTATGTACGGGATCTGCTGACAGATGCGCCGAGCCAGTCGCTGGTCGTCGAATGGCAGTCGCCCACGCCAACGGGCATCGCCAACGTTGCATTCTACGTCAGCATCCTTGTGATACTCCTCGTATTTGCCTCCTCACGCGTGCGTCTCAGAGCCACCAATGTGCTCCTTCTACTAGGCTTTCTCTGGCTCGCCTGGCAAGGTCAGAGATACGTCGTCTGGTTTGCCATGGTCGCAATGCCAATCCTCGCGGAAGCCATTGCGGGGCTGGACCTCTCGTTCTTGCAGGCCCGCGACCTTCGCCGAAACTGGCTCAACACCGCGCTCGGCTGTCTGCTCTTTCTACCGGTCGTACTCGTGCAACCCTGGTGGGTGGAGCGGATGCCGTTGCCGGATATCTACTGGTCACAGGTCCATCGCGGCACCGACATCGGGCCGCTGACTGACGTTGAGACGCCGATTGGCGCGGCCGAGTTTCTTGCGGCACACCCGGGAGGCCGGCTGTTTAACGAAATGGGCTATGGGAGCTATCTCATCTGGGCTGTGCCAGAGCAAGGCGTCTTCATTGACCCCAGGGTCGAGCTATATCCCTATGACCAGTGGATGGACTATGTCCGCATCGGGCGGGGCGTGCGGTACAATGAACTACTCGAGTCGTACGGTGCCGATCGCATTCTGCTTAGTTTAGCCCAGCAGCCCGAGCTCGCCCTTGCCCTTGCCGATGACCCCTTGTGGACGTTGGAATATGAAGACGCCTACGCGCAGTTGTGGACTCGTAGCGGATGACTGTACAGCCTCCGTACGTCTACCGAGTGTGGCCGGTATATGGCGCAGTGCATATCCGTGGGACTCCCACAGTCCTGCGATGCTGCCGTATCTTGTGGGATCATCCCATAGTCTACGATCTGGCGCGGCGTTCTGGAGTACCGGGATCGCTGGCGCCCGCTCTTCGCGCTCGTCCGGCTTGCCACGCTCCTCAGCGCACCGCTGACGCTCGCCCAACTGAGATAGCTGCCGGTGGCCGTGCAGATCAGCGTGCCCGTCCTGGCGTTCGTCTACGTTGAGGTTTTCCGGGCTCTACTGTCAGGCAGGGAGGCGCCAGCAGCGGTCGGCGGGATGGCCAGCGTCTAGGGTGACGCTAGTCTGCGTCGCGTCAGAATCACTGCCGATCCATCGGCGTAGATCTCGGTCCACTCAGGCGAGCCCTGCGCGGCAGCGACGAGAGCCGGTTGCGTGGTCGGACTGAGCATCAGCGTTTGGACGCCGTACTTGTTGAGTCGCTGCTCCCAATCGCCCTGTGCTGCAGAGACATTGAGGTAATCGAGCCAGAGGTCGAGCGGATAGAGCTCGATGCGTGGATCCACAAAGACGGGGTAGGCCGGCTGTGCGGCCCAGGCCAGATAGCTGCCAAAGCTGACCTCGTTGAAGAGTGGTCCCTGGGGCTGCTCGCTCAGCAGGAAGTCGGTAGCGCGATTGGAGTCTCGCCGGAGACCAGGCCCGCCTTGACTGGGGGGAGAGGCAGATACCGCTTGAACCACGGGAGCGTGACGCCTGCGCCTAGCAGCAGCACGATGGCGAACACCGTGTTCAGCGTCGCGGATTGCGGGGCAGGCGACTCCTATGGGCATGGCGGGCATACGCTGTAAGGGCGGTGGCGTGGTCCGCCAAGATCGGTGCCGCCACCAGGCCGAACCAAATCGCGCCGCGCGTCGTACGGAGGCCCAATGCGCCGAAAGTCAGGAAGATCGTGAGCTGGAGGGCTGTGGGCCGGCGGGGAGATACAGCCAGCAATGCGGCCAGGGCCGAGAAGAGCGGCCAGAGAACAGGCCGCCGTCAAGGGAGCCAGAACGACGGCGGCGCCCACTCCGGCACCAGTCCCTGGACGGCGGCGTTGGACGTGAGATCCGTGACGTAGCTCAGGATGCCAGGACCACCGGGGTTGAGCAGACACGCCAGGCTCGCCGTCGCGAGCGCCGCGGTAGCGGCGATCAGCCGTCGTGTGAACGGCCTTTCCCGTTTCGTGCAGGCGCTGTCGCCAGAGCTTGCCAGGCTCTCATCGACGAGCCACAGGCCGACCAGCAGCAGGCCGATCACGAAGGAGCCGTGGCAGTTCACCCAGACGACCATCCCACGGGGAAGACCGCGAGCAGCCAGCGTCGCGGGCGCTCGCGATAGGCCTGGATGGTCAGCAGGAAGAGCGGGGCCAGCCAGAAGGTGAAGGCCTGCGGGCGGACGTTCCAGTCGTTGATCCCGAGCGCTGCGGCAAAGAACGTGGCGCCGGCGGCGACGCGCCAGTCGTGGGTCAGGCGGTAGCAGAGCCACAGCGTCAGCGCATAGGCGCCGGTCACGATCAGGCTGTGGGCGAAGACGATCAGGGCCGGGCCGCCCAGCGCTATAGACGAGGTAGAAGGCCGTCTCGGCCAGCCAGTAGACTTGGTAGGCGGGGTAGGGGGTGCCGGCGGCGGTGAACGAGGTCGTGTCGACCGTCGGGATGTGGCCTGTGGTCACGATCTCGCGCCCGGCGGCCATGTGCCACCAGAAGTCATGAGGGCGGATGGGGTGGGTGTTGAGGAAGATGAAGATGCCGACGAGCACGGCCAGCGGCCAGAGGTGGGCGATGGACAGTTTGGGCAGACGTCTAGTGATCGTGTTTGGGCATGCCTTCAGTTCCCAATCTCCGTGACAGGACAATTGACCTATGGTACTATCCGCTCAGAACGTGTCAATGTGCTGTCTGTCGGGCTCGCCATCGTTTTCATCTGCATCTGCGCCACTCAGGGAGATCGGGATGCGTCGACTAGCGACCTATATCCGGCTATGGATGCGATCTGGAGACAGCATTACACCTGGTTTGGCCTCTATATATGTGTTCCTTGCATGTGTATTGATCTTCCTAATGACCCAAGTGAATGTGGTCGGCGGTGATAGTCCCGGCATCGCCTACCTGACAGTCTCGTTGCTGAAAGAGGGGACGTTTCGGCTGGACGGGTTCATCAATCAGAATCCCTTCTTTGATCTACAGCGTGCTCCTCACTATGTCGTTGAATCCCAGGGGCATTACTACTCCAAGTTCTCTCCCCTACCGTCCCTAATGGCAACCCCGGTGTATGCTATTGGGCTGGCTCTCGCGCCTGGTGTTGAGGGCGATATACAGGCTGAGGCCGCCCTCTATATGCTATTGTCTCGGGTCGCGGCTGTGGTGCTCTCATCTGCGGTTACTGTGGCCGTCTTCCTGCTGCTGCGCTTTCTAGTCAAGCAATCCGAGGCGATGTTATTGGCGCTTGCATATGCCCTCGGAACGTTCACGTGGGCTTCTGCTACCAACACGCTCGCTGCTCAGAGTTCTGGAGAACTCCTCATGGCTTGTGCGCCTCTCCGCACTCGTGTACTACGAAGTGAGTGCTGGTCAGACATGGGCCGCCGCTCTGCGTTGGGGGTTGCGGGACTCTTGCTTGGCTTGGCTGTTGCGGCGAGGCCCCAGTTAGTGCCGAGTGCTGCGCTCTTGGGGATCTATGCTATGGTGCGGGCGCGACACGATGGTTGGTCCGGGGCCAGTTTCGTCCTTGGAGCGCTCATCATCGCGGCTCTGTGGGGAACGTACAATGTGCGGGTTTTGGGTCACCTCTGCAGACCGGTTACCAGCGAGAGGCAATAGAGGGCTGGTCCACGCCGCTCTCGGTCGGACTCCCCGGACTACTCTTGTCACCGAGCCATGGTCTTCTGATGTACAGTCCCATCCTCTTGCTTGGGTCTGTCTGGGCAACTGTTGTCATATGGCACCGCGGCGCAACAAAGTGTGATGATGGCAGCCGGATCGTGTGGCGGACGGAGACTCGTACCGCTTGGCCGTGTCTCGAGTCTGGCTGTGCTGATACAGGTGCTGTTGATGAGTCACTGGTGGGCATGGCACGGCGGCGTCGCCTACAATCAGCGCATGCTGCAGGAAGTTCACCCACTGATGATCTTTATGACTGCCCTGGGACTTGCGGGTCGCAGGGCGCCAGGCGTGCGCGCTGTGCTGATCGGGGCCGCGCTCTGGGGGAGCTTTCTGAATGCGTGTCGGGTCGCCTTCTGGGATCAGCACTTGGCCTGGGTGGAGGTCTATCATCCCGAGATCGTCTGGTCCTTCCGAGATATCGAGCCCCTCGCATATCTGCGTTGGCACGGATCCGCAGGATTTCTTGTCGGCATCCTCGGCGTGCTGGGGAAGGTACTGGTGGGGCTCGTACTGCCTGCGCTGGTGATCAGGACGATCGGTCGGCAGAGACAGGCCGGACCCGTTGCGGACGCTCTTGCCGCCTGGACGGTCAACAGGGGATAGCCGATGACCCAAACGTCCGGGCATCGTTACCTCCCCTACTTTGGTCTCGTGATTGATCCTGTTCCTGGTCCGGGTCGTAGCCCACGCAGAGCTCGGCTGTCATGTCGATGTCAGGCCCCTATCGACCCGAGAACAAGCCATCGCCATATGGCCGCCACAATCGCCGCTGGAGTTGGGTAGGAGCGTGTGTGGTTCGCTCCCACTTGAGCGCTGGGACATCGAGTACTACATCCGAATTGCGTCGTCCGGGTATCTCGCAGGGGATGGCACCCTGCAGTTCACCCGCTGTATCCCCTCCTGGCGCGTGTGCTGGTTCGCGATCTGGCGTCTGGACCGCTACCTCACTCGCCATGGTTGCGTTTGGTGCTGCCACTTGGGATGGTCTGGGCCTTCTATCGATCTGGCTCGACTCGACCTCGAACGGCGCGATGCGCAGTTCGCTACGTTCGTGTCTGATGCTCAGTCCCTATGCTCTGGCGCTCTACGTGCCCTATACAGAGTCCCTGTATCTCTGCTCTTTGCTGTGCTTACGTTCTCCTGTGGGCTCGCAGGAGCCGGTGGTGGCTCGCAGGAGGGCTGCGGTTGCGGCGAGCCTGACTCGGTCGCAGGGCGTGCTTCTCTTGCTCCCGCTTAGCGTGGCTATCTGGAACGATCTGGAGGGCACCGTTACGAGTCGGGCAGGACTTGCGCCAATCGGGGGCTTTGCAGGTCGCGTCTTTGCTCTGGTGTCTGCTCCTTTGACGCTCGTCGTCGTGGTTGCTCTATCGCCGTATGTTCCTGGACGCCTCGCGCCCGCCGGAAGAGGCTAGGGCTCGTTCACTCCATATTCTTCTCCGGCTGACTCGTACCAGGTAGTGCCAGTGTCAGGCCTTCGTGGCACCGTGGACGGCGTTGGCGAGGGGATTCGCCAAGTTGCTCAGCGCCCCAGATGTCGACATCGTCGTCAACCTGACGTGGGCCACGGTCTTTCTCGTGATGTTGGTCTGACCTGGCGGCATCTGCGCAGTGAGTATAGACTATACACGATGTCTATGGCGCTGGTGAGCTTTTCTCTACATACGGGGCCGACGCATCCATATATGGGGCTTCTGCGGCATCTGCTTCTTGCGTTTCCGGTTTTTCTTGGGTAGCTCAAGGTATACAGAGCGAGGCCCGTCGCGCAGTTGCCGCGCTAATTGGCGGTTTGAGCCTGTGTTTCGTACTGCTACTATATGGGCTGGAAAGGATGGGCTGCCTGAGACATCGTCGAGCCAGGACTCAGCCAGTGAGACTCATCGCGTTGGCCGTGTCGTCGGTGAACCCGACGCACGTCGCCTAGAGTCTGTCATGCACTTTGACTGACGAATGAGGTAGGATACCCTGTGTGCCAATGACTTTGACACACACCAGATGGCAGTATGAGTCTGCACCCCAGAGGCAGTGCTCATGGCAGACTATGGCTGTACTTTGTCCAACTGCGTTACGTTTGACACGCAGCGGGTAGAGAGACAATAGTGGCAAGTTTAGCTTACACTGCAGGGGTTGCACAATGGCGCATCTGAGCATACTGTCTCTAAGGAACCACGGTCTCTCGACGATTAGAGACCGTAGCTCTATCAATTGGCTGTGTTGATACGGGGCCGGCTGTGAGCGGATCTCGTCGGGTTTCCATCTTGTTGCTCCTGCTGGCCTTCGCGATGCGTATGTGGAGGCTAGACACCGATCCCCCTCCCGCGGACCTGATTCGTGATGAGGCTCCCTGGACAGACGAGGGCACGATCGCTCATCCTGTGATTCAGGCTATTGAGAGCGGCAATGGTTGTGGTTCCCTTGCTTTCGTTGGCGGGCGCTCTCTCCATCAGATCATGCTCTGCGGCGTGTTCCAGCACTTTGGCGTAAGCAAAATCGCAGGTAGGTGGCTCACCGCTTTCTGCGGCATGATCGGATTGTCGGTACTTGGGTGGATGGGCTGGACTATTTGGCCGAAGTACGGAGCTCAACTGACATATGGATTGGCCGGTACAGGCTTTCTCTATGTGGTCTTTGACCGACTACTCCTCACGGAAGGGATCCTTATCGCCTTGCTTACATGCTGCGCCTGTTTGGGCATCATAGCAGACAGAAGGTGGCAGGGCTTCTTAGTAGGATGTCTTGTGGGGATACTGGCTATGGGGTTCAAGCTCCATGCGCTGGCGTTGGCTCCGGCCCTTCTAGCGATGTACCTCCTAAGACGTCGGCATATGGTGATTCCATTTGCCCTGGGGCTAGCGCTCGTGGTCTTCGTCTGGCGGGCTTGCTTAGTTCCCGGCGCATCGATTGCGCGCGTAGCTGATGTTCCACCTAGGATTGTTGACAAGACTATGGGCCTTGCTGATCCCCTCGGCGTACTCCAGCAGATCTGGTGGGCCGGCATCGCGGCCCGGTTCTTCCCTAACCAGGTTCCCATATTGATTTTTGCGAGTCTGGATCTTGTTGCTTGTCTTCTTCGGCCCAGCCGATGGGTTAGGAGTGCACCTACAACCGCGTTGGTGTGCCTTGCCCTGGTTTGTTATAGCGCTTCTGGGCGCTTGTGCATTCAAATATGGTCCGGCTCGCTATTTTCACTTTGTGTCACCACCACTAGTGCTTCTCTCGATATCTGGAATGCGGCGTCTTTGGGAAGGCAGACCTTTTCCCGCCGCTTCACACGCGCATCGTCTTGCCGTGTCATTGGGATTCGGCATCTGGCTGCTGATGCAGGTTTTCTCGCCTGTGTCGGTTCTCGGTAGATGGCAAGGGTGGGTTCCTCTGCTAGGAGTGCCACTACCGCTGTTTCTGTTCTGGCTCTTGAATCTACAACGTGATACTTGGGTGATGGCGTCTGTCCGCTACCGTCGGATACCATTCCTGGTCTTGCTGACCGTTCAGTTCCTGCTTCAGGGCATCCTCTATACTGCCGGTGTGGCTATGAGTAGGCCTGACTTATCGAATGCGTCATCGGATCTCTCGTTAGCACTTCCCGATGGCGCCATATTGGCAGGGCGACTGGCTGGTACTGTGGCTTTGACGGGAAGCTTCCACGCGGTGCCCCTCCTAGAAGATGTCGAGGTCTCAACGCTCACGAGTCTGAGTGAAGCCGGACCAGTCTGGGTGATTCTCCTAGAGGGCGATGAATTTCGAGTCGAATCTGCGCTGTGGCCACGCTTGACGCTGATACGCACATATCCGGTACACTACCTTCGCGACTCCCGGTCACTGTCGATATGGAGATTTGATGCGAACAGCAGTCTGCCGATGCCTGCCAACTTAGTGCATTTTCCGGAGCGGAGATGCTAGATGTGCCATCCCAGAACCGCTGCCTATCACATGAGTGAGCATCTCGCGCTTGTGTCCTCTGTGACTTTATCCCATACATGCGCTATGTCATTTTTCATATTGCAGGAGAATGGTTATAATAGTACAATGGTCTTGGCGTGTGATAAAGGGTCCCGCCCCCTTTGATCATCACGCTGTTGGTTACCCTCCTTTCGCAGAAACACGCCCCGCAAGGGGCGTGTTTCTGTTCATGGCGAATGACACGGCGTGGGAAGCTCCATGCCCTCATCCCATCACCAGCAGCCGTCTGCAACTGTCGCAGTACGCCTCCTGGCCGCGCTCGACCTTGACGCGCGTGGGACGGAGGACTTCGGTGCCGCAGATGCTGCAGGTGCCGGCCCTGAGCTGCGCGACCGGCAGGTGGCCGGTGCGCTCCCGCAGGTAGCCGTAGGTGTCGAGCATCGCGGGCGGGATCTCGGCCGCGGTGGCCTCCCGCTCCCGCGCCAGCCCCTCGATGCGGGTCTCGAGCTTGGCACGCTCCGCCAGCAGTCTGGCGTGCAGGTCCTCCCCGCGCTGTTCCAGCGCGACGACGCGGGCGGCCGCCGCCTTGGCCGCCAGGTCGGTCTCCTCGCGCTCGATCATCGCCTCCAGCACCTCGTCCTCCAGCGTGGCAACGCGGCGCTTGAGCGACTCCAGCTCGGCCTGGAGGTCCTGCAGCTCGCGGCTGTTGACGATCCGCCCGCTGTAGAGGTTCTGCTCCTCGCGGGACGCGCTTGACCTGCGCCTGCCCGAGCTCGAACTCCAGCTCGTGCTGGGTGTGCCGGGCAGCCTCCACCGCGGCGTCGGCTTGCTGCGCCAGGCGCCGGGCCCGCGCAAGTTCTGCGTCCTCCTGGAGCTCCAGCGCGATCTCGCCTAACCGCTCCTGGTGCTCCTCCATCTCTAGGTCAATCTGCTGCAGGCGGATCAGCGCTTGGGGCCAGGGCATGGGAGCGTCTCCTTTGGGAAGCGGTAAGAATGAGCTTTCAGCTATCAGCGGTCAGCAAGGGGAGTAGGAAGTAGGGAGTAGGCCTTGTAGCGCGCTCTACTCTTACTCCTTACTCCTTACTCCTGCTTTTTCGCTGAGAGCTGTTAGCTATCAGCTAGCCGGCCGAATTACTCTTCTTGCGATCAAGACTGCCGCGCCGATGA